>CAVQVB010000001.1:0-87619 GCA_963716995.1 uncultured Nitrososphaerota archaeon
TTTGTGATTTATTTTCCTGTAAACCAATCCCAAAGTTTCTTTCCACTTTCGTCATATTTGTGATAACTCCGTTTTGTATCGTATTGCCATAGTGCCTCCTATTCTAACTCGTTCATAGATACCTGCACTAGAACATAGTTTGTTCATGTATCTCTTTGTGGTTACTGGAGAAATGTTCAAGTGTTCCGCTCCTGCATTTACCAAATCAATTTCTGGAATCATACTACTTTCATTGATTCTTGTTGCTACATATTGCTTGAACATGGGTTCTTTTACTCGATTTACTGCAAGCTCTGAAGTTTGATCGCAGAGACTCGCATTCACTCACACACTTGTCGAATGGTCTTCTAGGATTTTTCAGATAATTGCATGCTCTGCATAGGAATTGTAGATTTTCCAGACTGTTGTTCTTGCTGTTATTGTCTCGATGGTCTACGACTAGTCGTCTTTCCTTAGATAGTTTTCCACAACATCTACAGTATTCGCCATCTCGTTCTGAAATGATATTGTATAGTTTCAATCTAGTTGGCCCGTTCATTCTCACTCACAAGAGTCAGGCTTCATGTCTTTTACAGACACAGTGTGCTTCAATTTCCAGATCCTGTTCTTTGGTCTTTAATTACAAGTTTATCCTGATGTGTAGAACAATCTCCTTTAGAGCATCCGCTACACAGTGAATCAATGATTAGGCTCATTTCTCTAAAACCTAACTAGTTCTATCAGAAGATTATGGTCTTTTACTACTGATTTTGTCATTAGAAAGTAATATCATATCATGACACTCTTTTTGTTGTAAATTGAGACTCGGTGTGCCACAAAACTGTTGAATTGTGTTTTATGTTTCTAGATGTTGTTATGTTGTTCCTTAACGGTTGTAAAATAATCCTGCCATAGGGACTATGTTGAACATTTTTGATGTTCAGTGACTTTGTTTTTGTAGTCATCCAGACTCTAGAAAATACATATTCTTAAAGATTTTTTGTTATTACCAAGTCTTTATATTGATTAGAACACTATTTCTTTAATATGACTAATGATACTAATGAAGAACCAAAAGGAAAAATGCGATTTGCAAAAGAGTCTGTAGAATTTTCAGCAACTACTGCTCGGACAGAACCGCAGATCCACCCCAAAGAAAGTAGCAAATAATAGTTGAAATGACGACTCTTCCGTCATTAGCGGATGCATTATTAGTAATTATTTTACTAATACCAGGTTTCATATCTCTTACACTAATAAGATGGTTCGGGGCATTTGGTAGTAAATTATCAGAATTTCAAGCAACAATTGGTGGTTTTATTTTTAGTATGCTCATATTATTTCTCTATACCTCAATAACTGGCTTTACAGACATAGACCAAATAAGAGATAATTTTTTCAATCCTAAGTATTATGCGTTATTATTTGGTTTAGCAATTGCATGTGGTACAATCATAGGCATATCAACAAAAATATGGCGAAGAAACCATGATAGACTTGACCCATGGAAGGGAACTATAACAAAATGCAAAAAAGCACCATGGTTAATCGTAATAACAAAAGACGGTTCAGAGTATAAAGGCATCATGACCAAAGCAGGTATTGAAGAAGAAAGAAGTATAATTATCAGCAATCCTGTTCAAATAGTAAGAGACGATTTTAAAGTTGTTAAAGCAGAGATTCCTTATGGATTGAAATTATTATTCAAAGAAGAAGACATAGCCAGAATAATGTTTCTTTCATAAATTTCGTTCCAACAAAAAATAGGTCAAATTATTTTATAGGAACCCATCCTTCTTTCCTAAAGTCATCTTTAGCACGGTTTACTGCTTCTTTGATTGCATCTTTTACCAATTCAGGAATCTTCTTTTCAAGTTCTGACTTTTCTTGTTCAAGCTGTAAGTTCCTGATTCTAAGCCTTTCAGAATCATCTATAACCAAGTCCGATATAGCTTTTGAAATTCCTGAAAACATTCTTCTCGTGTTGGTTTTAAGTAAACTCCATCCAAGCCATTTTTGTGACCCATTAATTTTTCAACAATGTTTGAATTGATGTTGTTATTCAGCTTCAAAATTGTATTGAATCTCTTCCTAAATCCATGGTCTTGCTGAATATCATATCTTTTGCCTGTTTTTGTTCTACGTACACTTGATTTTTGGATGCATTTCAAAATTACCATCTGGGCCATCTTAGTAGAGATAGGCTTTGAAGCCAACATACCAAGTTTGTATCCTTCGCGAAAGACAGGAGATTCATAACTAATATTTTCTCCATCATTACGTCTTTCTTCTAGATATTCATCTAGTGCAACTGAAGCTTCAGGAGTAAGAAATCCCCAGTATTCTTCGTTTGAACCTTCGTAAAGTAAGACGCCTTTGCATTTTCCAGACATTTCTACAAGATGTCTCATCTTAATCTCATTTACGACTCCAATTCTTGCACCTGTGGATGCCAAAAAGTGAATCAAGGCTCTGGTTCTCTTCTTTGTAGCTTGTTTGAGTATATTCTGAATGTCTTTTGTACTCCATGCCTTAGAACCAGATTTTTTTACTGGCGCAGGATACATTTTTTGCAGTTTCTTGAAATTGAAATCTTTGTCATTTAACGTGAAAAATAATTGCAAAATTGAGAATACAACTGGTATTGTGTTAGGAGATAGCCTCTTTTTTAGATAGAAAAGATAATCTTCCAAGAATACTTGTAGTTGTTCCTTTGAAACACTTAGCAGTGAATCATAGTCTTTTATTTTAGTAAATTCGAGGAATTTGTTAAGATGATGCATATACAATTTTTTAGTATTTTCAGACCTTATTGCATTTTCAAAGAGAAGTAAGCTTCTTTGCATATCTCATAATATAACTAGAATATTATAATCTCTCTTCTATTGCACTATAAACAATTATAATCATCAAATTGCAAATTAAGGCATTGTCTCAGAAACCAACCCTTCCAGGGGATAAAATTGCAATAATAGAAGAATTTGAGATGGGTAACAATACCTTCGATGACGGTCAGTCAATAAGATCACTAGTCATAGGTATCCCAGAATTTGACAAGACAAACCGCATAGCAAAAATCAATGAAATGCGAAAACCTGCAGTTGCCAAAACAAATGACGTGATAACAGGAAATATTTCAGCATTAATGAATAACATGTTTGCCATAAACATTTTGTACATAAATGGAAAACCTACACATTCAGGTCTAGAATGCATTTGTCAAGCAAAAGGAGCAAAGAAGAGGATTCTTGTACGAGTAGGTGACATAGTATCTGCAAAAATAATTAATCTTCTCAATGGTGTTGTACATGCAACGATTAGTGAACCTGAACTCGGAGTTTTGTTTACCCAGTGTAACAAGTGTGGAGCAAAAGTTGTTGCGATGGGCAGCAACATAAAGTGTATAGATTGCGGATATATAGAAGAGAGAAAGTTATCAACTAGATTTGGAAACAGCGATTTTATAAAATTCAACTCCAACTAAGAATATGTTAAAAGTAGCATTCCAAGGAGAATCAGGAGCATACAGTCAAGCAGCTGCAGTTAGTTTTTTCAAAGAATCAATAGATACAGTTCCAAATCCTACATTTTATGAGGCATTAGATTCTACAGAAAATGGAAGATCAGATTACACCATCCTTCCTGTAGAAAACTCACTTGAAGGAAGTGTTGGCGAGAGCTATGATTTGTTACTTACTACCAAACTAAGTGTTGTAGACGAAACATATCACAGAATATCGCATTGTCTTATTGGTTTACAGAGTTTGAAAGAAATTGATACTGTATATTCTCACCCACAGGCACTTGGTCAGTGCAGAAAATTCATTCAAGAGAATCACTTGAAACCCATACCAACTTATGATACGGCGGGTAGTGTAAAGATCCTTCTGGAACTAAACAAGAACAACATTGCCTGTATTGCCAGTAGAAAAGCAGCGGAGATATACAATGTTCCAATAATAAGAGAGGGAATAGAGGACAATTCAAACAACTATACCAGATTTCTTATCTTAGCAAACAAGAAAAAAGAGAGAACATCGAAAGACAAGACATCAATAATTTTTGCAATAAAACACATCCCGGGAGCATTGTACAACATTCTTGAAAAATTCAATACAAGTAACATCAATTTAACAAAGATTGAATCTCGTCCTACAAAAAATACTCCTTGGGAGTATAATTTTTACGTGGATTTTGAGGGCCATCAAGATGATAAAAATATCCAGGATACTCTTGAGAAGATAAAGACAAACACAACATTTCTCAAGATATTAGGTTCTTATCCACGAGCTGAACTAGTCTAGAACCCTTTTGGTCTTCTAATTGAAAATGCTGCACTTATTCCAATTATCAGAACTCCAGAAGATATGACTATTAGATGTGATGTGAATATCAAAGGATTTGTAACTGCTTCTAATTTTCCTGTCACATGAAGCAGTGAACCTCCAGTGTTTGTTATGTTTATGAAATGCTGTCCGTTCTCAAGACTATACCAGTCAAAACTTACTTGTTTTTGAAAATCTTTGTCAATTTGCAGACCTGTACTAGGTGTCTTCATATGCACATGAAATGAACTTCCAGTGACATTAAGAAATTCATGATAATGTTTTTCTGCATCAAACTGAAAAACGTCGTTTTTTCCAACATCTACAGTATCATTGACATCATGCACATTAGTCATAATTGTCTGTAACAGGAAAAAGGTACCCAATACAACCGCAACCAGACCTATTCCAATTCCAGCTGCAGATCTTTTTGTAAGCATTATGAAAAATTATTCCTGATTATATTTAAAGTAAATCACATCAATTCAACATCATGTGGTTGACTTTCGGCATATCCTGCAGTTGACATTTTTATAAATTCTGCATTTTGCTGCATTTGTGAAATGTTATTTGCACCACAATAACTCAAACCGGATCGAATTCCTCCTGTTAGTTGTTTGATAATATCAGTTACACTACCCTTGTATGGAACCATTGCCTCAACACCCTCTGCAACATAATCATTGAGATCTTCCACCATTGAGGCATTGCTAGTTTCTTTATTTTTTCTTCCAAGAGCCGCATAAAATGATGCCATTCCTCTGTAAATTTTGTATCGCTTACCGTTTTTCATCATAAATGAACCTGGACTTTCATCAGTTCCACCCAACAAGCTGCCAACCATTAAAGTAGATGCTCCTGCTGCAAGTGCTTTGGTAGCATCACCTGATGTTCTCACACCACCATCAGATATTATTGGAATATCATATTTTTTACCAACTTGTGCACAATCCATTACAGCAGTAAGTTGTGGTACTCCAGAACCAGTGATTACCCTAGTGATACATATTGAACCAGAACCAACTCCTACCTTTACTGCATCCACTCCAGCTTTGATTAGATCTTCTGTTCCTTGAGCAGTAGCTACATTTCCTGCAATCAACTCACAATTTGGAAATGCTTTTTTTATCAATCGAACTGTATTTAGTGCATTTTCACTATGTCCATGTGCAATATCTACTACTATAACATCTGCACCTGCATCTAGCAATGCTTCAGTTCTTTCCATAAAATCACCTTTTACACCAACTGCTGCACCAACTAGTGGTCTTCCCTTTTTGTCCTTTGATGCTTGCGGATAATTACCAGAATTTATGATGTCTTTGCTAGTGATCAAACCCTTGACATGTCCCCTTTCATCCAAAAGGGGTAATTTTTCAATGCAATTTTTCCTCAGTATGTCCTTGGCTTGAACTATATCCACTCCAAATTGTGCAGTGATGACATCATTGGTCATAACTTCAGTGACCTTTTTACTTTCATCTTTAGGTTCTAACATCACAATATCTCGTCTTGTCAGTATTCCAACTAACTGGCCCTGATTATCTGTCACAAGTAATCCCGAAGCTCCTTTTTCCCTCATAGATTCTATGGCTTCACGCACAGTTTGATCTGGATGTATGGTATATGGATTTTCGATTATAATGCTGCCTGAACGTTTAGTCTTGAGTACTTCATTTACCTGTTCTGAGATAGTAAGAAATCTGTGTATGATTCCAATACCTCCCTCTCTTGCTATTGCTACTGCCATAGCAGATTCAGTAACAGTATCCATATTTGCACTAATTATTGGAATGTTAAGAGAGATATTTTTTGAAAGTTTTGTTTGTAAATTTGTTTGAGATCGAGTAACTATGCCAGATCGTTTGGGAACAAGGAGTACATCATCAAATGTTAGTCCTTCCCGTATTTCCAACTAAACCTTCTTGATTAGAATGAAAATCTGTTATAAGCCTTTCTTGAAAGTTTGTAAGTTTTTTACGATCTGTACAACATGACTGGTGGCCTTGACATTATGAGTTCTTATCAAGTCAGCACCATTTAGAGCAGCAAAAGTTTCTGCTGCAAGAGATCCATAAAGTCTGTTTGCAGGATCAGATTCCCTCAACAGTTCTCCTATGAATGATTTGCGTGAAACTGAAATAAGAATTGGGTATCCTTGTTTTATGTAATTTAGATTTTTTAATACAACACATCTCTTTGTAGCCAGTCAGAATTTATTTTTGTAAATATTGTACCTTGTGCTTTTTTTCTAAAAAAACCAATAGCTGGATCTACTACAATTTTATTTGTTGGTACTCCGGATTTTAATGCTAGTCCAACACTCTGGTCAATCAATTTTTTTGCCTGTGAGACTTGGTTTCCTTGAACTAGATCATTACTAAATGCGCACAAAATAACAGATGGGCAGTACTTTTCAAGTACATTAACCATGTTTTTATCATATTTTAATCCCGAAACATCATTAACTATTTCTGCACCTAACTGAAGAGCAACCTCTGCCACCTTTGCCCTACAGGTATCAATCGAGATGGGCAATTTTGAGACTTTTTTTATGGCATCTATAGCATTTGTAATTCTTTTTATCTCTTGATTTTCTGACACAAGAGTTTTGAGATATGGAGCTGTAGACATTCCTCCAACATCAATAAAATCAGCACCTTCTTCTTCCATCAGTTTGGCAGTTTTTTCTATAATTTTTTTATCAGTGAATACTGATTTTTTATAAAATGATTCTGGACTTGTATTAATTATTCCCATTATTCGTATAGGATTAGAATTACCAACACTTACTCGTCCTAGCTGATGCATATGGTTTATGATTAACCCAGATACATTTAGACTTACATGACTTTAGATGGTTGGCAACAAAAATATCTAGAGATTCTAAAAGAATTCAATTATGATAGATCAAGAGAGGTAAAATCAGCCAAGATTCTCAGTTCATTATTAAAAAATAAATTTCAAATGAATGTTTTGGAGAGAAAAATTAGAAACAAAACTGTTTTTGTCATTGGAGCAGGTCCATCTTTGAGTCATTCGTTGACACATCTTAAAAAATTCAAAGGTTTTACAACAATTGTTGCAGATGGCGCTACACAAGCAATGCTTGAAAATAACATGATACCAGATATCATAGTTACAGATCTTGATGGAAATATAGAATTTCTTAGAAAATCATCCGAATCAAAGTCAATAATGATCGTGCACGCACATGGAGACAATATTAAGAAATTACCATATGCAATTTCATTCAGATACTGCATAGGAACCACAGAGGATAAACCATTTGGAAAAATCAAAAACTTTGGTGGATTCACTGATGGTGATAGATGTGTATTTTTGGCCAATCATTTTGGAGCATCAAAAATTATTCTGATTGGAATGGATTTTGGCACACAGGTAGGAAAATATTCTAAAGATGGAGTGTACAATAAATTTGTAAAGATAAAAAAGATGAAAAAAGCAAAAGCACTCTTAGAATGGTTAGCCTCAAAGAGTAATGCAGATCTCTATACAACATCTCAGTCAATAACAGGATTCAAAAATGTAAAATTGACAGATCTTCAAAGGTTAGTCAGACGATAGAATTTGTTTTAATATTTATATCCACTCAACAATAGAAAAAACATGGATTATTCAGAGGAGAACCTTCGCGACATTTTAGAATTAAGGGAATGGTTCTCTGAAGAGATTGAGAAAAAAGAAAGAGAAGTAGACAAGTTTAAACACAATCTCCGCATTCTTGATTCTCTTGTAAAACAGTCAAGTTTCAGTAAAGCATCTTCGCTTGTATCCAACAAACAGAACATACCACAGAATCAACCAACATCAACATCGTCTATCATACCAATCAAAACACAAGACAATAAAATTTTAGCAAATGTACATGTAACTTCTGATGAGCTAGTGATTATTCCATCAGAAGATACCATATTAGACATGGAGACTCATCCATTCAAGTCATTTTTCATAGGACGAATAATTGGAGGAATGGAAAATCAAGATAGACTTGATGTTCAGAATGGTACAATTCCACAAAATGCTGCAATATCATGTCTAGTAAATAAAGATGGTAATAGAATCAGAGAAATTCTTATCAAGAATTATCGTCAAAAGGAAAGGGTAAACGAGATAATAAATACAATAACTTGGTCATTTTCAAGAATGATTGAAAATTCTCAAAAGTGATATCATGGACAAGATAATTGTATTAGATTTTGGTTCGCAGTATAGTCACCTCATTTGTAGGAGAATTAGAGAATTTTCAGTTTATTCGGAACTTGTTCCATATGACATATCATTAGAAGAACTGCGACAAATGAATCCCAAGGGCATAGTATTCAGTGGAGGACCTGCAAGCGTATACAATAAAGACTCACCACAACCAACAAACGGAATATTTGAGATAGGACTTCCAGTACTTGGAATATGTTATGGTCACCAATTAATTGTGAATAAATTTGGAGGCAAGGTAAAAAGTTCTCATAAAGAATATGGATCTTCTTTGCTTAGCATAGACAACAATTCTGATCTATTGGCAAACATGGGCCAATCAACAAGAGCTTGGATGAGCCATGGTGATGCTGCTGAAAGCTTACCAGACGGGTTTACCGTAATAGGCCATACTGAGAATTCCTTTGCAGCAGCAATCGCAAACAAGCAAAAGATGGTATACGGTATCCAGTTTCATCCAGAGGTAATTCACACTGAAAACGGAACTCAGGTTCTCAAGAATTTTGTCTTGAACATATGTAGAGCAAAACAAGATTGGACCTTGGAGAATTTTATAGAATCAACAGTATCAGAAATTTCAAAGATTGATGGTAATGTATTATGTGGGATAAGCGGAGGTGTTGATTCCACAGTAGCGGCATTGTTGATTCAAAAGGCAATAGGAAATAGACTCAAGTGTGTTTTTGTAGATAATGGTCTTTTACGAATGGATGAAGAAGTAGAAGTAGAAAACATGTTTGAAAATAATTTTGGAATGAATTTCACAGCAATAAATGCCAAAGAAAGATTTCTTACAAGACTCAAGGGAATAACTGATCCTGAACAAAAACGAAAGATTGTAGGAGAAGAATTTGTCAAAGTGTTCACAGAGTTTGCTGAGAAAAATGGTCCCTTCAAATGGTTAGCGCAGGGTACACTCTATCCAGATGTCATAGAAAGCGGAGTTTCAAAAGGTCCTGCAGCAGTAATCAAAACTCATCACAATGTAGGAGGATTACCCTCATGGTTGAACTTGCAGGTCTTGGAACCACTCAGATTTTTGTACAAGGATGAGGTAAGAAAAGTTGGCAAAATTCTAGGTGTTCCAGATAAACTTCTTTATCGTCATCCGTTTCCAGGACCTGGTCTTGCAGTGAGAATAATGGGTGAAGTTACTCCAGAGAAATTACAGATTTCAAAACATGCAAGCAAGATTGTAGAAAATGAGCTTGCATCATCAGGATGGCATGGAAAGGTTTGGCAAGCATATGCAGCAGTTGGAGATGATAGAGCCGTAGGAGTAGTTGGTGATGAGAGAAGATATGGTCATGTGGTTCTTGTCAGGATAGTTGATTCTATTGATGCCATGACTGCAGACTGGACAAGACTACCATCTGAGATACTTGAAAGAATTAGCAATAGAATTACAAATGAAGTGGAAGATGTAGCTTGGGTTAGCTATGTAATTTCAAGCAAACCACCTGCTACAATAGAGCCTCAATAAAAATAAAAAATTTATCTAAAATTCAAGGAAATTTATTTTAAGAAATATTTTTTAAAATAAGAAATCTATGGGGTTACGTTTATTCTGGCAGTTGGTGGATTATTGTCCTGAACTATTGTAACCTTTACTGTACTGGTATCTACACCATATGGGTTGCTCACTGTGAGTTTGAATTCTACTACTTTCTGTTGGCCATAGTCAGCAGATGGTGAGTAGAATGCTGGATTAGCAGTGCTGCCCAATATTAGAGTGACTGGGTCACCGCTGATTTGTTCCCACTTGTATGTGATATTGTCACCTGTGCTAGCACTTCCATCCAATACAACTCTGCTATTTGGTGAGACTGTTTGATCTGGACCTGCATTAGCAACTGGTGGTTGTCCTGCTGCTGGGAGATTGTTGACTTTTACAGTGACAGAACATGATGGGATATCAACCATGTTGTCAGATACATCTAATGTGAATTGAAGTGTACCACTTGTGCTACTTGGAGTTGGTGCTACAAATGTTGGGCTCATGTCAGTGCTAGAAGACAATTGTACTGGTTGTCCAGAGATCTGTCTCCAGTAGTATGAGATTGTGTCACCACTTGGGTTTGCAACTGATACTGGCAATCTAACTAGAGAATTAGAATTAACAGAAGCATCTTGACATGATACGGTTGGATCTTGATGAGTGCTCTTAACAGTAACTTTGGTCATGGCTGCTGCCTTTCCGCCATTTCCATCATCTGCAGTAAATACAAATAGTAAAGTTGCAGTTTGACCAGGTGCCACTGCTGGAGCTACAAATGATGTTCCAGTAGTGCTAATTGATGATAATTGTACGGCAGAGCCAGAGTATTGACCCCATGCTAGTGTTAATGGATCATTGTCTTGATCTGTTGCAGTAGCCATGAGAGATACTGTAGCTCCTTCATCTACTACTTGATCAGGATTTATTGTAACAACCGGAGGATGATTAACGTGTAAAACTACTACATTGAATGTGGTAGTATCATTTAGTCCGTATCCATCATTTACAGTTAATGATAATTTTAATGACTTGACTTCATTTGCAGGTACTGCAGGAGCAATAAAAGATATCACTGGAGCAGCAGAACTTGGAGTAAATGTTACAGTATCGCCAGAAACTTGACCCCATTGGTAAGTCAATGTCTTACCGGAATCAGGAGTTGTTGATTTGAGACCAGAAAGTGTAACCTTTGTGTTTTCATATACTACAATGCTATTTGCAAGTGAACCTTGTAGGAAATATTGAGTTAATGTACCTGATCTTGCAACGTCAGAAGTATAGAAATTGGCGCAATAACCGTGATCTGAACCTTGAAATTGTTGAATACACTGTTGAAGTGATTGTGATGCAGCATCACTGCTTGTTGAACTGGTTTGAGCATTTGCAGATATTGTTGGCAACGCTACAGAGAAAATCATCGCAGCTAGTATTGCAACAAAAAATTTGTAATTCAACTTGTCAGTTCTAAATTTTAGATTATTAAAAAACCTTTCTCTCAATTTGTAGCACCACCAAGATCAGTTTTTTGATCGAAAAACACTGTTTGATGTGGTAATTTCATCAATTTACATCAGATAATTGAAGGCTCTATGGACTATTGACCCTAACAAATGACAAAACTTCATCCATTGTAGGTGGAATTCCAAGTGGATTACTAACATATAGAGAAGCCGCGCCGTTTGCAAATCGTAGTCTTTCAAGGTCACCTAGACTTGCAAGATATCCAAGCACATTTGCAGCATCCCAAACATCCCCAGCTCCCGTTACAAATTTGGGTTGAACTTGAAAAGATTTGGCATATTCTACCTCTTGTCCATTTGACCAGTATGATCCTGTAGAAGTATGAAGGTCAATAGGTATGGAATATTTCTTGGCCAATTCTAGTACGAGTTTTCTGGTTTCTTTTTCTCCAGAAATCATGTCTAGTCCTGACTGTTTTAGGAGAATATTACACTCATTCTCGTTGATACATAAAGAATTTAGTTGATCCGCAAGTTTAGGTAGTGCTTGTTGAAATTCTTCCGATCTTGATTGTATATCAGCTGGATCCAAGAGATGAAACGCTGATGCAGATTTGGAAAATGCAAATTGTGATAATTCTGTTCCTTTTTTATTGCTTGCCCAATTTGTTACAATTACTGCATCGGCACTTGCAAGCATATTTTGTTCCTCCATTCCAAGTTGTTCAGGTCCAAAGTTTTCATTATCTCCTAAATCAGAAATCATGACATTCACAATGTTTCCAGCATTGTTAAATTCAAGAGATGTTGTTCGTCCAGGTTTTCCATTAATTATAGATAATGAGACTTTATCAAATTCAGAAAAAGTTTCTTTTATTATTTGAGTGCTAGTCTTGTCTGCAATTGTGATCAATGATACGGGACAACCAAGTCTTGCTAGAGCATATGCAACATTTGTTGCATTGCCACCCTTTAGATCTGTTTGTGGAATTCCACGAATGCTTCCACCCAGTTTGCTTTTTTCTAAAATTTGCTTGTAGAGGTTATCTAGATTTTCAATCTTGATTATACGATCTAAGAAAAAATCATTTAGAACAACAACGGAATTAACTAGTTTTAGATTTTGTAGCTTTTCTAACATGAAAAGGCTTAGCCCATTGGAGGACCGCGTCCGCCGCCTCTGCCACCGGACGAAGCAATGACATCATCAATTCTTAGTATCATACATGCTGCTTCGGTTGCAGATTTTATTATCTGCTCTTTTACAGCAACTGGTTCTATGATATCAATTGTGAACATGTCTGCAACTCTAGTGTTTCTTGCATCAATACCAGTCCATTTTCTTCCTTGACTATGTTTTGCACGAAGTGTAACCATAGTATTGATTGGATCCATTCCTGCATTTTCTGCAATTGTTAATGGAATTACCTCTAAAGCTTCAGCATATTTTTTAATTGCAAGTTGTTCTCTTCCTTCAAATTTGTTTGCCCATTCCTTTAGATTCGAGGCTAAGAATTCTTCTGGTGCACCGCCTCCAGCCACAACTGCTGGCTTTTCTATTACATCTTTTACAACCATCAACGAATCATGCATAGATCTATCAACTTCATCTACAACTCTTTGAGATCCTCCTCTAAGCAACAATGTAATGGCTTTTGGATTCTTACAGCCTTCAATGAAGACCCATTTGTCTGTCTCCACTTTTCTTTGCTCTACAAGATCTGCTAAACCCAAGTCCTTTGAGATCATGTCATCAATATTACTACTGATTCTGCCTCCTGTTGCCTTGGCAAGTTTTGTCATATCACTTTCTTTTACTCTTCTAACTGAAAGTATACCTTGTTTAGCTAGATAATGCTGTGCAATGTCATCAATTCCCTTTTGACAAATCAATACATTTGCGCCAATTTGATGAATCTTATCTACCATTGATTTGAGCATTCTATTTTCTTCTTCAAGGAACATCTGCATTTGAGTTGGGTCACTAATTCTAATTTCTGCACTCATCTCTGTTTTTTCAATCTCCAGAGCTGAGTTTAGTAATGCAATCTTTGCTTTTTCTATTTTAGTAGGCATGCCACTATGGACAACTTCCTTGTCTAGCACTATACCTTTGATAAACTGAGTATTTCTAATAGAACCGCCTGCTTTCTTTTCTACCTTAATATTGTCAAGATCTACTTTGTGTCCTTCTGCTTCCTTTTCAACAATTTGTAGTATGGAATCAACTACAAGTTTGGATAACATATCACTATCCTCTGAGATAAGCTTTGACTGCATACTTGTTTTTGCAATTTTTAATAGAATTTCTTTATCATTTGGACCTACTTGTTTTGCCATTTCTGTGAGAAGTTCAAGTGCTTTTTCTGCAGCTGCTTGATATCCTTCAATAATCACTGTAGCATGAACATCTTTTTCTAGAAGCTCTTCAGCTTTTGCTAACAAAGCGCCACCAAATACTACAGATGATGTTGTACCATCACCTACTTCATTATCAACAGTTTTTGAAATTTCAACCATCATTTTTGCAGCTGGATGTTGAACATCAATTTCTTTTAGTATTGTAGCGCCATCATTTGTAATTGTAACATCTCCTAGTGAATCAACAAGCATTTTGTCCATTCCACGAGGACCAAGACTTGTTCTTACAAGTTCTGCAACTAACTTTGCTGCAGCAATGTTATTCTTTTGTGCATCTCTTCCCTTTTGTTGTAATGCACTTTCTTTTAATACCAATACAGGTCCTTGTGGTGTTTGTTGAATAGATGCCAAAATTAATCCCTTAGTTCGTGTAACTAATTGCCCCTTTTAATACCTTATCGATTCAAGATCTTCAAGTATTTTCTATTTTTTACGTCTACAACACCGGTATACAAGATTCTGATCTCAGGCAATGCAAGAAACGGTAAGAAAAGAGGTATTAGATGTGGATTTTTGAATTTGCATCCAGTCTCAACTAGTTTAGAATCTATACTAGAGTATTCGTCCAATGTTTTTTCAAAAGATAATGAAGAGATCAGGCCTGCAAGAGGTAATGAGAATTTACTTAGTATGTTGCCATCTTTAACAACCAACATGCCACCTTGCATCTTAGTCAAATTATTTGCAACAAAGGCCATGTCTTTTTCATTTGAGCCTATAACTATCATATCATTTTCATGAAAGCTTTGTGTACATCCAAATGCCCCTACATCAGCACCAAAATTTCTTAAAAATGCTACAGATTTTTTTCCAGTACCATATGTTCTATCAATAGCTGCTACTTTCCACACGTCTTTATCGTATGATGCAACCACATTACCATCTTTAACCTGAAGCTCCTCCTGATCCATTTTTGTTATTATTTCAGTATCAAGCCTGATAACCAATGCCTGTGCAGTGTCCCCCTTGCTTTGTATAGCAAAGTCTTTTTCTCCAAACTTTGTGCCTGTCTTTACAGTTTTTCTCATCCAATTTGGGATTATGGTCTTGGGTGTGTCTACTACAAGGCTGTTGTGGGCTACCATCATCTTTCCTCCTACAAAGACCTTGTTTGGTTTGATCTTTTCAAGATCATCAAAGACTAGAATATCAGCTAATTTGCCAGGTGCTATTGCACCAAGATCTTTACTCATGCCATAATACTCAAAGGAATTCTTTGATGCAATAGTTATAGCATCTATTGGATCCATGCCAATAGAGATAGATTTTCGTATGCAATGATCAATCATACCGTAATCTACAATATCTTTTGGGTTAACCCCATCTGTACAGAACATCAATCTATCAAGATATGTTTTATGAGACAATATGTTAGGCAGAATTTTGTCTAGATCTCGTCGGATAGACCCTTCTCTCATCATGACCCACATTCCAAGTCTGAGTCGTTCTAGAACTTGATCATAATCAATCGGTTCATGGCATGAGAAAATTCCAGAAGCGATGTACGCATTTAGTTTTTTATCACTTGCACCTGCAGTATGACCATTTATGATGCCATTATTTTCTAAAACATTGAATATACTTTTCATAGTATTAGGATCTCGTGTTGTGACTTTGGTCCAAGAAAATACTTCACCTAATCCAACCACGTTTTCAATATCTAATCCCTTGATCTCTTCTTTTTTTGTTAGTGTTCTTGCATGGCTGAATTTTCTATCAACAGGCAGCCCTCCAGGAATTACATGGTAGACTCTAATTGGAAGGCTCTGTGTCATTTTAACAAATTCTTTGAATCCCCTGTAACCGCAAACGCTTACAATATCAATTGGATCTGCAAACAAAGTAGTAGTACCTGACAGAAGTGATTTTTTTGCAAGTTCTGATGGAAGAACATATTGATCTATGTGTATATGAGGATCTACAAATCCTGGCGTGATGTACTTATCCTGTAGATCAATGATACCAGTATTTTCTCCAACGGTGTGAGATGCATCCTTTCCCACATATGCAATTCTGTCTTTTTTGATTGCTACATGAATTTGAGGTATAATTTCCCTTGAGTATACATTAATCAGCCTACAGTTTTTCAAGACAACATCTGCCTTACTGTCACCCATTGCAACGGCATTGAGTGATAAAATCATGGAGGCAAGTGAGCTGGCCTTCATAATGATGATGTAATCTATGATCTATTAAAGCGATGTTTAAATTACGGTCAACGCAGCTCATTTTTTATGAACATGCCAAAGGAGATCAATAGGTATTGTCCTAAGTGTAAAAAACATACATTACACAAGGTCTCCATATACAAGGCAGGAAAGAGAAGAGGTTCTGCTATTGGTGAAAGAAGACACGCAGAGGATAAGAAAGGTTATGGCGGTCAGAAATTCCCAAAATTAGCAAAGCCAGCAAAGACTACTAAGAAGATTACTCCTATCATGACATGTCCAGAATGTAAGAAAAAGTGGAACGTACATGGAATAAGACTGAGAAAATTGGAGTTAGTTGCATAATGAAAAGAGCACATATTTGGATACCAAAACCAGGAAGTAAATTCCAAAGAGTACAGTGTAAAGAATGTGGAGAAGAGAGTGTTGTTTATTCGCATGTTTCATCAATAGTTACATGCAAGGCATGCGGTAATACTTTAGCAGAACCAACTGGTTCCATTGCAAAAGTAAATGGAAAAATTTTAGGCAGTACAGATTAAGTCATAATCTTTCTTTGTATTCAGATTGACAGCTATTCTTTTATCATCAAGAATAATGTGAGATTCCTTCACAGTTTGTGTATTTTTTATTTGTGTGGGATCAACTATAGAAATTCCAGTATAGGCACATTCTTCATCACAGTAATTAACAAAAAATTCTGCTTCCAGTCCAAGAGATTGAAGAAAATTTTTTCGTATCAGTATACTTGTCCATACATTTTCTTCATTTACTAGTTTTACAATTTTTTTAATTATATCAGAATCTAAGAGTGGTAGGTCTCCAGAAGTTACAAAAATTGATTCTTTGAACTTTGACAGAGACTTCTCCTAAATCATCAGACATATCCATTCCCATTTGTTTCCAATATATCAAAACCCAGAGTAGAAACAAACTCACGAGTCTTTGGAGCATTGTTACTTGTAGCACACACTATATTTGAAAATATTTCTGAATCTTCCAAAGCATTTAGAACGTGTTCTATCAATGGTTTTTTGTATAGTAAAAGTAATTTTTCTTCAGAGGATTTCATTCTAGTACCTTTCCCCCCACACATAACTAGTCCCATCATATCGATACAAAAATCAATAGTGATGCTAATCTTACCAACTCATTGCTTGCACCAAATACATCACCTGAAATTCCTCCAAAGCTTCTGTTTGCAATGACAAGCAATAGAAAAGATAATCCTATACATGATATTACTACAAGTACACCTGTAATTCCTGCTAAAATTACAGTAGGTGCTATTGCCAATAGTGCAGCTACAGCAAGTTTTCGTGGATCTTTCATAGATTGAGTAAATGGAGAACTGAGTCCTTGCCAAGCTGAAATACCACGATTTGCCTGTATTACCATGGATAGTTTAGCCATGAGTTCACTCAGTAGTATTGCCTCAAATAATGCAAAACCCTTGACCATAGAAATAGCTAGTATCATACCTGCAACATACAGAACAACTGTCATTACTCCTGCAGAACCAACTGCTGGGTCTCTCATTGCTTGGAGTTTTTTTTCTTTTGTCCCCTTGGCCATAATTCCATCTGCAAAATCACAAAGTGCATCAGTGTGATGTATTCCAGTGATTATTGCAAGGGCTCCAGTTAAGATTAACCCAGTAATCAATGGTTGGAGAAACAACGATAGTCCATAACCAGATATACCAATGATTAGACCAATCAAAGCTCCCGCAACTGGAAAAAGATACATGTTCTTTGCTACAGTTTCTAATTCGCTATTCTTAGAGGGAATAATGGTTAGAAATGATATGACTGATGATATTCCCTTAAACATTAAACCACCAACCAAGATATGATAACATCAAAATCACAGGAACTGTAAAAAATAAAACAAACAATACTGTGGTTACCTTCATTATAGAAATTGCAGATTTGAAGTGTCTTTCAGTTATCTCAGAATTGCCATCTCCTAACACATAGTGTTCCATCTTTTCAAATTTTATTCCAAGTGCACCTGCAAGAGTAGCCATTGGATAACCAGCATTTGGGCTTTCAGTCTTTGGGCCGTCTCTTTTCATGATATGGATCGAATGCCTCCAATCTTCTTTTAATACAATACAAGAAAATACCATTACAAGACTTGTGAGTCTAGAGGGGAGGAAGTTAAGTATTTTATCACAGTTTGCAGCAAACCAGCCTATGTTTTTGAATATTTCTGTTTTGTATCCTATCATAGAATCTGCAGTGTTTACAGATCTATAGACAAATGCACCAATCAGACCAAAAATTGAAAAGTAGAAAAGTGGACCAGTTATTCCGTCAACAATATTTTCGCTAATGCTTTCTAGTGTTGCAGAAATTACATGTTGTTTATCTAAATTCTTAGTATCTCGCTTTACTATCATGGAAAGTCGGACTCTAGCACCACTCAAGTCATTTTTTGATAGAGAGTCCATGATTTTTGAGGCGTGTTCTTCCATTCCCTTTATTGCAATAGTAGTCTTTAGTAGAATACCAATTAGAATTATGCTTGCGCCCATGATCAGAATTTTGTAAAGTCCATTTGAACCTAGATTTTCTAGGTACTTCAACGAATATGAAAACAAGCCAAGTAAAATGGAGATCATTGTTATCACCAAAACAAGAAGAATTATTCCATTAATTTTGTCAGTTATGGGATTTTTTGATTTTGCATATGGTACAGACTTGCCAATCAATTTTCCCATCCAAACAGTTGGATGATATCTATTTTTTGGATCTCCAAAAAGAAAATCAAGTGTAAGTGCAAACATAACTGCAATTATTGGTATTAGAATCAATTTAACATACCTCGTATCTTTTTCATGTCCAGATTTTTTTTCACAGTTAGAGACAAATGATTAATTTCTTTATCTAGTGTTTTGAGATATTTTTTTGTCCAAGATACATGTTTTGGATTTGCGTGTAAAGAATCCTCATCTGGAATATCAAATTCAATTAGAGGAATTGTACCAATTATCGGTTTCATAGTTTTCTTTTTCAATATAGAATAACCAGGATGTAATATAGTAACATCTCCCCTAAACTTGTTTATAACAAACCCTTTGACAAGTTTTTGATGTTTTCTATCAAGAAGAGATAAAGTGCCTATAATGCTAGCAAAACTTCCACCTTTATCAATATCAGTTACCAAAATTACTGGTGATTTACAATACTCTGCCATTCTCATATTAGCAATGTCATACCGTTGCAAGTTTATCTCCGATGGAGATCCTGCTCCTTCCAGTATTACAATATCATTTGTTTTTATCAATTGATCAAGTGCATTCTTTGATTCTGCAAGTCCTGTAGAGAGTACAAACTTTTTGTAATAATCTCGAGCATGCATTTTGCCGTACGATATACCATTTACAAAAATTTCACTTTTGTAATTTCCAAGTGGTTTTAATAAAATTGGATTCATTATCGGCATTATTTCGGTTCTTGCGGCCATTGCCTGAATGGCTTGTGCCCTTGAGATCTCAAATCCTTTACCAACATAAGAATAAGCAGACATGTTTTGCGACTTGAATGGCGCTACTTTGTATCCCTCATCAGAGAAAATTCTACAAAGAGCTGTTACTAGAGTTGTTTTTCCAGCACCTGAGGAAGTACCTTGTATCATCAAAGTTTTTGCAGTCATGATTCCCGTAATGCCTCAATTAGATGGAGATTTTCTTTATGGGTTCTAACCGCAATTCTTATGAAATTATCATTCAATCCTCGAAATGTACTACAATCTCTTATGAGAATATTTCTTTTTAATAGTCTATTTTGAATTTGGTTTGATTTTGTTTTTGATTTAATTAAAATAAAGTTTGTATCAGAATGATAACAAGTAAACCCCTTTATCTTTGATATGGAATCTATAAGAAATTTTGATTCTTTTCTAATAATATCTAGTGTTTTTGGCAAATGCGACTTGTCAGATAATGCCTTGATTGATGATTGTTGCGCAATTCCACTGACATTCCACGGAATTTTTATCTTTTGTAGGATTTCAATCATTTTTTTACTGCCAAGTCCATATCCAATTCTTAATCCTGCCAATCCAAATGACTTTGTCAAAGATCGGAGGATGAAAAGATTATCAAATTCTTTCATATATGAGACAATGCTTTCATCACCGCTAGGAACTAACTCAATAAAGCATTCATCAAGAAAAACCATTGCAGATTTGTCATATGCTGATTCCATAATCTTTAACATGTTTCTTTTCTTCACAAGTACACCTGTAGGATTATTTGGATTGCATAGAAAAATACAATTGTTTGTAGAAATTTCATCTTGAAACTCTGACAAGTTTTGATTTAGATCCATTGTTTTGAAAAAATATGGTATCGCTCCATTTAATTTTGCAGCAGATTCATATTCACTAAATGTAGGGATTGGAATCAACACTTTTTGTTTTCGTAAAAATGCAGCACAAAAATTATAAATTATTTCCGTAGCCCCATTTCCTACTATAATCTGGTTTTTTGAAACTCCGATATATTTTTGAAGACTAATCCGTAACTCATTTGAGTTAGGATCTGGATAGATGGAAATATGTGATACATTTTTAAAAACATCTTTGACTTTTAATGGAAACCCAAGAGGATTAACATTTGAGCTAAAATCTAATAGTTTCAGATTATGTTTGAGGCCATTTGCAAACATACCTCCATGAGAAGCCACTTTGTGATTTACTATAGCTTTTTCTACTCTAATCCGCATATTTTTCAAATACCAATAACGGTATTTAGTTGTGTTTTGCTTATGCTTCTAAAAGAATATTAATTGTATAATGACTATTTTCTCTATGAAACGTGTAGCCATCATTGGAGTTACTGGTGCAGTAGGGCAAGAGTTTGTTCTAGCTTTGGATAAACATCCATGGTTTGAGGTAAAACAAATAGCTGCATCTGAGCGATCAGCAACAAAAAAGTTTGTAGAGGCAATCAGAGATCCAAACAGTGGCATTTTGAAGTGGCATTTACGAGAACCCATTCCAGAATACGTGAAAAATATGGTAATAGACTCTGTAGATGATATCAATCCAGAAAATTTTGATTTAATTTTTAGTTCAGTAGAAAGCGAAGCAGCAAGAGATATAGAAACAAAATTTGCAAAACATGTTCCAGTCATTAGCACTTCTGCTGCATATAGATACGAAGCAGATGTTCCCATTTTGATTCCTGGAATAAATGATGACCACATTGGATTATTAGATATTCAAAGGAAGAATCGGGGTTGGAAAGGATTTGTAGCACCACTACCAAATTGTACAACAACAGGACTTGCAATAACAATGAGACCACTTTTAGACCAGTTTGGAGCTCAAAAAATAATCATGACATCCATGCAAGCAATGTCAGGTGCAGGTAGATCACCTGGTGTTTCTGCGCTAGATATTACTGATAACATAATTCCATTCATACCAAAAGAAGAAGACAAGGTGAGACTAGAAACAGGAAAAATACTTGGAAAGTTCATAGATGGAAAAATTGACCCAGCAAAGATGAAAATCAGTTGTACATGTACAAGAGTTCCAGTGTTAGACGGTCATACCGAAACTGTTTTTGTTGAGACTGCTAGCCATGTAGATCCTGAAACTGTAAAGAAAGCCATGCAGGATTTCTCAAATAATGTAAGTGTTACAGGATTACCTTCTGCTCCAAAAGAATACCTAATGGTTAACGATGATCCCACAAGACCACAACCAAGACTAGACAGAGAGATTAACGATGGAATGACTACAGTAGTTGGAAGATTAAGAGAAGATACAGTATTTGACAATGGTATCAAGTATGTATTGTTCTCACATAATGAAAAAATGGGTTCTGCAAAAGGTGCAGTCTTGTTGGCAGAAATGCTATACAAGAAAGGCTACATTTAACAAATCATAGAATTATACAAATTTTATACTAACAACTTTAATAAGATCCATTTATTCACAATAATCTGTATTTTGATGACAAAAGTTGATGATTTAGATATGATAATTTTATCAGAATTATCACAAGATGCAAACATATCAGTTCCACGGATTTCAAAGAAGATTAACGTAAATTCATCTGTAGTATACAGCCGAATCAAGAGACTAATCAAGAGAAAACTCATTGAACGTTTTACAATAGTAGTAAATGATAGAGAATTAGGCTATACAGTAAAGGCGCTCACTGGAATAAACATGGATTCGAAAATGAGAGATAATGTGATTGAAGAATTAATGAAGATTCCAGAAGTACGAGAGATTTCAGAGGTAACTGGAAGATTTGACATCATTGTAACCATGTATGCCAAAAACCTTGATGAGATGCATCGATTAATATCTGAAAGACTTGGAAGAATTCAAGGAGTTCAGCGTTCTGAGAGTTTTATTGAAATGAAAAGGACTACAAAACCTATGCCTTACAAGCCAGCAAAATGATTGTGTCTATTCAACCTATAAATAAGTAATAAGATCCAAATGGAAGTAAGAGTGTGCTAACAACAAAAGCCAGTTCAAGAATTAAGGTATACTATGAGGTTACCAAGCCAAAGATATGGTATCTCCTTGTTTTTACTGCGATAGGAGCAGCCTTCACGGCATCGAATTTGTATCATATTCCAATATCTCCATTAACATGGTGTCTTGTCATAGGAGGTGTAATAGCTGGTTCTGCCTCTGCAAATACACTGACAAACTATAATGACAGAGACATTGATGCGATAATGGAAAGAACAAAGGACAGACCCATCCCAAGCAGGAGAATTTTTCCGGCTGAAAAGGCATTGTATTTTGGATTAATTCTTGCGGCAATATCCCTAGTCAGTGCTTTTGCCATAAACATGTGGGCAGGTATTTTCATGGCTTTTGGACTTGCTGACAATATTCTAGTATATAGTAAATTACTAAAAAGGAGGAGTAGAACAAATATTGTTTTAGGAGGTTTTTCCGGAGGAGCACCTGCAATGATTGGTTATGTTGCAGTTACAACTACAGGTCTATGGGATCTAGGATTAGTAATGGCCGGGCTAGTCTTCGTTTGGATTCCAATGCACATATGGAGTCTTACACTACATGTTAAAGAAGATTATAACAAAGTCAATGTTCCAATGTTGACTGCAGTAGAGTCAGAAAAGACATCAGTCCGCGTAATTGCTGGAACTACTCTCATGATGGTTCTTTTTAGTGTCATTCCTTTTTTCATGACAGGAATATCTGGAAAACATTTGTTTCATGAAGTATATCTGTATACAGCAATTGTATCAGGTGCAATAATGATTGCACTAAGTGTATGGCTACTTGTAAAACCATCTGAGAAAGCATCATGGACATTATTCAAGTTTTCAAGTCCATATCTTGCGGTATTATTTATTGCATTAATGATTGATTCTGCACTTTAAAATTTATTTTAGATATTTTTTTAGCGATATATTTCCTGCACCCGGGATTTTAGCAATCTCAAATCCTTCCGCCCTTTTTGAGAATGATTTGGTTGCATCCACTCCCATCTTAGCAGTACGAAGATTTTGTTGATCACTAGAAGGATCAAGACTAGAGCCTCGCACATTTGGTACTATCACTAGGTCTTTGTCTGCTTGAAATCTGGTGGCCATTGCATATTCTACTGCAACAGGATCAGATGGATCAATATCATCATCAACTATTATCACATTCTTAAGAGAACGATGAGCAGAAAAGGTGGCGTCAATTGCTTTTTTTGGATCAGATTCTCGTTTTTTAGAAATTTGAACTACAGCATGCAACCATTTACAACCGCCCTCAGTCAGTACAACATTTCTGGTTTGTGGCAGAGCTTGTTTTAGTTCCTTGTTTATCTTAGCTTCAATAGGCATACCCATTAGTAATTGATGTTCACCAAAACCAGCGAGTACATCATGAAAGATAGGATTGTTCCTAAAGTGTATCCTATCAAGCTCAAAAACAGGTTGTGCTCTTTTAAAATCATATGTTCGAAGCATTTCAACCATCCATTCTTTGTGTGTTTTATCCTTGAGAATTCTTCCTTCTATGATTATTTCCGATTCAGATGGAACCAGCATTTGTGAATAAGGTGATTTGGAAAGAGTGAGTTTTTTTCCTAGCAGTTCATTTGCAATCTCAAGTTCATCTTTTCCCCAATCAGCTTGATATGCACCTGCAATTGAAACTGCTGGATGTACACCTATAGAAATAGCAACCTTAAGGTCTTCACCATGTTCTTTTGCATAGACAAAAGTTCGATGAAGATGTCTTCCCTCCACCATTCGGATTGAGAAATGTTTCTCATCTATTCTCAATAATCTATTAAATGATGAATTTTGTGTTCCCATTTCCTGATTTTTAGTATATACTATTGATGAGGTGATGAAAGGTCCTGGTTCCTTTTCAAAATGAGTAACTATAGGTAAAGTAAAAAGATCTCGTGATTGATTTTCTAAGAATTTGGCTTTTGCGGTTATTTTTGGTTTTGATGCGTGTTTTATAGCAGAAATTACTTTTTCGTGTATCTTGGCATCAGTAGTACCAACTGCATAAGCAAATCTTTTTCGTGTTCCAACCAAATTTGAAACTACACGAAACTTGCTATCTTTGACATTTTCAAATAACAATGCTTTTGAGCCATCCATTTTGGCAGTTACTGCTGCAATTTCAAATTTTGTAGAAACCTTCTTTTTTACTACAGCCAATTCTCCCTTTTTATCGATAATCTCTAGATATTTTCTCATATCACAAGTCATTGTTTGATAATCTCCATCAATTCGTTCATTAGAACTTTCATACTATCAAGATCTAAATCTTTTTCAATATTTAGTGAAAAAATACAAATTCCATTCATTGTTGATGCTACACGCTCTGAAACCATTTTGAGAAAAAGTGTATCAGATTTGGATGGTATTACAGCAGCTGTACTTATACGACCACTAGAACTAATGGAAACAACAAGTGTTCCTATTCTTTCCTTTCCTTCCGAAATAGAAATAAAATTTCCATTATCGTATGGAACTATCTGTACCAAGAAGTCTCGATGATTCACCTTTACGGTTTTTTTCGTATAACCGATTTGTGATATCAACAGTCTACTTCAGCTTACTAGGCCTATATTGCTACCGGCGTAACTGCTACTTTTTTCATAGCCTTTACCGTCTTAGCTTTTGTCGTTTTTGCCTTTGCAGTTTTAGCCTTTTTTGTAGCTTTTTTCACTGCTATTGGCTCTACTAGCTCTATCTCTTCGACTTCTGCAGCCTTTACAGCAACAGCTTCTAATTGATCAGCTTCGACTCTAGCTCTTAGTTTTGCTTTGTACTTGAGGTTTCGTGGTTTAGTTCGTAGTCTGTATCCACAACAAGGACACCAAAGACCCTCCCATTTTATGAAAATTTCACAAATTTGGCATCTCTTCTGTCCTGATGCGTAACGACCAGTTCCTACTGGCTTCTGTGCTTTGTATCTTGTGCATATTCCTTTACATGTCATATGTAGTTACCTGTTTATCATATAGTAATAGTAAATATTTAAGCATGGATCAAGAAATTCTATAATTTTAAAGCGTTTTTTATGAAATTATTATTTTAGATCTGTATTACTAAGTGAACAGTTTTCAAGAAAAAAATGAAAAACACTATAAATATCTATCGTCCTTTCACATCTAACCCAAAAGATCAACTTTAAATGGAACTTCCAAAGGTTTTTGATCGATTTTGGCCTTTTTACCCAATTCTTGAAAGAGGTAGAACAAGATGTCTGTAACCTTCCCTTTGTGTGATATATCTAGCAGATATCTTATCACGTTCCCCCCTCTTGTTGAAATTTTTTATTTTCAATGATGTTTTGCGTTCATCTACAAATTCTAGTTCAAAGTGGGAACAGAATCTGAGGTTTAGAGAGTTCACAATATGTAAAGCAATTTTCATGTTACCATTGCCTACCTTGACAATTTTTCTTTGAGCATTTATCCCTACCAAAATTTTGACAATATGTGATACCAAGTCATCAGTTGACGTGTAAATCGAGCTCTCAATTTCTTTTTCATAGTAAAAAATTGACAATCCTATTCTGTTACCAGGATCAATTCCTATTACTAATGAGTTATTGTTGATCCCTGATTGTAATTTCTCAACTATTTTTGCTCGTATAATAGTAGGATGATAATTAAATTCATCATCCAAAAGGACCAGATTAGACGGTATCTTAGAAGACTCATTGGGGGTGGTAAGAATTAATCTCCTGTCTGAACTTGTTACTTCTTCAGGCAATATTGAATCATAATTTAGTCGAAGTCTCCTTAAGACATTGATGAATTTAAAATATGATCTACCTGATATCGTTGCCACTGCAATATTGTTTTGTGGTGGGTATATGATATTATTAGCAATACTTTTTAGAAAATTTAAAGATTGTTCATGTATTATTGTTAATCAACAAATTTCATTTAGTTGTCAGTAACAATATGGCCCTTGCAAGATCTCCCTTTGCTTCAATTAATGCCTGTGTTGCCTCTTCAGGAGACACATTAGCTTGTTGTGCTACAAGCATTATGTCTTCTTGACTAAAAATAGGCACCTCGAGCTCCCTTTCTTCGTAACTCTCAGCGATTATTTGAAAAATAGAATTGTCTTTTGCCTTCATTTCTGTAACAGATGGCTTTGCAATTATGATCTCTTTTGTATCTGTCTTAATGATGACCTCTTGAACATTTTGGACATCTTTCATCTCAAGACCCATCTTGTCCAACATTCTCCGCATTTCCCGGTTTCCGCCACGCATCATGATATATTCATACTCCACTGTTTGTACTTTTTAAACTATCTCTGATCTTTACAGCGACTCCTTTTTTAAATGACTTAATCATTCTTGTAGATAGTACAGCCTTACCAACTGCTATTACCTTACCATCATGTAATACAGACACATCTCCTCCTATCATTATGTTCTTTCCACACCAAGTTACATGCTTACAAAATACTGAGCTACCTTCTTGAACAAATGCCTTGGAATCATCATCTATTTCAAGACAATTTTCCTTGAATTTTTTACTTTTCAAAAGAATTTGAGCAAAGAAAGGAGTTATTGCAAGACCACCATCTGTTCTCAGTGTACAAAGCAAACTATCATTTTGATACACATGCTTAATTCGTCCAGTTTTCTTTGAGTAGGTAATCGTTACACCCTTTGGAAGATATTTTGATACTCCTTGACCAAAAAGTGCATCCAAAGTATACTTGATTTTAAGAATCGAGTCCATGAAATTATGTTAATTCATCCATGTTAATTATTTTTGCAATGAAAGTGACCTATATAGTAAGCCCTAACAACTATATAGAATAATTCGTCGTTCATGTAACATGGGAACAAATGAAGAAATGCGAAAGATACAGTTTACAGGCAAGTCTTCATACATCGTATCATTACCAAAACAATGGATTATAGACATGGGTCTTAAGCAAGGAGATCAAGTAGCAGTAGTAAGACAAGGGGTTTCCAATTTACAAATCGTACCGTTAAAGCATCACAACAAATCAGTGGGTACAGAAGAAGCAACAATTGAAATCAAACCAGAAGATGAAGACTCTACAATTGTAAGAAAACTGATTTCACTCTATCTTCTTGGATTTACCATCATTAACGTAAAATCAAAAGTCGGTAGATTAAAGCCATCTCAGAGAAATTCTATCAAAGATGCAGTAAAAAGCATCCTGATGGGAACTGAAATTACTGCAGACTCTGTAGAAGGCATAACTATTCAAGTACTAATCAACCTGTTTGAGCTTTCAGTTGATGGAGCACTAAAGAGAATGTTGATTATAGCAAAATCAATGCAAAATGATGCTTTACTTGCTCAAGAAGAAGCAAATTTTGAGTTAGCAAAAGAGGTAGTAAATAGCGACGATGAAGTTGATAGATTTAGTTTTTACATAATGAGACAACTCAAGATAGCAATACAAAATGAACACATGTTAAATGAGATGGGAATAGAAAGTCCCTACCATTGTTTAGGTTACAGATTAATAGTAAAAAATATTGAACGTGTTGGAGATCATGCAACAGATATTGCAAAAGACTTGCTTGAATACAAGAAGGCAATTAAGAAAAATGTACTCGAGCCGATAAATGAAATGAACCTATTTACCTTGTCAGTATTAGACGAGGCTTGTTTATCCTTATTCAAAAAGGATTCTAATCAGGCAGAACGAACGGTGCAAAAAACAGCAGAAATTTCAAAATATGAAAAGAAGGTTCAAGATAGCCTGAAAACGTTGAAGGATGCAGAAGAGATCTACAGAGTAAGAAGGATGAGCGAAAACATACGAAGAATATCAGAATATGCAAGCGATATAGCAGAGATAGTGCTAGATGTTACAATAGAAAAAACCCTGCGAAAGCAATAAGATATCGAAGAATGATAGTAAAATATTGAAAGATTCTGCAATCCTCATAACATATGATAATAAAGATTCTCTAAAAGAGGCATTAGGCCTATGTGATGCTGCTGGATATGAGGTTCGGAAAATCATGCAACATAGAATTCTAAACAAATCAAAATATGGTCTTGGAGAAGGCAAAGTAGACGAACTAAAGGAAATGCTAGGTACCATCAAACCTGATGTTATAATCTTTGATGAAATACTCAAACCAAGTCAGAATTATAATTTAGCCTCTACTCTTAAAATGAATATACTTGATAGAGAAGCTCTAATTCTTGAGATCTTTGAACGAAGAGCAAAGAGTTCAGAATCCACGTTGCAAGTCAAGATGGCCCAATTAAGATATGAGATGTCAAGGGCCAAAGAAAAAGTTAGGTTAGCCAAGATGGGAGAACAACCAGGATTCATGGGAATAGGAAAATTTGAAGTGGATGTTTATTTTAATGACATCAAAAATAGAATGAATGGTATAAAATTAAAGTTAGCAAAATCATCAACACAACGAGCACTTCACAGGCAAGCAAGAAAGAGATTCGGGTTTAAGACAATCTCTCTTGCAGGATATACATCAGCAGGAAAGACTACACTTTTCAACACATTAACAGGGGAAGAAAAAGAAGAAAGCCCAAAACTTTTCACTACTCTTTCTACAACTACACGAAAAATTATTCTCAAAAATTCAGAGGTTTTGATTTCAGATACAGTTGGTTTCATAAGTAGACTTCCAGCATACATGGTACAAGCATTCAAGTCAACTCTTGAAGAGCTTATCTATACAGATGTTGTAATAGTTGTAATTGATATCAGTGATACAGAACTCGAACTAAGAAAAAAATTCAAAAGCTGTATTTCTACTTTAGATGAGATTGGTGTAAATAAAGACAAGATGATTTTTGTTCTAAATAAATCAGATTTGGTTTCAAAAGAAGAGATATCTGAGAAGGCAAGTCAACTGGATCTAACAAATAATAGAAAATGGCTAGCAATATCATCTGTAACCGGGTTTAATATCGCACAATTAAGGACTCTGATATATCAAGCACTAGATAATGCACCAAGTACAGAAAAGAAAAATGAAATACCCAAGCCACAAATTAGAATAAATTATGAAGATTGAAGTTTTACGCATAGGTACACGACTTGTTAGAGATGATAGAGTAACCACACATGTCACTCTCGTATCTAGAGCATTTGGAGCATCAAAAATATACATGTACGATGCAAATCCGGAGATCATAGAAACTGTTTACAAGGTAAACAAAATGTGGGGTAGCGATTTTAAAGTAGAAATAATTGAGAATTGGAAGGATATAATAAAATTAAAAAAGAAAGATTTGTTTAAAATAGTTCATTTAACAATGTATGGTGAAAACATCAATACGATACAAGACCAAGTAAAAAAAGAAGAAAAAATTTTGATTGTGGTAGGAGCAGAAAAAGTTCCAAGAGAAGCATATGATATGGCAGATTACAATATTGCAATTGGAAATCAACCACATTCAGAGATCTCTGCACTTGCCATACTACTAGATAGAATTTCACAAGGAGAGTATTTGCAGAAAAAATACTCCGATGCAGAACGAGAAATAATACCAACAAAAAAAGGAAAAAATGTATTAGATAAAACTGCTAATTGAGATAATCATATAAAAACAGGTTTAAAACCATTTGATTAAATATAGAGATTAGTAAAGAACATGTACAATGTCAGTTGAACATGAAGATCCTTTTGTAAAAATTGCTGCCCTAATTGGTGGCGATGAATATCTAAAAGTTGCCCGTTCTCTTCTTAACACAGAGGACGCTACAGATGAAGAAATAGCAAGTTCAACAGGACTTAGAATTAACATAGTTAGAAAAGTATTGTATGATCTTTTCGGGAAGGCTCTGATAACAGGAATAAGAGTAAAGGATGAGAAGAAAGGATGGTTTGTTTACAGATGGAGAGCAAGAAAGGACGAAGTAGACAACTTTATCGAGAACCAGAAAAAGAAGATTGTAGAAAGATTACAACAAAGAGTAGATTATGAAAATTCTGCAGATTTTTACCATTGTGGAAATGAAGATTGTCAAAAATTGACCTTTGAAAAAGCTCTTGACTTGTCCTTCAAATGTCCTACTTGTGGAAAGTTAGTCAATCTTTCAAAAAATGAAAAGCTGAAAAAGGCTTTGCAAGGAAAGATAGATCAGCTACGTGATGATCTAAAACATTAAGATACATAGTGTAAAACTATCTCATTTTGCAATTTCTCGATCTTTTTTAATTTAAAAGAATTAGATACATCGCTAAACCCAATACCTTCTACTAAAGAAATTGCATTAGCACCTCCTAGAACATATGGTGCAATGGTAATTACAATTTCATCTACTAATTTTTCTTTGAAAAAATACCAATTAGTGGTACCACCGCCCTCAACAACAATTCTTTTGATTCCTTTTTTTCCTAGTATCTTCAATAATTTTTTTATGTTTATTTTCTTCTTCCCACATCTGATTATTTCAACTCCTTTTGTGATAAATTGTTCTACATTTCTTGGAGCATTTTCAGACACAACAAGTATTGTAGGAGTTTTTTTTGCAGTGCTGATTACTTTTGATTTTGGAGATAAACTACCTTTTGAATCAAGGATTATACGAATTGGATTTTTTCCTTTCACATATCTAACAGTAAGTAGTGGATTGTCTATATTGACAGTATTTTTTCCTACTAGTACTGCGTCAACATTTTTCCGAAGATTATGTACTCTCATCAAATCTTTTCTAGATGAAAGATTTGATCTTCCAGTGCGAGTGGCTATCTTTCCATCTATACTAATGGCAGCACTAAGTATCACATAAGGCCTAGATTTTTCCACGTACTAGTTCTCCTTCATACATTACTGCTTTTATGGTATTTTCTGAAGCTCTCTGTACTATTGAGGCATGAGGGTTATGCATTGGTTCAAGATCAATAGAATGTTTTTCAATAAATATACAATCTGCTATTTTGTCATTTTGAATAATTCCAACTTTCCCACCTAAAAATTTTGAAGCGTTTGTAGTAGCCATTTTTAGTATATCTTTTGGCAAGAGTCTTTTCTTTGTAATACCCATTGAAACTTTCCAGAGATAATCCATTTCTCGGAACATATCAGGCGAATTTATCATAACGTTATCAGTTCCAATGGCCACGTTACAACCAGTATCTAGCATAAGAGATACATCAGGAATGCCCTCTGCAAGAGATCCATTTGCTCGTGGGCATACTACAATACTTGTTCTATTTTTGATTGACATCACAAGATCTTTTTTTGAGGCATATGTCATATGTACCAAGAAATTCGGTTTTGCAAGTAAAGCTCTTTGAGTCTCAGTTTTTTCATAGATTTTTCTTGATATATTATTACTTTCTTCAGTCTCAGCTGAATGTATGGCACGAATTTTTTTTGTTTTTGCAAAATATCGTAATGCAGAATCACTAAATTCATTTGGTCCACTAATACCAAGCCCATCACAATTCATCAGAAGGTTTTGAAGTGATGATTTATTGTGTTGTGGAATAGGAATATTATTTTTGATAGATTTGGAGTCCTGATAATACTCAATTCTTCCTAAAATTATTGGTCTTATTGAGATATCTAGTGCAGCATTTTTTAATAGATTAATTCCTTCAATACCTCCCTCCCGAAAATCAACAAATGATGTTATTCCTTTTCTAACCATTGAAATACACGAATTTTTTACAAAGCTTGTAAGATGTGATATATCTGAATTTTTGAGGATTTTTTGTTTAAACCCACTAACAGGATGTATCTTTTCCTCAACGTTGGAATCTATTCCTATGTCTTTTGCTATGGAATCTCCAATATGTGTATGAGAATTGATTAGTCCAGGCATCATCAATAAGCCTTCACCATCAAACACTGCTTCATCTTTACTAGGTAAGAGTTTCGTACTTATTTTCTCAATATATTTTCCAGAAATTCTTACACTAGTATTTTGAATATAATCTAGTTCTGGACCATAAAGCAAACTGATATTTTTTATCAGCATGATGTCTCAAGAATTCGCGTATCTTTTTTTCCAGAATCTCTAAGCTCACGAATCTCATCTAATGATTGAGTAGCCAATTTTGCTGCATCCCTTCCAGTTTTTGCAGTTCCAATTCCGCAGTTAAATGAAATATCATACTTTTGTTTCACAATTTCAAGAAATTTGTTTATTTCATCTTTATTGATACCAGAGCTGATTATCATAAAATTATCTCCACCCATGAAAAATGTAAGAGAATTTCTTTGGAGGAAAAATGTTGACATTTCTGAATATAATGTGATAATAAGTGAAGATACTTCATACGGTGATTTTTTTTCAGAAATTGAAGTAGAGCCATCTACATCCATGTGCATAATCTGAACTAGATCTACATCTTTACTCAATGACAATCCATAGATATTATGATCTTTACTTAGACTCGTGTTAGAACGTCGTGCCTTGTCAGCGTTTGAATTTGCTTCAAAGGGAGTATTTCCTTGTCCAATAGACATAGACAAGCCTAATTCAAAGGATTTTACCAATTGTTTTTGAATTTCTATATGATCATCAATTGAGAGACCATTAGTTATTACAAAGATTTCATCGAATCTGTTAGGAAATGCAAGACAGTTTTTTTCGGAAAATAAATTTTGTATTTCTCTGTACAAAGATGCCTGAAGCATTTGAAGTCTATGTTCTCGATCACTACCCAAGGTCAGAGTCCATGGTCCATAGCCAGTAATTTTGATTATTGTTAATTGAATCATTTTCTAATTTTTTCCAGTTCTTCAGATAATTTCTTTGCAGCCTCAACAGCTCTCTCAGCTACAGGTCGTATTCTTTGATGTGCCTGTCTATCGCTCATACCAGGTCCTGTTATTCCCAATGTCACTGGTTTTTGATATTTTATCGAAAGATCTGCTAATGCTTTTGCAGTTACATGTGAAATGAGCTCATCATGTTTTGTTTGTCCTTTGATTACAGCTCCAAGAGTAACTACAGCATCAACATCTTTTTTTTGTAACAAGGTATCAATTAAGAGAGGCATATCAAACACGCCTGGTACTTTACTAGTGTATTTTACAGTCATCTTCAGTACCTTTGCTTTTTCTACAGCGAGATCAAGCATTTTAGAGGTAATTTCACTATTAAACTCTGCAACAACAATGGCTATATTCAAAATTAATGCTCCCTAGCAAGTTTAACAAGCTCAGTACCATCAAAATATGGTATAGCATTATCTTTGGCATATTTTTTTGCCTTTTCTGTAGACAATGCAGTATATGTTTGAGAGTCTAACATTTCACAAATTGCGGTAACCGGTGAAAGTCCTGCAAGTTTCATTAGGTAAATAGACATTTCAGTATGTCCCAATCTATTTGACAATAATCCTTCAGAGGCAATAAGTAATGGGACATGACCAGGGGTCTTAAAGTTGGAATTAAAAATATCTTTTTTGTTAGCATTTTCATTTTTGTATAATTCTGCCACTTGAGAAATTGTAAATGCTCTTTCTTTATCTGTTATTCCAGTGAATGTATTTTTATGATTAATTGAAATTGAAAATGAAGGTCGATCTCCGTAAGGAGCAGTACCAATTATCATCTTCTTTAGACCCTCATCAAAATTTTGTGAACGAGAAAGAATTTCATGCATATAATCTAATCCCAAATTTGATGCAAGTGCATGATTAATTGACATACAAATTAGTCCTCCAGCATCCATTCGCATGCGTGCTATGTGTTTGGGAGTTACAAATTCTGCTGCAACTACCATATCTACCTCATTTTCACGTTTACTACCATCATGAAGTAAAATGAAGTCACCTCTCCTAAGTGATGAGAGTGCTTCATCTAATGACATATACATGATCAGCTTTTCATTATTGTTATAAATCTTACTAGAAAATTGGTAGTTACTAAAATAGTGGTAATAGATTAGTCTTCAGATAAAATATATTTTCCGAGTATGTCGGTTTCAATATTAACTTTATCGCCAATTTTTTTGTAACGTAGATTAGTTATTTGTATGGTATGCGGTATTATTGAAACAGAGAAATGGTTTTTCAATGCATCAATAACTGTTAAGCTGATACCATCAACAGTTATCGAACCTTTCTTGATAACATATTTTGATAATTCTTTTGGAATTTTTATCCAAATTTGTACTTGATTAGTTTGTTTTTCAATTTTGAGAATAATACCAACACCATCAACATGCCCCAGTACAAAGTGTCCTTCTAATCGTTCACCAACTTTTAGACTTCTCTCAATATTGACTTTATCACCGCGTTCCAATAATCCTAAACTAGTTTTTTTTATTGTTTCACCAATCATTTCAAATTCTGTTATTCCTTTTGAGATATTTACTGCTGTAAGGCATACACCATTGACTGCAACACTATCTCCTACTTTGAGGTTTTTTGCAGTTTTACCAAGTTTAATTTTCATTTTTGCTGCACTTTGGTTGTTTGTTTTTTTATCAAACATGACAATATCGCCCAAGCCTTCAATTATTCCAGTGAACATGATTATGGACTTTTATTCGCAGTAAGATGATTTATGTTTATCAGATAATAGAAGATCGGAGACTAGTCTGTGCCTAATTATTTTATAGAATTTAGTAGTGTTACAGCTTGCTTGTAATGTACCTCATCAATCATTTTGCCATCAACTGTGGTAACTCCTTTCTTGTTTTTTTTGGCTAGATCATACGTATTCATGACCTTTTTTGCCCATTCGATTTCGGCAAGAGTAGGATAGAATACTTTGTGGACAACATCAACTTGATTTGGATGAATAATACTTTTACCTGCATATCCAAGATTTTTGGCAGCAATCGAGTCTTGTTCTAATCCTGCAATATCATCAAGATCTTGCCAAATTGCATCAATTGCATATTTTCCTGCAGCTCTTGCATCTATAGGAATTTTGGCTCGTGAATATACAGCTCCTTCAGGTTTTTTGCTATACTCTACACCCAGATCATTTAGTAGATCAAATACACCAAAGATCAAGGCAGATATTCTTTTGCTGCATGATGCAATAGAATATGCATTTACAACACCTTCAGTAGACTCTATTGACGCCATGCATTCTATAGGCTTTAGTTTACGCTTTTTTTCCAACCCCATCATCATTTTTTCAATCTTTTTTATCTCGTTTATTGTATTTACTTTCGGAATCACTATACCATCAACACCTTTCTGAATAATTTCCAACAGATCATCAGATATCATCCCAGATGCAGGAGAATTGGTTCGTACATAAATTTCTGAATTGTATTCAGATCTATGTTTTAGTGCATTTTTTATTAAATTTCTTGCAGATTTTTTTTCTCCCAAAGGAACAGAATCTTCTAAATCAAAACATATGATATCGGCATTAAGAGATTTTGCTTTTTCTAGAAAACGACTATTATTTCCTGGAACAAACAAAAGACTACGCAAGAGTCTTGCCATAAATAGAGAGAATTATGGTTTGAGTAAGATTTTGCCGACTAGTCCTTTACCAGTGAGCATCTTGGTATGTGCTTCTGCAGCATTTTCAAAGCTATACACTGAATCTATAACGGCTTTAATCTTCTTTTTACCCATCCAATACAATCCTTGTTCTAATTCTGCCTTTGTTCCTTGTGTAGAACCCAAGATGTTAGTTCCTTTGAAGAAGATATGTCTCAAGTCTGTCTTTGCATCATATCCCGTAGTTGCTCCACATGTTACTAGTGTTCCACCATATTTTAGCAAAGTGAGTTGATCATTCCAGTGTGTTTGACCTATGTGATCAAATGATATATCAATTCCACCAAATGGTTTTGCAATTTGTCTTACTTCTTTACTCCAGTCAGGTTTTCTATGATCAACTGCAAAATCAGCTCCAAGTTCTTTTAATTTATCTAGCTTGTCTGGACTTCCTGTAGCAATAACATTACAATTGTATAATTTTGCAATTTGAATTCCAAAACTTCCTACACCAGAACCTCCACCCATGATAAGGACTGTTTGACCAGGACGAATTTTTGCTCTACCCACAAGCATGTGCCATGAAGTAAGTAAAGTCATAGAAGCTGCTGCAGCTTCATCAAAGCTTACACCTTCTGGAATTTTTGCAACATTAACTTCAGGTAAATGTGTAATTTCAGAGAATGCACCCCATGTAGGTCCAGTTTGGAATCCCCATATTGTTCTCTTTAGACAATCATATTCACGTCCGTCAGTGCATGCTTCACATACCCTGCATGACATGTTTGAATGTGAAACAACTCTATCACCAACTTTGAAGTTTACAACATCTTCACCTACTGCAATGACTTCCCCTGCAGCATCAGAACCAGAAACATGTGGTAATGGTACTGCAACCGGTTGTCCTCTCATTCCCCAAATATCATTATAGTTCAATGCTGCTGCCTTGACTCTAAAAACAACTTCATTTGGCTTTGGTTTTGGATCAGGTATTTCTTTTACACTTAGAATTGATTTGTAATCGTCATTTGGAGCATACTTGTCATAAACAACTGCTTTCATATTTGTAATCGCCCAGTTTACCCCTAATATATTTTCCCTAGAACTATTTTCGGTTAATCTTGAAATCTCGTTTAGGTTGTTGCGTGGATAACAAAATTTGCTTTAGTTGGTCATCTGAGATTTGTGAATTTAGCCTTCCTTGTGATGCCAATCCTAGAAGATAGTTTTCAACCATTGCTGCAAGATCAGGTTTAACCAATCTAACATTGTTTAGTCTCAGTCTTGCTTCAGCTGTTAGAAGAGTCTTTAGTGCATTATCCTTCATTGCAGAAACTTCTGCATCGCTTGGATTTCTATCATCATTTGGATTATGAGAGCTCATGATATTATCAGGAGTATTTCTTCAGATTTGGATTCTTTACAATTAATTCATTCAAGATCTCAGTTGATAGTCTGTCAAGTTTCTTCATGCCTTCATGAGATATTGTTCTACCTTTTCCTTCAACCTTATCCAAATAACCTAATTTTTCTAAACTATGCACTGCTGTTCTTATGATTGCACCACCAGCATCTCTGTGATGAGCTCCTCCATAACCAACAGGTTTTGTACCACCATACATTGATCTCAAATCATTTATTCCGATAGGTCCGTGCAGGTAAATCTTTCTTAGAAGAGATGCGCATCTTGTGTAATACCAATCACTCTGTTGAGGAGGTTTTACTGCATGAGCACCAGTTTTAACAAATGGAATCCAGCTTGGTTGTACGATATCTTCATTCTTTAGAGTCTCGGATAATTTACCGATCAATAAATCCGCTGGTACATCGTATGCCTTTGCCATAAAAACCAAAATTCAAAGTTCGTCTTATAAATCATTGACCTATTGGAATTTGTTTTTTGATTATCTTTCTGTATGTATGATTACAAAAACTACAGGTGATACGTATTGATTTGATGTCGCTTCTTCCCATCCTTATTCTTGCTGTAAATCCTGGTACAATGAATTTCTTACACTTTTTGCAATAGTTCATCTTCAATTCATATGGCATTCGAATACGATATTTTGTACACAGTCTCTTAGCAAGTATTGCCTGTCTTTCTGCTAATTCTGGATTAGATCGTACATTTAACATAGCATTTTTAATTAGAATTTTCATTCTTTCTATCAGAAGATCCCTGATTGCGGGTTTCATGTTGTTTAATAGTTCCTACCCTTAAAATACAATCTTGCTCTCGCTTGTAATAGCAGAATCTGCATTAGAATTAGTACCTTTAGAATTACAGAGGCATAACTCTGTTACAGCATCTGCTAGAAGATTTAACAAAAAACCATCTGAAATTTTGCTTGATGTATCATGGCACTTTGCTGCAATGAAAGGAATCAAAAATGAGATAAAAAGAGGAAGGCCAGATCTGATACATTTTTCGCTTCTTGAGGCTTGTAGTATTCCTCTTTATTATGAAAATAAAATGAATATCTTTGTTCACACCATTGACGATAAAGTTATTTTTCTAGGCCAGAATGTAAGACTACCAAAATCATATCACAGATTCATAGGACTTGTTGAGAAACTGTATGCAACTAAAGAAATCAAAGAAGACAACAACATACTTCTTGCGTTAAAGAATATGAGTTTCGGTACCCTAATTAAAAAAATCAATCCAGAACAGACAATTGCACTTTCAAGCAAAGGGATCAAAAGTTCTTATCAAAAATTAGCTGAGGAGATAAAAGACAATACTTGTCTTGTAGTAGGAGGATTTTCAAAAGGTCAATTTGCTGACAATACCGGAGAGTATTTTGACAAGACTGTATCTGTAGATAAAAATCCACTTGAAGCTCACATCATAATTTCACGTATACTCTATGAATACGAAAAAAGAATTATTATGTAGGTCTAAGATTGGCACAGTGAGCGGTCGTAGTATAGTTTGGTTAGTACACTGGCCTTCCAAGCCCGTTACCCGGGTTCAAATCCCGGCGACCGCATTTCAATATTTAATCAATGAATTATTCCTGATGAGATCATATATTGAATAGAACTAACAAACGTATTATCGTCAATTTCACCTGTGAACCACAAATGAGCGTTCTTTTGTAGCCAATGAGGTATTGTGGAAATATCTATTTTTTCATTATTTGAATTCATTGTGTTATGTTCCATCAGATAATCAATTGCAGCATAAAAATACTCATCTTGTACAGTACCACTTGACCACTGACCTGCAACCTGTTTTATCCAGATAGGTATGGATTCGTTAGTCGTATTCTGTGTTTTTTCATTGTTAAAAAGATAGAACCACGCAATCCCAAGTTTTGTATCATCTTTCAAGTGTCCACCAAGAAATACGTCATTTTTTACTTGAAAGAATGAATTTTCAGATATATTATTTGTTCTAAAAGTAATTTTTGAGCTATTTTCAAATGTAGGATAGTCATCGAAGCTAAAGACTTTGATAGTAAATGTTCCATTGTTTGTTTCATCAGAAGAAATTTCTTTTGTTATCATTTTTCCTCCAGCTTTATCAACAAGAGCAGAGGCAAATTGTGTTTGTAGATAATTTATTATTTTATGATCAGGATCAGCAAAGGAATAATCTATATTTTCTCCAGGCTGCAGGTTACAAGTTTCCTGTTGCCATACAGGTGAGTCTCTTTATTGCATCAATCATAAGTTGACCATGTAGTAATTCATGATACAAAATGACTAAATTTTCAATATTGTGTAACTGCGGATCTACTTGGGTATCATTAGATATTATCTCTGGATTGATTCGGAGTTCATTATTACAGTCTAAAGAAATTTTTCCATTTTGCATAGTTTCAGAACAATGCCATGTATACGAACCACCCGTAATTAGATCTTGATTAGTTATGTTTTCATCAAATTTTGCTAATTTAGTGTTGACGATTGTTATAATTTGATTATTAGTATCATGTAAATTACAAAAAAAAGTATTGACCATAGGTTTTTGAAATGTTCCAATTACATCAGATACATCTTTTTTTGGTGCGTCAACTGTACCAAATTGGGCAAGTAATTGATCAAAATTGATCTTCTCTTCGTTCGTAGGAGATTCATACAATGCATATGCAGGAATAATATTTACAATTAATAATATACTAAAAACCTGGACATACTTCAATAAGAAAGAAAATCGTAATTCTGTAATTAAGAGTTGGGAATAGATTGAATTTGTTGTTTGAGTTCATCCCAGGCAGGTTTTGGATTTTTATTTACATCAAACATACCGCTGCCGCACAAGTATGCAGCAGTGTTATTCAAGACTTCATTATTAGCAAATATGGAATTATCACCTTGGTTTAATGAATTGTAGCAAGTATCAACAGGTCTATCATATTGTCTATACCAAGTGAGAAACTCAAAGTCAGATTGATTTTTCTTGTAAAAGTCGTACACAATTTTTACAAATTTTTGTTGATCCTCTTCTGTTCCATTTATTGACTTGTCAGTACTCCAACCAATCTCCATTAACGCTATTTTCTTACCCTGTGCAAAGTCAATCATCTTTTGCAAATTAGCACCTTCATTGTCCGTACTATTACTTTGATCATATAACAAGTCTACTGGGGCGTATGAATATGCCACAAAATCACCTTGGTTTAATTTTCCCACAATATCACCTTGAGCATGATTTACTATATCATTTAACGAAAACCAATTTCCGAATTTGACAGTTGGGTGTTTTAGTTTTAATTTTTCGTACACACCATTGAAGAAATCAACATATTGTGGAATTTCGCTTGGATGATCTCTAAAGTAGCTGTCTACATTTCCTCCAATTATCACATAATCTACTATATAGTATCTTGAAAGTATAGCATCAAGAGTTGTTACTGTTTGATCTTGAAGTTTTTGATCAAGTTGTGGTTTTCCCATCCAACTTGGGAATGGCCCTAAAAGTTGGTTATTTATTACTGAAAAGTAAAGTGTGACATTAAGGCCTTGTTCACGGTTTAATCCCATTAGAATATCAGAATAGCCCCAATTGTAGGTCCCCTGGCTTGGTTCCATAATAGGCCAAGAGAGATAGACATTGCTTCTCCCTATTCCTGTTGATGCTGCTTGAGCATATGCATTTCTAATTTCTTCAAGAGTTGGTTTTTGGGTAGGAGGCATGATAACAAGACCAAGTTTTGGATTATGCACAGAATTTGCTGGTTGAATTATAGATGGAGATCCAGTTTGTAATTGAGGTAACAATACAAAGAAAGTCACTGCAATTGCTATTGCAGCTCCTGCTCCAATAGCAACACCAATGATTTTCTTATTCAATAGTACTTTCAAGAATTAAAGATACTAAAAGAGTTTTGATTTGAAAAATCTAGCCAGAAGTACAGCCGCTATATCCGCATTCTATACATACACTACATCCTTCTGCAAATACCAAGTTGTTTTTACATGTAGGACATAGTCTTTCTTCCATTTGTTCTTGAGTAAGTGCTGGTGCTGGAGCAGATTGTACATTTTCTGGAATTTTTATTTGAAGTGCTCTTTCTATTTCAGTTTTTAGATATGCATTTGTGACATTCTTTGAGATATAGTCTGTGACAAAAGCACTTGGAGTTACTTGGAAATTCTTTTGAACATTATTTCCTGTCATGTGTAACACTTGTTCATGTCTTGAACCATCTCGGAATACTGTGATTCCTTTCAGACCAAGATCATGTGCTAGTAGATATGCAGCTTTTACATCATCAGATGATACATCATTTGGCATATTGATTGTCTTTGCAATAGCGTTACCTATCCAGCGCTGCCATACTCCTTGAGCCATGAGATGATCTGCCCAGTGAATATCCATTGCTGTGACAAATATTTTCTGCATCCATTCAGGAATTTCAGCTATTCCCTTTACAGAGCCATAATTATTTGCAATTTTTTCTAGAATTTGATCATTGTATAACCCATGTTCTTTTAGTACTGCTTCAAAGATTTTGTTGGTATAGAAGAATCTACCCACTGTTACTCTCTTTTCAAAGACTAGTGCAAACATTGGTTCCATTCCGTTTGAACAATCAGATATCATTGACAATGTACCAGTAGGAGCAACAGTTGTTGTTAGAACATTTCTAATGCCATGTTTCTGAATCTTGGCAATCAAAGCATCCCAATCATAGGTACGAGCACTCTTTGGCTTTTCATAATATCCAGCAACAGGAATTTTACCCTCTGGGTATTCAGTTTTTGAGCATAGTGGGAATGGTCCTCGTGTCTTTGCTAGTGCAATACTTTCTTCCATAGAATAGTATGTCAATGCTTCAGCAAGTTTTTCTTGGAATTCATATCCTTCTTGTGAATTGTACGGAATTCGTAATTTGAATAAGAGATCTGCAACACCCATTACTCCAAGTCCGATTCTTCTGGAATCTTTTGATGCCTTATCAATTTCAGGAATTGGATATGTATTAACATCTATAACATTATCAAGGAATCTTGTTGTCTTTCTTATGGTTTCTTCATATCTCTGCCAGTCAAATTCGTATTGACCATCAGCTTTTCTTTTGACATAGTTAGAGAGATTGATTGAACCGAGATTGCATGATTCGTATGGATAAAGGCTTTGTTCTCCACATGGATTTGTTGCTCGTATTGGTTTACCTCTTGCTTTTGCAAAAACATTGTATTTGTTTATAATATCAAAAAAGATCAGCCCCGGCTCACCACTCTTCCATGCAGAGAGTGCAATCAAGTCAATCAAATGATGTGCATTTATTTCTCGTACAGGATCTCGCTCACGTGGACTTCTAAGAGTGAATTTTCCATCAGGTGAATTAACAAGTGCTTCCCAAAAGTCTTCCCAAACTCCTACACTTACATTGAAGTTTTCAAGAACACCTGGTTTTGTTTTTGCAGTGATGAACTTTTCAATATCTGGATGCCATGCTTCTATGATTCCCATGTTTGCGCCTCTTCGTTTACCACCTTGTTTGACTACTTCAGTAACAGTGTTAATGATATTCATGAATGAGACGGGACCGGAGGCTACTCCAGATGTTGATGCTACCATATCTCCTTCTTGTCTCAAATCTGAATAGTTGATACCAACTCCACCTCCAGATTTGAATATCAATGCAGCATCAGATGACGATTTCATTATCTTTTCCATGTCGTCTTCCATTGCAAGAACAAAACATGCAGAAAGTTGGCCCAATCGTGCTCCAGCGTTCATCATGGTTGGCGAATTAGGCAGAAAGTCTTGTGCAATCATCAGATCGGCAGATTCTTTGATTCGTTCAGTGTATTGTTCAAACTTGTTTGCAGCCAACATGGTTAATAATTCTCTAAAGCTGACTTTCATCTGACCATGTTTTGCCAAGTCAATATAGTGATTTATCATTGATCTAAAATGATATTTGTTAAGATAGTATTTTCCTATCTTGAATTTGTAGTTAAAATCATCAAGTTTGTCTAGATATCGTGCTGCTTCCTCAGTGTTTTGAGTATTTCCGCCTTCAATTTGAAATACTGATGGATCTCTAATGATATCAGCAATACCTACCAAAATAGCAACTCTTTCAAACATCTCACCCGGACTTTCAGTTATCTGACCCTTGTTATTTCTGAGCAGGTATCTAGATGCCAAAACTCGTAAGCAATTAAGATCAAATCTCTTTGCAACTCCATCAAGAGACTTGGATTCAAGAACTTTCATCTTTTCTTCTCTAACTCTTCGTCGTTCGTGTCTGTATAGGATGTATGCCTTTGCGATCTCTCCAAGTCCCTCCTCAATCAAAGTAGACTCGACCATGTCTTGAACATCCTCTACACTTGGTGCTTCTGAACCAGAAAATCCTCTAGTCACAAGTTTTGCAAGAACATGATTTGCTAGTTTATCTGCTAATCCATGATCTGATCTTCCGCAAGCAACAAGTGCTTTGTATATTGCGTTTGAAATTTTATCTCTCTGGAAATCTGATACTCGACCATCGCGTTTCTTTACTTGAATGATCGAATTCTCTATTTGTGAAAAATCTGTCAAATTACTCCCCTTAGCAGTATAAAATGGGAGTTAATTAAACACTGCGGCAAAAAATAATTTTCTAAAGATAGACTTTGGATCAATTTTGTTGACACCGGTACGATTTCCATGGTATTAGATCGCTTCAAGCCAAAATAAATTTGAAATAATTCATTGAAAATTTAATATAAATTCCAGATTAATTCAAATTTTTTGTTCGCGAAACTGCTATCTTCTCTATTGATGAAAATTATGCTAGTATGTAAGGAGATTTGCACACTGAACATTTTTCAGCGATCTTTTCCTCTTTGAGTCCACAGTTACTACATATAGGTACTTTTTTGATAGGTCTGAAAGATCCCAATAGATCACCTGCCTTTTCTATTGCCTTCTTTATTCCTGAAGAATCCATTGTATCTGGGATCTTTAATTGGACCAAGAGGCCGCCGTTAAGTATTTTTGAGAAGTAATTTGATTCCACGATCTTTTCATTCTTTGGATTCATCTCTGCTATTTCAGAGGCATCAAGAACAATCCCTTCTGAGTATGATTCTCCCATAACATGATGATTAATTGACATTTTACCATATTTTTCACCATCAAGTGATGAGAAGCGACTTGCTGCGTCGCTCTCAGTCATGGTTACAATAACATTATCACCCATCTCTTTTCCTTTCTTTGTGGCTACTTCCATAGCCGTGTTTATCACTTTGGCCAATATTTCGTGTCCAGCCTTATTATTTTCATATCCTAAAATACCATAAACTGCTTCCTTGAGTCCGATTAGATTAACAACTAAAGTCACTGATCCCTTTTGCATATATTGTGTATTGTTTGCAAGGATCGGATTAAGACCACGTCTTGTTAGATCAGATATCTCCTTCTTTCTCAGAGACATGGCTGCTAGTGCTGGTTTCATCAACAATGCAAGGCGTGCTCTGAAATAGGTTTCATCCTTGTTAGATTCAAAGGCAAGTCTGGGCATATTAACTGATAAAGATTCTAGATTGATAGAAGTTGTTCCAACATTCTTTGTATCTTCTCGTGCTAATCCTTTGTTAGACACCAATCCTTTAGCAAACATAACATGTCCTCCTAGTGCAATTACATCTGCTAAAGTTTCTGAATAGTCACTTATCTTGGCTTTTTCATAATCAATAACTAATCCTATGGAAGGAAGTGGTGTTGATTTGACATATTTTTTGTAGGCTTGGAGAATAGTTCCAATCACCTTTGGTTCTGTTCCAATGGAAATTCTAAATGAAGCAAGTGTTCCATTCTTTCCATATTTGGGTCCTGTAGATATTTTTGCAAAACAACTTGCAAGTTTTTCTTCAACTTCAGGCAAATTCTTAGAATATTTTTGTAACATGGCAACTAATCCATCCATTACTACTTCTTGTGATGCTTCTTTTATGAGAAGACAGGTGAGCAGAGATAAAGAAGTGAAAAGATCATCTAATGAACTTGGTGATGACGTTCTTGTTACACCCAAGAATTTTCCTCTCAAGTCAACTCCCTCTTCAATAAGTTCCTTAATGTTCACAAATATGGTATCTGGAAGAAGTGACCACAATCCAACATTTGTAATATGAAGATCTCCTGAGAGATGAGAATCAGCTACATCCTTAGGCAGAGTATTTAAAACAAGATATTCACCAAATACATTTTGTCCTGTTTTAAATAGCAAACCTTCGACTCCGTTATGAATACCATCTACGTTAGTTAGCATCTCATGAATATCATAACCAGGCAAACCAAATCTTGCTAGTTTGTGCCTATAATCCTCATGGCCCTGTTCTAAGAGGACAGAGTTGACCATTTCACGTATGAGTGAAGATGTAAGATAAGATGTTTGGAATTTGTATATTCTGTTTTCCACTTCCTCAGTTATTTTTTGAGCAAGCTCAAGTGGAAGGCTACCTTCTCTAACCAGTGATTGAATAATCTTATGAGAATTGAATTCTTCAATTGACTCATGTGAGGTTCTAACATACATCTTTCCACTTTCAATGATAGATCGTTCTTCTATTTGTCTTGCAAGACTTAGAACAAGTTTTCCCAAGTTAGTAATAGTATATCGTCTTTCAGACTTGTTTAAGGCTACAAGAGACTGTCGTAATAATTTTCTCAAATGATATGCAAACTTACCACTTTCCTTTTTGGATTTGAAGCCGGCAAGAGATTTTAATTCAGAATAAGTAAGTGGCCCCTTTGAGTTTAGTATACGTAAAATATCAATTCTGTTTGGACTTGCCATAACAGAGAAGATCATTCTTACACGTTTTGATGCTGATTGTAATATTCCGCCACGTTTAGGATCGCCAAAGTCTTCACTCAGTTCCATGGAATTGTCTAGAGTGCATCGGTAATTAAGATTTTTGACTAAATTGATCTCAAGTAAAGCTTTTTAGATCAGTTCTTCTGCACATCCACACTGAATTCTGATGGAGATAGTGTCTGCCCACAGGATGGACATTTGCTGTTATATGGTCGCATCACATCTTTTATTGATTTTAACATACGCATATTTGCAATTTTAGCTCCACATTTTCCACAAACAACATCAACAGACATTTCAAATTAATATCAACGCGAATATTATAAAAGAGATTTTTTGAATTTTTTTAATCTGTTCAATAAATTTGATTTACTGTTTTTCGATTATGATTCCACGTTGATCATAACCTGTAATTCTTGCGCCTGTTCCAAGAAGAAGATCTGCAGGAGATTTGATGTCTGCCATAAAACCAGAGATTCTTAACTCAGAATCGTCTAACTTCATAACTACCCATGCATATGGAACATATTCTTCATACCCATCTGGCGGTACAGTGATTATGGTATAAGTAACAATAGTACCTTTGCCATCAATTATTGTATTTTCAAATCCTTTATTTCCACAATTTTGACAGAAATACGTAGTGACAAGATGATGGTGTCCACATTTTGTACATTTTCTAGTAAGAACCTTACCTAATTTGGCATTGTTAGCGAATTCTTCTTTTGTGAGCAATTTACACACTTTTGAATATATGTACGGCACAACTTGCACCTGTTGCACCAAAGTTATGTGTTAATCCGATTTTAGCGTCTTTTACTGTTCTTTCTCCTGCTTTTCCAGTTAATTGATCAAAAACTTCTGCTACCTGACCTATTCCAGTTGCACCTATCGGATGACCCTTTGATTTTAGACCACCAGATGGATTGATGGATATATCTCCGTTAAGTTTGGTTCGCCCTTCTCTAACTGCTTGTACAGCTTTTCCTTGCTCAAAGAATCCCAAATCTTCAGTGTCAACTAATTCGGCAATTGTGAAACAATCATGAACTTCTGCAAAATCAACATCTTTTGCGGTTATACCAGCCATCTTGTATGCAGCCTGTGCTGCAATTCTGGTACTTGGTATTGTAGTGATATGATCTCTTCCCTGTAGTGCAGCAGGTGATCCACCCCTACCTGATCCAATAACTTCAACATAATTTTTAGTGTGCGCCTTTGCAAATTTTTCACTGCATATTATAACAGCACTTGCACCATCAGAAAATGGACAACAGTCATACAATTTTAATGGACTTGCAACTACTGCTGACTTCATTACATCATCTATTGTTATTTTTTTTCTGAGATGTGCTTTTGGATTAAGAATACCATTGTCATGATTCTTTACTGCAACCATTGCAAGATCTTCTTCTGTAGCTTTGTATTCGGCAAGATACGCTCTTGCCATGGATGCAAATAATCCTGGAAATGAAGCACCAGCTCCTCCCTCATAAAAGAAATCAGAACAATACGAAAAGTAAGTCGTGGTCCATTCAGTACCTGTATGAGTTACTTTTTCCACTCCTGTTGCTAATACTACATCATAAAATCCTGCAGCAACATTTGCGTATGCTTCTCTAAATGAAACAGAACCACTTCCACATGCAGATTCGATTGAAAGCGAAGGAACTTCTGGAATACCAAGATTACTCATGATGACAGGACCTAGGTGAACTTGTTTGTCTGCAATTCCAAATACATTAGAAATATACCCTGCTTGAATTTCTTTTGAACTTATTCCGGCACTTTCTATGGCATCAACTGATGCCTGAAGAGCGATATCAGTAATGCTGTCTTCTAATTTACCATATTTTGTACTGCCAGCACCAATAAGACAGACTTTTTCCACAAATCTCGCTGACTAGATTCCATATAAAAATTCTTCAGTAGTTTCTTTAATCCAATAAACAATATGACATCATCATTGAAAGACCAAATTACTCAGATATCTGTAGTCAAAAAACGAGTAGATCCTAGAAATTCTGTCAAGATAACAGAGAGAAAAATTGACAAGATCCAAAGTGAGATAAGACAATACTATGACAAGAATGGATATCTTTCATGGTCAGAGAAAAAGAGAAAATATGTCATATTAGGTACAAATGCACCTGTTAATGGCCTTGTAGAATGTCCAGATTGTCACATAGGAAAACTTCTCATAATAAGATCTCGTCAAACAAAGAAACGATTCATAGGATGTTCAAATTATTATAATGGCTGTAAGGCATCATCCCCACTAGTACAAAGAGGCATGATTTGCGCAACAAAGATTTCTTGCAAGATTTGTTTGTGGCCAATTATTTTCCAAAGATATTCTAGAAAACAAAAGTGGGCACGACAATGTTCCAACATACGATGTGCAAGTAGAACTAAATCTTGAGATTGGTGTAAATGTCAGTACGTCTATTTTGTAAAAGCGGAAGTTTTTGTCTTACTTGTTTTACTGTATCAATTGAAATGTCAACAATTCCAATTCCTTCTTTTTTCTTCATGTCAAGAAGTATTTTCCCATAAGGGTCAACTACCATACTTCGTCCACAGTAAATGTTGCCAACTTGATCTGGGGAAATCACATAACAACCATTCTCAATAGCTCTTGTCTTGTTTATTGTAATCCAGTGTTCTTCTTTCATTTTTCCTTGTACCCATGCAGATGGAACTACAAGAATCTCAGAACCTGATGAGGCCAATATTCTAGACATTTCAGGAAATCTAAGATCATAGCAAATCATCATTCCCATTTTTCCTGCACTAGTTTTTACAGGTTTTGTGATTGATGAGCCAGGATAAAGTTTTGCAGATTCTTTGAATCCAAGTGCATCATAAAGATGAATTTTTCTATATGTGGAGATAACTTTACCAGTTTTTCCTATGAAAAAAGATGTATCATATACTCTGTTTGGTTTTGGACTTTTTTCATACAAAGTACCGATGATTTGTATTGAATTTTTTTTTGCTTCTTCAGATATCGATGAAACAAATTCGCCATTTATTTTTTCAGCAATTTTTGCAAGATCAATAGGAGATTGAGATGACGGTGTATAACACATCATGAATTCTGGAAAAGTGCAAAGTGTAGAACCTTTACGTGCTGCTTGTGAAATGTATTTTAGAATTTTTTTTAGATTATTTTGTTTGTCTATTTCAGCACGCATTTGAACTACGGCAATTTTTGTCACAAGTTTTCTGAATTATTATAAAATAAAAATGTGTTTAGAGAGGATTTCCTGCCATATACCAATTTTCTTTTGGATTCTCCTCGAAAACTACAATTACATGGCTTTCTTTTGTCTTGAGAATCTCAACTGCTGATTTTGTAATGGCTTTAGCAAATTCCTCTTTTTGTTTTTCGTTTCTGCCTGGATACATTGAAATTGTTATGAGAGGCATGTTTTCCCGAGGAATATATAGAATTTATTCTTTGGTAATCATCAGAATTATTTGAATATCGTATGATGAGTGCATCTGCAGAGTTATTTTGTAGATTAGGTTCCCCACTTGGTACCGCCACCTTTCCATCCATATCTTGTACCATAGGCAAATTCTGAGCTATGAGTCTTTTTGTAAACATATCCAACAAACAATCCCACTAGAAATCCACCAATATGAGCAAAAAAGGCTACACCTGAGCTACTTGATCCAATAAACGCTGGCAAGACATTTTGGACAAGGAACCAAAATAGTAACCACCATTTAGCAGAAATTCTAATGAACCTGGTGAAGAATCCAAGAAACATTAGTGTGACTACCTTTGCATTTGGAAATAAGATTAGATAAGCTCCAAGTACACCAGAGATTGCACCAGAGGCTCCTAATGCAGGTAGTTGACTGGAAGGATTTGACAAGATATAGAGAAAGTCAGCTGCAACACCCCAGAAAAGATAAAGTGATAAAAATTTTCCTCTTCCAAATTTGTATTCAATATTGTCTCCAAATATCCAGAGAAATAACATGTTGCCTCCAATGTGTATTACACCTGCATGTAGAAACATGGAGCTAAAAACAGAAGCAAATACACCGTAATTGTGATCTGCTAACCCATTTACAATATTATTAGGAATTGTACCGTAATTCAGTAACATATTTTCTGCTCGTTGATTTGTAAACTCCCAAACCTGATGAGTTACAGACGATTTCCCAAAGAAATATGACTATGTTAATTGCAATTAAAGAATAAGTTACGTATGGCCTATATCCCACAGGTTTTGGATTTTCATCTCTAATAGGTAACATGTGACGATAAATTCACTTCAATTTCTATAATAGTATTTTCTGAATTATACTACAATTATTCCAATTTGGATCAGGTATTGAATTCCTGATACAAAAGTCGGGTCATCAATTTGACCACTTGCCCATAATCCAGCATTATTTTTGACCCACTGGGGTACAGCAACACTAGAAGTTGGTTGACCTGCAGTAGTTGGTGGAAGTTGAATTATTCCTTGTTTTATGAGATACTGAATTCCTGATACAAAAGTCGGATCATCAATTTGACCACTTGCCCATAGTTTTGCATTATTTTTTATCCATGGAGGAATTACAATTGCTTGTCCGGTTTGAGTACTTGATTGATTTGTAGATGTTTGAGTGCTACTAGATTGATTGGTAGACTGGGTCAATGACTCATCAGTTGTTACGGTAGAAGGTATTACAACATTTCCTCTGGCCATACCAATTCTTGTCATATCAGGAATTCCGTTGGTAATTATTGATTTTACATGTAGGACTATACTGTATATGCCATTACCAGGCAGGTTTACTGTTTGAGTATCGGCTCCATTCTGTGCATCGGCGGTATTATTTGACCACAGTATATTTTGATCTTTGTCAAGTAATTGGATGTCATAGATTACATCGCCAGCTACTTGTTGTTGCGTAAATGAATCAGAGAAGACAATATTGAGTTTATTTTGTGAGTCTGCTGATAGGCTTGTTGGATTCCAACCAAGATTTATGTGCCAACCTCCAAAGTCTGTCAACAACGAAGCAGATGATTTTACGTTTGGAGTTTCCGGTGCTACCTTAAATTCAATGTCGCTAGTTCCACTTGGAATAGTCTTTGACATGTTTATCAGATCAAATTTGTTAAGGAAGAGATGAACTATCATGTAATCTCCAAGCGTGTACGGATCAACTATTATTCTGCTTCCAGTAAGACCAAATCCTTCAGCACTTGCAGCATATGTTGGAGTATTAGAGAAAGCAGTAAGTGACTTTGGAACTCTCAATTCTTCATGTATGAATATGGGCCTATCTTGGAATCTACTTACATCCCAATCAAACGGCATGGTCCAAGAAAATTGTTTCGTGGATTGATCAAAATTAAAATTCGATGTCTTGTCATAGTATGAAATCAATGTAGTATTATACGAATTATTTTGGTATGTGACATTTTGTGTAGATACATCTCCAACACTGAGATAAGAGTCAAACTTTGGAGGATTAGATGAATCAACAAGCGTGTTAGCATAATCAAGGGCTAGAATTTCCATGTGAAAATGATAAAGTCCACCTTCTGTCAATATTGGTCGCTATAACATTTACTTGATCATCTTGTGACATCCATCCACCCAATACTGGATCATGATCACCCTGTACTGTCCAGTGACCCGCCTCACTTCCAGGTGATAATTTTAGTGTAAGATATCCTGAGTGAGTGTAAAACAGATCATTCATCAAAAGTTGATCTCCTTTTGTTGCATTTATAAAAAATGAAACATTGTTTATTGTAGTATTGGTATTTGCATCAAAAAATCTAAACTGTATATACTTGTCACCTGAATTATCAGAGGTTATAATTGGAGGATTGACTTTGATGAAAAGTGTAATAACCCTGTTTCCGATGTTTGCCTGGACATTTTCTTGAGTAAAACCATCTCCATATGCTTTTTGAGGAATAAATGGAACTGAAGATGATAAAACTATCAAGCCAAGAACAAGTGATAGTATGCTCTTGACATAAAGTCGCATTAATTAAAAAAAGACCTGCAACCTATTTAATTCTTGGGCATCAAATGTGTTTAACATAAAATTATTAACGAGATAAAACAAAATTATAAAATGAAAAGACGATCAAAGATATCATCTATTTTTGCAATATTGGCTACAATATTGGTTCTATATTTTATATCAAGCTCAGGAATTTACCATTCAGGAAATACAGTATTTGCACAGAGTTCATCACTTACGATAATTTCACTCTCAAGTGATAACAAACTGAATTGGCGAAGGTCAATTTGTAATATCACCAAATCCGTTTACTGGAACAGGAAATTATACAATCAAAGATAATTCTCCAGATGACACTGAAAAGGATAAAGATGGTGTAATTATTTTGTCAGGAATAAAAAATGGAGATTACAACATAATCCAGACAGGTACTACACTAGGATATGGTGTTGATCAAATTCAAAAAATAATTCAAGTGAATAATTCATCAGGTGTAGTTACATTTACTGATCTTCCCACCAATAATGCTGTGCTACATCTTCAACTTCTACAAGAAGTGTTACCTACACAACCAAGTTTGAGTGTGGATCAATATTTGCAGGAGAGGGACCATTAAGACCGGGTCATTATGATACAGACATTAGTTTATTTAACAAGCAAAGATTCCAGATTCAAGTTCTTTGGAATTCTGTGCCTAACAATGGTCCAAGTTCAAATGCTATTTTGTTAAAGATGGATTCTGAAACATCAAAGAGTGTAACTTGTCAAGATATTAGAACCTCACTTGGAAACAATAATGAAAATTTTATTGAAGGGTTTACTATTATCAATGTTCCATTAGACTCAACACTTGGTGGTGAAATAACAATGACAAATCCTTCTTCAAATGATATCAACGTATTAGATGTTCAGGCATTTTATACTGCAAATGCTTTGGATACTCTTCCTCATGAGGTAATTGTGGATAAAATTTCATTTTACATAATACAAGATGGTAGTGGAAAGATTCCAGCCAACATGATGCAAAAAACTCTTGATATTTCCATGCCATCTGGTCTAAATCAAATATCAGATACTGAAAAGAAAGTAAAGGATGCGCTTGCTAAACAATACACTCTTTCTGACGATGACTTGACAAAAATTGTGATCAGGATAAAGGATGTCTCAATTGGAGTTGGTGTCTTGATAGATGATCATGCCATATCATTGTCTACAGTTCAGCCAGAACTAGGTTCTTAAAAAGAAAAATAATAAAAAAGAAAGTTAGAGTTAAGTTTAGAGTTTTGGAATTCCTCTAGTCTTTGCAGCAAATACTACCATGCTCATTACAGCAATTGCAAGAACTATTGATGCTACTGGACCAAATTCTGGTACAGCTGCATTACCTGATGCTGTAGTGTTTGTAGTTGGAGTACTGGTGTGGTACTAGCTGCTCCTACAATTACTTGACCTGTCATCCAAGGATGGACAGTGCAAAAGTAATTGAATGTGCCTGCATTTGCAAAAGTAAATTGGTATGTACCGCCTATTTTGATCAAATTACCACTATCAAATACAGTTCCAGTGGTATTATCTGATGGTTGACCGCTTGTCACATAGTGACTTGCATCACCAGTATTTTTCCAAGTTACTGTTGTTCCAGGTGTTACACTCAGTGGATTTGGATAAAAGCAATTATTTGTAGCGACACAACCCGCTGATGCGGAAGCGCCTGCACCTTTTGCCATATCAATTTCATTTGCTGTTTGTCCAAATGCTGGTGCTATACCTAAGATAGCAACTAGAGCCAAGAGACCAAATAGTGCGCCAAATGGTTTTGACTTCATTGTTCTGTGTGATATGGAGCTACTATAAAAATCTCTCAGATAGTTATCTAAAACATACCTAGAATTTGCTTGCAATATCATTGGACAACTACTATAATGATTCATTCTATATGAGATCACTACATAAAATTAAACAAAAAAGAATGTAGGTTAAGACTAGAATTTTTGAATTCTAGTCTTTGCAGCAAATACTACCATGCTCATTACAGCAATTGCAAGAACTATTGATGCTACTGGACCAAATTCTGGTACAACATGTGTAAAGCTGATCATTTCACCTTTAACACCTGTCCAAGTAGTTGGATCTGCCGTAGGTAATCCAATACCATTGAGTGTTATCTGTATGTCTACTGGATCAGCAGATGAAAGATTTGTACTGCTGGTTTGTGTATCATCACCGGTATGTGTATGTCCAGCTGAATCTGACAAGATATTATTTCCATCTTGTGTTACAGTAATTGCATAGTTCTGGTGGTGTATTTTATTTCCATTAGCATCTGTGAATGATATCGCTAATGACAATGGTTGTCCATTAACTGGACCGCTTGTGCTTATGGTAACTGTTGTGCCATCAGAAGCCTTAGCAGTTAACATTGTCATTCCGCTCATATTTTCACCAGATGTTTCTGTGTTGTTACTATTGGCTGTGGTACTAGCTGCTCCTACAATTACTTGACCTGTCATCCAAGGATGGACAGTGCAAAAGTAATTGAATGTGCCTGCATTTGCAAAAGTAAATTGGTATGTACCGCCTATTTTGATCAAATTACCACTATCAAATACAGTTCCAGTTGTATTATCTGATGGTTGACCGCTTGTCACATAGTGACTTGCATCACCAGTATTTTTCCAAGTTACTGTTGTTCCAGGTGTTACACTCAGTGGATTTGGATAAAAGCAATTATTTGTAGCGACACAACCCGCTGATGCGGAAGCGCCTGCACCTTTTGCCATATCAATTTCATTTGCTGTTTGTCCAAATGCTGGTGCTATACCTAAGATAGCAACTAGAGCCAAGAGACCAAATAGTGCGCCAAATGGTTTTGACTTCATCTGCATGAGATCATACTCATGATATAAAAACATGTTTTAGATTATTTTATAAAATATTTTTTTTGAGAAGAATAAGAAATTAATTGATTGTTGACAAGTTATTTTCATTTATTACGGTAAATATTGTGATAAACTCTTGTCAACATCCTTTTGGCTTCCATCATCACATCTGTGAGAGTCATCTATGTATTTTACTTGCCCTGATTCCATGAAAAATTCTTGGATGAATGAACCTGACAAACAGGTAAAATACAAACACTATGCTTGTTATAAAAAAACTCACAGGATACGGTTCATAAAATGAAATAAAGAGTCCTAACCATGTTGCCCCCAGAGCGGTAACTACAGAGATTAGTATGGCTAGTCCAACTCGTTTTGCCAACCTCTGAGCGATTGCCGCTGGCGTGACCATTAATGAGAAAATAAGAAGAACTCCTACGACTTGAACTGCAATTGATATTGCAACTGCAACCAAAAGCATGAAAATTATGCCAAGCAAAAGTGTAGGCATTCCCTTTGCTTCTGCAACTTCTTCATCAAGTGATGCAAACAAAAGCGGTCGATATACAACTGTGGTTGCAATTAGAATTATCAAACCTGCAACAAGTGTCAAAAATATATCACTGTTGCTAATGCCGAGAATTTCTCCAAACAAGATAGAGTACGCTTCGGTCGCGTAACCAGTATAGAGACTAATGAACAATACTCCTATGCCAAGCAAGAACGCAAGAACTATGCCAATATGAACATCACGATTTGCAGCTCGAGGGCCAAGTATAGCCATCGCCAAGCCACCACCAGTTGTAAACAATAGAAGGCCATAAACAGGACTGAGTCTAAACAATATAGCTCCTGCGGCTCCAGCAAAACCAATGTGAGAAAGAGCATGAGCTGCAAATGATGAGCGACGCAACACTACGAAGTAACCTACAATTCCTGCAATGATTGCAACTATTGTTCCGGCTTCAAATGCATGTTGCATAAATTGGTACGAAAACATTTGTTGCAGATCAAGCAGTAAATTACTACTAAAGGCAGCACTATTCATGACCATGACTGTCCTCAATTCCTATGATCGCAAGATTACCCTTGGAATCATGCAGAACTTCAATGTGTACTCCATACAAAGCTGAGAGACACTCTGACGTCATGACTTCTTTTGGAGTCCCAACTGCCACCTTGCCGTTTGCAATGTAAATTACTTTATCAAGAAACGGCAGAAGGGGATTGATGTTGTGAGCTATCAGTAATGCTGTTACATTACGCGATCGAACTACGTTATTGACAAGTTGTAACAATTCTTTCTCACGCCTCATGTCAAGATTCGACAATGGTTCATCAAGCAGCAATATGTCAGGGTTGTCTACCAGTGCCTCAGCTAGAAATATTCTCTGCAACTCTCCGCCTGATAATACACCAAGAGGACGATATGCCAACTCAGATGCACCTACAGCTTCGAGTGCAGCAAATGCTGCTTTGCGATCGTTTTGTGAAAAAAAACTCAGACCCCATTGTTTGCCTGAAAATCCCAATCGCACTAGTTCAAGAGATTCAATGTTTGTTTCACTGTCTACTATGTGACGTTGAGGTACGTAACCAATATGCGGATTACCACGCTTGGGCGGATCATCAAATATCTTAATGGTGCCACTAAAAGGCCGTTGTAATCCAAGAAGCAAGCGAAATAGTGTTGTTTTTCCTGACCCGTTAGGACCTATGATTGCTACAAATTCGCCGCGGTCAATGGTGAAACTGGCGTCTTGCCAAACTATATTATTCAGGTATCCTGCTACCAGATTCTCAACTGTTATCACCTTGGAATGCATTGTATCCATCTATCATTGTCCAAGAGCCTGTGCATTAAGTGCGTTTTGAAGTGAGAGTAATTCTGCATTCATCCAATCTTGGAACGAAACATCTGGTGGTTGAATAGTTTCTGTTACACCAACAATTGGAATGTCCTTTTGACTGCTAATGCCTTGATACTTTGCGTGAGCGGCGTTATAGTTTGTTCATTGTATACCAATACGGTTACATTTCCGCCTTGACCCTCAAGTTGTTGCTGAAATTGCACAATGCTCTGTGCAGGTGGATCGTTTCCTTCTGCAACAGATCCCATAAATGCAGGAGGAGAGACCAGATCAAGACCTGTAGCGTTTGCCAAGTATGCAAAGATACTCTCAGTAGCTGCCACTCGTGTACCTGCAAATTTTTGCTTGATCTCATCGATTCGAACATTATACTGTCCAAGTGACGCATTCAAGTTGGCATACTGTTGCTTGTAATATGCAGCATTATTTGGATCGGTAGAAACAAGGTCAGAATACATTTGCGCCACAGTTTTATTCACATAAACAGGATCATACCAAAAATGAGGATTGTCCCCCTCTTTTTTGCCGAGAAGTTCTGCCACATTCAAAACTTTTTGATTAGGATTATTACTAGCACCAATAAGTTTTATGGCCCAATCGTCATATCCTGCACCGTTCACAAGTACATAGTTTGCATTTGCAATTGCTTGAGCATCTGCAGTGTTGCTTTCATATTCATGGGGATCAGCATTGGGATCTGTAACAATGCTTAACACTTGGACATGTGTTCCGCCAAGTTGAGATACTAGACTACCCCAAAAATTTTCAGCTGCAACTATTTGCACTTTAGATGTTGAGTTGGAACTAGATGACGATATTATGTTAGATACAGAATTTGCCATATTATTCGGGATTGCTGGGTTAACGTTGTTATTAGAAACAAAAACATTTGTACCTACAATAGCAATTAGAGCAATGATAATTGTAGTCGCAATCCCTCCACCTATTGCAATTTTCTGTCCAGATTTCAACACTGTTTCACTCTTAATGTTATTAATAAATTTAGAAATCTTAATAATAATTGCTGCTAAACTTATAAGATACTTAATAATAATTACATCATGCCTATAGTCTCAATATCTCTAAATGATGAGATTCTATCGGAGTTAGACAGGATACAGAAAACAATGGGATTTTCTGGTAGGTCTGAAATTATTCGAGCCGGCATAAGAAATCTAGTGGCTGAAGAAAAGCAACATGGTACACTATCTGGACTAATTCATGCTATTCTCATGATTGTTCATGATGAAGAATCAGAACAGATTGTCACAGGAATAAAACACAATCATGAAGATTTAATCGGTACTCATCTTCATAGTAAAGTAGACGGTAACAAATGCATGGAGCTTTTCTTATTGCATGGAGATGCTGAAAAGATTAGTATCATGACACGAGATTTTCAGACAAACAAGAAAATGGATAATGTTAAACTAGTTACCATGTAAAATTTTATTTTTCTAAACTACTCCATTTTCATTTAGAATTAATGCAAGTAGTGCTGCACGCGTATCTTTTCCATATTGTGCTTGTTTAAAGTATTTGGCTTGTTTTGTAGAATCAATTTCGTGCGATATTTCATCAAGACGTGGTAGAGGATGCATTATGATTGCATCATCTTTTAGTTTCTTTACTAGTTCCTGATCAATTTTATAACTTCCTTTAACTTTTACATATTCTTCAATGTCGGCAAATCTTTCTTTTTGTATTCTTGTTACATATATCACATCTAGGTCGTCAAGATTTTCTTCTAGATCACTAGTTTCAGTGTATTGAAGTTTTTTTCTTATTTCATACGTCGAATCAGCACGGATTTTAAGTGACTGTGGAGATATTAGTTTTACATCAACGTTGTAATTGCTTAATGCATACAAAAGTGAATAAACAGTTCTGCCATATTTTAGATCACCAACAATTCCTATTTTGAGACCATCAATTTTCTTTTTCTCTTTTCTAATAGTATAGAGATCAAGTATTGCCTGTGTTGGATGTTCTTCAGTACCACTTCCTGCATTAATTAGAGGTTTTTCTGATATTTCGGCTGCAAATCTGCTAGAACCATCAAGTTGATGCCTAAGAATTAGAACATCAGAGTATAGGGACATGATTTTTACGGTATCAGCAAGACTTTCACCCTTTTTTGCAGATGAAGAAGAGGCATCAGCTATTCCAAGAGAAGTTCCACCTATTGATGCCATAGCTGCCTCGAAACTTAATCTAGTTCTAGTACTAGGTTCAAAAAACAAGTATCCAAGGGTTTTTCCACGTACTATTTCCCTTCTTTCATTTTGATTCATTTCAATTATTTTATCTGTCGCTTGGAAAACAGTTTCAAACTTTTGTTTATCGAAATCTCTCACTGAGACAATATCTTTTTGGAAAAAAGAATTGCTCATTAGTAATTCACTATTATATATGAGTAGTATACAAACTATTCCAATGTCAGAATCAGATCTTATCGTAAGAAGGATCAAAAATGGAACTGTAATTGATCACATAGAATCTGGAAAAGGTTTGAAGGTACTAAGTGCATTAGGAATAGATGGTGGAGATGGAAATGTTATCACAATCGCACTCAATGTTCCAAGCTCCAAGGTTGCAAAAAAAGATATTATAAAAGTAGAAAATAAATTTTTACAAGATAAAGATACTAACAAACTTGCATTAATTGCCCCAAAGGCAACAGTAAACATAATTCAAGATTACAAATTAGTTGAGAAGAGACGCGTCACATTACCAAATCAAATAGAGAGAATTTTTCGATGTTCAAACCCAGACTGTATAACAAATAGTGGTGAGGACATACAACCAATCATGGATGTAGTTGACAAAACAGGCCTTGTTCTAAGATGCAGATATTGTACAAGAACTTTGGATGTTAATGAATTAAAATATTATTAAAATTTTTATTTCTTTTCTGCTTGCAGTTCATACTGATCATATGTAAACTTCCTTGAAGTTCCAAATGGCCTAAATGCTCTTCCATTACCATGATAGAACTTTGAAAAGAATTCAACATAGATCAATCTTGCTCCCTGAATGCCGGGTTCAAAGACACCAATTATAATATTGAATATGTGACCTATGAAGAGTATCATCGTTCCAAGAACAATGAAAGGAATTCCATGATGTAATGTTTTGAAAAAGATAAAGTCAATTACATCAGCCAAGATAACTGATGCCAAAAGAATTCCAACGAGTCTGGTGTATGATAATATGTGGCTAACAATAGAGGGCAACTCCATGATTGCCCTTGGGCCTTCTCCTACAAACATTAAGCCAATTCCACCAATCATCAAGCCTATGTAAGCAGCACCTGTCATGCTATGAACTGGGTTGACGTGTTGATGATGCATTAGTGCAAGTCCAAAGAGTACTACACCCCAACCAAAGAGTAACCAACCTATTTTGCCAATAGCATGTTTTTTGAGACCTTCACGTATACTGTTCAAGATACCAAGGATTAGACCAAATGTTACCATTCCAAGACCAATGTATCCAGCGATTAGCAATAGTTTTCTTAGACTAGTAATTGGACTGAATATTGTTCCATCGGCAGGTAGATGTAAACCTAGATGAGTATTGAGAAAACCAAATAGATAGCCGTTAAGATGGAATCCAAAGTAGAGGTTAAACACAAATCCCAATCCTATTGCAATGATAGCACCTGGTGTCATTGCTTTTGCAAGTTTTACCATCTGTCGTCTCTTTAGTATATTCAATGCAAATTTGCTCAACATACTAGGCATGATGTTAATGTCTCTCTTTCCACCCTCAATTCTTCGAATAACCCATCGACATACTAGAAGTATAAACAGTCCATATCCTGCATCTCCTACCATCATACCGTAGAATATGGGAAAGAATATACCAAAGATTAGTGTGGGATCGAATTCTTTGCCTTCTGGTAAAGAATAGAATCTGATAAAGGCCTCAAACAGTTTGAATCTTTTCGGATTGTCAAATTGTGTGGGTGGATGCTCGTCTGTTTCAAGCTCAAATAACATGGTACCTTTGGTATTTTTCTCAAAGATGCTTCTTAGTTGACCAATCTTTGATTTTGGAATCCAGCCTTCGAGAGCAAAAGAATCAGATGTTACTCCCAGGTTATCAATGACTTCAAGTTTTTTGTTTTCAATCTCAAGTTGTTCTTCTATACATACGATATTGACATAATGAGCCTTTGAGATTTCGTCTAATTGTCTTTCAACTTCTTTTAGTTTATTAGAAATATCAGTCTGTTTTGATTTTAGATTTTGTAGTAGCTGGTCTGCCTTTCCTTCTAGTTTTGGAACTGCCTCCATTTTTACATCATACTCTTGAACTACTGTAGCAAGTGCATGTGGTGGAAAGTTTGGAAATGTAACAAGGACTAGATTTGTGGTGTCTTTTCCTTCTTTTGGATAGATAAAGACATCTTGGCTGTTTACATCAAGTGCCTTTTTGAATGCAGTATAGTTTTTGGAATCTACCCTACCAAAGTATGAATGTGCCATTTTTAATTGAAGAACACTAAAATCTTCTGGGAAAAATGAAAATTCCTCTACTAGTTTTATGTTGTTTTCAGTCTCTTTGAGTTGCGTTAAAAGATGCTCTTTTTCTTTTTCCAGGGTTGTCACCTTGTCATCAATGTTTATGGATTTAGTAGCCTGCATTATTTGGTCCATGGAAGTGAATCGTTGGCATTGAGTGGCCTCAATTGGAGGCAGTACTGTCTTTAGTGCCTTCATTCTCAAGAGTTGGTCTGAGACTTGTCTGAACATTTCATTGTCACGTTCATTTCGCACAAGTGTGGCAACATCTTTTGATAATGGCTCTAGTTGTACAACATTAAGATCGTGTAAAATAGAAATTACAGTTTGTCTTTCATTTCGTAGCCCAATGACTGCAATTCTTCCCATTGGTACTGGTTTTAGAACCAAAATCTATACCTCTTTTAGTAAAATATCGATTATCTCTTTGACTGTCTTAGAATCAATTTTTGAAGAAACAGACTTGGCCTTGATTTTTGCCTCTTCTATGATTTTTTCTGTTTCTGTATTTGCTTTCTTTCTTGCTTGGTCTATTGTTGATTCAACTAGTTTTTCACCATCAGTCTTTGCTGCTGTAATTGCTTGTATAGCATGAGTTTCAAAATTTCGCAGTTCTTCTGCTACTTTTTTCTTTTGTTCATCAATTTCTTTTTGTGATCTGTCTTCTGATTCTTTTATTTGCTTGAGTGAATGAACGTATTTTTCTGATGTAGACATTTTATACTCCAAAAAAGTGCTTGCCTGCATATAGTGCCAATGCTACAGTACCAAGAATGTTACCTAGCTTGAATGCTCTAATTATCATGAAAAATCTTCGCTGCTGTTGATTTGCAAAATTAGGCAAGTATTTCCTTCTCCTTTTGTTTTAAAGCCTCTTGTTCCCTTTCTCCCATCTTTCTTTTGACTGTCTTTAGCATCATGAAAGTATCTCGTTCCATCTCATCTAGTCTGAATATAATGAATTTGATAGCAGCCTGCAATCTAGGGATGAATACATTTTCAATAGCATTAGATTTTCTTTTTGTTTTTTCAATCTCAAGTAATAGTTTACGAAGTGTAGTTTCCTTTTCTGCAACATCAAGAACCATCTTGTGTACATTACGAAATGCTTTGATTGCCTCATTGATAGACGGAGGAAGTTCTAGTAGATGTTCTGTAATGGTTTGATCATTTTTTCCACCTTCAATTTTTGGAATTTTAACACCCATAACGTTTTTTGGTGTAATTTGTAATTTGTTCAATTGTGGAATCTTCATTGCTTCATTTTCTAGCCTCATGGCACCTGCAAGCATCTCTGCCATTCGAATTGCTTGATATCCTTTTACCAATTCTGCTTGAAGACCACTTCTGAGTGCGGCTACAGTTTTGCTTGTGTTAAAAAACTCCAGAATTAGTGCTTGTCGTTTTAGCTTTAGTAACTTTAGACCTTTTTTTGCAACAATGATTCTCCGTTTTGTACGAATGTATTCAAGACGTGTTGGTCTAATGTTAATTACTGATGGCAATTTTATGCACCTGCACCAGATTTCTTTCTGTATTTCTCAATGAATTCTGGTTTGATACGATTAAGTTCAGAGTCTGATAGTTCACTTAGTAATTCCCAACCAATATCCAAGGTCTGTTCGATTGAACGATTCTCATCCATTCCTTGGTTTACAAACTTTCTTTCAAAGTCGTTAGCTACCTTCATGAATTTTCTGTCAAGATCACTGAGTGCTTCTTCACCTACAATTGCAGCTAATGATCTTGCATCCTTACCCTGTGCATAAGATGAATAGAGTTGATCTGCAAGGCTTCTATGATCTTCTCTTGTACTTCCCTTTCCGATACCTTGGTTCATCAAACGTGAAAGACTTGTCAAGACATCTACAGGTGGATGAATATCTCCTCTGTGCAAATCTCTGCTCATGACAATTTGTCCTTCTGTGATATAACCAGTAAGATCTGGAATTGGGTGAGTAATATCATCTGCAGGCATGGTAAGAATTGGAATTTGTGTTACAGATCCATTTCTTCCCTTGATCTTTCCTGCTCTTTCATACAATGATGACAAGTCAGTATACATGTAACCTGGATAACCTCTTCTTCCAGGAACCTCTTCTCTTGCAGCAGAAATTTCTCTTAATGCTTCACAATAGTTAGTCATATCAGTCATGATTACGAGCACATGCATGTCTCTTTCATAAGCAAGGTATTCTGCAGTAGTCAATGCAAGTCTTGGAGTGAGTAAACGTTCCATTGATGGATCAGATGAAAGGTTCAGAAATAGAGCGGTTCTTCCAAGTGCACCACTCTCTTCGAATTGTTTTACGAAAAAGTTTGCTTCTTCACTTGTAATTCCCATTGCTGCAAATACTACTGAAAAGTTTTCCGAACCACCAAGAACTTTTGCCTGTCTTGCAATCTGTGCTGCAAGTAAATTGTGTGGAAGACCTGCACCTGAAAATATTGGAAGTTTTTGACCTCTGACCAGTGTATTCATTCCATCAATATTGGACATTCCAGTCTGGATGAATTCGGATGGCTCTTCTCTTGAGTATGGATTTATACCAGAACCAACCAAGTCAACTTTTGTTTTAGAAACAATTTTTGGTCCATTGTCTCTTGGATTTCCTAGACCATCAAAGACACGTCCTAGCATTTCATCAGATACTGCAAGCTGAGCAGTCTCTCCTAGGAACTTTACAGATGTATCTCCAATGTTAAGTCCTAGTGTGGCTCCAAAGACCTGCACAATTGCAAGACCTTGTCTTGTATCAAGAACTTGGCCTTGTCTTCTCTCGCCATTTTGTAATTTGATTTCTACCATTTCACCATATGCAGCATTTTCTACACCCTCTACGAACATTAGAGGACCTGCAATCTTTGAAAGTGTCTTGAATGCTATTCCGGACATTATCGTGATGCCTCCATTGATAGAGCTGAGAACTCTTGTTGCATTTTGCTCTTTGTATCCTTTACTAGTTGTTCTACTTGATCTTCCTTTGTCCATTTAATTTTTGATATCATCTTTCTTGATTCTAATTGTCCCACCTTTACAGATGTAACTCCCTTCTTGATTGCATCTGCTTCCATCTTGCCAAATTCTAGAATTGTTGATAGCATTAAGAATTGTTTTCGAATTGATGTGTATGTATCCACATCATCATATGCACTCTGTTGTAGATAGTCTTCTCTGATTGATCTTGCAGTATCCAGTACACCCTTTTCTGGTTCTGGAAGTGCATCATAGCCCACAAGTTGGACAATTTCTTGCAATTCAGATTCTTTTTGAAGAATTTCAAGTGCCTCTTTTCTGTGTGGAATCCATGTTGCGGATACATTATTCTTGTACCAATCTCCCATGCCGTCTGCATATAGTGAATAACTAGTAAGCCAATTAATTGACGGAAAGTGTCTTCTTGATGCCAAGCTTGCATCAAGTGCCCAAAAGACTCTGGTTACTCTAAGTGTGTTCTGGGATACAGGTTCTGAAAAGTCACCACCTGGTGGTGATACTGCTCCGACAAGTGTAAGAGAGCCAACACGTTCTTCAGGTGAAATGACAACCGCCTTTCCACCCCTTTCATAGAATTCTGCCAATCTTCTACCAAGATAAGCTGGATATCCCTCTTCACCAGGCATTTCTTCAAGTCTACCTGAAATTTCTCTGAGCGCTTCTGCCCATCTTGATGTACTGTCTGCCATCAATGCAACACCATATCCCATATCACGATAGTATTCACCCATTGTGATACCTGTGTAGATACTTGCTTCACGTGCAGCTACTGGCATGTTAGATGTATTAGCAACAAGAATTGTACGTTCCATCAATGGTCTCTTTGATTTTGGATCTTCGAGTTTTGGAAATGTTGTAAGAACCTCAGTCATTTCGTTTCCTCTTTCTCCACAACCTACATAGACAATCACATTGCTGTCTGCCCATTTTGCAAGTTGCTGCTGAGTTACAGTCTTTCCACTTCCAAATGGACCAGGAATTGCTGCTGTACCACCTTTTGCAACTGGGAAGAATGTGTCAAGTACTCGTTGTCCTGTAAGCAATGGTTCTTCAGGTGCTAGCTTGCGAAGAACTGGCCTTGGAGTTCTTACAGTCCACCAGCTTGACAGACCAATGTCTGTTTTTGTTCCATTTTGGACAGAAGCTACAATATCATTAACAGTGTATTTGCCTTCAGAGATATCAGTTAGTGTACCTTTGACATTATAAGGAATCATTATCTTGTGCATGATAAGTGGAGTTTCCTGAACCTCACCAATTATTTCTCCAGGGGAGACATGATCTCCTTTCTTCTTTATTGGAACAAATTCCCATTTTTTGGTTTGGTCAAGTGCAGGGATGACCTTTCCTCTACTGATAAAATCACCACTTTGTTCTCTTAGAACATCTAGCGGTCTTTGAATACCATCATAAATTGATGTTAGTAAACCTGGTCCAAGCTGCATTGAGAGAGGTCTCTTTGTATTGATTACTTTTTCTCCTGGACGAAGACCTGTTGTATCTTCATAAACTTGAACTGTTGCCTTGGTTCCTTCAATACGAATTATTTCTCCTACTAGTCCCATATCACCAATACGGACTACATCAAACATTTGTGCTCCTTCTAGGCCACTTGCGATCACTACTGGACCCGAAATTCTTGAAATTATTCCATCAGCCATTTATCATCATCAACTAGAGGGGATACTTATTCCTAACACTCTCTTTGCTAGAACAGATATAGATTCTTCTTGAATGTTACCTTCTAAAGCAGGCATAAATATTACTAGGGGTTCAATTGAGGCCTCGATCTTCTTTTTAAAGATCGCAGGAAGGCTAGATCTTACTGCATCGCTTATAATGATTAGACTATAGTTTCCTGACGAAAATAGATTCTGGATGGTCTTGCTTGCCTCTTCTCCACTTGTAATGAAAGTGTCCTCTATCCCTAGAAGATTATATCCTATGGCAAGCTCACGCTCGCCTACTACTGCTATGCGCCCAGTGGTATCTGATTTTTGTTGTGACATGTTTATTCTATTAACAATAACGAGTTGATGTAATCTGTAGAGAGGTTATAGCGTTTACCATAAGCGATTCTTTTGATGTTTTCACGCTCATGTTCGGTGTTAATGATAAAGTAGAATATAGTACCAATTGAAAGTGCAATATTTTTCAATTTTTTGACATATTCGGAATTTATGAATTTATCCAAAGCAACCTCAAAGTCAATTAGACTGTTTGATTTTTTGTACTGGGCCAATGCATTTACCAACATGAATCTATTTTCTATCCTGCCAACAATTTCTGTAACATCTTTTGCATTATAAACATCCAACAATTCGTTAGTGGTCATCTTTCCACCTACGATCAAGTGCTTGCTCACTATCTCCTTATCAAGATTAGATTCTTTGGCCTTGAGAAGACTGAGTACATTTTTCTTATCTATCTCTGCCCTTATGAAATCTCGAATCAATCCTTCATCACCTTGGAAGAACTTGAGTGACTCTAGTAAATTCTGATAATAGAAATTTTGAAGTGCAGACATCATTGGGCCAAGATTGCCAGTCTTTTGATATGTTTCAAGGTGATGCATTAGGACTGTTCCATAGTTGTATTTTACGAGTTGATTTACAACACCATCAACTCCTGTCTGTGATAGAATTATCTTCATTTCATCATGTGTAATGTTTCCAGCAGAGATTCCTGCAGGAACATTTCTGCTTGAAACAAGAAATGACTCTGTCTCTGAAATTGGTCTTCCCATACTCTTTGCAGAAAGAATTAGTTCAATATTGTAAATATCCCATTTTGAGAGATATGCTCTAATTGCAGATTTTCCATTAAATGGAGTTGCTTCCAGTGCAGTTTTATTGATATATACAAGATGTCTGTTGAGTGCAACTTCCAACAACTCAGATTCCTTAAAAATCGATGCAGCCTTTTCAATTTCTGGTTTATACCAAGTAGATCCTAATGTCTTTACCATCTCGGCCTCATCTTTTGCCTTCATCAGATTTTGTATTCCTTCTTTTGATAAAAGATTAAGTGAGATTGCTTGCAGCCTGCCAAATGATGATGCGTATTGAGATGTTGGCATTACATTTTCTCCGAGAGGAAGCTCTTGACTTGGTCTTCATTGGTTCTAAGTAATTCTTCAAAGGTAAGGTCCAATTCTCTTGTTCCTTCTTTGTTTTCTGCAATGATTCCACCAAGGGTCTTAATTGACTTGCTTGTGGTTACTCCAAGTTCCTTGAGAATTGATTTGTCTTCTTCTCGGCAATGAACTATAATATTTTGACCAAGTTTCTTTTTTGAATTGCTCACCATAGTTTCAAGAGATTTCTTGTACTGTGGACTAGTTGTGTAATTTTCTATTTCCTTTTGAATTACGGCAAAAGCAGATTGCATGTTAGTATTAATGGCATCAAACATAATCTTCTTTGCCTGAAGTTTTGAGGCTTCAATTATTCTTGCCTGTTCCCTTTCAGATTTGACTTTAGCTTCAGTTGAAAAACGTTCTTGAATCTCTTTTAAGGTATGATTCATTTCGGTTTGGAGTCTAGACTTGTTTTCTTGAAGATCTTTTTCAAGGTCATCAATCTCTTTTCGTTTTCTAGTCTCTATCTCTCGAATGAACGTTTCAATGCTCATTACTGAAAACCACTATAGTATGCCCAGTAACAATATGATTCCCAATACGAATCCGATGATCCATAGAGTTTCTGGAATCACAAAGAAGAATAGTACTTGACCAAACTTCTCTGGCTTTTCGGCAATAATACCCATACCGGCAGCACCAATACCTTGTTGTGCATTACCAGTACCAATAAGACCACCTGCAATTGCAATTGCTGCTGCAATTGCCAAGAGTGGTTTGGTTAATCCGCTACTAGTAGTAGAACTGTCGGCAGCAAATGCTGGAGTTGTTGACACAAATGTTGATAGTGCAATTGTCAATCCTGCAGCTATAACTAAAAGCGATAATTTTGAACGTTGGTTCAGCACCATCACCGAAGACTCATTTGAGGAGGTTATATTAACTTAATTTTTACAAATGTATTTTCAAATTTTTTAGAATCGACTAACATGCGATCATCGTACATTATTTTGTTACATCTAAGATTCAGTTTTGGTTTAGCTCAACTGGAAGATCTAATTTATTGCCCCATTCTCCCCACGAGCCAAGATAGACCTTGACATTTTTGAAGCCAAGTATTTTTAGTGCAAGAAAAGAGTTTGCTGCACGATACCCTCCCTGACAATATACTACAATTTCATCTTCTCTTGGAAAATCATACATCTTTGTAAGATCTTCAAGAGATTTCATTGTGCCATCTTCATTGACATTTAGTATCCAGTCTATGTTAATCGCAGTTGGAATGTGTCCCCTTCTTGCTGCACGTATTGTATTTCCATTGTACTCATCCTTGCTTCTTGCATCAAGAAGTTTTGTTTTGCCAATCTTTTTGTTGATGTATTCATAATCTGCAATTATTTCCTTGTTTATTTTACCTGAAAAATTTTCAGGTTTGGATCCATTTGTAGTGGTTTCAGTAACAAGATTCAAACTCTTCCATTTTTTGAATCCGCCATCTAACATGAATGTGTTCTTATGTGAAAAATACATCAATAGCCATACACCCCTTGCTGCACTCATTCCGGATATATCATCATAAAAAACAACTGTCTTGTCTTTTGTAATACCCAAAAAAGACAAAAGATTTTCCATTTGTTTTTCAAATGCCTTTATTCCATCTTTTGATGTATCAGACCAATGATAGTAGAAAAAATCTAGATTTATTGCACTTGGAATATGTCCTTCCAGATAATCTTTGTATGATCGACAATCAACAAGAACAAGATTTGGTTTGTCAATCTGTTCCATTAGTTCAACAGATGAAATTAGCATACTACGATTACTGTAGGCTGAGGGTAATGTAAATCCATTTTATAGAAATTCAATCACATGTAATACAGAAGATACACCAAATAGTTTGCAGACTACCTCGCATTGTATTTGAGTAAAAATAATTGTTACAATCGCGAGTCACAAATTCTTATATCGTAGGAAAATATGATAATATCACAAAATGGATATTTTAGATTATCAAACTATAAAAGAGAATTATTTCACCATACAAGAATCATTTTGTGAATAAAGATGACTAGAATAAAAAAACAGATCCCAAAACTGTCAGTTTTTCAAACATTCAAGACAAAAGATAAAGAGTTTACAGGTGAAGCAATGCGCCAGCGAGGAATCATTATTCATCTTGCATCTGAGACTTTGCCTACAAGAAAGACTCGTACTGCTATTGCACACAAGCTTGCAGAACAAAATGGTACTACTTGGCAGAACATCTACTCTGGAATTTTCAGAGATCTAGATGAGATCCTTCTTCCGTTAGAATTGGTAAAAGAAGCTGGAAGATTGCCAATAAAACGTGGTCCAAAAGCACTCCAAGAACAAGGAGTTCCATATTATCAATTGACTGATAGTGGTTTACTTGTTGCAGCCTCTGTATCTGAGACTGGAAAAGAAAGAATACGAATCATGAATGACTTTTTTGAAAAAGAGACCAATACAAAAGAAAAAGATCTGAAAAAGGCAATCATAACATTGCTTGATGTTGCACCAAATTTTGTTTTGTTGTTATTGAGAAAATATATTGAATCATACAGTGAAGGGATAATTGACAGACTTGTCCCGTTTAATTCAGATTACATCAAAAAGGCAGCCAATGATGCAATACACGTTCAAAGGGAACTATTGGAAGGATTTTCATTGCTTTCAAATTCTGACAGAGAGCCAATCATGAGTTTTTTTAAGAAAATAGGCTGAGATTCTCTCAGTAATAATTAAAATCCCTTTCCAAAAGAGCTTGATAATATTGATAATGTCATCTAAAGCCACTTCTGGCAAGTCATGTCATATTGGAACATGATGATACATGGTAAATGAACTAATTGACTATGTAATACATTTGATAGATGCTAAAAAAGGAGATACTGGAAGACTAAGCTATATTCTAAGCGCCCTGCAAGATGGCAAGACAATTTACAACTCTGATAAAAAATATCTTGATTCGCTTATAGCAACATACATTGGATCCTCAAAGAAAAAAACAGGAGAGCAATCTGTTGAAGAATTAAAGACAGAACTTGCCAGAGTCAACAAGAGACTAGAAAAATTTGAAAAGCGTGGATATAAAAAACCAGTGGGCAGAAAGACCAGCTTTTTCTTTGTGACACTTTTCTTTGGATGGCATGCTGTAATCACAATGCTTGCTAGAAAATCTATAATTGACATAAAGGATCTCAATCCATACGTTTTGCCAATATACCAATTGGATAAAATAATTCCATCAGAATATCTCAATTACGTATACCAGTTAAATCTCAGCATACCAAAGATCGTGGTTCTTGCATGGGGTGCAATGATACTTACGTGGATAATATTGGGTTTTGTTTATCTTGTAAAATTTATTCGATCAAGATACAATCCTACAAAACCCTAAAAGTTATTGCGAGAAATCAAAATCTTTTGTATAGTCCTGACCTGAGAAAGCAGAGTGTGTAGAATAATATGCAGTTCCATTAAATCTAAACTTTACAGCATTATTTTGTAATGCAGACCAGACCTGCGGATTATTTCCATCATTGACCAATTGTGTATCAACAGAGATAATTTCAGAATTGTGCTGTGTTAACGGCAGATAAGATGAGCTCTCCCAAGTTCCTTCATATCGTTCTCCGTATTGACCATGACCAATGACGATGCCATTTGCATAAATATCATAGCTTACCATCTCAACTATCAGAGTATTGTCATTTGGATTTGTTAGATTGAATTTTGTATCCAACACTGCATTTGTATTTCCAATTGATGTTATTGATGATCCATTGTATTGGATATCAATGGGTTTTACCTCAGTCATTACAGATGTCAATGCAGATGGTGTATTTGCATTTGGAGAGAACATGTTTTTGAGAATTCCCGAGCTTGGTAGAATTGCAACTACGCCAAGTATTGCAACAATAACTATTATTGCAGCAAAGACAAAAATTTTCTTTTCCAAGGATGTCTTTACTATTTGTTCAATTCTTAAATGTTGAGTTGAAAACGCTTATAGTAAAAGTTTGGAGATATAATTTATGCAATATCATCAAGCAATCAGAATAGGCCAAGAGAGATCAAGAAAGTCTCAGATGACATTATTCTCACATGCAGGCTTTGCCATGCTCACACTTACTGTAAAAAAATCTCAAGGTGCATTTGTACCAGTTGGAGAGGAAGAGTTTGTAGCAGTTGTTGAAAAATCCGGCGAAGGCTGGCTTGTTGTAATAGTTGATGAAGAAGGATATGCAAAATCCCAGTCCAAGGTTCTTTCAGAAAATGACGCAAGAGAAATTTTGAACAAAGCCACTAGCGCCAACATTCCAGAATATACAGGACAAGTCAGACTAGTGTAATTTCAGTGCCCTCTGGACTTCCTTTGATTGCTTTTTCTAGTATCTTTGTGTCTGCTTTTAGTATCCTTGTCTTTAGTTTGGAACGTTCTATCACTTTTAATGCAACAATATCCATCAGGTCATAACCCCCTGCTACAGAGTCTTGATGTACAAGCATTGAACGCAGTTTCTTTATTGGTATCTTTTTGAATTTGCTTGCATTCTTGTTTTTGTTTGGATCAGAATCGTATACTCCATCAACATCTGTAGCATTGAAAAATGTGTTAGCTCTCACCTTTTCTGCAATGAGTGCAGCAGTAGCATTTGTACTCTGCCCTGGATGAAGTCCTCCTGTTACCACAATCAGTCCAGTATCAGCAGCATTTGCAACCTCTTTTAGGTTGACTGGTGGATGGGGATATGCTTTTTCTTGTAACGCATAGATCAAAAGTTTTGCATTAAGCCTTGATACTTCAATTCCTAGCTCGTCAAGTGTTGATTCATCTGCACCAGACGATCTTGCATGAGATATGTAATGTCGCGCAATCTTTCCCCCGCCTGCAATTATTATTGGTTGGCAGATTTTACTTATCTTCACAAAAAACTCGGCATATTGTTTTAGTGTCTTCATGTCTTCAAGACCAAACAAGCTTCCGGACAATTTTACCACAATTCTTTTTTTCATTGACTGTTTTCACCAAGAGTGACGTTTGCTGCCATTTCAACCTTTTTTCTAAATTGCTGTCGTGTGTAGACTCGCAATATATCCATAAAGCCTGAAATTGCAGAAACCAGTGGAATTTCAGATATAGGTAACTCGTAGGATTCCTTTGGTCCCTTTCCCTTTTTTGTTGTAAGAATTATAGACTGGGATTCTTTTTTTGATGGAGCAAGTGGAATTGATGGTGTCTTTGATATGTCAATAAAGACCTCAGATTCGTCTACCTTGGATCTTTTTGCAATTTCGTTTTGTAGATCTACTACGTTTACTTTTCCCATCCTTGGACGAGTAAAGATCTTTTCATAAACACACTTGAGCAGCTTTCTCTCTTGATATTCTACTGCAAGTTGCCTTGCCCTTCTCAGATCTGTATTTTTTGGCTCAAGTGAGACAAGCTTGGATATGACAAACTCATCTGTCATTTGTACATAGTTTTCTATATCATCAGTAGTAAGCCCAAGTTCGCTGTCTGCAAGCACCATTGATTGTATGAGCATAACTTCTGCAGAGCGTACAGTCTTGTGAAAATACACTGCCTTGAACATCTGGTACCTAGATATCATCATGGATTCAAAAGAGTGGAGAGCAGACTTGTCAAGTGAAAGTTTCTTGTCGTGAACATCAAGTGAGTGGATTATTCTCATAAAATCTACTTTGGCATGCTCTGCACCTGTGAAATAACCGTCACGTAAAAGATAATCCATCATGTCTGCACTCAGTCCTCCAGAGATTATTTCGTTCATGAATTGATATTTGGAATTTCCAAATGCCAGCTTGGCAAGAAATGTCTTGTCAAATCCTGATTTTTTTATTATATCGCCAATTTCTGATTCCAGTATGATTCTCTGTCCAATGTCTTCATGAGAGTTTTTTTTCTTTTTTTGTAAAACCTCTTCGAACAGATGTGAGAATGGTCCGTGACCAACATCATGCAGCAATGCTGCCATTCGTATATTTTCAGAATCGTTTGCGTCAAGATATCCCTTGTCTTTGAGCACAGTTGCTGCCTGGCCTGCGATGTGCATTGTTCCAAGCGAATGCTCAAACCTTGAATGTTGTGCACCAGGATAAACAAGATGTGCACCAGCAAGTTGTCGTATCCTTCGAAGCCTTTGAAATACTGGAGAGTCTATCAATTTCAACTCGTGAGGATATACAGTGATAAAATCATGAATCGGATCTACTATCTGGAGATATTTTTTTGTCATATCTTTTTCATCTGATATGTTTTGATACTATATCCCTTATTTGTTGATGAACTATTGCTTTTTCTTGCGATGCGTTTACTATGTTCCAATGATATCTTTTTGCAAGTTTTCTGTATGTGTTTGCAATCTTGAGCGCAAATGTTTTATCTTTTTCAAATCTGTCACGTTTCTGTGTTTTTCTAGAAAATGAATCTGACACCTTGACATCAAGTAGTATTACAATATTCTCCTTTGGAAGACCCCGGTCAAGGTTTTCAAGCCACTTCAAGTCAAGTCCGTTCACTGTTCCATATACCAAATTAGATTGGTAATATCGATTCATGATAACAACATAATTTTTTTCAAGTGCATCTTTGATGTCCTTTGATCGTTCCCACCTGTTTGCTGCAAGAAGACAGTGTATTACTTGTGGTGGAAATTTGCGCTTGCCACCAAGAAAGTTCTTGATCTCTTTTCCAATAGGAGTAGTATAATCAGGGAAACTAAATATCATAGATTTTTTGTTTCGAGTCTTTAAGAAATCAGACAATAATTTTGACTGGGTTTTTTTTCCTGCCTGGTCAAAGCCCTCTATGACAATAATCATCAGAGTCCTATTAAATAGGGCGGTAGATAAATTGTGAATTTTGTAGGGCTCTGATAAAACGTACATAGTATTCCAGAGCAAATCTGACTAAGGTTTAATAATCAAAAAAGTGCTAAATGATACTACATGGGCATTGGTCATTACATGGTAAAAGAAGTCATGAAAGAGATAGGCAACAAGTCACGCGAGTTCTACGAGTTTATTCTTCCTCCAGTAGATATGATACTACAAAATGACAGTCTGGTGGTAGCAATAGACATGCCAGGATTTGATAAAAAAGAGATCAAACTAAGACTCAATGGTAACATTCTCTCAATTCTAGCAACAAGAGAAGACGAAGTAGAGGGCACAGTAATCTGGAGACAGAGACCACGCTCAATTGACAAGAAGATAAGATTGCCAATCGAGGTAAAAGATGACGAAAATCCAGCAGCATCTGCAAAATATCGTGATGGTGTACTAACCCTTACAATACCTACAAAGACTGGAAAAAATATTGCAATAGAATAACTAGTGTTCTTTTAGTGCAATAGAAAGAGCCATTATAACAGCAGAGCCTATCATTCCAATTTCTCCAATTGCATTATTTGTTGAATACAATATTGTAGACCCGACAAAGACTGCAGCTGCAAGTATGGTGCCTGAAAGCAGAACAGTTCGTGATTTTGGTTTGTTTGTCTGCATGTTTTTATTTTGTTCTATGAATTGTCGTATCTCTGGAACCACTGCAATTGCAGCATCGATTGATTTTACAAATCTTCCAAAAGATATCTTGAGCTCTTCCACATATGCATCTCGTATGATATTTTCTTCTTCCATAATATTTTGTAGTACATTGATGAATCTGAAATTTACCTTGTGTGTGAGATAGATTCCTTCAAGTATTGATGTCATTCTCATGTAAAGCGCAAGATGTTTTGGTAGCTTGAATGGAAATTTGCTCATTGTCTTGTTTGCAAGCTCCATGAGTGCCTTGACTTCCATCCTATCCACTTTGGTTCCATGAAATGCCTGAATCGAGAGTGCAAGACCTTTTTCTATTATTGTTCTGTCATATCCTGGCATGAGCATCCCAAGATCATCCATTGCAGATACTGTCCTTGTTGGGTCTCGCTCGATGAGAGAAAGATAGAGTCTGATTAGTTTCAATCTTGTTTTGGTGTCCAGTCTTCCAACCATCCCAAAATCATACAATATCAGAGAACCATCATTTGTCACTGAGATGTTTCCAGGATGTGGGTCTGCATGGAATATATCGTGTCGTAGTAACATTGTAAAAAAGACTCGATGTGCACGCACCACAAGTTGTTCCCTGTCAATTCCTGCCTCATCAAGTGCCTTGACATTTGTTATTTTTATTCCAGGTAGATATTCCATAGTGAGTATGTTTTTGCTGGAACGGTCATCTATTATGGTAGGAATTATCAGTTTTGGATAGTTCTGCATGTTCTTTTTGATTGTCTTTAGGTTCTGGGATTCTATTCGATAGTCCATCTCTTCATTGATTGTTTCAATGAACTGTGAGAGCATTGCCTCTGCAGAATATCGTAGATTTGGGTCAACAAACTTCATTGCAAATGGAATTATTTTTTTGAGTACGTGTATGTCTTCTTCAACAACTTTTTCAATTCCAGGCCTCTTGACTTTGATGATTACATCTTGTCCCCGAAGTCTTGCCTTGTAGACCTGCCCAAGTGATGCGCCAGATACTGCGCTAGTGTCAACAAAATCAAAATTCTTGTCCATTGGTCCAAGATCTTTTTCTATGATTGGTTTTACCTTGTCAAATGATTCTGCAGGTACCTCGTCTTGGAGTTTTGCTAGCTCCTCAAGATATGGTTGTGGCAAAATGTCTGCCCTTGACGAGAGCCACTGACCCAACTTGATATACACTGGACCAAGAGACAGAAATGTCTTGAGCGCCTTGCGTGCATTTTTTTGATACCTTTTGAGATCAACATTTTTTCCTTGTTTTTTTACCCATTCTCTTCTGTCCTTTCGTAATGCAAGTACAAGCGGTATTAGCTTGATGAAGGTTTGAATTGTTCTTGTTCGTGTAATTTGTCTTTCCCTCCCTTAGAACTCTTTTAGTTTTTTTGTAATGGCATATCCTGCATAGCCTGCAACTACTGATGCCACAAGCCCTGCAAAGATAGATGTGCTCTTTGCAAATGGCATGTCCTTTTGTAATTTGTAAACACTTGATGAAACTTTATTTGCTGCAACCAAGCCGCTTGTAATGCCAACAAGAATTTCTGGAGCATCTTGTACAAGATGGCCAAGTGGATCTTGTCTTGGATCTACTTTATCCATATGGACTAGATACTTGTCATCATATTCCCTGATGTGTAGATTACCATAACGATACTGTTTTTTTGCACCATTTTTTTGACCCAGTACTGTCTCTTCTGCCCCTTCAAGCATAAAATGGCGAACTTCTTTTGGGATCTCGATTTCATCCCATATCATGTCTAAAAAAATGCCTTTCGAGTAAATATACCCTTAGCTTGATTCTTCAATTTTCTTTTCAAGTACAATCTTTTTCTTTCGTACCTTGAACACTATGCCACCTATTCCTGCTGCAATTGCTACAAGTATGATTATCTGTAGCTGATTAATGCCAATGTTGTTACTTGATTGGACTTGCGGAGTTCCAAATGATACAGTATCAACTTCTGTTATTGTGTGCGGTTGTAGTAATGTGTCCTTCCAGGTAAGTATAACTTGGATTTTTTGATCACCTGTTGGTACGGTATCAGAATTTATTGGAATATTGAACGGCACTGGTGCATCAATATCAATATCGCCAATGTATTGGTTGGATGATTTTATGATATTATTATCTACAGATGATATAGTCACCTGACCAAAGACAGCCTTTACATTTCCTTGGTTGAGTACATTACCAATTATCATCTTCTTTCCTGCAATATCTGTTACACCTACATCATGAAGTGAAATGTCAATTACTCCCCTGATGTAAGTTGCAAAGTTTTGTTTTTCAATTACTGTGGCTCCATCTCTTGTATATTGAGTATCAACTTCATAGTTTACTGCCTGGCCCTCAATGCTCTGGTCTGCATACACTGGAATGACCAAGTCAGTCTTTTCAAGTGGATTTATTTCTGGTATGGACCATTTGTTGTCTTGCAATATCTTTAGACTGTCAGAGTTTGGTGTGATTGAAATTGAAATATCAGATATCTTGGACGGTGACAAGTTTTCAATTCCTAGTGTTAGGTTTTGCATCACTCCAGTCAATAGATACTGTGGAGATGATAATCTTATTATCGATACAGAACTTGTTGGTCCCACAATAAAGTCAACTGTCCTTGTTGTGCTAACTTGGTTTCCTTGTCCATCAAAGTATGATACTGTAAATGGCGCATGTATGGTCTGCCCTGCAACACTTTGTGGAATAAAGGCCTGGATTGAAAATGTATTAGATGATCCTGCCTGTACTGTTCCTACTTTCCAGTGATTCTGGTCAAGCACTATTCCCTGCAGGTTGCTTGTATCAGTTGTTGTATCTGTAGTCTGATCTCTTTGTATGACAACATCAACGTCATTTAGTGGTGCAGTGCCTGCATCTGAGATCTGGATTGTCATGTTGTTGTTTGATGCCGGGTCAAGAAATGGGTCTGCTGCCTTGAGGTTTACTACACTCTTTCCTGTGACCTTGAAATTAAAATCTAAAAATACTGTACGATCGCCATTTTCTCTCACCCTTGAATATGTGACCTTGACTGTTCCTGAATAATCGTGAACGTTTATTGTATTATCCACGTTTACAAAGAATGTAAGCGTAAATGACTGGCCTGCAGTGGCAGTCTGGGTATTGTCAGCCTCGATTAATCCATTGTCTGCAAGAGCTCCTGTGAATCCTGTTGGCAAGCTAAGTAATCCGCTAATTCCTGAGATATCTTCTGTACCAACATCTGATAGTACGATAGTAAGTGGAACATTCTTGTCTCCTGGCTCTACCTCAATTTTTTGTCCGGCAGGTCCAAAATATGCGTCAAGAAGTTTAATGTCATTAAATCCATGTTCAAATGGTGATTCAGCTGGTGTCAGCTGTTCAGGTGCTTGAGCATAGCTTGGAATTATGATCTGTCCTGCAAGCAAGATTGTTAGCAACATGATACTCTTGTAAATCAAGTTAGATTTGCCTCCATCTCTTCTTTTAGAATTCTGCCATCTTTTATTGTTACTACTTTATCCACTTCGCCAAATTGGTGTCGGTCATGTGTTACAATGATAAATGTCTGGTACAGTTTTCGATTAAGTGATTTTAACAACTGTACCGTAGTTTCAGCAGATACCGAGTCCAAGTTTCCTGTAGGCTCGTCTGCAAGTACCACAGCTGGTTTGTTTATCAGTGCTCTTGTGATTGCAACTCTCTGGGCCTGTCCACCAGAAATTTGGTTTGCAAACTTGTGAATCTGTGTTTCTAGTCCTACTGTTTTAAGCAGTGTCCTTGCTTCATCTGTAGAATTGTGTACGGTTCCCTGGATCTTTCTTGGCAGTGTAACATTTTCAAGAACAGTAAGATCTGATAAAAGATTTGAGAACTGGAATATGAAACCAAGCTTGGAATTTCTAAATGTTGAGAGTTGATTGTCACTTAGCTCTGATGTATCGGTTCCATCAATTATCACCTTGCCCCTTGTTGGCCTGTCAAGCAATCCAATCATGTTAAGTAGTGTAGACTTGCCAGAGCCTGAGCTTCCTACAATTAACATAAACTCTCCTCGCTTGACGCTAAATGATAGATTTTTGAGCGCATAAACTTCGGTCTCTCCCTGACCGTACACTTTATCGATGTTTTTTACTTCTAGTACGTAATCAGCCAACTCTCATTGCCTCCACAGGTTCTAGCTTGGTAGCCTTGTATGCTGGATAGATTGATGCAATTACTGCAAGCACAAATGCCATGATATCAGTCTGGATTATGCTTGTCCAGTTGTACTTTACCTCAAGTGGCAAGCTTCCTTGAAATGTCATATGGGTCTCCTTTGCATATGCTGTATAGGCTACACCCATTACGGTTCCTAGTCCTGCACCTATTAGACCAATTACCATTCCTTGAAATATGAAAACTAGCAGTACATCTTTTCTTTTTGCACCAATTGCCCTCATTACACCAATGTCTCTTGTCTTGCTTGATACTTGCATCATTTGTATGGTAACAACTGCAAATGCAGATGACATCATGCCAAAATAACCAACTAGATTAATCAGTGCAATGCCTGATCTGAATCCACTCAGTGTTTGCTCTGCTGATTCTTCAATTGTTTGTGCCTTGAATTTATCAGCATTTGATGGAAATGCAGCAAGAAATAGAGCCTTGACATCATTATCTTTTGTTGGATCGTTTAGTCTAACAAGAATTGATTGTGTTTGGTGTGGTCTATCTAAAATTTCACGCAATGTATCGATATTCATTATAACACTATTATCAAGACCAACCGAGCCTGCAGTTGCAGTTATTCCAACTATGGTTAATCTTTGTAAAACGTCATTACCGAATTGGTCTTTGAATTTTAATTTGACTGTATCACCTACTTGGGGAAAACCAAGATCTCTATCTACAATTGCTCCAAGTACAACTGAATTTCTATATGTGACATACTGTCCACCAGCACCTACAGTTTGATACATTGTAGATGCCTCTTTATCCAAAACTGGATCAACTCCAATTACAGGAACTGAATAATCATGAATTAACTGTCCATTGATTGTTGCATTAATTGATGCTTCAGAATCAATTCTTGGAGCCGCAGCTTGGACATATGGAATTCTTTCAAGCCAGTTGATTAATACAAAATCAGATTTTGTGATAAAATCTTCTTGTCTTGTAATGTATACATGACCAAATCTGTAATTGATTTGATCACGGACAATTGCATCATACAATCCTTGGAATATGACGGAATTTACCTGGACCACAAGTATTGCAATTGCGACTGCAAGACTTGCTGCAATGAGACTGCCCCTGCGTCTTGTGATAAATCTGATACCGATTTGTGCTCTATAATCCACAGTCGATCAAGAATTAGTCTGATATTTAATGTTTTACAGGTATATACTTGTCATATTAGACAATAATATATAATACATGTTCGATTTGATATGATTAATGGGGTAATAGTATAACAAATGGACAAATTAGATATACAGATTCTCTCACACTTGCTCAATAATTGTAGAAAGCCTGACAGGCAGATAGGAAGTGAGATTGGCATTTCAGGTGTTGCAGTAAAATCAAGAATTCAGAAAATGATTGAAAATAACATAATTGAAAAATTTGCTCTAAAAATTGAACCGCCTGTATTAGGGTTTAGTGTTTTGTATTTTGTAGTTACTGGAAAAGAGATTGATGATATCATACAAAAAATAAGACTTGTGGGAGAACTGTTTTTTGTTGTGCCATGTGTTGGAGGAATTACTGTATGCAGTATTGTGGTAAAGGAAAATCCTACAGAAAAAATGGAGCTTGCAAAAAACTTGTTGCGAGACATTAGAGTGCTTAGTATCTTTGAGGCAAAAAATCCTGAGATACGATCAGACCTTACAAAGACAGACATTGGAATCATTGATATTTTATTACAAGATCCACGTTTGAAGATAGAAGAGATTGCAGAAAAATCTGGTTTTTCTACAAAGACTGTAACTCGCTCACTTGAAAAATTACAAAATGATGAAGCCATCCAGTTTACTTCTATTTACAATCCAAAAAAGATGGGAGAGTTTATTCCATTTGCTATTTTGGTTGGTGTAAAGGGAGATATCAAAAAGACTCTGGCAAAACTTGACAAGACATTTTCTGGACTCGTTTTTACAAAAGCCATTTGTGCACATGAACCAGATTGTTCTTTTCATGTATACTGACAACATCTACAAGATGGATGATCTTTCTGCCAAGGTACCTCATATAGAAGAGATAATCTCAGTTGATTTGTTTATTCCAAAAAAAATTACATTCCAGAACAAGTGGGTTCAAAATGCAATCATGATGGCCAAGAAATCAAAGAAATTGCATTTAATGTCTGAGATACATTCATAACATAATTGGGGTATAATTTTTTCAAATGAGAAAAAATGTCTTCAAGGGCAGAGTTCTCTCACTTAGTCTTTACACTTTATCTATAAACAAGAGAAAGGTTACACGTGAAGTAATAGAGCACCCAGGTGCTGCTGCAATACTTGCAATAGAGGATGGCAAGATATTGCTTGTAAGACAACATAGATTTCCGCATGGATATGTGCTTGAAATCCCTGCAGGCACGCTTGAAAAAGGAGAAAAGCCTCTCAAATGTGCCCACAGAGAACTACGAGAAGAGACTGGATATACGGCAAAAAAGATGACTCCGTTGATAAAATATTATCCTTCCATTGGATACAATACTGAAATAATTCATTGCTATGTAGCATCTGGAATAAAAAAAGCAGGAGACCTGCAACTTGACCAGGATGAAATAATGTCTGTTGTAAAAATTGATTTCAAAAAAGTTCTTAGGATGATAACAACTGGAAAAATTACAGATTCTAAAACAATCTGTGCTGTCTTGACTTATGCTATCAACAAAAAATATCAGGTATAGACTGGCTTTACCAGATCAGCAACATCTGCCCAACATCTAGATAATTTTTCAAATGTGAATACCAAGTTTAGCAGCTGGATTGATCCTTGTTTTTTTGGATCAATTGACGAGCCTACAGTTGCAATCTTTTTTTGGTATATTCGATGAAGTGTAATTGCCTCTATTGCTAACTTGCGGTTGTTTTCAATAAATGATGTGATTGCTTTTTCGTGTACATTTTCTATCTCTTTTGCTGCATCGTATAGTTTTTTCATGTCAGACTTTGGTAATTCAGATATTGAATGTGCAAGATCTGTAATGATATCACCTGCAGTCTCTAGCAAGTTTGCTGCAACCCTGTAATCAAGTATGTCTATATTTCCCAAGTTTAATGCTGTTGCAAGTTTCTTGTCAACCATTGCGCTTCGAATTAATCGTACAAGCAAGAAATATTGTCTGTCTATTTCATCATCTCTGCTTGTCATTGTTTGCAATACCGAACGGTCATCTGATGTAAGACATGATATTGTATCACGAAACATTCCAAGTACAATTGAGCTCATTCTTTTTAGTATCTTATCAGGGCTTAGTGTTGTTGCATCAAGAAGAAATTGGACATTTACATTTGATGCATCCTCTTCAACTATCTCCATTCCAACCAGTCTTCGCATCAAGCCACGGATCTTTTCCCTGTCATCTACTGCGATTGTTGACCTTCCGCTTATCTTGATAATATCAAACCCAAGAAGATATGCACCAGTAACATAGGCGCTGATGTTTTCTTGTTTTGATATTGGATACGATATTACAACTTCATTTGGTGGCTTGCTTCCGCCAGTTGGAGTAATAGAAATGCTGTTAGAGCCTGTCTCAATCTCGACCTCGTCACTTTTTTCAAGTTTGTTTGCCTGGACCCACTCTATTGGCAGTGAGACCAAGATGCTGCTTCCTATCCTTTGTAGGCGTCGAATGAATTTAGTCAATTTATACTAATTTATATAATTTAATGATCATTTTTATATTTTCTGACAAGTTTAGACTAAACATGCAGGCAGTAGCCTTTGCACCAGGCCACATTACTGGATTTTTCAAGGCAGAAGTAGGGCCAAAAGAACCAGAATACAAGGGGTCAATCGGTGCAGGATTTTGCATCAAGGAGGGAGTTACAACAAAGGTCAAGGTGACAAGCTCTAACAAGCCTGGATTTAAGATAACAGTTACAGGATTCAAGTCAGATAACACACAGGTTTCAGAATTTGTAGTCAAGGAATTTTTTAAAATTGTAAAAGAAAATTATTTTTTAGAGATTGAACACAGTACTACAATTCCTGTGGGATATGGACTTGGTTCAAGTGGTGCTGTTGCACTAAGTTTGGCCTTTGCATTAAACAAGGCACTTGTTACAAACTGTCCAGAACAAGAATAGGACAGATTGCACACAATGCAGAGATCCACTGCAAGACAGGTCTTGGAACTGTACTATCATCATATCATGGTGGATTTGAGATAAGGACCAAACATGGTGCACCAGGAATTGGAAGCCTGCAAAAGATTCACACAGATTATTCTGCAATTGTGATTTGTTTTTCTCCAATATCAACAAAACAGTTCATCAAGACTGAACTCTCAAAGATTAATGGTCTTGGAGGAAAAATGGTTACAAAATTATTAAAGTCAAGAGACCAGATGGAATTTTTGGACATGTCACTAGAGTTTGCAAAATATGTTCATGTAATTACAGAACAAATGCAGCAAGTGATTGATGACTTGGCCCAAAATGGATTCAAGTCAGGTGTTGCAATGTTTGGAGAAACTGTATTTACACTGGTACCAAAAACAAAAGAATCTGAAGTGATGCAAATTTTAAAAAAATATGACGGAATGATAATCAAGACAGAAATAGACAAGAGTGGAGCTAGAGTCTCCTAGTGTTGATTCCAAAGACACATCCAAGAGCCACATCTCTTTACATCCGGGAAAAACTTGTCCATGGATTCAGAGAAGGTCTTGTTGTAGAGGAAGGTCTCTTGGCACATGGTAGGGGCGAGATGTTTGACTATCTCATAGGCGAAAAGACTACAAAAACTTCTCAAAAGGCAATCAAGGCTGCTGCAAGGGCTCTTCTTGTGGCTAAATTACCTGTAATATCGGTAAATGGAAACTTTGCTGCCCTTTGTCCAAAAGAGATTGTGGAATTGTCAAAAGTCACTGGCGCAAAAATTGAGGTAAACTTGTTTTATGCAAGCGAGAAAAGAAAAAGAGCCATTTCTAAAGTCCTAAAGAAAAATGGTGCAAATGAAGTACTGGGAGTTGACTCTAAATTTGCAAAGAGAATTCCAAAACTTGACAGTGCAAGAAGAGTTGTAGACAAGCGAGGAATATTTTCTGCAGATGTTGTACTGGTACCACTAGAAGATGGAGACAGGACAATTGCGCTAAAGAAATTTGGAAAAGACGTGATTACGTTTGACTTGAACCCAATGTCACGTACTGCACAGGCTGCAGACATTACCATTGTTGATAATGTAATTCGCGGAATGAAGATACTTGTTGACGTTTGTAAAAAATTATCAAAAAAAGATCTAAAAGAGAAATCAAAATTTGACAACAAGAAGAACTTGAAAAAATCTATTCTAATCATAAGAAAAAACCTGAGGAAGATGGCAAATGCCTAAGTCTGTCAGAGATATTTTATCAATGAAAAATTCGAGAAAAGTTACGGTAATTACTGCATATGATTACACCACATCGCAGCTTTGCGACAAGGCAGGAGTAGACATGTTACTTGTAGGAGACAGTGCAGGAATGGTGATGTTAGGATATGACAATACCATACCTGTTACAATGGACCAGATGTGTCTTTTTACAGAAGCAGTTTCAAGAGGACGACAGAATGCTTTGGTTGTTGCAGACATGCCGTTCATGTCATACCAATCAAGCAAGTCACAGGCAATAGAAAATGCTGGGAGATTAATCAAGTCAGGTGCAGATGCAGTAAAACTGGAAGGTGGAGTTGAGATCAAAGATACCATACATGCAATTGTAGAAATTGGCATACCAGTGATGGGACACATTGGGTTCCAGCCTCAAACCACTACACTTCAGGAAGGCTACAAGGTCCAGGCAAAGACAAAGGATGCTGCTGTGAAATTACTTGACTCTGCCAAGGCACTAGAGAAGGCAGGCGTGTTTAGTATCGCACTAGAAATGGTAACAAGAGAAGTATCAAAAATTATTTCACAGACCATCAGTATTCCTACAATTGGAATTGGTTCTGGACCTGACTGTGATGGACAGGTGCTTGTAGTCCATGACGTTTTGGGATTATATGAAAAAATAAAACCCAAGTTTGCAAAAAGATACCTAGAATTGTCTTCTGAAATTGTGCAAGCTGTAGAATCGTACAAAAATGATGTAACATCAGGCAAGTTTCCTGGTATAGAGCACTCTTTTTCAATGGACAAAACAGAACTTGAAAAGTTGGAAAAAGAAATTGGTTGAAAAACATCCTTCTTTAGATATAGTTGGCTCTGACGGTACTGGGCTTGCAGGAAAGAAAATTATTTTATGCATATCAGGAAGTGTTGCAGCATACAAGTCAATTGAGCTTGCAAGATTACTTATGCGACATGGTGCAGATGTCATATGTGTTGCAAGCAAGGCTGCAACTGACTTGATACAACCAAGTTACTTCAAGTGGGCAACTGGAAACCAGGTGATTACAAAACTGACAGGGGATCTAGAACACATCAAAGTTGCAGATTACAAACAGTCTGATGTCATAATTGTTTATCCATGCACTGCAAATACACTTGGAAAACTTGCAAACGGAATTGATGACACTCCAATATCTACAGTACTAAGTGTTGGTCTTGGCTCTAAAATTCCAATTGTTATAGCGCTTGCAATGCACCAGGCAATGTATGAAAATCCTGCTGTAGTGAAAAATATAGAATTTCTAAAAAATAAAGTTGACTTTATTTCTCCAAAATTTATTGAAGGCAAGGCAAAGGCTGCTGAACCTGAAGAGATACTGGACAGGATACTGCAAAAATTTGGCTTGTCTCCTGTTCTCAAGGGGAAAAAAGTGCTCATCACTGCAGGACCTACAATAGAGCACATCGACCCTGTGAGAGTAATCACAAATCAGAGCACAGGTAAGACAGGTGTCTTGCTTGCATCAGAATTTGTCTCAGCTGGGTGTCAAGTCACCTTGATTTATGGTCCTGGAACAGCGGTTCCGCCAAAGGGCGCCAAAGTGATACGTATCCAGACAAGTGGTGAGATGAGCAATGCACTACGAAAAGAGATGAGACAAAAATTAGACATTGTAATACTTGCAGCTGCAGCCTCTGACTATACTCTAGAAAAACCACACAAGACTAAACTCAATAGCGATCTTCTTAGAATTTCTCTAAAACTAAAGCGAGTACCCAAGATGATAAATGATGTAAAAAAGATCCAAAACGATGTTTTTCTTGTAGGATTCAAGGCAGAGACCAACGTATCCAGAAAAGATTTGATAGACAAGGCAAGAGAGAAAATAACACAGGCAAGTTGCGATCTTGTCATTGCAAATGACATTGGCACAAGATACAAAAAAAATCCTGATTACAATAATGTGATATCGGTTGATTCAAAAACTTTCAAGGAATCTGGATGGAAAACCAAAATCAAGGTTGTAAAATTTATCAGAAACGAAATTGAAAGAAGAATGGACTAGAGTTTATTTTCTTCAGAACTAGTTTTTGTATCATGATGTAATTCTGTTTTTTTCTTGTTGCAAAGCAATACCCAAAGAAATTGCAATTATTGATACTGCCAAGACTGGTCCTGCCCATTCTGGAAGTACATTGGTACCAGTTATTGTCGAATACGATTCAAATGAAGTTACCATGATAGCTACACCACTCAATGCATATGCCATGTATCTGAAACCCTTGGTATCAAATATTCTAGAAAATGCAGAACGAAGTACAACACTATCTAGTGTATCAATTGGAATCATTCCAAGTGCAAAGAACCCTGAGAGAATCAATGCTGTTTGAATTCCTGCAGTAGCTGATGCCACTGCAGATATTGTTATTGCAGAAATTTGTGTTGCAGTGTCAAAACCTAGACCAAAGACTAGACCAGTTACAAAAGAAGAGCCAACCGGACCTAATATTCCAACTTTGTTGAGAACCTTGCTTGCAAGTATTGCAGCACCACTTTTTCCCCATTTTTTTATTGCGTATACGTTGATTATTCCAATTGTACCCAATGCTATAGCACCTACAATACCACCCCAAAATTGTAGATTGCCTGAAGTTGTTAGGCTTCCAACTACGTAAATGATGAAGATCATCTCGGCCAAGACAGAAATCATGTGGCCAGAACTAAATCCAGCCCCTACCAATCTAGATTTTTTTGTAGCATTATGCATTCTGACTAGATTATCAATTGCTGTGATATGGTCAACATCAAGTGCATGACGCATACCAAATACTAGCATCACAGGTATTGATACTAGGATAAAAGACCAGGCATCTACCATCTAGAAAACTTCCTTATTGTGCATGAATCACGAATATTTGGAAA
>CAVQVB010000002.1:0-12389 GCA_963716995.1 uncultured Nitrososphaerota archaeon
AGATTATACAATTTCCAAAAATAATGGAAATTTTTTCAATATTTTGGAAAGAGTTATTAGAGCCAGAGGGGTATGTTAAACAAAAATTGACGGAAATAGGTAATCAAACTTTTCTCTGTCGTTTCAATAAAAAGATGAATAAACTTGGCAAAATTTGAAGAATTAGGACTAAAGGATACAATACTCACTGCACTTAATGAAATGGGTTTTCGTGAACCATTTCCTATCCAGGCAGGAGCTATTCCAGTACTTCTTTCAGGTCAAGATGTTATAGGTCAAGCACATACTGGAACAGGAAAGACAGACTGCATTTTCACTACCAATAATCCAAAATGTTATTCCAAAAGGTGGAGTACAGGCATTAATCATTGCTCCAACAAGAGAGTCTGCAGTACAGATATCTGATGAAATTGTAAAATTCTCAAGGCATTCTGGAATCCATAGTGTAACAATCTACGGTGGACAGAGTATGAACATACAACTCCAAGAACTCCATAGGGGAGTAGAGATTGTAGTAGCAACTCCTGGACGTCTTATTGATCACATCAAACGTGGTTCCATAAAGCTAAACAAAGTAAAGTGGGTTATACTTGATGAAGCAGACACCATGCTTGACATGGGATTCATTGAGGATATCAAATTCATCTTGGACTTGGTTCCAGAAGATCACGTCAATGCATTATTTTCTGCCACCATGCCTGCTGCAATCTTGATGCTTGCAGAAAAATACATGAAAAATCCACAAAAAATATTCATCGATTCCGACGATCTAAGTGGAGAGGGAATTGAACAAGCATTTCTTGTAATCAAAGATAGAGAAAAAACAGATTATCTTGTCAAATTCATAAAAGAAAACGGTGCAGGTCAGGCTATCGTTTTCTGTTCTACAAAAGACAGGACAAGAAGAGTTGCACATGAACTAGAACAAGGAAGATTCAACGTAGTTTCAATTCAAGGAGACATGTCTCAGTTTAGAAGAGACAAAGCAATGTACATGTTTAAAAAAGGCAAGGCAGACATTTTGGTAGCTACTGATGTTGCAGCAAGAGGTATTGATGTACCAAAAGTTGCATTGGTGATTAATTATGACGTTCCAAACCAAGATATGGTATATTTCCATAGAATTGGACGAACTGCAAGAGCAGGAGAAAAAGGCAGAGCAATTACTCTGGTGTCTTATTCTTCAATTGGTGATTTCAAGGCAATATCGAACCAAACTAAGGTTAAGATGATAGATCTAAACAAAGAACTTGGAATTGTAGTAAATATTCCAGATCCTCTGAAGAGAGAAGTAAGTCATAGGAGAGGCTTTGGTAGATCTGGTGGCGGTGGCTATGGAAGATCAGGTGGTGGATATGGCAGATCTGGAGGGGGAGGAGGCGGTTATGGAAGACGTGATGATAGAAGAGATGATCGCAGAAGATCTGGCGGCGATAAAAATTATTACGGCTTACGAAGCCGCTGGTAGAAAACCGTTCAATATATTTAGGGATTCATGATTTTATAATACATGGATAAAGCAAAACCTGTAGATTCAAAGAACTGGGAAAAAGAAGTTATGGCTTCTCCAATTCCTGTGTTTGTAGATTTTTGGGCCGAATGGTGTGGTCCATGCAGAATGGTAGGTCCTGTAGTAGAGGAGTTAGCCAATGAATATGCAGGAAAGATCAACTTTGTTAAGGTTAATGTTGATGAAAACAACGAACTTGCATCAAAGTACAATGTCTTTAGCATACCAACACTAGCATTATTCAACAAGGGCCAGGTTGTAGCACAACAAGTAGGCGCTGCATCAAAGGGTTCTTACAAGAATATGATAGACAGTGCTCTTTCAAAAGTCTAAATCTCACTTTCTTCTTTTTTCGATCTAAAATAATTAATACAGGTCAAGGAAACAACCCACATGTCATTTGGAGATATTGATACTCTAAACCTTCTATTTGACAAACTACAGAATCTACTAAATGACACTCAAGGATACTATGAATCATTTCTTGATGCTAATACAATGTACAAACAAGGAAAACTCTCAGACAAGGAATTCTTTGAGAAACTTGGAGATTATGTTGTATCGTATTCATCATTAGAGTTTTTGTCTGTAAAGGTAATCTTTGAGTTGAAAAAATCACTTGACAAGATATCAAGTGGTCGTGCAACTGGTTCTACCATGGCAAGTCCAATGCCTCCAGGCATAGGGCCTCAAGGGTCACAAATGGCAGCATCTACCTTACCAGGACCTGGACAGCCTCCATCAATCATATCTGCTGCTACAGCGTTTTCATCGCCTGGTGAACTTCCACGACCAGATCCTGCACTCTTGCCACAACAAAGTGGTCCTGTTTGTAGTGCTTGTGGATCTGTTCTGAAAGCTAATGCTAAATTCTGTTCCAAATGTGGAAATAAAACATCCTAGTGAAAAATTCTGCTAGTCTTGGTTTGCGCCGCATTCTGTACAAAATTTTGCAACCAAAGATAATTTTGCACCGCACTCTTGACAAAATTTTAGGCTTGTCTCAGTTGATGTATTGACACTGCCATACAAACCACCGATTGTTTTCATTGCTCCTGTTGGCACAAATGTATCATCATCCACTAGAGGCGTTGGTGCAAAATCTTTTTCCTCTATAAAGTTCAACAATCTAGGCATTTGCTGACCCGGATTTTTTAGATCAGGTACCATGTCGCCTAACCAAAATGCAAATCTAGTTAGTGTAAGCTCTGGTGTAGAAAAAGTCAATGTGTGACTTGACATGTAATCGTCTGCTGCTGTCTTGCCGTTGAAGACTTTCATTAAATCCCCTAATTGGTATGGCTGTATATTGTTTTTTATTTTAATTGTGGACAACCATTACAGCCATTGGTAATAGCTCCAGTAAAGTTTGCACCTCTGATATTGGCATCTTTAAGATTAGCATCTGACAAGTCAGCGCCTGATAGATTGGTACCTAATAGAATAACGCCTTGTAGATTTGCACCTGATAGATTTGCTTCTCTTAAATTGGCACTTGATAGTACAGCGCCTGCTAGATTTACATCATGAAGATTAGTATTTGAGAGATTGACATCTTGTAGATTTGCACCTGATAGATTTGCTTCCTGCATGTTGATACCTGACATGTTACTTCCTTGCATGTTGATTCCAGAAAGGTTTGCACCCTTTAGATCTTGAATTGATAGTATGGTAATTGTACTCTGTTCTGATTTACTTGCATAAAAGTTGGGGGCACCGAGATATGATGCGTAGAGGTGATGCAATCCCACTGGTAGTGAAGACGTGCTAAAAGTAGATTGACCTCCAAAAATTGTATCTGGGTAGCCAACAGCTGTATCATCAACATAGAATTGTACTGCGCCAATGTCAGGCATTGGTGATACAGTTGCAGTAAATGTTGTTACCATGCCAGTTATTCCAACTGAAGAACTCGATGATATTGTTGTAATAGTCGATACTACTGGAGGTGTAAATGTTATTGATGGACCAAGTGTTGTAGGTGAAAAATTTGGCTGCGTTACATTATCTGATACCAGATTTGAACAAGGGATAAAAAGTGCCCAACCATGAGGCACCTCGCCCACATAACATTGGTATTTTCCAGATGAATTATATAATTTTGTCACATATTTCCAGTTCTCATCTGCAGAAGATGGTATGACAAATCCTAATACAATATTTGAAATAACAATTATCATTACAGCAAAAAAAGCTAGCCTAAAAAATATCGATTTTTTCTTGTCAAATTGTCTGAGGATCAGTATGAATAAAAATACAATGGCAAACGATGTGAATCTATCTGCCATACCGCCTCTAACTATTATTGATAAAAACAGTGTTGCAGTGATGCAGTATAGAACAAAAATTTCAAATCTTAATCCATTCTTGATTGAATTTAACAAAATAAACGCAACAACAATGATGGGTATGATGTATGCCAATTCTCCAGAGTATTGGATAATGTTGTAATAGAAGACTTTGGCTATGCTTATGGAAAGTATTTGAATTGTTGATTGTGTTATGTTTGCAACCTGAATTTCTGGTGACTTGAATTGCTGAGAATAATTGATGTAAAGCAGTAACGCCTGCAGTAATAATAGAATTGTTGGTATTGTGTAACTAGATATTGTAATTACATCTTTTTTGTTTCTTTTGAGTTCACGTATGATGACGTAAATTAATGCAGGAAGAAAAACAATTGAAAAGGCAGAAGAAAGAAATGATGCAGAACAGAAAAATGCATAAAGATACTTTATTTTCTTGGATTGTTTTTTGTATTCTTCATATCTAAATATCAACAATACCACAAATAGCATTGTGAATATGTTCAAAAACCATTGGATGCTTGAAATATTGGAATAAATCTCATTCATTCCTGGAGCGGCTATTATGAATATGGAACCAAACAGCTCTGAGCCAATCATTTTTAATTATAAATCGAAATTGTTTGGTGACAAAAAACAATGCACAAAGTGTTGCAATAATTATTGCAGCCACATTCATTGCTAGGTTGACGTTAGCAATACCAAACAGGTATAATGAAAAAATTGTTACAAGCCTAGGAATGAAATGCAAGTAATAATTGTAAACAACAAAAATACTTCCCCATGAATACTGGATAGCTTCTCTTAGAAGAACATCTACATCTTCAACCCTGCCAGGTTGCGCTAGGATGAAGATTGGTTTTCTTAACACAAAAAGTATTACGCCTGACACAAATAGGATGGGTAAAAACCACCTTGATTCTATATTCCCAGAAAAAATTGCACGCATTTTACTGCTCAAATTAACTGAATCTTTGATGGATCCGCCCTTAAGCCTATCGGGAATGTTACAAAACATTTTTCCTGTTCTTATCTCATTGTAAAGAAGAACTATGTCAAAATGGAACTTGTTTTGATTCATGGATAAAGTGGATCAAGTGCATCATTACATGGATGAACATATTTTCAGAAGATGATCTTATACTAAACTTATTTATCTAATGACAAAATTATATCAAAATACTGACAAATTTACAAACTATCACACTTGTAGCAATTACATTATCAATAGTTAGTTTGGTATTTGCAATAGCGAGTAATACGGTACAATCAAAGATCATAGAAAATCAAAATTCTGCTATTGTTCAACTTCAAAACAATATGACATCAATTGCAAATAAAACAAAATCATTAGAGGATAGAATGTTATTGCTTGAACAGAGATTAGATCAACAAATTCCGCCTCCAATCCATATTGTGATTCCTCCCTTTCATCCAATAACCTTATCTGATGAAAATGGTAATAATTGGACATCTCAGTACATCAAAGAGGGAAAATACTACTCAACACTTGCAAGTGAGAGCTGTAATAATGACGGGACGGATTGTTACGTGAACATGTCAAAAACAATATTGTACAACAAGACTGCTATTGAGGTTGATACAATTGGTTCTCCAGTTCATTCCTACTGGTTTTTTGGTTACTCTGATGTACATGTAGCACCACAAAATGGAAGTATAACTGTATCAGGAAAGTTCTTAAAAAATGATTTATTCACTCCAGACATGGCTTCGCCCAGAAGCTTTGTCTCAGTATTTTTGCTTTCAGATGATGCAGAAAAAATATTGGATGAACATATGATAGTACCATATAGTGACAAAAATGAAACTTGGTATGATGAAAAAATAACTTTCAATCTCAAACCTGGACAGACTTTTAGAATAGGTATTGGAAGAGCAAACAACTGGGATACTGACTGGAAACCATTTGTTGCATGGTCTGGCATACAAATAAGCGGAGATCTAAAACCCAATGGTTATGTTCCTTCCAGTGAACCTGATACGAATTTCATACCTTCGATAAACTCTTAGATCAGAAGATAAATTTTCACAGATCTACACCCAAAACAAAAACAAATAATCCTGTGTAAATTGCAATGCTAAAGGTAACACCTGACGATCTTGGAAAAATGCAAGACATGCTTCAAGCTTGGGCAAAAGAAATACTTTCAAGAAAATGACCTTGGTCCAAAAACTGGAAAATCTCGCATTTTTGAGAGGGTTCCAAACCGTATGTAGAGGTGGACCGAGGGGGATTTGAACCCCCGACATCCGCGTTGCGAACGCGGCGTCACTACCACTAGACCACCGGCCCTTTTGTTATCAAGAATATCATCTGCTTTTATTCATTTACTCAAAGAATAATACTAGGTTTTCAAGCAAAATTCGTGATGACTGTAGATGCTGTAATTACAGGGTCACATGTTATTTTCCAAAATGTAATGGTAGAGAAAAACATTGTAATTGACGAAGGCAAAATTGTTGGTCTTACAAATGATATTCCACAATGTGATCTAAAAATAAAAGCAGATGGCTTGGTCTCACTTCCTGGTATGATTGATCCCCACATACATTATGGTGTCTACTCTCCAATTACTGATGCTGCTGTCACCGAATCTAAAGTAGCTGCAATAGGCGGAGTCACTACAATGATGCGAATGCTCAGACTGAGTGGCTCGTACAAGAAAAATCTAGACTCTCAACTTGCAGAAAGTGCAAAAACTCATTACGTCGATTATTCAATTCATGCAGCCATACTTCACAGAAATCAAATCAATGAAATGGAATTTTGCAAAAGTAAGGGGATAACGTCATTTAAGATATACATGAATCTTGGTGAAGAAGTGGGCCATGTCTACATGGACATGCAGCCTGGAGACAAGTCTTTGCGAGAAGAAAGAGTGGAAATGACAACTGACATGATTGAAAAAATAGTTGAAAATGCAGCGTCTCTGAATTGTCCAGTCCTTGTACATGCAGAAGATTATCAAATGTGTTCATGTGGAATAAAGACAGCAAAAGAGAAAAAAATGGATGGACTTGCAGCATGGTCAAATAGCAGACCTGTCGAATCTGAAGTCAAGTCAATTACCACCATATCTAAGATTGCAAGAAAGTATGGATGTAATCTCTATTTTGTACATATTGGCTCCAATGCTGCAATTGATGCGATATCTGAAGAAAAGAAAAATGGAACAAAAATCCATGTCGAGACCTGCCCACACTATTTGACATTGTCGTATGAATCACAACAAGGATATCTTGCCAAAGTCATGCCCCCAATACGCTCCTCCAAAGATGTAGAATCTGTATGGCATGAGATACAAAGCGGTAGAATGGATACTATTGGAACTGATCATGTTGCAAACAGATTACATCTAAAGTTAGGAGGAGAAAATGTATGGGGAGCACTAGCAGGATTTCCAGGAATGGGTACAATGCTTCCTATATTGCTAAGCGAGGGAGTCAACAAGGGAAAGATAAACTTGCAACAGTTGTCAAACATGACAAGCCTCAACACTGCCAAAATATTTGGAATGTATCCAAAAAAAGGAACAATCCAAAAAGGCTCTGATGCTGATATTGTTCTAGTTGATTTAAAAAAGGAAGAAAAAGTGTCTGCTGAAACAATAGATGGTTTTTCTGATTATACTGTCTATGAAGGTTGGAATCTCAAAGGATGGCCTGTTAAGACAATTGTTAGAGGTACTATAATTGCAGAAGATTTTAAAATTATTGCAAAACCTGGTTATGGAAAATTTGTCTCAAGACCACAAGCTTGATCTGGCAGTAAAAATTTTTGTTAAATTGTTATAAAACCGGACTTTACTGCTGACAAGGCAATGTTCAAACCAAATAAAGCAAATGTTACCGCGTATATTGACAGCATGGCACCTTTCAATACTTTTTCAGATACTTTCTTTTCAATTATGGTGTGAACAAACTTGCCTCCATCCAATATTGGTAACGGTAACATGTTGAATATTCCTATGAAAAATGATAGCATCCAAAGCCACAGTAAGAACATGAAGACCTCTGGACTCCAATGAATGTAATATGGAACAACTGGCTGGTATGATGGCAGTGCAGCTCTTAAAATTCCAAGCATTCCTTTTTGTGGATCATCCTTGGAAGGAGTTGTGACAACAGGAATTTGCATAGGCTTTCCGTCTCTAATTATTGAAACCATTGCAGTGTCTCCCGGTTTTAATTTTATCTTGGCAAAGTCCTGAGGAAGTAAAACGGGATTTCCATCTATTGCATTTATGATGTCATCTTTTTGCAATCCAGCTTTTTCAGCACCCGAGCCTTCTGTGACTGAAACTATTGGAACTCCAAGATGGTTCATGGTAAAATACACCCTTGATTGGGTCTGGCATGATTAGTGCAAATGATGGATTGAATATCAATAATCCTGCAATGATAAATGAAAACAAGACATTTGATGTTGCACCTGCTCCAATTACTCTAAGGCGTGAGATTTTTTTTGCCTTGACAAACTCATCCTCATCTGGCTCGACAAATCCTGCAAATAGTGCAATAAAGACTGCAAATCCTCCTGTCTTGATTTTTATCTTTTCTAGCGTGGCAACAATTCCATGTGCACCTTCATGTATGACTAGTACAATTGGTACAGAAAGCAAAAAGTATGCAATGTTTGCACTTGACTGGATTGTAACTCCTGGTATGAGTACAGTCATTTCAGAGAATGATTCTGGCTTTACAAAAAAGTTTGACAGATTTGATGCGAGGTACCAAAATGCTGCTCCCATCATCACAAAACCCAGCACTACACTTGCGTTGGAAAAAATTCTAGTTGCTTTCTCGGTCCTACTTAGAATTCTTGAGAGTATCATCTGAACATTCTGGTTCTTGTATGTCAAACTGTATGGTTTTACCTCAAATCCATGCTTGTCAAGTTTTAAGAGCTTTGCAATTCCAAATACTATGACCCATGCAATCAAAACATAGATGATGGAATTGTGTGTTAAAAATGAAAAGTCCAAATTAATTGATACTCTTTTTAGTCAGGGCAAATTTATCAGTTGCTATGGGAATTGTCATAGTTTCAACATATCCTGACAAAAAATCAATTTCCAAAGTAGCACACATTGTAGTGCAAAGAAAATTGGCAGCTTGTGTCAACTATGCCAAAATAAATTCTATCTATTCTTGGAAAGGCAAGATTGAAGATGCTGAAGAATTTTTAGCACTTTTTAAAACTACAACAAAATCAAAACAACAACTCAAAAAAGAAATAGAAAAGTCTCATCCGTATGATGTACCAGAAATTGTGGAGCTAAAGATGGATGATGTCAGCATACCGTACATGAAATGGCTTGACGAGTCAACTTTGGGGGGCAAACCTAAGAAGAGAAATAACTCCTCCAAGAGACGAAACCCGTAATCCAGCGTCTGTAGTGGAATCTACTGCATAAACTTCAACTCCTTTTGACTCGACTTGATTGAGAAATTCAATTATCTTGTCTTCATCTTGTTTTTCAAATATCCTGTCTGAAAATACCAAGGATTCCACTGCCCCTATCTCATTTGCCTTTGCAGTCTCCTCAAAACCCATGGTAAACTTGTTGCTTTTCTTGTTTGCCCTTGCCATGGTTTCATCTAATATGGCAGAAACTTTTGCAATCTTGCTTGTGTCAAGTGTCTGCTTCATGATGTCTGATTTTATAAAAGTGTAAATTCCGTCCTCGCCTGAAGAATCTATTCCATCTACTGATTGCACCTTGTGACCCTTGATTGATGGAACCTCTGCAAGAAAATTTACTAATCTTTTCTTGGTCTCTCCTGGTCCAAATATTACTATGCTATCTCCATCTCTTATCAAAGCAGAGATTGCACCTTGGACATCTTTGAAAAAATCTTGTATGTTAAATTTAGTCTTGTATTGTTTTCCACTTGCACCAGAATACATGTTTGGCAAAAGTTTGAGATGTGTACCACTTAATCTTCCCAAGCCACAGTCTGTTGTATCTATCGCAACAAGGAGAAATGCACCATGATCCTTTTTTTCAAAGATCAATTTCCTCTCAATATCACTCCAATTTTTTTTGATTAGAGTAGCAGCATCACCAATTTTTAGTGTCAAAGAATGATGTGATCCCTTGCTTACAGATTGATTGTCTGATTCTGCTATGGTACCCTGAACTCTTAATCTATCTACTACTTCATCAATAGAAATTTTCTCAACATCTAGTGCTATGCGAATCTTTACCCTCTCAGCCTTGTCAGGTCTTGCAAAGTCTTTTTCCTGCTTGACAGCCCTTGAAGTGTCCCCAACTATCCTATCTCCTTTGTTTATGACACGTCGTAGTGTGAAGAGATCATCTGATTCTTCTGGTATTAGGGCTACCGCGTTGTCATCTATTTTTTTAATAATCAATCTAGTACCTTTGTTAGACCATAATAAAAAAGAAAAGTAATCTAGTTTGTTAACTCATCAGTCTTAGTTTCTTTCTTTTCTTCTGCTTTCTTTCTCAAATAGTTCTGGACCCATTCTGGTGTCAAGACTCCAGATTCTGTCAAGTTAACAAGCGTATTGGTTGACGCCTCACCCATTACTTTGCCCGTGTTTCTTCTTACCTGTCTCCACTTTAGATTCGTATTGCCGCTTTTTGACGAGTATATTATGCCAAGTACTTCTTTTGCATTCACAAAAGTCATGTCTCGAATCTTTTTCAGAGTGACCTTGTCTGCAGCTTCTACGTAAATTGGACCAGGTGTTGTTTCACGTTCTGGAAAAACCTCATAATCCTCCAAGTAACTTTCTGGAATAAACGAGTTACAAGTACTTAGGATTACAAACTTCCTAAAACTTTCAAGGGAACACGCTGCATCTATTGCTACCATTTGTGTAAGCATTGCTCTCGCCTTTTATCAAGCTTCTTGAAAGACTCAAGTAGGAACGAACAAAATTGTTTGGTTGCAGGCATTGATGACCAAATCCCTTTTGATTTAATGATGAGGATCTTGAGTTCTGAGCCTGCACTGGATTTTTATCAGTAAATGGTTCTAGTGATGATATAATGAAATCATACACTGAATATCTGACGTACAATGTTCCATCAAGGCGAGGATTTGTAAACATGACACCAGAGGTAAGAAAAATAATTCAAAAAAGTGGTATCAAAGAAGGTCTCTGTCTAGTAAATGCAATGCACATTACTGCAAGTGTCTTCATTAATGACAACGAGAGTGGATTGCACCAAGATTATGAAAAATGGCTAGAGGGTATCGCACCACATGAACCGATATCACAGTACCAGCACAACAATACGGGAGAAGATAATGCTGATGCACATCTCAAACGACAAGTAATGGGAAGAGAAGTTGTAGTGGCTATAACAAAAGGCCAACTTGATTTTGGTCCTTGGGAGCAGATCTTCTATGGAGAGTTTGACGGCAAGAGGCCAAAACGCGTTCTTGTTAAAGTAATAGGCGAATAGACTTTTAGGATAATGAGCCTCTTTTCTGGGCCCCTTCTTCTAATGGTTTTAGCTTGAAACTCTGTTCATGGTTCTGTGCACCGTGATTGCATTTTACACAGCCTACCTTGAATCCGTCACTATTTTTTACAAAAGTTTCGCAGCCACAAAAACAAGTCATTTGGTTTTATGTCCTAATATCTCTGATATAACTTTAGTTCTTGCAACAATTTCCACGTGGAATGTCATGATCGTGTGGACATTTTCTTGGATGCTTGAGCATCGTACATAATGCGTCTGTGAATTGCTCATTCATGTGGTGTTCAATACCACAAACCATCTCTTCATCAATGTCTACCTTTAGAGCGCTGTCCATGAGTACCTCAAGCAGTCTGCTATTTCGCATCATGTTAGAACCAATGTCTTCACCGTTCTTGGTAAGTGATACTCCGCTTTTGTTATAATTTACAAGCTTTGACTCGTTTAGTTTTTTTAGCATTTGCACTACACTTGGCTGTCTTACGTTTAGCATCTTGGCAATGGTGCTTATTTTTACAGGATCTCCACCTTCTTTGATATGCCATATTGCCTTGAGATACATCTCAACATGTTCTGCTTCGGCAGTTCCTACAAACAATACTTCTTGATCTTCCATGATATCCTATCTTACCTACTTGATTTTACATCTTTTGATTCTTTTAGCAGATATTCAAAATATTCACGAGCAAAGCCTGCCAAACCTGAATGGTCGGCCCATATGGCAACTGCCTCTTTTGTTCCAGTGGTACCAAGTTCCTCACCAAGCAACAACACTACGTATCTCTTGTCAGAAATGATTCCTCCTCCAAAGAGACCTTTCTTTACTTTTACCGTTGCCAGTCTTGATAATGACTTTAACGTGTCAGTTTCAACATCTTCTGAAACTAGAATGGTAATGTCTACTCCCCTGTCATGCAACAACCTAATTTTTGGCAAGGCCTCTTTTGCCAATTCTTCTGCAACCTTGGGAATTGCAATCATGACCTCGTTTCTACAAGAATCTACCATCTCGAGAATCTTTGTTGCAATATTTATCACACCTGAAATTATCCAAATATCTGGCCTTTCGCTTATTCCGCTCTGCTCATACAT
>CAVQVB010000003.1:0-27641 GCA_963716995.1 uncultured Nitrososphaerota archaeon
TGGTATGGGAGGAATCTATGTTGAGGTACTAAAGGATGTGACATTCCGAGTGGCTCCTGTTACAGACTCGGAAGCAGATGAAATGATATCATCAATCAAGACAAACAAGTTGTTGCAGGGTGTCAGAGGTGAAAAACCATCTGATGTCAAAAAACTTGCAGAGTGTATACAACGAATTTCCCAGCTAGTGACTGACTTTGAAGAAATAAAAGAACTTGACATGAATCCAGTTCTTGTATTTGAAAAAGGCAAGGGCTGCAAAGTTGTTGATGTAAGAATCGGACTTGATTAGAAAACAACGATTTTGTTATAATATTTATATTACTTGCAGAGGGTACTAGCAGATATGCCAATTAAGACAGCATCTGAGTATATTCAAAGTCTTAGAGGCCGTGACATGAAAGTTTACCTTTTTGGCGAACTTGTAAAAGAACCAGTAGATCACCCAATGATTAGGCCATCAATTAATGCAGTAGCCGAGACATATGACCTGGCAGAAAAGAATTCCGAGATGGCAACTGCAAAATCATCCATCACTGGATTGCAAGTCAACAGATTTTTGCATATAGCAGAAAGTGCAAATGATTTGGTAAACCAAAATAAAATGCAGCGAAAACTTGGCCAACTTACAGGAACATGTTTTCAAAGATGTGTAGGAATGGATGCACTAAATTCACTATATTCTGTTACTTTTGAAATTGATGAAAAATACAAGACCAATTATCATAAACGACTAGTCGATTTTATCAAGATGATACAACAAGAGAATTTTGTCATTGGCGGTGCCATGACTGATCCAAAGGGAGACAGAAGCAAAGCACCACACCAGCAAGAAGATCCAGATGTATTCTTACATGTAGTAGAAAAAAATGACAAGGGAATATTTGTTACAGGTGCCAAGGCTCACCAGACTGGTTGCATAAACTCACACTGGATTATAGTCATGCCAACCATGAGATTATTGGAAGGAGACAAAGATTATGCAGTGGTTGGTGCAATGCCTGCAGATTCTCCTGGAATCACATACATCTACGGACGACAATCATGTGACACAAGAAGCATGGAAGAAGGAGATATTGATTCAGGTAATGCAAAATTTGCAGGCCAAGAAGCTCTAATGGTTTTTGATCGAGTATTCATTCCATGGGATAAAGTATTCATGTTTGGAGAGTATGAATTTGCTGCAATGCTTGTAGAACGTTTTACTTGTTATCACAGAAGAAGTTATGTATGCAAGACAGGCTTGGGTGATGTTTTAATTGGTGCAGCTGCTGCAATTGCTGATTACAATGGTGTACCTGATGTTTCTCACATACGAGACAAACTAGTGGAAATGACTCATCTCAATGAAACGATATACGCAACTGGCATTGCTTCATCATCTCAAGCTCATCAAACCAAATCTGGTGTATGGCTTAACGATGACATGCTAGCAAATGTTACAAAACACAATGTAACTAGATTCCCATATGAAATAGGCAGACTGGCACAAGATATTGCAGGTGGTCTTGTTGTAACACTTCCATCTGAGAAAGATTTGAAAAATCCAATAACAGGTCCAATACTGAAGAAATATCTCAAAGGACGAAAAGGCGTTGATATTGAAAACAGGGTTAGAATATTGAGGTTGATTGAAAATATGACACTTGGTAGAAATGCAGTAGGATATCTAACAGAATCAATGCATGGTGCAGGTTCTCCACAGGCCCAGAGAATCCAGATTGCACGTCAAATGCAGTTGGATACAAGAAAAGACTAGCTAAAAATCTTGCAAACGTAAAAGAAAATCCAGACACAGAATCTGAACAATCCGATTACTTTGAACGTGTATTCAAGATGAGAAAATAATAAAAATTTACTTGTCTAAATCTTTATTTTGAGATTCACTGTTTGTATTGGTTTCAACTGGTTCTGTGTCAGTTGTAAGATATGATTTGTCATTTGACAAACTCTTGTCTGTACCAGTACTTGATTCATCTGAATCTGTCTTGTCCTTGTCAGACAAACTGTCTCCAGATTTTGGTTGGCCAAATTGTTTTACTAACATGATTCCTACAATCACAGCTATTATGATGTAATTGATAGGGGGTGTGAGTATTCTGGTAACATAGCCTATCTGTGGTACAACATAGACAACTTTTCCAATATAGTCGCCTTTTGTTATTGGAAAGTCAGTTCCAGGTATGGACCCAGGATTTGCATCTCCCTTTGTTCTGATCACACGAGGATCTTGGTTTAGTATCTCCGCAACCCTGTGTACTATGACCTTGTCATGCCCATCTGGCCTGTTGAACACTATGATATCACCAATTTTTAATTGATCAAAAGTTACATGTCCCTGAACAACAATGACATCAAAGATTTGCAAGTTTGGTATCATGCTTCCACTTGATACTACATAAAACGGATTTTCTGTTCCAAATGCTACTCGAAGACCAATCCAAATTATTGCAATGCCGATAACTACTATTATGATATCTTTTACGATGCCTGACTTGAGGGAAAGTTTATCCAATTATTCTAATTTCTCTGAAATCGTAAGATAAATCTTGCTTAACAACGATTACTTACTTTAATTTGTTACCGCAACTTTCGCAGAACTTGGAGCCTTGACTGTTTGTATAGTTACACTTGATGCATTTTAAATTATTTTCAGCAAGCAAACTACCTAACAATACAATTTCACCAATCTTTCGTATGTCGTCCCATTTTATAGTGACATCTGTACCGTCATTTCTTGTTACAACTAGTACTATGCTTGACTGATCTGGCTGGATGCCCATCTCTTTGACAACTCCGACTTTTCTTGCTTCAGTGTCATAAACTCCTAGACCTGTAATTGAGTAAATGTCTTTACGCTACTAGTAGATGCTTTTGGTTGTTCTTGTGATTGAATACTCTGAGCTGGTGGTGTTACAACATTTGTGTTAGTGACAGGTATTGCATCTCCGACTGATGCAGTTTCATCAGGCTTGCTAAAGTTTCTATATTCTGCAAGAATTGAGCCACATGTTGTACACACATATTGTCCCTTCTCTAGAAGAACAAGATTTTCTGCTACAACCTCATTTGGATTTTCATATTCTATCTTTGGACTTCCTTCGTATTCTTTCTCACATGTATTGCAATAATATTTAGAAATTTTTTCTGAATCAAGACGGCCAACTGGAGCAAGAAACAAGTCTGGTCCTCCAAGATTGCCCTTTCTTTGTTGATCGTCGTTAACTGTTGCCATGATGAAACCTCCAGATCCTCTTAATTTTTTTAATCGAAGTTCGTTGCTCATGCTTTAATCTACATAAATCTCAGATAATTATGTATATCATTTTGATGGGTCAAATCTATGCCACATATCAGAGCAAGAGATTATACAATTTCCAAAAATAATGGAAATTTTTTCAATATTTTGGAAAGAGTTATTAGAGCCAGAGGGATACATTAAACAAAAATTGACGGAAATAGGTAATCAAACTTTTCTCTGTCGTTTCAATAAAAAGATGAATAAACTTGGCAAAATTTGAAGAATTAGGACTAAAGGATACAATACTCACTGCACTTAATGAAATGGGTTTTCGTGAACCATTTCCTATCCAAGCAGGAGCTATTCCAGTACTTCTTTCAGGTCAAGATGTTATAGGTCAAGCACATACTGGAACAGGAAAGACAGCTGCATTTTCACTACCAATAATCCAAAATGTTATTCCAAAAGGTGGAGTACAGGCATTAATCATTGCTCCAACAAGAGAGCTTGCAGTACAGATATCTGATGAAATTGTAAAATTCTCAAGGCATTCTGGAATCCATAGTGTAACAATCTACGGTGGACAGAGTATGAACATACAACTCCAAGAACTCCATAGAGGAGTAGAGATTGTAGTTGCAACTCCTGGACGTCTTATTGATCACATCAAACGTGGTTCCATAAAGCTAAACAAAGTAAAGTGGGTTATACTTGATGAAGCAGATACCATGCTTGACATGGGATTCATTGAGGATATCAAATTCATCTTGGACTTGGTTCCAGAAGATCATGTCAATGCATTATTTTCTGCCACCATGCCTGCTGCAATCTTGATGCTTGCAGAAAAATACATGAAAAATCCACAAAAAATATTCATCGATTCAGACGATCTAAGTGGAGAGGGAATTGAACAAGCATTTCTTGTAATCAAAGATAGGGAAAAAACAGATTATTTGGTCAAATTCATAAAAGAAAACGGTGCAGGTCAGGCTATCGTTTTCTGTTCTACAAAAGACAGGACAAGAAGAGTTGCACATGAACTAGAACAAGGAAGATTCAACGTGGTTTCAATTCAAGGAGACATGTCTCAGTTTAGAAGAGACAAGGCAATGTACATGTTTAAAAAAGGCAAGGCAGACATTTTGGTAGCTACTGATGTAGCAGCAAGAGGTATTGATGTACCAAAAGTTGCATTGGTGATAAATTATGATGTTCCAAACCAAGACATGGTATATTTCCATAGGATTGGACGAACTGCAAGAGCAGGAGAAAAAGGCAGAGCAATAACTCTGGTATCTTATTCTTCAATTGGTGATTTCAAGGCAATATCAAACCAAACCAAGGTCAAGATGATAGATCTAAACAAAGAACTTGGAATTGTAGTAAATATTCCAGATCCTCTAAAGAGAGAAGTAAGTCATAGGAGAGGCTTTGGCAGATCTGGTGGCGGTGGCTATGGAAGATCAGGTGGAGGATATGGCAGATCTGGAGGGGGAGGAGGCGGTTATGGAAGACGTGATGATAGAAGGGATGATCGCAGAAGATCTGGTGGCGATAAAAATTATTACGGCTTACGAAGCCGCTGGTAGAAAACCGTTCAATATATTTAGGGATTCATGATTTTATAATACATGGATAAAGCAAAACCTGTAGATTCAAAGAACTGGGAAAAAGAAGTCATGGCTTCTCCGATTCCTGTGTTTGTAGATTTTTGGGCCGAATGGTGTGGTCCATGCAGAATGGTAGGTCCTGTAGTAGAGGAGCTAGCCAATGAATATGCAGGAAAGATCAACTTTGTTAAGGTTAATGTTGATGAAAACAACGAACTTGCATCAAAGTACAATGTCTTTAGCATACCAACACTAGCATTATTCAACAAGGGCCAGGTTGTAGCACAACAAGTAGGCGCTGCATCAAAGGGTTCTTACAAGAATATGATAGACAGTGCTCTTTCAAAAGTCTAAATCTCACTTTCTTCTTTTTTCGATCTAAAATAATTAATACAGGTCAAGGAAACAACCCACATGTCATTTGGAGATATTGATACTCTAAACCTTCTATTTGACAAACTACAGAATCTACTAAATGACACTCAAGGATACTATGAATCATTTCTTGATGCTAATACAATGTACAAACAAGGAAAACTCTCAGACAAGGAATTCTTTGAGAAACTTGGAGATTATGTTGTATCGTATTCATCATTAGAGTTTTTGTCTGTCAAGGTAATCTTTGAGTTGAAAAAATCACTTGACAAGATATCAAGTGGTCGTGCAACTGGTTCTACCATGGCAAGTCCAATGCCTCCAGGCATAGGACCTCAAGGGTCACAAATGGCAGCAGCTACATTACCAGGACCTGGACAGCCTCCATCAATCATATCTGCTGCTGCAGCGTTTTCATCGCCTGGTGAACTTCCACGACCAGATCCTGCACTCTTGCCACAACAAAGTCCGAGTGGTCCTGTTTGTAGTGCTTGTGGATCTGCTCTGAAAGCTAATGCTAAATTCTGTTCCAAATGTGGAAATAAAATATCCTAGTGAAAAATTCTGATAGTCTTGGTTTGCGCCGCATTCGGTACAAAATTTTGCAACCAAAGATAATTTTGCGCCGCACTCTTGACAAAATTTTAAGCTTGTCTCAGTTGATGTATTGACACTGCCATACAAACCACCAATTGTTTTCATTGCACCTGTTGGCACAAATGTATCATCATCCACTAGAGGCGTTGGTGCAAAATCTTTTTCCTCTATAAAGTTCAGTAATCTAGGCATTTGCTGACCAGGATTTTTTAGATCAGGTACCATGTCACCCAACCAAAATGCAAATCTAGTTAGTGTAAGCTCTGGTGTAGAAAAAGTCAATGTGTGACTTGACATGTAATCGTCTGCTGCTGTCTTGCCGTTGAAGACTTTCATTAAATCCCCTAATTGGTATGGCTGTATATTGTTTTTTATTTTAATTGTGGACAACCATTACAGCCATTGGTAATGGCTCCAGTAAAGTTTGCCCCTCTAGTATTAGCATCTTTGAGATTGGCATCTGACAAGTCGGCACCTGATAGATTGGTACCTAATAGGATAACGCCTTTGAGATTTGCACCTGATAGATTTGCTTCTCTTAAATTGGCATCCTGAGAGTAAATGCTCCTGATAGATTTGCATCATGAAGATTAGATATTTGAAAGATTGGCATCTTGTAGATTTGCACCTGATAGATTTGCTTCCTGCATGTTGATACCTGACATGTTCATTCCTTGCATGTTGATTCCAGAAAGATTTGCACCCTTTAGATCTTGAATTGATAATATTGTAATTGTACTCTGATCTGATTTACTGGCATAAAAGTTGGGAGCTCCAAGATATGATGCGTAGATATGATGTAACTCCTACCGGTAGTGAAGATGTGCTAAAAGTAGACTGGCCTCCAAATATTGTACTTGGGTATCCAACAGCTGTATCATCCACATAGAATTGTACCGCGCCAATGTCAGGCATTGGTGATACAGTTGCAGTAAATGTTGTTACCATACCAGTTATTGCAACTGGAGAACTTGATGATATTGTTGTAGTAGTTGATACCACTGGAGGTGTAAATGTTATTGATGGGCCAAGTGTTGTAGATGAGAAACTTGATTGTGTTGTATTATTTGATACTGGGTTTAAACAAGGAACATAGAGTGCCCAACCATGAGGCACTTCGCCCACATAACACTGGTATCTACCAGATGAATCATACAGTTTTGCTACATATTTCCAGTTCTCATCTGCAGAAGATGATATGACAAACCCTGATACAATATTTGAAATAACAATTATCATTACAGCAAAAAAACCTAGTCTAAAAAATATTGATTTTTTCTTGTCAAATTGCCTGAGAATCAGTATGAATAAAAATATGATGGCAAACGATGTGAATCTCTCTGCCACTCCGCCTCTGACTATTATTGATAAAAATAATGTTGCAGCGATACAGTATAGGACAAAAATTTCAAATCTTAATCCATTCTTGATGGAATTTACCAAAATAAACGCAATAACAATAATGGGTATGACATATCCCAATTCTCCAGAGTATTGGATGATGTTGTAATAGAGGACTTTGGCTATGCTTGTCGAAAATATCTGCATGGTTGATTGTGCAATGTTTGCAACCTGAATTTCTGGGGACTTGAATTGTTCAGAATAATTGATGTAAAGTAATGATGCCTGGAGTAATACTAGAATTGTTGGTATTGTATAACTGCATATTGTAATTATGTCTCTAGTATTTCTTCTTAGTTCACGTATAATGACGTAAATTAATGCAGGAAGAAAAACAATTGAAAAGGCAGAAGAGAGAAATGATACTGAACAGAAAAACGCATAAAGGCACTTTATTTTCTTGGATTGTTTTTTGTACTCTTCATACCTGAATATCAACAATACCACAAATAGCATTGTGAATATGTTGAGAAACCACTGAATGCTTGAAATGTTGGAATAAATTTCATTCATGCCTGGAGCTGCTATTATGAATAAAGAGCAAATCGCTCTGAGCCAATCATTTTTAATTATGAATCGAAATTGTTTTGTGGCAAAAAACAATGCACAAAGTGTCGCAATAATTATTGCAGCCACATTCATTGCTAGGTTGACGTTGGCAATACCAAACAGGTATAATGAAAAAATTGTTACAAGTCTGGGAATGAAATGCAAATAATAATTGTAAACAACAAAAATACTTCCCCATGAATACTGGATAGCTTCTCTTAGAAGGACATCTACATCCTCAACCCTACCTGGTTGAACTAGGATGAATATTGGTTTTCTTGACACAAATAGTATTACACTTGACACAAATAGGACTGGCAAAAACCATCTTGATTCTACGTTTCCAGAAAAAATTGTACGCATCTTACTGCTCAAATTAACTGAAGCTTTGATAAATCCGCCCTTAAGCATATCGGGCATGAATTTTTCTCAAATTATTGCCTTGTAAAATTGTGATACATCTTTGATTGTATTATCTATGGACAACCATTGCAACCATTTGTTATGGCATCTGCAAAGTTTGCACCCATCATGTTTGCACCCTTGAGATTTGTACTTGATAGATCTGCATCAGATAGAATAGTACCTACAAGAATATCATCTTGCAGATCTGAACCAGATAAGTTTGCACCCTGCAAGTTTGCATTTGTTAGATTGCTTTTCTGTAGATTGCTCTCCTTCAAATTGGCATCTACAAGCGATGCTCCTGAAAGATTTGAATTTTGTAGATTTGCACCAGACAAGTTGGCTCCATTTAGATTGGCACCAGACAAGTTAGTGTCTTGGAGATTTTTCCCAGAAAGATTAATGCCTTGCAAGTCAGCATCTTTGAGATCCTTGTCCTCTAGGTCTGATGTTGAAAGTACTGTTATTGTGATCTCATCAGAAGAGCTTGCATTAAAGTTTGGAGCTCCCAAGTATGATGCAGATATCTTGTGTAATCCTTCAGGCAAGAGTTCTGTAAATGTAACCTGTCCACCAAAGATTGTAGCAGGTATTCCAAAGGGTTTGCCATCTATGTATATCTGACCCCTTCCATTGTCTGGCACTGGAAATACTGTAGCAGTAAATGTTACAGGTTGTCCATCTACTGCATATTGCGATTTTGCTGATATGGTAGTAACAGTTGATTGTACAGGCGGTACAAATGTTACAGAGGAATCATGCATCAATGTCATATTTTTTGATATTGGTTCTGCACAAGGAATAGAAATTGCCCAACCACTTGGTACCTCACCTACGTAACACTGGTATTTTCCGGCAGGATTGTAAAATTCTGTCACATATTTCCAGTTCTCATCTGCAAAGGATGGTATGAAAAATCCAGATGCTACATTAAGTGCCACAACCACAGTTACTGCTACAAAGATCATCTTGCTAAATGATGATTCTCTCTTGTCCAGCTGTCTAATTATCAGTATCACTATGAACACAATTGCAAAAAAGAAGTATCTTTCCTGTGCTTGTCCACAGAGACAATCCCAATCAATGAGTGAACTCTTGATTACGGAAGACAAAAAGAGAGTTGCAGCAATGCAGGTCAATACGTAGATCTCAAACTTTATTCCATTTCTTATGGAATTTAATAAAACAAATGTTACTATGACAACAGGTATGAGATACATCCATCCTCCTATGTGTTGAAAAATATCAGGAGTGTTTTGATAAAATATTTTGGCTGCAGAGATGGTAAAACCATTCACAGATGATGACACAATACTATTGACATGAGTAGTAGTTGGCGTAGATTGTTGAAAGTAGTTGATACAAATTGTAAGTGCCTGAATAAGCAATACTCCCATCGGTATGGCATAGCTGAGATATTGTAACTAGATCTTTTCTGTTTTTTCGCAATTCGCGTATTATTATGTATGTCAATACTGGAAGGAAGATAACTGAAAAGGCAGATGAGAGAAATGATGCTGAACAGAAAAATGCATACAGATATTTTTTCTTTCTGCTTTTTTTCTCAAATTCTTCATACTTGAATAATAACAACGATACAAAGAGCATCGTGAATATATTCAGAAACCATTGGATACTTGAAATATTTGAATAAATTTGCTCAGTAATGCCTGGAACCAGTATGACAAATAATCCGCAGAGAGCTCGAGCCAAGTCATTTTTAATTATGAATCGAAATTGTTTTGTAACAAAAAACATTCCACAAAGTGTCGCAATAATTATTGCAGCCAAATTCATCCCAAGTAGAGCATTTCCAATTCCAAACAAATGCAGAGAAAAAAATGTTACAAGAGTTGGAATGAAATGAAAATAATAATAATGAACTACAAATATGCTATTCCAAGAATATTGTATTGCAGGTCCCACGAGGACATTTACATCCTCCCATCTTGCAGGCAGAATTAACACATTGATTGGCTTTCTTAAAACAAGTATTGCTATACCGAGAATACATAATGTTGGTAAAAACCATCTTGATTTTGTACTGTCAGATATGCTTTCACTACCTTTACTGCTCAAATTAACTGAGTTTCATAGATCCGCCCTTAAGCATATCGGGAATATTGCAAAACATTTTTTCTTGATTTTATCATGCTGGAAGAAAATTGTATACAAATGAAACTTGTCTCACTAAAAGGTGGACCGAGGGGGATTTGAACCCCCGACATCCGCGTTGCGAACGCGGCGTCACTACCACTAGACCACCGGCCCTTTTGTTATCAAGAATATCATCTGCTTTTATTCATTTACTCAAAGAATAATACTAGGTTTTCAAGCAAAATTCTTGATGACTGTAGATGCTGTAATCACAGGATCACACGTTATTTTCCAAAATGTAATGGTAGACAAGAACATTGTAATTGATGAAGGAAAAGTTGTTGGTCTTACAAATGATATTCCGCAATGTGATCTAAAAATAAAAGCAGATGGCTTGGTCTCACTTCCTGGTATCATTGATCCTCACATACATTACGGTGTATATTCTCCAATTACTGATGCTGCTGTCACAGAATCTAAAGTCAGCTGCAATAGGTGGAGTCACTACAATGATGCGAATGCTCAGACTGAGTGGTTCGTACAAGAAAAATCTAGACTCACAACTTGCAGAAAGTGCAAAAAATCATTATGTAGATTATTCAATTCATGCAGCAATACTTCACAAAAATCAAATCAATGAAATGGAATTTTGTAAAAACAAGGGGATAACGTCATTTAAAATATACATGAATCTTGGCGAAGAGGTGGGTCATGTCTACATGGACATGCAGCCTGGAGACAAGTCTCTACGAGAAGAAAGAGTAGAGATGACAACTGATATGATTGAAAAAATAGTTGAAAATGCAGCATCTCTGAATTGTCCAGTTCTTGTACATGCAGAAGATTATCAAATGTGTTCATGTGGAATAAAGACAGCAAAAGAGAAAAAAATGGATGGACTTGCAGCATGGTCCCAGAGCAGACCTACAGAATCTGAAGTCAAGTCAATTACTACTATATCTACGATTGCAAGAAAGCATGGTTGTAGTCTCTATTTTGTACATATTGGCTCCAAGGCTGCAATTGATGCAATATCTCAAGAAAAGAAAAATGGAACAAAAATCCATGTTGAGACCTGTCCGCACTATCTGACATTGTCGTATGAATCACAAAAAGGGTATCTTGCCAAGGTCATGCCACCAATACGTTCTTCCAAAGATGTAGAATCTGTGTGGCATGAGATACAAAGTGGTAGAATGGATACGATTGGAACTGATCATGTTGCAAACAGACTGCATCTAAAATTAGGCGGAGAAAATGTATGGAGTGCACTTGCAGGATTTCCAGGAATGGGTACAATGCTTCCTATATTGTTAAGCGAGGGAGTCAACAAGGGAAAGATAAACTTGCAACAGTTATCAAACATGACAAGTCTAAACACCGCCAAAATATTTGGAATGTATCCAAAAAAAGGAACAATCCAGAAAGGCTCTGATGCAGATATTGTCCTAGTTGATTTAAAAAAGGAAGATAAAGTGTCTGCTGAAACAATAGATGGTTTTTCTGATTATACTGTTTATGAAGGATGGAATCTCAAAGGATGGCCTGTCAAAACAATTGTTCGAGGAACTGTAATTGCAGAAGATTTTAAAATTATTGCAAAACCTGGTTATGGAAAATTTGTCTCAAGACCACAATCTTGATCTGGCAACAAAAATTTTTATTAAATTGTTATAAAACCGGACTTTACTGCTGACAAGGCAATGTTCAAACCAAATAAAGCAAATGTTACCACGTATATTGACAGCATGGCGCCTTTCAATACTTTTTCAGATACTTTCTTTTCAATTATGGTATGAACAAACTTACCTCCATCCAATATTGGCAACGGTAACATGTTGAATATTCCTATGAAAAATGATAGCATCCAAAGCCACAGCAAGAACATAAAGACCTCTGGACTCCAGTGAATGTAATATGGAACAACTGGCTGGTATGATGGCAATGCAGATCTCAAAATTCCAAGCATTCCTTTTTGTGGATCATCCTTGGAAGCAGTTGTGACAACAGGAATTTGCATAGGCTTGCCGTCTCTAATTATTGAAACCATGGCAGTGTCTCCAGGTTTTAATTTTATCTTGGCAAAGTCTTGAGGCAGTAAAACGGGATTTCCATCTATTGCGTTTATGATGTCATTTTTTTGTAATCCAGCTTTTTCAGCGCCCGAACCTTCTGTTACTGAAACTATTGGAACTCCTAACGGTTCATGGTAAAATACTCCCTTGATTGGGTCTGGCATGATTAGTGCAAATGATGGATTGAATATCAATAACCCTGCAATGATAAACGAAAACAAGACATTTGATGTTGCACCTGCTCCAATTACTCTGAGGCGTGAGATTTTTTTTGCCCTGACAAACTCCTCCTCGTCTGGTTCTACAAATCCTGCAAATAGTGCGATAAAAACTGCAAATCCTCCTGTCTTGATTTTTATTTTTTCTAGCGTAGCAACAATTCCATGTGCACCTTCATGTATGACTAGTACAATTGGTACCGAAAGCAAAAAGTATGCAATGTTTGCACTTGACTGGATTGTAACTCCTGGTATGAGTACAGTCATTTCAGCAAATGATTCTGGCTTTACAAAAAAGTTTGACAGGTTTGATGCAAGGTACCAAAATGCTGCTCCCATCATCACAAAACCCAGCACTACACTTGCGTTGGAAAAAATTCTAGTTGCTTTCTCAGTCCTACTTAGAATTCTTGAGAGTATCATCTGAACATTCTGGTTCTTGTATGTCAAACTGTATGGTTTTACCTCAAACCCATGTTTGTCAAGTTTTAAGAGCTTTGCAATTCCAAATACTATGACCCATGCAATCAAAACATAGATGATGGAATTGTGTGTTAAAAATGAAAAGTCCAAATTAATTGATACTCTTTTTAGTCAGGGCAAATTTATCAGTTGCTATGGGAATTATCATAGTTTCAACATATCCTGACAAAAAATCAATTTCCAAAGTAGCACACATTGTAGTGCAAAGAAAACTGGCAGCTTGTGTCAACTATGCCAAAATAAATTCCATCTATTCTTGGAAAGGCAAGATTGAAGATGCTGAAGAATTTTTAGCACTTTTTAAAACTACAACAAAATCAAAACAACAACTCAAAAAAGAAATAGAAAAATCTCATCCATATGATGTGCCAGAAATTGTGGAGCTAAAGATGGATGATGTTAGCATGCCGTACATGAAATGGCTTGACGAATCAACTTTGGGGAGCAAACCTAAGAAGAGAAATAACTCCGCCAAGAGACGAAACACGTAATCCAGCGTCTGTAGTGGAATCTACTGCATAAACTTCGACTCCTTTTGACTCGACTTGATTGAGAAATTCAATTATCTTGTCTTCATCTTGTTTTTCAAATATCCTGTCTGAAAATACCAATGATTCCACTGCCCCTATCTCATTTGCCTTTGCAGTCTCTTCAAAACCCATGGTAAACTTGTTGCTTTTCTTGTTTGCCCTTGCCATGGTTTCATCTAATATGGCAGAAACTTTTGCAATCTTGCTTGTGTCAAGTGTCTGCTTCATAATGTCTGATTTTATAAAAGTGTAAATTCCATCTTCGCCTGAAGAATCTATTCCATCTACTGATTGCACCTTGTGGCCCTTGATTGATGGAATCTCTGCAAGAAAATTCACTAGTCTTTTCTTGGTTTCTCCTGGTCCAAATATCACTATGCTGTCTCCATCTCTTATCAATGCAGAGATTGCACCTTGAACATCTTTGAAAAAATCTTGTATGTTAAATTTAGTCTTGTATCTCTTTCCACTTGCACCGGAATACATGTTTGGTAAAAGTTTGAGATGTGTACCGCTTAATCTTCCCAAGCCACAGTCTGTTGTATCTATTGCAACAAGGAGAAATGCACCATGATCCTTTTTTTCAAAGATCAATTTCCTCTCAATGTCACTCCAACTTTTTTTGATTAGAGTAGCAGCATCACCAATTTTTAGTGTCAAAGAATGATGTGATCCCTTGCTTACAGATTGATTATCTGATTCTGCTATGGTACCCTGAACTCTTAACCTATCCACTACTTCATCAATAGAAATTTTCTCAACGTCTAGTGCTATGCGAATCTTTACCCTCTCAGCCTTGTCAGGTCTTGCAAAGTCTTTTTCCTGCTTGACAGCCCTTGAAGTGTCCCCAACTATCCTATCTCCTTTGTTTATGACACGTCGTAGTGTGAAGAGATCGTCTGATTCTTCTGGTATTAGGGCTACCGCATTGTCATCTATTTTTTTAATAATCAATCTAGTACCTTTGTTAGACCATAATAAAAAAGAAAAGTAATCTAGTTTGTTAACTCATCAGTCTTAGTTTCTTTCTTTTCTTCTGCTTTCTTTCTCAAATAGTTCTGGACCCATTCTGGTGTCAAGACTCCAGATTCTGTCAAGTTAACAAGCGTATTGGTTGACGCCTCACCCATTACTTTGCCCGTGTTTCTTCTTACCTGTCTCCACTTTAGATTCGTATTGCCGCTTTTTGACGAGTATATTATGCCAAGTACTTCTTTTGCATTCACAAAAGTCATGTCTCGAATCTTTTTCAGAGTGACCTTGTCTGCGGCTTCCACGTAAATTGGACCAGGTGTTGTTTCACGTTCTGGAAACACTTCATAATCCTCCAAGTAACTTTCTGGAATGAACGAGTTACAAGTACTTAGGATTACAAACTTCCTAAAACTTTCAAGGGAACACGCTGCATCTATTGCTACCATTTGTGTAAGCATTGCTCTCGCCTTTTATCAAGCTTCTTGAAAGACTCAAGTAGGAACGAACAAAATTGTTTGGTTGCAGGCATTGATGACCAAATCCCTTTTGATTTAATGATGAGGATCTTGAGTTCTGAGCCTGCACTGGATTTTTATCAGTAAATGGTTCTACTGGTGATATCATGAAATCATACACTGAATATCTGACATACAATGTTCCATCAAGGCGAGGATTTGTAAACATGACACCGGAGGTAAGAAAAATAATTCAAAAAAGTGGTATCAAAGAAGGTCTCTGTCTAGTAAATGCAATGCACATTACTGCAAGTGTCTTCATTAATGACAACGAGAGTGGATTGCACCAAGATTATGAAAAATGGCTAGAAGAGTATTGCACCACATGAACCGATATCACAATACCAGCACAACAATACTGGAGAAGATAATGCTGATGCACATCTCAAACGACAAGTAATGGGAAGAGAAGTTGTAGTGGCTATAACAAAAGGCCAACTTGATTTTGGTCCTTGGGAGCAGATCTTCTATGGAGAGTTTGACGGCAAGAGAGCAAAACGCGTTCTTGTTAAAGTAATAGGAGAATAGACTTTTAGGATAGTGAGCCTCTTTTCTGGGCCCCTTCTTCTAATGGTTTTAGCTTGAAACTCTGTTCATGGTTCTGTGCACCGTGATTGCATTTTACACAGCCTACCTTGAATCCGTCACTATTTTTTACAAAAGTTTCGCAGCCACAAAAACAAGTCATTTGGTTTTATGTCCTAATATCTCTGATATAACTTTAGTTCTTGCAACAATTTCCGCGTGGAATGTCATGATCATGTGGACATTTTCTTGGATGCTTGAGCATCGTACATAATGCGTCTGTGAATTGCTCATTCATGTGGTGTTCAATACCACAAACCATCTCTTCGTCAATGTCTACTTTTAGAGCGCTGTCCATGAGTACCTCAAGCAGTCTGCTATTTCGCATCATGTTAGAACCAATGTCTTCACCGTTCTTGGTAAGTGATACACCGCTTTTGTTATAATTTACAAGCTTGGACTCGTTTAGTTTTTTTAGCATTTGTACTACACTTGGCTGTCTTACGTTTAGCATCTTGGCAATGGTGCTTATTTTTACAGGATTTCCACCTTCTTTGATGTGCCAAATCGCCTTGAGATACATCTCAACATGTTCTGCTTCAGCAGTTCCTACAAACAATACTTCTTGATCTTCCATGATATTCCATCTTACCTACTTGATTTTACATCTTTTGATTCTTTTAGCAGATATTCAAAATATTCGCGAGCAAATCCTGCCAAACCTGAATGGTCGGCCCATATGGCAACTGCCTCTTTTGTTCCAGTGGTACCAAGTTCCTCACCAAGCAACAACACTACGTATCTCTTGTCAGAAATTATTCCTCCTCCAAAGAGACCTTTCTTTACTTTTACCGTTGCCAGTCTTGATAATGACTTTAACGTATCAGTTTCAACATCTTCTGAAACTAGAATGGTAATGTCTACTCCCCTGTCATGCAACAACCTAATTTTTGGCAAGGCCTCTTTTGCCAACTCTTCTGCAACCTTGGGAATGGCAATCATGACCTCGTTTCTACACGAATCTACCATCTCGAGAATCTTTGTTGCAATATTTATCACACCTGAAATTATCCAAATGTCTGGTCTCTCGCTTATCCCACTCTGCTCATACATTGGGGTGAGTTCCTTGAGTACAATATTTTCATTATTTCTAAATTCTGTCTCAAACTGTTGCTTTGATGTCTGGATTGCAGTGGCAGGAGATTTTGCAAAATATTGGGTAGGTCTTGAATCATCAGAGCCTATCCACCCCTTCTCTTCTAGGGTGCCCAATACCTCATAAATTTTCGAGTATGGCACACCAGATTTCTGACTAAGATCAGAGGCAGTAATGGGACCTGTTTTTAAAAGTGAAGAATATGTCTTGATCTCATAGCTAGTAAGGCCGATCTTTTCTAATGCTTTTCGTGCCTTGTCAGATAGACTCATGTAAATGATCGGGGGCTCTTTTGGTATATATGTCTAGGATAGGTTTCTGTGAGGAGGATCTACCTATTCATCTGGTGTCTAGTAGGAAATGGATTAAATACTATCTCCTAAGATATGCGTATAAGACATGGAATTAATTCAGATATCTAATCAGAAGACTCCTACTCTAGGCAAGAAATCCACTATAAGATTTACTCAGAGTATCTGTCCTGAATGTAACATGATTCTTGACGCAGAGGTCTTTCGAGAGAGATGGCAAGGTCTTCATGACAAAGACTTGTCCAACACACGGAGAATGCGAAGAACTCTATTTTGGCTCTTATGATATGTATAAAAAATTCAGCACCTACTGGATTGACGGCAAGGGTGCACATGCTCCAAATGTAATGATTGACAAGTGTTCATGTCCTAACAACTGTGGTCTGTGTTCTAATCACTTGTCTCACAGTGGACTTGCAAACATGATAGTTACAAACAGATGTGATTTGACTTGCTGGTACTGCTTTTTCTATGTGAAAAAGGGACTAGAGGGTGCATACATGTATGAACCATCACAAGACCAAGTAAGAGCAATGATGAAGACATTAAGAGCAGAAAGACCAATTCCAGGAAACTCGATGCAGATTACTGGTGGAGAACCAATGCTCAGAGAAGATATTGTTGATGTTATCAAAATAATGAAAGAAGAAGGTGTTGATCACATCCAGATGAACACCAACGGAATCAGATTTGCACTAGACCCAGAAGCAATGAGAGAGGTCAGACTTGCAGGTGTCAATAATTTGTATCTCAGTTTTGACGGTGTTACACCAAGAACAAATCCAAAGAATCACTGGGAAATTCCATATGCACTAGAAAGTGCAAGAAAGACAGGAACCACTGTAGTATTTGTTCCAACAGTTATCAAATCAATCAATGACCATGAATTAGGTCCAATAATCAGATATGCTCAAAAGAATCTCGATGTAGTTCACGCAGTAAACTTCCAACCAGTATCATTGACTGGAAGAATGGGCAAGAAAGAACGTGAAAAATACAGAATCACAATTCCTGATTGCATACAAAGAATTGAAGAACAGACACAAGGTGAAGTAACAGTAGATGACTGGTTCCCAGTTCCAAGTTGCATGCCTCTAACAAACGTAATTGAAGCATTCTCTAGCAAACCAAAGTATGAACTCTCAATCCACTTTGCATGTGGTGCAGGTACATACATCTTTGAAGATGCAGAGACAAAGAAATTTGTCCCACTCACAAGATTTGCTGACATTCAAGGAATGTTAGAACTCTTTGAAGACAAGGCAGAGGAGATTCACTCTGGAAAGAACAAGTACTTTACAATGCTCGAAGTAGTAAGAAAACTTTCAAGCTTTATTGATAAAAAGAAACAGCCAGCAGGTCTTGACCTTGCAAAGATGTTCGGTAGCATCTTGATGAAGAGATCATTCAACTCTGTAGGTTCATGGCATGTCAAGGGCTTGTTCTTGGGTATGATGCACTTCCAGGACAAATACAACGAAGACCTTGAAAGACTCCAGAGATGTGACATTCACTACCTTACACCAGACTTGAGAATCGTTCCATTCTGTGCCTTTAACGTAATTCCAGAATGGTATAGAGACAGAATCCAAAAGAAATATTCCATATCAGTAGAAGAATGGGAACAAAGAGTTGGAGTAAAACTCGAAGATGGTCTCTACAGAGGAATAATGAGAAGAGGTTCTGGTGATGAGCTTGCAGCTGGCTGTGCAAAGAGCCAGATGATGCATGAAGCATCACAAGCTTTAACATAATTTCATTAGAATTTCTTCAAACCCTATTTCATCTAAATTTTATTTCTAAAGATTAATTGTAAGGTATTTGTTACAAACACAAATGAAAATAGGAATTATTCACGGCTTTGTAGGTGGTGGAGGTGGAACAGAAAAAACACTTTATGCAATAATTGAGGCTCTGGTTGAGGGAGGACACAAAGTAACTTTATACACTATTTCAAAGCCTCCGGTAAAAATTCCTGGCATCAAAATAGTATCAACACTTCCATTCCATTTGCCTATCTTTGGTCTCTATCAAAGATATTTGGAATCGAAATTAATTGAAAAAACAAACGATGAGGATCTCGTCATCCAAGCATCTGGCGGATTGGCACTACCAAGAAAAAAGGATCAAAAAGTGATTATCTACTGCCATCATGATTTTCAAAATGAGACAAAAAAAGACATAACAAAATACAAGGGTGTATGGTCTTGGTATTACAAACCATACTATGTTCTGAGTCAGAAATTTGTAAAGCAAATAAATGATAAAAATATTCTATTTGTCTCAAACTCTAAATTTATTCAGGATTCTATAAAAAAGAATTTCTCCAAAGATTCTGTTGTGATATATCCTCCAGTAGAATTGGAAGTATTTCAAAATGATGTAAACAAGGAAAGATCTGCAATCACAATTTCTAGGTATTCTCAGGAAAAAAATCTCGAATTTGCAATTGATGTTTTTAAAGACGTCGATGTAAAATACACAATAATCGGCAATACAAAGGCTAGGGTAAACAAATTATATTATGAAAAAATGATGACTAGGATAAATAATCTTAACAAATCAAAAATTTCTCTACTGGAGAATATACATCGAAATCAAGTTGTAGAAAGTCTAAAAAAAGCCAAGATTTACTTTCATGCATCACCGGAGACATTTGGAATTACAATAGTGGAGAGCATGGGATCTGGATGTATTCCAATTGTCCCAGATAATTCTGCTCATAAAGAAACAGTACAATTTTCTGAACTTAGATACATACCAAATGATGTTAACGACGCTAGAAATAAATTAAAAAAAGCAATTGCGGGGGATTACGACTATCTTTTGATCAATCTGAAAAGGTTGTCTGAGGTTTATAGCAAAGAAAATTTCAAAAAAAATATTATCAATTTTGTTGAAAATGTACTATCTTAATATTTTCCTAATGTAGTCTATTTCTTTCTTTGAAATATCTTAGTTATGGTTAACAAGTATATCGTCTCTGAAGTTGCAGCAAGAACTGGTGATATAGTACACCATTTACATGATATAATTTTCCAAGAAAGACAATTGATAAAATGAGAACAACAAGATACACTACAGAGCCTATAAAGACTACATTACTTTTTTCTAATCCCAAAAATTTTGAAATATACATGAGATTTATTGTTAAAGGAATTGTTGCCAAGCTCATTATTTGTATTATTATTACAGCATCTTTGAATTTTGGAAAAATATAGGGAATGACTGTGGGAGTAGTGCAATTCCCAAAATCGCTAGACCAACTGAACTAATGATGGTCACATGTTTTAATTTTTGACTTCCAGTGCCAGACGCATCGTGAGGAAGAATGTATTGATATACTATAGAAGGTAATAATGATAACATTCCTAATACTTGTGCCCCAAGTTGATAATTTCCTAAGAGTGCAAATCCAAAAATGGGATAAATTATCAATTTATCACTAGAACCACTAAAAGTTCTTGATAGTTCTAGGACGTAATTGTTTACCATAAAACCAAGTTTAGGTTTTAAAAGTCTAAAATCTATTTCTGATTTTTTGAATCTTTTATATATTTTAAAAGAAAATGGGAAAAAAGATAAAGCAAAACCTATGATTATACCTGATGGTCCTATGATGTAGTATAATCCTAGGGAGAAAATGATCACAAGTATGCGTTGAATTATGAGATATTTTGAAAAAGTTCCATACTTTTTCATTCCAAGTATTTCGCCAGTTACAAGGCTGAAAAATATGTAGCCGATTACATACAAACTCACACCTGGTTTGCTTACTAAAAAATAAAGTATAATCGAAGTTAAAACTCCGGATGTGATCGAGATGAAATATAATGTAGAATTAACCTTGACATCTTTTGCTGTATAAATTATGATTGTACTTCCTATCCCAAAAAATGCAATCATTGATGCAATAGTTGCAAGAGCAATATCATAACTCAGCTCACCATAATGTTCTGCACCTAAAAGTGTACCAAGGTATATCCAAAAAATTGATGTAATTATGTTTGCAATTATATTTCCTGTTCCTACTGTTGCCAGATCCCTGAATCTTGTTAGAATGTCTCTTATCTCAATTCGCCCACTTGTAATGATTCAAATTTTTGGTAATCTATTTTAAAGATCTTTACTTTGTATTTGTAATCTTGTAATGATGAATCAAAAACTTTTACAAGATATGGATATCTCTGCTCGTTGTAGAACACATCAGTTAAAAATTCAGGCCTTCCTTTTTTATCATCCACTACAATATGTGTCAATCCAGCATTTTTTGATGATTTGATGAATTCTGATAAAGACGTAAAATTGTTGGTGTTAATTACTATTGTCTTGGTAGGAATGGATGATGATAAAACTGGCCATTTCTGAGGTAATTCTGCTGCTTGTATGTATGCATCTTCTGGATAGTAACTATTGACGCCGCTTGTCATGTTTGTAACAATTGTTGATATTTTAAATGCCTCCTGTTCTTGTTCATAGTTTGGCTTTTTCAGATCTAAAAATAATAGAGATGAAAGTAAAATTACTCCGAATACTATGACGAGTACAAGGTTACGATTTGGAATATTCACTTCTATTTTTTTTATAGTGAATATTGAAACAACACAAAAAAGAGGAAAAAGTGGATAGATGTATCTTGTATCTGGAGCAACTGAGTATGCATAGTACACTGGAAGTAGCATGGAGATTATGGTAACTATTATTGTTGTATTGTTTGTACTGCGATTTCGAAATAATATGAAAATACCTATGGGAAACAAAAATATGAAAACTGGAATGAGTGACCATCCTGAAAATTCAATAAAGTTTTTTGTAGCATGTTCAAAATAGTGTGTAAATCCAACTTGGCTTGATGTATTTATTATTTGACTAGTGCTAACTACAACTCTTCCAACAATTGCATCATTACCTTGGGTTTGAATCTTAAGAATGCTTATTGGTACTAATACTGAAGTAAGTATTAGAATTATTAACAATGTTTTTTTAATTATGCCATGTTCTTTACGGTTTCTTATGAAAAACATAATAAATAATGGCGCAAAAACAAATAATCCTTCTGATCGGACAAGTGTGGATAGACTAATTATTACAAATGACAAGAATACTGATTTATTATTTCTACTAAAGTATAATGCAAATGTAGTGGCTACAAGTAAAATATACAAAGGCTCTGTTATTCCAAGTAATGAATTTTGTATGATATGTGGTTCAAAAGCAAAAATCATAGCACCAAGCAAGGCATATGATTCACCAAAAAATCTCTTACACAAAAAATAGATGGGAATTATGGTAAAAACAGAAAATGTTACACTGATTGATCTCTGCAAAGTCATGTAATCTATTGGTGTATTGAAATGAAATATCGTAAAGAAAAATGAAAGCACTAAAGGCCATCCATTGTTTCCTATTGGAAAATTATTGGGAATGTGACCGAGAATGCTTAGATCACTTGAATAGAAAAAATATGTTACTAATGCATCTTGTACAAGTGGTATGTTATAGGGAAAATAATACAGTCTTATACAAAGACTAAGTACACAAAGTATTGTTATCGAAATAATTGTATTTCTTGTAAAAAAACCTATTTTTTCTTCTACAATTCTTATATGATGTACTATGTTATTGATAGATTTATTTTCTTTTGACAAACAGTTGTTTTGAATTTGATAAATGTATTAAATCATTCTTTGAAATATATTCTGTATTTCTATACTTCTTACATCGTTAGTACCATGTTTACCAAAATTACTAGTGTTCTTAATGGCAATTGTGGATATGTTGTTGTCAAGGTGTAATGAAATCCATTACTTAATTTAGGCGTGTTACAAAATGTCAGTATCTTGGATACCAAAAATGTAGTATGTGGACTAGGAGAAATAGGTAACCCAATTCTAAATCTGATATCAAAAAAAATCCTAACAGTTGGGTATGATATTAATCCAAAATTAATGAATAAAAAAAAGTTTACTAAATATGAAAAGTTTCAGACTTCCTTTTTACATGTGTGTATTCCATTTACAGGCAAGTTTATTTCAAATGTGATTTCATTATATGAAAAATTCAATCCACAATGCATTGTAATTCATAGTACCATTAGTCCTGGAACAACAAGTAAAATTCAATCAATGCTAAATATTCCTGTAATCTACAGCGCAACGCGTGGAATTCACAAGAGAATGTTCAATGATCTGAAACGGTACACAAAGTTTTATGCAATAGAAAAAAATGCACCTAATGTAAAATGGGCAGCAAAAATTTATTCTCGTCTATTGAAAAACTGTGGTGTTAAATCAAAACAAATGTCAAGTCCAATTACTCTTGAACTAGCAAAAATTGTTGTAGATACATCATATTATGGTTGGTTGATTAATTATGCACAACTCAGCAACATGATTGCAATACAAAATAAAGTAGATTATGATGAGATGTGGTCATTTGCAGATGAGATCCACAAATATTTAGGAAACAGACCAAAAATGTTCCCTGGATTCATTGGAGGTCATTGTGTAATACCTAATCTTGATTTGATGAACAACGAAACACTTGATCTCATAAGAGATATCAATTCTGATTATGCAAAGATCTTAAAAAAGAGACAGTCACAGGGTAAAAAATACTAGTCAACATATTCTGTAAATTACTATTTTATAGGGAAATTATACTCGTGAATCATTTTCCATTTGAATGATATATAGCACAGATGTTGAAAATTAATGGTAATGGATACACAAATTCATTCTAGCCTAAGAACTGTAGAATGGAAAGACAATACAGTAGTAATGATTGACCAAACCAAACTTCCAAACGAACTAGTTTACGTAACATATGCTGATTATAATGATGTTGCAGATGCAATACGAAGCCTAGTGGTAAGAGGTGCTCCTGCTATAGGCGTATCTGGTGCCTTTGGTCTTGCCTTGGCTGGCTTACAAAGCAAGGCGCAAGACAAGGAAACTCTTCTCAAAGATCTTGAACATGCAAAAAAAATTCTCTTTGAGACAAGACCCACTGCAGTTAATCTTGCATGGGGACTGGAAAAAATAATGGCTGTTGCAAGATCTGCAAAAGATGCTTCTGAAATCCGAGAGACAATTGTCAAAGAAGCGAAGAGAATGGCAGAAGAAGACATTGACATAAACAAGCGCATGGGAAAAAACGGTTCGTATCTTTTTAATGACAATGATACCATAATGACTCATTGCAATGCAGGTGCGCTTGCTACAGTAGCTTATGGTACAGCTCTTGGAGTGATAAGAGCTACAAAAGATAGCGGAAAAAAGATCAAGGTGATAGCAACCGAGACAAGACCAGTCATGCAGGGCTCTAGGCTTACTGCATTTGAATTAAAACATGATGGAATTGATGTCAGCCTGATACCTGATACTGCCGTAGGCTATTCCATGGCAAACGGACTTGTATCCAAAGTAATTGTAGGAGCTGACAGAGTACTTTCTACCGGACACGTGTATAATAAAATTGGAACATACCAAGTTGCACTGATAGCAAAACAACATGGTATACCATTCTATGTGGCAGCACCGCTTTCAACATTTGACATGAAAAGTGCACCAAAAGATGTTGTAATAGAACAGAGAAAAGCAAGTGAGGTAACAGGAGTGGCAGGTAGAAAGACTGCACCTGATGGAATCAACGTGATAAACCCTGCCTTTGACATGACTCCTCCTGAATTCATAACCGGTATCATAACCGAAGCCGGTGTAGCACAGCCGCCCTTTGAAGAGTCAATCAAAAAATTGTTTGCAAAGTTGTAAAGTATTTATTCTATTGTCAAAGCAAATCCATTCATGGCAACTGTTACTTCTCAACAGATACTTGAATCATTAAAGCAGTGTATGGACCCAGAGATACCCATAAGCGTGGTAGATATGGGATTAATCTACGGCGTGAACATAAACGCAGACAATAAGGTAGACATCAAGATGACAATGACAACACGTGGCTGTCCATTGCATGATACATTAGTTACTGATGTAAAACGATACGTAACTAAGGTCCCAGGAGTATCAGCAGTTGATGTTCAAATTGTATGGGAACCAGCGTGGACTCCAGAAAAAATGTCTGACGAAGGCAAAAAAATGATAAACTATGGAAAACAAAAAACAATTGCCCCAATTAATTATGATATCGCCATGCCCCAGGGCATAGGTTCTCTAGTAAAACAAGAAGACGGTTCCCTTGTCTTGACAAATGAAAACCAGCAAGGATTCATGGTCAATCAAGCCATAGTGGAATTTTGGAAGTTATGCAATGGCCAAAGAAGGATAACTGAACTAGTTGACGAGTTTGCAAAACAAGTTGGTCTGCAACGAGGCCAAATGGAAAAAGAGGTCCTACAATTAATCCAACAACTACGAGATGGCGGATTGATAATAATAAAAGAACCTGAAGTATCTAACGTACAATTCAAAAAATAGATTCTAGAGTTCGTTAATCTCTGTTATCGTACCTTGAACAGAATCCATCTTCACGATTGCTTTTCTCTCTCCAAACCCAAGTGCAACATACCAATCTCCACTATCAATGTCAAATTTTGTTTCTAGAGTCTTGATGTCATCTGACTTTACACCATATTTTGATATAATCCCTGCGACTGCAACCGGTATAGCTTCCTTTTCTGTTGGAAGTCTTCTCTTCATCAATCCTATGCCTGGGCTCATGATATCATTTCATATCATTACTGGTATAATAGTTATTTCTATGATGCGATGAATAAAATTTTTTAGTTGCATGCTAGTAAAAAAACAACAAGACTGGTTGCACTAGTACAAATCCAATTTTCTATCTGCACATATTTATAAGTAAGAAAATTCTTACTTTATCCATGAAAGTGACAGACGCTCTAGTATTCCGATCTATCAAAGTGTCAGCAAAAGGACAGATAACATTGCCTTCTGACATACAAAAGGAAATTGGCATAAAGAAAGGAGACGAGATGGTTCTTATCAAAAAAGGCAAAAAAATCATTCTTGAAAAGCCAGAACGTATTGCAAAGAGGTTCAAAGACGATTTTACAGATGTTCAGTTACAGTCTGAGCAATCATTGCGTAAACTGTGGCTCAATAAAGGCGATGAAATATGGAACATGTATCTAAAAAAGTGATAAAAAATGCTCTCACAAAGGGATATAGTCTTGATATCTTTTCCATTCTCCGATCTAAAAACTTCCAAAGTCCGACCAGCGTTGGTTTTGTCAAACAACAAATACAACAAAAAATTTGAAGATTTCATCGCAGTCCCACTCACTACCAATACCAAATTAAGGGAATATTCAGTCTTGATAACAAACAAGAATCTCGAAAAAGGAAATCTAATTGTTGATAGCAATGCCAAGATAGACCGAGTTTTTAGCGTAAGCAAAAAGCTAGTAAGGATGAACATAGGAAAAATAAACCATGATACCTACAATAGAGTCAAGAAAACGCTGTTCGAACTTTTAGATTAAGTTTTTAGCATCTATTTTATTAGCGATCTAACAAAACCGTCAATTGTATAATTATGCCATTTGCATGTTTTAATTCTGCCAATACATCTTTGACCATTTCCAAGTTGGTGTGTAAAGTACAGAATTGGTATTCAAATCAATAAAACAAGATACTAAAAATTTCATAACAACATTCTATATAGACAGACAATTTCAGAGTTTGAGTATGACAATATACAAAATGATTTCAGAATCTTTTCTATCAAGACAAAATGATATACTGTTTCTAGTGTCAATTTTAGCTGTATTAGGCACTTTTGTAGTGCTAGTTGGAGGAGTATGGGATTCTGCGTCACATGCACTCAAAATTCCTGATAGTTTCTGGACTATCCAGCATGTCACGGTGTATACTGGAGTTAGCCTAGTTGCGATTGCTGCCGTATTTGGAACTATGATATCTATGAAAAACAGGAAGATAATCACAGGAATAACCATACTGCTGATTGGATCAATGTTGCAACTTGTAGGGGGATATGTAGATTATAATTTTCACACAAAATATGGAATTGACGGATTGGTGACATCTTCCCATCTTACTATCGAGTCTGGATTGTTGTTAATTTCAATTGGCGGTTTCCTAACACTTTCAAAATTTGGTTACAGCAGAACAAAAAAACTTGTTCCTTTTTCAATTGTAAATGTATTGTTTTCTGCAACTTGGATAGGATTTAACTTGTCATTGCTGGTTGGTGCAACCATGTTGTGTATACCAGTCTATGACTTGTTCTCGTCTGGCTGCTCTGTGATGTAGTTTTTTAGTTTTCTATATCCAGAAAACACCAAAATCAAGGCACCTACAAATATCAATGCTGCAGGAAAAGTGATTTCCTGAACTCTAGTATCTCCTACTGTGGTTGACAGTTGAACAGGTTTGTCTGAAAGATTAGTTAGCTCTAATGTGACTTGGTCATTGTGTTCAAAATGAAAGTAATCAACTGTAATTTTGTTTGTTATCTTTCGTATATCTAGAAAATTTCCATGTGAGTCAATTGCTTTTGCAAGAATGCTGTTTTGATAACTTTCAGATGATATCAAGTAAAAACCAATTCCGTCACCGTTGAGTTTCACTGGTATGT
>CAVQVB010000004.1:0-48919 GCA_963716995.1 uncultured Nitrososphaerota archaeon
TCAATAAAACAAGATACTAAAAATTTCATAACAACATTCTATATAGACAGACAATTTCAGAGTTTGAGTATGACAATATACAAAATGATTTCAGAATCTTTTCTATCAAGACAAAATGATATACTGTTTCTAGTGTCAATTTTAGCTGTATTGGGCACTTTTGTAGTGCTAGTTGGAGGAATATGGGATTCTGCATCACATGCACTCAAAATTCCTGATAGTTTCTGGACCATCCAGCATGTAACGGTGTATGCTGGAGTTAGCCTAGTTGCGATTGCTGCCGCATTTGGAACTATGATATCTATGAAAAACAGGAAGATAATCACAGGAATAACCATACTGCTGATTGGATCTATGTTGCAACTTGTAGGGGGATATGTAGATTATAATTTTCACACAAAATATGGAATTGACGGATTGGTGACATCTTCCCATCTTACTATCGAGTCTGGATTGTTGTTAATTTCGATTGGCGGTTTTCTAACACTTTCAAAATTTGGTTACAGCAGAACAAAAAAACTTGTTCCTTTTTCAATTGTAAATGTATTGTTTTCTGCAACTTGGATAGGATTTAACTTGTCATTACTGGTTGGTGCAACCATGTTGTGTATACCAGTCTATGACTTGTTCTCGTCTGGCTGCTCTGTAATGTAGTTTTTTAGTTTTCTATATCCAGAAAACACCAAAATCAAGGCACCTACAAATATCAATGCTGCAGGAAAAGTGATTTCCTGAACTCTAGTATCTCCTATTGTAGTTGACAGTTGAACAGGTTTGTCTGAAAGATTAGTTAGCTCTAATGTAACTTGGTCATTGTGTTCAAAATGAAAGTAATCAACTGTAATTTTGTTTGTTATCTTTCTGATATCAAGAAAATTTCCATGTGAGTCAATTGCTTTTGCAAGAATGCTGTTTTGATAACTTTCAGATGATATCAAGTAAAAACCAATTCCGTCACCGTTGAGTTTCACTGGTATGTTGTTAGTACCAAAACCATCCAACAAAAAGTGAACTGTATTTTTATTGGCCTCTGATAAAATAATTCCAGCTCCCTATTGACCCTGTTACAATCAGTAATATTCCAACATAAAACAATGAGATCGGAAACCGCATAATGATATCATACAACAGGTTCTATCTATTTATTATCAAAGGAGAATGAGCAACATGTATTCACTAGGTTTTCTAGTGAAAAGCATGCAGAAAGAATGTAAAGAAACTTAAATAATTACAAAGAACATTCACTGTTATATGTCTGTCAAGATAAAAGATATCAAAACCAAAGTAATCAGAGAAGACGACGGTTCTTACTCTATTGCATGTTCTGCATTAGGCGTTTATAGTACGGGCACAAACCTACAAGATGCCAAAAAAAACTATCTCAAAGCAGTCAAACTTCATTTATCGGTATTGAGAGAAAAAGCCACTGAATCTATTGTGATTTGAACAAGCTTTCACCAATACATGGAAAAGAATTAATCAAAATTCTTTGTAACAAATTTGGCTTTAAAGCAATAAGACAAAAAGGAAGTCATGTCACAATAACAAATGATACCATATACGTTACTGTACCACTAAAGGAAATTCGCATAGGATTGCTTGGAGTCATTTTAAGAGATTGTGGTATAACAAAGGAAGAATTTTCCAAAGAGATTTAATAAATTCAACAATATTCAAATCGGAATCAATCTTACTGTAACTTGCTCTTTTATCTAATTCAGATAATGTAAAACTTGAATCAATTTATGGTCTAGTTGTTTATTATTATCAAGGGCCCGGTGGGATTCGAACCCACGACCTGGTGGTCCGAAGCCACCCGCACTATCCTGGCTATGCAACGGGTCCGATCAATTAAGAATTTAACGGGGCTAAATATCTGTCTAGGTAATTGAAGATATCACAACGTGTAGCAGGAGTGGAATATGCAATACGAGATATTGCACTAGAGGCAAGAAAACTCCAGAAGCAAGGCAAAAAAATTACCTATCTTAACATCGGTGATCCACTCCAGTATGGGTTCCAGCCCCCTGACAGAGTCAAAGAAGCTTTTGTAAAAGCAATCAAGGATGGTCAAAACTATTATGCATCATCAGAGGGTCTGCCAGAATTACGACAAGCTATAGCAAAAAAAGAAGCAGTAAAGGGTCTTCAAGTTTTAGAAGATGATGTTCTTGTAACAAACGGTGTATCTGAAGGCCTTGAAATGATCATGGCATCTATTGTGGAAACAGGCGATGAGGTGCTAATACCGGGTCCATATTATCCACCTTATGCATCCTATGTGAGATTATTTGGTGGAAAACCAATAGAATTTCTGGTAGACTTGCACAACTCTACTCCTGACTTGGATGATATCAGATCAAAAATTACGTCAAAGACAGTTGCAATATGTCTCATCAGCCCTAACAATCCGACAGGTGTAGTATTTAGCGAAAAGTCACTCAAAGATTTGGTTGATCTTGCAAATGAACATGATCTGTACATCATTTGTGATGAAATCTATGATCAAATAGTATTTGATGAAAAATTTACAGGCATAGGCAAAGTCAGTGGTGACTCACCTGTTATTCTGCTAAACGGTTTTTCCAAAGTTCACTTGATGTCTGGTTGGCGAGTGGGATACATTGCGTTTAATCAATCAAAAAAACTAGAGTTACTTAGAGAAAATGTACCAAAATTATCTAGAGTAAGAATTGCCACCAATTTGCCAGTTCAATATGCTGCACTAGAATCACTTAACGGTCCACAAGATTATGTAACAAAATTTGTCTCTGAGCTCAAAAAAAGACGAGACTATACCATCAAGAGACTAGATGACATGCATGGCATCAGTTGTTCAAATCCAAAAGGGGCATTCTATGCATTTCCAAAAATTGAAGACAACAAGTATGGTTCTGATAAAGAGTTTGTAACTGAACTATTGAAGGCAACTGGTATACTTACAGTTCATGGTTCTGGATTTGGAACCCAGTATGGTACGGGTCACTTTAGAATGGTTTTCTTGCCTGACATACCTATACTCGAAGAGGCTCTAAATAAAATCGAAAAATTTGTTGCCTAGTATTTCCAATCTGTAATCTTTTTTGGTGTTATCTCGATAATACAATCAGTCTGGTCCAATAGTTGTTGTGCTGATTTATTTTTTAGACTCGTAAAATATCGCAAAAGAATTTTTCTTGCAAGTGATTCAACCATACTTGTCTTCAAAATTAGTCTCGCTCTTCCAATTCCCATGACTCCCACAATGTCTGGTGATCTTATTCCTGTATCTACACAAAATGATACCTTGGAATTTTTCTTGATGTTTTTTGCCTTTCTTGTCTTTGTGTTTGTTCCTACGTAAAATTTACCATTTGCATACATGTACCAGACAGGAACAATATGCGGATTTCCTGAGGAATCTATTGTAGCAAGCCGTAAAATTTTCTGTGATTTGAGAAATTTTTCATTCTTCATAGCTTTCCCCTCGCAGCCCTAAAACAATAAGAAATCCTGCTATGCCATACATGGCTACTGATACTTTCTCACTTGTAATGTCTCCAGATGTAAAAAAATCTGTAGTAAATTCTGGTCCCCATATGAGCAAGTCTCGTATGATTGCAATAGATGCTACAACAATGAACAACACACCCATTGCAGTAAACCAATTCTTTCTTCTTACATGACCCATGTCAATTACTGGTATATAGTAACTAGATTATCTTTATGCCGGGATTTTTCATCTTGTTTTTTATCATTGCATTAAGAAGAATTGGTGTTGCCACTTCTGCAAGATATGACAAGGGACCAGGACCCAATAATATTGGTCTGAGATTCTTTATTTCAGTTATTAATTGGCGTACCACATTTAGCGAATCTTCTGCATCTCCGCAAACAAATATGTCAGAATCAAGTACAAGTTTTGGATCAATTAGTTTTTTCTCTGATATTGTATGAAATGCAGAAACTAGTTTAGATTTGTTCTTCATGTGTTTCTGGACCATCTCAAATGCTGATGGTTTCTTGTCCTTGAAGGAAATAAATTCAAAACCTAGATCAGTCTTGGTTAGAGGAACTATTGGAGATATTACTGTACAATCGTCTCTCACATTAGGTAAGAGTTGAGAACATATTGCATCTATGTTTTCATAAGGAATTGACAAAACCAACACATCGCTTTCTTTTGCAACTGACGTGTTGTCTTTTCCAGTGATTTTTCCTTTGAAGGAACTGTATTCTTTTTGTGCCAGTTCAGAATATTCTCTTGCAGCTTCTTCTGCCTTGGAAGATTCTCTAGACCCTATGATGACATCATGATTTTCACACCATCGCAAAGCAAATCCTTTGCCCATTCCGCCGGTTCCACCAATTATTCCAATCTTCATGAAATGTTGCACAGGTAATGTTATTATTATCTTTATTCAATAATTGTAATCGTTATTGCCACTAATTCTTTTTCTACGACACGGTCAGGCCAAAAATAATGTTGAACGAATTTTAGCTGGACGTACAAAGGGATTTCCACTCACAGAATTAGGTATCCAACAGGCTGAACAAATAGGAAAATTTCTCAAGTCTTTCAATGTCTCCAAGATATACTGCAGTCCTGTAGAGAGAGCAGAGCATACTGCTAAAATAGTTGCAAACCACGTAGGTCTGAACTGTACTGTTGATGAACGACTCACCGAAATAGACATGGGATCATTTTCAGGAATGCATTATGAAGAGATGTTTGAAAAACATGGAAATGTTTTCTTGAAATTCTACCAAGGTCATCCAATAATTGAGACAAATGGCCTGGAGACATTTACAAATGTGAAAAAAAGGGTCTTGGACATGGTTGATCACTGTTTGAAAAAACATGTTGAAGAAACTGTCCTACTTGTTACTCACATGGACCCAATCAAATCAATGATATCTACAATTCTTCAACCAAAACCTGAGTCACTATATGAGATGATAATACGAAATGCTTCTCTTACGATATTAAAAAATGAACAATCAGGTTTTTCAATGGTTGCAATCAATTCCATGAATTCTGAACGATATTCTGCTGAATAGTCTTTTCATCATTCTAGTTTTACTAGTCTGTGCAGAAATTAGCAGAACCAATATCTATGGGCTAGCGAAATCATATTTAGATTGAAACTAGTGATACTTGGATTGCTGCTTCTTGTAATTACAAGTAGTTTCTTCACTAATGCTTTTGCTTTACAACTATACACTGATAGAGATGTTTACTCGAAGGGTCAACCTCTTCTTGTATATGGACAAGGTTTGCCAAATGAACCAATAATAATAAGATTATTTGCTCCAGATGGTACCATAGCACAATTCAATCAGATAAACGCTGATGCTGATGGTAGTTTTAGTCATATATTGATACGATGGCCTAATGCAACAAGTACCTATGCATACGGAACATATTCTGTAGAGGCCATTGCTACAAAAGAACAAGAATCATCACACACAATTAATGTGAAATTTTTAGAAATTCATCATTGATACAGGTACCACAACAACCGATTGTTCTAGTATCTGTATTTGCTCCACAAACTGCAGCTGTTAATCAAACATTTCGTGTATTTATTCAAGTAACAAGTGATGGCTTGTTGGTTGCTGGAAATCCATCTGTTGTACTTCAGCTCATCACATGTTCACATGCCAGATGGTAGTGTGGTTATTCTTTCTGATGCTCTAAAAACTCTTCACCAGGGACTCTTTTATGTAGACTTTACACCAACCCAAGAAGGTACATACATTTTTCATATCACTGCTACCAGTAAGGGTACTGTTGCTAACGGATCTGTTGCTACTCTAGTTCTTAAACAAGACATTGAAGGAATATCCAACCAGATATTGAAACTCAACTCTGGTTTAGATACTACATCGCAAGAACTTGATAGACTAAAGTTAGAAATTCAAGGATTTGCAAGTGCACTAAATAGTAGTCAACAATCCATCTCTCAGGCAAATGCAAATCTAAACAAAAGTGTAACAACAATGTCTGATTCAGTTACAAACATTGATCAGGCATCTACACAACTAAATTCATTATTTCTTCCTGTCGTAGCTCTGATAGCAATAATTATCGCACTACAAATAACAATTCTTGCTAGGCGACGATAGTTTCCATGGTAAAGAAAAAAAATACTGTATCAACAATAGGATTTTTTTTAATCTTCATTTTGTTATTTTCACTTTTTCCAAAAACGGCAGCGGGATCATATGATTTTGATCTTCCAAAAAATAACATAAATATCAAAACAGATCAAGTGTCTGATCTCATAAATTTTCAACCGTCTTCATCTCAAGATATTATTAAAAGATACATTGTATTTGGTTCTGGTTCTGTGTCTGATATAGTATCACGGGCTAGTAATGTTGTTTATGGAATGAATTCAAATCATGGTTCTCTTGCACTGGGTTTTTTCAATCAGAATCAAGTCACCAATCTACAATTAAGTGGATATAATGTAATTGAGGATTTGCCATTAGAGTTTGATTCAGTACAACCTGCTCTACCGGTAGCCGGAGTCCCAACAATTGATGATGTCCTTGGTTCTAACAAAGTTATTCACAAGTATGGGTATACAGGAAATGGTATCAAGATAGGAATAGTGGATACCGGAACAGACTTTACAAATCCTGATGTGCAAGATTCTGTAGCTCGTGATAAAAATAATGTACCAGTGATGATTGATGCTGATGGACAGGGTATAGTGTTAACCAATACCACATTTGTTGCAAATATCAACGGTAAAGGAGTAATACAAAATTATACAAATGTTATACCAAAAAATGTTACATCTTCTGTCTATGTAACTTCAAAAGGGGTATTTCTTGATCTACACAAAAAGGGTAAGGGAACATATGTTCAAGTGTATAATTCGTTATATCCAAAAGGCGGTAATCCAGTTCTAAATGGAACTGTGGCAAATGACTATAAAATAGGAACAGATCCAAAACACTTCATCCTCTCCAAAAGTGGCATGTATCACTTTGGTATGATCTATGAAAGCGTCTCTCAAGGTCAATATTATAGATTGCAGATAGTTCCAGTTCTTGTAGTTGATGCTAACATTGCAGGTTTGTATGATACTATAATTGCAGACATGTCGGATTCTTGGAAAGATTATAAAAAATTTGATAGTTCTGTTGTCTCTAAATATGATTTTGATTTTACTGATGGCTCTACAATTACACTTGGAGGTGGTAATGAAAATCTTGTCTATGATTCAAATCATGATGGACATGCAGACTATGGAGCCGGAACAGTTGGTGCACGCGTCCTAGATGTGTATGGTGTAATTACAAAACCATCTCTAGTTGACCCAAAACTAGGTGCAATCAATGGTACGCTTCTTCCTCCTCTTGATCCTCGCGGAAATTTCTTTGGAATAATGTATGATTCTGAAGGTCATGGAACAGGAACTGCTGGTTCGATAACATCTGCTGGAAAACAAAGTTATAGTATTTATGGAAACTCTACAAAATATCACATAAGGGGTATTGCTCCTGGTGCAAAAATAGTTCCTATCAAGGCCCTCTGGTTGGGTGATGCAATTTATGGATGGCTTTGGGCTGCTGGGTTTGATCAAGAGAAAAACCAATGGAAATACAGCGGAAATACTAGAGTTGACATTATATCAAATAGTTGGGGAATCTCTACTTTTCCTGCTCTGCAATCAGTTCCCGGACTTGATATACAATCACTTTTGCTCAGTGCACTTTGTGTTCCTCATTCTCTTGATGTAAATTATCCTGGTGTTCTGGTAGTTAGCAGTTCAGGAAATGCAGGACCTGGTTATGGAACAATAGGAACTCCTGATGCTGCACCGTTTGGAATTACAGTTGGAGCAGTAACTGATAATGTCTTTGTAGGTTATGGTCCGTTCAAGAATCAACCACGTTTTGGTAACAGTACATCTCATTATGGCGAAGTATCTGGATTTTCTAGCAAGGGTCCATCCTTGATTGGAGATCCTAAACCTGATCTTATGGCCGTGGGAGAATATAGCTATGTTCCCACATCTATAACGCAAGCCAATAAAAATAATACAAACAATACCGGCAATACTGGTTCTTATGGTCTATTCGGGGGAACTAGCTTGGCTGCACCTCTGGTAGCAGGTTCTGCTGCAATTCTTATGGAGAGTTTAAAAGATCAAAATATCCCGTACAATTCTTTTACCATAAAAAATATTTTAATGTCAACTGCAACTGATTTGGGTAATGATCCATTTTCTCAGGGTGCTGGATTAATTAATGTAACAAGGGCAATTGATTTTGCGTTAGGGAATGATGATGTATTTGAAGTCTATAATGATGCATCATATGGTAACACCAAGAAAATTTTAGATGATGCTTTAGGAACAATGAATTCATCTTCAGTTGGTTTGACAAAAATAAAATTCACCAATTCCTCTCTGCCTGAAACATCTTGGTTTGGAGGAAGATTGTATCCTGGAGACAGAACATCTGCTACATTTACAATAGTAAATCCTACTAATGATACATTAGAAATTAACATTGAACCACAAAAACTTGGATTGATAAGAGCTGATACTTACAATGGAACTACTCAGGTACGGCTACATGATCCACTCATAAACAAATCAGGAATTTATAGACCAAACTATGTTCCCTTGCAAGACATAAACAACTATACTGGATTGACATCCTTCTTTGGAAATACTACATCTATTCCAGATGATGCTTCTCTACTAGTTCTCAACCTAGAATATCCATTTTCGCAATTCATGAACTCTTCTGCAAAGACGTATGCCGATGACATGAAAATCTCATCATTGTATCTATATGACTGGGACAAGAAAAACAATACTTCTATTCCTGTATCAAGGGACCTCTCTTTGATCAATAGAGGTGGTGCATGGGGAACTGTACAGGAACTCAGGGTCTCTGAACCTGCTACAAAGATAAAACATATTCCTCTAGTTGGCATCTATCCTGTACCTACAAGATATTCATATTGGACAGGTGATACCAAGAAAAACTCTACATCATCAGACTATACCCTGACTGCAAGTTATTACAAAAAAATATCTTGGAATGACATTTGGTTAGATTCAAAAAATATTCAAGTCCCGCCACATGCATCAGCAAAAGTAATAGCTACTCTGATTGTTCCTCAAGACCAAACCCCTGGATTGTATCAAGCCTTTATCGCGTTTGAAGGAAAATCACATACTGTGAATGTTCCAGTTTCATATGCTGTGATGAAAAAACTTCAACCAAAAGATCTGCCCACTGTGATACAAGGACAACAAGGTAACACATTGTATGGAAACGGTTACATCGGAGGAGGGTTTGACATGTCAAACAGGTATAATGCAGGTGATTGGCGTCCGTATTATTTTGATGTCACTGACAAAACAATAAACTCGATTGCAATGACTCTTTCTTGGAAAGATCCTGACACAAATCTATCTGTCTTTGTAATAGATCCGCAAGGAAAAATTATTCAAACAAATATTCCGCCTGGCGTACTTGGAGAATTTCAAGGATGGCCTACTGGAGACTGGCTTGGTCCAAGTGCCCCATTTAGTGAAGGGGGCGGATTTTATCCAATAAAGAACAACGATGCAACATCTACTGTATTGTATGCATCAATAAATCAGACTGGTGTGTATTCCGTATTGATACATGCTCCATTATTTGGAGGAAGATCAATTGCAGAACCTGTAACAATTACTACAAAATTTTCTACCATACTACCAATAGAGTCTCAACCTCAAATGATTTTAGACATTCCACTTTTTATTAACAATAATTATACAATTGTTCCAAAAATAATTGGGCAAGACATTGAAGACGAACAATATTATCTTGATGATGCAGAACCAAAGATAATTAATCAAACTCTGTTGACAGAAGATGTACGAAATCTCTCTGAGGGAGAACATGACATTAAATTTGTCATCACTGATACTGTAGGACATGATGTTTCAAAAGAATTCAAATTTGTAGTAGATAATACTGCACCGCAGATTGTAGTAAAATCACCACAAAATAATTCTAAAGTTTCTGGATTAGTTAACATTGATTTAGATGTAAATGAATTGAACTTGGCACAAAAAGACTGGCTGACTGTACAAACTCCTAAACAGATTTTCCATGATGTTAAAAATATTCAATTTGATACCACGTCCCTTGCAAATGGGGATTATACCATTCCAGTTACTGCAAAAGACAGGGCGGGAAATATTGGAGTCACAAACATTGTGTTAAATGTGGATAACTCTAGTCCTAGTGCCATCTCTGGCCAAGTCAAAAGCGATCAAGATTCTACAACTTTGGTTGAGATTTTGGTTGGAATTGGAATTGCGTCCACAATAACCGTTTTTACTTTGAAAAGATTGAGAATTTCAAAAAGAGGCTAGACAAGATTTATATGCAAATTTTCAAGAACTGAGCTTTGGATGTCTGAGCAAGATTCTGCCAAGGATGCCCTATCTCGACGTGATTTTCTCAAGTTACTTGCTGCTGCGGGGGTTGGTTTAACATTTACACCGTTTGTTCCATGGGGCAGATTCATGCCAAACCCATCAAATGCTTCTTTAGATAAGGCACAAGTTATTCTACCGGATGGAACGCAGGCAAACGTCAAGACTTTTCCAAAGAATCATTCCGAGGTTATCACTTATCCGAAAACAGGAGATACTGTACTTGATCAAGAGGCATTCAAAAAATGGCAGTTTATCAGATTGCCCGAAGAACTTGGTGGAGATAAAGACGATGTTACTGCTTTTCGTGCTTATAGTATGGTTTGCTTACACCTGTGGTGTCTGTGGAAATATTGGCCACAAGAAGGTAGAAAAAGAGGTGAATGTCCATGTCATGGGAGTATGTATAATCCATTGAATGGAAAGGCTTTTGCAGGACCCGCTTCACTTCAAGCCTCACCATCAAATGTATTAGCAACCCTTTATTTTGAAACTGATAACGATGGAAATTTGTGGATTCAACCAGCGGTATGGAATGTAAATGAAAATGGAGTTGTAGGATATGGTCGTTTCCTTAAAACGTAGAAACGGTCTAGTAGATTTCTTCTACTGGATATGGGATGGACTGGAACGAACTGTATTCATTGGAACAAAGTTCTCATTCCCTGCAAGATTTGTAAGTCCATTTGGATTCTTGGGAATGCTTACATTTGTAATATTTATCATTCTTGGAGTCACTGGCGCGTTGCTGATGTTTTACTATCAGCCGATATTGGATAGAGCATGGGACAGTGTTCAAAAAATTAATGATACGGTTCCTTATGGATTTGCTATAAGAAATATTCACTATCATGCATCAAACGCAATGGTTCTTCTTGCGGTACTTCACATGTATTATCAATACTTTAGTGGTAGATACAAAATAAGAAATGAAATCATTTGGGTTACCGGTGTAGTACTTGGTACTGTAACTATTTTGGAAGCATTTACTGGTTATGATATCATATTTAGTGAACGTGCTGAACTTGCAATCAGTATAGCGGCGTCTCTTACTAATTCTATGCCTGTAGTTGGACCTACTATTCGTGATGCTATGTTTGGTTCTGGCTTTGCTGATTTCATTCTTAGGTTTTACACCATGCACGTATTTCTCTTACCAATAGTGATGCTGGGACTGATGGCAGTTCACATGCCACGATTCTTGGTCTTTGATGTCCCTATGGTGATGGCAATTTCTGGTGCAATACTTGTAACCGGTGGAGTATTTCCAGTAGATCTTGGTTCCAAGTTTGAACCTACGGTGCCGCCAGGGATTACAGTACCTGAATGGTATCTTACTGGAATCTATGCATTCTTGAGGACGCAGTATGACAAATTCGTGACAGGCGTATTGTGGCCTGGAATATTTATTGTAGCTATAGCAATGACGCCATTCATAGATAGATACAAAAAATTCTCGTGGAAAGATAGGCCACTAGTCACTGCATTTGGTATTACAGGTATCACGCAGGTTATGGTTACAACATACTGGGGCTTTTACATTACTCCTGATATCACAAAGCCACTAGTTGCTCGACTTGTAATTGATCCAATATTCTTTTACCTGATAATGTTGTTATTGGTTCCAATAGGATTTGGATTCTCATACATGATGATATTGCTTGCAAAAGAATCAGAAAGAAAGGCAAAGTTGGCAGCTTCCAAAGGTCCACACAAATCAGCACCGATTAATCTATCTGGAAAATGGATTAATTGGTTGATTATTGGACTCTTGGCATTCCAAGTGTATCTTAACATCGCAGCATACAATGCAGCCTTGAGCGGAATGAAGAACTTTGCTCTATTCCTAACTGGACTGATTCTCATGGTGTTTGCTGGACTCTTCCATCTGTACAGACACGGACTCAATGAAGCAAAGAAGGTTCCTGTTGCACCACAGGCAGAACCAGAAGCTCCAAAACAACTTGATAGTAAGGAACCATCTGCAAGTCTGCCTTCCTAGATTCATCTATTGAACAATCTGATCTTTACATTTTCTATATTTGCAAAGAAAATGATCAAGTATATGCTATCACAAAATTATTTTTGTATAGCTTTATAAGACTAAAAACAGGATTGGCAAATAGTTGAGTCTTCCATCCTCCAGTCATGCATATGGGATCGGATTAATTGCAGTTATTGTAGGTGCTGCCATTGGAGTTTCTTATTATCAACTTTATTTCATACCAGAACTTAACGCAAAACCAATCATACCTGATAAAATTCTCCACCCTGGTGATACAACTACAATAACTATAGTACCAGGTGCAGAAAACCAAGCACAAATACAAAATTTTGTACCAAAAAAAATTGAAGCCCAACTTGGAGTAAATAATTTAGTTATTTGGAAGAATACTAGTCCTGATACTGGCCATACTGTCACACCTGATCAAAATAGCTTATTCACTGATAGCTATAGTGGTAAATTTGGTTCTCCTGGAATAATCAAACCCGGAACAACATATCAATTTCTATTTACACAAGAAGCTACGATAAAGTATCACTGTGATCCTCATCCTTGGATGACTGGTGAAATTGACGTAGTACACGGCGCTCTTACGTCTTAGTAAAAAATAACGCTAAGGCATTAATTTTCCAAAAATAACATCACTTTCAATCTCTTTATGTTCTTGAATTATTGATGCTCTAAATTTGATCTCATGAATTTCTTTTGGTTCAAATTCTATCGAGGCTGTAAATTCAACTAAATTTTGTTGCATGTCATTTTTGTTGATAAATAATCTTGAGAGATTCTGTGATATGGTTTTGTTATTGTATGATCTGTAGACTATGAGTTGATTGGAGCCTAAAATTTGAGCATTAACCACTACTCCGTCATATCTTCCAGAATAATTTACTTGGATCTTTCCCTTGATTATTTCACCGCGTTTGAATGTCAAATTTTCTATCTTTAGTTCAATGTCTTTCATATTGTTTGATCTTTAGATGAAGATAATTAAATTATTGGAACTTGTGCAATTGTATTTTCTTGGATTATCTAGAAAGCGGGCCCGAAGGGATTCGAACCCTCGACCACCGGATTAGAAGTCCGGTGCTCTATCCAAGCTGAGCTACGAGCCCAAATACCGGGCAGTTGGAAGAGATATTAAGGGTTTTTACAACCAATTTTTTTTATTAAGATCTCTTTCCATCTTGAAGAGAAATTGTTGTGAATATCCTGCATGTGGACCAAAATATTCTACAATCTCTTCGTGAAGTTTTTCATATTTTTTTTCCGTTACAGGTTTTTCTGTTATGTTGTCAAAAAATTTCTTATAATATTTTAACAAAATTCTTTGTGTCCATGTGTCAATTGGAAAAGCTTCCATTTTGTCAAGAGAAAATAATGCAATACAATCTGCTACCTTGTTACCTATTCCAAGAATTTTTTTCAGTGATTCTTTAGCAGTGTGGTAGTCTGTTTTTCGCAACTCTTCAAAATCAATCTTGTCAGAATTGACTGCATGTGCTGCCGCCTTGACATATTTTGCTCTAAATCCTAACTTACAATCAATAAGATCTTTCATGGATGCATCTGCAAGGGTCTCTGCCTTTGGGAATGTGGAAAATACATATCCACCAAATTTTTGCTTGGTACCAAACTTTTTGCACAAGTTTTCTAGCATTGATTTGATGTTTTGTATGGTTGAATTTGATGAGCAAATAAACGATATGTAGCATTGAAACGGATCTTGTCTTACTAATCTCAAACCTGGTGAGTGTTTTACTGCCTTTCCTACTATTTTGTCTCTGCTTACATCTGCTAATATTTTTTTTAGATTGTCATCCGATCTAAGAAAATTATCTATGTTACCAGATGATGATCTGATGCTAAGGGGAGATTGTTTTAGTATTAGAAGATCCTGACCGTCTACGCCTACCCACTGATCTTCAATTTTATTCCAGAGAAAAACTTGACCGCTGTTAATTGTGGTTTCTATGTTTACCGTGTCTATTTTCTGCATGTTATACGGTTATTGTTTCACCAGCTTCTGGTGCATATGCATCAAATCCGAACTTTTCATGTATCTCGCTTGCAAATTTTGTGCAGGAATCGCTGTCGCCATGAATGGTAAGAACTTTGGGGTTACCTTTTATTTTTTTCATCATCTCAAAAAGGGAATTTCTATCAGCATGTCCTGAAAATTCAAACTGTCTTACCTCTGCCTCACACTTGAACTCTTTTCCTCTAGTACTGACCAGTCCTGTGTCCAAAAGTTTTCTTCCGGGTGTTCCTTCGCCTTGATATGAAACCAATGCAATCCCATTTCTCTTGTCTGCTGCCAAGTTTTGCAAATAAAATACTGCAGAGCCACCTACCAACATGCCTGCTGGTGAAATTATGACAGCTGGTTCACCTAGTGCACTCTTTCTTTCCTTCTCTCCTTTTATCCAAACCGCTTGATGGACAGCATCTGCAAAAACTTTTGGATCGCGTAGATATTCTGGATAATTCAACATTATTTCATTTACTTTTACAGCCATTCCGTCCATCACTACTTTATGTTTGAATCCAGCATTTTTTAAAACACATGCAATCTCTTGGGATCTTTCTACTGAAAAAGCAGGTACAAAAAGTGAGCCTTTTCTATCTAATACATCATATGCAAACTCCATGAATTTTTCTTCAGATTCATTTCGAGGCATTTGATTTGTCTGAGAATACGTGCTTTCTGTAATGAGCAGGTCGACCTCTCCAAAATCAAGATCTGCATCTCTTAACATTCTGGATCCTCTCGGATTGATATCTGCCGTATAAAATAATCTCTTATTTTCAGATTCAACCAGAACTGATGCACCGCCTAAAACATGGCCTGATTCGAGTAATTGGAAAGAAGCATTTCCTCGTTCCACTTTTTCTTTATATCCTATCTCTTTTGAGTGCATCATCATCTTTGATACGCTAGCAAAATCATATGGTAGCTGGCTTTTTTGAATTCTAAGCATGTCTTCAATCAATAATCTTGAAAGATCAAATGTTGGGGGGGTGGCATATACATCAGTACTGCCGTTTACAAATAATGATGGCATGTTTCCGGAATGGTCTAGGTGGGCATGAGTTATGATGGCGGCATTAATTTCGTGTGGGTTGACTGCAATTGGATACAATGATTCCTTTTTTCAGCTCTACTCCATAGTCTAGTAGAAAACTAGCTCCATCACAATTGACTTGAAAAGCTGATCTGCCTACTTCCTTGGCCGCACCCAGCACTCTTACTTGCAAGAATTCAAAACCTTTTCAAAGTACTTTTAAATCTTTAGCACTTGATCCTTACCTGATCTGTTATACTGCTAGCATAATTTACAAAAGACTTAATTAGATCAAAAAAAAATGATCCGAGTATGGGTAGAACTTTTGAACAATGGTGGAGTACAATCCCAAAAGACCTCAGAGAAAAAGTTCGAAGAGGCGATGAAGGAAATAAGCCATTATTGAATCAAATAAACTGGATTTGGGTTCACAATATGATGAATCAGAAAGGAGATCTAAATCCTACATCTGCGGAATTGCTTGACTGGGTAACATCAGGCCAGATTGAAGCAATGCGCCAAATAAAGAAGTAAAAATATCATTTATACTTTCTTTTTGTTTTTCTTTTCTTTTTAAAATTGAAATAATTCTATAACTCCGTTATAGATTTTGCAGATCATTTAAATAGCAAACGATGAAAGATCAAAAACAGAATGCCAATAGCAATTCTTCCAGACGTTGATGAGCAGAGATGTATAGGTTGCGCACTATGTGTAGAAATCTGTACTTCTCTCGGCCCAGACGTTCTTCGTGTAAAACCAGTAGATGGTTGGAAGAGAGGTAAAGCATTTGTATTTTATCCAGAAAGATGCATCTCAGACGGAGCATGCATCGGAGTTTGCCCAACAAAAGCAATCTTCTGGATGAGACCAATGACTTACACTCCAGGCCAACCAGTACCTTTGCACAAGAATGGTATATTCGTAAAAGGCTGGGCAGAAGACGCCGCACTATAAAAAGCGGAATCTATCTTCTTTTTTATTATTTTTTGATATTGAAAAATTTAGTCTTTATTTTCGTTCCTTTAGAGTGATATTTTAAAAATTCATTCTTTATTGTGTAGATGTTCTTGAATTTGTTATGTTCAAGAAATATGTTCCAAGTCTTGTTAAATTCTGGAAACTCATTTTGATTATTGTCTGTGTTCGACATGACATAGTGCGCAGCAGGATAAATGTCTGACAGTTCCAATGGGATTATTCCAAGATATGGATTGTATTGACAAAATTGTATATCATCAAGATTTGAAGCGAATTTCTTTTTTAGGTTGTTGTATTCTGATGAAGTGTAAAATGGTCTTACTCCGCCGTCTGGTATGATCACCAGTGTTTTTTTCTTTGTTCTAAAGTTGCGTACCAGTGAATGGAATCTCATAATCTCGGGCCTAAATTGATCCTCTTTGGCAAAAAGAAACACTGCATTATCCTTGTATCGTGGAGTAGTTTCCATGAAAAATGGTGCATTCTTGGTAAAGATAGATATGCTTTCAAACAACTTGGGATGTGCCCTTGCTTTTCTTATGGTATATTCCCATAATCGCCCCTCATGAATGGCCTCCTTCACCCTGTCTACCTCAGCCTTTATTGCATACAAATTGTGCAGTGCTACAGTGTTAGTCCTTTCTTCCTTGTCTAGTGATAACATCTCTTTTGGCTTTAGTTTGGTACAGACTTCGCAATTGCAGGAAAAATACGCTATCTCTGCAAGATGTGCAGTTCCGTCTTCCATGATGTATCTGTCATGTTTTGCATATAGCATGTAAGAAGCAGAATCAAAGGTATCGCAACCCAGGGATACTGCAAGGGGTATGGTAAGTGGATGACCTGCTCCAAACAGATGGAGTGGAATGGAATCTGGAATGCTTTTCTTTGCAGTTATTATCATTTTAGCAAGCAGATTGTATTCATATGATTCCATAAATTCAACTGGGCTGCCTAATGCTAACATCTGAAAACCTGACTCAACAAGTGCTTTTGTTGATTTTGTAACTAGATCGGAATGTTCACTTCCTTGAATTGGGCCAACCCATATCTGACCATTGTCGTCTCTGGCGTCAAGAGTCTCTTTTGACACCCTGAGTGTATGTTGTACGTATTCTATTGCCTTCTTTTTTGATAGTCCAAGTCCTGTTGGACGGTCTAAAGGAATTGCAATGTCTGTCTTTATGCCTTTTTCAAAATCTGCAATTTTTTTATAATCTACATCAATATCTCCATACTCCAAGACCTGGTATCCACCAGAGTCTGTCATGATTGCACCGTCATAGTCAATTATCTTGTGTATGCCTTGCTTTACTGCCTCATCCCCATATCTCTTCAGTGTGATGTATGCATTTGTAATTACAAGATCAAATCCCATCTCTCTTAATTTTCTTAGCTGGAATTTTTTGCTTGACTGGATGTATTACTGGAACAAATGCTGGAGTCTCAATTTTACCATGGTTTGTATGAAGCACTCCTATTCTTCCAGCAAGATCTGATTTCTTTATCTCAAACATTTTACATTATAACCTCATGTGACGTAATTTGAACCTAGTATGGAAAGAATTTTTGCATATCTCCTTTTTTGAGAACCATCTGCAGCCAATCTACTTTATCGTCTTTTATTCTAGTTCTCTCTAAAGATTGCTTCCACCTTCTTTACTGTATCTGAAATTGTTCTACTGCTTGTATCAATCTGAAAAGTCTTTTTCTGTCCAAACTCATGTATTGTATCATAATATGTAATGCCTAGTATTTCACTGCCCAGATTTTCAAGTGATTTTTTGCCAGAATATTTTCTTTTTTTGTATGTGGAATAAAGTCTGTATGGGCTTTTTCTTAATACCACTGCGACTTCAACATTTTTTGCTGATACCACATATGGTGCAAGATGTCCAACTAGTATGGAATTCTCTGATGTCTTTTTGTTTATCATCTTCTTCAATTTTTTTACATCTACATCAAGAGATCCATCATTTTTTTTGACTAGTTTTTGTTCTATCGCAATTTTATTAATATCGATAATCTCAAGATCCACTTTTTTGAAATCAATTTCGCTATGGTGTGTTTGCCTGTTCCAGGATTTCCAGTTATTATTTTCAATAAATAACCATGAAATGGATTGAAATTAAACACTTTTGGAATACTAATAAGAGCATACCTCCTGACTCTTTTGCATGCAAATTGGTCTGCTAGGAAAAACCAATGTTGGAAAATCTACATTTTTTTCAGCCGCTACTCAGACTACTGCTCAAATTGGCAATTACCCATTTACAACTATTGAACCAAATATGGGAATTGCATATGTAAAGACTGATTGTGCATGTAAGCATTTTGCCATAGAGCATAATCATCCATCGTGCATTAATGGAACTAGGTATGTCGCAATCAAGTTAATTGATGTAGCAGGTCTTGTCCCTGGTGCTCATGAAGGCAAAGGTCTTGGCAACAAATTTCTAGACGATGCAAGAATATCTGAAGTTCTAATACATGTAATTGATGCGTCTGGTTCTACTGATATACAAGGCCAATCTGTTCCAACAGGAACTCATGATCCACTTGAAGATGTTAAATTTGTTGAAGAAGAATTTGATCAATGGATGAAACAGATACTTCAACGAGAATGGCAAAAACTTGCTAGAGAATTAGAAAGTAAGAGTGGTAAGGTAATTCAGGCTATTGCACAACGATTTAGCGGACTTGGAATAGATGAGTATGATGTTGAACACGTAATACATAACCTGAATTTACAATCAAAGAAACCACATGACTGGAGTGAAGATGATCTCTCGTTATTTGTTAAAACACTTAGAAAACAAACAAAACCAATCCTAATCTCTGCAAATAAATCCGATCTCTGTCATGATCTTGGTATATTGGATAAGTTTGGAAAAATACATCCAACTATTGCATGTAGTGCAGAAACTGAACTTCTTCTCAGAAAAGCAGCAAAGGGTGGAATCATAGAATATCTGCCAGGTTCCAAGTCTTTCAAGATAAAAGATGGAATAACTCTGAATCCTCAACAACAAAAAGCATTAGAGTTGGCAGAAAAAGTCATGTTGAAATTAGGTGGAACTGGAATCCAACAGGCTCTTGATTATGCATGTTTTGATCTTCTAAAATTGATTACTGTGTTTCCAGTAGAGGATGAAACAAAACTATCTAACAAAAATGGAGAAGTGTTACCTGATGCAAAGCTATTGCGTGTAGGTTCTACTGCGAGAGATTTGGCAAAGTCCATACATCAAGACCTTGCAAATGGATTTCTTTTTGCTATAGATGCAAAGACAAAACAAAGAGTAGGCGCAGAATATCAACTCAAAAATGGAGATGTCTTGAAAATTGTATCAACTTTGAGTAGGGGATAAAATGCTCTGCCTTGGAATAGAAAGTACTGCCCATACATTTTCTTGTGCAATAGTGGAACAAAAAGGAAAACAAGGACGAATTCTCTCTGATGTAAGAAAAATCTACAGGCCTCCCGCTGGAGAAGGAATTCATCCTAGGGAAGCATCTCGTCACCATGCTGAAAATTCTCCAGATGTTCTTTCAGAGTGTCTTAAAAAAGCAAATGTACGAATTGATGACGTTGACATGATATCATATGCCGCAGGTCCTGGACTTGGACCATGTTTGAGAATTGGTGCAGTTGTAGCCAGGTCTCTAGCCTCATATTATGATATTCCAATATATCCTGTAAACCATGCATTGGGTCATATCGAACTTGGAAAAATGCTAACTGGCGCAAAAGATCCACTGGTATTGCTTGTTTCAGGTGGTCATACAATGATCTTGGCATTTCTTTCAAAGAAATGGAGAGTCTTTGGTGAAACATTGGATATTACTGTAGGTCAATTACTTGATCAAATTGGACGGTATGCTGGGTTTGCATCACCATGTGGTCCAAAAATCGAAGAACTTGCGTTACAGTCTACAGAGTATGTACCATTACCTTATGTTGTAAAAGGAAATGATGTTTCCTTTTCAGGTCTCTTGTCTGCAACAAAAAGAATAATTCCAAAGGGAATCGAGGCTGCATGTTTTTCATTGCAAGAAACTGCATTTTCTATGATGGGAGAAGCTACAGAAAGGGCGCTCTCATTTACAGGAAAGAAAGAACTTTTGGTTGTTGGTGGAGTTGCTGCAAACAAGAGATTGTCACACATACTTTCAAGTGTATGCAAAAGACATGATTGCAAGTTTTTTGTAGCACCCAAGGAGTATGCTGGAGACTGTGGTTCTCAAATATCTTGGATCGGATTGTTAGAATCGTCAAAGAAATCTGGAATAAATGTAGAAGATGCTTTTGTAAAACAATCGTGGCGTCTAGATTCTGTTGAAGTTCTTTATTAGGGCAAATATTTTGAAATAGCTTCCTTTACGTCCTTTTCCCATTTGCCTGTATTATACACTCCAAACTTGTATGTTTTTTCACTTTCTTCTGTCTTTATCTTTATTCTCACTTTTTTTATTAATCTACCTTCTTTTGCTACCTCTGTTATCTGATTGAGATTGGCTTCAAGAACTGTTTGTCCAAACTTTTTTGAGAAATCAATTATTCTTCCTGCTGTCTTGTCAAAAGCAATTCTCTTGTTTGTTAACGTGAGAATGCCAGGACCTAACGAGTCTTCGGAACAATCCTCTTGTGATATCCGTTTCTCGTCTGGCTCCATGTCACTTGTCTTGTATCCTGTGTTATAATTGTATATTTAGAAAATTATTATTTTAAAAAAACTAATTCTATGACATGACATAATTGTAACTTAAATTATGTTAAGGCCTTTTAATCTTTTGTTGAAACTTGTCAAAAAAGGTGCAGAGGCAGATATCTATCTCACATCTTGGAATGGTCACAATTCTATTTTAAAAATCAGAAAAAAGAAAGACTATAGAGTTCATTCACTTGATACACGTATACGAACTCTTAGAACGATACGGGAAGCAAAAATGATCTCCGAGACTAAATCTTTTGGAATAACTACACCTCTTGTTTATTTTGTAGATGAGAAGAAATGCGAGATATACCTCCAGTTTGTGCAAGGTAAATTAGTTAGAGATCTACCTATCAAACAAATTGTAAAAATATGTAAAGACATAGGGAGAATAGTTGGAATTCTTCACAAGAATGGTGTCATGCATGGAGACTTGACAACATCAAATTTCATTCTCGCTCAACAAGGGCTGGTAATACTTGACTTTGGACTTTCACAAAAAACTGACAAGGTTGATGATTATGCAATTGATCTTCGTTTATTCAAGGAGGTTCTAAACAGTGCACATGCCCAAATTGTAGATGAATCTTGGGCCTCCTTTATACAAGGATACAAAAAGATACTGGGAAGCCTTCTCACAGATAAAGTCGTCAATCAAGTCTCGGTGATAGAAAAAAGAGGTAGGTATGCAAATGTCATCTGATATATTTTTTGCAGACTCAAACAAACACAAGTTTGAAGAAGCAAAAAACATTACATCAGAATTTGGTCTAAAACTGAAATTCCTAAAATCTAATCTGCAAGAAATTCAAGCCAATACTTTGGAAGAAATTGCAACACACAAAGCTATACAGGCATTTTCTCTCTATTCAAGACCCGTAATTGTTGAAGATGCAGGTCTTTTCATAAAATCATTAAATGGATTTCCCGGACCGTATTCGTCATTTGCATTTGATACTATTGGTAACAAAGGAATTCTAAGACTTGTGTCTATGAAACGTGATGCAATATTTAGATCTGTTATTGCATATTGTGAAAAACGTAATGATGTGCATTTGTTCAGTGCTGATGTGAATGGAACAATATCAAAAAAAGAACGGGGTAAACGATGGGGATTTGATCCTATTTTTATTCCATCGGGGAAAAATAAAACATATTCTCAACTTGCAGAAAAAAACAAAATCTCCCACAGATATCTGGCACTGGAAAATTTTTCTAATTGGTATCTGCATAAGAAGAAATCAAGCGATCTGTAAATCGTCTCTGATTTTGAAGAACAACAATTCTTGACATCTCGCTTTCATCCATGTTTGAATAGATCTCACTCTGTTTTGCGAGCTCATTTGCAAAATGTCTTATCTCAGACATATCTGGAGAATTTGAATATTCTAGCCTGTTAGTTGATCTTCCTACATGCATGTATGATTTTATTTCTATAAAGTGTGCATCTGAGCGCTTTATCATGTCTGCATATTCTGGAATTAATTTTTCATCTGCATTATAGTCTTTGATTAACGTGAATCGTAGTACAGTTCTTGTATCAAGATCTGCAAGCATCTCAAGACTGGTATTCCATCTTTCCCACGCATCTTTGTACTTGGGTCTGTTTACTAGTGTGAATATTTCGGGGTTTGGGGCGTTTGTTGAGAGGTACAATTGGGTTGGTAATGCGTCTTCGTCCCTTAGTCTCTCTAGCATTTCAGGTTCCTGACCATTGGTTACAAGGAAAATTGATTTTGTATTCTGCAGATTCTTTAGATATTTTATTAGATCTGGCAATTGTGGATACATCGTAGGTTCACCTGATAATGAAATTGCATAATGACTGGGAAGCAATGATTCGTCAAGTTTTTCTTTGTTACTTTTTGGATCTCCATAATGACCCATGATCAACTTTCTCCGCTCTTCCATCAAGTTAGTCATGATGACCTCTGGGGGTGCAACTTTTTCTACTGGCATTTTTAGGGCACTGTAAAATTCCATTGGTCTCCAACAGTATACACATCTATTTTCACAAAACATTCCAGCTGGCGAAAATTCCATACATCTATGAGTTGAAATGCCATAGAACTTGTGTTTGTAACACTGACCACCATCTTTGAATGATTTTTTTGTCCAGTGACATAATTCTACAGTTGCATGATCTGCAATTCCGTATTTTGCCTTTTTTAATTGATTTAGAATAACCGGTTTGATCTGAATGAACTCATTTTCAATTTCAACAGTCTCTCCAGAACAACTCATGACTTAGTTCTTGTATTGGTTTTAAATAAATCTAGAGTAACCTATTTCAAAAATGATACACATGGAGCATTTTCCATCGGGACACAGAGAACTGTACCTAGATATATCATGGCATAAAAGACCACTCCTGCAGCGATTCCCATGGAAATCCACCACATTCTTATCTTCATATTTCCGATTAGTTTTTCTGTTGCTAATAAACCTAACCTTGATTTTCAGAAAATATTGGTAAAACATGTTACGATCTGATCTGAAGATCTTTTTGTTGGTTGATTTATCCCGTCCACAAAACTGTCTTATATGACATGTTGGTAACCACAATACATGAATGCTGCAAGAATAGTTAACGTAAAAGAACCTCTTGAAATTCAATCTCTTGAAACTCCGAAACCTCGAGGTTCTCAAGTTCTCATTAAAGTAGAATCTGCAGGGGTGTGTCATAGTGATATACATTTGTGGGATGGTGGATACGAGGGTCCTGCTGGTTCATTCATGAAAACAACTGACAGGGGTGTCAAGTATCCATTGACTCCTGGGCATGAAGTAGCTGGAACAGTAGAAAGTATGGGTGAAGATGTAGAGGGATTTACAAAGAATGAAAAAGTTTTGGTGTTTCCTTGGATAGGTGAAGGTTTGTGTCCTGCTTGTAGAGTGGGTGAGGAAAACCTTTGCGACAAGCCTAGATCTTTGGGTGTTTACAATGATGGCGGTTATGCAGAATACGTTCTTGTTCCAAACTACAAATATCTTGCAAAAATAAATGACATGGACACAGATGTATGTGCTCCTTTGTCTTGTTCTGCTCTTACTGCTTATGGCGCAATCAAGACTGCCAAATTAAACCCCAATGATAACGTCGTGATTGTAGGCGCTGGCGGACTCGGGTTGATGGGTATACAGCTGGCTAAAGCAATCAGTGGTGCAAGAGTAATTTCATTAGATGTTAATGATGATAAATTAAAGATTGCAAAACAAAGTGGTGCAGATTTTACTATCAATTCTGCGAAGGAAGATCCTGTAAAAGCTATAATGGAGTTGACAGGCAACTTGGGATCTGATGCTGTAATTGATTTTGTTAACGCTACAAAATCTGTAGAAACTGATATGCAAATACTACGGCGTAGAGCACGCGTTGTTCTTGTAGGATTGTTCGGTGGTTCTCTACAACTAAATCTTGTAACAATGCCTACTAGAGCATACAAGATCATGGGTTCGTATACAGGTTCTATGACTGATATGATCGAATTGATTTCACTTGCTCGCAGAGAGATAATAAAACCAGTAATCTCAAACAGATTCAAACTCAATCAAGCAACAGAGGCATTAACAATGCTAAAAGAAGGAAAGATAATCGGCAGGGGAATAATTAACCCATAAACTCTCTGATTGTAGCAAAAAGTAATACTGGCGTATCCTAAAAGTTGGCATTTGTCTAGTTGAGTTAAGATTAATACTGGATTGAAAACGATTTTCTTTATGTGGCCCTTGTAGTACAGTGGCGAGTATAGGGGACTGTGGATCCCCGGACAGGGGTTCGATTCCCCTCAAGGGCCTTTATTTTGTAAAATGTAGGTAAATTAAAAATCTAAAATATCAAAATATTCCAAATTTGCTTGATTCCATCTCTTCTTTGATGGCTAGTTTGACCTTCAGATTTTTTTGACTAACCTTTTCATTTAGCCATGTCAAAAACTTGTGTTCTAATCCCTTTCCCTTCATCTTTTCAAAGTCTGGTCCCATTTGGTCTGACAATTTTTTTACCAGAGACTTGTTGACACAAACCACGTAAAAATGCCATCCAAAAGCAAATTCTGAGTCAGTTACTATGAATTCATTTTCCCCATGAACCATTTTTTCTACATTGCCAAGTGTAGATATGATTGCCTTGCTAGTATTTTCGTAATCTGTAGCTGATACGTTGATGTTTATCCTTTCTTGCATCATGTAGACATGTGATATTTGTGAATAAAAACATGACTGATAATTGGTCTAGTGGTCAAGCAAATGTTCAACTTCTATGTTAAAAAAAGTCTTGAGAATTCCCATGTAACTCTTTACGGGCTCAGGTATTTCATCCCCACACGCAATTCCAAGATTTTTTGCATTTATCCATATTACAAGCGTCTGAAGTATTGTTACAAATCTGTCATTCTCCAAATTTCTTGAACCAATAGCTTTGGAATATCTATCTGAATACTCCCATGCAACAGCAAAGTCAATACAGTCTGTATCAAATATTGCAAGCATTTGATCGCGTAGTGATTCTGCCTTCTTGAATGGTGTTATGTTTAGAATGTATGGAAAGTCTACTTTGTTTGGCATGTATCCCGTAAGGGGTCCCCATATGGTTATTATTTTACATCCAGGTCTCAGACCCTGAAACTTTGAAATCATTTTTTCAATTATTTTCTCATCTGAAAACCAAAAAAGTATTATACTTGCGTCGCTAATGTCCGCATCAACAATATCCTGATGTCTAATTGATCCATTTGTAATATTCTTCTCATCGAGCAGTTTTTCACCCTGCAATATTTTCTCCTTGTTATTGTCTATACCAATAGATCTCTTTACTCCAAATTCTTGTGAAGCTATTCTAATGCTATTACCACTTCCACATCCTAGATGATAGAATACATCATTTCCTGTAATTTCTGCAAATCTGAATATCTCTCTTAATGTATCATCAGACAATTCTACATCCTCTCCACTTATTATGGAACTTGGAAGTGATGATAGGTATTCCTCGATTTTCACTAAATAATTACAGTCTACACTAAATTTATTCTCTTATTCTCTCAAGGGCGGAAACTGCCTGCCATAGGGTAACTCTGACATATGATGGCATGTTCGGGTCTTGAGATATGTCATCAAGAAGGCTTATGGCATTTGCGGCTCTTACAGAGACAGGAGAATCTTGTTTTTTCAAGTTTGCAACAAGATCGGTCAAATCTTTCTTGATGTTTCTTGGAGTAGAAGGGTTTGATGCAATTTCAGCTAATGTGTTGATGGCCACATTCAAAGTGTCAATATTTGGATCTTTTTTCTCGACCATTGTACCATTCAAGCTAATGCTAATTGAGCTTATTTTATAAAGTTTGCACTATACTTCAACAAAGATATTTTCTGATTCTATTATCACTTTATACGAATTCAAGTCTTTTATCTTGACAGGAAATGCAGAAAGATTGCCTGTTTTACAATCAAATTTTGCTCCATGCCAACCACATGTAATGACTGATCCGTCCAAACTTCCTTCGGAAAGACTTGCTCCCGCATGTGTGCATGTATCATTTACTGCATAGTAACTTCCATCTATGTTTGCAATAAGAAGATCTTTACCGTCTATAGTAACTTTCTGTATTTTGCCTGGACTGAAGTCACTTATTTTGCCAACAATTATCTTTCCCATGACAAGTGGAAAACTTTGACTCTTAATAATTTTAATGTCTGTTATGAAATAGCTAGAATTCTAGATTAAACAAATCTCACTGTGTTTTGTATTTTGCCTAAGCTTTTCTATCTCCATCTCTATCTTGTCTCCATCCTTCAAGAATACGGCATCTGGCTTGTTTAACATGACTCCTGCTGGCGTTCCGGTGGATATGATGTCGCCTTTTTCTAAGGTCATTGCTTTACTTAGCAATGATACAATCGAATAGACCTTTAGATGCATATTTGATGTAGACGAGTTTTGTCTAATGTCTCCGTTTACTTTAGTTACCATTTTGAGATTCTGTGGTTCTGGTATCTCGTCTGCAGATGTTATCCAAGGACCACATGGTGCAAAGGTGTCAAAGCCTTTTGCCCTGGTGAACTGTTTATCTTTAGCTTGTATGTCTCGTGCAGATGTATCGTTTAAGACCATGTATCCAAAAACTGCATCCTTTGCTTCTTTTTCTGATATGTTCTTACAGTCTTTGCCAATTATCACTGCAAGCTCAATTTCATAATCAAGTTTTGATACAAAAGATGGACATACTATGTCTGATGTAGCTCCGTTGAGTGTTGTTCTGGGTTTTATTACTATTGCTGGCTCATCAGGTGGAATCAAGTTTTGTTCTTTTGCATGATCCTTGTAATTAAAAGCCAAACAAATTATCTTGGATGGATTTGGAATAGGTGGAAGAAACTTGAATTCTGATAAGTTTTCATTATAGTTTAGATTTTTCACATTATTTTTTATCTCATCATACCATCCATCAAACAAGAAATCTTTGATGCTTTGTGGTATGGGAATTCCAGTCTGTGATGTCATACTCTCTCTTGTCAAAACCTTTTCTCCGTTAACAAAAGCATATGTTTCCATATTTTGTCTAAGCAATCTTGCAATTTTCATTTTCTTCACTTGTGTGTATATATCGCTTGATTTGCAGAATCTTTTCTGCAATATCCGAATCTTACGAACTGGATTTCTGCTCCCACATTTAACTCTAAGTAGTACTGTTCTGTGATAGCTTGCTTTATTTGTAAACTGTTCTCATTAAATTGGTCATTTATGAACAACACATCTGATATTAGGACCTCTATATTTACAGGATTATTTCTTGAAATCCATTGAATTTTGGAAATATCTGGTTTGTAATCAGTGCCTGTGATTTCTCCTTCTATCTCTGAACCAATTTTTGTTATTTTTATATTGTATAATTCTAGCAATCTTATTTCATCTCCTATCTTCAATGTCTTGACATCATTGCCAGGTATGTAGAAATTTCCATCTATTCCAATTCGTCTCTTACCCATATCATTTTGTGGATGATTAGAAATCTCAATTTCAGTAAGATTGTTGTTAGTAACTGTCAATTTTACTGGATCAAAAACAATGAACAGTCTTACACTTTTTGGATCAATTATTTTTCGATTAAATGATTCAAGTGTTTCAAATGGCGGCATGGTATCAGACTTGGTAAAGCCAAGAGAAAGAACAAATTTCCGAATAGCCTCTGGAACTATACCTCTTCTACGTAATCCCTCAAGAGTCGGAAGTCTAGGATCATCAAATCCTGATACTTTTCCTTCTTCTACAAGAGGTTTTAGTACTCTCTTGGAAACAGGCATTCCTTCAAACTCTAACCTTGAAAACTCCATCATCTTTGGCTTACGCATGTTCAATTTATCTAAAAGTGCATAGTAGAGTTCAGTGCGTAATTCGTATTCTTTGGTTCTAAACGCATGGGTGATTCCATCAATGCTGTCTTCGATAGCAACTGCCAAGTCATAGTTTGGCCAAACTCTGTATTTGTCTTTGTGGATTGGGTGTGACTCATCTATTATTCTAAGCAAGGTTGGATCTCGCATGACTGTATTCTCTGAATTCATGTCGCCTCGAAACCTCACTATGGCTTCTCCAGGTTTGAATTTGTCAAACATCTTATTCCATCGAGTATTATTTTGATCACGATTTCCTGCTCTACACTTGCAGGGTAGCATCTCTCTTCTATTCTTACTAATTGTCTCCTTGTCACATGTACACACATATGCATTGTCCATGTCGATAAGTTCCTTGGCTTTCTGGTAGATTATTTCCATGTCGTCTGAGGTATTTTTTATGAGATCATATTTTACACCCAGCCAGTCTAATCCAACTTTGATTGCTGCATAATATTCTAAACGTTCTTTTTCTGGATTTGTATCATCAAATCTTAGTATGAGCTTTCCTCCGTACATCTTTGCATATTCCTCATCTATTATCGATGCCTTTGCATGACCGATGTGGGGATAACCATTAGGTTCTGGTGGGAATCGTGTGATTACATTATTTTGTTCTGCTCCTTCAAGGGGTGGAAGACCAATTCTTTCTTGTTTTGGTTTTACTATCAAAAGTTCTGCATATTTACTTGCAATTTCTTCTTTTTGTGATTCTACTGATAATTTGTTAACATCAATCACTGTCTGAGAAATGAGTGGAATGACATCTTTAATTCTGGAACGAAGTTCTGGTTTGGTACCGATTACTTTGGATATGATTGAATCATTTCTGGTTTTTCCATCATGTTCTGATGCATTCAGAAGAGCAATTCCCCGAATTACTCTTTTTAATTCATCATCCAATTAAAGACTCCTCTCTACCACGAAATCAAGCAAAGAAAGTAACTCGTTTTTTGCCGGTCCATCGTATATTGATATTGATTTCTTGGCTGCATTGGAGTGATATGTTGCCTTTTGTTTTATTGTATTTTCTATTCCGAGAGCAGAAATTGTGGAAATGGCTCTCTCTACTTCACTCTTTGAAACAGATGAATTACCAAATGCATTCAGAATTATTTTTTTTTCTTGGTTATTTGCTTTTTTGATTGCCATCAAAATTGGTAATGACTTTTTTCCTTCCCTGATGTCATTACCAACTGGTTTTTTTGTAATCTTTGGATCCCCTACCACTCCAATTAAGTCATCAATTATCTGAAAAGCAATTCCTAAATTTCTTCCAAATGTAGATAATCTTGTCACATCTGCAAAATCTTTGTTCGCTGCTATTGCTCCCATTGCACAGGATGCGACAAATAATGATGATGTTTTTTTCTCAATCATTTTTATGTATTGATTTTCACTTGGTATCTTACTTGATTTTGCCATGCTGATATCTAATGCTTGACCTTCACACACATCAGTACAGGCCTTTGCCAATGTAGTAACAAGATTCAAACCTGCATCTCCTGGTTTGTGAAGATAAGGTTTTGAAATGGTTTCAAATGCTCTTGAGAACAATAAATCTCCCGCAAGAATTCCAATGGGCATTCCAAATTTTACGTGAACCGTAGGTACACCATGTCTTACCTCATCATTATCCATGATGTCATCGTGTACTAATGTGAAATTGTGTACCATTTCAATTGCTGCAGCAGCAGGTATTGCCTGCTTTGTAGTTCCTCCTAAAAGTTGGCAACTCTTTATGACCATGTAGGGTCTCAATCTCTTTCCTCCATGATCAATCAAATAACTTGCTGCTTGGTACAAATCACTGGGTTCTCCAGAGAGTTTTGATGATAGAAATGAGTCTATCTTAGATGTTGTTTTTGCGAGTTTTTCCAACTTCATTCTTTTTTTCACTCCCATCTATGATCTGGAAAATGATACTTTAATGATTCTTCTAGTTGGCTTTTGATACTGTCTTTATTCCACATCTTAAGAATCTCTTTGTGTGCATCGCTTATGTCGTTACTTGATTCTGATATGAAATATAATGCAACTAGCATCCATGGACAGAAAATTTGAGGTGTTTTTTTAATCTCTGATAATATTTGTTCTAGTGTAACCCATCGAATATCTGAAATTTCATCTTCTACAAGCTTTATTTTTGAAGGATCATCTAATATTCCAATCAAAGTGCCACAAACTTCGTTTTCTGATCCAATGTTTTTGTAAGGTACGTGATACTCAAACTTGTACAAATAATCTAATTTGCATGTAACTCCCAATTCTTCTGGTAATCTTCTTTCTGCGGATGAAATATAGTTCTCTGATTGTCTTGGGTGACTAGCTACTGTTCCATCCCAGTCTCCTGGCCATAACATCTTGCTCATACTTCTTTGTGTAAGCAAAAGTTTTCCTTCTTTGTTGAACAAAAATATGGTAAACGCTCGGTGTAGTTTTCCATTTGGCAGATGGCATTTTACTTTTTCTTCAGTTCCTATTTGATTATCATTACTGTCTACAAGAATGAGGTGTTCCATAATTATCCCCTAAATATTGTTCCCTCAAAACTCTTGCCATTTATTGCATTTGTTATTCTCTTTGGAATGTTTCCATTTACAAAGAAAACATCTGTTCCATGTTTTGATATGTTAAATGCCTCTTTTATTTTACGAGACATGCCTCCAGTGACATCCATTGATACTTTTGATGTGATTGGTTTCTCTGTTGTGATTTCATTCAAAAGATTCTTGCTTTTCATATCTGAATATACTCCATCTACATTTGTAACAAAAATTGCTAAACGAGGATGTAATAGTTTAGACAAAATTCCCATGATTCTGTCTCCTGATAAAATATAGAATTTATTTTTTCCATGCCACATAACATCTCCATAAGAAATTGGTGTTAATCCTATCTTTGCAATCTTGGGAATTTCCTTGACTTTGTTGGTTAATGGTTTATCACCTATCATAAAATCACTTGGAGGTAAACAATATGGTTTTAGACCGGATTCTAAAAATGATTCAAGTACAATACTGTTTAGTTCTACCATTGAATTTTTGACAACAGAAACTCCTTTGGCTCCATGTCTTTCTGGTTTTGTATGCATGTCATACTTTACAGACCAGTAATGTCCAAATGAACCTCCTCCATGTATTATGACAAGTGGTTCGTTTACATTTTTGAGACTTGTCGCAATTTTTTTTATTGAATTTCTATTTGGTGTTAATGGTTTTTCCTTGTTGGTAATTATTGAACCTCCTAGTTTCATCAAGATCATGATTTTTAACAATGCTATGAACGGTTTTAAAAAGTATCTCACTGAAGTCAGTGACACGATTCTTTGATTGAGATGATAACATGCCTTTTTTTATTTTTAAATGATGCGGGTAAATTATTGAGTTTTTAATTAGAATAAAATTTCTGCATTCTATGCATACTGGAGTCCATTATAATCTATTTTTGTGATAAAACAATCTGAAATTTTTCCTAAATTATTCAGTGTATCTTTGGCATTGGAATTATCAACAAGAGCAATAATGCATCCACCACCGCCTGCTCCAGTTATCTTTGCACCATAAGATGTTTTTCTTGCTTCTTTGATCAAGATATCTATTTTTTCTGTTGAAACTCCAATCTGTTTCAATAATTCATGATTTCTTAACATTAGTGAGCCTAGTTTATTCAAGTCGTTTTCCTTCAAAGATATTATTGCATTATCAACTATGTCAATTTCTTCTCTGCATAACTTGTTGAAAAGATCTTCATTTTTTTCTTTAAATTGTCTGACTTGTTTTACAACATCTTGAGTATTGTGAACTTGCGCAGAATTTGATATTATGAAACTCAGATCATTTCTTGATGGAATTCGTTGAAATCCATCCTTTAGATCATATGATGCAAGTCCTCCAAATGTGGAGATTGAGGAATCGGCCCCTGAATTCTGTTCAAATATTGTACGTTCTGCTTGTACGGATAATTTTACTACTTCCTCCTTTGATAATTTATGAAACAAGCCATTAACTGAAGCTGTAACTGCTACGCAAGCAGCAGATGATGAACCAAGTCCAACTCCTGGAGGTATCTCTGATTCTATGACTATCTCTATTCCTTGCTCTATTGAATTTTCCATTAATGTTTTTTTTGCTATGTGGAAAAAAGGTTTCATAAATTTTTGTTGTACGTTTTCTAAATTATCTAATGAATCTATTTTCATCTCTGATTCTCCTAAAGATGATCTTATTCTGATTATTCTTTCATCCACAAATTGTGATGTTGCAGTTATTTTCTTGTCTGTGGAACATAACACCGCTTTTATGCCATATACCACAAAATGTTCTCCGAAAAGAATGATCTTACCAGGAGCAGAAGCAATAGATTTCATGAAAACACTATCGATGCATATCCTTTCTATTAATTTCTTTGCTATGTAAAAAAATGGTTTCATAAATTTTTGCTGTACGTTTTCTAAATTATTTAATGAATCTAATTCTATCTCTGAGATCTCCTAAAGATGATCTTATTCTGATTATATTTTCATCCAAAAATTGTGAAGTAGCAGTTATTCTCTTATCTATGGAACATAGTATTGCTTTTATGCCATATACTACAAAATGTTCTCCAAAAAGAATGATTTTTCCAGGTGCAGAAGCAATAGATTTCATGAAAACACTATCGATGCATATCCTACCACTGAATCCTTATTACTTTCTGATATGTCTCCACTAGTTGCATATCTGATCAAGGTTCCCTTGGTTGCTCCAAGTTTCTTACAGGCTATCATGGTGGAAGCAATCGCTCCATAACCACATGCACTAATTTTTCTTTCTTGCAATATATCATAAAATGCGTCTACATCTAGGTTCACTATCGTATCTATCAAAGATTTGTCCTGTTCATGTGCAAAATTATTTGGTTCGTAATGAGTAAAATCTGAAGAACCAATTATGATAGTGTTTTTAATTTTTGCAATCATTGCTATTGCTTCACCAATTTTGATTGCAGTATGGTAACTCTGGTCAATTAAGATTATTGGTAAAATCTTGAATTTGTACAAAAATATTTCTTGAAGCATAGGAAGTTGTACCTCTAAACAATGATCTCTTGTATGAGAAAAAAAATCAAATTCTATTATCTTTGAAATCTTGTTAATCTCAATTGCAGATTCTGCGTCTACTTCAATATCTCCAATAGGTGTTCTCCATATTCCTTCCTTCATTGTTGCAACATCTCTTCCTATTCCCCAATGATTCGGTCCTATGATTATTACAAGTTCAGGTCTCTGTGATGATATTGCATAGTATGAATTTGCAGCTATGGGACCAGAGTACTCATATCCTGCATGAGGGCATATTGCACCAATTATTTTTTTATCATGTGTGGAGGGAGGTAATATGCCTGGACCATATTTGTGTAAAAAACAATTTCTTATGCTTGATTTTAATTCTTGATTTGTTTTTGGATAGAACATCCCAGCAACAGCTGGTGTCCTCACCTGCATTGTGTTATTGCCTCTGTGATCTCATTCTTGAAGGAGGCATTCTTTCGGTTTCCTCTTCTAATTCTTCTTCTGTTATTTTAGTCTCAAAGTCATCTATTTGGTATTTCATCGATTCTGCATTTTTTAACTTGCCTTTTTGTATTAGTATCTCTCTTGCTAAAAGCCAATAGGCAGCAGCTAGGGATTTTCTTCCTCTATTGTTTGCTGGAATTACTAAATCAATTTTTGAGGTAACATTATCTGTATTGGAAATTCCTATCACTGGAATTCCTGCATTAGTAGCTTCTACAATGGCTTGTTCATCTACTTGAGGATCTGATACAAAAACTAGTTCTGGTTCTCTGTAGTATGGTAATGATGGATTTGTTAGAGTTCCTGGCATAAATCTTCCAAGCATGGGTGTTGCACCAGTGACCTCGCAGAATTTCTCAACAGGAGTACTAGCATATTCTCTGCCGGAACAAACTAAAATTTTTGTAATGTCTGCTCTGTTAATGAATTTGGCAGCTGTTTGAATTCTAGATAATGTTTTCTTGCTATCTATAATGTAAAGTCCTTCATTTGTTGCCTTGGTAACAAATGGAGTCATGAATTTTGTTTTAACTTGTGTTCCTACCCTTATTCCTGTGGAGAGGACATACTTTTCCATATGTTCAAAATCTTCTTGTTTGCTCATTCTGTGTTTTTAAATTTCGGCCATTCCACGTATTAAATCATACTCTGAGAGTCGTATCAGTTCATTAAGTTTGGCTATTCTTTCTCCACCTAATATGCCAACTTTGAGCATCTTTGATTTGGTAGCAAGTCCAATATGTGATATATGAGAGTCTGTTGATTCACCAGATCGATGTGATGTGATTAATTTCACATTGTTATTGTTTGCCTCTTTAGCAAATTCAAGTGCATCATAAAGACTTCCTGCTTGATTTACTTTCAAGATTGCTCCACTACAAGATTTTATTTTAATTGCTTTTTTGAGAATTTTTGTATTTGTTACCAATAGATCATCGCCAGTTATGAGTACACGAGGAAATTTTCTAGTCAAAACTGCCATGTCTTCAAATGCTTCTTCATGAACTGCATCTTCCGCATAAACAAGTTTGTATTTTTTTATAATATCTGATGCAAACTCAATTTGTTTCTCTGGAGTATTTTCAAAACCGCTCTATTATATACATATTTTTTTTTCTTTTCATCCCATTGTGTGGATGATGCAAAATCTACTCCTAAAGAAACTTCTTTTCCTAATGTAAATCCAAGTTGTTCACAAGCTTTTGCGGAAAGTTCCAGAGCTTCGTCATTTTTTAATTTTGGTGCCCATCCTCCTTCATCCCCTCTTCCATTAGTAAAACTTGGATCCTTTTTTGCTAAAATTTTTCCTACTTCTTTATGAACAATCAAATTAATTTCTATTGCATCTCGAATAGTTTTTGAACCTGTGGCACAAATTAGAATTTCTTGAATGTCTGGTGTGCCTGGTCCTGCATGTGCTCCTCCTCCTAAGATATTTCCAAGCGGAAACGGAAATCTAAAAGTTGAATCTTTTGATAGCATCTTGAACATTGGAATCTGTAATGATTTTGAAGCAGATTCAATTGATGCAATAGTTACCGCAAATGCAAGTGAACCTCCAACTTTTGAATAATTTGGAGATGCATCAATCTCTCTTAGGGTTTCATGAATTGTTTTCAGATTAGATGAATCAAGCCCAATAAATTTTTTACATTTTTTTTTAGTATGTCTAAACTTTTTTCTGGTTTATTCTGTGGAAAACTCTGAGCTTCATGTTTTCCAACACTTGCGCCTGATGGAGCACAAACTCGTCCTAGATGTTTATTGTCTGATATTACGTCAATTTCTATAGTTTGGCTTCCTCTGCTGTTGTAAAGTATCCTGCCTTTAATTGATGTAATCTTAGGCAAACTATTCTAGTTCAGATCTTACTTCTTGTTCTCTTCTTCTAATGGCTTCGTAAAATGGAATGACTTGATGAATTGTCTCAACAGATGTTAATATCATTGTTCTACAACAATATCTCTTAAAACCAAAAGAATCTAAAACTTTTCCTGGATCTTCTCCGCCCTTACGCGATTTTGATATTCCTTAAATTTATCAGCAATCAAATTTCCACAAGTAAAACATCTAACAGGAATTAGCACAGTCACAAAAAGTAATCAAGGCTTATAAAAACCATACATGGGTAAAACCAATTGCGGGAGTCGCCCAGCCTGGTCAAAGGCGCTAGCTTGAGGGGCTAGTATCTTAGGATTTCGTGGGTTCAAATCCCATCTCCCGCATTAATAATTTCATAAGTGTATTCAAAAATTTGCATATCTGATAGATAAATTCTCAATAACTGCGATGAATCTTTTTCTATTTATTATTGGAGTAATTCTTACAGTGTAACGTTAATTTTAGTAACTAATATTGAAATCTATGTTAACATTCTAAAATTTTTCATTAATTTCTACATCATTCAGACTTTGATGAGTATGTGGTTCATGTTGTGTGAATACGTGTTTTGGTAAAGCCCTTATTTGACATAAAATCTTGTATTGATATGGAAATTACTGTAAAACAAATGATGCAAATTGAAGAAAATGGACATCAAATGGGCTTTTTTAGAAAACTGATGATGGAAAATGCTGGTGCATCTACTGCAAGACACATTGTAGAACATTACCCTGATTTAACATCAAAAAAGATAACAATTTTTGCTGGGTTGGGAAATAATGGAGGGGATGCATTTGTTGTGGCCAGACATTTGGCTGCATTTGGTTATACGCCTACAGTCATACTTTTAGGGCATCCTGATAAAATAAAAACAGAAGAAGCTAGATCTAACTGGAAAATTTTGGAAAAAATGAATTCTGTGAATCTCGTACTTGCATCTGACAATTAGTGAAATTGTTAATGATGCAGATGTAATAGTGGATGGAATGTTAGGAACTGGAATGTCTGGAAAAATTAGAGAACCATATTCCTCAGCAATAGATTTGATAAATCAATCAAATGCTTTCAAATTTGCCGTTGATGTACCGTCAGGTCTTGATCCTGATACTGGAATAGTAAATGACAAATGTGTAAAAACAGATATCACTATAACTTTTCACAAGATGAAAATTGGAATGCCAAAAAACCAAGATATGTGTGGTAAAATAATGGTTGAAAAGATAGGAATTCCGCCTGAAGCGGAGATTGGAGTATTGTTATGAAAGTACATCAACTTCAAGTAGGAAATATGCAAAACTTTACCTATGTTCTTGAGGATGAAGAGACAAAGGAATCTGTTATCATTGATCCTTCATGGGATCTAGAATTGGTAATAGAAATAATAGAGAAAAATAATCTAAAAGTCAAATATGTCATTAACACACATCATCATTTTGATCATACTATCGGTAATGATGCAATGGTAAAACATACAAAATCTAAAATCTTACAGCATGAATCTTCTACTCTAAAAAATGACGTACGAGTATCTAATGGTGACAAAATAATATTTGGCAAGTCAGAACTTACTGTATTGCATACTCCTGGACACTCAAAAGATAGTATGTGTCTAGTTGGTGATGGAAAAATCTTTTCAGGTGATGCGCTTTTTGTAGGAAACTGTGGTAGAACAGATTTACCAGGGGGTAGTGCAAAAGAACTCTATCATAGTCTATTTGACATTATTTACAAGCTTGACGGTAATCTTGTATTATATCCAGGACACAATTATGGGAATTCTCCAAATTCAACCATAGATAAAGAAAAAAAGACAAATTTTGTATTACAACCAAGAACAGAATCTGAGTTTCTAAGTTTTATGGGTAGTGATTAATCATTGCAAGATATTGAAATACTTGGAAATAAACAAAAAGGGTTAGAATTCATCAAACAAACCGAACAAAAAAAATTTATTTTTTCTCTAGTGATATCTTATACTGCAACATCTGAAATACCTGGGATAACTATGGCTGGAGAGCATCCTGATCTAATAAAATTCACAGGACCTGCTGATGCTGAATTTATTCACTATGGGTATTGTAGAAGTATATCTGTAATTCCGATGACTCCTGACGGAAAACCCACTCCTGCACTGTTAACAAAAACTGCATTGGAAGCGGCAAGCATTCCAAGTGTTGTTATAAACGCTGGAAGCAAAGTATCCCCAAAACTTCCATTTATTGACATGAACTTGGATTATGGAAAAAACATTGGAAAAGAACCGGCTCTTAGTCTTGATGATGTTGGTAAAGCCGTTGAATATGGTAGAATAATTGGAAGATTTCTAGGAGCTTCAACTGACTGTGTTATAGTTGGTGAAAGTATTCCTGGTGGTACTACCACAGCTCTTGGGGTGCTTGAAGGATTTGGAATTACAGGATCTGTTAGCAGTAGTATGCCTCAAAATCCTATAGATCTCAAGATTCAAACGGTAAAGGAAGCATTAAAGAGACTTCGATCAAAAGATCCATTTGAAATTATAGCGCAATTAGGTGATCCAATGATTCCCACAATTGCTGGTATTCTTAGTACTGCATCTGAAATTTCTCGAGTTCTATTACTGGTGGAACACAGATGGCAGCTGTCCTTGCTTTTGCAAAAAGCATTGGATTTGAAGGAAAAAACACTGCTGTTGGTACTACGTCTTATGTATCTGAAGACAAATCCGCAAATCTGATGGAGATCATGTCTCAGATAATGGATGTGCCTATACTGGTTGCCAAACTCAAACTTGCAGAATCAACAATCTCTGGATTGAGTTCATACTCTGAAGGTTTTGTAAAAGAAGGTGCGGGGGCGGGAGGAGCATCTATTGGTTGCATGCTGAAAACAGGAATTGATGCAAAAGGTCTTTTGGCTCTGACTGAAAAAGAATATTCAAAAATTATTTGACTGTTACTGATTTTGCCAAATTTCTTGGATAATCCGGATCAACGTCTTTATCGATTGCAGCATAATATGCAAGAAGTTGTATTGGTACTATTTCTACTAGTGGATATAATGGTTCACTGATACTAGGGATTTCTATCCAATGATCATATACATCACTTGGTTTATCAGAAATTCCTATTATTTTGGCTCCTCTGGCTTTTATTTCTCTCACTGATGTTAGTGTATCATTATAAGTAGAATCATTGGGATTTATGATTAATACATACGAATTGGAATCCATCAGTGCTAAGGGACCGTGTTTCAATTCTCCTCCAGGAAGTCCTTCTGCATGTATGTACGTAAGTTCCTTTAACTTCAATGATCCTTCAGAAGCAATTGGATAATGTATGCCTCTTCCTAATACGTAAATGTCTGAAACATTCTTCAGTCTATTTGCCACGTCTTTAATTTTAGAATCATTGGAGAGTATCTTCTTGATTGCTTCTGATACTTTTGTAAGATCTAGTTCTATACAACCATCACATATTTTGTCAACCATTTTGTATAATACAACAAGTTGTGCGGTAAAACTTTTAGTTGCAGCAACTCCTATTTCTGGACCACAATTAAGTCCCATGGAAATAGATGATTGATGAACTAATGATGATGTCATCATGTTTACTATTGATATTATTTTAGACCCTGTCTTTTTTGCAATACCCACAGCTTCTAACACATCTGCACTTTCTCCGCTTTGTGATATTGCAATTAGAATGGATTTTTCTTCAAATATGTCGGGAGAAAACTGTGCTTCGCTAGAAATCAATGGATCGATCTTTATCTTTGCATATTTTGAGAAAAGAAACTTTGCAATTAATGCTGCATTATAACTTGTCCCGCTTCCTGTAATGTATACATTTCTTGCGTGTTTTATTAAATCAGAAGCTAGATCAATCTCAAGTTTAGTATTGTTTCCAGCATTCAATATTGTTGATGGTTGTTCTGAAATCTCTTTCAAAGTGTAATGGGCATACTGACCCTTGTATGCATCCGCAAATTCTTTTGATACTTTGGTTATCTGATGATGTACTGGTTTTGCATCAAAATCAAAGATCTTCAATCCTTCTTTGTCAATGATTACAAATTCCTTGTTGTCTGGATAGATTACTTCATCAGTGTATTCTACAAATCCTAATACATCACTTGAAATAAAATATCCTTCTTTTCCCACTCCTATTATCAATGGTTCGTGTAATCTAGCTGCAGATAATGTACCATCTTGGAAGACTGCTACAAAAGCATAATTTCCTTTTAATTTGGCTACTGTATCTACAATAGATTTCTTAATTTCTCTAGTCTTATCATAATTATATTGAAGAAGATTTGCAATTACTTCGCTGTCTGTTTGACTTTTAAAAGTATAACCTAGTTCTTGGAGTTCTTTTTTTAATTCTTCGTGATTCTCAATTATCCCATTGTGTACAATAGCTATCTCTCCTGAACTTGATGGATGTGGATGAGCATTTGTGTCAGTTACCATTCCATGAGTAGCCCATCGTGTATGTCCAATACCGATGGTTCCAGAAAGCTCATCTAGTTTTGATGCCTTGTTTACTTCTAAAACTTTGCCAACTCCCTTTCTTACATTGATTTGATGTTCGGAAAACGTTGCAACCCCTACACTGTCATATCCACGATATTCCATTCTTTTTAATCCCTTGACTATGATTGGCGCAGCAGTATTGGTACCTAGATATCCTATGATCGAACACATGTTGATACAATTAACATGTTCTGCTTGATAAATAATGATTGCGTGTGTTTTACTCGGCTGGTTGTTCAGTCTTTGCTTCCTGAACGGGTTGCTGTTTTACCTTGTTAAGATCTAATTCTGGTGATATGCAAATCTGATCTTCCTCCTCGACTTTTACTGTGTATGATGGAACAGTAACTACTCTTTCTCCTATCAGGACATGACCATGTACTACTATCTGTCTTGCAAGATATGGGCTCTTTATTGATTCTTTTTTCTGGATGATTGTCTGTAGTCGTCTAGATAAAAAGTCAGTCACCTTTAGATTAAGTACGTCATCTAATGTTGAATTTTCTTTGACTAGTCCAACTCTTGCAAGTGATTTCATCAATATTGGTTCTTTTGTACTTCTGACATCTTGAGTTAATGCCAAGAGTGATCTTGCTTGGTTTCTTATTCTTGAAAGTTCTGTATGTGCTTTCCACAACTCTCTTTTGTTTTTAAGTCCAAAAGTACCTAGAACATGTAATTCTTCATTTAGTAAATCATAATTGAGAGGACGTTTTGGTTTTCTCCACATTTTGCGTGAGTTTTTTGGATGATCTCCCATCTGCTATACCTACTTTTTCTTTTCCGCTGCAGCGGGTTTTGCTGCAGGAGCTGCACCAGCCTTTGGAGCTGCTGCAGGAGCTGCACCAGCCTTTGGAGCTGCTGCAGGAGCTGCACCAGCCTTTGGAGCTGCTGCAGGAGCTGCACCCTCAGCTGGAGCACCAGGTGAACCAGCTGGTAAAACTTTACCGCCTTTCTTAACACCAACCGCACCACCCTTTCTACCTGTGGTGCGAGTACTTTGTCCACGAACTTTTAATCCATATGTATGACGAAATCCTCTCCAACTATTCATGCCTTTTTCTCGTTCGATATCATTTCTTACGTTAAAGTCAATATCTGAAGTAATAAGATGAAAGTCATTTCCTGTATCCATATCTTTTCGTCTATTTAGAAACCATGTGGGTATGTTGACTGATGTTGGATCTCTCATAGCTTTTTCTATTTCTTCTACTTGTGATTCAGTAAGAAAACCCACATTACTATTAGGATTGATTTTTAATACTTCTAAAAGTGATTTTGCAAAATTATATCCAATTCCTTTGACTTGACCCACCCCAATAATGGTCTTTTTAGCCCCTGGAATATCCTTACCAGCAATTCTAACTATGTGTCTAAACTCTTGTGAAGACAAGTATTAAAAAATCCCCAGTACCCCGGATAAAAACCATGCTAAAATAATAATACTTTAAATCGCATTTAGAGCGTATTTATTGTAATGTCTCAGGAATTTGCAAATTTTATTAATAGAAATTATAATTCTCAACCCAAGTATGGTGGTAAGTGAAGAATCAGAATTGTTAAGTTATGTTGAAAGTCTTGAAAACATTTGAAAGGAAGAGCATATTACATAAATCCGGAAAAATTGAGAGTTTTGATAAGTGATTTTATATCTAACAGAAAAAAGTATTACATTCTAGGAATGGTTGAAAGATATGAGTGAAAGTTTCGACAAACAAAAAATGATGGAAATTCTGGTAGATCCAGAAGTGTCTTCCATTCTTGCAGAGCTTGAAGGAGGGGAAAAAGACTCTGCATATCTTACATCTAAACTAAAACTCTCTATATGTCAGATCAAAGATCTTCTTTCATATGTAATAGAACACAAATTTGTTGTGATAAATCAAAATGATGGTAAAGAGATTTTCAAAGTTGATCTTAACAAACTAAATAAAATTATGGAAAGTGATGATAATTTTAAAAATGTAGTTGATGGATTAACTGAACTAGATCAATTTCTCAACTAAGACCTTGCGCGATTTCTAATTAGATATATCATACCAACTGCAAGTCCGCTGAGGCCTATCATGAGTGCTATAAACCCTGAAATATCTGCCAATTCTATGTTTTGGGGATAATATCCAATAATTCCGAGAACCTGTATCTCTCTTTGTCCGTGATTTTCTATCTGCAATGTATAATTTCCTGATGATGAAATCTTGAATGTTTCTTGAATTGGACTTTTTGTTATGGATTTTGTTATTATTGGTATGCCTGCTGGATCAATTATTGTAGTCTTGATATTGTCATCATTTTTAAAATCTGTTATTTGAATAGAGTATACTCCTTCCTGATTGTTCTCTGGACTCATTTCCTTCGTAACAATCATCTGTGTTCCAATGCCTAGAGTATTTTGTTGGTTTGAAAGATTTTCTGAAGTTATCTGTGATTGATATGCTGTTATTGCAATACCTATCAATACCAATATTCCACTTGCTATTATGATTGGTTTAGGCTTTATCACATCACATCTGTCTTTCCCCCTGGTTAAAACCTAATGTCCAAATTGTATGCTAGCAAAATTTAGTATGAATTATTCGACAACATTATCTTGTACATCTTCTTATATTAGAAAGTTGTATAAAATTCTAGTAATTTTTCTAGCTTTTTCATTGATTATTCCGCCATTATCTTCGCCTGATGTAAAAGCCTATTCTGATCATCCTAATCTTTTTGTCTCTGCGGAAAATAGTATTTTTGATAATCATATTTCTGGACCTATGGTGACAGAAGTTATTGTACAAGAAGATAATACTCAACTAGATCAAGCAATAGGCCAACCAAATGTCTCAATAAACGGAAGACACCTGCAGATGGCACAAGGTTCAGATGGTAGTTGGTATGCATTTTTTGCTAATACTAATAGTGCAAAACAGGCTGATCAGGCAGCGCTATCTGGTTCACTGGACAAAGTATTGATTTTGGGGTTTTTTGTTCTAGCTCTACTTCTTCTTCTGTTTTGGGAATTGATGTGTCTCAGACTGATGGTGTGGCAATTCCAGATTCTGCAGGATTATCCGGTACAACTCAAGGAATGGCAGGTTTTAATTCATGTAGTGGTACACCGACAACTCCCTCAAATCAAAATAATGTTGTACGAAATCCTCCATCTCTAAATTCCAATCCACAAGTTCCATCAGGTCAAATAGGAATAAATCAAAATGTATGGCCTCTAATTCAACTCTTCACACTTAGTAATGATGTACAAATTGAATATAATAGATCTACAGGTATACAAAGTGTTGATCTTAACTATTTCGATATTCCAAATATCTCGTTAAGTCTTGATAGGACAGGATATCCATCAGGTGCTGATGTATTTGCAACTATTGATGATGCTGAATTAAGTGTAGATCCTACCTCTCAAGATTCATGGACTTTTAATGTTGGTTCCAATTCCGCAGTATTTTACCAAGCTTTTGCAGAGTCAGGTAGTAGCGCAAGTGGCTCTGGTTTAGTAAATCTAATGCCATATCTAAGTGGTCTTGGTTTCAAAGATAATGGAAAATTGAGTATGGATACATCAGATGTTGTTAATCTGAAAACTAATTCTGTTCAAACAAGTTTGTCCCTTAGTGGAATATATGACAAGTTGGTAACTTTTGTAGAAACAGGACCGCATACTGGAATTTTTGAGACTCCTTTGCTGGTGTATCAACCATTGGAATATTGTCAAATGCTACTAGATCTCATTCTGGCTCAATTACTTATAATCTTAAAAGTACTTCTATTGTTTCAAGTACTTCTACTGCTAGTCTTAACGTTGGTAGCAGCCAGAGTCAATTTGGTCCTGGTCAACAAGAGACAATTACTCTAGTGGATAATGATCAAAATATAAATTCCAATGTAGTTGATCAACTAAATGTTTTTACCGCTTCTGCAAAAATACCCACTTTGAAGATTGGAAATCCAATAACACTGAGTAGCTCTTCTAATGTTAAATTCTATGATGGTTCGAATTCAATCAGTGTACCATCTACTGTGTTTGATGCTAATTCATTACGACTGATAATTGACACCAGATCTCAATCCATGCCAAGTTTCCAAAAAATTACACTAAATCTTGGTGTTTCTGCTCAATCTATCCAGAATTTACTCATAGATACTAGTCAAACAAATTCCAAGGGAACAAATTGGATTAATTATGATCTCAGATCTTTTCAACAACAGCTTGGGATAAAATCTTTTTCCAGTACAAGCATGACTCTATATTTTGGATCTGTTGGATCTTCACCAGTAACGATTGTAACTTCAGGAACAATTCTGTCTGGTAATGGTCTACTTCAGATAAGCAATAACGCGGTAACTTCGATAAAATCAATGTCATCAAATCTTCCTGTATTTTTAGAGATTAATTTTAATACTTCAGGTAAAATCTCAAACCCTGCTAATACTCAACCAATTGTGTTTGATCTTTTCTCTTTTGGAAATACTAACAATCAACAAGTAAACAATGCTATCTATCGAGCAGAACTACAAGAAACATCTCCTAATTCTGGCATATTTTCAGGAACAATTCAATATGTAGTTATAAATCAACTAAACCAATTTGATCCCAATTTGATCAAAGGTCTTCAAACGTTTGGAAGTAATATTAAATTTCTTGTAAATACTGAACTTACAGATGCTAACGCAATACATTTTTCTATTTTGGGTACACAAGGTGGAACATCAACAACAGTTACCTCGCAACATAATCTTCCCACAAATACTGGTATAGTTACACTTGATTCATCAAATTATAGAATTGGTTCAGATGTAACAATAACAGTTACTGATCCAGATTTGGTTACTGATGCTAATACCATAACAAGTTACACCAGTGTAAATGATCCAGGCTCTTCAGCAGATGATACTGTTGGAGATAACAGTGGAAATATACTCTTAGAAGTTTGGATTAAAGGATTTAGATTTCAACATTGTACGGTAAACGGAGTATCGTATGGAGGTCTTGCTGCTACTGGTTTTACGTTAACTGAAACTGGACCAGGTACTGGTGTCTTCAAGGGAATTTTTAAAATGCCTTCTTGGATATGCAGTGAGGATAAAACCACCTTGATATCTCCTGTGGGAGGTAATGTTCAAGCATGGTATCACGACTTTCGAGATGAATATGGCAGGTCTGTAATAACCGGTTCTACAATATCAGTTTCTAAAACTCAATCTACTACAACTACAAATCAATATGCGCCTACTATCACAATACCAACAATTTCCACCTCTACACAAATTAGCGATCAATCTGGAAGACCACTACTACAAAGTCCACACGTTGGACAGACAATAAACTTCAAGAGCATGCTATCAAACATACATCAAAATTCTCAGGAAATTTCGTATATTGTTCAAATAAAAGATAGCAACAACAAAGTAGTTTTTCTAAAATGGTCTGAGGATAATCTTGTAAATCTGTCTACTACAAATGAAGAAATTAGCTGGATACCAACACTACCTGGTATTTATTCTGCTGAAGTCTATGTGTGGAATGGAATGGAATCTCTAGTACCACTTGTAAATCAAAGCCAATATAAAATTCAAGTTCTGTCATAATTGAATTCTTGAACTAAAAGTTGTATTTACTTTTGTATGGTGATACAGCACGTAATTCTTGAACAACTTTTTTTAGCGTGTCTACGGTTTCATCTATTTCTTGTTCTGTATTTGTTATTCCTACTGTAAGACGTAATGAACCTGTAACTTGTTCATGTGAAAAACCCATTGCTTTTAAAACATGTGATGCTTTCTGTATTTTTACAGAACATGCAGAGCCAGTAGATGCCGATATTTTATGTTCGTCTAATTTTATTATCGAATCTTCTCCACTTACACCAAGAAAAGTAAAATGAGTATTATTGGGAGTTCTCATATCTGGATGTCCATTAAGCGTTGTAGAAGGTATTTCACGTAATATTCTAGTAGTTAATTTTGCGGTTAATTTTTTGAGATGAATTGAATTTTCATTCATATTATTTTTTGAGAGTATGCATGCTGTTCCAAATCCAACTATACTTGCTACATTTTCTGTGCCAGATCGAAGTCCATTTTCTTGACCGCCACCTAATATCAAAGGAGATATCTTTACACCATTTTTAATATATAATGCTCCTACACCTTTTGGACCATTTATCTTATGAGACGATATTGAAAGCAAATCAACTCCGAGTTCTTTAACATCAACAGGAATTTTTCCTACTGCTTGAACCGCATCTGTATGAAAAATGACATTTTTCTCCCTTGCAATTTGGGCTATTTTCTCTATGGCTTGTATTGTTCCAACTTCATTATTTGCATACATTATTGTAATTAGACATGTATCATTTGAAATTTCTTTTTTGAGATTCTCAGGATCTACAAAACCTTGTTTATCTACTGGAAGAAAAGATATTGTATATCCTTCTTTTTCAAGACGCCTACACGGTTCTAGTATGGCATCATGTTCAATGGATGATGTTATGATATGTTTTCCCTTACTTTGTGATGTTATACCGTAAATTGCAGTATTGTTTGATTCTGTTCCTCCGGAAGTTAGAAGTATCTCGTTACTATGTGCATTTATTAGTGAAGCAATTTGCTTCCTTGCATTTTGAATTGCTGTATTTGCAACTCTCCCATGTCTATGTATAGACGAAGGATTTCCATATTGTTCTCTGAGATAAGGAACCATTTCTTCTATGACTTTTTCATGAACGGGTGTAGATGCTGCGTTATCTAAATAGATCAATCTGTTATCACATTGAGTTTACCTGGTCTATAGCCGTTAGGATCAATCAAGATTTTATCAAATCCTAAACCATTCATATATTTCTCTAGCATCGTCATTCTTTTTTTGTCATGTAGCAAGACTATGTCATTTTTATCTACCTCTATGTTTGCTCTATTTCCAAAATCACGAACTCTTACCTGTCTTATTCCAAAAATATGTTTTATCATAATTTCACTTTTCTCTATTCTCAAGCTTTTCAGCTGTAACAGTATTACCCCATGGAATGCGTGATGCTAAACAAGAGTTGGATGGCTTATCGTGAATGGAAAGATTAATCTCTTTTGCAATATTCCTAACATCCGATTTTGTAAACCTACTATCTACTAGAGGACTTTGAACACCATTTTTTTTGAGTGCTATTATTCCTGGTCTGTATTCCATTAAATCATCTAAATTAGTACCATCAACGATCAAGCTGATTTTTTCTTTTTTTGATAGTGCAACAAGATGTTCTGCTAATTCTGTTCTACAATGAAAACACCTGTTTTTGTCGTTTTTTACAAAATCTGGATTATCTAACTCGTTATATTCAATAATTACATGTTTAATTCCTATTTCTTGGCAAACTTTTTTTGCAGAATCCAGTTCTTCTTGAGAGAGTGTCTTATAGTCTGCAGTTACTGCAACAGCTTGTTTACCTAATGCCCTTTGAGCTGCATATGCTACCAAGGCACTATCTACTCCTCCTGAAAGAGTCTACCAGCGCTTTTTCTTTTCCATGAAACCACGTCACTAGATCTTCTATCTGTTTCATTTTATGTTTAACCTCAATTTGACTTCGCTTGATATCAGATCTGATGTTTCTTTGAATGGTAGTGATAACGAATCTGCAATTGTTTTGATATCGTCTGATTCTACTTTGAAATGTTTTATTGTTTCATTATGTTTTACAATTTTACATCTAATAGTAAAATTATTTCCTTGTATCGAAATTGGTACTGAAATAACTATTCTTGGAACTACATAGCGACTAGATGATCTTATTCGTATACCTAAAGTACCGGTTTCTGAAATGAGTGTGCTAATCAAGGTGTTTGTAACAAATGGATCACATATCACAGAAACTAGATTTGTTGGTCTTCCTTTCTTTGTTATGCCTCCTGTTACTGTAACATCCTTTGCACCATTTGCAATTAACTTGTCAATCATATGTCCTATTGTCTCACCAGATACATCATCAAGATTTGTTTCAAGAATTTGTATAGTGTCTAATTGAAATTCTTCGGTTGATTCCCCTTGGACAATTTTCAAAACATTGGGAAATCCGTCAAAGTTTTTGCTTCCTGCCCCATACCCTATTGATTTTATCTTCATTGTTGGATAAAATTCTGAACATTTGTCTGCTAAATTTACAAGTAGACTTGCACCAGTTGGAGTAGTGAGCTCTTCTTTTATTCGTCCTCCACGAATTGCTATATCAGAACCGCGAAAAATCTCTAGTATTGCACTTGCAGGATTGGATACCGTGCCGTGAGAAAATGTTAGAGTTCCACCCCCTACTGCAACTGGTGTTGAAATAATTTCGTCTGCAAATAATCTCAAATCGTCTAATGCTATGGCGGAACC
>CAVQVB010000005.1:0-101099 GCA_963716995.1 uncultured Nitrososphaerota archaeon
CTTTGTCTGCCTATTCCCTTTGTTCTCTGGATCTTTTTTTCTCCAAATTTCTTTGCTCTGATTTGAAATAGTTTCACACATCTATGTGACTCTGGTAACCTGTGCTCTGCGCAAAACTTGTCATTGCAATAATTACATTCAAAAGGCAAATCTTGTGTTTGTCCGCAATATGCACAGTCAAATTGTTCCATAATTGTAATTAATTGAGATCCTAAATTAGTGTTAGTGAACAAAAGTACTTTTTAATTGACAAAACTTATTTACGCAAGATAGCATGATGAAAAATAGTTTTCAGTATGATAAAAGACCAAGTAGCTGTAGTAACAGGTGCTAGTAGTGGAATAGGATATGCAACTGCTATTGCAATAGCAAAAGCTGGTGCAAAGGTTGCAATTGGTGCAAGAAGAGTTGACAAATTAGAACAGCTCAAAAAAGATATTGAAAAAATTGGAGGAGAATGTATTGTTGTATCATGTGATGTAACAAAACGCAATGATTGCGAAAATTTGGTTAATTCTGCAGTAAAAAAATGGAATAGAGTAGATATTTTGGTAAATAACGCAGGACTAATGCCTTTGAGTTTTGTAAAAAATCTCAAAATAGACGAGTGGGAACAAATGATTGACGTAAATATCAAAGGAGTGATGTATTGTACTGCAGCTGCAATTCCTCACATGATCGCACAAAAATCTGGTCATATTGTAAACATTTCATCAATTGCAGGTAGAGTAGTCTTTCCTGCAGGAAGTGTTTATTGTGCAACTAAATATGCAGTACGTGCTTTTAGTGAGGGACTCAGACAAGAGCTATCTGTTCGAAACAATATTCGAGTTACAACAATAGAACCTGGAATAGTAGATACTGAACTTACAAATACCATTACAGACAAATCTCTTGAATCATTTGTGACACACTCAAAAACAATCCAGTCTCTCAAGGCAGAAGATATAGCAAATTCCATAATCTTTGCACTCCAGTCTCCATCTCACATGAATGTAAATGAAATTACAATCAGGCCAACTACACAAGAAAAATAAATTCTACGCCTTGCCATGAGACCAACAAATATTATAATTTTAGGTGGGGGCTTTGGGGGTCTTGCTGCTGCAAATGAACTTCGAGATAATCTTACACAAGATACGCGAATTACAGTAATTGACAAAAAAGATTGGTTCATGATGGACCTCGTTAAGCTATGGATAATCAATGGAACAAGAGAGTTTGAATCTTCCAAGAGACCACTTGAAAATGTTACCAAGAAAGGTATTGAATTTGTAAATGAAGACATATTGAAGATAGATCCTGTCAACAAATCTGTTAGAACAAAGTATAGGCAATTTCATTATGACTATTTGATAATAGCACTGGGCGTAGAGCTTGCACCAGAACAAATTCCAGGTTTGAAAGAAAATGGTTTTGTACTTTATGACATCAACGATGTTCCAAAAATAAGAGACACAATAAGACAAGTCAAATCAGGCAAGATTGCGATGGCAATCACTGGACTTCCATACAAATGTCCTCCAGCACCATTTGAGGCAGCTCTTCTGATTAGGTCTGTACTTGAGGAGACAGGGGCAAGTGATTCTGTCCAGATAGATTTCTACAGTCCAACTCCCATTACACTTCCTGCCGGAGGTCCACAGGTAAGTGAAGAAATATTTCAAATTCTAAAATCAAAAAAGATAGAATTTCATGGAAATCATAAAACTATTGCAGTAGAGCCAAATAAAATAAAATTTGAAAACGGGGAGACAAGTTTTGATATTTTAATTTCTGTTCCGCCTCACAAGGCTCCTTCAGTTGTGATAGATGCAGGTTTTGCAGAAAATGGCAAGTTTGTGTTAGTAAATAAAACCTGTGAAACAAAATATGAAAATGTCTATGCAATAGGAGATGTAAACCAGATAATGGTAACAGACAAGATAGCTGTACCAAAAGCAGGAATTTTTGCAGAAGCCGAGGGAATAACAGTTGCAAGAAATATTATTGCACAAATAAAAAATGAATTTGAAAATACAGTCTTTGATGGAAAAGGTGGATGTTTTCTAGAAACTGGCAAGGGAACAGCAGGATATCTTCAGGTTGACATGTTTGCAACACCAGATCCTCTGACTCAGCTAAAATCTTCGTCAACAGAACACTTTGCAGAAAAAGAAAAGTTTGAACAAGAAAGACTGAAAAAATGGCTCTAGATTTTCAAACACAAATTTCTTGACATCAATTCAATACTACAATTTAATAATTTCAACAATAGCCAGCACCTTGAGGGGCCGTAGTCTAGCTTGGTATGATGCTAGCCTGGGGTGCTAGAGGTCGCCGGTTCAAGTCCGGCCGGCCCCACCATGTACGAGATATAGTTAAGACTAGATTTTGCATAGATAAATCAAGACAAACAATTCATGAAAATATCATATCTGATAAATCCTGATTTGAAACCAAAGGAGGTAGTTACACTGTTTGTTAATTCTGGAATTAAAAGACCTGTAAATAACATTGGAAGAATAAAACACATGATTGAAAATGCAAATTTGATAATATGTGCAAGAGATGACAAGAAGCTAGTTGGAATATTGCGTGCTGTAACTGACTTTAGTTACTGTTGCTATGTATCTGATTTGGCAGTTGACAAAAAATATCAACGTCTTGGAATTGGAAAAAAGTTACTCAAATTGGCACAGAAAACACTTGGAAAACAAGTCATGATACTTTTGTTATCTGCCCCAGAAGCAGACTCGTTTTATTCTCATATTGGGATGGAAAACATACAAAACGCCTGGAAGATTGCTCGTAAAAGATAGAATTCATGATATGATGTAAAATCTTGTCTCATCTCTTCTCATGTCTCATGCAAAGCAAATTTTGTCATAATTTACAATCTACTTGCTAATGTCAAATTGTCAACCACCTTTTTTGTATAATTGTGATTGTAACAGGCCCATGGGAAAACGAAAATTCACTATTGATCTTGGCAACGAGAAGATTGAGGTAGAAGGACATTTGCACAAGAATGTTGCAATCAAGTATCTCATGAAGAGACGAAGATCCCTGCTTATGACAAAGGACAAAGAAAAGGTAGAGAAACTCTTCGAAAGTGTACCAAAGACAATCTCAATAGTGGGTGGTCACCTGATCAAATCTTACAAAGTAAATTGGGAAAGAGAAGGAACAACTGAATTTGAGGGTTCTAGATTTGTCTTCACCTTGACTGATCTACCTGACAAATCAGTACATGCAATTACAAATTGATTTCCCATCGGTGCTTTTTTTGAGTTAGAAATTTTTCTTATAAGGTAGATTTCATGCTTGATTCATAGCTTGGAAATCCAAGTACATCTTGATACGATTTTGGAATCATTGATTTTGATTGAAGCAAAAGATCACTTGCAGCAGAATCAAGAACATATGTAACAGCCCAGTCCTCTTCACTTCTAATTGATCTACCAAAACCTTGTAGTAGTTTTGTAAGTGTCTGCGATTTGTACCATAAAGGAAACTTTTGCATCTTAGTCTTGGTTCTCTTCTCACTTAGGTTGGGATATGGTACCTTTGCTATTATCTGAAATCTTGACAAGTCATCTTTCAAGTCAACTCCTTCCCATAGTGACGATGATAACAATACACCATCTTCATCAAAAGAGTGTTCTTGCAATACCTCATCTTGTGTCATGCCGTTCTCATTTCTACTATGACATATCCTGATTCGATGTCTATTTTTTTCAGAGAGATTATTTTTTATGTCAAGACATTTCTTTTCTGACGAAGTAAGTATCAAACCCCGCTCTGTACCATGTTGTGACATTATCTCATCAATTTTTTTTATGACAGCAAGTTCGTCATCTCTACTTGAAGAATAACTTAGTTTTCTTGTATTAAGAAAATTAATTCTTCTCTTGTCTGGAGGAAATGGAGATCTTGGAGTATCCACAAATCCAACTTTTGATGGATCAAGTCCTGTATTTTCACAAAAACTATCCTTGTCTATTGTTGCAGACATGAAAACTTGATTCTCAATATCAAAAAAGGCCTTGACATACTTTGAAATGTCAAGTGGCTTGATAGAAACTGATCTGAAATTTCCTCTTTCATCTATGAATGGATCATTTACCACAAAATTATTCTTGTTTGAATAAAGTTCTGCATGGGAATTTGCCATCTTTTCATATCTTGATTCTAATTTTGCAAGCATGGCGTAATCCGGATTTAGCATAAATGATTTGCTTTCCTGCAATTCACGTATCTTCTCTGCATATGATTGTGCCAAATCATCAAGTAATTGTACTATCATATCAGTCTCTCCAAGATCATCAAATGTCTTTGCATCAATGCCACACTCGGTAAAATATACATTGTAGATGTCTGCACCTATGAACTGGATAATCTGGTCTTCTACCTTATGTGCCTCATCAAAAATTGCTATTGGTTTTTTGACATATTCCTCATAGGCCTTTCTGTTGAACCTCATCAATTGAAAATATGCAGCATAATTCCAGATAGAGTGAGGCGAAGTCAATGCACGATATTTTTGTTCATAATAATAGGCATGATTCCTTGGTAATGTCTTGTGGCTCTCCTAGTCTTTGGCTTGAACTGGCAAATCTCCTTGACTTTCTTTCCATTTTTCATTATTGTCTCTTCACAGAGGCCTTTCTCACAAGTAAGGCCTTTCTGGATTGCATTTCTTGTATCTGATTTTCCGATTGATTCCTGATCCATCAGTTTGAGGCAAGCAAAATTTGATTTTCCCTTTACAGGCATGAGAAATTTCAGATCTTTAGAATATTGATCCTGTAATTGTTTAGAAGCAGTAACTACAAAAGAACTACCAAAATATCTTGCAAGCGTTGCAGCAATGAGGGACTTTCCAACTCCTGTTGGTGCAGACAAGATGATTGTCTTGTATCCTGACTTGATCTTTTCCTCTATTCCGTTTAAGATCTCTTTTTGTATTTCTCTTGGTTTGTATTCCTCTGGAAAGTGTTCAAGAATAGTCATATTAATTCAGATATGATAAAACATTCAAAGAACAATACTTAATCGCTTGTTTTGATATGTTACAATTTTAATTGTGTAATCATGTTCTATATTTATTGTACAAATAATTAGTATCAAATCTTGTTGAACTGTCGCAAGCTCTTCCACAAATACCATGTGGCTATAGTTCGGTATGGTTTCCATCTCTGACCAAGTTTTTCAGCTTCGATTTGTTTTGGAATCTCTGGCAATGAAAACAATATCTGTACACCTTTTCTCAATGCAAGATCACCAACAGGAAAAATGTCTTGTCTTCCAAGAGAAAAAATGAGAAACATCTCTGCTGTCCATCTTCCTATTCCCTTGACCTGAGTTAGATGGGATATCACATCTTCATCACTCATTCTTGAAAGCGCTCTCATGTTCAATTTTCCTTCATTGACATGTTTTGCCAAGTCCTTTAGATATTCTACCTTCATACTAGAAAGCCCGACTTGGCGAAGCTTGGATTTTCTTGTAGCAAGAATCTCAGAGGCAGTCGGAAATTTTGGATATAGGTCCTTGAATCTCTTAAAAATTGCATCTGCTGCACTAGTGGCAAGTTGTTGAGAGATTATTGATTCTACCAGAACAGAAAAATGATGATTTCTTTTCTTTAGCTTGTATTCCCCAATCGCATCTATGACTGGAGCCAGTGTTTGGTCTTGTCTAAGAAATTTTATTGCATCAGCAATTGTCATTTCTAGTTTGGCTCTGGATGTATGGTAACTATGGCATTTTTTATTTGATCTTTAATCTTGCCTTCAATACCTGAGACAATATCATGGACTTCTTCTATTGTAAGATCCTTTTCAAATGAACAATCAATGTCTATCTTGAAGATGTCTTGCAGATGTAATGTTATCACTCGGCCAATTTTTTTCACCTTGGGATATTCTTTGATGATGTTAGTAACTTGCTCTTCTATTGTTATGTCTTCTACGGGAACACTTTCTGGAATTGAAACATATGGTTCAAGATGTATAGTAATGTGATTTACATTTGCAACAGATTTTTTTATTTGAGATTCTATCTCATCTGATACATGATGTGCATCTTCAAGTGACATGTTTCTATCAACCATCACATGCAAGCTAATGAAGATACCATTTTCTGCAGGAAATGAAGTTACATTGTGGATTTCTTTTACTCCCTTGACTGAAGTTGCAATTGTATTTATGATATAATTTGCTGGAACATCTTTCCATGTTGGCTCAAAGTGAATAGTGACCTTTGAATTTGTAATTGCATTTTTGATATTCTTTTCTACATTGGCACTAATCTTATGGGCTTCCTCAAAACTTGATGCAGCACTCAACGCTATTGTAATTTCAGTAAAAATGTCACTGCCTGATCTGCGTATTTGTACAGACTCTGTTCTCATTACTCCTTTGGTATTGTTTACAATGTCATGTACTCTTTTGACCATGTTTGCAGGAACTGCATCAGTTAGCTCAAGACCACTCTTGTGAATTAATTTCAAACTCAATGCAGCAAGCAGGCCTCCAAGAATTAATGCTGCAATGTTATCACCTTGATAGAATCCCATTATTACAAACACAATTCCTACCAATGCAACAGATGTTGCACCCATGTCCATGAGAGCATGGTACAAGTCTACCTGAAGTGAGGAGCCATCTGTTTTTTTGAGCGCCCTTTTCAGGATGACAATTCTGAAAAAGATTGACCCTAGCGTATATGCTGCCGCAATGACGGCTAAAATTCCAGGCAAAACTAGGGGTTTTGGTTCCTGGAATCTTGATATCGATTCATACACAAAAAACAGTGAAATTACAAGAATTATGATCCCTGCTACAAAACTGCCCATTGTCTCAATTTTTCCATGACCATAGGTGTGTTCTCTGTCCGGTGGCTTGGTAGACCATTTTGCAGCAACAAGCAAAACCATTGTTACAATAGAATCTAGTATTGCATGGATACTGTCTGTGATAAGTGCAAGACTGTTAGAAGAAATTCCAATCAAAAATTCTACTGCAAAGGCAGAAAGTATTACTGCAAGTGAAATTTTTAGCGCATTTGTCTTGATGTCTTGCAAGCTCAACTCTTGTCCAACCCCAACATCTTCAATATGTCATCAAAATTTTCTCTTGATTGATCGTGCTTGTATTTTTTGAGAGGACCTATCATTTTTTTCTTGCTTGGTATCTTGATCATATTTTTAACAATATTTGCAAGTACAGATCCTATGAATATTGATTGAGTTGCAGATGTAACATTTGAAGTTCTTCTGTTTGTACTAGAGCTTTCAAAATCAATCAAGCATGGAGATTTTCCCACAATGACATGCTTGTGGATATAGCTGAGCTCTCCATGATCAAGATGAATTCTATCCAAAGTGTGACAATCTTCCAAGACTTGTCTTACAACAGATCGAAGTGTTGCAGCACTTCCTCTGCCCTTTAGATCTTGTACCCAGTCAGTTATTTTTTTACCTTCAAGATACTCCATTACCAAGAAATTTTTGCTACTGTCTATTAATTTTGGACCTATGTTCTCCTTGTTTGCAATCTTGAGAAGTTTTGCTTCGCTTTTCATCTCTTGTCTGCTAGAATCTATTCTACGAATCTTGAGGGCTACATTTTTTTTGCCAAGCCTTGATAATACGACAACTCCAACATAGCCCTTGCCAAGTACATGGATGTTGCTCAAAATTGTCTCACCCTCGAACATGACTCCAGTAATTCCAAGTTTTTTAAGCTCGACAAGCCTTTTTGCAAGCTCACCCTTTGTTGCCTTGGGGTATCCTAGTATCAGTGAGTATGGTTCTTTGACAAGCTTACTTGTTGGAACCAAAGATGAGTTCATTGGTAGAGGTTAACTCAGCCAGAGCCTTTTTAATGGATTTGCTTGCCACCTGATGGCCCCCTGATATCACAAAGCCACGTTTCATGTCTGAGATTATACCGCTTGGAATACCTGCCTTTGTCAGGTTTTTCTTCAAAAGTGACTGGAGGAATTTTTTTGCATCATGAAATTCTCTTTGCTGCAGTGACAAGATCCTTCCTTGTTCGTCAACCCAGGTTATGTTGTTCTTGGAATTTCGCAAAATAAAGTTCTCTGATTCTGGTTTTCTAAATACGTCTGGACCATTTTTTACCATGAATTTTTCAATTGTTGTAGAATGCAACAGGAAAAGCATTGCAGCCTCTGATTCTTCATCTGTTATGGCACTCTTGCGCAATACCTGAAATCCACCAAGCTCAAGTTGGCCAGAAAGTGCAGTTGCTCCCCTTTTTATCTGGCCCCAAATGATATCAGGACTTCTGGGTTTGTATTTGAATTTGACAACTAGAACATTTCTTTGGTTCTTTGTGTTTGGCAACAATGTTTTACCATTGAAAAATTCAAGTGATGGTTTTTTCAGATATGCCCTTGCCGCAAGTATAAACTTGCCAAAATTTTGAGCAGAGATTGCAGTACCAAGGTTCCTGTTGCTATCTATTGGGTCTATCAACACTAGAGACGTCTCAAACTTTTTTGTGGGACTACCAATGATTTGTCCTTGGGAAAAGTTTGCAGCAGCCTCCAAAGTTTTTACAAAGCTTCCATAATGGTAAATTAAAACCTCAGAGACATATCCTCCAAATCCTTCTGTTGCAATTTCTGCACCATAGATTCCAATTCCTCTGAGAAACTTTTTGAGCAGTCTTACCTCATTTTTTCTCTCTGCATCCAATTTTTCAAGTATGAATTTTGTATGAAATGATGACCTGTCAGCTGCACTCTTCCACTGACCCATTTCTACATCATAGCAAGGAACAATGTTTACCCTGGTGCCTTGCACTACTGCCTCAACGTATGGATGCTCTGAATATCTAACATAGGGACCAAACTTTTTCATGGATTTAAAACCGATTTCTCTACCAATCTCTTCGAATTGCTTTTCGCCTATCTCTTTTTTGATCTTGACAAAGATGTCAAGGTCTAGCTTGCCCTTGAGCCAAGTTCCTTTTGCAAAAGATCCACCAAGCTCAACAGATGTAACCTCTGGATGTTTTGTAATCTCTTTTTTTACCAAGTCAAGAAGATTTTCTGCAAGTGCTCCTATCTTTTCCTCTTCTTGTTTTGCAGGAATTGATATCTTTCTTGCCTGCTCCAAAACGTTTCTCATTTAGCTAAAATCACCTGTAAATCAGAGTATATTGGCCCACTAGGGGTTAAGATGCTTTGCTTGAACTTTAATTCTGTCATGGTATATTTTCCTAGATCAATTTTCTTGAATTTTTCTATTATATCTTGAATGCCATCTACCTTGTTCTTTATTCTAAATATTGTCAAGTGTGGCTTGAAGGGCTTGTCAGACCTAAATCCAAGAGGCGCCAGTTTTTTTTCTACTTGCAAAGCAAGATCTACTAGCTGTTTTGCTGATGTTTCATCTACACCAATCCAGATAACTCGTGCAGATCTTGGATTTGGAAATGCTCCAACATGTGTAAAGTTTACATCTATTTTTTTAAATGAAATGGTATCTAACGCTTTTTTTACATTTGCTGCAGCATCTTCAGTTATCTCTCCCAAGAAAAGTAATGTAAAATGCATATTTTTTTTGTTTACTGGAGTTGCCCTTATGTTGAATTCAGATTGAATCTTGACAATTGCATCAAGTACGCTCTCATCCTGAATCTCTACTGCAACAAAGGCACGCATTAGTGGAATTCAGATTGTGGCATCTATAATAATTTCCGGTAACTTCATAGACTGGAGGATAAAGTTTGTGAGTGTGAAACTAATCGTATGTCTTACAGGAATGCCAGGAGCTGGAAAGACCACAATCAGCTGAAGGTTTGAAATCAAAAGGCTTTGATAAAATTACAATGGGTGATGCTGTAAGGGCAGAAGCAACAAGAAGACAGATAGATCCAACAGGGGCTAATCTTGGCAAGCTAATGATTGAGCTGCGAGAAAAAAATGGTCCAGGTGCAGTGGCTGAGCTCATAAAAGATGGAATTCAAAATTCCAAGTCTGATGTTATACTTGTAGATGGAGTACGATCACTTGCAGAGGTTGAGGTCTTGAAAAAAATTGGCACAGTCAAAGTTCTTGCAATACATGCATCTGGTGATATACGATACAAGTTTCTAACAGAAAGGGGTAGATCTGATGCTCCATCTGACCGTGAAGATTTTACAAAAAGGGATTCAAGAGAAATTGGAGTGGGCATGAGCGAATCAATTGCACTTGCAGACGAAACAATTTCAAATAACAACATGACAATTCAAGAACTTGTTGACGCTTCATATCAAGTCATTAAAGGTTGGATGAATTGAAGATTCCAAATGTTACCTGCAAGATTGAAGTCTATGCAGCAGTAAATCCATCTGAAGATCCAGACAAAGTCAGACTTGCTGTATCTCATGTCATACTTGAAACAGATTACCAGTACAAGGAAGGAAGCATCAAGGCAACCTCAAACAAGTTGGAATCGCTTGTAAAAATCCAAGAGACAATCAAGAAACATCGAACCAACAAGATCTACCGAAGGCAAATGCGATTTAATACTAAAGGGGATACAACTTGGTTTTACCTCAACAAACAGGCAGCCTTTGTGGATATTATTGCAGTATGCGAGGAGGCAGAAGAGTCTGCCATGGGTCCAATCAAGGTAATACTTCATTCAAAGGATCTTGAGAAGGTAGTGAACTGGCTTGCACCTGAGATGACTGGAATAACTGGATAAATTCACTACACTTACTCAACTAGTATACATTTGCACTTTTTTATGAACACCTCAAGAAAAGTAACTGTTTGATAGGTAAACTGATCATTATTGGAATCATTATAGCTGCAGTAGCTATCTTTGTACCAAGCTCATCGAAATTCTTTCAAAGTGTACCATCATCGATTGATAAAGTCGCAACCAACAAGCAAGTAATCAACGATTCCAAGCAAGCCATCAAAGACGTAGGGATTGGTGCAAAATTACTTGAAAATAATTCTGGTATATTGTCAAGTGCAAATTCCATCCTAAGTACGGCTCCCAATAATAATTCAACTTCTGTTTATCAACTTGCTCCACAATATGTCACTCGACAAAACTATACTGGACAGGTCTTTGAAAAAAATGGTAATACATGTCAAATTTCTGTTCCAGAATTGGCCCAGACAATAAATGGAATAAAACAGCTAACTGGAATAATTCAACTTGATCAATGTCAATCAAATGTAGGTGATCCTGTGCAGGTAACAGAACTTGCAGCAAAACCTGATTCTCCACCAGTAGATGTTTCAAGCGGTTTGATAATCTCTCCTTATTCTAGTGATGGTGGCACAACCTCAACTACCTTACCAGCTCTTCCATCTTACTATCAAACAGTCAAGTCTGACCATGGTAAACCAAGGAAATAATGCAATGTTAAATTTTGATGATACATCTGGCCAGACAAAATCAGTTACAGTTACGATGAAAAACAGTGACACTGTCTTGTTTTCTGGAACATTTTATTCTTCACAGTTTTCAACTCAAGTCAATGATGTTCCAAACACTCCACATATCATAGAGATGACAATAGACAATGCAATTTACGGAACATTGCATGCATCCGCATATGCACCATCTAACGTGCAAAATTCTACGATAACTGGAATTTTATCTCAATAAAATACAAAGCAAATTTCGGTATCATTTGAACTAGAATTTTATAAAAACAGGAAAAGGTGTAATGGCGTGACCCTGTATAGGCAAAAGCTTTCTCTTGCCGCTTCGTACAACGAATTGTACTTGACTATGTACCATTTTTCACAGGATCACGCAAATTCATTTGTCATAATTTGCATCTTTCCGCATTGTTCTTTATACGTTCTTCTCTTATTTAATAATTAGTATGATTTATTTCATAAATACATCTTTATTTTGTATAAATTATTGTTCTCATACCCGAAATAATCAACATTTTCCCGACAACTAATCAAATTAATCTGCAAAATCTGCTCTAATCTCAGAAACTAGATGATGATATCATATCAACCAGTCCTGGAAGTGCCTTTGCAGCAGAGGTTCTAAGGGACAAGTCCATGCTTGACGACATGGGAGTATCTTCGATATTTACCTCAACTAACGTAGCTCCATTTTGCTTGGCATAGACAGGCAATAGATTTGCAGGAGAGACTGCAAGCGAGGTTCCAACTACAATCATGATATCACAAGAGACTGCCTCTTCCATTGCAGAGTTCCCATACATCTTGTGGTAATGCTTCGCCAAACCATACAACATCAGGTCGTAGTATGTTTCCACACTTGCAGAGTGGTGGAAGCTTGGAAAATCTAGATGTGATATTATCTTTGAAATCACATACGGTACACTTGATTGTAATGATACTTCCATGCAATTCGTAAACATGTGAGCTTCCGGCTCTCTGATGAAGACCATCAATGTTTTGGGTCAGGACAGAAATTTTTTTATGCTTTTCAAGTTCTGCAATGGAAACATGACCAGGGTTTGGATTTGCATCTAGTATGTTTTTTCTTCTTTCTTCATACCACTCCCATACAAGTTTTGGATCTTCATAGAATGCATCTATTGTTGCAAGCTTCATTGGATCGTACTTTCTCCAGAGACCATCTTTTCCACGAAATGTAGGAATTCCACTCTCTTGCGAAATTCCTGCTCCTGTTACAAATACAATTTTTTCTGCCTGTCTTAATTTGTTAGATATGATATCCCACATTTTCACTTGATGTCAATCTCTAATAGATCCCTTGCAGCAGTAACGGAACCATGAATTGTCTTTGCTTCATTGACAAGCTCTTGCACATCTTCATATCTTGCAGAAAAGTGTGTCAAGATAAGATTTGATACACCTGCTTTTTTGGCAAGCTCTGCTGCTTCCTTTGATGTGGAATGGAAATTTTCTTTTGCTTTTTCTTGCAATGCACCAGAATATGTAGAATCAAATGTCATGTAATTGCAACCCTTGAAAAATTCTACAAGCTTTGCAGTAGGTCTTGTATCCCCTGATATGCCAATCTTAATTCCTTGGCGCTTGTCTCCTGTCACATCAGAAGGTCTTACCAGTCTCTCTCCAACTTTTACCTCATTGCCACTTTGAAGATCATGCCAGAGCTTTCCTTCTGGGATGCCAAGCTCCTTTGCTTTCTCTGGATAAAACTTGCCAGGCCTGTCTTTTTCTGTAAATAGATACGAATAGGCAGGAATGGAATGCTCTGCCTCACATACATGAACGCTAAATCCAGAATCATCAAAGACCAATCCCTCTTTGATTCTAGTTATTCTCACAGGAAATGTAAGGCCAAAATTTAGTATCTTGAGATTTGCCGCAATAAATTCTTCAATTCCAGTTGGACCATAGATATCAACAGACTCTGTCCTATTCTGTAATGACATTGTCTGCAACAACCCAAGTATTCCAACACAATGGTCTCCGTGCAAGTGTGTCACAAATATTTTCATTTTCTTGTTCCAGCCAAGCTTGGCCTTTGAAAATGCAATCTGTGCACCTTCTCCTGCATCAAACATCAGTATCTCTCTGTCAAGTACCAAACAGATGCATGTCATGCCACGCTCCGCAGTTGGCTGGGCTGCTGATGTTCCCAAAAATACTAGCTTCATCTTACTGCAATCACTCTAGTCAAGCTCTTGTGTCTGTAAATCTCGTATTTCTTTGCTTTGCTGATATCGTCCACTTCAAGACCTTTCTTGTATACCATTACAAGTTTTTTTCTCTTTGGTATGACTGAAACAAAATCTTTGATCAATTTCTTGGGAGTTACAGATGCCCTTGATGATATCCCATAGGGCAAGTCAGTTACAATACCATCTATTGTACCCATTATACCCTGTATCGCTTCATAGCCAGAATTTATCACCTTGGAATCAAATCCGTTTGCAGCCAAGTTCTTTCTTGTAATCTTGCACATTATTTTATCAAAATCAATTCCAATGGAATTAATCCTCATGGATTCAGCTTCCAACAAAATTGTGCCAGTGCCACAGAAAGGATCACAGAGAGTATCTTTTTCTTTTAATCCTGACAAATTAACAATACATCTTGCAAGTTTCATATCAAGTTCATGAGGGTGCTTGATTATCTTTTTTGGATGGCTTGGTGGAATCTGACAGTCTGCATATCCTAGATATTTTTCTGAATCTGTAATGATGAGATATACGATAACATGAGGATTTGAGAGGGAAACTTTGGAGCCCCATCTTCTTGAAAGTATTCCACCTGCTTGTCTCTCAAGTGCAGACGAGCCTGTATTTTTTGATGATAAATTTATTGTCCTGCATACAAATGATTTTGGTACAGGTATCTGTGGATCGATCTTTGTGATATCATCAAATGTGTCCACTATCGTTCCCGAGTATCTCGCAAATGTTGCCCTGCTTGCTATCTTTTGCCATGGTACCTTTGATGAAACCATAACAAGTCTTGGCTCTGATTTTATGTCTGACTTTGGATCATAACTTTTTGATATTGCAATTATCTCGTCTCTTGCAAGGTCTTCGTATTGTTTTTGTAATACAAAAAAGCTTGACATTCAGGTTATTGCCTTTGCAATTATTGACGAGACATCGACAACTGATGTCTTGCCTGGTATGGTATTTGTGCTAATTATCTTTGTAACTCCAGCTTTTATGATATTTTTCTCTGCGTCTCCAATTAGTAAGGCATGTGTACAGCATGCATAGACCTTGCCGCTTTTTTGTTTCTTTAAAAATTCTGCAGCTTTTACAATGCTGCCTCCAGTACTTATCATGTCATCAACTAGTATGATGTCTCTACCTTTGACTCCGTCAAGTCCTTTTGATTTTATTGAAACGTTTCCAGTCTTTCTGTCTCTGTGTTTTTCTAGTGCGATATAATCAACACCTAGAAACTTTGCAAAGTTTCTTGCCCTTTCCACTCCTCCCTTGTCTGGTGATACAACAAGAGGGGAATTCAACGACATTTTCTTGAAATGTTTTGCAAGCTCTTCAACTGCACTGATATTTTTTGCAGGAATATGGAAATGCTCTAGTGCTGTAATACTGTGGATATCAATTACAATTACCTTGGTTGCACCTGCAGACTTGAACATTTTGGCAACCAATTCCATGGTGATAATCTCGCCTGGTAGAAACTGTCTGTCTTGTCTTGCGTATCCAATGTATGGTATTACCACATACACTTGGGAGGAAAATGCCTTGGCTTGCGATGTTATTGCAAGACAGCGAAGCAGGTTCGAGTCAACTGGGGGATAGATTGATTGTACAACCAGAATCTTTCCACTAGGTTTTCCCTTGAGTGTGACCTTGCTTTCCCCGTCTGGAAAGGCCCGTAGGTCACAACTGATAAATTTTGATTTTAATTTAGAGGCAATCTTTTTTGCTAATTGCTCTGAAGACGGTCCACCAATAACTGTAAAATCAGTCATCAACCAAATCGAGCCTTGGCTATTCTTAAGTTTTGAGGAATATGTAATAAGAGAAATTTGTAATCATCTAAAACTTGAATACATGTTTAAAACAAATATCACTGATGATACATCTATGAAACTAGTCTCCTTTCTTCCAAGTGCAACTGAAATATTGTATGAGCTAGGAGTGGGAGATCAAGTGTTGGCAGTAACACACGAATGTAACTATCCAACAGAGGCCAAGACAAAGCCAAGGGTTATTCACTCCTCCTTTGACCCACAAAAAATGTCTAGCCAAGAAATTGACAGCAAGGTAGTAGAGCTAGTAAATGCAGGAAAAGACATCTACATACTAGATGAACAAGTTCTCATAAAAGCAAATCCAGATCTGATTGTAGCACAAGGAATCTGTGAAGTATGTTCACCCTATACAAGAGAGATAAACAAAGCAGTCACATTGCTTGGAGGCAAACCAGAGGTTCTTGTTCTAGATCCAAAAAATCTTGATGGCATACTGGATAATATCATTGAGGTAGGAGATAAAGTAGGAAAACAAGAAAAGGCAAAAGACTTTGTTGTAAAATTGCAGAAAAGAATTGATTATATCAAAAATACTCCAAAAGTTTCAAGACCAAAGGTACTCTGCATCGAATGGCTTGATCCATTCTTCTCAGCAGGTCATTGGGTTCCTCAAATGGTGGAAATTGCAGGTGGAATAAACGGAATCAGCGCAACTGGAGACAGATCAAGAAAAATGCAGATTGAAGAAATGGTACAATTTGATCCTGATATCGTAATTCTAATGCCATGCGGATTTGATGTATCCCGAACACTTGTTGAATATGAAAAATTACTTGAAAATGACAAATGGAAAAATATCAAGGCAGTAAGTAGAGGAGAAGTTTATGCAGTAAATGCAAATGAATATTTTAGCAAGCCAGGTCCAAGAACTGTAACAGGTCTTGAGATTTTGGCCAAGATAATTCATCCTGACACATTTAGAGAACTCCAAATTCCAAAACAGTCTGTTCAAAAAATTGATTCTGAATAATAAATCGGCTGACATCCTCACAGGGTAGGATAATGAGGATGCAAGCTAATTTGATAATGTATCCCAGACTTGTTATTTATTTGAGATCAAACTTTTACTTTCTTATTCTAAAATCCTAGAATGACATAATGTCAATTCTGGACACATAAATCTACACGTGCATTTTTCCACAAATCAATTCTTTAACACAAAAAATTTCAAATTAGGCTAAAAAACAACAAGTTCATTGGATCTAGTTTTTTCTGACATTCATGCAGACTTGAACGGACTTGACCTGATAATCAAGACTGCTACAAGTGATGAGTTTGTAAAAAAATATGGTTCTTTTTCTAGAATAATTAATCTAGGTGACTTGCTTGAGCGTGGCGTTCACCCAAAACAAGTCATATCAAAATTACGTTCACTTGAAAAAAACTATCCAATATTTTCTGTAATAGGTAATCACGATGAAGGATTCTTGAGTGGAAAAAAAGTGAGTGCAAGTTCCCTTGAAAGCATGGATGCACATGAAAAGCTTGATGCTGAAGCTTTGTCATTTTTCAAGCAGAATAAAGATGGAACATTTGGCAATCAAGAGTTTATCGATACAAAAAATGGTCTTTTCTGTGTTCATGGGGGACCATTGGATCCCAAAAAGATAACCCCAAAAAATGCCAATAGTGAAGCTTGGCTATATCAAAGAAATTGGCAACGACTCACAGACGAAGGCTTTGAGTTCTTTCAGCTATCACGGATATCATTACAAAGCATCATCTGCTTTTAGTGAAGTGGGAAAACATGTACGTAATCATATCATACTGTGCGGACATCAACACATGGAGACTGCTCTAGTACACCAAGCAGGTAAAATTCGCGAGATTTACTCTAATCTTGAATTAAAAAAAGAAAAAATTGCAGGACATGTGTTGGAAAGCAAAGAAATTGAAATCAATCCAACAAGTGATTATCTAATAAGATTAGGCCTTGGGGGTCCTGCTGGATATTATGGCGTTGGTTCTTCCATGCCACACTTTGCCATGGTACAATACAATCCAAAAAAAGTAATACTATTTACAGTAAATCAATAAGATATCAACAGGGATACGATATGAGCGGAACTGGAACATTACGAAACGATCATAGGCAAATACGCAGGCTAGAAAAAATAATTACTAGATGTTATACTGCATTAAATGAAGACAACGATATTCCATTTTCTGATATGCAAATAATGGTTTCAATCATGTCAGAATTTTTGGATGCAATACATTATGCAAGAGAAGAAGACCAGTATTTTCCTTGTGTTGCAAGTTATGATTCCCTAAAACAAGAGATCAGAGTATTTATGATTGAACACGAGTTTGGAAGAAGAATAGCATCAAACATTTCAAAGCATCTACAAAAGTGGAAATCAGGAGAAGATCAAAGAGAACCTGTTTCAAGATTTCTCAAGGCATATGCAATTTACCTCGATGATCATTTAACAAAAGAAGACAAGTTCTTTGACGCTGCAGAAAAACAAGTACTATCTCAAGATGAGGAAAAAATGATGTATGAAGAATTTCAAGCAGTGACTGCAGTTGCTACAAAGTCTTGATGAGATGATAAAATCCATAGATTACTTGGAATCTACGCCTTGGATGAAGAACTAGTTTTCAAAAACTGATCTTATTCTAGGATAAACAGAGACTTTGTTTTGCTCTGATGTGAGTTTTTGTTGCATATTTCTACATGGGATGCACAATTATTATATATCATCACCATAGTATGATAACTATACATACTAACATGAGTAAAATAGTAAACCTCCGTGTACATGTAGCTCCTGTAGGCTTTGAAATTGACAGAATTGCAATTCCTGCAAAACAAATGAAAGCTGATAGGGTGTGGCTATTGATGCACGCAGAACCATCAAAGGATAAAGCCCAAGGATTCATGGAAAAAATTCGAACTCAACTAAAAAAAGAAAAGATCGAAGTTCAAGTAGCACATTCCAATAGATCTGATCTCTTTAAGATCCTAAAGGCATTACGAGAAATTGTACAAAAAGAAGATGGAAATGATATTTTTGTAAACTGCTCTTCTGGATCAAAAATACAAGCAATTGCGTGTATGATGGCATGCATGATGTTTCAAGGAAAAACAAAACTTACCCCATATTACGCAGAGCCAGAAAGTTACTCTAGTGTAAAGGGAGAACAGCTATCATCTGGACTCAAATCAGTTGTCAAGTTGCCAGCTTATGAAATTCATACCCCAAAACCTGTACTGGTACAAGCCTTGAAAATAATACAAGAAAACAATGGAAAAATAACTAAGAAGGAGATGGCAAAAATTGCATACGAAAGAAAACTCATCATGGTAAACGCAAGAGAGGAAAATTTTCAACAAGCTAGATTTGCAAGTCTTGACAAAAATATCATCCAACCACTTCTAAACGAGTGGAAATTCATTGAAGTTGAAAGGATTGGAAGAACCAGGTGGATTAAAGCAACCCCGGAAGGACTAGGGGCAGTAGAGTTTCTTGGTTAGCCACGTGTGGTAAGTTCTGGCTTTAATGTCCAAGCAATTGCCATTGCAATAAATGGCACAGAAATCAAGGCTGCTATTTCCAGATAGGTCTTGAACTGTTCAGATTGCTGGGGAGTTGAATTAGACCATAAGAAAGGTACAGGTAATGCTGAAGCAAACCAAATGATTGAAAGCATGATAATTACCTTAAGTGCATTCTTCCTTTTTGGGGTCACGTTATGACCTTAGAATTAGGTTCTATTAATTTTATTAGTATAATTATTTAGTAATGATTCCACCATCTACGGGTAAAATTGCACCTGTAATCCACGAAGAGTCCTCCGAAACAAGATAGAGTATTGCCTTTGCAACATCCTCTGGTATTCCTATTCTCCCGATTGGATGTTCTGCTATTGCCATTGCTCTGTCAGACTTCATTTCCAAGATATGGTCTTGTCATATCAGTTTCCACAATTCCAGGACAGACACAATTCACACGTATCTTGTATTTGGCATATTCTATGGCCCATGCTTTTGTAAGTAGAACTAGTGCTCCTTTTGATGCAGTATATGCATCTGCTTCAAAATTTTCAAATGATTTCAGTCCCGCATCTGATGAAACATTGACAATGCAACCACTTGTTTTCATTAAATGTGGTATTGCGGCTTTTGTAAAACGAAACTGTCCAGTTAAATTTACATCTATGATTTCATTCCATTCTTCTTCAGAAATTTCATGTAGAGGTTTTACTTTGGGAAAAATACCTGCATTGTTCACTAGAATGTCAATTTTACCAAAAATCTCCAAAGTATTTTTTACAACATTTTCTACATCTGTATTTTTTCTAATGTCTCCAGATATTGCTACAACATTTTTCATTTCCGCTGCAGCGTTTTGAAGATTGGTATTGTCTTTTGATGTGATTACCACATTTGCTCCATGTTGTGCAAGTAGTATTGCAGTAGCTTTTCCAATGCCTCTACTACCTCCTGTAACAATTGCAACCTTGCCAGAAAGTTTCATACATGTCTGATCACGTAATGCATCAAATTAGTCTGTCGAAGACAAACAACTCATTTTGATGAATCTTCAAAAATGCATGTTATAGCAATCTAGTGATCGTAAACAATGTCTATGTTTATTGAAATATTTTATGTAAATATTTTAGAAATATGTAAAAATACATATGAAATGATAAATATGATGATGTATTATGATAAATAATGCAGAAAGATGTAAAATCTACTGCTTAAGAGAGCGTGGCTCCGTAGACTTGAATTGTGAAATCCCACTTGGGTGGGATAAAAAAGAGGTAATCTCTGTCTGTCTACGAACAAGGGCCACGCCATTAATTTTAAACTACTAGAAAGTGAAAACTATAATCTAAAAAATGATTTTACAAAAGTTTAGAGTTTGAGTGATTCCTTCAATCCCTTGTATCTATTTCTGATTGTAACTTCAGTTACTCCAGCAGCTTGTGCAACATCCTTCTGTGTTTTGTTTTCTCCGTTCATTACACATGACAAGTATAATGCAGCAGCTGCAAGTCCCATCGGATCTTTTCCAGCTGAAATTTCAATCTCAGCTGCATCTTTTAGAATCTGTAAAGCTCTTCTTTTTGTTTTTTCACTCAAGCCTGCTTTACTTGCAATTCTTGCTACACATTTTATCGGATCAACAACTGGCATCTTTAGATCAAGTTCTCGCAACAACAATCTGTAACATCTAGCAACATCTTTTCGCTTGATGTTGATTCCGTTTGCAACATCCGTAAGTGTCCTTGGAGTTTCAGTATCTCTACATGCTGCGTATAATGCAGCAGCTACAAGTCCTGGAATTGATCTGCCTCTAACAAGACCTTTGTCAAGTGCTTTTCTGTAAATGTAAGCAGTCTTTTCAATTACTGCATCAGATAATGCAAGTTTATCTTTTAATCTATCAAGTTCGCTGAAAGCCTGTCTAAAGTTTCTGTCTACTGGTTCATGAACTTGGCTTCTGCTATCCCAAGTTCTGAGTCTTTCTATGGTACTTTTCATTGATGCAGAAAGTGGTTTTCCCGATGCATCCTTGTCAGCAGGACCAATTATTGTTGCAAGTCCCATGTCATGCATTGCAAGTGAAGTAGGAGTTCCAGTTCTACTTCGATCTTCATGTTCTTCTTTAGAAAATGATCTCCATTCTGGACCGGATTCTTCTACACGCTCTGTAAGTACAAAACCACAACCTCCGCAAAACATTTCTCCTGTAGTGTTATCAGTTACCATTGGACCTTTTCCACAACGAGGACAACGTCCACCAGAACCAAAAGATTCGCGAGTCATATAATATCTTATAAGAATTTCGATTAACATAAATAAAAAGGTTTAACTATGAGTGTACAATCTATTAATTCGTCATTTTATAGTGATAATATATAAAAATTCTATATTATACTTCATTAATATCTAAATATTCAAATTAGTATATTGTAATCTCCCAAATTGATTTATTTTTTTAACTGATGATCATGAGACAAAATCAAATTTGATCTTCTGAAATAATATTTTTTGATTTATTTTTTAAAATTATTTTTCAAATTTTTCTTTGAACAATTTTTTTCAAAAATTTTTTAGAAAAATTATTTTTGAAGACTTGTACATAACCTTTAAATACATTTGTTCTGCAGAACCCGCATTAAATAAAATGGAACAATGTCCACTTTGTTGTGAATTCCAGCAGTCGAATCAGGCACTGGCTATTCACCTAAAGAAAATCCATCCACAGAGAAATACTGCAATACAAATAATGCAATAAGACTCTGAGCGGGGATTAGTCGTAGGATGTATCCAATCATGGTTATCCACGAGTTTTTAGTTTTTTATTAAAATGGAGACCTAGCGTGGGCTGAACCTGGTATTCTATATCTTGTCAGCTAAATTTAGTATACTGTGAACCGTATTTCACACCTGAAATTAAAAACCAACTTTATCAGTGGTAACCATGACAACATTTACGAACAATTGGGCAAGACAGCAAACACCAAGCCTTGGTGAAAAATTTAATGATGCAATAAAACCAAAAGGTGCACTAAAACCAAGATTGGAGACTGGAATAAAAAGACTCCAAACTCAAATTGTAAAACTTGATGGAATGATTACAAAGTTAAAACAAAAAGATGAAAAGTTATTCAAAAGAATTGTGATTGCAACACAGAACCATGATATCACTGCAAGTAAAGTTTTATCAAAAGAATTAGCCGAGGTTAGAAAAGTAACAAAGCTTTTAGGAAATGCTAGAATTGCTCTAGAACAAATCGAGCTTAGACTAAGCACATTCCACGACCTAGGAGATACTGTAGTAACTATCATGCCTACAATAGGCTTGATGAAGAACCTCAAATCTTCTCTAGTCAAATTCATGCCAGAGGCTGACCGTGAACTATCTGGAATGACTGAGATGCTCGGAGGTCTTATGACTGACACATTCCATAGTGGTGACTTTGGAATTGACTCAAGTGCATCAAGCGAAGAATCTGACAAGATTCTCCAAGAGGCTTCCGCAGTTGCAGAGGCAGCAATCAACGACAAATTGCCTTCAACGCCTGCGGATCAATCAGCTTCCACAACACGCTTCGTCTAGATTATCTTATTGTGCGATAGTTTGTAGCGGAAGTATATTTTGTACAATACTAGTGATACCACTAGTACCGCGGAAGCGGATAGGAACATAGTAGCATATCCTAGAAATTTTGTCAATTCTCCTGTAACAAGAGAGCCTGCAAATACTCCTATGCCTGTTACTGCACTGTTTACCCCTAGATATTTCCCCTCAAATCCTTGTGGAATACTCTTGAAAAATATCACAGAGCTAGATGTACTAAAGATTGAAAATGCAATTACCATCAAACAAGCCGATGTTATTGTAACTGGAAAACCCAAAGTTCCTGTCATGAAGAACAATGAGATAGCTGGAATCACTACTGCTAAAATTCGTGGTATGTGTGCTAGAATGGTTGATCGTTCTTCTCCAAATTTTGATATTATTTTTGGAGCTATGAAAAATACTAGTAGCATGGTTATCATTTGAATTGTATAATTTAGGAAAACATCAGCATTTGAAAAATTCTGATTTTTCAAAAATGGCGTCCAGGCAGTAAAATACATGTTACTTCCAAAATAGAAAAAAAATGAAGCCAGATAAAATATGCCTATTTCATTGCTTATTCTTCCTTTGAATAGCGTAATTATGTGTCTGAAATCATATACTTCTAGAATTTTTGGAAAAACAAAATGGTGATGACTAATTGAGTATCGTAGGCCATAAAGAGAGTGGGCAATACTGCTTCTCTCAATGTGAATGCCATCACCATCCCTAACAGATATGCTCAAAATCATGGATATGCCGCTTGATACAGCGCATATCAAAAAGTATGGTCTAAGATCAAAATAAAAACTTCCAACTGTTCCAATTATCATAGCAACTAACATTCCAAGTGTACTGATGACAGATGTTCTAGCAAATAACCAACTCCAGAGATTCTTTTGCACTGATTCCATTACAAGAAGCTGGGTAACTGGGCTTTTTGCAACCAGAAAAAACCCAAGTACTATTGCTAATCCATAAAGAATGTAGACGGAATTGGTAAAATACATACCAAGACTACAAAGCAAAACAAAAAACGATGATGTAACAAGTATCAGTCTCTTAGAATGAAATCTGTCAATTATTTTTCCCCATGCTAATGAGCCAATAGCTATTGAACCATTTTGTAGTGCAGATATGATAGCTACTTCTCCTATACCACCTCCAAGAAAGATTACGTATAATGGAATTACAGTGCTTAATCCCTGCGAAGTAATCTGAGATGGTAACAAATACCACATCCATCGTTTATTTTGAAGTTGCATCGTTCTAGGTAATCATAGATTGGGCATTATTGTATAATGCATTTGAAAAATTTCCATAGTTTTGTCTATTCTTTGCTATTTATGGAAAAATTTTATCATGCAGAAGTGTGGGGGATCACACCTTGTGAGTGTGATACACTCAAAGCATGTTGACCTTTGTCATCATTTTCCTTCGGGGTACCTTGGGATGCTTTATGTGGAAAGATTTTTGGTCTTTACACATCACACATTGCTTGCATGATACCTATCTTGGGAGGATGTCCTTTGATAGGGAGTATTAATACGTGAATAAAATATTTAAGGCTTGTGTCAAATTTCATCTTAAATTTTTGAATTTTCTTGATTATTCAAAGTTGTTAGATAATTTTTCAAACATATCTAAAATTTCTCTATAAAGCTTTTATGATATGACGACGTAATCTAGTCATGAAAAAGGATGGGGATGTGTATCAGCTTATTTACGAATCAAATCTGGACAGCAAACTAGAGCAGATTCTAATTGGATTGGTAAAAGACAATCCTTCTCCAAAGATTGAATCAATAATTCAAAAGTTCCTTCTGTATGTTCAACATTCTACAGAAAATTTCTGGACTACCTATTACAGTGCAAAGACATACGAAGAAAAACTAGATTGTTACTATCAATACTCCAAAAACCAGTGTCTTGCAACTGAAGTGTTGGTAAGAGATCTAGGTTCATTGTCCTCTGATGATGAAATAAAAGAAAATCTAGACGCACTAGTAAAAGAGAGTTTTACATTCTAGGTTAGAGAAGACTCGGTCTTTGGTCTAGTCTCTTTGAATTTTGCAATCTTGCTACCTTCTTCATTTACCACTTGATCAATGTTGATCAGTCTTTCTCGTAGGCTGGTAATCATTACAGCAACATCATCTGCTTCTTTTTCAACTTCGCCTCTTTTCTGTTGTAATGTCTTGATGCCCTGTTTTTCTTCTTCTATGTATTGACCTACCTTGACAAGTTTCTCCTTTAGATTTTTGATATCAACAGATTCATCCTCGATATTTTTTTCTAGACTAGTTCGCTTGTCTTTGAGGTCCTTGATCATTAAACCTACATAGTCTATGGCTTCTCCTAACTTGGTTCTCTTGTCCATCAATGCCTTGATTCCTATATCTTCACCTGATGTGCTCATACGAGTTTGTTGAATAGGTTCCGGTATTTTTACTTGTTCTGAAGGGCGAAAACGGGATTCCTCTATGACTTCTGACGTCTTTACATTCCCTCCTTCTGGCTCATATTGAAAAACCTTGCCTGATTGATTAGCGATCTTATCCTCCATTCCTGAAGAAGTCGATCCGAATTCATCCTTTTTCTTTCGGAATTTGTCAAACATATCGCTTATGGGTTACTGTTGTTTTTAATATATAAAAAGTTAATAAATAAAAAACCATTCTTGAGAAGTTTGAAATGGTCCATTGAACATTTCTAGTCAAAATGAGCTAATACTAGGGATTGAGATATATTTAGAGACCTGAATCTTTGGTTCGAGTTACTTGAAGAATGACAAAGTAAACCTGCTTCCAATAGTGGAAGATATCATTGGATTAGATCAAATGATGAGATTTGCTGCTATAATAGATCTAAAAGGAAACATATCAGAAGCCATAATGAAGGAAGGAAAAACCTCATTAAAATCACAAAAGGAAGAAGAACATTTCTGTAAACAAGTAGCAACAAGGAGAAAAATCAGACAACACTTTGACAAGAGCCTTGGACCAGTAAACTATGTACACATTGAACGTCAAAAAATTACTCAAATTGTCATCTATCCAAAACGCAAGACTGTCTACGTCACAATGGAACCAGATATGGACATAAAACGAAAGTTAGAAATCGTAGAATTAATCAAAAAGAAGACTGCAAAATTATAGCAAATTACGAGAAAATTTCTTCAAATATCTACTAGATTTACTCTGTTAGCGTCAAAGAAATTCTCTTCGCCTACGACCTCAGGCAGTAGCAAGATGTCGCCTGATTATGTAATCTTATTTTTGTATTTTAATCTACTTGATTTCTATTCCCCCGCTTCGTAATAACTAGAAAATTGATTGTTCCAAGGCGTGAAACTGCTGTTCCGCTATGCGTTCCGCTATGAAATTTCATGCCGTCCCTGATAAAACATCAATACTATAACATCTCATGTCAAAACAACAATACAGGTCCGAAATGGGCATCATAGCCGATATCCTTGGTGTCACCATGGATGGAGGAATCCAAGGAGTAATTATCTCCGCTATATCCCGAAGAGCAAACCTATCGCATTATGCCGTGCTTGAGAAATGTCAGAAATTGATAGATGCAGGATTGGTAGAATCAGTGAAATCCGATAGAAACAGGCTTTTCAGGGTCACAGAGAAGGGAATCAGATTCTTCCAGGAATTTCAAAGATTCCAGGGTGTAATGCAGGGACTAAATCTCAGGTATTAGGAAATGCATCAGGAATATCAGATGATTGAGACACAAAAAGTATTACCGGAAAGAATGCTTTTTGTAAGGATCAATCATATTCTCACAACAATGGTAAGGGCTCCAGTCGTAGCGGTATGCTTTGTTTTACTCACTCTTTCTTCCTTTGTCCAGTACGCTATAGGTAGCCCTAAAGTTCTTGATTTTACAGTTTATGCAGATGGTACAACTCATGTTTTCTATCAAACTGACGTAGACACTCAATCACCGGATTTCAGTCTGAATGTATATGGTAGTAGTGTTGAAAATCTTGTTGTGCAGGATGAAAATGGAACACTGCTTTCAAGTACGATGAATGCAAATACTGTAACAATAGCAACCTTAGGAGCTTCTGCGATAAAGATAGACTATGATACTCCTGACTTGATATCAAAGAATGGAAGGACATGGACTTTTCATGTAGATTCTCCTACTGATTATTCTATAATGTTGCCAAAAAATACAGTAATTGTTGGAATGAGTGCATCTCCTTTAAACATGCAAATAGTTGATGATCAATCACTCATATCATTGCCAAGTGGATCATCAGATATCGATTATGTTTTTGGTGTATTGGGTACAAGCCAAACTGCTACTTTGGCAATTCAAAAAGCTCAAGATTTTATTAATACTTTGAATTCTACAGGTGTGAAAACTCCTATGGCTTTAGCAAAACTTCAGGAAGCTCAATTTGATTTTAATCAAGGCAAGTATTCTGATGCAGAATCTCTTGCTAATTCAGCAAAGAATCTTGCTCTACAAGAACAACAAACTGCCATTTCAAAACCATCCACTAATTCATCTGATAACCATATATCAGTTAATCAATCTAATAATTTGTCAATCTATCTTTTGATTGGAGGAATTGTTGCAGCAGGAGCAGCTGGAATTATAATCATGAGAAAGGCAAGATCAACTAAAATCATAACTTCTAGTGAAATTTCACAAAACAGTGATGATGATATCACATCAAAAAAGGAGGCAATTTACAAACTCAAACCAGATTTACGTCAAGATGACAAGGAAATCATAGCATTCATTTCTGAAAAAGGGGGTCAAGTATACGAAAGCGAATTGCGTAAGAAATTCTTGATGCCACGAACAACAATGTGGCGTGCCGTCAAACGATTAGAGAGAGAAGATGTTGTTGAAATAGAAAAAGTTGATCAACAAAATCTCATTAAACTTCGTAAAATGGAGGATCAAAAATGAAGAGTTTGACAATTTTTGTTGCAGCACTAGTTGTAACATTAATCTTGAATGGTCCAATCCAATCATATGCAGATCCTCAACTTGACACATTAGTGAATATTGCTACACAGGCACAAAACAATCTCAACATCAGCATATCTCAAATTCCTAATGTTCCTAATGAAATTGTTTCTCTGTATAATCAAGGCTCCAATGAAACAAATGCCTTAACCAAAGCAGTAAATGCACAAAATGTCACATCAGCCAAACAACATTTTCTTTCTGCAATGAATTTCTTCAAGATTACAAATGATAAGATAAATTCTCTTAATGAAACAGGGACAAATGACGAACAACATGTAGATGTAATACAATTACAAGGTGAAATTACAAGATTAGAAAAGTTTGATGAAACACTTCAATCTATAGCAATAACTAATCATATCGATTTTAACTTTACACAATCTGATCAATTGATCAAACAAGCAAAACAGGATCTTGACACCGGAAAAATTAATGAAACATCAAAATTGATTATATCTGTAAACCAGTTTCTAAATAATGCTCATGATTCACTTGCAGAAGTGGCAAAACAGCGAACCTCTGATAAAACAAAAGATTTCAAGTAAATCGATAGACTTGATAACCTGGAAATTTTATACACATTTCAAATCATGATAATACAACTTCTGATATGACCTAGTGATGAGATATCTCTAATTCTGCATTAAACAAAAATTCAAAAACATCTCATAAATCTAAAAAACAGGTATTGTGAAATATTGATTTTTCATATTTATCCAACTTTGTGACTAGAAACAATGGGAAATTACTATTCTCATGCGTACACGGATTTTACATAAAATTCATATAGATTTTTACCAGACCCAAGAGCGATGGCTTCAAAGCAAATTTCTGTAGGCGTGGGAATTCCAATGATAATAGTTGGCATTATACTTGCTTTCATTTTAGCACCATTACAAGCAGATCTAAAGGATACTGTAGAATTCGTAGGAAGTCTTATCGGAATTCTGGGCGTTTTGATATTTATTATAGGATTGTTTACTAGAAAGGCACCGCAAATCACTTCTTAAATTTTCAAAATTTTTACATAGATGAAACATCTTTACTGAACTAACGCTAATGCGTAAACCATTCATCCATTGTATAATTACCGCCTTTTCCAATTCCAAAAATTATACCGGAGAGATTTCTAGTCTTATGTTTATCGTATGATATCAATAATCCCACAAAAAGATTATTTTCTTCTAATTTAACGAATTGATTCCAAGGAATTTCAAAGTCATAATAATAAAATTCACCAGAAGCTAATTCTGGAAGAAACGCTTGTTTGTCTAGAATTTTTTCGTCTTCTGCTACTTTCATGTCCTGTCTCGAAAATATCTCATCCTTTTGAATAAATAAAGATGTAATATTTTTGGCAGTATTACCTCCAATATTTTTAATTGCAATCCAAAATTCAACAGAGTCAACTTTGGGTCTCTGTTCTTCTGGAATTTCAATCCATGTCTCATACCCCATGCTTGTACCATGTTCCAAGTGAACCTTTGCAGGAGAAGGAGTATCAAATGTGATCAATGGTAAGGATTCATGTTTTAAGATTGCAATATTTTTTTGGACTAGTCTTATAGAATATAACACATATGCGATTATTCCTATTATGAAAATTCCCACAATTGAAAGAAAGAGTGTATTTTGAAGAAATTTATCAAATGTTTCTAATATAATTGAGGTTGTTTTCTCTTGAAAATTTGAACTCGGGTTTATCTCAAATGAAGTTGTATTTACTATTCCGCCTGTTTTTGCAGTTACAACATAGAACATTGATCCATTCCATACCGGATCTGATAGAGGTACGATGGTTTTGAAAGCATTATTTTCATCCAACTTTACTTGGTATAGCCAAATTAATTCTGCTTTGTCATCGAATATTTTTAAATACAATCCGTCATATGTGGGATTTGTAACAGATCCGCTTATTTCTACGGTGTCTCCTATTTTGTATGATGCCTTGTCCGTTTTAACTAATATTGTTGTATTAGCAGACGACTGGGAACTGGCATGTGGGAAACTAATGAAAGCCATTGCGATTACCGTGATGACTATAACCAAAGCTAGTTTTGCCATTGTTCTTCTTATCTATTCCTAAAGACTATGTCTTTTAAAATTACCCTTCAGAGGTTAATTTTAAAATAATTGCTCAATGTTTTTTAAAGAGCCTGCTCAGCGTTTTTTTCTCTAGCTGACCTAATTTTTTTCGTGGAATGTTGTTCCATGGTTGCCATGATTTACTATCCTGTACAATGTTTTGTTTAATCTGATCTAAATCTTGTTTATTCGAATTTTTTGATGAAAAAACATCATTTGATTCCTGTTGAGCTTCTACAATATTTGTAATCTCTAATTGTTTGTGTTCTACTTGTTGCATAATTTGTTGTAATATTTCTTCTCCTGACTGTTTTTTCTCTGTTTCATCATGAAATTGTTTTTGTTGTATTTGTGTCAATGAAGGAATAGTAACAGAGTAACGATTGTCAATATCCATCTGTTTTTCTTTTTGTATTTCTGTTGTTAGATTTTTTCTGAGTCCACCTGAGATATTGCCCAATTTTTCTTGTAATTTCTTAATTTTCAGTTGATGGGCATCATTAAAGTCATATGTCATAGGTTATTATGTTTGATAAAAATCATATTTTATTTGTACCTAACAAACCTGAATTGCTTTTCATTATTTTAGGTAGCAAGTGGCTCTTCATCTCTTTTCGAGTCTTTTGTAGCTTGGGATGTATTTCCTGTTGTTCCAGCATTATTTTGTTGTTTAAAGCCAACTTCCGGTTGACTTGTGTATCGCACACCTAAATTTTCCATTAGTAATTCTCTTGCTACATTCATCACGTCGCTGTATGCTTGGACTATTTGGGAGATGGAATTTTCAACATTATTAGCAATCAAGTCTGCACTCGTCATTCTTTCTGAATAGCGTTTTGTTGCATTCTGTAAAGATATTTCTGATTCAGCAAGTCTTCTAATAGCAAGATCTTTGAGTTTCCGTGAAGAAGTGAGATCGCCTCTAATTTTTTCAAGATCGGTTTGTTTTCTTATCAGTGTTCCCTTTAATGATCCAGTAGCCTTTTCTGCATCTAAGGAATCAAGCCCATTTGTTATCTCTTTGATTCCATCCATTGCAGTTTTCAGCTTATTCAATTCTTTTTCAAGCTCCATCATGACATTCTCATTATTGATTATTCTCCTCTCTGCAGTGCTAATTTCTTCTGAGATTTTTCTTCCTTCTTCTTCATTTTCAACAACCGTGATTCTTAGTGCAGCTGCCTTGACTTTTTCTTCCATGGAAAATTTTATTGCATCTTCCATTGACTTGATTATAAAATCTAGATAGCTTTTCATATCATGTGAAATTTTTATCATATCTTTTGATGATAATAACGTGTTACTACTATTGCTAGTCCTCATTTCCTCAAAATTTGAACTACTCATTGTGTCCATATTTACTTCACAAGTCGATATTTAATAAGGTTCTGTCGTCTTTTGGTTTAAGACTAGTCTCGTTTTTTATTTATGTAAATTAGCCTGTTCCCATTGTTTGATTATATCAAGCACCATATTTTTTTCTTTTGAGTCAACATTGAAATCTTCTGCATGGGGAGGTTGTGAGTTAGACGAAGTAGGTATGGATACTGTATTGTTTACAGGTGGAGTAGGTATGGATACTGTATTGTTTACAGGTGGAGTAGGTATGGATACTGTATTGTTTACAGGTGGAGTAGGTATGGATACTGTATTGTTTACAGGTGGAGTAGGTATGGATACTGTATTGTTTGCAGGTGGAGATGAAGGCAGATATAGATTATTAGTTGTACCGTACAAAGCAAATTTTTGTATATTCTTAGTACTTTTGTCTACAACATAGATGTTGTCTGAAGGATCGATTCCAAGTCCTACTGGTTCTTCAAACTGCCCAACTGAATTTCCTTCTGAACCCCAACTCAAAAGGAAATTTCCATATTGATCAAATTTTTGGATCCTGTGATTGTTAGTATCTGCTATGTAAAAGTCTCCTTTAGAATCAATAGTTATAGCTGTTGGATTGTTAAATCTACCTTCTTCAGTACCCGCAGAGCCGTAAAAGTTTACTAGCTCATATGTACTAGAGAATTTTAAGATCTTATTCTCAACTGTAGAAACATAAAAGTTATCATCAGTATCAAAGGCTATACCATTAATTGCTGAAAAGTTAGCATCTCCAGTGATCGAAGATCTGATTTCATTCAAGTAAACAAACTGAGAATCAAAGATCTGAATTCTATTTCTTCCAGAATCAGCTACAAAAAGATCTCCTCTTTCATCAAAAGCCAATGCGATAGGAGTGTGAAACATACTATGTTCATCTCCATATTTCCCCCATGAGTAAACGAATGTTCCATTTTTGTAGAACATTTGGATCTCTAGCATTCCCGGTATCAGCTACATAGACATAGTTACTTCCTACAACTATGCCATTTGGATGAACAAATTGACCATTTCCATTTCCGGAATTTCCCCATGAAAGAAGTAATTTCCCATTAGAATCAAATTTATTTATCTTGGAATTTCCGGAATCCACAACGTAAACATCACCATTAGAATCAATAGTTATTCCGGTTGGAGAAGTAAAGTTTGTTGCAAAGTTTGATATGAAAACAGGAATGTTAAACTGATCGGTATTGAATGTCTCTGTATTGTTTACTGGCTGCCCCTTAACAAAGTAAGAAGCAGATCTGATTATTCCATCGTAATCGATGTAAAGTTCCCATTGGCCAATTGTGTCATTTTTACTGATCTTATGTTGTAATATTGTATCAACTGTTGTTGCTGGCAATGATAATTTTGGATATTCTATACCGTTTGGATCAATTACCCAAAAACTTGTTGAATTTGTAATGACTTGGGAAGTGTAAACTTTCACATGCATGGTCTCTCCAGGTCTGTAGTTTAGCTTGTCAAGAAATACACTCACCTTTATGTTTGGTAATGGTTTTGGATTTGTAACAACATTAAATGAACCTGAACTACTGACTCCTACATACTTGATATTGAATTGGTAAACTCCAGTTTTGTTAGTAATATCTTGTAATGATATTTCACTATGTACAGCATTTACGGGAAATTCCTTACTGATTGTGTTTCCTGATGGATCTGTTATTGTTACAACTCCAGTAGATTCCTTGACACTTGTTACATGAAGATCCAGTATAACATCGTCACCTGGGTAATACGTGGATGTTTGAGAATATACTGATATCTCCATTAGTTTGTTTATGTCGCCTAAAAGAAATGGTATGTATTTGACAGAATTAAAATATTGAATTTTTAATTTGTATAATCCTGGAGGATTGTATTTAGCAAATTGTAACATTGGTAAATTGTATGTTACAGTTGGTTCATTTGCTTTTATCTCAATTTCTTCTATTCCAATTACCTTATTTCCATCCTGATCATAAAAATCAAGAAAATAGGAATGAGCAAATTTGGCATATGGGGTATAGGAAGATGAAGTGATGTTGATGTTCATTGTGTCCGGTTCATAGTATGTGCTCTTGTCTGTTGTTATGATCAAATCAAGAGGTCTGACATTAACGCGAGCTGTCTGATTACTACCTCCATATCCATAGTTAATTGACCATAGGCCAAACTCATTATCACTAGCACTTCGTATAATTTGGTGTATTGTTCTTCCTGACCTTATCTGCTGCTGGTCTAATACTCCTGATATTGTTGAATTATCAGGTTTGTGGGCAATCCAATTTACTGGACCCCCGTTATACCCTTGAATTGTAACATTGACCTTTATCCACTCATTTGCTCCAAATTCTTGTTTTACAGGAATGGCACTTATCGTTAAGGCACTTGCATCTTGATAAACAACAAATGGTAGGATCACAAGTAAAAATAAGAGAATTAATTTTTCCACTGCTACAAATTATTGTATTTGCTATTATATCCACTTTGGCAAAAAATCATTCATAAGAAGATCCAATTAAATAATGAACAAGCACAGATCGAATACTTGAACGTAAGACTTTATGAGATATTTACATCTGTTGAAGGAGAAGGAATCTTGTATGGTACAAAGACTCTCTTTGTAAGATTGTCAGGATGTCCTTTCAAGTGTTTTTATTGCGATACCAAAGGAGCACTTCCAATGAATTCTGGAAAAGAATATTCGATTACCAAAGCAAAAGAACTAATCAAAAAGAATCTCAAGAAAAACACATACAAGGTTAATTTTACTGGTGGAGATCCACTTGCTCAGTCAAAAGCTGTTGCAGAATTGGCAAACTTTGTACAAAACAAAAAAATTCCTACTTATCTAGAATCATCTTGTTATGATTCATCCAAGTTTGCAGAAGTTCTTCCTTATATTGATTTTATAAAAATTGAATTTAAAACTCCAGACTCTGGCTTTGTTGATTCAAAACATTATTCTAAACTTTTAGAAAATGAACTTGAGTGTCTGAGACTAGCTAAAAAATCAAAGAAGACAACATATGTAAAAGTGGTAATAAGTTCAAAGACTCAATTAGGTCCATTCAAGAAGCTTCTTAAGCAGATATTTGAAATAATGTCAAAAACAGAACTTGCAGGATTTATAATACAGCCTACCTATGGTATTTCCGAACCTAGTTTGGAACAGCTATTTAGCTTTTACGATTTAGTTTATGCCTACAATGATCAAGTTAGAATAGTACCACAGCTTCACAAGTTCATAGGTGCACCTTGATGAATAAAGAAAGAGTCAAAAAATTAATTCGGGAAATAATTGCAGAGATAGGCGAAGATCCAACAAGAGAAGGTCTAGTTGATACCCCCAGTAGAATAGCGGATATGTACGAAGAGATCTTCAAGGGATATGAAGGAGAATCAGAACTGTCAGTAAAGTTTTCTGAGGATTCTGATATCGTAATTGCAAAAGATATCCAATTTTATTCCATGTGCGAACATCACATGTTACCATTTTATGGAAAAGTAAGCGTAGCATATGCACCAGATGGTAAAGTATTTGGAATATCAAAGTTGGTTAGACTTGTGGAAAAATATTCTGCTCGGTTACAAATACAGGAGCGAATTACAAAAAATATAGCTGATGAACTATACTCAGAAGGAGTCAAGGGTGTGGTTGTAATTGCAGAAGGTGAACATCTCTGTATGAAAATGCGAGGAGTACGAAATGACGCTATAGTAACAACAATAGCATCAAGAGGAATTTACGATAAAAAAGAATCAAGATCAGACGTTCTAAATCTGATATATAATGGAAAATCTAAACCAAATATCGGCTAATCTAAAAAATTAAATAATAACAGTTAATGCAGAACTACTGTGGGCACACACAATAACATACACGTTCCAAAAGAATCATGGCCATCTTTTATGTGGTATGCCATCGAATTCTTTGTTGTATTGGGTGCTGGATTGGGAATCTCTCTTAACTCAATGAATTTCTTTACAAAAATGGGTTTTGATTCTTCCATGACAGTGTGGGCATTTTGGGGAATTATCGGTGCAGTGTTTCTAGCCTATTATCTAATTGTGAGACCAATAATACTAAGAAGACCAATTTTATCAAAAATCTAGATATCTAGTTTTGTCTACAATTTTGGATTTAACAAAAGCCAATTTTCTGTTATTGCATGATTCACATTTTCCACAATGAATTTTGCCATTTCCGTAACAACTCCAACTTTTGAAAATCTGTTTGTCCAACTCTTTGTATCCTTTCTCTAGAAGATCACTCTTTGAAAGGTTGTCCATAAATGGACTCCAAATTTTTATCTTTTTTCTTAAACCTAGATTTATTCCATCAACTTCTCCTTCATTCAAAGCCTTTGAAAGCAATTTTGTAAACATTGGTCTACAATCTGGGTATCTAGTGTCTCCAATGTGAGCACCATAGACAACAACTTCAGCTTTTTTTGAAAATGCCCATGCTGAAGCTATGCTAAGAAAAATAGCATTTCTTATTGGAGCAACTATGGAGTAATCAAATTTTGAAGGAATTGTCATTTTAGAATTAGTTAGGGCGTTTGTATTTTCGTATAGGTCCTTCATAAATTCAATATTTACTATCTTATGCTCTTTAAATTTTAACAATTTAGAAAACTGGCGTGCAATTTTTACTTCTCTACTTGCTTTTTGTCCATAAGAAAAAGTTATTCCATACAGATCATATTGTTTTTGAAGGTATGCTGCAGTACATACTGAATCCAAACCCCCACTAAATACTATAACAGCTTTCAATTTGAAAACAATTCCATCATACCAAATAAAATGCTTGACTAGGCAATAGAGAGCAATACTGCTCCAGACAAAATCATGACAGATCCTGTGATAACTCTAAGTATATTGCGTCTGTTGGATATTTCCTTAAAATACAAAATTCCCCAAGATACAGCAAAAAGTGTGGCTGTCTGGGAAATGGGATATGCTACTGTAATCCCTATTGATGCTATGGCCATTAAAACAAACAAACTACCTGTATTGAATAAACTTCCTGAAATTATTCCTGCAGCGATCTCTTTTTTGATCCATCTCCGTGATAAAAACAATAATGGTATTCCTATTGCAAAAATCGACAAGCTGGATGAAAAGAATCCAGATTGAAGTGTATGTGTTGCCTGCATTGGTATGACATAAGAGCCTCCAATAATGCCTGATGCTGCAGCAATCAAGTATCCTTTTCGTTGAATAGTTGATGAGGTCTTTGTAGCGCTTGTGATAAATGGTAAACCCGCTAACAATAACCCAATTGCTCCAATTGCTAATATCATATAACTAAATTTTTCTTCAAAGAACAAAACTCCCCATAGAAATGAAACTAGAATGCTAAAACCTGCAAGAAGCGGGGAGGTTCTTGAAAGTCCTATGAGCTTGACTGAATAAAGTGCTAGAATGTTTCCTACAGTCCAAATTACTCCACTGAGAAGACCACTAGGTAAAATTCCAAATCCCCAGAAAAAACCAATTGGTATTGCAAAAAGAAGAACTCCAATTCCTGTAGACCCTTGGAGTTGCCAAATGTTTGCAACGTTAACCTTTTTGACTGGAACAAAAAAAGTACCCCAACAAACAGCTGAGCCAATAGATGACGCCAATCCAAATGGATTCAAAGATGGTTTTGACTGTGGAGTGGTATTATAACTCGGTTTCTATCTAAAACATATCTCTAAAGTTTAATTTCTGCTAGAATATTTTTCATATATGACATATCTGAAAGTTGAACGAGAAGATGAAATTGTTCAAATCACAATCAACAGACAAGACAAACTAAATGCAATGAATCTAGATGTAATGAACGAATTTATTTCTCTTCTTGATGACTTGGAAAAAGATTCTTCAAAAGTCATTATTATCACTGGTGACGGCCCAAAAGCTTTCTCAGCTGGTGCAGATATTGAATATATGAGTAGCATTGGACCAACAGAGGCAGAAAAATATGCACTTTGTGGACATGAAGTTTTGAACAGGATTGAAAAATTAGAAAAACCAGTCATTGCAGCAGTAAATGGATATGCTCTGGGGGGAGGATGTGAACTTGCACTCTCATGTGATATCAGATTTGCATCACCTAACGCACAACTTGGTCAACCAGAGGTTACATTAGGAATTTGTCCAGGCTGGGGAGGTACACAAAGACTATTGAGAATTGTTGGTCCTGCCAGAGCCAAAGACCTCATATTTTCTGGTAGAAAAATTACTGCAGAAGAGGCATTTTCAATGGGCTTGATAAATAAAATATTTCCTTCTGAGAGTTTGATTTCTGAAACTAGGGCATATGCAAAAGCTATATCTAAGAACAGTAGTTTTGCAATGGGAATTTCCAAGATGCTTGTAAACAGAGGAACTGATACAAATCTTGATACTGGATTAAAACTTGAGATCTATTCATGGGCAGTATGTTTTTCAACCAAGGACAGAGAAGAGAGAATGCGTAAATTCATTGAAAAGAAATAGCTATAGCACAAAAGCGCCTTTGCTTGGCCTACAAATTACCGTAGTACATTTTGTATCTGCTGACGCAAATCCTTTTTCCATTGCTTTACAGATCTTCTTATGATCTGCAAATTTTGATGTGAATGAAATTACTGATGGACCTGCACCGCTTATTGTTACACCTAATGCACCAGCTTTTAGTGCATTTGCTTTAACTCTGTCAAAGCCTGGAATCAAATGTTTTCTAGCAGGCTCTACAATTATGTCCTTGATTGAATGACCTATCAATTCTACATCTTTGTTGATAAATCCTGTAGTTATTGCAGACGCATTAGCAAGATTCTTCACATAATCTGATAATTTTACTTGTTGAGGAAGAACTCCTCTAGATACTTCTGTCTTTTTTTTGGGAACATTGATTTTTGGTATTGCAACACATAACACCAAATCCTTTGGCGGATCAATTTTTATCACATCAAGCGGATCTGTTCTTACTATTACAAATCCACCTAGAACTGATGCACTCACATTATCATAATGAATAGATCCAGCACTAGCTTTTTCTCCAATTCCTGCAAATTTTACAAGAGTATTCTGATCAAGATCGAGATCAAATAATGCATTAAAGGCAACTGCTGCGGCCGCAGCAGATGCTGCGCTACTACCCATTCCAAATCCTGCTGGAACTCCTTTTTTGATTTTAACTAAAAGCCCGTCTTTTATCTTGAATTCTTTTGACATTTCTTTGATCACTAATCCTGCTGAGTTTTTTGCTGGCTCAAGAGGAATGGAATCTAAACTCTCAATAGTTATTCCCTTTACTTGTTTTGTTATCTGTACCTCATCATAATATGCATCAAGAGCTAATCCAAACACATCAAAACCAGGACCTAAATTAGCTGTAGAGCTTGGTGCCCTTGCAGTTACACTTTTCATTAATCCTCTACCTCTTCGCCCAAATTTAGTACACGACTTAGTGCAGCTTGAAGGTTTACCATTCCATCTCCTGTAGCATTAGAAATTGGAATTGTTCCCTGTGCAAATCCTCCCAAATTCAGGCCTCTGAGAATATTGATTGTAAGAGTATAAGTTTCACCATCAGAATCTTTTGCAAGTGCATCTTCTAGACTTGCCATATTTGTTGACCATTTCAATATGTCTTTAATCTTGTCTTCAATAAGATCAGTTTTTGTTAGAACATTTATCTGTGATAAACCAAGTCGCAATTTTACTGAAGTAGCAAGTAATGCAATTGAAATAAAATTGCTCGGAGATGTCATGAGCGATCCATCGTGAAGAAATATCGATGCTTTTTCTTCTGCTTTCAAGTTTTGTATGAGAAATGGTCCACTGGCTCTGTAGGCAAACAACTCAATTTGGCCAGGTGTATCTATTATGAGATAATCTGGATTTACATTATCTATTTCATTTTGTAGATCATCTATTTTTGACGCGATAAGATCATTTGCCATGATCATGGCTCCATTTGGGCCAAGATCATATTGTTTCATGAGTTGTACGATATCGATGTAATCCCTAACATCAATGTCACATGTATATGGTAAATTCTCAACGCCTGGATCTAGATTTAACATTGCAACAAAAGCACCGTTTCTAGAATAATAATCAAGAATTTTAGAAGCTAACAAAGATTTTCCCGCTCCTGCAGTTCCTACTATGAAAATTGCCTTCATTTTTCTGATAATTTATTTTATGTTGAGCTTATATTTCCATCCATGAGTAAGGCAGGCAATGAATTGGAAGCTTCTTGCTATTCCTGTTAGTGTAATACCGTTTCTCATCATTGCATCTACATTTAATGTAAGTTTTGCAAATCTTCTTGCAATTGGCTTTCTACCTTTTCTGGGAGCCTCAATTGCTATGGCAGGTAAATTATTCACTCAAGGGCTAAAATTCAATTATCTTGTAAAGAAATTCTTGGGCCCTGTGGACGTAAACTGGAGAACAATTTCTGTAAGAGTAGGTAGTGAATTTGTAACATCTACTACTCCATCTTTTGTAGGTGGTGAATTGGTTCGAATAATGTGGTTGGGTAAAAAAGGTGTTCCAATTGGAAAAGCATCCTGGGTAACAATAATCGAAATTGTAACTGAAGTATTGGTTTCGGGGGCATTTGCAATTGTTGCTGCAGTGATTTCATTTTCATATGGCGCTTATGCTATAGGAATAACAATACTTGCAATTAGTATCCCTATAACAGGACTCTGGTCTACTCTATTCTTTTTGTCATCGAAAAGAACATTTCAGATACCTGGCTGGGCTTCCAGACTTGCTACAAAAATAGGAAAAGAGCGTTCAGTAAAGTATGTTGATAAAACCAATCTATGGATGAAAGAGATTTGTGACATGAGTAGGGAGACTCTTCACACCAAAGAGATCAAAAAAGCATTCACAGTTTCAATAATAATTTCTATATTCACATGGTCACTTTACGGTCTTTCTTTTATGATAATTGCAAATGGTGCAGGATACATGATAGACTTTTTCCATTCTTTAATGGCTACAATGGCATCAATTGCAGTAGGTAACCTGCCAATTACAATTGGCGGTTCCGGTCTAACTGAATTTTCAATTTGGGCATATTTGGGACACTTGAATAGCTTGACATTTGAGGCTGCCAAGAACAGTCTTCAATGGAATATTGTGATTGGGTGGAGAATAGCTACCTATCACGTTGGTCTTGTGATAAGCTGGCTCTTTCTCATGAAAGTAGTTTATCCAAGCATAAAGAAAACAAAAACTGTATAGAAAGCACTTTATTTTCAAGCTTTTAATTTTTAATTATTGGATTATTCTGGTAAAGTGGTTGTTATTACAGGTGCATCAAGCGGAATAGGAGAACAGTCTGCTGAGAAATTTGCAAAACTACATGCTAATGTGATACTTGTATCTAGAAATGAAAAACGATTACAGGAAATAGCTACGAGATTATCAAAGTATCAAATTGAGGCTTTTGCTTATGCATGTGATATTTCTAACAAAGATCAGGTAGATGTAATGGGAAAAATTATAATTGAAAAATTTGGTAAAATCGATGTACTCGTAAATAATGCTGGTTTTGGAATATACAATACTGTAGAAAAAACGAAAATCGATGAAATGGAATCACAAATGGCTACAAATTTTCTTGGAATGATGTATTGCACAAAGACATTTCTACAAAAAATGCTAGAACAAAGATCCGGGCATATTGTCAACGTAGCATCTGTAGCAGGAAGTATCGGGATTCCCGGAATGGCATCATACTGTGCATCAAAATTTGCCATGTTAGGATTTTCTGAATCATTATTTCATGAATTAAAAGGAACTGGAGTAGGAATAACTGTGGTCAGTCCAATAATGGTGAGAACTAATTTCTTTGATCACGAATCTTTCGGCAAGATGCCAAGATATTCAGCTACCTCACTTGATCCAAAGACAGTGGCAAATGCTGTAGTCAAAGCTGCATCATCCCCTAGACTTGAGATTGTTGTGCCTCAGATAGTAAGATTAGCAATATGGTTAAAGCAAACCTTTCCATATTTGATAAATCCCATAGTGGGCGGAATTTTCAGAAAATCAATGAAATCTAAACTAGATTGAAAAGAATAATCTATTCTTCTTCGGACTCTTCTTCTTCTGAGGAATCCGAGTCTACGTCCATTAGTTCGAGTTTTGTTAGCTCAAACTGGTAAATTGCATCCATGTCAAGTTCCATTTCTTTTTTCAGAAACTCGATAACTTTTTTGCTTAACGGTGCCTTTAACGAATTTATTGTAAATTCATAGACAACCCCCTTCATGAGATCTGCAGCCTTTGTCTTCTTTGGCAAATTCATTCCTTCTACTATCTTTCTTCCATCTTCTATGGCCTCATAAAGTTGAGAATCAATCTTCATATCTTTTTCATAAATCTCAAGTATGTACCCAGTTCTTGTAAAAGATTCTGGCTTGCCAAATTTGGCATCCTTTATCTCATCTTGTACCCATTTTGGAATTTCTTTTTCTTTTCCCATTATGATTCACTGTAATTAGCCCTGTTTGTCTTTCTTACTTGTTGTCCACCAATCACGATATTCATCGTGCTTGTCTTCACGTGTTTTCTCTCGCTTGTTCAATCTGTATCTGATATCACTTACTTGTTCCCTAGTAGCAAACAAACCGCACTTTTTGCAAATGAAGTGTTTAGTGTTAGCATCAAATTTCATTTCTATTACCACTTCTTTGGCTGCACATTCGGGACATTCAGTCAACGACGGCGATCATCAAAGTTATCCATAAAAGCTTTTGGTCAGTTTCTGGTACGCGGTCTATGTCTTCATCCCTAAAAGGTCAGTTCGCCCATCTAAAATGCCGCGTACCAGAACTATGTATGAAAATTAAAAAATTATAATTCTTTCTAGTTTTCTAACATCTCAGAGATTATTTTTACTGTATTCTTTGTACCGCCTGTACTGTAATTTCTCGAAAATTCTAAAAGATTTTCTTGATACTTGTTGTAATCATTGTGTATTAGAGAAACTGCTTTGACAGTCTGTTTAACGGTTGTAGCCAGAATCCCCAAATTCCTGTCTTGTGCCCACTTTATCTGATTAGTGTGTTCGTCATAGACTGGTATTCCTATGATTGGTTTTGCTTTTCCTCCTAATATTTCCCCCATTGCGGTATGTGAGCCATTTATCACTGCATATTTACATAAATTAAGAACAGTATCTTTTTCCTGTTCTGACAAAAATCCTACATCTATCTGAATCCAGTCTATTTTTTTTTCTAATGCTTCAGAAACAGAATATGTTTGTCCATCCTTTCCCAAAACTTTATCCAGAGATGGATCTGCACTTGCATGTGAGATTACCCTCCTCTCATTTCTCATCTCCAAACTGCAAAAAGCTTTTTTGTAATTTTCTAGAGTTATTTTCTTTGTAGACTTGTTTCCTGTTATCATCCAATATCCGAAACTATCAACATTTTCAATTAACTTCTCTATGTCAGATTTGGGTTTGGAATGTGTCATTGTACCATTTGAAAAATGACCTACATACACGACTTTATCCTTTAACCTTTCAGGAAAATTGAGATTATACTCACATATGGTATACGGAGGGGGAGAATCTGCAACTACTATCTTTGTTGCTCTTTCAATATTTTTTGATACGTATAGTACTCCTGGATAAAGATAAAATCTAGAGGCCCAGAGTTTTGGCCTAAACTGGTTTGTAATAAAAACACACTTGATGTTTCTTCGTTGAGCAATTGCATTTGATCCTACATCACCATCATTTATGACAAGGTCAAATTTCTGACTATTGTAAAGTCTTGCTTCTTTTCTCAAATAGTTGGTTACAACTGAAAGTAATGGAGGTCTTCCAGATATTGGTAAGAGGAAATTAAGTGAAGATAACGCAATGCTGGGACCCTTTTTACCGTCTATTGGTGTTGGCATCTCAATATTATGAATTGCATCTTTTTTCTGAGGAAATTTTTGTAATAGCTTTTGATAAATTTCGCCACTACTTGTGTAATGCATTTCAACTTTATCTTTCATCATATCTTGAATTGTATTATCAAGATGCATCATTCTTGTAAAATGACCATTTCCCCAAGGATAGATGAATCCTCCAATCTTCTTCATAACAGCAAGTAAATTTGACCCGTTTAAATTCTCAATGATTTGATTTTAGTGAGTCAATTATATCGTGTATATTTTTTGGACCCGTAGTAACTTGTATGCACTTGAGAGTTTTTAATGCATTCTTTGCATGTCTTGATATCTCGGACATGGAAATTTTCTCATAGTTAGGATGTTTCTTACATAGATCTTCCAAATTTGTAATATATTTTTCCAATCCTATCTCCTTTGCATTTTCAAAAATTCCAGAATCTATACCAGAAAGAGAAAACCATGGAATCATCTTGTTCTGAAATACCAAGTTTGCATTGTATTCACAAAATGATGCTGGAAAGATCATCGGAGATATCCCCAAAGAAATTCTTTCAATCTTTTCCTTTGATGCTATTGATATCATCACTTGAGTTATTGTAACAATTGTAGTTGGTATTCCTGCAGATGCACTCATCTTACAGATATGAAGGATAACATTTTCTTCAATAATTCTTGGTAGTATTTTGTTTACGATCTTTACTAATTTGAGTAAATCTGATTCATTACGATAACAAATCAATATCTTTACCTCAAAACCCATCTTTATGGTTTGAAGACATGATATTGCAGAAAGCTCATCATGAATACAGCATAGAATTTTTTCTTTTTGTGAGTTGTATGGAATACCGCTTAATCCCTTGTCTACAAAAATGCAAACATAGGCATGTGTATCTGTGAGATAAACGTACACGAGTCTATCGTGGTTTGATTCTGAACCAGGTTTTACCTCAAGATGCATACTTTTTTCCACTAGCATTACGGTTGCTGCAATTTCCAAATCTTTTGCTAGGAATTTTTTTGTTTTTCCTTCAACTTTGACATAAAATTTTTCGCCTTTTAAGAGCAAACTTAGAGCAGTATTTGTAATGGTTGACAAGACAGAATCAAAGTTATTGTCTACCTCTTTTGCAATTGCAATTTTGTCTATTCCAAACAAAAGATTTACTGTAGATGACGCTAGAACTGGATCAATTGCTTCTACAATAACAAGTGATTCATTTTTTCTTACACCATCATGACGTTGATTTTTTATCTTGAGAATTTTTGAGACATTTGTTGCAAGATTGTTTATTTTGTTCAAGGTATAGATGGATGGAAAAATGACAAGCACAGTTTTTTCTAACATTATATTTTCATCGTTTATGTTATTTATAACTCTAGAATGAATGTTTTACCTAAATAATTATATGACGAATGATGACAAATTTTATCATGTCCAAGTTTACTGCTGCACAAATCCAGCAGTTAAATGAAAATCTCAAAACTCCTCAAGAAGTTCTGAAATGGTCATTAGATAATCTTCACCCTAGGCTAGCCTTAGCATCAAGCTTTGGTGCAGAAGATGTAGTTGTAATTGATATGATGATGAAAATAAACCCGAAATCAAGAATCTTTACCCTTGATACTGGAAGACTTAATCAGGAAACATATGATGTAATGGACGAAATTCGCAAGAAATACAATGTGAATATAGAAGTAATGTTTCCAGACCAGAACGAGGTGGAACAAATGGTTCGTGTAAATGGATTAAATCTATTTTATGATAGTGTAGGCAATAGAAAACTTTGCTGTGGTATAAGAAAAGTACATCCACTAAATAGAATTCTTTCAACATTAGATGGATGGATTACAGGATTGAGAGCAGATCAAACTGAGGTACGATCAAATGCAAATAAACTTGAACTAGATGAACAACATAATGGTATCATCAAGATAAATCCTATAATAGAATGGACTTGGGAACAAACTTGGGATTATATCAAGAAAAACAATATTCCATATAACAAATTACATGACAAAGGATTTCCTAGTATTGGATGTGAACCATGTACACGTGCAATCAAATCTGGAGAACCATTACGAGCTGGACGTTGGTGGTGGGAATCTGATTCACAGAAAGAATGTGGATTGCATGCAGACCATAACAAGTGATATACATGACAAATATTGGTGTAGCAAAACCACATGGTGGAAAACTAGTAAACAGGATTACAAAAGAAGATCCAAACCAGTTGTTTTCAATTGCTGTTAATGCTGATCTTGCAAATGATATAGAAAATATTGCTGATGGAATTTTTAGTCCGCTTGAAGGATTTTTAATGCAAGAAGATTTTGATAAAGTAGTTTCTCAGGGCAGACTTGCAAACGATTTACCATGGACAATTCCAATTGTACTTGATGTAGACAAGGATACTGCTACAAAAATGAAAGATGCAAGAGATGTTGCCCTAAATGTGAATGGCAAAAATTTTGCCATCTTGCATGTGGAAGATGTTTACAATTTTGATAAAAGTGATGTCTCAAACAAAATCTATGGTACATCTGATCTAAAACATCCAGGTGTGGCAAAAACTATGAATATGAAAGAATTTCTTGTAGGTGGAAAAATTGATTATGTAAAAAGATCAGATGAGACTCAAATCAGAAGATACAGAAAGACTCCTATTGAAACAAGAGATTTTTTTCAAAAGGCTGGCTGGAAAACAATTGTGGCATTTCAAACAAGAAATGTTCCACACGTAGCACATGAAATGCTTCAAAAAGCATCCCTTAACACTCACGATGGATTATTTGTTAATCCTCTTGTAGGAAAGAAAAAATCTGGAGATTACAAAGACGAAGCAATCGTTACTGCTTATGAAACTCTCATATCGCATTATTATCCTCTAAACAGGTGTTATCTTGGTACATTGCATACAGAAATGAGATATGCTGGACCAAAGGAAGCAATACACCATTCCATAATGCGAAAAAACTTTGGCTGTACTAATATCATAATAGGACGAGATCATGCAGGTGTGGGTACATATTATGATCCATTTGCTTCGCAAAAAATATTTGATTCATATCCTGACATTGGCATAGAACCAATTTTCTTTCCAGCATTTTTCTATTGTAGAAAATGTTTGTCATTTGCAAGTGAACGAAATTGTCCACATGGTACAGAGCATCAAGAAAGTCTGAGCGGAACTAAACTTAGAGCAATGATTCTTGATAAACAGAGTCCATCTGAGTATATGATGAGGCCCGAGGTATTCAAGGTACTAACAAAATTAGATAATCCTTTTGTTGATTAGATTTTTATTGAAATGATATAATTGCAGATTATGCGTGTCTTGCTCGTTGTACTTTTGTTAACAGGTTCCATTTTGCCTGTTTACGCTCAGGAAGCAACAATGAACAAGTCTGAACATTATGATTCTGTTGATGTTCCATATAGTGCGTTTAATGTATATGCCAAAAATGCCACACTTTTCAAACTTGATCACGAGCATGTAACCAATTGGGAAATTGAAATGCAAAACAAACTCCAGTATACAGATCAAGAAGGCAATGTAGTGGTAAGATTGTATGAGGATATTCACACACCCAAGTTTATAGAAATTGGAATGGGAGGTCAACCTGATTATCGATTCTGGGTGGCAGTAAATACTCCTGAAGATGGATACTTTATGATTCATGATGAAAAACAGCTTGGCTGGAGTCCTAGCATGCTTATCACTGCAACCCACTCAAGTAGTGGAGGTCTTACTGTCAGTGTTGGCGAAAAAGAAGCAGTTTCTAACTTGGATATTGCTGGTTTTACAATGAGAGAATTTACTGTTTCTGGAATGAACTCTGCTTCTGATCCTCCTCCAGTAACTTCTGGAGCATTGACCTTTAGTATTGTCTCTGGAGATCCATCTCAAAATATAATATTCTACATGCCGTTTATGGTACTTGCAGTAACATTGGTATTGATTGTTGTATTGCTAAAAACTAAGAATAGAAGTTCAGAAGAAGCAAAAAAGATCTCTGAAAATAAATCATCCTAGTTTTTGGTCTTGTAATAGTTACAGTCTTTTTTTATCTTGCAGACAGAACACATTGGTGAAATTGGCTTGCAAATATTTTGACCATACATGACAAAAGTATCATTTATCCTAATCCAATGTTCTCGTGGAATTTTTTTCATCAATTCAACTTCTGTTTCTTCTGGAATTTTTGTTTGTACTAGCCCAAGTCTATTGGAAATTCTATGTACGTGTATATCGACAGGTATTGCAGGCTCGTCAAAAGCATAAACTAGAACACAGTTTGCAGTCTTTCTTCCTACACCTGGTAGGCTCAACAAGTCTTCCATCGTTTTAGGTACCTTGCCTGAATATTTTGAATCTATGATTGATGCAACCTCGATTATTCTTTTTGCTTTTACATGATAGAAACCAGTTCGTTTGATTATTTTTTCAACATCTGATAACTTGGCACTTGCAAGTGCACTAGCAGTCTTGTACTTTGAGAATAATACTTTAACCACAGCTGCTGTACTCTCATCTCTAGTTCTGGCAGAAAGTATTGTTCCTATCAAAATATTCAGAGGACTTCCATTTTCAGCCTCACGTAGTTCTCTGAGTGCTGTCATACGAGGTGGTTTGACAGAATTCATTGTTGAGATCATACCATCTAAAATTCTTACAATCTTTTCCAACTGATCTTATGTTGACCACACAAGTATTATATCTGTAATCTTCTCCCTCTGAAATTATAATATGTTGGATTTATTTTTTCTACTATGGGCTTCTCCATGCATTTTCTCCCACTAATCTGATTGTTCCAACACAAGGATCAACAATCTCGGAAAATTCTTGTGGGTTGCTCATTGTCCTCATTACCACAAACGCACGTATTCGTGTCCTTGGAAATGCTTCTGCAAGTTTATTAACTGCACCTAAAATTGTAGCTCCACGTGTTACTACATCATCTACCAGAACAATTTCTTCAGGTTCAAATAGTAATTCTTTAACTCTCATTGATTCATAATGTTGTAATGGTTTTGGTCTATTTGCTGGAATGCTTTTAGATGATTTTGGTAATGCCACAATCCGTTCTAAGCATTCTTCAGATTTGTTACCTAATCCATTATTGATTAATGCTCTTGTAATACGTTGTGGTACCCAAAGCATATCTTTTTGCAATAATGAACTTTTTGGAGTAGGGATTAGAATTGTATTTGAATTAAAATAATTTGTAAAGGGAAGTTTTTCAATGTCTTTTTTTATTGCTCGTGCAACATATTCTGATGTTAAAATTCCTGAGTCTAAAACATTATCATTTTTCAGATTTCTCATTACGACTTTGGATTCTTCATCTCTTCTTGAATTGCCATGTGGTGAGTATGTTAATAATGAACCAAATTCAACTTCGGATATTCTCATTGTAGTTATTTATTGGAACAATTCTGGCATTTTAACATTTGATGGAAGATCTTCTAAAATGTCTACCGATTCATCAAGCTCGATTGCACCATATTCTATCATTTTTTTAGGCCATTCTAATTCAGAATTACGTACCACTGTTTTGCAAATAAATAATGGTCTTCCCAGTCTTAGTGTTTCCCATCCCTGATACAATGATCCGCTTGTTTCTCCTGCCTCTACAATTACTGATGCATCAGAAATTAATGCCATTGTGCGATTTCGTAATACAAAGTCCTTAGGTGTTGTCTTATGGCCTACTGGATACTGTGAAATAACAAGATGGTTCTTCATAATCTCTTCCTGTAGTTTGAGATTTTCTTTTGGATATACCTTGTTCAACGGAGTTCCAATAACTGCAATAGTTCTGCCCCCATGTTTCATAGCTGATCTGATGTGCTATAGTATCAATCCCTTTTGCAAGTCCACTTACAATTACTGTTCTATTTTTTATTAGTGTCTTTGTTATTTCTTCAGCCTCTAAAAGTCCCTTCTTTGATGCATTTCTTGAACCAATTATGGAAACCCTAGCACATGGTAGAGGTATTTCCATGGTACCTTTATAGTAAATTATTTCTGGTGCGTATTTTTCTTCAATGTCGTTTAATGGACGACCAAGCAGACTTTCTAGGTCAATGGATGAATATTTTATTTCCACAACCATCTATCACCACTCTCTAGTGTTTGTATTTTAATACTCTCATTTAGATCTTTATTGAGTGTACCATTGACCTGAGGTGAACTCAAATTATTTGTCCTTTTGTTGAACCAAAAATCCTTTTGACCATTTTTCCCATAAAATGAATGAAATTCATAACTGTTTTGAAATATGGCTTTTACTGTTGGGTCTAAATTAACATTTGAATTTTAAATAACAAGATAAATTATTATATCTGTTATAACAAAGTTGTGTATTGGAATTAACAAAAGAAGAAGAGATGCACTTGATGGAAAACAAGGAGAGACTCTTGCCCTTGCATATAGAACTCTTGTAGCAATTGGTGAAGCATCAAATGCTGATAGATTAATTCCAATCGAATGGGCGCATTTGTCTGGAGTCAATTACAATACTATAGGTGATGCAGGAAAGGAATTTCTCTCATCTCTAAGTAAGGATGCCAAATTCAAAGTAAAAACAACAGTAAATCCAATGGGATTTGATTTTGATTCAGTTTCACGATATAACCTAGATGACAAATTCATTGAAAATCAACGCAGCATAAAAGACTCGTATGAAAAAATGGGAGCAATTCCATCTTACTCTTGTATCCCGTATGAAATTTTTGATGTTCCAAAACAAGGAACTCATGTTTCTTTTGCAGAAAGTAATGCTGCAATCTATGCAAACTCTTTTTCTGGACTAAAGACAAACAAAGAAGGTGCATTTAGTGCTCTTGCAAGTGCACTTACAGGCAAAAGTCCATGCTCTGATCTAAGAGACGATGATGTCAGAAAACCAAACCTGACAATTCGTATGAAGGTAGAGCCACGTGATGAATTGACTTATGGAATGCTTGGATATTTTGCAGGCAAAGTTGCAGGCAGTTCTGTTGCTATATCTGGTGTAAGCAATCTTGACAGACGTAGCTGCAAGTCTTTGTGTGCAGGCATGGGCACATCTGGGGCATGTGGCATGTTTACATTTGGGGAAGAAGAGGGCGAGAAAATTGATTTTGATAAAAATGAAATGCAAAAAATTCATGATGAACTCAATACTTCTGAGAAAGGAGATTTGATCACACTTGGTAGTCCTCAACTTGGACTTGAAGAGATTAGTGACTTGACTTTGATGCTCAAAGGGAGATCATTTCAAAAACGTTGCATGATATTCTGTCCCAGTGCAATTAAAGGACAAATAAGAGATTTGGGTTATGCAAATGAAATAGAGCGAGCCGGAGGAGAACTCTTGTTTGATTGCTGTACTTGTTTGTCTCCATTGGTTGATAACAAAGAGGTAGATTCTGTTGTTACAAATAGTGTGAAAGGTGCATATTATTTGAAAACTTCAAACAAAGTTGATGTCAATCTAAAGAGCCTAAAAAGAATTGTAGAAGAGGAAACAAAATGAATGTCAAAGTAATTGTGCGAGGAAAAGCACAAGGCTCATTGCTTGTGGCCAAAAATCCAATAAACTTTCTTGGAGGAATTGATAAAAAAACAGGTCTAGTGCATGACAAGAAACACGATCTCTTTGGAAAATCAATTGGCAACAAAATTCTTGCATTCCCCTTTGGTGTAGGAAGTAGTGTTGGTGCATATACGCTATATTCTCTAAAATATAACAACTGTGCACCACTTGCCATAATCTGTCTAAAGGCTGATTTGACAACAGCATCTGGATGTGCGATATCAAACATTCCATTGGTTGTTGTAGACAAACATGATTATGATTTATTGCAAGAAAAAAATCAAGTTACACTTGATGCAATTGAAGGTACAATTCTATAGTTCTAGTCTTTTGACTTGACCATTTGGTTCTGTTTCTTTAAAGACAATTCCTTCAAATTTGAAAATCTTTGCACTTTTTTGTTTCCAATAATTGAAAGGAGCTCCTGCTTTTTCACAAGTATGGTTCAAAAACTCTTCTGCGTTCCATCCATATTCAACAGGAACCTGAGGTAAGAGCAGACCTGATCCAAATTCCCATCTCATAATCAAACCGTCTCTTCCTACTTTTACCATTTCAGGATATTCAGACGTGTCCTTGACTTTTATCTCAACAGGTGGAGTAAGTATGGTAACTTCAAATGTAATCTCGTTTAATTCCTCAAATCTTACTGGGGGAAAACGAGGATCCTCTGTAGATGATGCAATTGCTGCATCTAAAAGAGATTGATGCAATATTGTATCAGGCATTGGAAATCCTATGCATCCTCTAAGATTTTCTTTTTTATCTAGTGTAACAAATACTCCTGACTTGAATGCAAACTTGGATTTGATCTCTTTTGATAATTCAATTTTTTTTCCTTTTTTGATATATTCTGTAACAACTAGGCGTGCAGTTTTTACCAATATTTGACCGTCCTCATCTGATATACTCAATTCATTCTATCATTTAGTTTCATTACAAATTCTTGAAGTTTTTCAAAATGAGTTCCTTCCCAGTAAATCTTTTTACAAGAATCACACATCCAAAACTTTTTCTCTCGTTCTAGTATTCCTTCTGGAATTTTTCCTATGATTCGATATTTTTCAACTGATTGTAGGTTTCCATTGCATACAATACATCTGGAATTGTTTGTATCTATCACAAATGTGCCAAAATTAATTTTTGCATTTATTTGCATAATTTGTTCTGATTCATCGCTTCCTCTGATGAGAACAAATCCAATGTCTTGTTTTTCTGCCTTTTTAGTAAGTTGTTCATCTTTTGTTATGATAATACGTTTTTCATTTTTTGCTATTAGAATTAATTTGTCATCCTCAATTGATGAGAAATATTTTGAATCATATCCAAGAACTCTTAGTTTTTTTGCCAAATTGCCTAGCATTGAATCTACAATAAAATTTGGTTTGTGTGTGCTCAATAGTATGCCTCTCCGTGACCTGCTTCTACTATGTGACTCTCTCCTGTAGGAAGTACTCTGGTAAAGTCATCAAGTGAGATTGCTTTTACTATTTCCTCCTTTTCTTTGAACTTTAGGAATTCTAGTTTTACTTTTTTTGCAAACTCTGCCATATCAACTCCCGATGGTTCTATTGTGATGTAATAGATGCAATTTTTCTTGATTGCTTGTGGTGTTCCACACATCAAAAGATAACTTTCATCTTTTTCATATAGACCGATTGCTAGTTGTAGCGTAGTTACCTGTACAAAATTCCTAGACCCTTCGATAACAAATGATCCTTTTGCAATAAACTGTCCACTTGGTGCAGCAGTCTTGATTTGATCCGGTTTAACCCAATATGCATTTAATCCGTATATTCCTGCTTTCCATGCTCTGCTAAAACACACAGTAGCTTGTGAAACTTCTTTTACACTGGCAAGATCAGGCTCTGTACTTTCTCTTAAAAGAAAAAATGGCGATCCTACAATCTCTGCATGAAACACCATGTCATTTTTGTTAAGATGTTTTCTGATTACTGCAGAATTTGAGGAAGAATCTCGTCCTCCTATTGCCAGGCGGCCATCTGAAGTGATAAACCACCTGTATCTTTCAAACCATTCCTTCTTTTTTTGAACTGCAAATACGATAGAATCCTGAGCAATGCTTGCTTGTTTTTTTACAAGATCCAAACTTTTCTCAGTTTTTTTCTTTTCTAAATTGATTGTATCAGTTGCCCTCATCTGCTTCTTTGATTCGTTAAACAATGATGAAGCAATTGCCTGAATTGATGATTGTGGATCGACTTTTATTTTTTCTCCAATGATATCTATCAAAAAAATACCACTCTCTCTTGCTGTATGTGCATTGTATTTTTCCAATAATGGTTGGATGGATGGATCTTCAATGGATGTTATGCCAGTATATGATATCTCAAGAATGGCCTTTGCTACACTAGAGATTGAACTTGATCTTTCTTTTACTAGTAAAATTGCTTTATTTTGTTCTTCAAGTTTGTGTTCAAGCTCGGTGATTTTCTGGTTTGCGGTGACAGATTGTGATGATTTACCGTGTTCCAGAAGATTTTCTGAAAAAAGTGAATCTAGTCCCTCCATGAAACTAGGTACTTTTACTGCATTGTTTCTCTGACTCATGTCTCCAAGGGGTACTGGAATTACATCTGAATTTCTTACATCACGTATTATGTATGCATCATGATCTCCCGTGATTATTTTATCAATCAAGCCTTTTGTTGCTTGGAAAATGTCTTCAATTTCTTTGTCTGATAATGTATCTCCCAACTTGTCGGGATTTAGATTACTTGCTCGAACTATCTCTTCTGCATATTTTCCTGGCAGTCCTAATGTTCTTCCCACCCATCTTACAACTGGCGTAGCAGTTGCTTTGATCTCTTCAATATTTTCTCGTGTGACCTCTAAAACATTTAATCCAGAAGATGGAGGTGGGACATAATCCAGTCCTACTGCAAGTTTTCTATGTCTAACATCAATTGAATGCAATAGGGACAAAATTTTCATTTCTTTATTGCATAGTATGATGTTACCATCTCCAAAAAATTCTCCAACCAAGATAAATTCCTGGTCAAATCCTGAGAATGTTACATAAACAATTCGTTCACTTCCAAGCTGTTTTATTTCTGTTATCTTGCTGCGCAAAAGATCATTTCTTAATCGTTTTACCAGTCGATTTTCTTCCATTTGATTTATTTTTATTCCAGTTACCCACAAACCAAAAGTAGAGAACATTACAAGCAAATCTGGTTTTTCTGCATGATGTAACTTGAAAAGAAGACTGCTTCGACTTATGCCGTAAATGTTGCTTACATAATAGTCCTTTACTTGTCTATTCATCTCAGTAATTAGGTAACGTAATTCTATACCTGCAAGTGTCATGATTACCAACTCTTCTAGCCATTGATTTACCTTTACTATTGCAACCAAACATTTTAAACGGGATTAAACCGAGTGATTTTGAAAATTTAGTTGGTACGACATCCAAAGAAAAAAGAAGATGATAAATCAAATGTTGATGATACTACGGATAATCCAGTAGGGGCACCACCACCAAGTCCTCCTCAAACTGAAGAGTCAAGGGTAAAGGGTGGACTGGATAAATTATTCTGGTTACGAGTAGGTCTTGGAGTTCTAGCAGGAGCACTTTCTGCACTAATTGGAAGCAGCCAATCAGTTGAATCATCTAGAGTTGGATTGGGCTTTGGAATAATGATAATTCTATTCATTGTCTCATATGCTATGGCAAAATCAATGAGAATTCCTATTCCTGCAGCAGACAAGAAAAAACTCATTACAACAGGATATGGAAGTTATTTTCTCATGTTCATCTTTTGTTGGATATTGGTAAATACTCTGATTCATCCAGAAGTGGGAATTGTAGCAGTCAGGTAATTCTAAATATTAACTAGTTTCCAGTAAATTAATGTGGCAACATAAAACTCCAGGAATTCCTGATGAATTATTTGAGAGAGTGGAAGATGTACCAATTACAAAAGAAGAAGTTCGTGTTATCCAAGTAAGTAAAGCAAGACTCTCATCTGGACAGACAGTATATGATGTTGGATGTGGCAGTGGGTCGATATCAATAGAAGCTGCACATCAAGTGGGATCTTCTGGCAAGGTCTTTTCAATAGACATTGATCCAAATGCAGTAGAGCTTACAAAGAAAAACTTGGAGAAATTCCAAATTTCTAACGTATCTGTCATTTTAGGAAATGCAATGCAAAAAATTAGTGAACTGCCAATAGCTGATGCCATATTCATTGGCGGTACGGGTGGGGAGACTGCTGAAATAGTAAAACTATGTGAATCAAAGCTAAAACAAGGGGGCAGAATAGTGATAGGAACAATTCTTGTTGAAACGCTATATTCTGTACTGAATATAATAGAAAAATTATCATTTTCTTCAGTTGATATAATTCAAGTAACTATATCCAAGAGCAAAAAAACCTCTACAGGTACCATGTTTCTTGCAAGAAATCCTGTAACCATAATATCTGCAACCAAAATCTAGAAATGTATTTTTTGTATTTTGTGTCTGTCGTGAAGCATTTCTCTAAAATTTACTGCATAATTTTCACACGTACGAATTAGTCTTTTCCTTTATACACATCATGTCTATGTGATATATCGTAAACTTTTGCAGTACTTGATTCACGGAAAAAGAGAATCCTATAATCTCCAACACGAATCCTATAATGATTGTCATATCCCTTTAGTTTCTTTATGTCCAGTCTAGACATAGGCCATGTGGTCTCAGACTCCTTTAACGCTTCTTTGATCCTATTTTTTAGATCAGTGGGAAATCCATCAATCTTATTCTTAATTTCTTTTTTGACTAAAACCTTGATTGTCAAGTCTAGCTGAGCTTAACGAATCCAAAGACACGAACCTCATATCACTTTTTTTCTTCTTAGATTCAAAATTCTTTATTGTCTTAATCTCATATGTATCCGGATTGTCTTCTGGTATCACACTTTTCTCTATCATTTTATGTAATCTGATAATCTGCACGCGCAAAAGTTTTATTTCTTTATCAGTGGTTCGCTTGTAAATTTTAACTTCCTTTATAATATTCTTAATTTCATTATGTGATACTGTTCTGGTTTCCATCGAATGATTGTTCTATCACTGATTGACTAAAAAGGATTATCATTTATCAAAATCCATTCTAAATTCTAGGGTTGTACTGAAAAATATTGAAAATCTAAAATATTTTATAACGATTTCATTTTGTGTCCTGTTATCGAAACATTTCCCAGAAATCTAGACTTTAATTAGGTACAATTTTGATTTGAATTAATGTCTGATCTTATCTGTGTTGGCTGCGGTCCTGGTGACCCAGAGCTTTTAACAGTAAAAGCAGTCAAGGCAATACAAAATGCTGAGATTATTGTATGTCCTACCTCTAAAGAGGGTAAACCCAGTATTGTTTATTCCATAATTGAATCGCTAGTGGACAAGTCCAAGAAAATCAGAAGTTGTTAACTTGGTCTTTCCAATGGTAAAAGAAAAAGATACTCTGGAAAACAGTTGGTTACAAAATGCCAAAGTTATTGCAGAAAAGGTTCTTTCTGGAAAAAAAGTAATCTATCTTACAGTGGGAGATCCATATCTTTACAGTACATGGATTTACATTGATAGAGAATTACACGAAAAATATCCGGAGATAAAGATTAGCGTCATACCTGGAATTGTATCCATGTTTACATTTGCATCCAAAGTGGGAATCAGTCTTGCTGAAGGTGCAGAAACCATGGCAGTGATTCCTTCTTGTTATGATTTATCGCGAGTAAAAGAGACTGCAAAAAATTGTGATACCATGATATTTCTTAAAGACGGAAGATATTTTGATCAAGTGATAACGTTACTACGAGAAGCTGGATTTCCAGACAGTTCAATTTTTGCAATTGGCCAAGATATTGGAACTGATCAGGAAATAATTAAAAAGCTTAACTCTGGGTCAGGTTACTAAAGATACAATGACTACAAAATATTTCTCAATAATGGTGGTAAAACGTGCATAAGGTATACTTTGTTGGCTGCGGTCCTGGTGACCCTGAACTGATTACAGTAAAAGCAAAGAAGCTTATCCAAAAGGCAGATGTTATAGTATATTCTGGCTCGCTCATTCCACAAGAAATAATCAAAATGTGCAAAAAATCACAACTCCATGATGCTGCAAAACTTGTACGAGAAGACATTTTCAAAATTCTAAAAGACAATGCATTGAAAGGAAAACTTGTAGTGCGATTACATGATGGAGACCCAAGCATTTATGGTGCAATTAGAGAACAAACAGACAATCTCAAAAAAGAAGGAATAGACTATGAAGTGGTACCCGGGATTACATCATTTTTGGCATCTGCTGCTGCACTTGGATGTGAGCTCACACTACCAGGCGTTACACAAACCATCATTGTAACAAGAGCCGAGTCAAGGACCAAGGTACCAAAACGAGAACAAATATCAGAACTTGCAAAACACAAGGCAACTCTAATTTTCTATCTGAGTATTCATCTACTACCAAAAATTGTGCAAGAGGCAATCAAGGGTGGATATCCAAAAACAACACCTGTCGGAGTAGTTTACAGGGCAAGCTGGAGTGATGAGAAAAAAATTACGGGAACTTTACAAGACATTGCAAAAAAAATACGCGATGAAAAAATAACAAGAACTGCAATCATAATAATTGGAGATGTTGTAAATCCCCAGTCATATGAATATTCAAAACTGTATGACAAGACATTTACGCATGGATATAGAAAAGCCCAAGTAAAATCATAATTGGTTTACTTTATTTTTAATTCCAATCTTTACTAATTGTTTGTGAAACTTTTCCGTATCACCTGAGCAATAAATTTTTAATCTAGATTTTTCTGATTTGTGTTTTAATATTGTTACAATGTGTCGTGATATAGTATCTGCGGGATCTAAAAATATTATACCAGGAAATAACTCTGATAACATTGGTAAAAGAAACGGTAAATGTGTACTTGATAGAGTAAACACGTCAATGTTATTTTCTACATGTGGACTGATGATCTTCTTGATGGTATTCATTGATACTTGTTTTTGAGAAATAAATTTACCAGACTCTACAAGATCTACAAGTGCAGATGCATTAATCTTTGTAACATGAATTTTGGATGGAACATTTTTTTGTATGTATTTATCAAAAATTTTGTTTTTGACAACTGTTTTTGTTACCAAGTACTCCAATTTTTCCAGACTTTGTTTTTGATACAGCTTCCTTTAATGGTGGAAATACTACCAATTATCTTGTCTTTTTTTTCAATGTCTAGTAATAATGATGGAGTGTTGGAACCAACTATGATGATATCCGGATTAAATTTTTCCTGTAGTTTTGAAATTGTGGACTTTATTATTTTGTCCAACTGGGATACAGTCTTGGTGCCATATGGATAATTTTTTTGGTCTGCAAAATAGATTATCTCTGCCTTGATTCTTTTTTGTATTGGTTTGATAACTGATAGAGATCCAAGACCGGAATCAAAGACTGCTATCCTTGTCATGTTACCGTGAAAACTAAAAGTCTGATTTACGTTTTGTTCACTAAATTTAGCCTGGTGTTGAGGATAATATACACCGGCCATTAAGAACCAACTTTAGGACTACCCCGCATGACCGGCTTCGATAAGACCTGGACTCGACCAGAGTCTGTTGGTATAACCGAAAAATTACGTGAAACTGTAAAACCACAGGGTGCACTCAAACCTAGGATCGAGGGCGCTGTGAACAAGTTACAGGGTCAAATATCGAAGATGGATTCTATGTTGGGCAAGCTGAGAGAAAGAGATGCTCAGTTGTTCAAGAGAATCGTAGCCGCAATGCAACATCACGATGCAGCAACAAGTAGAGTTCTGTCAAACGAACTAGCTGAGATTAGAAAAGTGTCAAAGATGTTAGGAAATGCTAGAATGGCATTAGAGCAAGTACAATTGCGTCTAACCACAATACATGACCTCGGTGATGCGATGGTAGCAATCGCCCCAGCAATGTCCACAATGAAGGGACTAAAATCATCACTTGGAAGGTTCATGCCAGAAGCAGATTCTGAACTCAATGCAATGACACAAACTCTCAATGGTTTGATGATGGACTCACTAGCAGGTGGAGACTTTAATGTTGATACCGATGCATCAAACGAAGAGACAGAAAGGATTTTGCAAGAAGCATCTGCAGTTGCAGAACAGCAGATTGGCGACAGATTCCCATCAGTTCCATCACCCTCCGGCGTATCGTCACAATCAACATACGAGTAGGGAAGCTCGGATGGGGAGACTGGCGAATGCGTCTTCTTTTTATCTTATACAGAACAAAATTATGATATAATATCACGTACTTGAAATTACTCAGTTTTTATCTACATATTTTCTTGCAACTGCAAATACATGCGACCATTGTTTCCAAGATAATCTTCCAGTCTGGGTATTTTGTCTGCTTGGATGATATGATGTAATTATAACAAAATCTCCATGTGTGAACATTCCACCGTGAGAAAATTTCTTACCCTTGATATCAAGTAATTTACAACAGGAATCAAAAGCTATTCTTCCCAAACAAATGATTATCTTGACATTTTTTAATAATTCAAGTTCTTTTTCAAGAAAACTTGAACAGTTATCGCTTTCCTCTCTGAGTGGTTTGTTATCAGGTGGTGCACATCTTACTGTAGCAGTGATGTATGTGTTGATCAATGCAAAACCATCATCCTTGCTTAAACTCGTAGGTTTTGTTGAGAAACCATATCTGTATAGGACTCTTGCTAGCCAATCTCCTGAACTATCACCTGTAAACATCCTGCCTGTTCTGTTGCCGCCATGAGCTGCTGGTGCAAGACCAATCAACAAAATCGCTGCATTGGTATCACCAAAACCAGTTAATGGCTTTCCCCAATATTTTTCATTTTGAAATCGTTTGACTTTATTTTTGGCTACATCCCGTATGTATGAGACAAGCCTTGGGCATTTTTTACATTTGACTATCTTTAGGTTCAAGCGGCAAATATCTTTTTGAATATCTGCCATAGAAAACACTCTTGATAATTAGTTTTAAGATATCTGTTTTCTAGTAAACACGATTACAGATATGATGGCTACAAGTAATGGTATCATAGGCAATTGGAACTCTGGAAGAGACGCGTCAGGTGAAATAAGATCTCCCCACTTGCTTGGACTTGGAATATCTAATGGTATGGTAGTATCAATATTTTGAGGCCATGAATAGATCTTGTTTGTTAATGCATGGTAAACTCCAACATAAAATCCATAATCTGCAGATCTTCCAACTAGATCTGTTGGAATTTTAAACTCATAACTTGGGTGAGAAATTGCGGTGTAACGATCATTTTGATCAGAGATACTAGATACTGCAACAAGTCCATCTGGATTTGGAATTCTCTTAAAATTTTCTGTAGCACCTAGAGGAGATCCTCCTTGTACAGTAATTGGCTGGTTGCTAGAGAGAGTATTTACAAAACAATAGTCATGTAAATCTGCTGTTGTGTTTTTATTATCTTTACCAATACAGATTATGGCTCTATCTTCATTTGCGTTCCAATGAACGGTTTTGATATCATCAATGAAAATATAAATAAAGTTGTCTTGATGTGCTGTTCTTAATTCCAAAGTAGTTCCGTCTTGATATGATAATTCATTCAAGCTACTAGGTTTCCATTCTGTGTAAAATGTCCATTTGCCATCAAAAATTACCTTGTTCATGGAAGTTGATTTTGTAATAAGAATTTGATCTGTGGCAAATGCGTTTCCCACATTAAATAAAATGAGAAAAGTAAATGTAATGGATAAAAAAATAATTTTTATCAAGTTCATGATCTCTACAAAAGAATTTGATACAAATATTTATTTTGATATTTCTCAAAATGTAAGCAGCTTTATAAGGAAAGAATTGATAAAATCACTCTGTTATCTATTGAATAAAAAATATGTTGGAATTGTAATAGCAATTGCAATAGTGATAAGTACCATTGCATTATCTTCTAGTTACATTCCGTCTTCAAAAACAACAAATGACGGACAAAATGTATCTAACACGATACCAAATCCGACTGCAACCCCGTCTCACAAGATTTTTACGGTTGATCTAAATGAAACTGTTGGAATGGCAGCAAAGTAGATCTTACCAAATTGGTCATAATTACAAATGATTTTTTCCATAACCTCTAATAGACTGATATCAATAGGACTAGTATGAATAGTTCCAAAAACTTGGGATTGTATGCCGCTGTAATTGCGGTATCAATAGGTGTATTGGGTGCATATGGATTTTCATTAAGTCCATCAAATCTTTCAAACACATCTTCTATTGATACTGAAGGCACATCAATACTGGGTCATGTGACTGTGATAGCAACAGATTCGTCCGGACATGTCACACAGTATCTGCAAGGAGATAATGCAGTACAGATGAACGCAAAGGACTGTATAGGCAAGTCTCTCTTTGGAAACACTGGGTCATTTGCATCTACAGTGTGTACAGGAGCACAAGCGCTAACTGGAAACTTTACCAAAATAGCAATCAGTCAAAATGGAGTTGGTGGAACGTTTGCTGACAACGTTGATGCTTTGTCAGGTGAATACGCAACATTCGGACTATCCAGATTAAATGCTGCTAGTGAGAGTGCAACTTGGACTGATGCCACAACCGGTGGACATGGTCAAGAAGTAATACAAGCAACATTTACCAACGGAGACTCATCTTCACACATAGTTGGTTCTGCAGGTCTTTTCAACAGTACAACCATAAATACAGGTGGAATGTTTTCAGGACAGGACTTTACTACTGGAGTAACACTGAACCAAAACGATGCAATTACAGTAAAGTGGACTATCCAAGTAGGATAAACCCACACAAGATCTTTTTTATTTTTCAATATTAATTTTATTTACCATGTAAGGAAACTTGAATATCAACATGACCAAATTCGTACAAGGAAATCATTTAAAATGCCATTTTGGAACTGTATCAATTCTAATAGTTCCCAAATCTTTATCTGTTCTGACCTGAAAATAGAGCTATGAAGAATACACTTGTTCCTGTTCTATTGTTATCTATAATGGTATTAACCTCTGTAGTGGTATACTCTGCAGATGCAGCTGGAATTCCAAAAAAGGCAATTTCAATTGTAGGACAGTTTTTAACAACTGATCTTCCTACCACGACTGTTTTTAATAATATTGCAAACAGCCTTACTGGTGCAAATTCAATTGATATAACCAACACAGGTCTAGTAATAAGAAATCCAGCCAATACCCACTCTACAACTCTAGCAGGTGGTGCAGTGGCTGCAAATGAAACATTGAATCTGCCTGCAATTGCTGGAACTGATACATTAGCAACGTTAGGGCTAGGACAAACATTTACTGGTCTTAATGTTTTAAATGATCTTTCTGATTCCAGTTTCATAGTCAACAACGCAGATAACACAAAGAAAATAGGATTATCTCTATCTGGAATGACTACAGGAAAAACATTAACCCTATCGTCAAGCCAAACAACCACCCAGACACTTGCAATTCCAAATGTAAATTCTGGTGACAGTATAGCCACTACTGAGGCAACTCAAACATTAACTAGCAAGACAATTTCAGCATCATCTAATACAATTACTGATACCAGTGCTGGTACTGGTGACCTGCTCAAATACAATGGTACTGGTTTTGTCAGGTTTGCCAAAGGTAGTGGAAATCAAACATTAATGGTAAACAAAGACGGCACTAACCTCGAATATGTCACAAATGCTGTTATATACAAAGCTAGTACAACGACATATTCTAGCACGGCCGCAAATGATCCCGAGTTGTATCATTCACTTTCAGCTAGCACTACCTATGCCATTCATGCTGTGCTTCTTGTTCAGTGTGGTACAACTAACAAAGGCATTAAGATTGATGTCACTGTTCCTGCGAGTTCTACTATAAGCATAGGGGTTATCGCAGCTACATCTGCTAGCGCTGTAGCAAACTCTGTGATAACAACTTCTGGTACTCAAGTAAGTGATGTATTAGGTGTTACTACTGAGCTTCCGATAATCCTAGATGGGACTGTAACAACTTCTAGCACAGCAGGTAATATACAAATTCAGGGAGCCGAAGCTAGCACCGCAGCCGTCACTATTAATGCTGGTTCATACTTAGAAATAAAACAAGTAGACAGCTAACTTCCCATTAATTTCTGACAGTGAAACATACAAACCACTTGAAATATTTGCTAAATTACTTGTTATGATAAGCGCATAATTACAGAGAGCGTATTATGTAACATAGTAAACTGTGATCATGCTCGACGGTTCATGTGTTGTTATGGTTCTGATCCAATCTTTGATAAAATGTCAGTATATTTTTGAGCAAACTTGTTCATATCTGAATCACTGCATACAGACCACATGGAGAATAATCTGGGATCTGTACAATCATTCTTTATTCTTTCTATGTTCTGGGAACAAGACGCAATATCACTATTTGATGTAATATTCATACACGTGTCTACAACTTTTGTTAATGACAAGTTGAGATTCTGCATATACAAATTTACTTTTTCTTCAAATTGTACAAGTCTTGAATCGTTACACACAGAATTTGTTGATGAAAAGTTACCATTCTTACATTCATCGTTCACATTCCATAAACCGCGGATACAAACATCATTGTAAACCTGTGATTCATTTTGTGAACAATAATCTACAAGCTCCACTGAAGTGTAATTTACTGGCAAAACAAAGTTTTGTTTAGTGGAATTGATATTTACTTTAGTAACATTCTGGTTGTCATTTTGAGATTCTCCAGATTTCATAATACTTGACATAATCATTACTATGGCAATTACTCCAATCACAACTCCTAAAATTACAGCAATTATCTTGTAATCCAACAAAAATTCATTCTAATACTAATAAATTAACATGTCTACCTACAATCAAAAATAAAATTACACTGCATTTATACAAATTATGATCTGTTGATATTGTAAATTTGATACAAGTTGTATACATTAAAACACCTTTCATTAAATGTAATTTTCTATTCTTGATGTAAATGTCATAATTGGTTATGTTTTAGATTATTTAGTCAACATGTGTTTTTTGCAATTTTTTTACTTGGCTAGAAATTGGTATTAGTACTGATATCCCGAAAAAACTCGAAAAAAGCGTAATTTTCTTCCAAATAGGTCATTTCCAAAACGGTAACCGCACAAACCCTAATTTCCAGTCTGGATCCGTTTTAGTGCTGCTAATTCCACCCCGCTTAATGGTTATTTGACTCTAGAATCATTATTCATGAAACATAGGGTCATTTCAACAAATACACTAGGATCTCTAATCTTAATTGTATTAATTACTGCTTCATCACTTGGCATGGCAAATGCAGAGCTTGGTGCACTTGACTCAGTTGATGTCAAAAAAACTGAAACTACAACTGCATCTACTCAACAAACAATAATCTCTAGTATACCAAGTCATCAATCTACAAAAACTGAAGTTGATCTTTCAGAAAGTATGGGAATCAGTACAAATGATCATTCAAACAACAAACAACCACAAAATGAAATTTCTAATCCAGCTAGTAAATCATCCCTAGTCAAAACTGAAATTAATCTATCTGAAAACTTTTCAATTTACGATAACATTCCTACAAAAAATGCCTTTCTTGTTTTCAAACAAAGTTCTGATACTGTTACAACAATGCAAAGAATATCAAATCTTGACAAGATCAGATTTAATGGTAGATCAATAGTTGTCAATGACGGTTTATCAAACAATAATGTAATACCTGCAATTACATTTTTGGAAAATTCTGAATTATCTTTGACAAAAGTATTGAATCACAACATGGGCAATTTTGAAGAAATGAATGAAGATCTATTGCGTTACATATCGCAGTCTACTTTCATTTCTTCAACACAAGAATCAATCTACAAACTTTCTAGTGGAATATCTATTGTTGGAAATGTTTTATTGAATGCAACACATGATTCTGTTAACGGTAAAAATCCAACAATATTTTTGTTGTTGGTTCCTCTTTCTGGATATATCTTAATCCGAGCCGAAGGAGGAAGATTACGATTTTCTAATACAAAACAAACCCTTTCTTTTTGTTTTATGGCAATTTTAATTGCATCTACTGTTGTTGGACCAATCTCCATATCTCCAAGCTTTTTGGCATATGCTTATTCACAAGCCAATGAATCTAGCACAAATGCACAAGATGAACAAGTACCATCTGATAATAGTACTCATCTCAGCTTTGACTATTCCAACTCTACTCAATCCCCAGTACTTCCAAACTCTACTCAATCCCCAGTACTTCCAAACTCTACTCAATCCCCAGTACTTCCAAACTCTACTCAATCCCCAGTACTTCCAAACTCTACTCATCTCAGCTTTGACTATTCCAACTCTACTCAATCCCCAGTACTTCCAAACTCTACTCATCTCAGCTTTGACTATTCCAACTCTACTCAATCCCCAGTACTTCCAAACTCTACTCATCTCAGCTTTGACTATTCCAACTCTACTCAATCCCCAGTACTTCCAAACTCTACTCAACCCTTGGTCCTTCCAAACTCTACTCAATCCCCAGTACTTCCAAACTCTACTCAATCATGGAATTTTGAATCTCAAAACAACAATACCAAGACAGTAGGCAAAATATCTATCACAAACCAGACTAACAATACTGTGTTACAGCTACAAGGAAACGGATTTCTAACTGCGAATGGCTCTGCAACTAAAGAGCTAAAGGATCTTACAATATCTGCGTGGGTAAAACCAGACTATACTCAAGGGTCTCCAATCTTTACAGTAATAAGCAAGGAAAACGAGTTTACCCTGTCAATTAACAACGAGATTCCACCATTCAAGACAGCACAGTTTTCAGTCTTTGATGGAATTAAATGGCACATGGTCAATTCTACGGTACTCATTGGACAAAACTGGAATAATCTTGCTGCAACCTTTAACGGGTCATCAATTGCACTCTATGTAAACGGTACACTCCAGTCCTATATGCCAATAACAGGCGTCTCTACAATCTCTGTTAACGGTAACCTTGCTACAAAGAACTCTACTGATCTGTCATCTAATGCAGATATCGTAATTGGTGCCTACTACAACAATGTAAGAAAGGTATCTGAAAGCCAGTTCTCAGGCCTTCTAGGTAAGGTGAATCTCTACGATTCGTTATTGACACCTGTTCAAATTTCTGGACTCTACAGTCAGAACCTGCCTTCATTTTATCCATCACTAATAACAAGTATATCAAACTCTACTACTATTCAAAATACCAATTCTACGACCCCAATGACCTTCAACCACTCTAATTCTACTCTTGTTAACAATTCTACCATTCCTTCAAACTCGACCCTGTTTGCTATAGGTAATGGTACTATGGGAGGGCTCTTTCTCAAACATAACAAAATTCTAGTCAACCAACCTGTTACATGGGTTCAAAATGTCACTCTGACAAACCAGACACAAGATTTGGCCATAGAGTTACCTGCAGACGCTCAGATAGTCAACTTGGATGTAATACACAATAAAAAATTGGAGAACTTGTTTAATTCATCAAATAATATAACATCAAGTTTTACAATTGGTCAAAAACAATCTATCAATGGAATAGGAATATCAAACAACACTGATATCCAACACAAACAATTAAAAAAATTAGAGATCATAAACAAGTTTACCAGACAAAAATTACAAAATTCACATAATTCACGCTCATTATTTGTAACTGTTGATAACCAATCATCTCCTTCAGTATCATTGAGCCAACTTCCACAAGTATTACAAAACAACAAGCCAACAAAAATGCTATTTGTTAATGAATCTGCAAGCAAGTATGACATTACTTACATAACACCAGCTCCGTTTACTGTAGAAAAAGACCTGTCTAGCATATCAAAATATGACAAACTAGTCTGGGTTGCACACAACTCTACTTTGCATTATACAAATGTGACAGCATTTTCCAATATATCAGAAGATCTAGTCAAACAAGGTGCTCATTTCAAATTATACTGGATGGTTAATGGCTCAAATATCGATGTTACCAACGATCCAAGATTTGCAGTGCAATTAGTTGATACCAATAACAATGGAATTCCTGACCAGATGCAGTGGACTGTACCAAAACTATCGCAGCAACAATTCCAAATAACTGCACAAATAGCAGTGATTAACGTCCAATCCTATCCTGCAGTGGGAGGAAACTGGACTGTATACTTTAACACAACAGGTACTGCAGATCTGAATATCACTACAATTAACGGAACAAACTTTGGTAGTGCACCACCTGCAGATCTTAAATTTTTACAACTAAATAATGGAACTACTGTACTTGCACCAACAATACAAGGAAATTCAGTAATTTATCACAATTACTCAAGCAGTGGTACAGGGTTTGAGATTTCACATGTTATGACTTTTGGACATCATCACTTGATGTTTCAATTTGGAAACTCTACTGCATATGCAAATAACAATGCATATGTCAGCCAGATCTCAGTACACACTCCACTAAGTGTATTCATTGATTCCAGTGGAAACTTTAACACAGGTTCTGCGATAGATTATGCTTCTAAAATAGGTCCAGGTGGTGGTACGCCACTCTTCAACGTGACTTCTACTGCAGCATTTGGTGTAGCAGTTGGCAATACTGGCAATGTATATGCCGCAGACACCAATAACAACTTGATTGATGTATACTCATCTTCAGGAAGTTTTCAAAGCTCATTTGGTTCAAGTACACTTCTTAGTCCTACAGGAGTTACAATAGACAGTTCTGGTAATGTCTATGTGGCAGACACAGGTCATGATCTGGTAAAAGAATTTAGTTCGTCAGGAACTCTACTGAATACTTTTGGTACTGGTACTGGAACAAGTTTGGGACAATTCACTGGTCCTATGGGTGTAGCAGTTAACAGTACTGGTTATGTGTATGTAACTGACACTGGAAATAATAGAACAGAAATATTCAATTCAGCTGGTACTGCTCTCTCATCATTTGGTACATCTGGCAGTAGTGCTGGCCAATTCAATAGTCCAATAGGAATTACAATTGACAACTTTAACAATGTATATGTTGCAGACATACAAAACGACAGAATAGAAAAGTTCAGTCCATCTGGAACATTTATTCAAACATTTGGATCTTTTGGAACTGCCGGTAATCAATTTGATGGACCAATCGGTGTTGGAGTAGATAGTAACAATGGCATCTATGTGGCTGATGCTAATAATGATAGAATTTCCAAATTCAATCCTGATGATGTGGGGGTACCAGAAAGCCTAACACTATCTGACGGTACAGTAACCAAATTAATCACAAAATCACTCTCAGAACCTCTATCACTATCTGACGGTACAGTATCCAACTCAATCACAAAATCACTCTCAGAACCTCTATCACTCTCTGACGGTACAGTAAATTCACAAGTATCCCAGTCAATCACAAAATCACTCTCAGAACCTCTATCACTATCTGACGGTACAGTATCCAACTCAATCACAAAATTACTCTCAGAACCTCTATCACTATCTGACGGTACAGTATCCAACTCAATCACAAAATTACTCTCAGAACCTCTATCACTATCTGACGGTACAGTATCCAACTCAATCACAAAATTACTCTCAGAACCTCTATCACTATCTGACGGTACAGTATCCAACTCAATCACAAAATTACTCTCAGAACCTCTATCACTATCTGACGGTACAGTAAATTCACAAGAATCCCAAATTATACCACTCTCAGAACCTCTATCACTATCTGACGGTACAGTATCCAACTCAATCACAAAATTACTCTCAGAACCTCTATCACTATCTGACGGTACAGTATCCAACTCAATCACAAAATCACTCTCAGAACCTCTATCACTATCTGACGGTACAGTATCCAACTCAATCACAAAATTACTCTCAGAACCTCTATCACTATCTGACGGTACAGTAAATTCACAAGAATCCCAAATTATACCACTCTCAGAACCTCTATCACTATCTGACGGTACAGTATCCAACTCAATCACAAAATTACTCTCAGAACCTCTATCACTATCTGACGGTACAGTATCCAACTCAATCACAAAATTACTCTCAGAACCTCTATCACTATCTGACGGTACAGTATCCAACTCAATCACAAAATCACTCTCAGAACCTCTATCACTATCTGACGGTACAGTAAATTCACAAGAATCCCAAATTATACCACTCTCAGAACCTCTATCACTATCTGACGGTACAGTATCCAAGTCACATACTATATCACTTACAGATAGTCTAGGATTATCTGACAGTACAATCAGTTCACAATCTTTAGTCAAGTCACTTTCAGAATTGCTTTCTGTATCAGATCAATTAACAAAACAGAATTCACTATCATTACAAGAATCATTTGGCTTCACTGATTCATCTACTGCAACAGCTAACCTTGGCTCGAATCAAGTACTAGTTGAGAATGCACAGAAATCAATTACAGTCAATCAAGCTACATCACAATTAGTTATAAAATCAAGCAATGCTGCTCTTACCACTATTACAATTCCATCTAGTGTAACTACTCCATCTATCAACTATTCTTCAATATCTACAACAAGTGGTAACGCTGTAACAGTCCAAGCTTCTACTCCTCTTACCATTACAAAATATACTAATGGTAATTCTAATCCTGTAACTCAAATAAAAATTCCGGCCAATACTGCCATAACCGGAACATCATGGAATGGTGTGCTTACCTTACCTACAATACAAACTGATTCCTCTGTAACCATTCCAACACAGGCAGGACAGACAAACACAGTAAACACTGTAATCGAAGTAGGTGCTGGTACTACTCCGTTGACATTTAACAATGCAGTACAAATGATATTTCCAGGACAAGCAAATACACATGTAGGTTTCTACTATTCTCCATCTACAATCACAGAGATTACATCAACATGTACTGATAACACACAGACAACAAACAACAACTTGCCAGCCGGAGGAGACTGTAAGATTAATGAAGGCTCTGACTTGGTAGTGTGGACAAAGCACTTTACAGGATTTGCAACATGGAGTTCAAGTTCTTCATCTACGATCTACAGGAACATCTACAGGATTTTCATCAGGTGGCGGTGGTGGAGGATCTGTCAATGTTGGTCCAGGTTTTAGCTTATCAGGACTTGGTGAATCTGCAGTAGGACAGGGTGGAATCTTGTCAGATCTAAAAATACTTGATGTTTCCTATGATACATGCAACACAAATAATACCGTAAAGATACTAGTTGCCTATTCTGATAGCAGCCCAAGCGTAGTGTTGAGAACATCACTAACTGGTATAGTCCAGGCACATGCCTGCAAAAGAACAGCCATTTGCAGCAGAGAATGAAAATGCCACAATCCAGAAACTAGTCTATGAAGCCCCAATAGATTCCTAAAGAAACTACATTTGAAGTGCAAGCCTTGCAGGCAATAGGAAATGATGTCAATTCTGTAGGAAAGACCATTGACATAACAAGCTGCCAGGGTGAAGAATCATTTGAACAAGAGCAGGTAGTAACACCAGTAGAAATTGATACCAATGCACCTAGAATATTTGATGTCAAGTTCCAGCTAGACAATGGAACAAAGATTTCATCATCTGAAGATAATCATACTGTTAATTCACAATCAATGACTGTATCTGCAATTGTGGATAGCAAGACTGTACCTGATGATGTAGAACTTAGATTTGTCAAAGCAGGAGATCCTGTAACCAGTTATGGTACAATAAAGATGGATGTTACCCCTATCCCAATATCAAACTCTACATATCTTGTATCTGGAACTATCCCACAGGATGCAATAGTGTCTCCTGCTCTTACTTACTGGATTAGTGCTCATAATACTGCAGGAAAGACAACTGACTCTGATAGCTATTCTATTGGAGTAGAGCCAAACTATCCAGTTATTGGTAACATAGAACTTGATATCAAGACTTCAAGAATAGGAGGTACTGTAGCTCATCCTACTGCATATTATGATAACAACTCTACTGGACCAGTCTATGGACGTATTGTATTGCTAATCAATGGAACTGTGACATATGTTTCACCATCACAAGTATTTGCTACTGGACAGAATATAGTAAACCTAGAATGGAATACTCCATCAGTTAACAATGTATCACCATATCAGATACAAGCAAGGGCAGAGGTATTTGGAAAATCAATTGATACCACATCAGCATATGTTGATGCATTCCCTGGAACAATGAATCTACCAATATCCAAACTTGCAAATGTTGTTGATATTTCCATAGGAAACAATACCATTGCAAAGGCATCCACACTTTACTCATCATTTAAGAATGATGGTACAATGCGATTCAAGGTAACTACATCTGATGGTACATGTGTAATAGGAGCAGATGATAATTGTCTTGTTACAAAATCAACATTGGGACTTGCTGGCAACTTTAAGACAGTTACAATTGGAGACCAAGTGTACAGAGTACGATATTCCGGATCTAACGATGTACTTGAAAGATTCTCTATAACATCTGTTGATTCAATGAGTGGCAACTGGAAAGTAGAAATTGATTCTACAAATGGTCTTCTACCAAATGCTCATGCCATGGATGACGTATTCCTCAAGGTAAAGTACAGAGCAATAAATCTACCATTTGTATCTGATTGACAATAATTAATTTTATGATATTATTTAGGGAAATGCTGTAGCCTTTGCAAGGTGAGAGTCAAGCTCTGAAATCTTTATTCTTTCTTGGCTCATCGAGTCTCGGTTTCGTATTGTAACGGTATCATCTTCTAATGTCTGGTGATCAATTGTAACTGCAAATGGTGCACCGACTTCATCTAATCTTCTATATCTTCTTCCTATTGCACCAGAGTGGTCCAAAAATGCATCATACTTTTTTCGTAGCATGATGTAAATCTCATCAGTCTTTTCTGCCAATCCGTCTTTTTTTACAAGTGATAATATCCCTACATGGACTGGAGACAAGTATGGTTCCAAGGAAAGCACAACCCTGTCATTTTCCTTGTCTTCTCGTAGTCTATGCTCTATCATGGTGTAGAGACTTCGGTCTATTCCCATTGATATTTCAAATACATGTGGCAAGACCTTTGTTTCATCGTCCATTACTTCGAATTTTTCTTTGCTTGTAGTACTGTGACTTTTCAAATCATAATCCGATCTGTAATTGCATGCAACAAGCTCAAGCCAGCCTGTGTTGGTCTCAACTTCAAAGTCAAATGCAACTGTTGCATAGAATGCCTTTTCTTTTTCTCCTAGTTTTCTAAACCTGCTTTTTGATACATCAATTCCTGTCTTTTGGTAAAACTCTACAAGCAATCCAAGGTAATACGCCACAAGCTTGTTTGGAACTAGGCCTGTGTCCAGTGCCTCCTTGCACGTCATGCTCTTTATTGTATCGTCAATCATTATTCTTATCTGGGTATTTTCTACCTCGGCAAACTTTGGTAGATCATCTAGCTTGGCTGGATTGCAAAAGACTTCAACTTCTGCCTGGTAAAATTCTCTTAATCTAAGAAGACTCTGTCTTGGAGAGATCTCATTTCTAAAACTTTTTCCTATCTGGGCAACACCAATTGGTAACTTGCCTCGCATTGTCTTGAACAGCCTTGGAAAGTCAACAAAGATGGATTGACATGTCTCTGGTCTAAGATATGCTGATTCTCCTTGAGCTCCTATTCCAACCTTGAACATCATGTTGAATTTTTTAATACCATCAAAACTTCCCTTGCATTTTGGGCATACGATCTTTTTTTCTTCTATAACTTTGTCAAACTCTGTTAAATCTGCACTCTCTGGAACTGTAATTCCTGTGATCTCTTCTATCATTTTATCTGCCCTAAAGATTGATTTGCATTTTGTACATGTTGCAATTGGATCTGCAAAACTTGCCAAGTGGCCTGATGCAACAAAAACATTCTCTGACATAATCTGTGAGCCGTCAATCTCCCACATCCTGTCTCTTCTTACTAGTTCTCTTCTCCACAATTCGATGAACTTGTTTTTTAGGCTGACACCAGATGGTCCATACTCCCAAAATCCTGCGTGGGCATCAGAGTAAATTTCACAGCTTGGAAAATAAAATCCGCGCTCCAATGCAAGTTGTATTATTTGTTCATAATTCATGGTATCATCAACTTATGCCAACTCTTTTGCCTTGTTCAAGTTTCCAACATCATCGCGTCTCTCATCAATGGGTGTCTCTAAAATTATTGGAATTTTTTTACGGTTTATTGTTTTTATGATATGTCCTAATCCCTTTTCTCCGATATGCCCTAGTCCAATGTGCTCATGTCTGTCTAGGTTACTTCCAAGTTCTCCCTTGGAGTCATTGAGGTGTAAAATTTTTAGATTCTCAAAGCCTATTGCATCATTTAGTTTGTCAAGTGTTGCAGCTGCACCTTTTTCTGTACTCATGTCATAGCCAGATGCAAAACCATGACATGTATCAAAACAAATGCCAAATCTCTTGGCAGGTTTTAGCTGGGACAAAATTGATGCAAGCTGGTCAAGGTCAGAGCCAACACTATTTTTTTGTCCTGCAGTATTTTCTAAAAGAATTGTAACATCATCTGGGGTATCTTTTGCAGCCTTTGTAAATGCCCTAACTAGCATCTCGATTCCTTTCTTGTCCCCTTCACCCTTGTGGCTTCCCAAATGTGCAACAAGATATGGAATTCCTAACTTGCTGCATCTTTTTCCCTCATCTATTAGGGAACCAAGTGATCTTACAAATGGGTCCTCTTCTGGGGATGAAAGATTTGGCAAGTATGGCATGTGGGCTACAGTTGCAAATCTGTCAATCTTGGTCTTGGCAAGTTTTTCTTTGAAACTTGTTGCATCGTTACTTGTTAATGGTTTTGCAGCCCATCCTCTTGGGTTGCGGGTAAAAATCTGAAATGCCGAGCATCCTGTTGCTACAGCGTTATCAACTGCCTTGTCTATGGAACCTGCAATGGATACATGTAATCCAACCTGCATGCCACTAATTTATTCGGGCATAATTTAAACTCGCGGGAAAATAATCCAAACTAGTTTTACCATGAAAATATAATATAATCAAATTTTTAAGGTTAGCAAGAGCAAGGAAAACATGTTAAAGATTGGAGTAAAGGATTTGGCAAAATATCCTTTTCTCACAGAAGCTGGTGAATATCTTAGAAACACTGGACTGAGTCTTGAACAGCTGGGACACCCCGACTGGCAACCACATTGTTGAAAAGGCATATGGAAGAATTGTAGTTGCCTCGTCTGGACAGATCTATGGATCTGATCTTGATACACTTGACAATGATTCTGAGTTACTTTCTTTCATAGTGGCAATAATTTTACTAAAATCTGCAGGCATGGCAACTCTTATTCGAAGATTTTCTCTTGCAGAATCAAGAAGAGCTGAAAGGTATCTGCAACAGGATCTCTGGGTAAGCAGAGACAAAAAAAATCTAGAACTTCCATTGAAGATAATCCAGGATCTCTTTGCAGTAAATGTATCAATTGACAATGAAGATTTTGTGATCAAAGTTCCTGATTATCTACATCGAGCAATTCATTTTCATGAAAAGGAATGGAAGTTGGTAAATAGACGAGTCACAAATGGTCTTGTCTATCTGAGTGCACATGAAACAGTCAGACTGATACGCGCTGAACTTGGTGAATACATTAATTCAAGAATCCAATCAGTCAACGTTGATTCTATACCTTCAAGCTTTAGGCAAAGGGTAGAAGATCTGGTGTCACTTGCCAAAAAGTTTTCTGACACAACCTATGTCTCCTCAGAATATCCTCCATGTGTAAAACACGGAATTGAAGTTTTAGAAAAGGGAGAGAACCTACCGCACTCTGGAAGATTTCTGCTTGCAACATATCTTCTCTCAAAGGGCCAGACAGTTGATCAAATTGCACCTTTATTCAAAAATGCACCTGATTACAACGAAAGAACTACGCGATACCAACTAGATCACATCTCTGGCTCATCTGGGGGTGGAACAAAATACCAATGTCCGTCATGTGAAAAACTACGAAGTGAGAGTCTCTGCTTTGCCATCCCTGACTGTGATGGAATAATAAATCCCGTACAGTTTGGCAAAAAGAGGAAGAGTCCATGAATGAAAAAAATGCTTTGCTGATAGAAAGTGCATTCAAGGAATATTACTTTAACCGCTTTGATCTGATACATGTTCCGCAAAAAGCCACAGAAAGAGAATTTGGATATCAAAAATTCAATTCTGGAATGACTAGGCACCTTGTTGTAAAAAACGACAAGGAACTCCATCTCATGTTGATGAAAGAGGTTCCATCTGATGTGTACTGTTCCAATGCATACTACTCATTTCCAAACCTTCCCATGTCAGAAAAAGATTGGAAAGGAGCTGACTTGATCTTTGACATTGATGCAAAGGACTTGGCCCTTCCATGCAGAAAAGATCACACCATCTTCAAGTGCAGCTCTTGCGGTATCTCTGTAACTGAATTGCAGTCCCAGTGTACAAAATGTGGTTCTGGAAAATTTGAGACTGCATCTGTGGGTTGCAAGAATTGTATATCAGAATCTAAAAAAGAGGTTGTAAAACTTGTTGATATACTTACAACTGATCTCAATGTGAAAAAAGAACAGATCGAGACATATTTTTCTGGAAATGAGGGGTTTCATGTACGTGTAACCAATTCTGATTACGAACCATTGGGTTCTCAGGAAAGGGCAGACTTGGTAGACTATATCATGTTCAACGGTGCAATACCTGAATCATTTGGAATAAAGCGACAAGACAATTCCAAGTCATTGCTTCCTACTTTTGATGAAAAAGGATGGCGAGGAAGAGTCGCACGTAAACTATTTTCGTCAAAGTCAAAGGTGCCAAAAATTACACGAGAGATAATTGCAAGTGGCTATTCTGCATTTCAGGTACAACTAGAAGAAATAAAAAAAACTATGGGAGTACGAGTTGACCCAAAGGTAACCATGGACATTCATAGAATATTTCGACTAGAGGGATCAATTAACAGCAAGAGTGGTCTTGTAAAAATTCAATGTGCTCAACCTTGGATTCTTTTGATCCATTTTTGGAAGCATGTCTACTTGGAAATGATGATGTACAAATAATGGCAGATTGTCCATTACAAATCAGACTAAAAAACAAGAAGTTTGGTCCATACAAGAATGAAATTGTTTCTTTGCCAAAGTACGCTGCAGTTTACATGTTATGCAAGGGATTAGGAAATGCAATCTGAAAAACTCATGCTTTTGACTTATTAATGGTATTTTGCGAAAGAAACTAGGTAGACACTAGTTTGACACAAAGGAAGGTAGCCTGATCTTGTATAATTCATCGACTCAATCCAGCCCACCGCCGCGTGATGCTAGTAAATATGTCAAATTTGGCATCGTTGCTCTAATTGCTATTGTAATTTTTGTCCTGACAAGCAATCAGGCAGTAGTCATGTACATGAACTCGCTAGAGTTTGGTACGTTATTTACAAAGCCACTTTACTTTTCATTGCTCTCTGCAGTGGTTTTGGCATCTATTGCTCTGATTCGAGTAAACGTCAAAAATCGATCATCAATGTCATGGTATGCACTCAATGTCATCCTGACATTTTTCAAGAGGGGAAATAATTATTCCGTAACAGAAACAGTTCCAAGTTTCAAAGATTACAAATTAAATGTTCCAAACTTTATCATCTGGCAAATAACCAAAGTTGTGCTTTTTGGTGCATTCTTTACAAATCTAATGTTTGGGTTTGCACTTGCCTACCTGATTGATGGACACAGCTTGGGTGTTAACAGCATATGGCAAATATTCTCACTTCCATTTGTCACACCACCAACTGATCCATCTTACGCTGCAACACATGTAGTGCCAATGATTCCATCATTGACAATTCTTGTTCCTGCAATAATTGGTGTAATCAGTCTCCGACTTGTACTCTATGTGGGATTACATAATATCGTAGGTCTGGTCACTAGATATCTACAAGATGCAGCAAAGGGAAAACCAAAGATTCTTGATTATATTTCTACAGTTGAGGCAATACTTGGAATTGGAGTCATCTGGGCTGGCGTTAACATGTTCTTTACAAACCAAATTGATTACAATACACGATATGCCATAGGTGGTACACTAGCTGCAGGATTTGCTCTTATTGCATTTTATTTCATTGACAAGTTCAAGTCTAGGGTAATCATACTTCCGTCAAAGCGTGACATCTACATTCGCGTACTTGTTTTGGTAATCATTGCTCTAGTTGCTGGTTCCATAATGATGGTAAACAACAGCATTGCAGATGCAAGAAAGATAGAATTTCTTGGTCCATACAAGGCAGAACAGATTGGTGTAAACAGATACCTTGGACAATTAGACCAGATATCAATAGTACCAACTGACATAAAGCTGAACTCTGTTGCAGCAGGCGACATTCCAAACTATGTTGCACAAAATAACGATCTGCTAAACAAGGTCCGAGTATGGGATTGGGATGCAGCATTTGCAAAACTAAAGCCTGAGATTGGCCTCATACCGTATGTAGATTTTGAAAATAACGATATTCTAAGATTCAATGATACACTATACTGGACTGCATCTATGAAACCAATACTTCCAGATTCAGTTACACAGGAAAACGAGTGGTATAACCAACACCTTGTCTATACTCACGTTGACAATGGTTTTCTTACACTTAATGCACAAAATGGAACAATTGTTGACAGTAACCAGTTCTTCAAGCAGAGAATGATTTACTATGGAGAAGGTGGTCTGTTCTCAGAAACATGGGCTGCCTATCCACAGAACAGGCAAACTACTGCTGAGCTAAACAATGCTACATACAATGGAACTGGAGGAATTGATGTCAAGCCTCCAATAAGCCAACTCTTTGAGCCAAACTTTTTCTTGTCATATCCAACGGAACCAATACACATACTCAGATACAGGGATGTACATGACAGAATGCAGCTGCTCTATCCATACTTCCAGTATGACTTGCTTGGAAAGCAACTAGACATTCTTCCTGTAAGTGATGGACAAAAGACATACTGGCTTGTACCTTTGGTTGTAGGCTTTGATACTAGTAACGTTCCATGGTCATTTAGCAATCCATACTTGCGATTGGTAGGATATGGACTAGTTGACATTTACAATGGTAATGTGACCTTGATAAAAACAGGTGATGACTTTTTCACAGACATGTTTGCAAATCAATATCACGACCAGTTCATTGACATGCCAGCATGGCTTGGAAAACAACTTCGATATCCAGAAGCTCTCTTTAACTGGAAAGTTGAGATGTTCAACATTTACCATGTAACAGATACTTCGACATTCATCCAGGCAAAAGATTTCTATGAAGTCCCAGACGGCCTTGGAACTTATTATGTGGAAGAGAAACCACCTGGATTTGACAAGCCTACGTATGTCGGCATACTCTCACTTGAACTGCGAGGCTCTCAAGGAAGAAACTTGGCAGGATACATGATTGTACAAAACGATGTTCCAAACCTTGGCAAGATGCAATTCTATCAAGTTCCGCTTGATTCAAAGACAAAACTTTTAGGACCTACTGCAGTACGCGAAGCGTTATCAAGAGAATCAGACTTTGCACAGCTGCAGACCTTACTGCGAACTCCTAGAGTGGGAGATAATATCTTGTACAAGATAGGAGATCAAGACGTTTACTTTATTCCTGTTTATACTGCAGGCTCTGGTGGTGTGGTAACACAACTAGGAACCATTGCAGCAGTGGGTGCTGCATTTGATGGTGAATACTTTGTAGGCCTAGGAAATACGCCACAGGAGGCATTTGCTGCTTACTTGGCAAAAGTCAGTGGTGTTGCACCAGATACTGTTACTGCTGCACTGCAACTAGACGAATCAACTAGGGTGTCTACCATAAAGACAATACTTGATGATCAAAAGATAACCATACTGACCCCAATTGGAATCCAGTTCCCGCTTACATTTGAGGAAGGTAATACATCCTTTGTACAACAATCTGACCTTGCCAACACAAAGAGTCTCATCTCAGAATTTGTGAAGAACTTTTTACCATCAAGCGGTGGTAAGATATTGTTCTGGCAGGAAAACGGTACGGTAAAACTCGGAGCTGTAACGGTAGATAACAGCGTACCGGAACTGCACTATATCCGAATAGGTGTAAGATAGTTTGCTGCTAGTTGTAGACAATGGCTCTGTCTACACTTCCTCACTACTTGACTGCATACGAGATCTTGGTGTACCGTTTGAATCGCGCGTATTTTCTGATGTATCCCAGATTGATGTAGAAAAATATTCGTCTGTTATATTATCGGGAAGACGAAAAAATAATCCACAAATGAATGCAATAAACTCAAGACTGGTCAAACATTCGCTAGATGCAAACAAGCCATTGCTTGGTATTTGTTATGGTGCAGAAATTCTTGCACTAACTCTGGGAGGGACAATAAAAAAAATGACATCTTCTCGTCATGGATTACACAAGGTGGAAATCATGGAGGATAATCCTCTTGTAACTGGAAAGATTGATGCCTTTGAAAGCCACTCTTACATGATATCAAAACTTGGTTCTCCCTTTATCCAGATAGCATCATCTGATGATTGCAAGTTTGAGATATTTCGATATGGGGACAAAAATATTTTTGGGACACAATTTCATCCAGAGATGAGTGCAGACGGAAGATCTATCCTGGAAAAATTTTCTTCCATTAATGGTATTAATATTACATAAATTATTGACTCCTTGATGGACTCGACCCATACACTAGAGATACCACTTGTACAAGAAGAAAACATTTGTCTGCCACTTGTTGTAAGTGCCGTATCAAAATACTGGGGAATCGACTTGCCGCTAAAAGAAGCTGCAGAGATTGCAAAAAAATATCAAAACATGAAAGGAAGCATACTCATCGAGGGAGTTGAGCTTGCAGAACGACATGGTCTGAGTGGTATAATAGTAAATTCCAGTCTAAAAGAACTCAAAAAAATGATTGACATTGGAGTTCCACCAATTGTTATCTTGCCTGGGGTAAAGGACGTGGTACAGCATGCATCACTGATTGTGGGATATGACGAGACAGAAAAGACAATCTTTCACTATATACCAGAGCCTGAAAAGATTGGGGCAATACCTGAGAAGATATTTGATGAACAGTGGCAAGAAGATGACAGGCTGATGATCTTGCTTGTTCCACAAGACATACTGCCAGACATCAATACATTTGATGAAAAAAAGGTAAAATCAAACAGGCTGTGTTTTGACGGAGAAAAACTACGACTGCAGGGAAAAATTAGTGAGGCAATGGATACACTAAGACAAGCCCTTGAGATTAACAAGTCAAACTCTACTGCAATGTGTCTCTTGGCAGGAATACTAAACGACCAAAACTCTAGCGAATCAGTATCATATTATAACAAAACCATAGCAATCCACTCAAAATATTATCTTGCATACAGGGGGCTTGGAAATTATTATCTCAAGACAAAGGACTATTCCAATGCAGAAAAATACTATACCCTTGCACTAGATATTGACTCGACAAGATTTGCTCCAATTTACAAAAATCGTGGACTGGTACGATATGAACAAAAAAAACTTGGTGCTGCAAAACAAGACTTTGAAAAATATCTAGAACAGATGCCTGAAGCACGTGACAGGGCTGGAATTGAACAGGCAATATCGGAACTGTGATCTCTTCACAAAAGATTTAACATTCGTTTTACAATCAAGGATACATGGCATGCATTTTTTGCAATATCGTAAATGGAACAATTCCTGCAAAAAAGCTATATGAAACAGAAAACTCTCTTGCTTTTCTTGATGCCTTTCCACTTGTACGAGGACACACTCTGGTGATTCCAAAGAATCACTATGAAAAGGTCCAGCAGATGAACGAGCAAGACAACAAGAGTCTCTTTGAAGCAGTACAGGTGATGGCTGGAAAACTTGAATCTATCTCTTCATCGGTATTGATTGCAATCCATAATGGAAAAGAAAGTGGGCAAGAGGTACCACATGTGCATGTACATCTTATACCTCGAAATACATCTGATGGTGCAGGTCCTGTTCATAGCATGTTTTCAAAAAGGCCATCCCTTGATGAAAATGAATTTGAAAATATTGTGAAAATTATTGGAAACAAATGAGTGCGGAGTGCGGGAATTGAACCCGCGACCTTCAGCTTGGGAAGCTGACGTCCTACCAGGCTGGACTAACTCCGCTTGAACGAAATTTGGTGTCTAACATTATATAGTTTGGTTGGCAAATTAATCCATGGATGCAAAATGTCCAGAATGTGACAAGGTTGCAATACTTGATGACGAGATAACAAGTGTCAAATGTCCACACTGTGGGTTTGAGGCAAAATATGATGACTATCTTGTTTTGATGAGACAAAAGGTTGGAGACATGGCAGAAAATTTCCAGTTTGATAGGACTGGTTAAGTTACCAAAACGAACCCTTGTCTGAGCAATCCAAGTGTGCCCCACAATTTGTGCATATCATGTGACAGGCTTGCATTGAAACCATTATTTTGTCACAACGGGGACACTTGATTGATTCATTCAATGATATAACAAACGCATTTGCATTTTTAAAAGATTTAGGTACAAAGATTAATTAATAGTTTAAAGATTTTTTTTACTACTTGGCTACATTCAAGCTAAACATATCTGATAAAAAAGGAAGAACCATCACCAAAGAGGTAAAGGAAAAAGAAGCAGGACCATTTTTGGGTGTAACAGTAGGTGTTGAACTTGATGCTGCATTGATAGGAGAAGCAGGCAAGCTAAAGATAACTGGTGGCAGTGACAAGTCAGGAGTTCCACTAAGAGGAGATATTCATGGCGGTGCAAGAAAATACATTTTATTATCAAAGGGTGTCGGATTGCGTGATGCTGAAAACGGACAGCGAATTCGCAAACTTGTAAGAGGCGGTACTGTAACAGAAGAAGTCTATCAGCTAAACTGTTCTTTTGATGGTGAGCTCAAGATAGAAGAAAAACCAGCTGAAGAAACTGCCGAGAAAAAGGCATAGGTTAACATATTCGCTTTTTGTATATTTGTACGTGCACTGGAAAGAAACTCTTCCCGATTGGTATGTAAAAAAATATGGATACCAACCATGTGTAAACATTGGAACTGCAGGTCATGTTGATCACGGAAAGACTACTCTCATCCAAGCCTTGACTGGTGTATGGACCAGCGCACATAGTGAAGAACTCAAACGAGGAATTACAATTAAAGTTGGATATGCTGATGCTGCATTTTACAAGTGTAAGAGCTGTGAAGTTCCACTTGGTTATTCTGTAACACCAAAATGTAACAACTGTGGAAAGGAAAGTGAACTTTCACGTGTTGTAAGTTTTGTTGACAGCCCTGGACACGAAAGCCTGATGGCAAACATGTTGTCTGGATCTGCCTTGATAGATGGTGCAATGCTCTTGGTTGCAGCAAATGAAAAAGTTCCGCAACCACAGACAAAGGAACACCTACTTGCATTGCAGACACTTGGGATAAAGCAAGTTGTTATCGTTCAAAATAAAGTCGACTTGATATCATATGAACAAGCCATGGAAAACTATGCAGACATTACAAAATTTGTCAAGGGGACAAGTGCTGCCAAGGCCCCAATCATTCCAATCTCTGCACAATCAAAACTAAACATTGATGCATTAATTGGTGCCATTGAAGATGCAATACCTACTCCTGAACGTGATGATAAAAAAGACACTGTAATGCATGTGTTGAGATCATTTGATATCAACAAGCCTGGAACCAAGATTAAAGACATCAAAGGCGGAGTTATTGGAGGAAGTATCATTCAAGGAATATTCAAGGTAGGGGATGAAATTGAGATAAAGCCAGGTCTTGCAAATGAAAAGACTGGAAAATACGAATCAATCTTTACAGAGATTGCATCTCTTGGAACTGGTGCAGGCATAGTAAAGGAAGTAAAGGCTGGTGGATTGATTGCACTTGCAACCAAACTTGATCCTACAATGACTCGAAGTGATTCATTGATTGGCTCTGTGATAGGAAAACCAGGTACTCTGCCAGAAAATTCTTACAATGCAAAAATTGAGGTAAATTTGTTTGATACTGCAGTTGGCTCTGGTGAAGAGATCAAGGTTTCTGCAATCCAGACAGGTGAATCCTTGAGACTAAGTCTTGGTACTGCACCATTGTTATCCAAAGTAACAAGTGTGAGAGGAAAGACAGTTGAACTACAATTCAAGAGACCTGTATGCATCTTTGAGAACAGCAAGGTGGCAATAAGTCGAAGAATATCTGAAAGATGGCGACTGATTGGTGCTGGTGTATCAAGTGGTTAAGGTAATTTGCGATTCTAGTTTTCTTGTACTTGTTGCCTCTACGAGGATAAAAAATATCTCAAATGTGGAGACAGAAATTGGAGCTTTGGAATATGTTGTGCCAAACATGGTTGTAAAAGAACTGGAAAGACTAGCACTTGATGATAAAAAAAAGCTCTGCCCAGAATGCATTAAAAATTATTAAAAATTTTCCAACGATTACAATTTCAGGAAAAACTGTTGATGATGCTCTAGTATCTTATGTAAAGGAAAATGGTGGCATAGTTGCTACAATTGATTCTGTGCTCAAGTCTAGAATAAAACAAAGTGGTGGCTCGGTTCTTTCTATTTCAAGTGACAAGATTGTTCTTGAGCCAAGTAAGCTTTAATTTTGGCAAAACGAAAACTGGAATCATGTTTGAATACAACGGAATCAAGATACAATGGCTTGGCCATGATTCTTTTCTGCTTGCTGGAAATGTCAAGATAATCATTGATCCATTTAAAATAACAAAACACGAAAAAGCTGACTTGATTTTAATATCACACAATCACTATGATCACTGCAACATTGATGGTATCAAAAATGTCTCAACGGGGGATACTATCATCATTGCTGCAAATGAGTGCATTGACATGTTGAAGGGGTTCCCCTTTAAGGAAAAAATTGGCATCTCTCCAGGACAAGAAAAAACTGTGAATGGAGTTACCATCAAGGCAATTCCTGCATATAATTTGGACAAGATAAATCCTGACACCAAAAAACCATTCCATCCAAAAGAAGATGGAAAAATAGGCTTTATGGTATCATTGAATGGTGTTACGATATACCATGCAGGTGACACTGACATGATTCCAGAAATGTCTGATCTCAGACCTGACATTGCTCTTGTACCTGTTAGTGGGACATATGTGATGACAGCGCAAGAGGCAGCAAAAGCAATAGAGATGATAAAACCAAAGATTGCAATCCCGATGCATTATGGAACAATTGTTGGCAGCGAAAAAGATGCTCATGATTTTAAACAACTGGTAAAATCATGTGATGTTCAAATTGTTACAAAAGAATAAGATCTTACTACAATGTATAGCAATATAGTTACTTCATTGAGATCTTTGCAGGCGTAACTTTACAATTCATGCTCCAGTCTGTTGTTTATTCCGAATAATTTCCGATCTTTTCGCCATGGATTTATAAACAGAATGCATTCACCCAAAAATTAACTTGATCCAAGATGCCAAACTGTTCAGAGTGAAAAAATTTGATTTCCACTTGAGGCATCTTCTTGTAATTGGAATTCTTGCAATTTCGTTTTCTATTTCTGCAATGGTTAGATCCCAGGCTGCTGATTATGGTTTTCAACTAAACGAGTTTGATCCGTTCTTTAATTATCGTGCAACACAATACTTGCTTGACAATGGACTAAACGCATACATTCATTGGCATGATACCATGAGTTGGTATCCAACTGGACGAGATGTTTTTTCCACTTCACAAGTTCCATTGCATATAACAGATGCAGTCTTGTACAAAATATTTGGCGGTGGAATGAGTCTTTATGACTTTACCATAATTTTCCCTGTAGTCTTTGGTTCAATGACTGCAATAGTAATATTTGCTCTAGTACGAGTTTTGGCTGGTACTAGTGCGGGACTCTTTGCATCACTATTCTTTGCCTTGTCTCCGCCAATCATAGTCAGGGGAACAATTGGCTGGTTCAAGTCTGAACCTCTTGGTCTGTTTTATGGGTTGTTGGGAGTTTACCTGTTTCTTAGTGCGATAAAATCAGAGAACAAGAAAATTGCCATATCAAAATTGGTAGGTGGTGGATTCTTTCTTGCAATAGGCTTTGCATCTTGGGGTGGAATAGAATTCTTCTTGCTTCCACTTGGCCTGTTCTTTATTGCCTTACCTTTCCTACGAAAAGATCACAATTTCCTTCTCTGGGCAATTCCATTGTTTGTAGCAGTAACCATGGTAATATCTGGAGGACTGTTTGCAAGACCAGGACCATCCTTTGTGTTTGGTGCAAGGGGACTGGCAATGATTGGTCCTACAATACTGCTTGTCATAATAATTTTCGTTCAAAAATATAGCAAAGAACAACATCGTTTACGCAACGGCCTGCTTGTCATGGTTGCATTGTTAATAATAGGTGGTGCAGTCTTGGCTGAAACCTCCTTTGGTTCTGTAAGCTTCCGTTACCTTAATGCAATGAATCCATTTTTGACTTCAGAAGATCCATTGGTTGACTCTGTTGCAGAGCATGCTACACCAACACTTGCACAAAACTTTAGCTATTTCTCGGTACTGATGATTTTTGCAGGTCTTGGAATCTGGCTTGTATTTAGGAAAAAGAATGGAGATTCAGATGCATCAAGATTTTCGCTTAGAAATGAGATGATTATATTTGCATTGATAATTGGTATTGCTGGAGCATATGCTGGCTCGACCTTCTCTAGATTAGAATTACTTACTGCAACTTCTGTAATCATACTTTCATCAATAGGTCTTTCAGTACTTGTAGCAGAGATTTTCAAACGAGATGACAAAAAACCAGTCCAAGTTATAGAAACATCAAAGAAAGGAGGCAGAAAAGAAACTCCAACAAAGAAGACAATCGATATACTTGGAAGAGTTCCAAAGATAGCATTTGTTGCAGTCGTTGTAGCATTACTAGTTGTTCCAGCTTTGTATCCTGCCAACGCAAACTGGATTGCAATAACAAAATCTCCTCCTACAATTCTAAACGGAGGATCAAACTTTGCAATTGCTACTGATGACTGGCCTGATGCCATGAACTGGCTTAAAAATAACACTCCTACAAATTCCGTAGTTGCATCTTGGTGGGACTATGGATACTGGATACAGACCTTGGGTGGAAGAACAACACTTGCTGACAATGCTACAGTTGATACAAATGTCATTGCCAATATTGCAAGAATTCTCATGAGTTCTCCTGACCAAGCATGGAATATGCTAAACAAGGCAGGGGCAAACTATGTCCTAGTTTACGTTGTAGGCCAAAAGTTTACCTCAAGCAATCAAGACCTCTACATACTTGGAGGTGGAGGAGACGAGAGCAAGAAACAGTGGTTCATGAAAATAGGTGGCCTTGATTCAACTAAATATCTACAAGATGATGACTTTACACCAACTGACTATTTCTGGCAAAATACTTTGCTTGGCCAAATGTTCCCGTTTGCTCCAGTAACATACTATGATCCAAACACTCACAACGAATCACCTACCTATACTACAGGATACACTGCAATTTACTCAAAGACAATCAAGTATCCAGCAAATGGAACTGGACCACTACGTCTAGTGTACTCATCTCCAAGCTTGGATAGAAAAGACTCGGGTGTCTTTTCAGGTGTATTGATTTACCAAGTTAATCCAGATTACAAGCCCCAATCAGGAACATCTACACCACAAGCAAATAGCTCAAGTACATTGCAAGGAAATAATTCCACTACGATAAAACCTGTAACCACTACCGGTACTGGTGGAAACATTGCAGTAATTGATACAAAATTCGGCGAGATAAAATTCCAATTATTTGATAACATTGCACCAAAGACTGCGGCAAACTTTGTCAAGCTTGCAAACTCTGGTTTCTATGATGGAACTGTATTTCATAGAATAATGCCGGGATTTGTAATACAGGGCGGTGATCCAAATACAATAAAAGGTGACAGAAGCACCTGGGGACTTGGAGATGCAGGATATACAATTCCTCCAGAATTTACCAACAGTATGAATTTCACTAAAGGCATCGTAGGTATGGCACGAGGGGGAGATCCAAACAGTGGAAGTTCCCAGTTCTTTATCACACTTGGCGATGCTCCATGGCTAAATGGTCAGTATACTATATTTGGTCAAGTCATATCTGGCCAAGATGTTGTTGACCAAATTGCAGCACTGAAAACAACTACTGACAATAACCAACCAGTAGATGCTGATTCTGCACGTGTGTCAAAAATTAGTATAGAGTCATCAAACTCTACAAAATAAAATTAATCTACTTGTATCTGTCTGAAATACGATATCTTGCATACTTGTCATCTGGAGAATATTTTCCTGGATGTACAGTAACAGTCTGATGTCCGCATTTGGGACACTGGTCTTTTAGGGTGTATCTCTTACATTCTGTACATTTTCTCATCTGAAAGTGCATTTGCTAGCCTTCTCTTGTCTTCTTTGACTCTTCCCTTGTAAACTTGAAGGTGCCTCCCTTCTTTTCTATGGCATCCTGGACAGAGGAAAGAATTGGTTTTAGTTCCTTTTCTGCTTCCTTGAAGTTTGGTGCAGTAAGAGTAATGCGATACTTGGGAGCGCCAATATACGTAACTGAGATCTCTTGCTTGTTTGCAGTAGAATCAATTAATGCCTGTTTGATTATTTCAATGCCGTTTGACTTGGTACATGTAAGCTCAAAGATTCCTCGTATTTCCACATGTGGAACCTGAATCTTTGCACCAAGTTCTGCAATTACAGTCAATGCCTTGGGTGGAATGCTGAGATTATCTAAAATGGTTATTCCTTTTGCTGAAACTTCTGAAAATGCATCATATACAGAACCAAACTTGTCCACTAGGACATTTTCTAATTTTGTCATCTCGGATGCGGACAAGGTTACACGAGATTTCAGGTTTTCAATGAGGGCTTCTTCTTTTTCGCCGCGTTTTATCTCTAAAAGTTTCTTCTTTTTTTGATCAGATGATACTTGTTTTAATGACAAGTCTATTTCAGAACGTCTTGGGTCTACACGTTTTACAAGTAGAACTTTTTTCTCTCCTGCCTTGAGAAACTTGCCTACATTTCTTATCCAACCGGTAGCAATTTCTGAGACATGCAAGAACCCTTGGATGTTGTTGAACTCATCAAGACCGACATATGCTCCTTGATCTACTATCCTTGTTACAGTTGCAATAACAATCTCTCCCACTTCTGGAAAATCTTGGACAGTTGTCGTCATAGCCTTCAAATTTATTGTACATAATTTAATGTTGTTGCTGACTAAAAGTCAATTCCTTTTTTTGCTTTTATCCCAGACTTGAATGGATGTTTTATTTCCCTCATTTCAGTAACAAGATCTGCTTTTTCTATCACTTCGTCTTTGACATGATTTCCTGTAAGGACCAAGTTTACATCATCTGGTTTGCTTGAAATAATTTCCAAGACATCTTTTAGATTTACCAGTCCTAGATTTACTGCATAGTTTATCTCATCTAGTATTACAATATTGTATTTTTTTGAATTGATTTTTTCTCGTGCAACCTTGAGTGCCTCCTCTGCCACTTTTTTATGATCCTCAATTGGGCTCTTGTCATCTAATATTCCAACAAATCCCTTGCCTATTGCAGTGAGCTCAAACTCTGGCTCTAGTCTCTTTGATGATGTCATTTCTCCATAATGCCAAGAACCCTTGATGAACTGTATCATGCAGACCTTGTGGTCATATCCTATTGCGCGAAGTGCCATCCCAAGTGCTGCTGTTGTCTTTCCCTTTCCCTTTCCGGTATAAACTATAACAAGACCCTTTGACATGGAATATTTTTTTGTGCGCTAGGTAAAAAGATTGGGTTGGAAAAACCAAGGCAAAACCACAGCTTAAAATGTTGCATGACAAAAATTTGAGTGATACAGATGGCTAAAAGTTACAATTATGATGTACTAGTTGTGGGAGGAGGCCCGGCAGGGTTGTCAGCAGCATGGAGTGCTGCAAAAAAAGGCCTCAGTGTTGCTGTACTTGAAAGAGATGAGGCAATTGGGCAAAATGTCAGGACAAGTGGTGTGACATGGATAAAGGAGGCAAAATCATTTGGAATTCCACCAGAGTGCTATAACGAAATAAGCAACTATGCATTTTATTCTCCAAATAATTATGTGATAAAAAAAAGTGAGACTGCCCAGGCCGGAGTCTTGGATGTGCGAAAGACATACCAGTTTCTTGCATATCAAGCTGCAAGTGCAGGGGCAGACATTTTCTTGCGTACAAGTGCAACTGATGTGATAAAAAATGAAAATGGAAAACTAGCAGGTGTCAAGGCAACCTCGCTAAAAGAAGAACTTGTTTTTAATTCAAAACTTGTCATTGATGCAAGCGGTTTCTATTCTGTTGTTGGAAGATCTCTTGGAATTGCCTTGCCGTGGAAAAGATTTGGTGCAGGTGCAGAATATGAGGCCTATGTCGATAAGGTCAGCCCTGACACGTGGTATCTCATGGTTGGTTCGCAATATTCTCCTGCAGGCTATGCGTGGGTTTTTCCTTTGGGAAAAAACAAGGTCCGCATAGGAGTAGGTGTTGGCAAGCCAAACTCCCAGGCAGATGCAAGCAAACTTTTGCTAGAGTTACTTGAAAAAAGACCAAAACCGCTTGATGATCTTGGCAGAATTGTTCCAGTTGAATTTCATTATGGTTTGATTCCAAACGAAGGACTTCGAGAATCTACAATTGATGACAACTTGATAATGGTTGGAGACTCTGCTGGACAAGCAAATCCGTTGGTCTTGGAGGGAATTAGGTATGCAATTGAGTTTGGCAGAGCAGCAGGAAGAATTGGTGCCGAGTCGGTAGTCAAGGGGGATACATCCAAGGAATCACTGAAAGCATATGAAGAAACAATGAAAAAAGCAATAGGATCAAAGATTGCAGCTGCAGTAAAGGTGCAGTACCGATGGCTCAACCTGAGTGACGAAGAGTGGGACAAGGAACTTGAAATCATTGATGAACTCTCTGCTGAAGAATTTCTTGATTTTATCAAGGCAGACTTTGGCATGACAAGCATGCTAAAACTTGCAGCACACCATCCAAAACTTGCACTACGTCAACTCTTTCAAATTATGAAAAATACTGGCAAAGACTCTGAGACATGAATATACCAAGAATTGTTGTTGCTGGGGCTACAAGCGGTGTAGGAAAAACATCCATAACAACTGCAATAATTCATGGTCTAAAGAAAAAAGGATACTCGGTCCAGCCGTTCAAGGTGGGGCCTGATTTTATCGATCCAAGTTATCTAAGTTCTGTCTCAGGAAAAATCGCACACAATCTTGATTCTTGGATGATGGGAAAAGATGGTGTTCTCAAAAACTTTGTACAAAATTCGCAAGAAGATGTATCCATAATTGAGGGCGTAATGGGATACTATGATGGGTTTAGCGGCAAGTCAAGTTTTGCAAGTACATATGATGTTGCAAATATCACAAAATCAAATGTAATTCTTGTTTTGGATGCAAGCAAGGCTGCTCGCTCTATTGCTGCAACTGCATTGGGTTTCAAAAATTTTGAGAAAAATTCTAGAATATGTGGTATAATACTGAACAAAATTGGAAGCAAAAAACATGAAATGCTGTGCAGAGATGCGCTACAAAAAGTTGGACTGCCAATACTTGGGGTGATTCCGACGAAACAATGACCTCAATTTAGAATCGCGACATCTTGGTCTGATACCTGTACGGGAACGACAATCCCTTGACAAAAAAATAAAATCAATTGCAAAATCACTATCAGGTTTTATTGAAATTGAAAAAATCATCAAGCTTGCCAAAAATGGACCTAGTTTACCAAAAGTTCCTGTCAAAAAGAACGAAAAGATACAGACAAGGATAGCAGTGGCCCTTGACGAGTCCTTTAATTTCTATTATCAAGACAATCTGGATGAATTACGTAGGCTTGGTGCAGAACTTGTGTTCTTTAGCCCAATCTCGGACAAAAAAATACCCTCCTGTGATGGAATCTACATTGGCGGGGGATTCCCAGAGGTCAAGGGAGACTTGCTTGCAAAAAACAAGACCATGACAAGACTGGTGAAAAAACATGCAGAAGATGGTCTGCCAATTTATGCAGAATGTGGCGGGCTGATGTATCTGACAAAATCCATCCAGTACCAGTCTGGGAAATTTGCAATGGTTGGACTGTTTGATGCTGTAACGGTAATGGAAAAGAGGCTAAAACTGAACTATACCAGTGCAAAGATTGGAAAATCTCCATTTTCATTGCAATCAAGGAATATCAAGGGCCACGAGTTTCATTATTCTGAACTTGATTTGTTGTCAAAAGATTCCAAATTTGCATATGACATGTCAATTGGCATTGGAATAAAAGACAAAAAAGATGGCCTGACTGTACACAATACACTTGCATCATACATGCATGTACATTTTGCTGATTCCCCAATTGCTACAAGCTTTGTAAAATCGTGTATCTCTTATTCGCGAAAATAAATTACATCAAGAAGATTTTGCTGCAAGAATTTTGTATAATGCATTGACAATTGCAGATGCACATGGACTGCCTCCCTTTCTACCAATGTTTGTGATGTATGGAACATTGCTTGCACGAAGCTCATCCTTTGATTCTACTGCACAGACAAATCCAACTGGAATTCCAATCACAAGTGCAGGAGATGTTAGACCCTCTTTTATCATCTGTATTACTTCAACAAGTGCAGTTGGCGCATTGCCGATTGCTACTATTCCATTATCCATCTGTTTTGCTGCCAATCTCATTGAAGTCTGGGCGCGTGTCTTGTTGAGTTTTTTTGCCTCCTCTATTACAACAGGATCTGATATGCTGCATATCACTTGATTTCCAAATTTCTTCATGTTATCCTTGTTAAAACCGCCTATCACACCATTGACATCAACTATAATGTTACAGCCTTTTTTCAATGCATCAAGGGCATTTTGTATTGCATCCTTGTGAAATACTATCTTGTTATCTCTTGCAAAATCAAAATCTGCAGTGGAATGGATTATTCTCTTTACTATTATCCACTCATCAGGTGAGTATGGGTGCGTACCAATCTCGCTGTCTATTATCTCCATGCTCTTGTCTTCTATTGACTGGCCCTTTTGGGTGATCATGTCTCTACCTCTTGGGCTCTTTCAATAATCAGGTCAATCATCTTCTGGTCTGCTCCAATGTGTTGTGTTATCAAGACTTGGTTCAACTTGTGTTTCTCTAAAGCTGGCTTCAAGTCAGCATTGATATCTGTTTTTACATGTGCGCCCTCGTGTAAAAAGTAAAAGACAACCACTAGAACCTCTGGGTCTCTTTTTTTGCATATCTCTATTCCTTGCTCTATGTTTGGCTCCTCAATCTCAAGAAAGCAATAATCTACATTTCTATACGAGTGCGCAAGCTCGTCTACTACATATTTTATCGACATTTTTGCATTAGGGTCTTTACTTCCATGTCCTATTACCAAGACATCTACCTTGTTGTCTTGGAGTGAAACTTTGCCCTTGTCAAGTGCTGACTTGATCCTGTTCTTGACTAGATTCACAAGTGTCATGTGCATGGACATGGGTTTTGTGACAAGAAATTTTACATTTGTTGTTGATTGATACTTCATGACTTCGGTAACAGCTGCCTTTACTTTTTTTCCTGGATACAAAAAGTATGGAACAATAGTAAGTGAATCAATGTCACTTTTTAGACATTTTTTGATTCCATCATCGATGTATGGTAACGTTACCTCAAGAAAACAATATTCTGCAAAAGCGTAATCTCCTTTCTTTTGTACTTCCTTGCATATAGCTTCAAGCTCTTCTGATGCTTCTCTTTCCTTACTTCCTCTGTCTATTAGTAATAATCCTCGCTTCAACTTGATCTCCTTGCTATTGCAATTGTAAGGTTTGGAGGAAACTTGTGTTTTTGCACAATCAACTCTCCGCCTGATGCCTTGATTGCAGAGGCCTCTGATACACTTGGTGTGCCCTCAAATGTCTGTACTACATCTGAAGGATTTGGTATGCTAATTGTGGCAAGTTCTGTCTTGTCAAAATACTCTAATGGTACCTTCATTTCACTTGATAATTCCTGCAATCCCTTTACGTCTGCTTCTTTTTTAATTGACGCAAACTTGGCAACTGATCTTGGACTCATCTGAAACTTTGAGAGGCAAAAATTCATTCCTTCCTTAATGGTATCCTTTGTGGTATCCCAGTGAAGTCCGACTCCTACAACCAAAGTCTTTGGCCTGTAAATAACAACACGGCCCTGGATCTCACTGTTTTGTATTATCTTGTCTGAAATGACAAGAAATCCCTTACAGTCTGCAGCTATCATTTCATCAAGGGATTTGTAAATGTGGACATTTTTTGGCAATTCTTTTTTTGGCATCCACCAATCTTTTTCTCCTGCATCTTGAAAGACTCCAATTTTTTCCTCGTTTACCATGAATGCGCTAACTTTGGTGACAGTTGAGACATCATCAATCTCCCAGCCAAACTCCTTTCCAAGAAGGTCTACTGCAATTGTCTTGTTTACGTCTGCTGCTGTAGTGATTACTGGAATGGCGCCAAGGGTAGTGCCTATTTTTTCTGCAAGCTCATTTGCTCCTCCAAGATGGCCTGAAAGCGTGCTAATGACAAATTTTGCAGTGTCATCGATTACCACTACTGCAGGGTCTGTCTTTTTGTCCTTCATGTGTGGCGCAATCAATCTTATCACTGCACCAAGGGAAAAAATGCATACTAGCGCTTCATTGTTTTGGAATAATTCTTGTATCTTCAAAGTGGTAGATTCGTCAAACCACTGGATATCTTTTCCATCTTGTCGAAGTTTTGCTGGGGAAAATATCTTCCATGTTGGAAAATGTTTCTTGAGTAAAGTTGCTATCTCGATACCGTTTTTTGTTATTGCAATTATTGCTACACTGTCCACAAGTTATTTTTTCTAGGTCTCAAGATATCTGTTACTCTTTGGATGGACTCCAATTACCTTGCCATCAAAATCAAACATGATTACTTCGATCTCAAATTTGTTGTCAGAATAATTTCCTAGTTGTCTGTGGGCCTCTTCACAGACTATATCAAAATAGCCAGAAATATTTTTTTCATTGATTATTTCAAATACATGTCTTGCCGTGTTTGCTTTTTTTATGGAATCTTGTACATCTTGTGGGGCTCCACATCTTTTTGCAAGATCTGAGAGAAAAGCCATGTCAACTTTTGAGCCCTTGACATGGGTCTGCTTGACACCCATTGACATCTTGGCAAGTTTTCCTATGAATCCTGCAACATGTGCCTTTTTGATTCCCTTTTTGGCACACACTTGAACTGTATATCCTGAAAAGTCTCCCATCTGGACAAAACAGTGGTCTGGTAGATCAAACAATTTCCTTGTAAAATCCTCGCTTCTTCCACCTGTTGTTAATACTACAGTATCGTCTCCCATTGCTCTTGTTACCTCAATGCTTTGCCTAATTGACGCTGCAAAAGATGCAGTCGAATATGGTATCACTATGCCGCTTGTTCCAAGAATTGAGATACCTCCTAGAATTCCAAGTCTTGGATTGTCTGTCTTGATGGCAAGCTCTTTTCCCTTTGGAACTGATACCATTATCTTGATTCCATTTTTTTCGAGAAGATTTCCTGCAATCTCTAAAATGTTTTCATTGATCATTTTTTTTGGTGTTGGGTTTATTGCAGCAGCCCCAATGTCTAGTCCAAGTCCTGGCTTGGTAACCCTTCCAACTCCTTCTCCCCCGTCAAGCTCTATCTTACCAATGTCTCCGGTAAGTGTAACTTGTGTTCTTATCTCTGCACCATGAGTTACATCTGGGTCATCTCCACCATCTTTTATTACAGTACATGTGGCACTTTGTTTTGAAAACTCGCAACTTTCTATCTTGATTTTAATCTGTGATTTTTTTGGTAGCGTGACATTTACAAAATCTGTTTTATTTTGATTTATGATTGAAAGCAATGCGGCTTTTGCGCCAGCTGTTGCACAAGTTCCGGTAGTAAAGCCTGTTCTCATATTTTCCTTTGGCTTGTCTTCTTCTGACATGAAATGGTTTCAACTCTCTTGCGTATTAATTCTTGATGTCATTTCAGTATGGTTGATAAAATTATCCACAGAGCCATTGCTCCAAGCCCTCCATAAAGTACGAGATGAGTGAGCATTGGAGAGCCCTCTTTTTCCTGATTGTGTTCATAATCTTGGATATCTTTTGCTCCAAAGTTGCGTCTAAACTCTGCAAAGTTTGGTCCAAAGTGAAACTCTTCATTTACAGTCTTGTCGTATTTTTTCCAAAAATCAGAATATTTTGTAGCTACCTCACTTTCTGAAATCTTTTCTTTTTTCTTTTCTTCGCTTCGTAACTGTTGGTATGCCTCTGTTACCTTTTTGAATTTCTCTCCGTTGATGTCATCCTTGTTCCTGTCTGGGTGATATTTCAAGGAAAGCTGTCTGTATGCATTTTTTATCTCCTTTTGGGATGCTCCTTCTTGGACGCCTAAGATCTGGTGGCAGTCTACTGTATTCAAGTACGATATGACATGGCATAGAGACCAAAATTAATTTGTCGGCATAATCTGTGCTTTTGCATGTGTCCATCAGTTGTCATTACAGGTGCAAATGGCTTTGTAGGAAGAAACGTTGGCATGTTTCTCTCAAAGAATGGATTTTCTACAATAGGCCTTGTTCGCAAGGGAAGAACTGTATCCTTTGGAAAGACAATAACAACTGGGGCACTTTCTGAACCAAGCCTTGCATCAAAAATCAGAGGCTCTGGTTCAATGTTGCATTTTATTGGTCAGGGAAAACAAACTGTAGATGCTGATTATGATTCCGTTAATGTGTCCCTTGCCAAAAACGCTGATAGCACTATGCAAAAAAGCAAAATTGAAAAAAATAATTTACATCAGCGGTCTTGGAGTTGACAAGTCTTCAACTCTAGGATATTTTATTTCAAAATACAAGGCAGAACAAGAGATAATCCACTCTGGACTTGATTATACAATTTTTCGGGCATCATATATCATAGGAAGAGACGATCCGTTATCTCAGAACCTGCAACAACAGATGAAAAAAAATCAAATGATAATTCCTGGCTCTGGAAATTATAGATTCCAGCCAATCTTCATAGATGATGTATCGCGTGTAATCATCAAGGCTTTATCAGAAAAAAAATTCTCAAACAAGATAATTGATCTGGTGGGACCACAAGTGGTTAGTATAACGCTTTTGTAAAAGAATTCTTGCATGGCAAGAAAATCAAGGTCAAAAAGATAGACTTTGAGAGTGTGTACCATGATGCATTGCATAACAAGGGTCCATTTGGTGTAGATGACCTTGGTATCATGGCAGGTGACTACGTTGGCAATCACAAAAAACTTGCTAGTCTTGCACAGATGAAATTTACAAAATATGGTCTAGTGCTAGAGGCCAGAGGCTTGTCTTAGTACGCTAGCCTTGTCAGTCTTTTCCCAGCTAAATTCTGGCTCTGGTCTTCCAAAGTGACCATATGCTGCACTCTTTCTGTATATTGGATTCTTTAGTTTTAACTGAGAAATGATAGCAGAAGGACGCATGTCAAAGTGTTTTCTTACGATATCTTCAATCTGTTCTTCAGGAATCTTGCCTGTGTCAAATGTATCCACAGTGAGTGAGACTGGTTCTGCCACTCCAATTGCATATGCAACTTGGACTTCGCACTTGTCTGCAAGTCCTGCTGCAACTACGTTTTTAGCAATATATCTGCACATGTAGCATGCCGACCTGTCTACCTTTGATGGGTCTTTTCCAGAAAATGCTCCGCCTCCATGTCTTCCCATACCACCATATGTGTCCACAATTATTTTTCTTCCAGTAAGACCTGCATCTCCTGGAGGACCACCTATGACAAATCTGCCTGTTGGGTTTATGTGGATTTTTATCTTGTCATTCCACAACTGGCCGCAAACTGGTTTGATTACTTTATCGATAATCTCTTTTCTAATTTCTTCATTTGTTACATCTGGGGAATGTTGAGTTGAAATTACAATTGCATCTATGCGCTTTGGTTTTCCGCCTTCATATTCTATTGTAACCTGTGACTTGCCGTCTGGTCTTGCCCATGGAAGTTCTTTTTTCTTTCTTGCTTCTGCAAGACGTTTTGTAAGCTTGTGTGCAAGCAAGATTGGCATTGGCATCAAGTCTTCTGTTTCATTTGTTGCATATCCAAACATGAGGCCTTGGTCTCCTGCTCCTTGATCTTTGTTATCATTGGCAGTAACTCCCATTGATATGTCTGGGCTTTGTGCATGAAGCGATACTAGAACACTGCAAGACTCGGAATCAAAACCATATTGTGGATTATCATATCCAATTTCTTTGATTGTTTTTCTAACTATATCCTGAATGTCAAATCTTGCCTTTGAGGTAACCTCTCCTGCTACAACTACAACACCTGTAGTAGTCAATGTCTCAACTGCAACTCTGGAATCTGGGTCTTGCTTTAGAAACTCGTCCAAGATTGCATCAGATATCTGATCACAAATCTTGTCTGGATGACCCTCTGTAACTGATTCTGAAGTGAAAAGATAGCTTCTATGAGAGGCCATGATAAAATTTCCTATAACTCGTTCTCTAGTTTAATGAAAAGTACGTTGTTTCCTCTTACGATAACTCTTCCATAATTTGCAACTATTTTTCCATTGCTGATTTCTTCTGCATCTGTCATGATTAGATTCATGTATGAATCAACATTGTTCATCTTACCTTTGTATTCGATTTCACTTTTTAGTCGAACTGTAACTTTTTTGTTGATGCCTTTTTGCAATGTTGTTAAAGGTCTTTTTGGAGTTGCTGCTTGTGACAATCACAATTCACTTGACTGCACTGCTTGAAATAGGGAATAAAAGGGTTCTGTTAATGTTAAATTGGCAGATGTTGTGTATATAGTTCTGTCACTCGATTATCTTCCCATCATGACTTATACTCTGCAAATTGTGATAACTCTTTGATTAAAATTGATTTCCACTGGTATTTTGGGACTGGATGATCTTTTGGGTGGCGGCATAGCACCTGGTACGATAATCGATATTTTTGGGCCTGGAGGTAGTGGTAAAACACAACTTGCAATGCAAATTTCTCTAAATTCGTTGCAAGGAGGTACTGTGCTATACCTTGATGCCACTGGTGGATTTCGACCAGAAAGAATGTTGCAGCTAATCAAGTCCAAAAACTTGGAACCCTCACTTCTTGATGATATCATTGTGGCACGGATGAGAAACGTTTCTGAACAACTAGAATATGTCAAAAAAATATCTGAGCTACGACCTAATCTTGTTGTAATAGAAAACATAACAGACTTGTTTTCATTTGAATATTCCAAGGAAGCAAATCTGCTTGAAAAACATCTTAGGTTCATGGAATACATGCATGATCTTAGCCTGACTGCAATTAACACCAAGATTCCTGTAATTGTAACCAACATGGTACGAAGCATGGATGGAATGGAAACTGAAAACTTGAACAAATCAATTAGCATGTTTACCCACAAGAAGATTAAACTTGAAAAACTTGAAAACGATAAAAAAGATGAAAAAGACGATAAAGTGTTCAAGGCCCAAGTGTTTCCCTCATTTGGAAAAAGAAAAGAGATCCTGTATACCATAACTGAGGCAGGACTGGTGGAATTACCTTAACCTATTTATCACTCTGATGACACCAAAAACTGTATGGCAGGAATTTTTGACTATATACCAATTATTGCAGCTGTCCTACTTGGTATTGGTTTAGTTGGTGTAATAGTATACGAACGATCTAGAACAAGACAAAGCAAAGAACCAGAATCTACCGCTTGAGTTAGAAGAAAAGTTTCGTAATCTTGGTTTTGAACATCTAACCGAGATACAGCAAAAGGCTGTTCCTGTGATATTTCAGAAAATTGATTCCTTGGTGGTTGCACCAACTGGCTCTGGCAAGACAGAGACTGCAGTAATTCCAATATTTTCTCGAGTTGCAAATTCTAGAAAAAAGGACAAGATCAAGGTGCTCTACATCACTCCTCTTCGTGCACTAAACCGAGATGTCTTCAAGAGAATTATAAAATACGCTGAAAATGAGGGACTGCGAATTGAGGTAAGACACGGGGACACGTCACAGACAATGAGGAAAAAAATAAACCTGTCACCGCCTGATATCTTGATAACTACACCTGAAACTCTGATAATACTTCTTACACAGCCTGTAATGCTTCAAGCCCTTGACGAGATTGAATGGATGGTAATAGATGAGGTCCATGAATTATTGGGCAATGAAAGAGGGGCACAACTCTCACTCAGCCTTGAGCGACTCCAGGCAAATACAAAATATCCTATAACAAGAATAGGCCTGTCTGCAACTGTAGGAAACACTGCAGAGGCTGCCAAGTTTGTGGTTGGCACAAAAAGAAAATGCAAGATAATTGAGGACCACTCGATTCGAAAATATGATGTCGAGGTAAAATACATCGAGGGAACCATCACTGACGTAGTGGACCATGTCATTGAATATGTGACAAAAAATTATCCATCATCACCTGTCTTGTTGTTTACAAATACTAGGGGCGAATCAGAGTATATTGCATCGGTACTAAAGGAACGCTCTAGCATTGCAATAGATCTTCACCATGGTTCTTTATCACAACAGGTTCGCGAAGAGACTGAAGACACCCTGCGAGCTGGAAAACCTGGAATAGTTGTATGTACATCTTCACTTGAGCTAGGACTTGACATTGGCTCTGTTGAGCTTGTGATTCATTATGGTTCTCCAAGACAAGTCTCAAAACTCATGCAAAGAATTGGTCGAAGCAGGCATACGCGTGGCTCGTCTGCAAAGGGACTGATTGTGACAAACAATCCTGATGATGAAATCGAGACGCTTGCAATCTTGGAGCGTGTCAAGGAAAAATCAATTGAAGATCAAATAGTCCATGATGGTGCATTAGATGTTCTTGCACATCACTTGGTTGGGATGAGTATGCAGTTTGGCAAGGTATCACTTGACTTGGCACTTGACATGATACAGCAGGCCTACTCGTTTCGAAATGTTACCATTGAAGAGCTCATCGAGGTGCTTGAGGTTTTGCAAAATGGCAATATCATATATTTAGATAAAGATGAGATGGCCTTTACTAAAAGAGGCCGCTCGTTTAGGTATCACTTTGAGAATCTTTCTACCATTCCAGACATTTTAAAATTCAAGGTATTTGATACTGCGTCTAAAAAAATAATCGGAAGTCTGGATCAGAGATTTGTGGGAGACAATGGGGAACAGGGCAGTGTCTTTGTGCTGCGGGGAATGCAATGGAGAATACTAAATGTTGATGACAGCTCACTCAAGGTAAACGTAGAGCCAATCCAGTCTGCTGGAATAAACGTTCCATACTGGGAGGGTGAAAACATTCCAGTTGACTATACCACTGCAAAAAAAGTTGGCATGGTTAGAACCAAGACAATTGTTACGCCTTTTACAAATAAGGTAATTGACAACCTAAAGCTTGGGATAATTCCTGATGAGAAAAACATTGTAGTTGAATCACAGAGGGTGCGAAATACTATCGTAATACATTCTTGTTTTGGAACAAGAATCAACTCTACACTTGCAATGCTTCTTTCTGCAATGATTTCTGCAAAGAGTGGATATCTTGTGGATTCACGGTCTGATGCATATAGGATAATGTTGTCATCAAATGGAAGAATACTGGAACCATCTGTGCGTGATGTTATAGCAGACGAGTATGACCTGCAGGATATAGTCCAGGCCTCACTTGCAGGAACACACAATGTAAACTGGAGAACCTGGTGTGTTGCAAAAAAATTTGGAATCGTTGGAAGGGAGGCAGTCTATGACAGAAAGTCTGCAAGATTCTTGTATGAAAAATATGCCAAGACTGCACTTGCAAAAGAGGCACTACGGGAACTATACCATGACAAGTATGACTTGGAGAATACTTCACAACTGTTGGAAAACATCAAGGCAGGGAAGATAAAAATTACATGGGTTGAAGTTGAGGGCTTTTCAAAACTTGCTGAACCAATACTAGACCATACTACAAAATACTATGCATCTCCTGCAAACATGGACAAGGGAATACTTGACTTGGTAAAAACAAGGCTGATGAAGACACGACACAGGCTGGTTTGTGTAAGGTGTGGCAAGTGGGAAAAAGTAGTCGAGACAGGACAGGTAAACGATATTCCGTCATGTCCATACTGCAAGTCTAGGCAGATATCTGCAACATTCTACTCTGACTATGACCTGCCAAAAATAGTGCAAAAAAAGATTGCAGGAAAAAAAATAACAACTGAAGAGAACCACAAGTTTTCTCGAGCCTGGAAGGTCTCATCACTTCTTGCAAACTTTGGCAAGACTGCACTTGTTGTGATATCAGGATATGGTGTGGGTGCTGACACTGCAGCAAGAATATTGCGAAACATGGTGGGAGAGGAAGAACTCTACAAGCAAATTTACGAGGCAGAAAGACAATACGTTACAACTCGGGGATTTTG
>CAVQVB010000006.1:0-8971 GCA_963716995.1 uncultured Nitrososphaerota archaeon
ACAAGAGATACAATTGCTAGTCATAATCACAGGTCTGCCAGGAGTTGGAAAAACTACGCTTGCAAAAAGTCTTGCACCACTCATTGATGGTATAGTGTTGTCTACAGATAAAATTAGAAAGGAATTGTTTCCCAGCCCAACATATTCTCAATTAGAACAAAGAGAAGTTTTCGATGCCATGGTTAATGCTGCAAAAAATCTTACTGATGCAGGAACAAATTGCATACTAGATGCTACATTTAACAGAGAACAGTCAAGGACTGAAGTCAAAAACAAACTAGTATTGACAGATAAACAATTTCATGTAATAGAATGTGTTTGCCAAGAAGATGTTACCATATCAAGACTAGAGTCTCGTAAAAATGATTATTCTGATGCAACTGTAGAAGTATATCAAAAAATGAAGATAATTCGTGAGCCTGTCAAGGCAGAGCATCTTACTTTGAATACAATTATTCCCCCAGAGGAGAATGCAAGAAAAGCAATAGATTACATTTTAAAAAAATCTACGTAATGTCTTTCAGGGTAACTCTTCAGATTCTGCGGTGCAATACTTGTGGACCCATTTACCTGTAGGGTTTTTTGCAATCTCTTCACCAGACTTGATAGGTGCATTACACTCTGAACAAGTAGTCTTGAACTTGGCCTTCATGGTAATACTATACAAAACTGGGTAGATAAACTATCAAAAATGCAAACATGTGATAAACTTGGTCAGATCACTAGAACATCTTGTTTTTATCAAACCAGATTTTTCTGGAAAAAACTATTTTCACATTTATTGCAACAGTGCAAAAACAAAAAACAATGACATCATCCTTAAATTACCTTCAAAGTGGCGTTAGTTTGAAAACGGTAAAGCCAATAGTTTATGATGGTACAAAAATGGTAACAGCGACAGATGATCAAAATGTCACAGTGGTAAAACCTGTCTCAGATTCACCATAGTAAAAATTAAAATCATCAAACTTGTTTTATTATTTAAAAATCTGAAAAGATACTAGATTTACAAAGAAATACAAGAAAAATCCTGTATACACCACTAGGTTGATTTTATTTTAATTATGGTAACTTTGTTGTATTCTTCAGGATTTTCTTCTCTTAGTCTTTGAAAATAGACTTCTTCATACGGCATTTCGGTAATTTGCCAAATTTCTATTTAAAGAAAAGATTCACTAATTTTACTGGACTGGGTCAAATATTTGACAATCCTGAGAACATCAAGTGTCAAAATAACTGATTTTTAACAGAGTGTCACATACCAATTCCATAGAGAGACAAAATGGTAGACGATATTCTAGTCAAAAAGATAAAGGAGAAAATAGTGAAAAATGAAGCCAAACTGCAAAAACAGATAGAAGAAGTTGGAAGAATTTGGGAAGACACGGGCCTTGACCAAAAGGATCCTTCATACCTAATAGAAAAGACGATGAGATTTGAAATGGCCCAAGAAACCATCAATAGAGCTTTCTCGCTTGCTAACGAGACTATCAGCGATTACAAAAAACTCTGCTCTGAACTTGAAAAACAAGACAATTCCTAACGTAGAACTATTAGATATTAAAAACTAGAGTTGATTTAAGATTCTATTTGAGTTTTAGAGTCGCTGTTTATGGCATCTACCTTTTCATTGACTCGGATTACTGCAGTATACAATTGGAATAACAATTCATTACTAGGATGTGTAGCTTCAAGCAATTTTCGGTCTATACCATACGCTTCTATTTTTTCCCACATTTCATCAAGTGATAATTCTGAACTCAAATGCTCCCCTTTTGAATAAAATAATTCACGTTTTTTAAAACTTACTACTAATTACATTATACCAAAGGTCAATAAGAAATAAAGATCTGAATCAAGTTTTTGCCAAATTTGGGAAATGGATCACAAATACTAGAGCCATTAAATTTTATTTAGATCGCAGATTAGATACAGAATTTTTAATTGAAAAACCTGACTTTGCCAGATTTTACATCAGATTCAATTTCATCTACAATTTTTACCAAGTCATTGATATCAAATGGCTTGTAGACTACAGCAGTAGCCTTGAGATCTTCTAGTCGTTTGGCAGTATCCTGGGAAAGATCTGTTGTAATCATAACCACTACCGCCACTGGATTAATTTCGCGGATAAGATCTAATGCGTATATCCCATCAGTGTTTGGCATAACTACATCTAGAAATGTAATGTCAGGCTTTAGTTTTTCAAATTGTGCAACAGCCTCTTTGCCATTGCGTCCAGTTCCAACAACTTGAAATTTTTTCAACTCCAAGAGTTCTACAAAAAGAGATAGAACATCGGGATTATCATCTATCACTAATACAGTCTTTAATTTTCTACTGTTACTTTCCACTTGCTTCAAATGACATATTACCTATTTAAGGTATTTTTATATTAAATTCTCTATTTATAGAGAATCAAATTGGAAACAGGTGGTTTTGCACATCGACATAGCATTTTACATGCACTTAATGGGAAAACACGCATGAAATTCACCAAAATTGATATAAAGCCCTTTTGACGTTTACTACGTAGAAATCCATGAAGACAATTACTGAAAAACAAATTGGAGAAAATCCAAATTCCGATCTGACATCAAATGATAGTTCTAAACTTTTAGCACAATTAACCGAAGTACTATCAGTATTATCAAAAAATGATGCCTTGACAATTTTCCTTATGGCAAATGAGGGAATCAAGTCAGAACTTGATACACCTGCCAAGATAGGCCTTACCAAAAAACAATACTATACCCGACTAAAACAATTGGTTGATTTGGGATTAGTTATCAAACAAAATGAATCATACATGCAAACTGCATTTGGTAAAATAGTTTATCAAAAACACATCATTGGGTTAACAAACCAAATCAAAAATTCAAAGTACTTGCAGATGGTCGATGTACTAAAAGCAGATTCAAAGTTCAATGATAGTGATATCATGGAATTCATGGCAAAAGTACAACCACAGATAAGCTCTGATTTGCAAGAGCCGTCTCCAAGAGTTTCTACAATTGCTTCATCATATGAAGACATGGTTAGAAAAATTTTAGAGATGACAGAGTTTGCTCAACATGAAATACTTCTTGTTACAAGATTCCAAAATGAACTTATCATTAATTCCATTTTGAAAAAGGCAAATGCTGGAATAAATGTCAAAGTTCTTGCAGATACAAACTTGGTAGAAGATTACTTTGGAAAGGAAATGCCTGTCAAATCAGACAAGAATAAAAAAGAACGTGAAAGATGTTGTTTCTAATCCATACTATCCTTCAAAAATAGATAGACGTTATGTGCAAGTTCCTTTCTGCATCATGATCGTAGACAACAAGCACGTAGGATTAGAGATTGTAGATCTGAGTGAATCAAAAAAATTCAAGATGGCCATTTTTAGAGAAGATGTAAACATTGCATCGTCCATGACACTTCTCTTCAACAATTTATGGCAAAAATCAAGCATAAGTCATCCTCAGATAATCACAAAATCAGCATAAACTAAGATATTTTTACTGAATCAGAAATTGATTTAAAATAAGACCTACAAATATAGAGATTTGAATAGTAAATATACTATTTCTAACAGTAGTTCGTGTTTTATTCATTTTTTTCTTATCACCATAATTTGTTGACAAGCTCATAATTTTCAAGACAAGATAACCACATACAGTCAAACCCAGAATTACTCCTGTAATATTTATACCAAGAAAACAATAACTTGCTACAATCATAATGGCAATAGAAGATATAGAACCAATAATTATTGCAAAACTTTTCTTAACTCCAATAACAATAGGTATAGTTCGTCTACCTCCTTTTCTATCACCTTCCAAATCACGTATGTCGTTTAATGGTCCGTTAATGAAATAAATTAAAAATACTATAGCAGAAGATGTAATTGCCAAGTACGATACATGTTGTAGTGCAAGAGCACCCATCATAGATGCAATGAATCCACCCAAAGCAGTCACAACTGTTTTTACTACAAACATATTTTTTAGATGCACTTTGGGATGAGAATAGATAATAGCCAATCCCAAGAAAACAAGCGCCCCCATTCCAGTCTGTACATTAATTGAAAATGCAAGCAGAGTAGAAACTACAAAGAAACCAATTGTATGATATAATATTTGTAGACGGTTCTTTCTTTGTGAACTTAATGTATCTCGATCATTTACTTGATCAACATCATAATCAGTAAGATCGTTGTAAAGATAGGTAGCAAGGGCTAGAAAAAATACTGAGGCTGTAAGCTTAGCTAGTACAAAAAAATCTGGAATTTTCATACCAGATGCAATAAAAAATGTACCCATTGCAGCAAGGGCAAACCCATAGACTATGGTCCTTGATTTTATTATCGAATAGAGAATATTACATTGTGTGAGTATTTTGATACCCAAATTAGATGGTCGATCTTGCTGTGCTAGAGCCATTTCACACCATCATATGTTCACATTTTACAGCAACGAATTGACATATATTCTCCATATTTGGATAAATACATGCTAGATTATAACTTTTTGGATATTTTATCATAAAAGATGAAAAATATATCATAATTATAGTAAATTATGTAAATTTTTACAGATTTTGAATCTACATCACCAAACGACCACAAACAAAGAACATTGTACAATACCACACAATACAAGCAAGATACAGCAGGCCTAGGTATAACGAACAAAAATTTTATGTTTGAATCAAACATGACAAAAATTCATTTTTTCGAAATATACAATTTCATCAAATAATTTTCAAATGTTATTTTTGACAAATTTGAGATTGTACAAACATAAATCAATGTGATGATACCCAGTCTTTCACCAAATTTGTTATTTGTTTTCTAGACTCTTCAGAATATCGATTGTCATTTTGACTATAAAACATGCAATGATTAAACCAGTGATCACAGTCTAAGACATTTATTTTTTTATCAACGCTTTTTACCAGATCACAGAATTGTACACCTACTTCAGAGAAAACATTTCTATCTTTGTTTCCCATGGAGAATCAACAAGGGTACATCAACATCAGACAATGCAGTGATTCCAGTATTTCGAAGTGCTAGAACATTGACAATGTATCTGTATGTATAATAGAAATTAAGAGATTTGTCATTTAACATCTGTTCAATTTCTGGACCACCAACTTTTAAAAAGTTGGGTAGTTCTTTTGTTGCCAAGATTTTGGTGCCAGGTGTCAACATTTTGCGTAATAAGAAATACAGAAAACGAGTGTTACTCGGTTCAATCTCACTTCTTTTCTTTATACTAGGGATTCTCACATATGGCGCAAATAAAATTAAGTCCATCAATTGATTTTTTAAAAGTGTGAGCATACCAAAGTGCATGTGTACATCCCATACTATGAGCTAAAATGAATAGTTTTGAGGTACCTTTTAATTTTGTAATCACATCATGTATTGATTCCAAACACTTGTCAAAGTCCAAATCTCCTTTTTCTCCATATGATTTTCCATGACCTGGCAAATCAATACTGTACACATCAAAGCCATCATTTGCCAAAGTCTTTCCGAGATAATCAAATATTCTTGCATCACAGCAAAACCCGTGTATACATAATACTATTTTATCAGAGGGTGTTGGTGAAGAATATTTTATTATGTTAATTTTTCCGTTACTTGTTTCTAGTAGCGTCATATTACTTGGACTGTTTTTTCCCTATTACGCTAAAAAGTCGTGCATAAAGTACAAAGCTGTGCGGATCTTGTGACATGTCTTTGAGATCAGTTACCATGTCATCGAATTCTTTTTTTCCCATTAGACCAAGAGAGAGAATTTGTGGTTGTAGACTTTGAGCAATCTTCCATCCAAGAGAGTTGAAAGGTTCACGTCCCATCACAAGACAAGGAGAGTAAGATTCTATAGCGCTGTCAAGATGCTGATTAACGAACATTTTGTACAGTTTTCTGCCAGAATAAGGATCTCCACCAGCGTGTTTTACAAGTTTGACATACATTTTTCTCAGAGTGTTCACGCTCTTTCGTTTTGGATATGACAGCCAAGAGTCTGGAGCGTGATCAAGTTCTTGGACTATAATTGTGCCACCTTTTTTTGCCAGTCGAACCATGTGTTGTAAAGCATTAACAGGATTACTCAGATGTACAAACATGAATCTAGAATACACAATGTCAAAAGTTTCAGCTGGCAAATTTTTAGACGTGATTATATTATCACATACGTATGAAACGTTTTTTTGTTTTGTAGATGCCTTGCAATATTTGATATAATTTTCATTGATGTCAAATCCTATTGCTTTACCGCTTTTTCCAATCATGTCACCCATCATTCGTGTAACTTCACCAGGGCCACATCCAACATCACAGCATTTCATCCCTTTTCTTATTCCCCCTTTAAGCAATGAATCCCTAGTCAGGGATTCGAACAAAGCAGACTGGATCTTGAGTCTTTGAATTTCATCGGATGTGCTACCTAAAACATAATTGTTACTCAAATTATTGTTCCCCGTTTTTTGCATTTGTCTTCCATGATGCCTAGACTAGCAGGATTATTATCAATTATGGTATACCGGACACAAAAACACTTTGATATAACATCTTATCTGTTAGACAAACATTGTTCTGTCTCATCAAGATATCATAGTATGAATTTCATGCAATTACACATCCGGGATATTTTCACATATGGAAATAGTTAAAACTAAACAAATTCGAGTACCCGTTATACCACAAGGGTTTGATTAGATGATAATATTGAAGAAATTTTGCAATTGCATGTCACGAGGATACAAGATATCAATTGCATTATTCTTGTTAACAATACTATGTTTATCAAATATGCCTGTGCAGGCCAATGCAATAGAGCCATTACTTCCACAATACGAACCTACACAACACATTTCATCAAATCCAAATCTCTTTGTATCTGCAGAAAATTCATTTTTTCAAAATTATTTTGCAGGTCCACAAGTAATTCAAGTAATCATAACTGATCCCAACATAGACAGACTAGACCAAGCATATGGTGAACCAGATGTTACAATTAACGGAAAAAAATTACGGATGGCTCAAGCAACTGATGGAAATTGGTATGCATATTTTGCAGACAGTAAACAAGCCCAAATTGCAGACTCGACACAGACAGGTACTTCTGGCAAAGGCATGGATTTTGGAAAATTCTGTTCTCCCACAAGCGCCATAGTTGCAACAGGTGTCGAGTTTTCACAGACAAATGGAATTGCAATTGCAAGAAGTGCACCTGGATCAGTTGATGGAAGTCAAAATCCACAGACTACAATATCTGCAACATGTACCGGAATTGTTGATCATGCAGTATCTAGTATTACAGGCGCATCATCCAATTTACTAAATCATGTTGTAAGAGAAAATAAAACACTGAATACGAATACGCCAAGAGTAGGCCAGATAGCACAACAATCAAACAATCAGGCACTCATTGATGCATGGCCAATAATTCAGCTATATGATTTTGGAACTACAACAAAAGTTACAATCCAATACAATGCAGGAGGCACTGGAGTTCAATCTGTTGAACTCAATTTTGATAGAATTCCTTCGAGTCTAATTGGAATTGTCAGTAACAGACAAACCTGGCCACAAGGTGCACATGTACATGGAGACTTGATTGATCCTCAACTCAATATTGATCCAACCGAGGAAGATTCATGGACATGGGGAACATCAATGACAAACAACACTGTATACTATCAAGCATTTGATAGAAGTGGAAACGCTGATGCAGATGGCACCATTGCAATGCAGAACCTAAGCGGCAACTTGACTGCAATGATGTTCAACCACAATGGTAAACTAACAGAGAATCCAGAGCCACAAGGAGTACTAGTTGCCACATTGAATCCAAACGGAATACAGAAAATAACAAAAAGCAGCGATGGATTTTACAGAACTTTATCAATCAATGAATTTTCCATACCACTTACTGTTCTAGAACTCCAACCAAATGTAGGAATATTTGGAGATTATGATGCAAACGGCATGGCAGAAATTGTAACTCTGAATAATGCACCAAGAGACAAGTCATTTACAGTCAATTACAATGATAGGTCGTATACAGTTCCGATAGAATTTTCAACTGCAACTCTAACCATGGGAACACCTATCAATTCAAATCCTGCAACAAAACAAACAATGTTAGACCAATCTCCAATAAATCCAGTTTTTGCTGCATTTTTGAAGTTGATCATCTCGTAGAATTCATTCTACTAGAATAATGGTATCAGAATTAGACAGTTATTTTTTTCTAGCATTCTCTCTTGTGATGACATGAAATATCGAGTCAGTCAAGCCAGGTCTTCTTGTAGGAGAGAGAAACAGTGCAAGATCTGTAACAGTTACAATTCCAACTATTTTGCCTTGCTGTATCACAGGAAGTTTTCGTATCTTGTTTTTTATCATAAGGTCTGCAACTTCTTCAATTGTCTGACTTGATGATGCATAAATCAGCGGTCTTGTGGCAAACTCTTCCAAGGTGACATTTTTGAATGACATGCCAGTACTGATGCCTTTAACAAGATCACCTTTTGTGACAATACCAAACGGTTTTCCTTTGGATGTGACAACAAGTGACCCTACCTTTCTTTTTGCCATTAGAACAGATGCATCATAGATTGTCTTGCCAGATTCTAGGCTGACAACTATCTTTGTCATTATCTTCTCTACAGGTGTTTTGCTGTGCTCGACTAGAACTTCAAGTGCTTCTTTTTTTCTTATTTTATCTATAATGCCCTGGACTTGTTTTATGCTCATATCTGCCTGGTATGATATTGATTCTACTGACAAGTCAGAATGATGGTATAGAGTATCAATTAGACTTTTTTTTCTCTCAAGTTCTGATTGACTGTCCTTTGGTATTACCATCATTTGATACTAGATTCTCTCTAAATTATTAAAGAACTAACTCGGTTTATTTGAAAAATCCAAGTATTGAATCCCAGCATGTAAAATCAGACTAGA
>CAVQVB010000007.1:0-367503 GCA_963716995.1 uncultured Nitrososphaerota archaeon
CCGTGAGTTTTACTTTATTGCCTGTATCTGGACAAGATACTGTATTGTATTTGTAAACTCGTCCTCTGAAATCAATCCTTGAGATTGGAGCTTGGCAGTGGTTTTGACCCAGTTTGGAATTGTTGTATAGTTTGCGGTACTTGATGGAACCATTGATTTTACGGTACCAAGAAACTCTGTACTTGATATCTTGTCTTGAGACCATTGGAATACACTTGCTGCCCATGGAGCCTGGGGCTTGAACATGTCTGTCATGTTACCAAGTGTTGTAATTCTGTATCCATTATTTCGTATGTTGTCAATTAACAACTGGAGATCCTGGATCTTTTCCATGTCAGGTGTATTTGTCTTGGCTGACGCATTGCCTTGAGCATAATCTTGGAAATTAAGTATGACAACTGCATAACCGTTTGTCTTTATTGCATCACTGACACTAGATAATATTTTATCATTTAACATGCTCTGGTTTGTATCCTGAGCAAGAACTCCTGCAAATACATTTGCTGGATAACTGTGGATTGTACCTGTCAGGTCTTGTGGAATCTTGAGTGCTGGACTACTGCTTATGATTTCTATACCGTTTGATGACATGGCATACAATGTGTCATTATTGGTTTTTTCATATGGTGGCATGAATACAGTTGGTGTTACACCAAGAAGGCTTGCCATCTTTGCTTTTGATTGTTCAAGTAAGCTTGACTGTTGATCTTTTGTAAATGTTGTAAAGTCTTCAAAACTCCATCCGTTTATTGCAACATCGATGTTACCATCTGGTGTTTTTGATTTTAGATAATCTACTAGCTTGGAATCATTTCCAAATACTTTACCCACTATACCAACTGTAATACCTGCATCCTTGCTGTCAAAACTGTCAATTATCTTGGTCTGCACATCATCAAGCCAATAGTCTTGCACGTTGTCTAGTCTAAATGCCACACAATTGCAGCTTGGAATAGGTACTGGTGATGAAGCAAGAATTTCTGTGGATGGACTGGTAGGTTGGCCTGTAGGTGTGACAGTTGTGGATGTGGTATTTTGGCTTTGCATTACTTGAAAAATAGTATTTGTTCCATCTTCTGTCATACTTGCACTGGCCCACGTTGAATTGTCACCTGTCTTTGTGACCTTGAAAGTATAGTCGCCAACTTTGAGATTTGAAAAATCTGCTACACCTCTTGAGGTGACAGGAGAACTTGATACCATGTTGCCATTGCTATCAAATAGGTTCACTGAAAACTTGCCATCAGTTGTAGATACCAGATGTGATTGAGAATTTAGAACATTAACTGTTACAAGTGAATTCACTATCGGAGGCCAGTTTGTTGTGACCTTGATCTCTTGTGCAATTCCTGGTCTGAGATATATCGGTGAGGCGGAATAAACTAAATGATTTCCAATGTGGATATCAACAATATAGTGATCACCTGTAGATGTTGTTGGCTCTATCCAAAAACGCAACGAGTTTCCGTCTACATTTGTGATGCTGTGACCCCATGTTCTATTGTCTTGAGATGCTCTGACGTACACTGTGGCATTTGTAATTGGTGTTACACCATCATTGTAGAATGCATTGATTCGCATTCCACCGGGGAGCGGCAAGTTTATTGTAACAGCTTGTTGTGGTTGTTCCAAGTCTACGTATCCAACACTAGAGTACATGCTGTTTGCATATGCTACTATCTTGTACTGGTGACCTATTGGAAGAGACACAATATTGAATGGATTTCCCGTAAGTGATTCAATTACTTTGTAGGGAGTCTGGCTAGAGTCTTGGTATATGGTAAGTGAGACTGGCCAATAGTCTGCAGTATCTCCGTTGGTATAGACTAGAGTCACTGCAATGGATCCAGTTGTATCAGCAAATGATGGAATTGGAATTAAAAAGAGCAATAATGTTGCTGAAAATAATACAAGTTTTGTTTGTACCGTTCTTGGTATATCCAAATATCTCTTACCTGATGCATGCTAGAATTTGCTTGTTATTAAAAACACATGTAGAAAAATACGACAAACTGTGGCGTACACTTGATTCTGATACGCACGAAAATGGGGTATCATGGCACAAAATCTGGGTTTGGATGGGTAAAGAGTAATGCAAAATTCTGGTCAGAAGGACAAGTTGGAGACTCTGTACAAGGATTGCAATATTTGATACAAACTGGAATGATCAAAGTTACAGCAACCCAACTCGACTGGCTCACAGGCAATTCCAAGTTGGGTAAAAAGTGATGCAAACTATTGGTCTACTGGACAGATATCTGATGCTGACTTTATCAAAAGTGCCCAGTATTTGATAAGCACTGGTATCATCAAGGCTTGATGCTGAAAAGATTTAAGTTATCTGTTGTATAAATACAACATATGTTGGAAGAATACAACATTAACCAAACTACGTTAAAGATACTAGAGACTCTATCTTGTTAATTACAAAAAATCATTACATGTAAGAGAAATATCAAGAGAAATCAAGATTGATGTAAAAGCAATTCAATTACAGTTACAAAAACTAGAAAAAATTAATGTCATGTCCAGCATCATTAAAGGCCGTAACAAGGATTACCATCTAAATTTGAATAATCTGACTACAAAATATTATCTAATCATGGCAGAAGTTTACGCAACTGTTATTTATCTCAAGAAAAACTTTGTAATAAAAAAACTAGTTGAATCAATTGAAAATAAAACTAATGGCACCATAATTCTATTTGGAAGTTTTGCCAAGGAAATTCATACAAAAGAAAGTGATGTAGACATATTCATAATAAGCGATGCAAAGATCAAAACTAATTCCATCGTTGAATCTACTGATGTGATAGGAGATGAAATAAGCTTGAAATCTTCAAACAAACAACAGTTTCTTGAGGGATCTGAGAAATAACGATCCGCTCATCAAAGAAATTGTCGCAAACCATATTGTTCTTAAGGGAGCAGATGAATTCTCTGATATAATGTGGAATTATCATGGCGTCTGATAAAAAATATCTTCAGTGGTGTGCAAAGCAAAAGAAAGGTATCAAACTAGTTAAAGAATCTGCAACTTTGCAAAAAGCATATGTGAAAAAATCTGAAGAAGCTCTAAAATCTATGAAAGTTAATGCTGATGCAGGTATTAATGAATGGGCTGTATCTGCAAGCTATTATGCAAAATATTTCAGCATTTATGCACTATTGTCAAGACTAGGAATAAAATGTGAAATACATGATTGCACAATTGCCTTGTTCATACATCTGTTTGAAAATGATGTTCCACCACAGCTTTTACAAGATTTGATGCAAGCAAAAAAAGACCGCGTTGAGGCACAATATTACACATCAATTATGAAAATTGATGCTAGAAAATTGATTTCTGAGACTCGGGAATTTGTACTTCAAATAGAGGAAATTGTCGATGAAATTGACTCTGTAAAGATCTTAAAAATAAGAAAAGAACTCAAATCTGCTCTGTAGGTGTCTTGAGAATCACTCCTGGGTCATAATATGGTTGGCAGAACTAATTCTAAATGCCGACTCTGTCAGCACTTGTCCATACTACATTCCTTTTTGTCAAATGCTCAAAGATTGCACCAATCAATAAAATGTCCAATATTTGTTTGAACCCTAGAACAAGAAATATTCCATATGCAACAAGTTTTGGATCCTCGTTGTCTAGTCGTACTGCAAGTGCTACCTGTAAACATTGGAGTGCTGAAAATATGCCAAACATTGCAAGAACAAACAATCCTCCGCCTCCAAAGATTCCTGCGTATATTGCACTGCCTAGTGTTATGAAGCTGACAAATGGCATGATGCAGCTTGAAAATAACATGTACGGAAAGACAAATTTTTGCAAGATTCCAAACCGTGGGTTTATCAATGCATCAGAATGTCTTGCAAAGACTTGGAGGTTACCGCTATACCACCTCTTTCTCTGCTTGTACAAGCTACTCAACGATTCTGGGGCCTCTGTATACGCAGTAGCATTTGTGCTTGATGCAATGACTGCTTTTGTTTTTAGTATCTTTAGTGTTACATCAAAATCTTCTACTAGTGTGTCCTTGTGGTAACTTCCAATCTCTTCTAGTGTACTTTTTCTAAACGACCCTAGTGCTCCTGGAACTACGGATATTGCACCAAAGACATCTAGTGCTCTTCTTGCAATCTGTATTCCGGACACATACTCTATTGCCTGACACCATGTGAGCCAGTTCTTTCTGTTTCTCACCTTTACATTTCCTGCAACTGCTGCAATGTTCTTGTCAGTTGCAAATACTGTAGCCAAATGAACTAGAGAATCTCGTCCAATTATGGTGTCAGCATCAACAATTACAATTATCTCTCCAGTGGAATAGGCAAGACCAAAGTTTATTGCGCTAGCTTTTCCGCCATTTGTCTTTTGTAAAATCTTTGCTTGTTTTTTGTACTTTGACATGATATCAAATGTTTTGTCCTTGCTACCATCGTCTACTAGAATAATCTCCTTGTCGGGATATTTTGTTTCTATTAACGCTTGTATCGTTGTATCAATTACCTTTTCTTCATTGTACGCTGGAACGATGACTGTAATTTTTGGATATGTCGTAATGGTTCCCATTGACATTTCTCTGCGCTTGCTGTATAGTGCAAGTGGAATAAACAAGAGCGTACTCCAAAACATTAGTGTCAGGCCCCACAGCAGTATGGCCTTTGATATTGAATTCTGGGTAAAGTATGTGTCATAGCCTACGGTAACTCCCAGTGCAATTGGTGATACCAGCAAAAATATGAAAAAAGCTGAAGGAAAATGCTTCTTGGGTGATGCCTTGGAAGTTGCGGTTTTCTGGAGTGCTATAATTTGGATTATGACTACAATGGAACCAAGACCTACTGCAATCATGGTAATTAGAGAAAACACCATGTATGCCATCAGGACGAGCAGTCCAAAGATTGCAGAACTGATGATAATCAGTACGGGATCAAATCTTTTTTGCTGTGACACGCATTTGATGTTGCGATATCATCCTAATGGGTCTTTTTGTGTTTTGTGTGTTGGTGTGATTCCATCTTGGATTGTTTTTGTGTTGGTTCCATGATATCACATAAGTAATGCCTTGTGTAAAATTATTGTACGCTTGAAGATAATTCTGGCTCTGATTTTCTTGATATCTTTTGGGGTTGCTCATCAGGCATATGGGATACAATCCTGCCAGTGTGTTGCATTTAGGATGGATGACATTCAGGATTACTGGCTTGATACTGTACAGGTTGGAGTCATTAACGAGTTTGAGCACAAGGATACTGACTTGACAGTTGGCATAATTGGAAATTATTTTGGACAGGACCAATCAATTGTGGGTACTGTATCTAGTGCACTAAAGGAGGCAAATCCGAAAATTGTAGTTGCAAACCATGGGTGGAACCATGAGCACTTTGACACTTTTCAGCAAGATGAACAGTCTGCACTGATACACAATACTAATCAGAAAATTTTAGATACACTTGGAATACTACCTGATATCTTCATTGCACCATACAATGCAATCAACAATGACACCATGATATCGCTTTTTGAAAACAAGATGGTCTACCTGAGTACCAATGAGACTCAAGACAGGCCGCCTTATCGCTTGACTGGTGCCGCATTTTTCATATTTCCTGGAACTGCAGAGATTGGAGATATCAACAAGGAAAATACTGCATGGGTGAGTGTAAACCACAACCAGACATATGCTGAAGTTTTGCGAAGTTTGGTAAAATATGGTTTTGCTGTTGTTGTATTGCATCCACAGGATTTTGCAAACAAGCACCCTGGATTTGTGTATGATAATACCATCAATCAGACCCAGATTCATGAGCTTGATTTGTTAATTGATGACATAAAAAACGATGGATACAAGACTGTAACAATGGATGATATCCCTGCAAACTCGAATTATACAACACAGTATCCTTCATGGCTTGACAAAAACTTTGACTTGTATTTTCAGGGAAACATGAGTGATAGTGACATGACAAATTCCATTAATTATTTGAAAAATGAGAAAGTGATTCTATCCAGTGGCGTTCATGACAAGTATCCTCTGCACCAAAATGTTACTACAACATATTTCTGGGTGGGAGAGCCTGCTGATGCTGACAATCAATACAATGACAATTTATCCAGTGCATGGGATAGTGCTTGGGTGAATCATTATGGCGGAGTGGACAGTCCTGCAAATAGAAACCAGTATCTTCCGTCAGGATTTACTCCGAAAGAGAATCCATTTTACTTTGCATTGCCATATGATGATTTTTCTGAGGACGGTACTAGAAAAGCTAGATTCTTATGGTACTGTATACTGGTCAGGTACTCAATCATGGAATGATTCTAGTCTATGGTAAAGAACAGGTGGATAGAGATTTCAAAAGGAGACAAGACTGCATATGCCCAGTGGGAAGATGCCGGCCCGTTTGTGTATGATGATTCTGGGTATGTGTTTGGAAATGCAAGCCCTGAGAATCTTCAGAATAATAATGCTGGACTGGATGTTTCTCCTGCAGTGAAAGATTACATTGGTCTACAACATGGGAAAAATCTAGTCAGCTGGAGGTTTGTTGATGATTCCGATGTCCCAGATGGGCCGTGGAAAAATATCGTTACGACATCTGAAGTATATCATTCTCAGCATTAGGATTCCAGATTAATTTTTGAAGCAAACATGTGTACTTGTAATGTTCTAATTTGATTCTAATGTGGATACTATCTTTAATGGCAAATAATGTCAGTTTGTGCTTGAAAAAGGTCCATTTTGTGCCTATTTTTGGGGTTTGAGATGCCAGTTGCTTGGAATTCCTGATTGGTGATGACCTAATTGATTTTATTTGAAGAATGTTTTGTATCTTTTGAAAATTTTATTGATTTGCTGATTTTTTTTATGAAAATAAAATGGACAATAATGGACAGTTTTTTTGAGGATAGTTTTTTAAATATTTATTAGCAAGTGTTTTTTTGAAGACCAGGTTTAAGAGATATTAATCGGGAATTCTAATATTTGTTAGTTGTCAAAATTTAATTTTCTATTTTGCAATTTAAACATTTAATTTTTAAGATTTCGTGCCTGCCATAGTTTCAATACATAAAAACCACCTCTTGCTAGTTTTGCTGTGTCGTCAATCGATTTTACTCATTCTCGCGGCCGTCCTAGTGTTGCGGAACAAATTAAGATTGACGGAATTTTGTGGCCATATTTCTTGAAGACATTTTCAATATCAAAAACTGCGGAGCTAACTAAATTTAACAGAAAAACGGTCGCAAAAAGATTCAAACGGTGGTACGCAGAAAAAGTGGCGGAGATAAATAACGAACGTGGCAAGAATGACATTAAAATTCAGATCGAATATACCAATATCATTCAAACTTTAATCGAAGATCGACTAGAACAGCTGGATAAAATACGAACTGACATAGACAATGCACGCACCAGTGGTGACGAATCACTACCGCAATTGTTATCTATTGAAAATAATGTTGCAAAAACTATTGAGATGTTTGCAGACAAGAGATTCGTGATCAGGTCATATCCTGGTGCGGCTTTATTCATTGATAAAACCGTAAAAGAAAAAATGGAGAAATATGCACAAGCTCAGCTCAGCAAATTAATCTTGCAAAAAAACAGATTGAAGTTGAGATCGAGAGGATATTGTCTGAAAGGTTTGTTATGGCTAGTGTATTGCCAAAAACTCCTGATAACCTCATTGACTGGACAGTGGCCGTTCGAAAAATCCAAGGCAAACAATTCTCTTTTGTGGGCCGGGAGTTTTTAAAGGAAATCTATGCGGACCAGAACAAGCGTATTCTAATTGTTAAACCACGCCAAATGGAGGTGACAGAATTTGCAGTAAATTGGCTGATTTTCAACTTGGCGAAAAACCCAAACACTGTTGGAATCTACATGACTGATACTCGAAAGCACGCATCAATCTTTTCCAAGTTGAGGGTAAGAATTCGTGCCATAGGTGAGTCCAAAATCCTTCAGCAAATCGTAGAAAAAAAGGGTAATGTCTCCGAATTATATCTCAAGAATGGCTCTATTCTCTACATGTTTTCCGCAAAGCCTGATTTTGAATCTGCAAGATCAATTCCAGCTGACTTTGCAGTCGTTGACGAAATTCAATCTACAAATGTAGAGGCATTACCCGTCTTAGAAGAATCTCTTGCAAAATCAAAGTTTGGAAAATACGTCTACATTGGGACTGGTAGTATAACAGAGGACGGATGGTATCAACGATGGCACACAGGAACTCAGAAAGAATACGATATGACATTAAAAAAATGGGTTGCAAAAAACCCTGATGCAGTGGCAAGCTCTTACCACCTAAGCCAAGATATGGCACTTGACAGATTAAAGAAAGATTTGGAATATAAAAGAAGAACATCTACACCGCGTAGATTTGCAAACGAAGTCCAAGGCTGGTGGTATGGTGGAACAGGCAAGCCATTAACAGAAAAAGATATTCGAGATCTATTTGATAGAAATTTAAACATTACACCAGCTGATCAGGTGGACAGAGACTTGCCAATTTACGCCGGATTTGATTGGGGAGGTGGAACACAATCGTACACTGTTGCATGGATTTGGCAGCTTGTAAACAAAGACTTGCCACGATTCAAACTTTTAAACGTTATAAAAATAGATGATGTATCAACTGAATCTCAAGCCGATAAAGCTATAGAGTTGATTGAAAAATATAATGTGGATCAAATAGTTGTTGACGAAGGAGGGGGTATTCGTCAAGTAGAAAAACTTTCTAAAAAATATGGTTCGCGAGTGTACAAGTGTCATTATCTACATGATTCAGAAAAGCCATACAAGATAATATCGGGTGAACACAGAATTAATGCAGACAGAACTTGGATAATTGAAACACTCATCGATTTAATAAAACGACCAGAGCCAAACGAAAAATATCCAAATGGCGTTCCAAGAATACATCTGCCATCAAGAGAGCCAGAAAAGATTGAATGGATTATCAACAACTTTACATGTATCGAAGCAGAAACTGCTGAAACACATGGAAGAAGTTTTGTTAGATACATACATGGTGAAGAAACTAGGGATGATGCACTCCATGCATGCTGTTACGCATATCTCGCGTGGATTGTACATGAAGGCCCCAAATGGAATTGGGTCAGAATCTGATGATGTACCATGGAAACTAGAAAAATTTGTTTTTTCGTATTACAAATACGATTTTTCCCAGATTTTTTGAACTATTACAAATGGTAGAATTCCAAAAAACTGATCAGTAGATCAAGTATATAATAAAGGATATAAAGTAGATAATTTATTATCTAGACAGATGGAGACAGTAACCAAAAAGACATTCTCAATAGAATATCAAGGCAAAAAGTATCCTGTCTCAGACGATCTTACGGTATCCTCATTACTAGCCCAAATTGGCCTTGCAGAAGATACACCTGTACGAATGGTTCCAACAAAAGATGGGTTTGTCATCATACCGCAGACTGAAAAAAATTGATAATAGATAATTTATTATTGATATTTGTACTTTGATCTAGTGGTACCAGTTGGCAAAAACAAGAATTTCAATAACAATTGACGAGAAGACTGCAAAGGAGATTGAACTGTATTATAGAGAAAAGGTAAAAATCGCAGCAGAAAAGGGATCTGCAATACCAAAACTGTCAAACATTTACGAAGAGATAATTGAAAAGGGCTGGGACAAATCTCTAAAAAAGAAATAAGAATGCTACAAAATAACGTAAACAACAAGAGATGGGCCTAGATCTAAAACAGACTTTGTGTAAGGGACAGGACAAACCTCGAATCGTTTACATCAAAAATTGTCGCAATAGATGCATACAATGCAATATACCAGTTTTTATCAATAATTCGAGGACCTGATGGACTTGCCATTGACAGATTACAATGGAAAAATAACCAGTCACATCAGCGGCCTTCTTTACAGAAACATAAATTTTTTGTCACTTGGAATAAAGCCTGTCTATGTCTTTGACGGCAAGTCTCCATCATTAAAGTCTGCAGAGATACAACGAAGAAAGCAGGTAAAAAAAGATGCTACGATAAAATACGAGATTGCAATCAGCGAGGGAAATTATGCTGATGCAAAAAAATATGCCCAACAGACATCTGTTTTGCGAGACGACATGGTGGACGAGTCAAAAAAATTCTTGGACTTGTTTGGCATACCATGGATACAGGCACCATCAGAGGGTGAAGCAACTGCTGCACAGCTTACAGTATCTGGACAAGCTTATGCATCTGCAAGCCAGGATTTTGATTCGATGTTGTTTGGTGCAAAGAAACTTGTTAGAAACTTTACAAACAGTGGCAAGCGAAAACTGCCAAATCGCAATACTACAATTGAGGTAGAGCCTGAGATGATACAACTTGACAAGACTCTGTCGTCTCTAGGTGTCACACGAGAACAACTTGTTGATATTGGCATCTTGATTGGCACTGACTTTAATCCTGATGGATTTGAGAGGATTGGCCCCAAGACTGCATTAAAGATGATAAAAGACCATGGCTCCCTTGAAAATGTTGTTCAAATCCAAGCGAAATTGGACGAGATTGACTACAAACAGATACGTGACATTTTCTTAAATCCGAAAATTGCTGATGTCTCCGAGATAAAGTTCGGAGAAGTGGATTATCCTGGAATTGTAAACTATCTCACAAAAGAGAGGAGTTTTTCACTTGACCGTGTTGATACGTCACTGAATAGATTAAAAAAAGCGTTTGAGAAAAAGAGCCAGAATTTAGACCAGTGGTTTTCTTAAATTTTTAATCTAGAGATCTAATACGTTTGCTTGTATCTCGGATGTAACTAATTTATAAAAATCGGAGGTTACCACATGAAGGAACGAAGATTAATTACTGACAGGAAGGATGGTAACATGATGTCCAAAACTAAATTCTCATCACCTCCACTTTCTACGGTAGAAATTAAGGACGTTGAACAAGCACGAAAAAGCAAGGGCAAATTGTTTAACACACCTGAAGAATTGATAGAGGACTTGCATAAAAATGTGGCAAATAGTAAGAAAAAATCAGTTTGAAAAACAGTACCGACTCTTGGGTAGTGAACGCCAAAAAAAGACAGACGATGCAATTCTAGACTTGGCATATTCTACAAATCCTGCAGCAAAAGGTCAATACAAAAGCAGTATACGCGTCTTTGCATATGAGTCTAGGCCGGGGTGATAGAATACTCTACGACATACAATATGGCGACAACACCATTGTATTACTACGAGTATGTGATCACAAGTCAGTCTACGGAAAAGATTAGATTTTTTTGACGAATAAATTTCTCCAAACTAATCTGTTTCTGAATCTTTTATGAGTTCTTTAAACTACAAAAAAAGCCAGATACTGAAACCATACCCATGTGTAAATAAGCTGAACCAGTGGTTTTCTTAAATTTTTAAACCTAGAAGAAATCTACACCACTTTTTTAAACTATGAAAATCCCGTACATGACAGGTGACAACTTTACACTATTCAATAATTGGAATCCTAATTCTTGCGTCATTATCTGCTACAGAACTTGTACATGCTCAACAATACCCACATGGCATAGGAAGTAATTCAAGTGCACTCTCAAACACTGTCGGCCTCACATACCAACAATGTCAAGATAAAATATCAAACGAGATGCAAAAAACTGTTGCTTCACTTGACCGTGGAAAAGCAGTGTCGCTTGCACTTACGTCTCCTGACTTTCAAGCAGAAGTAGCAGGACGCCCGTATGAATTAACCATAGTATCGACTAATGACACCTGGGACAATTCCATATGCGGTAACGTCAAACGAACAGCTGTGGGGGTAGGATTCAATTTGCTTGATACTCCTGATACATATCTCGAATCTGTAAATGTTGCAGAGGATGCAAATATGACACAAGTAATTGAAGTTGGCACAACAAAAACTCCAATATGTCACAACAACTGTCATCTCATATCGCCTCCAGATGGTAACGGTTTTGTTCCAGATGTGACTTCCGATTTTTTCTTAAACGGTCATGTAATGCCTAATGCCACATCTCCGGTTGGTGTGGATCTTGTAAATACAGGAAATTCTACACTCTATAATGTACAAGTTGCTTTTGTAGACTCGCCGCTCTTGCAGAACTTTAAAACCGCTTATGGAAACTTTACTCTGAAAGTAGGTGAGGAAAAAACAGTCATGGGAACCATATCATTGCCTTCTCACATATCAAATGTATCAAGTACTCTGAACTGGATGATTTATGCACAGAATCAAGATGGAATAATGGGCTCCAAAGAATTTCAAAGAATAATTAATCTTGTAAATATTTCTTCTCCAGAATACTCTCAAGGCTATGGAGAAATCTTACCGCCACTAAAACAAGTGGGTACAGTAACTGATATTTTATGCAAGGAAGACTTTCAGTTAATTGTAAAAACAGAAGACTATACTCCTGCATGTGTTACCCCTACAACGTTTCAAAAATTGATTGAGAGGGGATGGGGTGAGTCACTAGAAAGATTGTTGGCTACACCACTAAAGATGGAGATAACTGGATTAAATCAAAGTCATGTGGCAGGTCAGATAATTAGTGCAGTGATAAAGTATACTGGATATGAGCATGGTGGAGTTTATCCTGATGTGAGAATTTTAGATGCGAATGGCACACAAATTTGGAATAACTGTTGCATCATACATAGTGAAACACCGTCAATGCATTTTGGTACTTTTACTTATGGTGTGGAAGGACCATTGGGTAATCCTGTAATTAACAAGACTGGAACTTACACAATGGTTGCTTCACTTGACAATACGACGGCAATTACAATCTTTGATGTCATACCATCCAACATGATACAAACAAGTGATACAAAAAATCACGATCCATTTGGAATAACTGCCCTAGTAATCTATCGTCCATTTTTAGGCTGCCTTTCATCTGGCTGTCCTCACAACAATTTCTATCTCAAAATAAATTCTAACTCTACGGCATATTTGTTAGAATACAACATATGCGATGGAGATTCCTGTGCCAAAAGTAATGATTTGTCGGTTTTATTACCACTCAACTTCGGTCTAAAACCTGATTACCAAATGATAGGATTGCCTGTAAATCTACCATGGAAAGACGGAGATGCGACAAACATTCAACTTGAGATATCGTCTACTCTTGACAACAAAACTGGGTTGCTAGTAAATATTGGAAGTTCTACGATTGTCCCTCAATAATGAAATTGTATTTGTAAGTCTTTTTTAACCGTAAAAAAGCCAGTTTTTGAAAAATCTTTACGATCAAAAACATGACTCAATCTTTGCCATAAGTCATTTTATGATCTCCAACTCTGATCGACTCTACTGTATGACTATTATTATCCACCTTGAAGATTATTCGATCATCATGTCCTAATTCGTATGCATATACTTGCATAGATGATTTGTAGACGCCCAAGGATTCAGGCTTTTCAGAATCTGTAAGATATAGTATTGCTTTTTTAACTCGCTCTTGTCTAACAGAACCTAATAATTTGTATTGCTTTTTTAACTCGCTCTTGTCTAACAGAACCTAATAATTTGTATTGCTTTTTGAATTTACTTTTTCTGTCAAATTCCCACAAACTAATCTGTTTCTAAATCTTTTATGAGTTCTTTAACGTTTTTGAAATGTTTTGGTTTTTCTTTTCCGGATGCATATTCTTTGATATCGGATATCTCTTCTGGAGTAAGATCGTCCACTTTCTTTGTTCTGGCAGAAGACTGCATGTACTAGGTATGTACTAACTTCTTATTATTCTTCTTCTTTTTCTTATTCACTGATATATCTCAAGAAATGGAATTTCTGTAATCTAGTCAAAATAACGAAAATATTCAGGTATTATCAATTATACTCAAGTGTGTACTATGAAAATATTACTTCAAAAGTCTCATTTTAACCCATAAAAAAGCCAGACATTGGAACGATATTCTTGTGTAAATAAGCTGAACCAGTGGTTTTCTTAAATTTTAAAACTAGAAGAAATCTACACCACTTTTTTAAACCATGTTTATCCAGTACATACAAAATATGAAAACTCTACATTTTACAATAATCATGATGTCAAGTATCTCAGTCCTGTTTCTGATAATTTCGTCAAATGTATATGCAGATACGTGTTCTGCCAAATTGACAATATATGATGCTCCACAATTTTTCTTGCTCTCAGATGGTGTTTTTTCAGGAACTGTGCAACATATTGACAATGCTACGGATCATCAATGGAAAATATATTTTACAATAGACAAACTATGGCGAGGTTCTTCGAGCATAGAACCGTTGATGGTAATGACTAATACTCTTCAAGGATGTGGATATTCTATAGTTCAAGGAGAAAAATATCTCGTGTATACAAATGGTTATCCACCTTTTTTTAATATAGTATGGAGTAAACCCTACGCAGATGCACAAAGTGACATTGCCATAATAGATGATCCAAAGTTCCAATCTGATGAAAAGATGCAAGAAGAATTGAATGAAAAACTAGAGGTGGCAAAAAACAAAATGTCTGACATGATGATGAACGATACACTGGGCATTCCACTCAACCTGGTAGGTGTTGATACGATAAATTCAACTTTGAATATAGGTATTGATTCCACAAAAGCTACGTTATCTGAGGAACAATATCTAGAAAAGATCAAGGCAATCGTAGGGGATATTCCTATCAAAATTACGTTTGGAGTTATCAATCCAACGGCAAACATGACCGACAGTTCTGCAGGAAATTCTTTTTCTAAATCTATACCGTCTCCGCTAAAACAACTAGAATTTGGAACCCAATCAGAAAATATTCAATGCAATGTCAATTTTGTATTAATATTCAAGATGGAGAATAATTCTCCAGCATGTGTTACGCCACAAACGGGAACAAAATTAATTCAGATTGGATGGGCAATGCCGACAATTTCTCTCAAACCTTGGATGGTAACTGATACGCGAGGCTTGAAAAATGATGCTGGAACAATCACCTTGGAAAATCAGACATATTATTTTGATACGCCAAATTATACTGAAGATGCCTATTCTCACTCTCCACAAATCACCTTTCATGGCATCCTCTTTACCTTATTTCCACAGCCATTTAGTGGTGGGTTGCCAACGGGGAACTGTGGACCAGACGGTAGTGACAGTTACTATTGGGCTGATGCCAAGTTTCCAGACGGTACTCATGAAATGCTAAAAATACTTGTGGATACAGAACCATGTGCTCTAAACTCAATTCCAGCCAATCTTAGTACTCATACAAATCCACAGGCAGGTTTGATGTTTTATGATGGTAAAATGAAACTACTGGTAAGCACTAACGTTAACAACTCGACTGGAACAGAACTTCCCGCTTCATTCATGCCATGCGATACTACTTACTTGCAATCATATGCTGGTGTTGCAGTATTATACATGCCAACAAACTCTACTGGAAAGTTGTGCATTCAATATTCCAATCCAAATCAATCATTTCCTTCAGGATTTGACATTGTGGAAGCACGGAATTACAACCAAAATACAGATGTCATGGTATCTTCATCTCCTGAATCTGTTTCATCTGGAAATAGCACCATAGTTGATACAATACATTCTGGAAACAAGGCTGGATTTTACAGGATGTTAATTTCATGTCCAGGGATGCAGCTTGCAATAGGATATGATAATAGTTCAAATTTTGTTACAGGAGACTTTCCGTGGCTTGCGCAAACATTTTACTGTCCTGCGCAGTCAGGAGAATTCCACATAGTAGGATTGAGTGGAATTGGAGTCAAGTACATGCCATATCCTTGATGTAAAATGAAAACTCTTCCAATTAGAATAAAGCCAGACACTAAAACCAAATTCTTGTGTAAATAAGCTGAACCAATGGTCTTCTTAAATTTTTAAATGCAGGGGAAATCTACACCACTTTTTTAAACTATGGAAATCTCATACATAACAAATGAGAATTCTACATCTCTTCATTGTGATGCTTGCAGTGATTTTCGTCCACATGTTTTTCTTAAGCAAGACTTGCTCAATTCAGAAGTTGAGAGCATACGTTATTTCTTGAATCAAGTTTTATCACAAGGATAATTTGACATGATCTAATCTTAGAAGTAATCTTTTATCTTCGTAGTATTTTGTCATTATATGTCTAATGCTAAAAGACGGATCAAGATAACCAGGCATGGATTAATGAGATTACTTGAGAGAGATATAACAGTAGAACAGATTGAGGGAATAATCAACAATCCTATTGAAACTGTTTTTGACAAGGAGAGTGGGAATTACCTAAGTTATGGAATGGCTACACATCAACGCTTTTTGACCTTAACCTATCTGATGATCGTTCATAGCAAGTTTAATACAGAAGTTTCGATTATTACAGCAATGTGGCAAACGAAGGGTGGCTTACAGAATAATGGCTTCAGTACAGTACGATAAAGAAGCAAATGCAATGTACATTAGATTGACTAGTGAAAACAAGAAGGTTCAAGAAACTATAGCTATAGGAGAAAACAGGTTTGTAGATGTGGATGAAAGTGGTACAGCAATAGGATTGGAAATTATTTTGCCTAAGCAAATGCCTCGTGAATTTGAAGAAATCATATTCCGTTCTAAGAAAGAAATAGAATTGATACAGTAAATCTTACATATCTATTTTGTATCCGCTCAAAAAAATATATGTCAATTATACTTAGTTTTGACGTATTATCACAGGATATTGGACATGATGGAATTGTTTAACCATGAAAAGTACAATAAGAGATTTGGATACTAGTACATTAATGTACGTACTTAAACGTATGTACATATATGTATATATACGAGATCATCGTAATTATGTACAGAATGAATCCAAAGACAACATTTGTAAAAAATCATGTTCTAGATTCTAAAAGAAAGAAAGGTTTTGAAAATGATATATTCCAAAACATATCAAAGTACAATCCTACGCTTAAGAACATTCTAAAAGTAGAACAACTAATGACAGAATACAAAGAGTTTGATTCCAAGGCACAGTTAACAAAAAAACTAGATGTTACCATGAGACCACCAGTTTTGAATGTAATTTTAAAATATTTAGAGAGATCCAATAAAATACTACTCGATGAAGATGGTTCCATAATTTGGATTCATGCAAGCCCTGCTGCCAAAAACAGTTGGGAAAAGACAGTATCGCTATAGCATTCCAGAGTATTCATCTAGTCAAGTACAACAAGAAATAATCTACAAATTAATTTTATATGTCAGAAGAAACATACAATTAACATGACCCAAGATGAAGCTCAGTTTGTAGAAACTTTCATGAAGAAATACAAACAATTATTCGAGGATCTTGGTAAAGAAAAGAAAGATTTCTAGATTTTTCAGGTGTTGTCTGGAGACATATAGAGTGATTAAAAATTATTCATCATATTCATCTGGGAAAACTTTTTTTATTAACGCAATTAATTCATCTTTTCTAGTATATTCCAAACTAACTTCAAGTCCATAACTAGTTGATTTTGAATGTAGTAAACCATCCCGGATCATTTTTTCTCCAATTTTATCTACTCTTTTGAAACCCTTTTTTCCCAAATTTCTTTGATTGAATCCTTTCTTGAGATTTTCAAAATTAGTATGACTCTCACCCCAATTACCTCTTCTGTAAAGCTTGTATGCTATGCGTGCCACTATCTCTCCATCAGTAAATTCAGACAAGTTCGGTTATAGTACCTTTGGCAGACACAAATAAATACTTTATACGCGTGAAATAACATGTGAGTACAACATTATTGATGAGATACTTGGGAGATACCCCTCAACTTAGGATTATAGATTTTTTCTTGGACAATAGAAGTGACTACTCCAAAAAAGAAATTCTAGAAGGTACTGGAATGTCAAAAACAACTCTGTACAAGGTTTGGCCAGACTTGGAACAATTCAATGTAGTTATTCCAGCAAGAAAATTTGGCAATACAACATTATTCAAATTGAATAGAGACATTGCAATAGTAAAACAAGTAATATCATTAGACTCGGCACTCGGTAAAATGGCAATGAAAAATGCCTCTAGATCAACAAAACATACCAAGATTGTTAAAGTCTAAAACCAAGTAGAAAAAGCAGATACTGAAACCATTTCTTTGTGTAAATAACCTGAACCAGTGGTTTTCTTAAATTTTTAAAACTAGATGAAATCTGCGTCACTTTTTTAAACTATCAAAATACCGTACATAACAAGTGAAGTAAAATGAAAACTCTACAATTTACAATCATAATTGGTGCAGGCATTGCAGTCTGTGTAGTGTTTGGGATGACATTCTTTTTACAACCCACATCTTCATCACAAGAGAAACCGAATAACACGACCATAACTGGCAACAATCAAGTATCGGTGGAATCTACATCGGCAACTCATAACGAAACGCAAGGAGCCACAGTACATTCCCCACCAGATCCATTTTTCATTTCAGTTAACGGTCGTACCACGCCAGCAATCGTTACTACAGTACAGCGAGGTCAAACATCACAAGTTGATGTCTTCATCTCACCAAATCTATCTGGTATCACAGGAAAGGTGGATGTTTCAAGTGTCTTTCCAATGTGTGGGAGCATGATTGTGGATACAAAATGCACACCTGTTGGAACAACAGCCACACTATCAGCAAATGTCACAACTGCTACGCATCTAGTACTCACTTTTAGCGTCTCAAATGATATGCCAGTTGGCATATACTTGTTTCATGTGACAGCATATACCAACCTCAACGTACCGTACCAGGCCACTCAGGTACATGTTGGCGACAGCGATTCATTTTCCATTCAAGTAGTTTAACAATAATTATGTTCTAAACATTTTATACAGTTATTCTCAGCCTGTGTGTAGAGTCACGAGTCTGCACGGCACTTGTGATTCATGCAATATGTGACGGAAAAACAGTACTACTACATTCGAGTTTATAGAAACCCGATTCCCATCAATTCATTAGAAAATGACAATTTATGGAAGATATCTTTTATGTTCCTTGATGTATTTTTTTATAAACCATTGCAGAAATATCCTGTCTTCCTTTTTCACTTGGGATCTCTCAAGTGAATTATAATATCCATTTCTTCCCTCATATGGAATATCTAGCATGGGACACTTTTTCCTGTCTAGTATAAAGTTCATGATTAGTCTTGAGATTCTTCCATTTCCGTCTCCAAATGGGTGTATTGTAACAAATTTTAGATGTGCTAATGCTGCAAGCTCAGCTGGATGTAGTTTATTCTTGTTCTTGTTATACCACTGGAAAAATTCTGTCAGCATGGGGTGGACCTCCACCGGTGACGGTGGCTTGAATCTTACTATTCCATTATTCCTACCTGATACGTTCTTAATTTTCCTGCAATGTCCTGTTTTGTTTTGTTAAAGAGATTCCAATGCCATTCGGTAATTTCGTGTAAAGATAGATCTTTTCTTTGATTTTAAAATCTCGAAGAAAAGATCTCTATGTGCCTTGGCTTCCTCTGCATCACGCATAGGTTTGTTTTTTGGTGTAATTCCTCTTTCCAAGAGGTCTGCGGTTTCTCTACGAGTTAGTGTGGAACCTTCTATCCTCTGTGTATCATATGTGAAATTGGTTGCAAAACTTTCAAGCTCCTTCTGCTCGGATGGATTTTGGCATCTTCCTTCTGATTTTTAGAGTAATTCTTTCTGATCCTATCAACATCCGAGTACCATTTTTCCTTAGATGTCATCTAGAAGTTTTTTTTCGATTTCTCCTATGTTGGCTGGAATGTTTTTTCCAAGATAGACTTGTTTCTTCTGAATCTTCTTCCCCTCCCTCATGCTATGTTCTAGATAGTAGTAGATTTGACCCTTTACATTTTTCTTCTTAATTGAAACCATGTGAGTAGTTACCCCTACATATTTATATAATTATCATTTTTCATCAAAATGTAGGGGGTAACTTCTACCTAGAATCTTAAAGAATCTATGACACAACGTTTCTAATAATTTTCATCACAAGAGAGCCATATGACATGTGGGAACACAAAAATCCAGACTTGAAAAAAAATGTAAACTCTACAACTCTTAATATCATGATTCGTTAGCGAGTAGAATGTGGTAACGCTATGAATACGAAACTAGTAACTTTACTACTTGTCATAACATCGATAACTACTGTCACACTTGCCGTTTTTGTAATATTTTCCCAGCAAACCGTATTACAAAATGACAATGTATTATTCCAAGCGTCTTCGTTGGATTCTCTTTTGAATGGCTCTTATGAAGGAAAAATGACTGTATCGGATCTTCTCAACCATGGAGATTTTGGACTGGGAGCTGTTGAATACATGGATGGCGAATTGGTGTGCCTTGATGCAGAGTGTTATAGAATTTCAACAGATGGTGTGGCACACAAATTACCGCCTGGTTCTGAAATTGCTTTTGGAACAATAGTTTTCTTCCAATCAAATAAAACATCATACATTCCAGAACAACAAAACTTTACTGAACTAGAAAAATATCTTGATAACAAGTTCATTGAAAAAAATAACATATTTGCCCTTAAAATAAATGGTTTTTTTAGTGATATAACTACACGTAGCGTACACAAGCAAGACAAACTATATGTTCCGTTATCAGATGTTGTTGCAAATCAAACTGTGTCACATTTTTCTAATGTAAAAGGTACACTTGTTGGTTTTTACATTCCAGAATACATGAAAGAGATCAACGTAGAAAGATATCATTTTCATTTTCTTACGGCAGACAAGGAGTTTGGTGGCCATGTACTAGATTTGAATATGACAAATGGAACTATCCAGGTCTTAAAACTCAACGAGATTCAGATGGTTCCATAAAATACCGGTTTATTGTAGATTATCGAGTTTTTAAATCTAAAAGAAATTATGCATTACTTTTTTAAAGCTTGAAAATTGAGTGATATTTACGAATCTAAATTGCCAGATATTCCAAGTTGTGGAGAAACAAGTGTTTGAATAAAACTCTACACATAATTCATTACGTCATAGCAGCACTCATGCTATCTACAAGTGTAATCTATTTTGTAGTAACATATCAGCAATTTACGGACGAAAGTGGAGGTGGCATACATGAAATTCCAGGCGAGAAAGAAGTTCAGCAAGGTACAAGTGACTTGGATGGATCACAATGGTCAGAGCTTGACACAGGTGGAAAGATACAGACAGTATTTTTCTTGACTGTATCTGTAGTGTATATTCCAGTTGGAATCTGGATGCTAAAACAAAGACATAGCAATAAACCGCATATTATTGCACTTGGAGGTTCTCTGTCATTGATTTTGTTCTATATTGCATCAAGGATGATATCTTTTCCCATTGTGGGAATTCAAGGAGATGTGGGCAGCATCGACATTGTGGCAAAGATCTTTCAAAGTTCAATTGTTGTGGGCTCGGCATATCTTACTATATCCAGAAGAAAACTTGAAAACAATCAAAATCTAAATTAAAATACTATTTTAGCAAAGTAAAAAATCTACACCACTTTTTTAAACCATATTATCCAGTACATAACAAGTGAAAATTCTACATCTTGGAATCATCATAATTTTAGGTACCATTCTTGGTATTTCTACACATGTAGCCTTTGCAGATGATATTAATGGTGTACAAATTCAAAATATCAAAATCCAGCCATCTACAATCAAAGTTGGAGACAATTTCAACATCACTGCAACCCTTGTCAACAATTCCACTGATACTATATCTGTCCACAATGATTGTCTATCTCCATTTTCTGTAACATTTAGTCATGCTACAGTTGATGTGGAAAAGCCATGCATCTATTTTGCAATCTCAAAATTGATCAAGCCTGGTGAGAACATTACAGTGACTGGGCCTGGTTCAAACATTGCATACAGGGCAACAGATGCAGGTGTTGCAAATGCAACTATAACATTTTCCTACACTGATGAAAACCAAACAAACTCTAACACTTCTGTAAATCCAAGTAATCTTTCAAAATCAATCTTGTTTACAATATTGCCACAATCAACACAAGCAACACCTGCGATACCTAGTCCGCTAGAGCAATTCAGATCAGGCGTTAAGGCAAACAATATCATTTGTAGAGATGATCTTCAACTATTGATTGAGAATCACGAAAACTTTCCAATCTGTGTAACACTAAATACTGCTTTTCACCTATCTCTTCTAGATTGGTCTTATCCAAGTAATTGCGAATACAACCAAAATCCATTCACTGCAGGAGTGGCAGGCCTTATTGTGATTGAAAAGAATGCAAGTGACCAGACTTCTGGCAAATCATATTCTCCAAGAAACAGTACTGTTGTGATTGGTTGGAATAACACCGTATCATGGATAAACCAAGATGATGCATACAGTAGTGTCACAAGTGATCTACATCTTTTTGATTCTGGTTCAATCAAACCCGGAGGAAGTTGGCAACACAGCTTTGAGTGTCTAGGAACTTACACATATCACAGTGAACCGCATCCTTGGATGCTTGGAGTAATCAGAGTATTACTACACAAATAGAAATGAGAACGTTACATGCAGAAATAATTCAATAATCACAGAAAACCATGCGTTGAAACCAACCATACAGCGTAAATGTGGATTTTAACAAGATCATGTCTTATATCGCATGTATAGTGTCTCTAGTACGTTGCCTGAACTTGATGACTTGACAAAAGCAAAGATAGTCGCATTAATTCTAGACAAAAAAACTGAGGTTGCATTAGAAAAACTAAGTGAATTGTACAAGGTCGATACTCCTAAAGTTGTTGTAGGTACAATCAAGAAGAAAAGAAGAACTGTCTATGCAGTGTATGTAGTGCAGGAAAAAAAGATCTATGCATTAAACTCTGATATTTTCTATAATCCATTTGTTATGTTACACGAATACTATCACCATATCCGTTCCAAGCTTGGAACGCATAGGGGTTCGGAAAAATATGCCAACATGTACGCTCAAGAATTTATTGATTCATACATGAGAATTGCAGACAAGATGAATCAAAACAAGGATAAATGACATCTGGGAAATCTCTACAACTATTTTGTTTTAGACCATTTTTTCATCCATTGTAAAAGGTCTATCATGGATTCAACAAGCTCTTGTCCTTTTCTAGTAAGCTTGTATTCTACTCGTGGGGGAATTTCATTGTAAGCTAGTCTCTCTAACACTCCACTCTTCTCAAGCTCTTTGAGTCTTGTTGCTAATGTCCTACTGCTTATTCCCTTCAAGGCCTGCTTGAATTGTTTGTATCTCACAGGCTCTGTTGTACAGCACAATGGGATCAAAATCTCAAGTGTGCCTCTTTTTGTAATTATCTTTCGTAGTCTTGAAGTCTCTGACATTAAAGATGATGCATCATATCCTTCAAAACTGCAACTGTCCTTTGTCATTGGAAGTGATTTGTGTTTGGTTTCCATAATTGCATCAACTGCAACTGTTTATCCTTGTGAACTTAAATGGTTTACTAAATAAACTAAAGTAATGGAATTTAGAAAAAGGTCACACAAGAAGATTTTGTTTACATGTGTAGAAAATGCAGGGCGAAGCCAGATGGCAGAAGGCTTCTTTAGAAAATACGCACCAGATGGATATGAACCAACAAGTGCTGGAACAAAGCCTGTATCTGAAATAAATCCAATTGTAGTTGTGGCAATGAAAGAAGTTGGCATTGACATTGGTGTGCATAAACCAAAAATTCTAACTAGTGCAATTATCCAAGACTCGATTTTAAATGTCAACATGGGTTGTATGGACAAGACAGAATGTCCTGCAATATTTATGGAAAAATCAATTGACTGGAATATTAAAGATCCCAAAGGCAAGTCACTTGACCAAGTAAGGGAAATTAGAGATATCATAGAACAAAAGGTGCGAGAAATTTGCAAAACTCTAGGGTAACAGACAGGCTATCCTTCAACCAAAAAAAGTTCTTTGCCGAATTAATTGGCACATTTGTCATAGTTGTATTTGCAACAGGCTCTGTAGTTTTGGATACAAAATATGTTGGAATATTTGGTCTCTGGTTTGTGGCGCTCGCTCCTGCAGTTGCAGTAGCGTGCATGGTCTATGCATTTGGAAAAGTATCAATGTCACACTTTAACCCTGCCGTAACAATCGGGTTTTTAATTACAAAACACACCCCAAAGAATCTTTTTCCATTGTATATTGCTGCAGAGATAATCGGTGCAATATTGGGTAGCATATTTGTAAAATATGTTATCGGCACGCAAGCAAATATTGGTGCAAACGCACCTGATTACCATTATTCAATTCCACTCATAATTGGTGTCGAGGTTTTGGCTACAGCATTACTAATGGCTGTAATTCTTGCAGTTGTTCATACAAAGGGACTGAAAGGTTTTAGTGGAATGGCAATAGGCATGATGGTCGGACTGGATATTTTCTTTTTGGCGTTTATCTCTGGTGCCTCAATGAATCCTGCAAGGTCTCTGGCACCTGCTCTAGTGTCGGGTTACTTGAATAATTTGTGGCTATACTTGACTGCAACTTTTATTGGTTCAAGCACCATTGCAGTTGTATATAGAAAATTTTTTAGAAATGTATTTCCGTGAAAGAGAAAATAATAGTTAATTAATTTTCTTTTTGGCTTGTCTTATTTTGTAAATCTCAATAACTGTAACTACAAAAGCTGCTGCAAGCAAACCAAGCGGCATTGACAACCACATGGCATGTCTGAAGAAAGCAAGATTGACTGTTTCTGCGGTAAGTATACAGGCACTTTCTGCAGTAATCAGAATGTAAACACTGGTTTTAATCACATTTTTGGCATTTGGTAATTCTTTAAGATGCGGAATTTTTTTGATTCCAATCAAGCAATCGTGAAAAGTGTTCTTGATATTTGCAACAAATCCGATATTTCCTCCTTGTTCAAGTGCAGAACAGCATCCACCGATTCCATGTTTTGGATTGTATCTTCCAATTATGGTGCAAAATGTAGAAAAACTTGCAAGTGTATAGCCAAGAGCATATGACATTACTATTCCGAACAGATCATGGTATCCGAACAATACAAAGGATATACCTTGTCCCAATTGCGATGATAATACGCACAAGACTATGATTCCAACAGCAGATGGGTACGAATTTTTTACTTGATTCCAAAATGATGGAAATTTTTCTGATACTGGAATGGAATTACAGCAACATGTTCCGTCAGGGTTTACAATACATTCACAGTCAATACAAGAGCAGTTTTTCAATGTCTGCTATACCATGAATTATGTATTAACACTTTATCGTGTTAAACCATGGATGAGAGTTTATTTCATTAAGCCAGAATTGTGATATCTATCAAAATAATGATTGTACCGTATGTTTTTATAGTATATGTAAAAGCATTAGTCAATTCTTAGATATGTGTTAGATGTATGAATTGTGCAGTCTACGATTTGTCATTAAAGATTGCGATTCCTTCTGGAATCAGATGGAGTTACCAAAGTGAGGAACTCGGAATCACAAGACGTGATCTGAATGATCCTCTGAAAAATATTATTGTGGACTAGTTGCAGTCTCTGGTTCAGGCTGTTCGTTATCTGCCTTTTTTGACTTTGAAATCATTGTAGCAAGTGCGATATACAATCCGATGAACGCAATCTGGCATATCTCAATTGGTTGCGCCAATATGGCATGACCTATTCCCATTGGTTTGTGGCCTGACCCTCCTGGTATTTCACCTGGAGGTATGTTCCCACGAGTGAAATTACCTTCGTGGAAAGAACCTTGTCCACTAGAACCTGGCGGCCCACCACCATGCATTTCATTACCTTCTGGCATGAGATGGAGCCTGTCTGTGAACCATAAAATGAAAAAGACTGCAGTTCCCACAATTCCAATTATTTGCCATATTTTTCCCCATTGTTTTATGACTGGAACTGCCCAGAAGATCTGCAATAATCCGCCAATTAAAAATAAAACTCCTTCTCCAAAATCATGCGATAATGATCCTGGGGCCATCCTCAAATGCAAAACTCCTGCAATTACAGTAGCAGCAGCTGTTACAAAAGATAAAATCAAAATTCTCTTATCAGTACCTTTTCCAAAAATTTGGCTCATTTTTAATAGATTGTCGGTCATTTGATTATAATAGCATTGGTTAACAAAGTTCATGAACAAAGTATCGCAATTCTTTATTAAATAAATTCGGTATTTCAAACAAAGATCAGACTGGAATTAATGTGTACAAATATTGCCAATGCTAATTCTTGAACAACATCTTGTGCAAATAAGTTTTAGAATAATATATCTCCACAGATAAATTCCTCGCATATGTGATCATGTATTTTTTAGAAAATAGTTGATGGATAAATTTCCACTTAGAAATTATGCGCGAATCTTATAAGACATGGAATCGTTACTATGATAGTCACGGGTAAAGACCATCTGTGAATATGTGCGCCAAATGGTTTCATCAAACCCTGACTATTACATTCTAAAAAATTACTTGTGTTTAATTTGTTACAATTATTGTAGAGTTACTTGCTGCATCAAAATGTCTCAACTATAGGAATTATGTGATATCATATAGGGGTAACTGTAATGTAGGTTACAAAAGAAATATCATAGTTGAGCATCTAGGCGGCAAAAAGTCTTTGAGCCGAATCTTTTCTGATCTCTAGCTGAGCTTTATTTCAATCAAACGAATTAAATCAAAACCATTCTAAATGGAACCATGCCAACATGCAAGGAATGTAGCACAGTTTTTTATTCAAATGAAGGCCTTGAAGTTCACTTGATACATGCTCACAAAAAGGGTATGATGGATAACTTTTCCAAGTAAACAAGGGATACACTTTCGTTTATTTTTATGGTCTTGAAAATATTGTAGCCAATCTTTTGATAAAGCAGGATATTTTTCTCGCTTTTGCTTCCTGTGAACAGCTCAAATCTTTTACAGGTGCCAAACATATGTTCTACCTCATGAATGATCTTTGTTCCAATTCCTTGGTTTTGGAAACTTGGATGAACCATTAGCCTTCCAATGTGGCATGTACCATCTTTTTCAAATGCTCTGATTGACCCTATGATGGCATCATTTTCTACTGCTTTGAGAAATTTCTTGTATGAGAAATCATCATACATCTCTTGCAAGGTCTGAGTCATGGGCGGTATTGTAAAATCGTTGTACAATTCAGCTTGGCTTACATATGATGTTCTTTGTAGGTCAAGTATAGTCTCTAGATCAGAAATGTTTGCCTGTTCAATTTTCATTGGTTAATTTTGCTCAAACTAGAAACTAAAAGCTTTGTAAAATACATGAAAGAAAATCTACACCACTTTTTTAAACCATGTATTCCAGTACCTGTAAAACTGGAATTATTTTAAAATAACATCAAAGTTTGACCACCGTTACATCGTATTTATGCGATTAAAGTTTTAATTTTTAAATTGAAAAGGTTGTCAATCATTGCGATCTTGTCATGTAAAAGCGCCATGAAAGTATTATAACGATAACGTTGAAAGTATTATTTATGGAGATGTTCAAAGAATTGAAATATTCATCCATGCCAGTTGATACACTTCTTGGTCGTACACTAAATGATGTTGAAATAAAATTTGCGCCAAAAATACTCCATGTCAAGGGAACAATACAAATCCCTTTGCCAAGACCTAGGGTGTCAATAATTGGTTCAAGAAAAGCATCGTCAAAGGGGCTAGAGGATGCTAAAACAATTACAAAAACTTTGGTAGCAAAACAAACCGTGATTGTAAGTGGACTAGCAGAAGGAATTGACACATCTGCACATCAAACAACTATTGCATTTGGAGGTAAAACCATTGCAGTTCTTGGAACGCCATTAAACAAGACGTATCCGAGTAAAAACTTTGATCTTCAACAAGAAATTATGAATAACCATCTTGCAATTTCACAGTTTTCAATAGGTCATCCAACTACCCCGAAAGATTTCGTGCTCCGCAATAGAACTATGGCATTAATCTCTGATGCTACAATAATTGTTGAAGCAGGAGATACAAGCGGTTCATTACATCAGGGCTGGGAAGCACTTAGACTAGGCAGACCATTGTTTATTTGGAAATCAGTTTTGAATAACACTCAATTAAGTTGGCCAAAAAAGATGTTACAATATGGAGCAATGGAACTTTCCAACCCTGCTGATATGTTCGAGGTTCTACCATCACATCTTGAAATGCTTGATGTGTTCCAATAAGTAATGGTTATGCGTATTTCCGAGATAGAATTTTGCTCTCTTTTATCATATTCACCACGTGGCGATACCAACACCCAATGTCTTTCCAGAACAGCCATGAGGGCACTCAAAAATGACGAGTATGTAAAATTACGGTCAAATCAAATTTTAATGTCAGACTATATCGCAGACAGAATCAAGAACAATATAAAAAAATTACCGTTTGCAGAATACTTTAAAACAAATCCGATTCTGGTTCCTACTCCAAACAGTTCCTTGAATAGATTTGGAACTCTATGGGTTCCTCAACGTATAGCGACAGCGCTAGTTCGACGAGGTCTTGGGAGCAAGGTAATAGAATGCCTGAATCGTGTTACACCATACCAAAATCTGCAACAAGCTCAGCTGCAAATAGACCAAAATCTTTTGAACACTATGATTCAATGAAGGTTAAAAAAATATTGCATGAACCTGATGAAATTCTTTTGATAGATGATGTGGTGACACGCGGATCTACACTTCTTGGTGCGGCAAATAAATTGGCAGATGCTTTTCCACATGCACATATTCGTGCGTTTGCTGCGATGCGAACAATAAGCTCTCAATCAGAGTTTACCAAAATCAATGACCCTTGCACAGGAACAATCACTCTTGTGAACGATGATACATTCAGAAATCCATAGAAGATCTAGTGATATATTCGGGGCACAAAATTATTCAACACAGCAAAGTTTATCGGCTAGAAACAAGCATATTAGACACGAATTACAAGCCGTTATTTGACAAAGTCATGGAAATTGATCCAAAAATTCGTTTTGCTACAATATTTGATATGAAAGGACAAGTGTTGTTCAGCGCTCATCGAGATGGTGTTGCAAATTTGCTATCCCCCGAAGAGAGTCAGAAATCATTGCAGCTTGCAATCAATGCATGGAAGTCAAGAAACGAAGTCTCTGATAAAATTGGCAAGGGAAAATATGCGTTGGTAGAATATGAAAAATTAAAGAGAATTACCATGCCGCTTGATTCAGACCACATATTGTACATCACAACTGATGTTGAAGCAGACCATGGTCCAATAATTTATCGCGCCTTGAGACTAAAGCAGGATGCACTGCATTCGCCCGAAGGAATGCCCTAGTCACAATGCGGGTGTTCAAATTTTCATATCAAATTTTACTGGAACGATTTAACGACTATGTCAACTGGAAAAATATCGATTTAGTGTCGTTACTTTAATGCATTAGAACAATTTTCAAAAAATCCACATGCCTTGCATTTTGGTTTGCTGTTATGATGGATTAATTCATCCCACTCTAAACACTTTTTTGTAAACTGGGAAAGATAATCAAATAGTAACTCTGTGTGAGTTTCAGTTACAATGTCTTTGTATGTCTTGTAGACTGATTTTGTTCTACTGTCTACGATATTAATTTGATACATTTTCTTTTCATGTGGAATACCTGACCATCCACCAAAAGAATCACCCAGATAGTATTTTGAATCGAGATAAGTTAGTACCTGAAGCAGTTGGCTGTTGTATGGCTGTGACATGGCATCATAGCGTCTAGGATTTGACGCGTGTTTGTCGTCTGAGACTATCAACGTTTGATCTTCACGAATGACCTTGTCTGCTCTTCCAAATAATACCAGTCTTGCATGTCCTTCTCTGAAATCAAAATCTTTGACAAATAATGTTTGAATGTCTTCTCGCATGAAATTCAGGTCTGTTTTCTTGTCTTCCAGTCTTGTTTTTGTTAATGGAACTTGAATGGTAGTCTCTTTTTCTATCCTTTCTGCCTCTTCGTGGTGTTCTGTACCCAATGTCATTTGAGCAGTCTCTACACGTACACCTTCTATGAAAAATGGTATCTGGAATTCACAGTATCCCATGGCACCTGTAAAGTCAGTCACAAATGCCTTGACTTGATTGATACCGTTTTCATCCTTGTCGATTTCTATCGTAGGATGTTTTTGGGTATGGATGTAGATAAGCCATACTTGGTAAAGATCAGTAAGCTGTAGTCTTCAAAGATTTTTTCTAGCCCACATCAGCAATGACTTTGCAGAAGAGTATTTGGAACAAATGGTTTATGCTTAGTTAATCATAGTAGAAAACTATAATATTATAGTAATGTACTATAATAAGTGAAGACGATGGATGAGGCAACATATAGGATATTGGACATACTTGCAAGAAATTTGGGCAGACCTTTATCGATAAATGAACTTACGTGTAAGATAGAAGAGACATACGGTATGGCCTATTATGCCAACACGAATGAAAAAATCCACGGCCTGGCCAAGGATGGCATAGTCACACTGGCAAAGTCTGGCAGGTCTTCGCTTACATCTCTTAACTTTAACAATTATTCCATAATTGATTTGCTAGCAGAGATGGAGCTTAGAAGAAAATATGACTTTCTCCATGGAAAGCAAGAAATGCAGATGCTCATGATGGAAATTGACACATATCTTTACAATTTTCTTTTGATAAAATCAATCTCTTTGATGAACCCTGAACGAAATGCAAAGTTGAACAAAGTCGAGATTCTAATCCACCTGAAAAAAACAGAAAGAAAGTCAATGACAGAAACCAAAATTGGCATTCATAAAATTATCGACACCCTCCAAAGAATACACAATATACGAATAGATTATGTGACATTGGAAGATAAAATGTTTCTCAATCTACTCAAGTCAGATGAAATCAACCCTGCCAGAGAAATGTTGTCAAACAAGATAGTCATTTTGAATCCTCAGGATCTATGGATAGAGATCAAAAAAGCAGGTGAGGAAGGAATCAAGATAATTGCAGAGAAAGGCGAAACAAATCCTGCAAATTTGACTGAAAATGATTTGATTTTCAATCTAACAAGGTTTGGTTATACAGAATTTGGACCAAAAATAAAACCGGGAAAACTAGTCTGCATAGAGTACGTAATTAATGCAATAATGTTCCAAAATGATGCAAGGAGGATGGATGCAATTTCTGTAATACTTGCAAAGAATTCTGAGAGGACAAACTATGATCTACTACTCTTTCTAGCACTAAAGTACGGTTTTGGAGGCAAGATGCTTGGCATATTGAAGGCTTTAAGAAATCTAGTGGTCCACGGCATGAAGACTATTAACGAGCCCATCAGATTGCTTGAGACCATGAACATAGAGGAAGTCAAGGTAAATGAAAAAAGCATGAAGGAGAAATTGAGGCTATACAATGTCACTTGACAATACCAAATTGTTGGATTTTCTCGGAGAGGTAGACAAGGAACTCAAACGCAAGATAGTGGTGGTAGCAGTGGGTGGAACAGCAATGACACTTCTCAAGGCAAAATCATCCACAATAGACGTAGACTTTACAATACCTGGCAAATACTATGACGAGTTTGAATTGGCAAAGAAAATTGTGCAACCTGGATTTAGAGTGGATCTTTTCCACGACGGGGCTGTGTTTGTCAACATGCTTCCAGAAGACTATCTGGAAAAAAGTATTCCAATAAAGACCAAGTTGAAAAATATTGATCTTAGGGCGTTGAATCCATTGGATATCATAGTAACAAAAATTGGTAGATTCGATGACAGAGATGAGCAGGACATACAAGCATGCATTAGAAAATTCAACCTGACAAAGACCCAGATTGTAAAACGAGCTTTACAATTGGGATATACTGCAAGCGATGATGTATTTCAAATCAACTTGGACACAATTGGAAAGAAATTATTCAAAAAAGAAAAATCAAAAACAAGGTCTGGAAAACATGGAAAAAAATGACGCCGGTAAAATTATTGATATCATAAATGAAAAAAGACTGTTCTGTGCAGGAGATGTTTTCTAGTACTTGAAATCTGCTAGTTTTGGTTTGTTTGAAAGACGAGTGATAGGTGACATGGATCCGATTGAACCACCGGCTGTTTGCCCGACTTGTAGCCCTCTACAGCCTGTCTAAGCGTCTAATGCGTCTGTTTCCACATATCAAATCATTTTATACAGTATTTTTTAAAATAAATAAATGCATAAAGTATCATGTGTTTTAATAATTTTGATTGCATCAGTTTGTGTCCTGCCAGCATTTTCATTTGAAGTGTTACCAGTAAAGGTAGGTGCAAACCCGTGGGCAGTATCTGTAAACCCAACTACTGGCAAGATCTATGTCACAAACTCTGGAAATGATTCAGTTTCTGTAATTGACGGTAAAACAAATACTGTAATCAAAGATATCCTAGTGGGTGAAAATCCCACAGGTGTTGGAGTAAACTCTGCCACCAACATGATTTATGTGTCAAAGTTTAGCTCACCCACCATATCCGTAATTGATGGAAATACTGATACTGTAACTGGTACCGTTACAGTTGGAAACCAACCAAATGGAATCGGGATTGATGAAATTGCAAACAAGATCTATGTTGCAAATACAAATTCTGGTACTGTATCTGTAATTGACGGTAAAACAAATATGGTGACAATCTACAATTTCTGTAGGTGCACGCCCTACTGCAGTTGCTGTAAATTCTATAAGTGGCATGGCCTATGTCACAAACTCTGGAGCAGGAACTGTTTCAGTTATGGATATGAAAACTGGTACTGTAATCAAGACCATTCCAGTTGGTGGAGACTCTACAGGTGTTGCAGTCAACCAAGCGGAAGATGTTATTTATGTGACAAGTTCTAAAACATCCGAAGTTTTTGCAATTGATGGAAATACAAATACTGTAACACATACCATTGCCGTAGGTGCAAATCCTGATGGTATAGCGGTGGACTCGGTACTTGATAGAATCTATGTTGCAGATTCGGGTGGTGGTACTGTATCCGTAATTGACGGTAAAACTGATACTGTATCTGGAACCATTCCAGCTGGAACGCATGTATTTGGCATTGCAGTCAACCCCTCCACAGGTTTGGTTTATGCAGGAAATGACAGTCCTGGAATGGTATATGTAATTTCAGACCGGAAATTCCGCAGACAAGTAATGCCATCTTTGAAATCATGATTCAATTCTTTTCGCATCTTTTCGGGTTTAGTTAAAGAAAGTCTAGCGTGAAAACTGGATTTTGCAAGGTTTCACATCTATCAATAATTAAATAGAATCAAGAGTATGATTGTAATCACTAGATAGAAAATGAAAGTTAATGGTTATGCAGCACAAAATGCAAAGGCAACACTTGTACCCTACTCGTTTGAGCGACGCGAGCCTGGGGAACATGACGTTGTAGTAGATATACAATATTGTGGAATATGCCACACTGACATTCACCAAGTGGGTGACGAGTGGGGTGGCTCGATATTTCCAATGGTTCCAGGACATGAGATAACTGGAATTGTATCAAAAATTGGACCTGGGGTAAGCAGATACAAGATAGGTGACAAGGTTGGTGTTGGGTGTTTTGTAAATTCATGTCGCAAGTGTGATGCTTGCAAGAAAAACTTGGAACAGTATTGTACCGATGGAATGGTTACAACGTATAATGGAACTGAAAAAGATGGTACTGTAACTTTTGGGGGATACTCGAATAGAATCGTAGTTGATGAAAATTATGTATTGCGTATCCCGGATTCTTTGCCACTTGATAAAGCAGCACCGCTGTTATGTGCAGGAATTACATTGTATTCTCCTTTGATGCACTGGAAGGCAGGACCTGGGAAAAAAGTTGCAGTGATTGGCCTTGGTGGCATTGGTCACATGGGGGTCAAGATTGCACATGCGTTGGGTGCTGAAGTTACAGTTCTTAGTCAGTCATTGAAAAAACAAGAGGATGCAAAAAAACTTGGTGCTGATAATTTTTACGCTACATCTGACCCTGAAACGTTTGAGAAATTAAAAGGGCATTTTGACTTGATAATAAATACGGTATCTGCTGATCTTGACTGGAATGCATATCTTGAGCTTTTGGCGTTGGATGGCTCCATGGTAGTAGTTGGGATTCCGGAGAAGCAGACTTCAGTTGGTGCATTTCCATTAGTTGCTGGTAGACGTAGTCTTGCTGGTTCTCTCATTGGTGGAATAAAGGAGACGCAAGAAATGCTAGACTTTTGTGCTAAAAATAACATTGCAAGTGAGATTGAATTGATTCCGATTCAAAAGGTAAACGAGGCCTACAAGAGGATACTTGCAAGCGATGTCAGATACAGGTTTGTAATTGATATCAAGTCGTTAGATCTAAAGTGATCAGTGTAGTATTACAAATGTATTGGGTATCATTTCGAACAAAGCCCGCAAACTTTGATTGTATTTAAAGCGGATTCTGCACATTACTTGATCTTGCCGTACCTCATAGTGTGAAGAGTTCTATAAAATCAACGGCTGAAAAATTGATCGTTCAGTTTAAAAAAAGTAAGAAGGAATTTTAAGTCAGTATAACTTAAAATATCGTAATTGGAAATTTCTAAACTATCTCCTAAAGAAAAATGGTTATTGGCAGTAATAGGTTCAGTACCATATGTACATGGTAATACTCGTATACAGAAATATGCATTATTGGTAAGTAAACAAATTCTTCAAGAACAAGATTTTTTCAATGATTGGAGATCTGACAACTATGGTGGTTTTAGCCCCAGTGTTGCAATTTGTGTGAACAAATTAGCAAATGAGGATTTTATTAAAATTCAAGAATTTGCTTATGATGAAGATAAAAAAGTCAATCGTTATAGTTTATCTCTAAAGGGTAAAAATGTGGTAGATGAATTATTACAATCTCATTCACAAGTTTTTGATAAAATTAAAGAGATAATTGGCTACTATCAACCGAAAAAGCTTATGGAATTATTAGAAAATGTGTATGTTCTTTATCCACACCTGACTAATAAAAGTAAAATCAAAGCAGAAGTGAATAAATCAATTATGGAAAATGAATCATACTTGAGCACAGAGTATGAGATTGCTATAGATAACCGTGAGTCTTTTGTGCCGTTGTCACCAGCTGCAAGTGAACATATTTACAGTGATGATTATTTTAGACAAAAACTTGCAAAATCTATTGGTCTTACAGATATCCCAAAACTTGATCCAAAAGCATTTGAAAGATTGACCGGGATAATATCATCAAAAATTAAAACAAAAGAATTTGATTCAATAGAATTGGTAAATACAGTACGAGGCTGTTAAATTGAAGAAGGCATATCTGGATGCCAATATTTTATTAGCTAAGGCAGCAGGTCCTGAAAAAGAGCCTAGACAATACCCGTTAGCAGAGAAAGTTTTTGAGGAAATAAAAAGAGGTGAGTATCTAGCAGTTATCTCATCTCTTACATTGATTGAAGTCTTAGCTGTATTGAGAACACAGAAAGGGAGAGAGATGGAATCTCTTGCAAGTCTTAGTAATGAGAAAAGAATAGAGTTTGTGATAAGCGAAAGTAAGTCAATGTATGATAGCATTTTATTTGAATTATTGCAGCTTCCAAATATCAAATTTGACTTGGGAGGACATGGCGATATGAAAACTATATTTGATGTAGCTTTTGACATAATGCAAGAAAAAGAAGGCGTTGTAAAAATCCACAATAGTTGTAAGAAATGTGGTTCTGAAAATAAACCTCATAGCGTATACAAAGGATTTGGTTCTGATGACATAATTCACGCATTATTTGCTAAGGATATAGGATGTGACATGTTCATCACATTTGATAGCGATTTTGGAAAATTAAGGGGTGATGAACGTATTGAACCGTTAGAATTTAGAATATTATAAAAAATTAAAAATAGATTAAAGATCTACATTGCAATTCATGCTAGTACTTCTGACCTTTATTTTCAAGTAGAATTTTTATCATAACAGGCTGGTAGATGTACTGCATCTTCATTTTGTGAGATATGAAATTCTTCAGGTCTTCAAAGTTCATGATTATACCATCCCATTGCATTACAATCCAAGAGAACCACTTGGTTCCATTCTCTTTACGTTATCATGCCACTTTTCGTGATATTCTTCATGTTCTGTATGGATTGGAACTAGAGTTTTTGCCTTGGTTCCCTCAATTACTTCTTTTATTTGGTCACCAGAGCCATGCCCTGAAACATGAGTGAGATTCCAGTGTTCGTCTTTTGATAGCAAGCCAAAGTGTATCAGCCATCGCTTTACTCGTATGTGGTCTAGAATCATTTCATCATCAAATGGCTCTGTTGAAGATCTTATGTAACTAGAACCCTCTGTAGGTCTTACATCAATTAGTTGTTGCAGTTGATAGTCATTGCAGTAGAATATTGTCTCTTTTTGGTGTGAGAAAACATCTCTGTAATCTACAGCATTTTGATAGTCTAGGAATTCCTGCTCCCATTTCTTATAGTCTTGAAGTAATTGTTTTCCAGTCCAGTGTTTGATATCCTTGTCTTTTAATCCCCATGATTTTTTTGGAATGTATATTTTTATTATTTTATCATCAGGTCTTGGAAACACTTCCTTCCATTGCTCTGATGTTTGGAATAATTTTAGTAGATATGCCTGTTTCAGATCGATTACAAGATCGCGTCCTGTCTCTTTTGCAGCATTGTAAAATGAAACTAGCCTATCCAGATCTCGTGTAGGATAAGTGCATACCACTAGCTGTTTAGTTTTGTTTACAATGTTTTTTACATCATCTTCTACTTCAAATTCTGTCTTGGAGAACGTTTCTGCAATTCTAGTACCTTCACATAGCATTACATCAACATCAGAATTTCCGCATCTTTCAACAAATTCTTGACTGTCAGATTTTCTTCTTCCATGGAATCTGATATCAGCTGTGTAAGATATCGAACCCTTTGAGGTATGCAAGACAAATCCGCTAACACCTGGAATTGAATGGTCTACTGCAAGTGGTTCTACTTCGATTGAATCAATGTTAAATTTTTTTAGATTTTCAAAAACTGAAATCTTGCGAGGTTGTTGATATTCTTCTCCGCTTGCTCTACTCATCTGGCCGCTTTTATTTTCATAAATTTTGAAATTTTTCTTTAAAAGTGATAAATTCATCACCACCTGCACTGGTTTCTTGCAAAGCCTGCATGATTAGTTTGGTAGCCTCTGAACAATAAATTGGAATTTCAGGTCTGAGATAATGGATGTAAGCGCAATGATCAATGTGCCCATGTGTTAGTAATACTGCATCAAATGATGTGTCCTCATTTCCTCCAAATCCCATGTGTTTTGCATAGTCTTGTCTGTATAGTCCGTCTAATTTTGGCAGCAATCCAAACTCGAACAAGTCTCCCATGCCGTTGAGGTCTCGTGGTTGTGTGAATTCTGAGAAATAGTCATTGACTCGACCCATTTGCATGCCAAAATCTAGGAATATTCTTGTGCCCTTGTCTTCTACTAGGAACTTGTTTCCGCCGATTTCATGTACTCCGCCATAGAATGTAATTCCAGAAGTCAAGTGAAACTGGTAGAATTTTGTTGTTTATTAGTTTGACCAAGGATTCAAAGAACGGAAAAATAGACACGTCTAAAGATAAATCTCCGGGAATACCAAATTAGGTATCACTTCAGTTACAAAATCAATTTCAAAATTGTGTAAGGATCTTACAGAAAATAATGATATCTCACTAGAAAACATCAAGTCTTCGAGCGATATTCGATCCCGTGACCTTTACCTTACCAACCTATAATGAGGCAAATTACAATGAAGCATTCTGGTTACAGTACTGGACTTATCTATCTAATAATTACACAAAGACTTCTGTATACAACGCAGTAAAAATTCAAAGAAGTACCGTACAAACATATTGAAAGATCTCTTAATTACTAGATTACTCAATTATCATCTGTATAATGTGAGGATAATCCATTTTTCAGACACGCACTTGGGACATGGTGATTATACTGCAATAGATCCGGTAAGTGGGTTAAATCAAAGAGAAGCCGATATCTACAAAGTTTTTAATGAAATTGTTGACTACATAATTAAAACTAAACCAGACTTAGTAATTCATGCAGGAGAATCTTTTTGATAGTACTCGACCTCCAAATAAGGCAATATCTGAAGCATTAAAGCAATTTGCAAGACTATCCAAAGCCAAAATACCTACAATAGTGATAGCAGGAAATCATTCTACTCCTAGACAGCGTTCCAAAGAAACAATTTTTAGAATTTTTGATTACTTTGAAAATATTTTTCCAGTATATGGAGGAAAATATCAGAAGGTAATAATTGGAGACTGCGTTGTTCACGCAATACCTCATACTTATTCTGTTCAAGAAGTTGAAGAAAATGTAAAACTTGCCAAACCTGATAAGACTCACAAATACAACGTTTTAGTAACTCATGGTATAATTCGTGGCGTAAAAGATGCTTCTTCTTGGGGAGAATTTAAAGAATATGAAATTCCTGACACTGTTTTACATTCTGCTTTTGATTATATTGCATTAGGTCATCTTCATACTTGTCAAGAAATAAGTAAAAATGCATATTATAGTGGATCGCCTGAAAGAATAAATTTCAGTGAAGCAAATCAGGAAAAATATTTTCTTGAAGTTGACTTGCAACAAAAAACAATTAACAAAATTCTACTTAATACGCGTAAGATGAAGGTATTTGATCCAATCAATTGTGAGCAATTAACTACAGAACAAATAATGAAATCAATTCAATCACAAATGGCAAATCAAACTGACGGTGAAATTATAAAAATGACTTTTAATAACATTCCTAGACATGTGTATGCATCAATAGACTATCAACAAATTCATGAGTTAACAAAAAACTCAGTTCATTTTGAACCTATTTTTAATTTTAAAAATGAAAATGTGAATGGAACTTCTTTGACATCGATTAATGGAACATTAGATGAAGAGTTTGAAACTTTTCTACAGAAAAAAGGCATCACTGGAGATACATTTGCCGAATTGAAAAATCTAGGTCTGGATTATCTAGGAAGAATAGAAGAAGAGGTAGATCTTGAATAAATGAAAATTGTTAGTCTTACGCTGCAAAATTTTCGTAGATATGAACAGGAAACTATTGAATTTCCAGATGGATTGATAGGTATTGTAGGCAGAAATGGGGCTGGAAAGACGACTCTAGTTGAAGCCATTGGGTGGTGTCTATATGGTGATCCTGCTGCCAGAAGTGGTAAGGAAGAGATTCTTCGTACAGAAGCAACTGAAGGATCTGAATGTAAGGTCGTTGTAGAACTGATTCTAGGTTCTGATACTATGAGAATTGAAAGAAGTCTTAGGGGAAAAAATTCTACTGGGCAAGCCAAACTCTTTCTGAATGGTGAATCAGAAGCGTCAGTAACTGGAACGACAGAAGTTTCTAATTATATAACTACCAGAATGGGTATGGATCATATTGCATTTTTTACTTCTATTTTCGCAAAACAAAAAGAATTGGCAGGATTATCAAATGAAACAAAAACTAATAGAAAGAAAATAGTATTACGTCTTTTACGTGTAGATAAAATTGATCAAGTAATTTCATTGATAAGATCTGATATTAGAGAAAATAAGAAAATTCTGGAATTCATCCAACAAACTCTTGAAGATATTGATGAATTAGAAAATTCACTTGCAAGTTTAGAAACAGAACAATCTTCATTATCGTTAGAAATTGAAAAAATGAAATCTAATGTGGATATATTAAAGAAAACATTGGATACAGCACAGCAAGAATTCGCAAATCTTGAACAAAAGTACAAAGAGTATCAACAAATTCAAAAAGAAATAGCTGATCTAAATGGTCAGATAATCGGAGCAAACAAAGAAAAAAATGGTGTGGAATCTGATCTTGGATTAGCCATAAAATCTCAACAGAAATTAATTGAAATAAAACCACAATTAGACAAATTTGAAGAAATTAAACTAAAAAAACAAAAATTAGATTCGTTACAATTGCTATATACTGAAAAGAATTCATTACAAAAACAATATGGAGAATATAATAAACAGATTGTGTCTAAAACAAAAGAAATTGGAACTCTCGTCTCTAAATTGAAATCATACGAAGGAATTGACAAATTACAACAAGAAATTCTCCATAATTCGGAGAAACTACAAGAAAGTTATGAAAATAACAAGGCTGAAGAAAGCAAAATCCAAAGCATTCTTGATGAAAAAATTCACCAAAAAGATTTACTTCAACAAGAATTCGATGAAATCAAAAGTCTGGGAAATCAAAGTGTATGCCCTAAATGTAAAAGACAGTTAGGACCGCATGTGGTGGAATTATCGAAGCACTATACAAAAGAAATAAGCGAATTACAGAAAAGTATTGATATTCATATTAAGGAGAAATCTAAGAAATCTGTTAAAATAAAAAATATTTTAAATGATATAAAATTGAAAAAAACCAAAGAAGATAAACTAAGAAAGAAAATTGATTTACGAACTATTTTGAAGACTAAGTTTAATGAAACAACAAAAACTCTGATGTCTTTAAAATCTCAACAATCTAAAATTCTTACTGGTTTAAGCAAGTACTCAGATGTTAAATATGATAAGAAAAAACATTCACAAATAAGCACACAATTTCAACAATTAGATCGTGTTAATAAAAATGCCATCGCATTATCTGAACAAGCAAAAAGTATTACTGCATTACAAAAAAGAATAGAATCAATTAATGATACAATTTCTATGATGAATAAAAAAATTGTAAATTATAATAAAAGATTATTTGAGATTGATTTTAGTGATCAAAAATATGAAACTACAAAAAAATCTAAATCAACGATCGAAAGTGATTATTATGAACAAAGAGAAGTATTAACCAAACGAGGACAATATTTAATTCAAGTTTCTGATAAAATACTACAACAAAAACAAACAATTGAAAAAGAAAAAGAAAAAAAACAGATGAAAGAAAGAGCAGAAAATAAGATCAATTCTCTTCAAAAATTAGATAGTATAATGAATGAATTCAAAATAGACTTGATTTCAAGAATAAGACCTCAACTTTCAGTAGAACATCTGAATTATTCAGACAGATGACAAATGGTAGGTATTCTGCTGTAGACTTGGATGATGACTATACTGTAATGATTAATGATGGGGGGAAAAGCATATTCCATTGACAGATATTCTGGTGGGGAAGTAGATCTAGTTAACTTATGTCTACGTATATCAATATCTCAAGAACTTTCCCAACGAGCAGGTGGTTCAAGAATTCAATTCATTGTATTGGATGAAATATTTGGTAGCCAAGATGAAGAAAGACAGGAAAATATTTTACGAGCATTACAAAATCTAACAAATCAATTTAGACAAATTCTGCTGATCACTCATATTGAAAGTATCAAAGAATCTCTGCCTTACGTGCTCAATATCCAAGATAGTGGAAATAATACTGTTCGTGTAGAAGAGGAAGGAGATATTTTCTCAAACTAAGATAAATTAAGTCAAGATGAAATCAGAAATAATATTCTATAAATTAATAATAAAATTACCAGCATATTTTATCTCAGGAAAACAATTGTTATCTTATGACGGTCAAAAGCCTCCAAGCTATTGACATGTTACTAGAAAATAAAAAGAAAGTAAGGACTGGAATTCTAGATCCTAACGAGTCGTGGAATAAACATGATGACATGGTTAAAGACTTGGCAAATTTCACGGCAGAACGCCTACAAGTTGATGTAGAATGGTTACAGGCAATCAAAAATCAACTCTTACCTGAACAACACAGGACAAAGATAATCTGTAGACATCCTAAGAAGGATCATGACATGTGCGGTGACCAGAAATACTGTATGGCTTGTAATGCAAATCTATGAAATTCAACAGATCCTTTAATTATTTACAAACGACTCTGAGTTTCTAGTGGATAAGAAAGGCTGGCTAAACGAGGATAAAACTCGTAAAACCATTATCGATAAAGAATTAGAAAAACGAGGATGGAATCTTAACAATGAAAAACAAGTATCTCAGGAATATCTAATTAGATTTAGCCCTGCTGAGATAGGTGAAGTAATCAATGATCATTGGATAGATTATTTGTTATTTGATAATGTTGGAGATCCGCTAGCAATTGTAGAGGCAAAACGATACTCACGAGATGCCTATGAAGGAAAGAGACAAGCTGAAGAATATGCAGAATTTCTCAAAATAAAGACAGGAAAAGACTGTTTCATATTTCTAACAAATGGCGAAGATATTTTATTTTGGGATAGACCAAATTATCCCCCGCGTAAGGTAATGGGATTTTTCAGTCAGTCTGAATTAATGCGAAGACGACAACAAAACCAGTCAAAGGATGACTTGAACACTATGAAAATAAACACTGTCATAATTGACAGACCATATCAATTTGAGGCAGTAAAAAGAATAACTGAAAAAATGACAAAGGGGAAAAGAAAATTCCTACTTATTTTAGCAACAGGAACAGGTAAAACAAGAATTGCTATGGCAATAATTGATTTATTAATAAGATCTGGGAAAGCACAAAAAATTCTATTTCTGACAGACAGAATTACATTAAGAGATCAAGCTTATGGTGATCTTGGGAATTCAGGTTTTAAACAGTTTTTTCCAAATGAACAAAAAAAGAAGATAGTATCTGGTAATTTTGATGAAACTGCAAGACTTTATGCATCTACAATACAAACCATGATGGAAATCTATCCAGATATATCTCCGGGATATTTTGATCTCATAATTTCAGATGAAGCACATAGATCAATCTATGGAAAATGGAATGAAATGTTATCTTACTTTGATGCATTCGAAATTGGATTAACAGTTACACCGACTGAATCAATTGACAAAAATACATTCAGACAATTCGATTGTTTTGATGGAACTCCAACGTTTAACTTTAGTTATGAAGATGCCATAAATTCAGTTCCACGATATTTAGCACCCTTCAAAGTTTTGATGGCACAGACAAATTTTCAAATAAAAGGAATCAAACCGGGTGATATTCCACTAGCAGTTAGAAAAAAGTATGTTGAGCAAGGTATCCCATTAGAGGATCTATCGTTTGAAGGTACAGACATTGGTAAATCGGTCATGAATAAGGGAACCAATGACGCAATGGTTGAAGAATTCATGGAAATGTCGTTGAAAGATAATGCTGGAGTAACACCCGGAAAGTCAATCATTTTTGCAATATCTAAAAAGCACGCTCAAGGACTTTTAGAATCATTTAACAGATTGTATCCTGCGGAAGCAGGTAAATTGGCTGAAACGATCTATTCTGGAATGGAAAGGATTGATCAATTGATATTGCATTTTATGAAAAAAGACTATCCTAGAGTTGCTATCTCTGTGGATATGTTAGATACAGGAGTCGATGTTCCAGAGGTTGTAAACCTAGTATTTGCAAAACCCGTATTTAGTAAAATCAAGTTTTGGCAGATGATAGGAAGAGGAACAAGACCAGATGCTGCTTGTGAATACAAAGATAGACTACCAGATGGTAAAAAGGATCATTTTCTAATTATTGATCATTGGAAAAATTTCCAATACTTTAACATGAATCCTGAAGGTAGGAAAGAATATCTTTCAGAAGCATTACCAGTACGACTTTTTAAAACAAAGATAAAAAAACTCAGACACTTCAATCTTGTTGAAGATCAACAAAATATAGAGAAAATAAAATCAGAAATTGAAGCATCGATAAAATCTTTGCCAGCTGATTCGATAAATATTAAAGAAAACCGTAGAAAGATTGAACATATTTTTGAATCAAATTTCTGGGATAATGTAGCAGAGAACCCAGTAGATTACATTGATCAACAAATGACTCCATTATTCAAATATCAAAGTAATGTGGTGGTGGATGAAGCAGAATTTCAATTAAAAACACAACAATTGGGACTTGCTATTTTACAAAGTGATCAAAAAGCATTCAAGAGATTACAAAAATCAATAGCAAACGATGTTTTTAGCCTATCTGATAATCTAAATGCTATAATAGAGAAAAAAGATGATAAAAAGAAAGTTCTCTCAGAGAAGTTTTGGAAGGATATCAAATATGAAGATGCAGATTTTGTAGAAAATACCTTTACTCCACTTATGAAATATCGTACTCGCAAAGAAGGCCAAGTAATAGAATTAGATATAGAGGATATCATAGCAAGACAGCAATTAATTAAGAAAGTTTCATCTCAAACTTCTGACTTTGTGAGGGAATATCGGAGAAAAGTGGAATCTGCAATCAAGGAATTAGCCACTGATAACCCTACTATAGGGAAAATAATGAAAGGAGAAGAAGTTTCTGATGAAGAAATCATGGATCTAGAACAGGCCTTGGTTTCAGTTAGAGATGACTTTAACACTGATACTTTCAGAAATATTTTCAAACAACCACAAGGAAATTTTATTCAATTTATGAGACATATTTTAGGACTGTATGAATTTCCATCATTTGAAGATGAGGTTGCAAAAGCTATTGATGGATACATCATAGAGCGAAGTGATTTTACTAGTGATCAAATACAATTCCTCAAAGTTATCAAACATCATCTTATACAACGTGGTAAAATTGAATTGAAAGATCTCTATGAACCACCATTTACTGCATTTGGTTCTGGGGCTGTTACACGTTTATTCAAAGAAGAGGACATAGATGATATACTGACAGTCTGTAATACAATTGAAAGAAGATATGCTATCAAGTGATTTAAAATCAACAATTAGTTCTCTTTGGAATACATTTTGGGCGAATGGCATGTCCAATCCTATCACGGCAATAGAACAGATGTCTTATCTAATTTTCATGAAAAGACTTGAGGATCTTGAAAATGATAGAATTATGACTGCAAAAAGAACAGGACAAAAATATTCATCAGTTTTTGACGGAAACGAGGAAATGAGATGGTCTGTATGGCAAAATTATGAAGGAGAAAAAATTCTAAAACATGTAACAGAAAAGGTATTTCCATTCATCAAAAATATCCGAGGCAAAGAAAAGCTATTTCACTGAACAGATGAAAAATGCAAATTTTGAAATCAAAAATGCCTCTCTATTACAAGGTGCAGTCAGTCTAATTGAATCCACCCAAATTACTCAACAAAATCAGGATGTTCAGGGAGACATATACGAACATTTGTTGTCAAGTCTAACTACTGCTGGTTTAAATGGTCAATTTAGAACACCGCGTCATATTATTCGAATGATGGTGGAATTACTTGATCCTAAAATATTCCAAAAAATCTGTGATCCTGCATGTGGCAGTGCGGGATTTTTGATTAATTCGTATCAGCATATAATGAAAGAACACACAAGTGAAGAACTGATTGAATATGATGAAGATAAAGTTCCTCATCATTGTATAGGCGATAAATTAACCGAAAAAGAGAGACAGTTCTTAATGAAGGATCAATTCTATGGTTTTGAATTTGATAATACAATGGTAAGAATAGCTGCCATGAATATGATTCTACACGGTTTTGAAGAACCTAATATTCGAAATCAAGATACACTAAACAAATCATTCAAAGAAAAAGAGAAATATCATGTAGTATTTGCAAATCCTCCATTTGCTGGTAATGTCAACAAAAGTGAAATCAGTGATAATTTTGAAATAATGACAACTAAAACAGAACTGCTATTTCTAGAATTATTTTATAATTTGTTATTAATGGGAGGACAAGCATGTGTTATAGTTCCAGAAGGTGCACTCTTTGGTTCCTCTAATGCTCATAAGTCAATAAGACAATTGATTTTAGAGAATTGTAGAGTTGATGCAGTAATATCAATGCCTTCAGGTGTTTTCAAACCATATGCAGGAGTCTCTACATCTGTTATTCATTTTACAAAGGGTGAAAAAACTGAAAAAGTTTGGTTCTATGGGATGGAAAATGATGGGTATAGTTTAGATGATAAAAGAGATAGAATTGAAAAAAATGATATTCCGGATATTTTAAAGAAATTCAAAAATCGTGAAATTTCAGAAAAATCTTGGATAGCAACATTTGATCAAATAGAAGAAAATGATTGGAACCTCTCTGCTTCTCGGTATAAACCATTTTTATCTCAAGAAGTAGAACACTCTGATCCTAAGGATATCATGGATGAAATCTCGAAAATAGAAAATGAGATTCAATCAGGTTTATCAGAACTAAGAAAAATGATAGAAAGTGTCTAAATTGAAAGAATTACCCAAAGGGTGGAAAGAAAGTCCACTTGAAGATTTATGCCTTAACATTTCTGCAGGGGGTACTCCGAGAAGAAATATGCCAGAATATTGGGAAAGGGGTACAATTCCTTGGTTAAAGATATCTGATCTTCATCAACGAGAAATAAAGGATTCAGAAGAATATGTTACTTTGAAAGGTGTGGAAGAGTCATCAACAAAGATTTTTCCCAAGGGAACAGTACTAATTTCGATATTTGCTTCTCTGGGGGAAGTTGCATTACTTGAAATTCCAGCTGCAACAAATCAGGCAATTGTTGGAATTCAAGTAGATGAAAATAAAATAGACAGGAAATATCTATACCATTATCTAAATTACATTAACTCAAGTATTCAGAATAAAGCACAAATTGGAACTCAGAAGAACATCAATCTAGGAATATTGAAAAGATTGCCAATAGTATATTGTGATATTTTAACACAGAAAAAAATTGTATCAGTGTTAGACAAAACCTATAAATTAATAGAAAAGAAAAAGCGAACAATTCATCTTGCCAATGAACTACTTCAGGCCTGTTTTATACGAGTATTTGGAAAAACCAAAGATCTGCTTGATAGAGAAAAACACCTTAAGCTTTCCTCTGTTGCAAATCTAAGAGGAGGAATAACTATGAATCAATCTAGGCGTGAAGGTGATAATAAAGTACCATATATTACAATCAGAAATCTTTACCGAGAGGAATTTGATCTTACAGATCTGAGGACAATCAGTGTATCAGAATCCGATTTACAAAAATGGAAACTTGAATATGGAGATTTATGTGTATTAGAAGGTGGGGATAAAGACGCTGTTGGAAGAACAGCTGTTTATCAAAACAATCCAGTTCCTTGCGTACATCAAAACCATATTTTCAGAGTGAGATTGAACGCCGATGTACTTAATCCGTTCTTTGTTTCAGCATATTTCAATTCTAATTATATGAGATCCATGTTCTTCAAATTGGCTAAAGCAACAACTGGAATAAACACATTAAATATAACAGAATTGGGTAGAGTTGAAGTACCAATACCTTCTATGGATAAACAATTAAAATTTCAAGAGATGTATTTGAAAGCCAAAGAACTACAGAATAGTTTGAGAAATGAACAATTACTCCTTCATCTATTCCAGACACTTCGAGGTAAATTATTCAGCGGAATGTTGGTGAAATAGATGTCAATTCTAATAAAACACAATTTTGGATTCATATTTGAAGAAATCTGGGAGACTTTCTTATTATATCCTAAAGGTGTCTACATAGAATTGATCCAGAATTATTACGAGAATCTAAACTATGACTTGGAAGGAAAACTGGAAATTATTAATAATGAAGACTTAGCAAGTGATGAATTTCGTGAAATTCCATCATGGCCCATCCACGAGACAATTTGTATTAAAATTCTGGAAGAATTCTATTCTCTTCTAATCGATTCGTATGATGTGAAACTGGCGGATACCTATAGGACAAATCTCATAAAAATATTTGAGAGACTTAATCTTCGTTATACCATGCTGACAAATGGTAAGATGGGTCTATCAATCCAAGGATTATTGGGTTCAATGCTATTACGGTTAAAGACTACTGTTAGGAGTAAAACAAGTCTGGAAAGTCTTGAACAACTTGAGAAAAGTGTAGCAAAATTAGAAAATTCCGATGAATCATTTAGAAGTTGTATGACTATTGCTTGTAATCTTATGGAAGGTACGGCAAAAGATAGAGCAAATAATAGATTTGATACTTTAAAAAGATCTATTGATAGCATTCCTGATGTATTTCCACATGATTCTATGAAAGAATCAATAAAACAACTTTATGATTATTTATCAGATTATCCAAATCTGAGACACTCTGGGACTGAAGCTAATAGAATAAGAAACTTGAAAATGGATGATGCTTCACTTGTAACCGCTTTGGCAATAGGATATGCTTCATATCTTGCATCTTGTGATGATGGGCAATCGATATTGATTGGAGAATTTTGAATTGTCTAAATCTTCAGCATTTGTTGATAATGAAAATCTAGTATCATTAGGACAAATTTGTAAGGTACAAGTAGGTTATGCATTTAAAAGTACAAATTATAAAAAAGATGGAATTCCTATACTACGAATTTCTAATATTACTGATGATGGAATACAATTTAACAGCTATACCGTATTTGCAGATGAATCTGAGAAAAATATCCTTCATGAGTTCCTAGTAAAACGAGGCGATATTGTTATCGCATTATCTGGTGCCACTACGGGGAAATGCACTATTTATGATAAAAATGAAGTTTCACTCCTTAATCAGCGTGTAGGTAGATTGAGATTTCTAAACGAATATGATGTTAATCCTTCATATGTTTATTATTATCTGAGGACGATGCGTGAGAAAATTCTAACAATATCTATGGGATTTGCTCAACCGAATCTAAGTCATACAGAATTACTCAAACTACGTATACCAATACCCGAAATATCTACTCAGAATGAAATAGTAAAAATTTTAGATACTGTATATGAGATGAAACGAAAACGCCAAAGAATATTGTTATATGGAAGAGAATTACTCATTTCAGTTTTTATCCGCATATTTGGAGATCCCATGATTAATCCAAATAATTGGAAAATTGATAATCTAGGCAAATTTTTGTCATTTGTAACATCAGGTTCGAGAGGTTGGAGTCGTTACTATACTAAAACTGGTTCAAAATTTATCCGAGTTCAAAACCTTGATGGACATAAACTAAACCTGAACGATATTGCTTACGTAAATCCTCCTGATAATATGGAAAGTAAACGAACACGTGTAGTGTCAAGGGATGTTCTTGTAAGTATAACCGGAATTACTGGATTGTCTGCAGTTGTACCGGAAAATGTTGGAGATGCTTATGTAAGTCAACATGTAGCAATAATGAGAATAAGGGATTCTATTAATCCATATTATCTGGCATCTTTTATTATGATGCCTACGGGAGGTCAGGTACAATTTTCAAGAATTCAATATGGTCAATCCAAGCCTGGACTTAATCTTGATCAAATAAAATCCCTCAAAGTGGTTGTTCCTCCTCTGGAACTACAAAATAAGTTAGAAAATATTATTCATAAAATTGGGAAAATAACTGATAAATTAGAAAAATCAAATACCGAGTTTATGTATCTTCATAATGCTTTATTGCAAAAAGCATTCACGGAGATTCAGTAACTTAGCATATTTATCACACAAATAATAATGGGATGGCCTTGAACCGATATTTTAGGCACGAATTATGCTTACTAAAACAGAACGTGATTACCTATCAGGGAAATTGACCGTATCTCGAGATTATGGCTACGTCATTGAACATAGGATAAATAGTAAGATGAAGCAATTTTACAGACTTGAACTCCCATTGATCACGCAAAAACAAAACCTTACAGTATTGTGTAAGGATCTTACAGAAAATAATAATGTAAACTTAGAAAACATCAAGCTTCGAACGGGATTCGATCCCGCGACCTTTACCTTACCAAAGTAGAGATCATTAAATTCGAACTTTTGTTCAACTCTGTTTTTTTGTTTCAGTAATGTCACGGGAGTTCAAGTATTTATGTCCCAAAACCCGACTTGCTGTCAAGTGCCAGGTTAGCCAAGCGGAACGGCGACCGCCTCGAGATCAAAAACAAGGTAGCGGTTATGCGCAAGCATGCAGGGGTTCGAATCCCTTACCTGGCGCTGACTTTTGTGTTTAATACCCTCACCTGACCAAATTACCCTGTGAATCAAAAGCAGGTTGGCATTTCAAAGAACATCAACAAAAAGAGTTGTTAGATAAATTCAAGGAAAGTACTATCACAGTTGATACATTAACAAACATTCAGCCAGATATGACAGAACCAGCAAGTAACCAATGACACTTGATTTCCTTGTTTTGTGCCTAAATAGCGCCCAAAGTGTCATGGAATTATTTGTCGGAGGGGACATGTAGCATGATGGCGCCTTGACGAATCAACGGATTGTCATAATCATGTATACTATATTATTCATGTATTGATTCATTATGTATATCATACTATTCATATAAGTCACATACATGTATAATATATTATACATCTTTATATGCATGAATGGTACCTGAAATCCATGGCAAGAACACGTTCTAAAAATCCCAGCCCCAAAATACCAAATGAAACAGAAATTCTCAGAATATTACACTCTAACAATCCTTGGTGGTCAGGCAGACCAATTCCTACATCAAAGATCAAAGAGTTCAAGAGACGAGACTATTACAAGCTTGAAAAACAACTAGAGCATAACAAAATCTCTGCGTTAATCGGAGCACGACAGGTTGGCAAGACCACTCTGATGTACCAACTGATTCAAAAGATACTCTCACAGACATCTCCACAAAATGTTCTACTTGTGCAGGTAGATGACATTTATCTCCAGATTACAATAGAGAGTTTAGAAAAAATATTCAATGTGTATGCAGCAAACATCATCAAGACGCCATTGGGCGAATTGGATAACATCGTCTACATTTTCTTGGATGAAATCCAGAGTCTCCAGGGTTGGCAGGATGCATTAAAAAAATGGTACGACTTGGGTTACAAGATAAAATTCATCATATCGGGTTCATCAAGCATAGACATCATTGACGGCATGTCAGAAAGTCTTGGTGGGCCGCATCAAATACCAAGTTGTGCTGCCAATGAAATTCCTAGAGTTTGTAAGATTCAAGGAACAAAATTCCATTGGAACTCTAGTTGATTCTTTTGTCACAAGATTAAGAAACTCCCTTAAAGAATCAATGACTGGAAATGATCCAAGTGTTTTCTTTGGCATGTTGCAGAAAATATCAAACGAGTCAATAGCTCAACAAGATAAATTGCACGTACACCTGCAACAATATCTCATCAAGGGCGGATATCCCGAAAATGCAGGAATTGATGACCTTACAGTGTGTGCTGAGAACTTGCGTGAATATCTACAGTCTACTTTATACAAAGACATTATGAAGACTGGAAAAGTTCGTGACCCAACTTCACTTGAGAGTCTTTTTTCCATGATATCAAAGGAATCATCTGGTAAGATGAATCGAGTAAACATGGCAAACACTCTAGGTATTCACAGACCAACACTTGGTACATACATTTACTTGCTGAAAACGGCATTTTTGATATCAGAGGCAGAATTTTATTCCAAAAGTGCTGTCAAGAGGACTAGGAAAGAGAGAAAACTATACATCAACGATGCAGGAATACGAAACGTCTCTTCTGCAGTGTTTGACGAGAACGTATTAACAGACAGTACTGAGATGGGGAAAATTGCAGAGACAGTAGTGGCAGACCACACAAAGAGACTAAAGTTCAACATGGAAAGCGGCGCAGTGCCAAACATATTCTACTGGCATGACGGATACGAGGTAGATTTAGTGATAGATTTACTCCAGAAATCACTGCCAATCGAGGTAAAATACAGAGAAAGTGTGTCAATGTCGGACCTTGCAGGCTTGACTAAATTCAATAGAGAATTCAATCCACCATTGTGTCTGGCAGTCACAAAGAACCAGTTAGAGATTCATGAGAATACAATTTTTGTGCCACTGTGGCTGTATCTTGTGATGTGTTAAATTGTTTGACATGGGATCAAGTGTTTCATAGTTTGTTTATTTTTCAAATTCATCAGGTTATCAAATAAAAGGTTCTTTGGTTATGTAAAAGAAAAAAGGAATAACATGGAATTTAATATATCTAGTAGAGAAAAGACTATTGTTGACGGTTTAATTCATCCTGAATATTGCGGTGGCATAACAGAAGTTGTAAAAGCAATGTGGAATACAAGAAAAGAAATTGAATGGAATAATGTCTTGACTATTACAAAACAAACTGGAGTAAGCGTAGCTCTGAGAAGACTTGGTTATCTGCTCTCAATACTTCGAATCGAAAAAGATATTGTCAAGGAAATAAAAAAAGAGGCCTTCAAAAGCTACTCTTTCCTGGATCCTTATTCTAGTAAGAGGGATATGGGACATTCAAAAGAGTTTGGATTGATTTTGAACAAGACATCAAAAGAACTCATGGGCTGGATGGAATATTGATGAATGGTGTTTAATTAAAAATATTGGCAGAAAAATATAAAATTCCTCACTTGTAAATACCAAATCAAGTCTTCAAACTCACAGCTGACATGATATTATAAAAATTCTAAACAGTTTTGTACTTGAATTAATAAGACAAAGAGAAATCAAAACTATCCAAGATTTAAATTCCTGGTTAAAGACTTGTTTATTAAATTCGTTCCACTAAAACTGCTGTATGGATGTTGTTGGAGATAAGAGGGACTTTAATCCTGTGTATGAAGGCCTTTCTGATGGACCAATCAAAAATGTCGTAAAAGAGATCATTAAAGCACTAAAGAATGACTCGATTGTTGGAGAACATATACGACGAAACCAAATTCCACAATATTACATACGACGGCATAACATCCAGATTCTATACCGAGTGGCTTTGCCACAACAATGGCGACTGATCTACACTTTTCATACGTTCAATGAGGGAGAAAAACCAAAGGCGTTGCTATTGGAATTGATGAATCATGATGAATATAACAAGAGATTTGGCTACTTTAAGAAAGCATCTTCTTAGCACGTTACTTTTAAGTATGGTACACAAAAGACATATACTTCTAAGTACATACATAATGCATGCCTAAAACAGTATATTCTGGAAAAAAAGATTTTTTAAAAAACCTACAGGTACGAACGCTAAATATCAATATAATATCTGAGAAAGATTTAGAACAAAACAATCCTACTCTCAAAAGCATCCTAAAAGTTGAAAAGCTCTTCAAAGAGAATATTGAATTTAATTCTAAAAATCAAATTTTAAGAAAATTGGACGGTAGCATGAAGGCACCCGTTCTGAATATTATTTTGAAATATCTAAAAGGATTAGGGAAGATAATTGATAACGAAGATGGTTCTTGGACTTGGATATATGCTGTAGATAATGAAAAATTAAAGAAACGCTACGTAGATGCTGTCAAGTTATAGAATAGTAATGGTAAACTAAACAAAGGTTATGCAGATCTTATCTGTCAAATGTTTTTATTGAATCTATTATTTCAAGTTGTGACCTCAAAAATAATTGCGCTTGATGCAAATATAGAACAAGTGGATATCATTGATCATTATACAGTAAACCAAGCTAAAGTTTTCATCACATCAACCGGAGAATATCTGATAAAAGAACCTCATCTGGAACAAAACTCATCAAATACCACATCTCTGATATTGTCGCCCCATAAACAATTCCAATCAGGAATTCTTGCTCAAGATGTAAAATGTGTACAAGGCTTTCAGTTTATTGTGAAATCAGAAGACGGAACTCCAGCCTGTGCCAACGACACCAGTATTGGAAGACTAGTCAGACAAGGTTGGTGGGCCTGGAATGACAAAGTTGGAGATACGATAGTAAACACTCAAGACAAGAGAGATTTTGACAATAAAACTTGCGGTATAACAGATACAGTGTCATCAATAGTTGGAACAAATGGTTTTGTTAAAGATGACCTTCCAAAAGACGGTATCATTTATCCCGGAATAAATTTCACTGCACCAGTAGGTCACGCTATCCAGTTTTCAATAGAATCAAACTCTGATGGATATATCACACTCACTTATGATTTCAATCAATATCCAGGCGATAGTTGTAAAGTGACAACAAAAGATGTAATCATGGCGACAAATCCAGGCAACCCAGGTGTATCCATATCAGAACTGATTGGCTCACCTGATATACTAAAAGTTGACCAAAACTCTGTAGACGTAGGTAGTCAACCACTTGGAAACTCGGGAGATATCACACTAAGCCTGGAAAGTGCAGAAGATCTAAATGATCACGTGGTCAAAGTAACGTACAAAATTTCCACCAAACCTAATGCACAAGTAGGAAAATCATACTATATCGGATTTTGGTGGCACAGCTCAGTAGTGATTACAGTAGGAGATAGTTTGTACACTGGAACTGCATTTGCAGGACCACATTATGGTTAAATTATTTCATTTCAATCACAAAAAAAGCCAGACACTGAAACCATTGCCTTGTGTAAATAATCTGAACCAGTGGTTTTCTTGATTTTTTAAACTCTTAAACTAGAAGAAATCTGCGTCACTTTTTTAAACCATAAAAATACCGTACATAGCAAGTGAAAACTGTATACATTTCGATTCTATCTGTCTCGGTATCCATTCTGGCAATATTGTTGGTACCATCAGCATATGCACAATATGGAGGTCCCATGTGCTGTCGTCCAAGTTCTTCCCTGTCACAGATTTTTTCATCTGGAGATGATGTCTATGCAATATGGTACAATGATACCCACTCACAAACCAATTCATACGATGCATTTCTAAAACAAGTAATGATGGCGGAGCAATCTTTGGAAATTCAATCAACATTTCAAACAGTCTTGGAATAAAGCCGTATGATTTTATATAAAATTAGGGTCTGCGGCATTTGGGAATTCATTATACTTGTCATGGAGCGACTGGAAAAATGGCGCCAACACTTCAAACGTTTTCATTGCAAAAAGCACTGACAGAGGAAATACATTTACAAAGCCTTTGATACTAAAGAACGGGCCTGGAACGGGCGGAGTCTTGCAGTTGATTGCATCAGGGAACAAAGTCTATGCACTAATGGGAAATTCCACAGACTTGGCATATTCTGACCTGCTCTTTCGGGCAAGTAACGATGGAGGCACAACATTTGGAAAAACTATCTCTCTTTCTCAAAATCACAAACTCATAATAGGTGATGCTCAGATGACATCCTCTGGTAGCAGTGTCTACATTGTAGACTATGGTAGTTATTGGGGATCAACCAATGGAGCAGTATTGTTTATGGCAAGCCACGATAACGGTTCCACTTTTGATCATGTCATCATAACCAATGATACCATGGTATTTACACCACAATTAGCAGTCTCTGGAAACAACGTCTACATTGTTTGGATGGAGATGAAAGGGCAAGTTACAAGTTGTTCTTGAAGAAAAGTACCAATGGAGGAATTGATTTTTCTGATAAAATAAAACTAGATACACAAAGCGGTGACGTGCGATGGCCAAAACTAGTTCTTGTCAATGGTACAGGCACCGATGATCTCTATGTAGAATGGCCCCAGACGTTACAGTCTGGAGAAAACAAGTTGTTTCTTGCAAAAAGCATAGATGGTGGAAATACATTTGATACTCCATTTGATCTAGGGGGCTTTACCACGGGAAATTTTGATTTCTCACAAATTGGCGTACTAGAAAATAATGTCATATACGCAATATGGACAGGTGAATATGATCCGTCATATTCGCATTCTGGAGTATTTTTTAGAACAAGCACTGATGGTGGAAAAACGTTTGGAAATATTTTTGATCTCAACTCGGTAAATAAATCTGGAATAACAAATCCAATAGTTGTTTCATCGCAAAATCACATCTATGTTGCAGGGGATTCAGGAGCATTTAGAGCAAGTAGTGACTTGGGTTCTACTTTTACATATGTTGCTAATTTGGATACAGTAGAACAATCAAAGGCAAATGTAGCAGAACCGCTTTCACTAGTACCTGAATTCAAGAAAGACATTCCAACTTCAGAGCCTATCAACTCTCAATTCTTAAACTCACAGAATGCATCATTTGTACTTGGCCAGTCAGACTTTGTATCGAATTCTAAAAACCCTACGGCAAGCACATTTTTTACTCCACACTTTATCGTATTTGATTCACAGGGAGATCTTTGGGTTTCAGATGGAGGAAATGACAGAGTACTAGAGTTCAAACCCCCGTTTAAAATTGGTGAATCTGCCTCTATAGTTCTGGGTCAGTCTGACTTTACAGCGTGGCAGGTATTGGATGGCACCACTCCCAAATCACTGTGGCATCCACAAGGATTAGCATTTGACTCTCAAGGCAACTTGTGGGTTGCAGACGGGGGAAGTAACAGGGTGTTGGAATTTACACCTCCGTTTAAGGTAGGACAGGCTCCATTGTTGGTACTAGGTCATACAGATTTTACATCTGGAGACCCAGCACAGCCTTCCACCAACAATTCCATCTACTATCCTGGCGGTGTTACATTTGACTCAAATGGCAATCTCTGGGTTGCAGATACCAACAGCCGTTTGTTAGAGTTCAAGCCTCCATTTTCAAATGGACAAAATGCTTCACTAATACTGGGTAATTTTGCAAATGATCAAGGCATTTCTGCAGGCATGGTTTCTCAACCACATGGGATTACATTTGATAAAAATGGAAATCTCTGGGTTGTAGATTCTGGTAATTATAGAGTGCTAAGATTTGATGCACCACTTTCAAGTGGTCAGGCAGCATCACTAGTGCTTGGCCATCAGGATTTTACAACAGGGGGTGAGGGGGTGTCATCTAGTGCAAATACACTTCGGGATCCATATGGAATTGCATTTGATATGGGTGGAAACTTGTGGGTTACAGACTCTGGAAATAATCGCGTACTAGAATTTACAACTCCGTTTACAAACGGACAAAACGCATCTCTAATTTTAGGACAGACAAGCTTGAATGCGGGAGCAATAAACACCGGGGGAAATACTGCAAGTTCACTTGATCAACCCCATGGAATTACATTTGATAAAAATGGAAATCTCTGGGTTGCAGATTCTGAAAACAACCGCATTTTGGCTTTTGCATCAAATCAAGCAAATGGTACTTTGGAACACATCTTATCCGAATTCTGGTATTGCATTAAACAATTCTAGTACAAACCCATCTGTTCCAAATGCATATGACAAAGCCGCAAGCGATATGGAAGACTGTTCAAAGAAATTGGGCATTGTCCTCTGATAATCAAACTGCACTTAATCTTGTGCTAAATTCAAGTGAATTCCAGTCTAAAATCCAAGGATATGATTACAAACCAGAACGGAATAACAAACAATTTTCATAAATGCACTCTTGATGCCGTTCAAGTAGTCTATTCTTTATATGATAAAAATGGCACATATGTAAAATCATTATACGTATCAGTAGATACTTCCCTGACAAAGATACTTGGAATAAAAGAGGAAGTTAGTGGTATGTCATTTGGAGGTTCCATGGCTCCTGCAACACCACCTTCCGTACAAAAAGACAGTTCCAATGGAACTGACGTAGACATTGTTTACAAGTCTGACATCTTCTGGGGATAACACGTTGATCCTAATTGGTGTGGTGGAAGTATTGTAGTATCCATAATAGTAGTATTTCTTATTTGGTTTAGAAGAAAATAAATCGAAACTTATGAAAACTCTACACATTTCAATAATCATTATAGGAATTGCAATATCAGTAATATTTGGAACCATCATGCTACTCACCCCATCTAATCAAATAGTTATTCTCTCAGGGAACAAGGCGTTGCAAGTATGTGCTGCAGTAAAAGTTCCCTGTGTTACGAATCCAACTTTCCCAGCAACTCAGACGGGATTTGACAACTATGTCGTAATATTAAAAATCAATGATAAGAAATACCAAGTTACAATTAGTGGTGCAACAAGACTCTGTTGTGCCAATAGAATCAAAGTCAAACCAATAACACATCTCCAAATATTACTACAAGTCTTCCCAAAGGTGCTCAAGTTGTGAATGTCTCTAATGTAACAGTGGAAGACAGGTTACAACAAAACAATTCTGTTTTTTTAACCCCAACTCCAACTAATGAAACAATATATCATGACTTTCCTAATCCACCCGAATATTCCATAATTGACGCCACCCAAGGAATTGCAGTAAGTAATGATACTGAAGCATCAAATCTTACAGGATTTTCTGTCAAGTCTCCAACTGATCTTCCACAAGGTTACAAAGTAAAACTGATCAAGGCTTCAAAAGAAATTCCAATGGTTACAATATTTGTGTCAAAATATCCATTGACTGAAAATACTACCAGCGAGGATTTTCTTTGGAATCAACAAGGAATTCTTATCACTTATCAAAAAACAGGCCCTCATGAACTAGAAAATTCCACACATTTTTGGGGGGCTTCTACAAATAAAACCATCATAATTGATGGTGCACCAGCTGAAGTATTTGATATATCAAAAAGATATCATGATGGTTATCCATATGACCTGTGGGGTAGTCTTCTTGCCATACAAAACAATGATACAGGCATCGGAATTGATGGTTTTCTCAATTCAGATGATTTTATAAAAATAGCAACAAGCATGTTGGAGAAATGAAAACTCTACATCTTTCGATAATTACTGGAACAGGAATTGGATTAGTTGTCATCGTAACATTTCTGTTATTCTTTATGACACCAAACGGAAGTAACCAACAAAACCCTGAGATTCACTCATCATATGAAAACTCATCTGATGTGAAAATCATCGTTAATGATCTGAATGATACATACCTTGTGGGACAGAGAATAAACTTTAACCTGACAACTATCTCAAAAGAATGTTCACGACCGCATCTAACACTGACTGTAGAAAATGGGAGTGTGGTGTGGACTAGTAGGCCAGATGTAATGTTCTGTGATATCACTTCGGCTTCTTGGCACCCCGTTCCGTGGCATTGGAGGATTGATAGTGGCGGACTTGGAAATTTGCAAGTAAACAAGACAGGTACCTACAAAATGACTATACAATTTCTAGGAAAAACACTGGAAAAACAATTCTCTGTTATACTGTCTAATAATCTGAATTGTCATAAATGGACTCAGAGTGGGTGGATTAATATCCCATGTAGCACACCATCATTACCGCATTAATGCTTTAGTGTTTAGACCACCGGATTACAGTTGACTAAAAAATATTTGTTCGAGACAGATATAGGCTCAGTTTTGGGAAATCATGAAAGTGAATCTACATCACTTTTTTAAACCACCTGGCAATAGTACGGTTGTCTATACTATAACGACAATCGTAGTGGATCTACTTATCCACAGATGGTCGTAATTTCATTACTGCATTAAATTTGAAAGTGTAAGTGATTTAGCAAAAGACAGTTAGCGAGTCCAAAAAGATCAGAGATGACATGGTGAGAAAATGTGCATGTATCTAACTATCATTGTTAGAAATAGGACTCAAATCTCCATTCAGTGAGAAAAAGATTTAAAATCTAACCACCATAGTTAGATTATGCCCCTAAAACTCTCCCCAAAGCCCCTAAGCCACAAGGAACAGCGGTTGTACCTATACCTAGAGAGCATGGATAAGAACACTTTCAAGGTTTCCGAGTTGGATCTCAAGAAAATAGGACTTGCCGTAAGCTATCTCTACGTGCTAGTGAACAGGCTTGAGAAGAAAGGGTGGGTCACAGGAGTCGGCAAGGGAGTATACCTACGCCTACCGGCGTCTACTGCGATGGAAGGCAAAGTGTACCTCGAAGACCCGATGGATGTCGCGCTAAAGATGTTCAATGGATACATCGCATTCCAAAGCGCGCTCAAGGTGCATGGATTGAGTGAGTACGAGCCGTTTACTATCTACGTGGCCACAAAAGGAAAATCAGAGACAGTTCCGCTTCTGAAGCATTATGAAATAAAGGCTGTGAAAATTGGAAGGCGATACGCAGGTTTTGAAAAGATAGAAAAATACACAGTGTCTACTGTAGCAAAGACGTTTTTCGATTGCTTCCATCATCCGCAATACTCTGGAGGACACGCAGAGATCCTAAAATCACTTCACAGTGCAGGAAAAATAGACTGGAAGGAGATGGAAAAATATCTGGAAAAGTTTGGCTCATCTAGCATGTGCCAAAAGATAGGATACATGTTATCACTTCTCAAAGAAACTGAATTTGAGCAACCGCATGACTTCATCAACTATCTAAGGAGTCGCATAAAGAACAAGACCAAGCTTGATTTCAGCCAGAGCGGCGGCGTATATGACAAAGAGTGGATGATCATAGACAACATCGGAAAAAAGAATCTTCTTTCATGGTGGTACAATGGTTAGTCTTAGGGAGGCAAGACAAGCATCAGCAAAAAGTGGAATAGGTCTCCAGTATGTTATGAAAGAGTTCCGAGTGTTTGACATCTGGAGCAAGATATGCCCGGCCTTTCTGTCCCGGGAGATCAAAGACTATGCGGAGATCATCTGCAAGGGAGGATACCGTACATGCCAAGTGACCTGAAACTAGTTATTCGATAGTCACTATACAGTCTTTACACGTGTTTTCTTACCCTCTAGTAAAAGATCTAAAAATGTGCTGTTGTCTATGTCGTGATTCTTGAGCTTGGCCTTGTGTTTTGCCTTTAAGAATTTTTGAAATGTTTCTACTTTTACTGTTATTGTACTGTATTCTTTTCTTGGCAATTACATTAAACTATATCGCATCATGGATAAATCATTTACTACTTATCGCATTCTCTGTATTAAATAATAACACTTGTAATCTTGTTCAAGGAATTTTTTCTCCCAGGATATTTTCAAAATAGAAGGATCGGCGATATTAGACAGTGAAAAGTGATGGTATCACACTAATTTTACTTCACCCTACCTGGCGTGCTTATTTTTTATTATGAATTTTGCAAAAATTTGTTCGTAATTTTAGTTGAAAGTTTGGAGATTGTTACTAAATGTTGGATACCCTGTTTTGGAGTAGAACTAAAACTAGAGGAAATCTACACCACTTTTTTAAAGTAGAAAAAATACCGTACATGTAAAATATGAAAACTCTACATCATTTCAATTATTCATTTATGATGATATTCATGCCTATACACAACGAGATTTTTATAGATCGTACTAGCATTGTACTATGTAATGCAAAACTCTACATCTACAGTATCTAAAAAAACATATCAAGTGATTTTAGATAAAGATGAAGACGGAGTAATATTTGCAAGATGCAACGAACTTCATGCCAATGCAGAAGGTAAAACAGAGATGGAGGCAAAAAACAACATCAAAGAATCCATCGAATTAATGATAGAAGAACTAGGCAAAGACAAAGGTTATGGTCTTAAATTTATTCGCAAATATAGTGACTAAACTTCCACGTGTAACTGGAAATCAACTGATAAAATATCTCATCAATAAAAAAGGATTCAGGCAATCACATCAAAAGGGAAGTCACGTTTCGTTGCGCAATGATAATTCAAATAAGTTTACTTCAGTACCTGCCAAAAACAATGAATTAGGAACTGGTTTGACTAGATAAATTCTAGAGGATTGTGGAATAACAAGAAATGAATTTGTTCAAGACTATCAGAATGGCTTGATAAAGTAGAATTAAAAATAAAATGTGCAGATTGCAGTTTGTCTTCTTCAATAGTACTAGTTTGATATTCCATAACTTAAAATTGACGTAGACTGGCAAAAAAATATTCAATGAATCTTAAATCACAACAGATAACATTTCGTTCTACTGTAACAGTGTAAATTTTTCACGTTAGGGTGATTTTTCAATGGACATTATTGAGATAGTACAAGCTAATCTTTTAACTCCTATTGTGTTGTTCTTCATACTGGGAGTAGTAGCTGCTCGCATAAAGTCAGATCTTAAGATACCAGAACAACTCTCCTCATTTCTTCCAATTTACTTGCTTGCGGCAATCGGTCTACATGGGGGACTAGAGATGAGAAAGAGCGGACTAGAACACCTTGTAATTCCAATAGCAGTAGCTATAGCCCTTGCACTTGTCATAACCGTAAACCATTATCAAATTTTACGAAGACTGGGCAAGTTCAACATATTTGATTCGTATGCACTTGCATCTACATACGGTTCTGTAGGCGCTGTGACATTTTCGGCAGGATTGTCATTTCTTCAAAATCAGAACATAGCATCAGAAGGATACATAACAGCAATACTTGCAGTGCTGGAACCTGTAAGTCTGATATTTTCAATATTTCTAGTTAACATGACAGTTGAAAAAGAATTAAAAAAGAGAAGCAAATCATTTTCAAAAATCACAGAGCCTGAGATCAAGGGAAGTATTTCTTACGACCTCGAGGATGGAACAAATATTGGTACCGATGCAAAAAACAAGACTGGAAACCTGAGGGAAATCATACGTGAGACCATAACTGGTAAAGCCATAGTGATTCTCATTGGCTGCATAATAATTGGATACGTCATAGGTGACCACGGATTTACATCAATAAAACCAGTCTTTGAGGATCTATTTTTTGGCGCTCTTGTAATATTCATACTTGAAATGGGAATACTTGCAGGACAAAAATTGAGCGATATTAAAAAAGTGGGACCATTTTTGATTGCATTTGCAGTTTTGATTCCAACCTTTAATGGTGTAATCGGAGTAATAATTGCAAATTATCTCGGTCTTAGTATTGGTGGTGCCGTCATGTTTGGAGTGCTTTTTGCAAGTGCTTCATTTATTGCAGCTCCTGCAGTATTACGAACTGCCATCCCGCGGGCAAACCCAAGTTTGTATATTACTTCTGCATTGGGAATCACGTTTCCGTATATTATAATAGCATTACTTCCAATACTCTTGATTATTTCCACAACGTTTCATAACTTGGGTTCGATAAGTTTATTCAATTAAGCAGTGGAATAACCAAAATGAAACTATACAACATCAAACTATTAACAATAACATGCGAGATACTTGCACAGAATAAAGTAAAGGAGATACTAAAAAAACACAAGATAACTGGATTTACATCTTATGAAGTTGGAGGAATGGGAGACAAGGGACTACGGGGACAAGGACTACCAGAGGAGAAAAATGTGAAAATTGAAGTGGTATTAACAGAACAAAGTGCTGAGAAAATAATTGAAGAAATATTGAGGACATTGATGCCAGACTATGCAATCATATTGTACACAAGTGACGTTCAAGTTGCCAGAATGGAAAAATTTTCCTAACGTTGGATTTTATTTGACTACACACACTGGACAATTAACTTGGTTGTACACATTTGCCTTGGAATCTCCAAAAAAAAATCTTACAAACTATGTTACTTGGCGCTTTTATGATTCTCAGATTAATGTAATGTGCCCTTGTTCCAGATGATGATCAAGAAAAAAGAAACGGCCCTTCTCACAATCTAATATTTGATAAACTGGGGTGAATTCTGACAAACAGAATTGACAGACCAACAACAGTTGTCATTATCAATAGAGAACCAAGTGGAAATTCTGGTACAGCTGGTATGGCGTTTCCTGTGGTAGCATTACTTGCAGTACCAGGCGATGAGGCGGGTGTAAAAGGAGGAGATACCTTTACATCGACATTTATCAGACCTGCCTGACTTACGTCTGTGACACCTGCCGAGTCAGATCCAGTACCTGCAATATTGATAACATAATGGACTACAGGTGGAGTCTGTTTCACAATGAAAGTTTCTTCATCCTCCCCTATGGAAGAGTAAATGTCTGATCTTCCAATATCTTGTGCCAATGAGTGAGTCTCAGCACCTTTGTCGTCTATAGTATAGATGTTGTAATGAATATCAGATATCCTCTGAGTTGAAGAATATGTAGGTTCAAACCATATTCTCCACGACATGGGGCATCCCTGGTGTGGTGCAGAAGGACTGTACAGATATTCTATTGCAGCAGAATTGGTACTAGTTGTTTGAGAATTGTGAACAAAATCTGTTGCAAAGTCTGGTGCCGGACATTTTGTGTTTGAAGTCAGTATGTCAGTTGACTGGACATTCAAAAATGATGGTGGTTGTTTACTGTTTCCATGTTCTAGTAAATCATACTCGTACCCAACAGTTGGGGCTCCGCTTGTCTTGATTGCATATACTTTGGCCTTTACTGGGAAAGGTAGAGCTGGATCTATCCAGATGTAGCTATCAACTCCACTATCGCGAAAGTAGACTGCCGAGGCCTTGAATGTGCCTGCTGGAGTTGTTACAGTTTGCATTCCAACTGAGCCGATTGTAACCTCACCGAAGAGTCCAGCGCGACCGTACACTGGAGTTAGTGGATCAATTGGGTTGACTTGGGTTGCAAAAGCCTCAAGCCATACCAGTGTTCTTTTAAAATAATTTGCATAATCTGAAATATTTGAATCAAAGGAGGTTGGATCCGGAGTGATGTTTCCTATCGTAACTATGCCTTTTTCAATTATATTGCCATCATGTGCTACCATCTCTAAATTAAGACCGGTGCTGGTTTGATTCTTTACCCAAAAATCTATTTCTACTGGTGCGCCGTTGTGCCATTGAACCCAACCTAAACTATATTTGTAATAATCACCTTGCTTAAGCCCAATTCCAGGATACCACTTGCCAGTGCTAGCGTATACTGATTGAAAAGTCATGGGAACTATTAGTAATAATGCTAGAATTATGAATAGAAAATACTTTTGCATATATTTCTATATGAGAAAAGTTACAAGATAAACTAGCAAGTATACACAGCAACACAAAATATGTTTGACATATTTTCAAGTTTTAACAAATTCTCTAAATTATTTCAAGAAAGATTTTGAACTTGTCAGATGCGTACGTTTTTGTAATTCATAAAAAAACATGATGTGCTTACTGACCGTTTTAGAATATACCACAAAAAGTCAGACTTTGAAACCATCATACTGTGTAAACATATTGAACCAGTAGTTTTCTTGAGTTTTATGGACACATCGAGCCTGAAAGATAGTCAATATTTGTGAACTTTAGAACTCAATAATGCACTCTACAACAGGGGGTGTGTCCGGCCCGTTCCATCCTTTTACTACGATTAACTTTCATCTTTTGAAACTGCATTAACTGTAATCATTACCATGAAAAAGAATACTCAAAAAAATCTAGACTCTTATTCTCGTATTTGATAATTATGGTGTTCTTTTATTAATCCAATTTTAAAATCTACTTTATGATCAGAAAAATCATTCTAGTTTCTATCGGGGTGATTTCTGTTTTAAGCGTATTTTTAACTTCAAGTCTTTCAGCACTTGCCGTTTCTGATGAACCAGAACCAATACCTTCTTGGATTAAGATCAGAACAAAGTGGTGGACTGATGGGATAATTAGTAATTCAGAGTATATCCAAGGACTACAATATCTCGTTAAAATTGGTGTAATGAAAATAGGAGAAACTACACCTGCTGAAATATCAATAAAAACCACAAACGTACAACCTACAAACTGTCAAGACAAAAACTTTCCAAAAGTTAACTGGTCTTATTGTGATTTTTCCAATGCTAGTTTGCATAATGCAGACTTGACTGGTGCAAATCTCACTGGAACTAATTTCAATCATGCTGATCTTCACAAAGCATATCTATTTCGTGCCAAACTTGCAGAGGCAAATCTTCAAAATGCAGATCTGACTAATGCCGATTTTCCTGAAGCAATACTGCAAGGTGCAAGCATGGTAAATGCTAGTGGTACCTACATCAATCTGCTTGCCGCAGATCTAACAGGTGCAGACCTTTCAGGTGGAAATTTTTTTAATGCTGCCATTACGGGTGCCACATTCAAGAATGCTACCTTAACCGGTGCCAATTTTAATCTGTCAGAAATCAAGGATGTTGATTTTACAGGTGCAAATCTTTCAGGTGCAAACTTTCAAGATTCTGATCTTTCAAATGCAATAATGACCGGTGATAACTTGACCCATACCAACCTCGAAAGTGCAGATCTCAATTATGCTATATTTACAGGTGCAAATCTTTCAGGAGCTGAATTTACAAAATACTGGTCTAGGATATGCAATATTTGAAAATGCAACTTTGACAGGAGCAAACCTAAACCATGCAGATTTGGGTGGAGCAGATCTTAAAGGTGCTAACTTGACTAATGCAGACCTCACTGGTGCTGATTTATCTGGTTCAGACCTTCACTGTATTGGAAATCCTATCTGCCTCAAATAATATTTTTGCCTAAACTCACATCACTCAATAATTAGGCATAACATGGAATGCAAAAATGCACTGTACAGTAGCGTGTCCGGTCTAATCCAAACTTAAAAATTGTAAGGGTGTCAAACTAATTTTACTTTGCCCTTACCTGGCGCTTTAGTTTTTTAATCTACTCCAACTCTATATCATTCTGAAATGATATGCAAGTCTTTTAATGCAGGAAAGCACTATAGATACAGTAGAGTGGTGTGAGTTTGCACATCTCTGAGCATTGCCAGAGAAAGACTGGATTAACTAACCAGCTCTTACAGGAGTGTTTTTGACCTTTTCGATTGCTTTTCGTATGATATCTTTGAGATTATTACTTGACATGCTCTCCACATTCCTGCCAAGGCTTGCCTCAATCTGGCAAGTCAATTCTTTTTTGATGTCACTGAAAATAATTTGTTGCAAGCCATAGTCTGTTATTCCTGCTTCTTTGACTGTTTGTGCAAAGACTTGTTCAATTACATCCCATGCAATTTCTTCCAACTAAAATCCTCTGTTGGTATAATGCATCCATCTCTAATAAAGCGGCGTAATGTGTCATTTACGGTTCCAAAGAAATTTGAATCGTCCCACTTTGGTCGTGTTTCCTTAAGTGATACCATCACGTATACAAGACAGGTGAATGAAATAGACGAAAATCAGAATCGTTACAAGATAGGAAAACAAATACTAGGAAAACTTGGATTCTCACCTTTGACTAGTGCACCTGAAATAGAAAAATAACCAGTCTGGAAAAAACAAGTACATGCGTCGTTTCGAAAAGTCATTGCTTTTGACCTTTTGTTTTTGGGCCTTGGTGCAATAATTGGAGCAGGAATCATAACTGCAGTTCTAAAATAGAACTCTATCCTATTGTTGAAAATAAATTTTCTATATCTCATAAAAAATCCGACATACTACCGTTCTTATTGGTTGGCCGATATATTGCTGTGATAAAAAATGGTTTTACTTGAATCAAACTTGGATCTAAAATGTAGTCGATGTGGAAAATATTCAATGATATCAGATAATGTGACAGGTGAGAAATTTTGTAGAGGATGCGGCTCTGTTGTACTTGAACGCATTGAGGACTCGGGTGCAGAGTGGCGTGCATCTTCAAAAGATGAATTTGACAATAGGGCAAGGACGGGCTCTCCCACTTCGCTTGCAATGCATGATATGGGCCTTGCTACTATCATTGGCCGTCAAAATAAAGATTCATCTGGAAAGCCTTTGTCTTCGTTAATGAAGAGCACGATAACTCGCCTGCGAGTGTGGGATAGTAGAAGTCAGATGCATGAATCTGCTAGTAGAAATCTTACAGAGGCGTTTGGTGAATTAAAAAGACTGGCAGACAAGCTTGCACTTCCAGATGCAGTTGTAGAAAAAACTGCATATATTTACAGAAAAGCACTAGAGAAGCATCTTGTAAAGGGAAGGTCGATTCCAGTACTTTTAGCAGCTGCACTGCATATCGCCTGTAGGGATAGTGAGACACCTAGGACATTGCGTGAAATCTCGATTCAAAACAATGTAAAAATAAAATATGTATCAAAATGCTACAGACTGCTTTTACAAGAACTTGATTTGCGAATGCCTGTTGTAAATCCAATCCAATGTGTAGCACGAATAGCAAGCAAGGTGGGTATGAAAGAAAAAACAAAACGTGGTGCCATTACAATTCTTGAAGATGCAATAAGTAAAGATGTTACATCGGGAAAAAATCCGATGGCACTTGCAGCAGCTGCATTGTATCTTTCATGTATAATAAATAAAGAACAGATATCTCAAAAAGTAATTGCACAAGCTGCCGGAGTAACTGAAGTAACTATACGAAACAGGTACAAAGGACTGGGAACAACACTCAACTTGGATTTGAGTCTACATCATAAATCAAACATTGTACCTAATTATGCAAAATGATACTATGTTATAATTGGTTTTGCTCAACTGTTTTCTGATAAATATTTCCTTAAGTAAGATAAGCGAGTATAATCATCACAAGTAATGTCAACAACTGGATACTGTATGAAATGTGGGTACCAAGCAAAACCACGAAAAGATTATCACGCCGGAATGGATATTATCACTTGTCCAAAATGTGATACTGAATTAGCTTGATGTGTGATGTTGGTTCCACAAATGAATCTTGTAATGTTACCTTAAGTAGTATTATGGTGTATGTATATTGAAGCTAGAAATGATCAAGAATTTTTTTAAATCCCTTTACAAAACAAAAGGTGCTGAATCTAAAACAGAACACAAGGCAGAACAAGAAGAAATGAATGAAGAAACTCATGAGCTAGAACAAGTCGAGCAAGATGAACAAGAAGAGATTAGGGAGACAGAAAATGAAGAATAATTTTGTTCTGGTACTGTCAATACATCACTTGTGGTGTTGACTATCCATGGATGGTTACAATTCTTGGAGACAAGGTATGTGCTCTGATTGTAAACGAGTAAATTGTAAAAATGGTTGTAATTGTGATTGTCACTGGAACAGAAATAGATAGATTTGAGATACCACTCTACACTGTGATATCAATGGAGAAAACACGAGTAAAATCTAGCAGCATACGAATTATCGGGTATGATGAACCAGAGCAAATACTGGAAATAGACTTTGTTCATGGTGGATCTTATCGATACTTTGGAGTGCCTAAACCAATCTATGACGGTCTTATGAAGTATGAAGAAGCTTATGGGAAATACCATGCTAGGTTTATCAAAAACAGGTATAGACACGAAAAGATTTCATAAAATCACTTGTAGGTACAAATGAAAATATTAAAGATATTCAGAAAAATCGCATCCTATCTTTAGATTGTTTTATCTTTAATTTTTTTCCAGTCTGATTGTATCTGTAGACACTCTTGATTATCACAAACAAAAATCATCTAGTCTCTTTTTATACTTTGGATTGTTATTAAAAATGGAAAGAAAAACAAAATGATTTCACCGCAGATTATCTATGAACATTTGAAACCAGTTCGGGATCTCAAGGTAGACAAGATACTAAAGAAAGCAACAATCATCGATGTTTCCTATACTATATCCAAAACAATAGCAGCTTTGGCAAATTCTAATTCGTATGATGTATTCTGTATGGATGGAAAAGATGTGCTGACTGTTAGTACAAGAGAACTCTTAGGAACTAGGGATGTTGAAAATATGAAAGTTCATTCTGTTTTACGAAAGGTCCAAGCCCTGGCTAGAGACGATACAGTAGAAAAAGCAGCTGCAATTTTATCTCATTATAGAATGCGCTCTGTTCCAGTTGTTGAAGAAAACAAGATAGTTGGTGTAGTCAACATAAGAGACATTGTTGAATTACTACATAAACAGAACCTGAAATGGATACCTGCAAATCATATTCTTACAACAGACCCAATCACAGTACAAAGCAGTGATTCTCTTGCAACTGCAAGAAAAATCATGATTACAAAAAAGATAGACCATCTTCCAGTAATTCAAGCCAACAAGGTATCACATGTGTTGACCTCAATGCACCTGTTACAAGTGATAAAACCTACCGAAAGATTGGGAAGTGGATTACGAGGACTGGACTTGCACAAGGAATACGAGTCTGCGATTGGAAATATGGGCAGCTCTCGCATTCCAAATCTTGACACACATGCCTCTCTTGATACCGTAATTGATGCAATGTTGAAAAATGATACATCGTGTTGTCTGCTCACCTTGTGGGATCATGTCCATGGAATAATTACCTACAAGGATATAGTTGACATACTTGAATCAAAAATAGCAAGTGATGTACCGCTTTTCATTGTTGGCCTTCCAGAAGATTATGGCAGTGCAGAGATTGTCAAGACCAAGTTTGATAAAATAATTCGAAATCTCAGAAAAGTATTTCCTGATGTAGAACAGGCAAAGGCATCAATTAAGACAATACATGATAAAACAAAAAACAAGCCGCACTATGAAGTCACAGTCAGGATATTCAGTCCGTATCGAACGTTTAACTATGCAGAAATGGGATGGGATCTCTCAAAGATTTTTGATGCTCTGGGAAGCAAAGTGGCTAGAAATTTGGCTCAGCATGGCAAGAAGGACCGTTTCAAGACATCTATTAGAAAAATAAACAAGAAAGATATCTTTTAAAAAATACCTGGTCTGATTTTAAAAAGCATCTCTAATTTTATGCAAAGTGAGGATCTTGTTTTTGCATTATTGCATTAACTTTTACTTCGTGATATGCCCTAATGATATCAGTTGCACTAATCACTCCTTCCAAGTTTCCTCTGTGATCTACCACTGGAATACCGCTTATCCCATACTGGACCATTATCTTGGCGGCATTGGCAAGATCCTCTGTTGATTCTACTGTAAGAAGTTCGTCTCCAATCAAGTCACTGACCTGCAATTCTTTGGCAGAAGTTTTCAGTGGTAAGAATTCCAGACTAGTTTCTGATCCTGTTCCAAACTTGAAATAGTCACTGTTTTTCAAGAATGTGTAATAACTGATTACGCCTACTGGTTTTCCATCATTATCTGTCACAACAAGCCTTGAGACTTTATTTTTATTCAATGCATTAAGGGCAAATGGTAACGAGTCAGATTTGCGACATGTTATCATCTTGGTATTCATGAATTCTCTGACTTTGTAGGTGCCAATAATTGATGTAGAAAAGTTTCTCACAAGATCAGATTTTGTAACAATTCCTATCACTTTTCCATCATTATCTACGACTACAATTGCGCTTATCTGGAATGCGTCCATTCGTATTGCACATTGCACCAAAAGCTCTTCTTGATAATCTGTGATTGTAATTACACTTTTACTCATTATCTCGCTGAGGGATATTTTATCCAAAGTTTTCGAAGTTTTGTCATTTCTTAAAAACTTGCCAATATCTCGTTCAGTTACTATTCCGATAGGAACTTTGGATTCATTTACAACAACAATTCGTTTTATATTATTTTTTTTCATAAATGACATTGCTTCATGAATGTTGTCATTGGCGACTTAATGTTATGACAGGTGCAGTATATGCTCAGTCATATTCTACTTGACCTCATACATGAATTTAAGACGTTTCATGATTCTCAGTTGTGATTGTAAAAAAAATATTGGAAGTTTCTAATTTATACAAAATTTGGAACGACCTCCACATCAAGCATACCGTTATTAAAACAAGTCATGATGGATTTGATTTTGGATTTGTACAAAAAGTATTTTTTTCCATCTTCATTAATTGATCCCGATATGCCTAACAATTTTAGGCCATGCAATCTCTGCACTCTTCTGTATGCAGTACTGATTGGAACCATGCATTCTTTGCTAAGATCAATTACTGATTTTGGCATCTCCATGGTTGATTCTAATATTGCACGGGAATACTTGTCTGCCATGACTTCTAGCAGAGTGTCTTTTGTTGTTTCTTCTTGAACAGGTTTGCCCTGAATTAATACTTGCATGATGACTTGATCTATTTTTTTTGATATAACCAGTAGGACCGCATTGCCGTACACTGCAGACTAGTTAGGAAGGAATTTGATGAAAGAATCTACTAGGAGAATGTTGTCTTTAATGCACTATGGTTACAGGGCATTGCGCATGCTCTGAGACATGTCTTGCAGTGCTCCCAAGGCGTTTTACTACGGATATGCCTCCAAGTCTCCTACTTCCCATGATTATCATGTCTGCTTTCAATTTTTTCGCCTCCTTTAGGATTGCATTTGAGACATCATCGTGTACAATTTTGTATGAAGTCTTGGTACCTTCCTCCCTGCATTTCTCCACGACTTTTCCCAAATCCTTTTCTCCTTGTTGCCTGAGGACTTTGACTATCTCTTGGTAATTTGTTACCGCAGCACCTGCAAATACAGAGTCATTTATTGGATAGTAGACAGGAATGACCATCAATAGTGTCAGATCTGCGGTAAAGTTTCTTGCAATATCTTTTGCCAATACTAGGGCCTTTTTTGACAAGGGTGAACCATCATATGGAATTAAAATATTTTTTATCGACATTTGCAAGTTATACAACACCTAGTAGATATTAACGAATCTGCATATTATCAAATGTGATTCTCTCTTGTTATCAACAGTGATAATTTTGCCAGTGGCTTTATACTAAATTGGACAAACTTTTCACATGTTAACTGCACGAGAAATCATGTCAAAAATAATAATCACTATGGAATCAACTGCATCTCCAACAGACATTGCAAAGATAATGCACAAAAATAATGTGAGTTGTATTATTGTAACTCAAAACGAGAAACCAAGTGGAATAATAACTGAGAGAAGCTTTTTATCTCAAATTTCAGCACAAAACAAAAAACCATCTGATATGAAATCAACAGAAATGATGTCTTCTCCTGTTGCGACTGTTTCTGCATCTGCATCAATAAATGATGTTGCACAGACAATGTTGGAAGGAAAAATTAGACACGTTCTAGTGGTAAACAATAATCAGCCATTGGGAATAATCTCCGTGACTGATTTTCTAAAACACTTTGGTGCAATAACTGCTGATTCTAATAATCATAAAAAAGATCTGTATGAAAACTTGTTTGAAGAATACGAGTACTGGGATAGTCAGTAGATTTTTTTAATAAGAAAATATCATCACTGAGAATCAAAAGATTGTTTTTAAGCAATTATGAGGTATATGGAACATGGTAAAAATCAGTAACGAGAAGCGCCTTCCTGTGGCGGCACAAAATCCATGGATTGATCCTTTTTTCACCCAGTGGAATAATCTACCGTGGTTCAAAGGGTCTGTGGAACTGGATTCAACATGGGACAAATTTTCAGAAAATTTCGAGCGCATGTATGATATGTTTCCAAATTACATGCGACAATTTCCAAAAGACATCAGCTGCGACCTTGTAGACAAGGGAGACATGTATGTTCTCACTGCAGACTTGCCAGGAATACAAGATGATGATGTAAAGGTAAATGTGACTGGCAGACAAGTGGAAATTTCAGCAGAACATAAAGATGCAAGCGAGGAAAAATCGAAAAACTATGTCAAAAACGAGAGATTTTCCTAAAATATAGGAGAATTTTGACTGTTCCAGAAAGGATTGCTGAATCAAACATGATTGCAAAAATGAATAACGGAACTTTGATAGTGGAGTTGCCAAAGAAATCTAGCCCCATCAAGAAAGATGCCAAAGTGTAATCCAAATAACTTTCTATTTTTTTATTTTCAAGCATGATGATTTCTGTAATGTATGACTCCATCAATGTTTTTAAAAACAAGATGTCATATTGAACGGTTCATTGAGCATGATCTTAAATTCTAATGTTGACAACATTAGTGTATACTAGTGCCTCAAGATTATACCACTTTTCAAATTTGATTAAATGTCATTGAAAATTTCATCATTTATCATACTTGATAATCGAGTATCATGTTTTATTATTTGAATAGTGTATGAAAACTATGAAATCCAATACATTGAAGTCAAAACAAACAAGTGTCATACTTGGTGTTCTAACTTTAGTTGCTATTGTTGCCATATCTCCACATGCTTTTGCACAGCAGGGGCCATCGTCATCTGGACAAGGCCAGCAAAATGGAATTCCTCTTGGTGCTGCATATACTAGTGGTGCATCGCCACCTTCAGGTTCTTCAGCAGGTGCATCATATGGTAGTGCAAGCGATCCATATGGTCCACTTGCAATGCCCGCATGGGCAGCAGGAATGGTGGCAATTGGAATTGTGACTGGCGTTGGAGTATATTCAACAGCCCGCAAACATTAGCCTGATAGCAACCTTCACTTTTTTTATTTTTGTAATCTGATGACTTGAGAGAACATCTTGTCTATTGTAACAAATCATTATAGATCAGGATGAAAATTAAGAAGGTAATCTAAGATGGGAATTCACAATTTTCTCTGATGTCTATTGTTTTTGTAACATCAAATTTGGTATATTATCACTTTTGATATTTGTCCTCCAAGTAAAATACTAGAGTAGTATCTTCATGTACATGGGATTGAAAATAACTGAACTCTTAGTTGGTGATTACATGTCCGAGTATCCGATCTCAGTAAAACCAAATGTTTCATTCAAGACAGTTGTTAGCTTTATGGCAGACAATAAGTTTAGCACATTAATTGTGATGGAAGAAGACAAAACAATGCCACTTGGAATATTTACAGAAAGAGGAGTTATCAGACATGTTGCATCTGGAGAAAAAAACATGGACCAAAGTGTAAAACAAGAATTTATCCAACCTTTTGTTTCAGTTACTCCTGACACTACTATTATTGAGGCTGCAAGATTGATGATATCTAAAAAGTCAAGGATCTTGGTATTTGCTGATACAGACAAACTAGTTGGAACAATCACTGCATCTGATATGATGAGGGCATTTAGGGAAACTGATAAAGCTCCAATATTGGACAAAGTCGTCAGTACAACCATCTATCACTGTCCATTTGATACAGCGATTTTAGATGTGGCAAAGTTGCTTGATGAAAAAAATATTGGTAGTATACTTGTAACACAGAACTCGTTATACGGAATATTTACACAACGAGATCTAGTCAGAGTTCTTGATAAAGAAGTGGACTTGAAAAGTAAGGTTGGACCATACTCCTCATTTCCATTCGTTACAGCAAAGAGAGGCATTTTAGCAAATGAAGCTGCAAATATCATGGCATCGAAAAAAATTAAACGGCTAGGATTGACAGAAAATGATTCTCTTTTTGGAATTGTCACTGCTAGAGATATTGTAGATGCATACCACATGTATGCATCATCTAGTTGAAACAAATAGTAAGTGTAATTCTACATTTTTAAAGAAAATTTGTAAACTGTATTTGCACCTAATATGGAATTTGTAGGTGAATATCATTTCAGAGAATCAACTCTATCCTATTTTAACCATGAAAAATCACATGTTGTGATGGTATCATGGATGAAATTATTTTAAAAATTGCTGAGGTACCACAGAGATACGTGGGAAACGGAATTAGTATTGTAGATCCTAAAACAATCAAGATAACACAGGATAATTTTCAAAAGGCGCTTGAGAAAGTAGAATCAAGTCATGAGACAAGGACTGTATAATGTCTTTTCAAGTAGGCCGCGTCAAGGGAATACGAATTCGTTTACATTTTACATTGATTATCACATTTTTCCTAATCGACTGGACACTTGCTACATATTTTATGCCAAACTATGTCAAAGGTCTAACATCTACCGATTACTGGATCATGGGTTCTGTGGCAACTGTACTTTTGTTTTTCTCCATTTTGCTTCATGAGTTGGCGCATTCAATTGTTGCAATACGATATGACATACCAGTAAAGAGTATTACATTATTTATTTTTGGAGGCGTCTCAGACATTGCAAAGGAGCCAAAGGACTTTCATCAAGAATTTAAGATGTCAATTGTAGGTCCTCTTACAAGCTTTGGGTTGGGTGTAATTCTTGCTTTTTTCTATTGGTTGGTTTTACAAAGTGGCCCAAGTTCTGCTAACACTATCTTGTATCTTGAACAAGTCAAAGGCATCTTGTTCTACGGGGCAATTGCTAACATAATGCTTGGTACATTCAACCTAATTCCTGCATTTCCTCTTGATGGTGGAAGAGTCTTACGGGCGGGGTTGGTACGGTGGAAAAAAGATTACCATGATGCAACAAAGATTGCAACAACCCTGGGAGTGATAATATCGTATGTATTCATGGGATATGGATTTGTATCACTTTTCAACGGCGATTTTATCGGAGGTTTGTGGATACTCTTGATAGGCTGGTTCTTACACGATGGTGCCAAGTCGTACATGTCACAGTTTGAGCTGACTTTTGCACTAAGAGGAATAATCGTAGATAATATCATGAACACAAAAATAATATCCGCTAGACAGGATGCATCTGCAGGTTTTACACTTGCTAATTTTTTTATGACTAGTATGAAAAGTGAACTCCCGGTAATGGATGAACAAGACCATCTCTTGGGAATGGTCACTCTGAAGGAGATATTGAATATCCCAGCAAATCAGCGTGATGATGTCAAAGTCAAAGACATTATGATTTTACCAATACATCTTGCAATTGTACCACCTGGCGTTGAAGTAGAAAAATCTCTTTTACAAATGGTTCAAAAACGCGTAGGAAAAGTCTTTGTGTGTGACAAAGAGGGTAAACTTTTGGGAGTGGTAAGCAAAACAGATATTATTGAACTGGCAAATGAGAGGCAAAAATATCTTCAAACTCTACAGAAGACTAGCAGATCTACAGTATAGTCAATTCTTGTAATCAAATCATCATCCGTCATCTTGAAATCTTTTTGATCTATGGAAGCACACACGGTATTTTTTACACATTATTCTAGAATTTGCACGGCAAGATTCTGTAGTCTCTGCAGTCTTTGACGTGATATTCCGGTTTTGTTGGATGTGATATTCAGATCTGACTTTACTAAATCTTTGATCAACATCATGTTGTTCCTTGATAGTGACTCTAGCTCATACCTGTTTAATCCTAAAATTGTTATTGGGTATAGACCGTTTCCTTCAATCATGTTTTCAAGACCATTGTTTGGTGGATATCTCCAGGAAATTACTTGCTGACCTATGCACTTTGCATATGTTATGGCATCGACTGATAATTTTGTATTGCATACTAGCATCTCGCGATCATACTTGTCATCTAGATCTAAAAACCTAGCATGCGTATACAATGATTCTTTGAGGCCGGTGTATATTCCAGGCATGTTATGGTATTTGCATTCAATTATGTATTTTTCACCAGTGGAGACAACCTCTGTAATTAGATCAATTTCGTGTTTTACACATGTGCCATGCTCTATTGTTCTAGTGGAGAGAATCTTGTGACCATGTTCTTGAAGTATTTCACCAACATAATTTTCAAAGCCATATCCTGCAGGACCCATCTTCATGATGGCTTCTTTGAGTCTGTATTTGTGGTGTATTACACTGGTATGATCTTCAATTTTGAGTGCTTCTAGAACCATTTTATAAATCTCAGACGTCCTGGTGTCGTTTCTTACTTTTCTGGATATCATCTCTGATATTGCCTTTGCAGTTTTTCTGCTTGCTCCTGCTCTAATACATGTGGATTTTACCTTGTGTTTGTAAAATGGCGCACGTGTACCATTTGCTTTGATAATCCAAATGGCTTTTTTGTTCGTGATGGGTTGTATGGTGCAAGTTGTAATAAATTATTGGGAGATTATCATGAAAGAGACTGGGTATCCACAACTTGTAATCAAAGATGAGAATTATGCCTAAGATCATATATTCAGCATAAAACGATGATTGTGTATGCAATTTAGAGTAGATATTTTAGGTATAGAATCAGGCGGAAAGCCAATTGTATTTCTAAACAAGCATGATGCTGATGAAATAGGGGTAACTGCATCTGGAAGAGTTAGGCTAAGTTTTAACAAAAAAGAGATAACTGCAATTGTTAACATTTCAACGACCTCTGTCAATATTGGAGTAATAGGAGTAAATGATGAAGTACAAAAGAAACTGGTTTTACGACAACGATCTGTTGTAGATGTAGACATTGCAACATTTCCAAAATCTCTTCAATTCATACATCATAAATTAATGGGAAAGCGATTACTCTACAATGAAATTCTGGAAATAGTAAAAGATGTGGTTCAAGGAAATCTCAATGAAGGTGAGGTTGCTTCCTTTGTTACTGCACTAAATATGCAAGGACTTGATCTTGATGAGGCATTGAGTCTGTCATCTTCAATGGTGGTGACAGGAAAACAATTACATCTACGTAAAAAAATAATTGCAGACAAACACAGCATCGGTGGAGTGCCAGGGGATAAGACTACTTTGCTGGTAGTTCCAATTGTGGCCGCTGCCGGTGTCACAATTCCAAAAGCATCATCAAGAGCAATTACATCTGCAGCCGGTACAGCAGATAGAGCAGAGGCAATAATGTCTGTAAACTTGGGAATTGAAGAAATGGAAAGTGTTGTGAAAAAATGTAATGGTTGTATTGTGTGGGGTGGTTCGCTGGAACTTGCTCCTGCTGATGATATATTTGTCAAAACTGAGTATTCGTTATACATTGATCCGTTGCTTTTACCCTCTATAATGAGTAAAAAGAAAGTCTGTTGGTGCCACTCATCTTGTAATAGATATACCTACGGGAAGAGGTGCAAAAATGAAGACTATCAGCGAGGCTGATCTACTTGCAAAAGATCTCATAGAACTTGGAAGAAAACTTGGCATACATACACAATGTATTGTAACTCGTGGCGATATGCCTGTTGGCTATACTCTGGGGGCATCTCTTGAAGCAAGAGAAGCACTTTCAGTCTTGATGAACAAAGCCAATGTTCCAGACTTGATGGATAAGGCATGTCATCTGGCAGGCTCAATATTTGAGATGGTTGGAAAAAATAATGGTTATCATCTTGCTAGGGAAATTCTACGTACCGGTAAGGCAGAAAAAAAATGCGAGAGATAATCTCACTACAAGGCGGGAATCCAAGAATTGGTCTTGATGATTTTAACATAGGTGGAGAAGTAAAAAAAGTGAGATCTAAAAAGTCTGGAATGGTTCTATGGATGGATAATAATTTGCTTGTAGAGATAGCAAGATCTGCAGGATCCCCAAAAGACAAAGGAGTGGAATCATTCTTCATAAAAAACAAGATGATGTGGTACGATCTGGTGATTTACTATTTACTGTTTATTCTGAAAAATCCCGAAAGTTATCACGAGTTGAAGATTTACTATCTGAGATAGAGCCTATTGGTGTTGGCGAAAGAAGAGAGATGCTCATACACAAGATAAAAGAGTCGCCTGTTGTAAAAAGAGCATTTGTAATTGATAGGTAATTTGTATGCAACACTATTCAAAAAACTATTAAAGATATTCAAAATTTCAAGGTCCAAGGAGCAAATGAGATTGCAATTTATGGTCTTTGTTTTTTAAAACAGTATGTTAAACATCATGGATTTGGAAAAGATTTCGAAAACATACTAGATGATCTTGAAAAAGCGCGACCAACTGCAGTAGTGTTACATAATTGCCTTGAAATTTTAACAAAGAAAAAAAAGGCATCTACAATTGATGATCTGATAAAAACTATCAATACCGCACGAGAAAAAGAATCAAAGTATTCAGACAAGATAATACGTTCAAAAAGTGTGATAATGACATATTGCCATTCTGGGGAAGCCATGTCGTTTATCAAACATTCCCTGACAAAACGGAAAGAAATCTCTGTTATTGCATGCTTGACTGAACCACAAGAACAAGGGGTGTTGACAGCAAAAGAGCTTTCTCGGGTGGGAATACCTGTGACTCTGATAGATGATAATGCCATGGGATATTTCATAAAAAGTGTTGATATGGTAATAGTGGGAGCAGATGCTCTTAGATTAGAAGGTCTTGTAAACAAAATTGGAACTAGACTGCTTGCAGGCGCTGCAGCAAGTGCTCACAAGCCATTTTACATAGTTGCAAATTCTCTCAAACTTGATAGGCGAGAAGATTTCAAAATTGAGGAGAGACCTGCTAAGGAAATTGTTAGAAAAATATTACATAAAGAAAAGATGGGCGGAATTGTGATTAGAAATCCTGTCTTTGATATTACTCCTTGGGAGTTGATAACATCTATTATAACTGAACGAGGAATTGTATCGCCAAATAAAATCAAGAAAGAGCTATTATATGAAAAATATTGATTGGTATTCAGATTTTGTAGATTTGGACTATAGTCCAACCAAGACTGATGTTGTATGTCTATTCAGATTTGAACCTGCTAAAGGCATATCTATCAAGGAGGCAGCTGGAAGAATTGCATCGGAGAGTTCAGCAGGAACATGGACTACACTAAACAAAGTTCCATCAAGATTAAAAAAAGTGATGGCAACTTCTTGTGAAATAAGGGGAAATTTTGTCAAGGTTTCATATCCAATTGAGCTGTGGGAAAAAGGCAATGTATCACAATTACTGAGTGGTGTTGCAGGAAACATCTTTGGCATGAAAGCCCTGAAAAATTTGCGGTTAATTGATATTTCCATTCCTAAAACATATCTAAAACACTTTAGAGGTCCACAATTTGGAATTGATGGAATTAGAAAAATTCTGAGAATAAAAAATCGACCCATAACAGGTGCAGTGGCAAAACCGAAAATAGGTTGGAGTGCTAGTGAGCATGCGCAAATAGCTTATGAAACCTGGATGGGCGGTTTTGATTTGGTCAAAGATGATGAAAATCTTACCTCGACTTTTTTTAATAGATTTGAGGATAGGATAAAACTTTGTGCAAAAATGCGTGACAAGGCAGAAAAAGAGACAGGGGAGAGAAAGTCTGCACTAATCAACATAACTGGAGAGACAAGACTAATGGAGAAACGAGTCAAGATGTTGCATGATTTTGGATGGGAATATGCAATGATTGATGTTGTAACTGTGGGAGTGTCAGCAGTACAGACATTACGTGAGACCTGTCAAGAATATGGTCTTGCAATACATGCTCACAGGGCAATGCATGCAGCTTTTGATAGGAATCCAAGACATGGGATAACTATGTTGGTTCTTTCAAAAATAATGCGACTGATTGGAGTTGATCAGATCCATGTTGGAACTGCAGTAGGAAAATTGGTTGGAAGTAGAAATGAAATTATTGATATTAAAAATGAAATTACAGACAAGACCTTGCAAGAAAAACGTGTAAAGGCTGATTACAAAATGCTTTTTCAAAATTGGGCTGATTTTAAACCTGTGTTACCTATTTCGTCAGGTGGACTACATCCTGGCTTGGTGCCTATTGTTATGAACACCTTTGGAAATGATGTTGGAATACTTGTAAGCGGTGGAATTCATGGACATCCGAAAGGAACAAGATCTGGAGCAAAAGCTGTAATGCAAGCAATTGATGCTACTATGCAGGAAATATCGTTGTCAGAGTATGCATTGACCCATGTTGAATTGAAAGAATCCCTTGACAAATGGGGTTTTATGAAGCCTAGGTGAGTATTTTACAATTTGCTCTGACTAGCAATAAATCATGTCATCTAGTTTGGTTTTACAATAATTGTATTGTTTATAAAATATCTAAAGTCAGAATTAAATCTATTATCTGCATTGATTTTTTTCCAATAGGTTCCAATGATTCCATCTCTAAAACTATCACGCATCATCTGTGTCCACCCAGACCAAATTGTATCATTTAGCAAATTTCTCTTGTACATGTTAAATGCCTGACTGTATACCGACAAGATGTAGATTGCAAATACTTGTTCCGGCGGGTCAACTTGGTTTACCAATTTGGAGAGTTCTGGATGCTCAATTATTATCTCTCCAATGCGATGCATCTTGTCAGTAAGATCACTAATAACTTGGGTTTGAAATTCTCTGGATAGATGATTTATCTCTCGTCTTGAAAAATAAGTTGCTACTACAAGAGAGCCTATGATACCAATTGTTTGAGCTGAGACTCAGAATATCTGAGAAATCAAATATCATTTCTATATTGCTAAAGATTCTGATAATTATAAAAAGAATATAGATTTTCAGATTTGATAATCAACAAGTTAGAGGTTTTCTTCATGGAGTTGTATTACTATATAGTCTACAACATGTCTATTCCAACATGTCCTGTACTATGGCAGCATCAGTAGCAAGTATTCTTATTATACCGCTATCCACTTTTGATATTCTGTGACTGTTAAAAGACAACCACATCCTACAAAACATGAACAAACAAGGAGCATAAGTTATCGACTCCCGGAGCATCTTGTAAATGAATTGGAAACAGAGGCAATGCAAAAGGAAGTCTCTCAGAATGTTCTAGTAAAACAAATCTTGGAAAAATATGTCAAATGGGACAGGTATGCTGACAAGATAGGAATAATCCCAGTACCAAAAGAAATTCTCAGAAAACTTGGTGATAAAATGACGGGTGATGAAATAAACCAAGTAATTGACATTATGATTCCACTGATAAAAGACTGGGTCATGTTCATGAAAGGAAATTATGATTTGAAGCGGGCAATCGAGGCACTTGAAGATTACATGCGGGCTTCTGGCATGACATCAGATCATAGAACAGAAGGTGGTATACATCATTTCATAATACAGCACAATCTTGGAATCAAGTGGTCACTTTTCACAGAGCAACTCTTAAAGCAAATATTTCACCAGTTTTTGCCAGGACTTGCAATGCAATGCAAAACAACTCCAAACACTACAATAGCAAGCATAGCTCTTGGTTTGGACTTTAACGAACACGTATACTAATTGTATCAGTGCAACTAGGATACAGTTACTACACCAATTCGCCATGGGTGTATGGAACAGTAATAATGATACACTCCAGGCTTGTCAAACTTGTAGGTAAAAGTGTCGCCTGTATTTAAGACCGGGCTGTTAAACATTGAAATGCTAATTCCCTGACTGTTTATGCTCTGAACCGTATGTCCAATGTTGTCTTGGTTTTTCCATGTTACAGTTGTACCTTGTAAAATTTCCAAGTTAAGTGGTAGGAAAAAACCTGTGCTAGCTTGTACCGAGTTGCCATTTGGTATGGTTACATTGGCAGTTAGATATGGTGTGGTATTGTTAATTGGATGACTGTTGCTGCTTACTAAATATTCTAAAATATAACTCTGGTCGCTATTTTTCAACTCTGCACTTATCTTCCACAATGAGCCTGCTACTGATGCAAGAAGTCTATTGCCATCTAAAACCATATTGTATGCTGTATTGTTCCCTGAAATTACTGGTCCTGATGCATGAAATGAACCATCGGTACCCTGGGAAAATTTCCATTGATCGGGTGTCATCCTTTCAATTAGTGTATTTTGACTAGTGCTTATTGTTATGAGGCCGCTATCGATTGTAGTCTGATTTGAAAGTAGAATTCTGATGCTTGACTCGTACATTTGTGGTGAATTAGAGTTCAGTAACGCAATTCCTGATCCTCTCATTGAGTATGAATCTGCATATGCCGTACTAAACAATACTGTAGATGCTAAAATTATGAATAACATTACAGATTTCATATGGGACAAGTATCTGCAATTTTATTTTAATTCCATCTTGATTATCAAGACTGATAACCATCAGAGCATATTATGATGTTCTATTGTGTTTGTAGGTGTGATTTTTGATTGAAAACTCTTCGTGTTAGAAATCAGGTACTAAAAAATAGTTTATTTCTTGTTCTCGAATCCTTCTCTGTGGATCCAATAGTAAGAAATTTTTTCCGAGTCGATCCAGTATGTCTCGCTAGAGGCATCGACAATTACCTCTTTTGTAGAATCGTCGAACTTGACATTGTGCTTGTGTAATTCAATTTGTTGTCCATTGTCAGTTTTTATCATAACTTCGCCGTTTTTTTCTACACAAGACTTTAGGGCTAGAAAATTCACCATGGAAGATTTTAGTATGCGTAATATATTATCTGATCATAAATTATCAACTTTGATTCTTTGTTTTTGTAATGGCATTTTGAATTATTTGTTACTCTCGGCTATTGCAATTTCTATCATTATCTTATCTGTTAAATTCATATGAGCTTGTACATAGTTATGATGATTCCTAATTATCATTTGAGATAATCATATGTTGTCTTTAATTGAACGATTATGAGAGTAGTAACATGGTCATAATTCCAAAAGAAGTCCAAAGTATGATGTCTAGACAAAAGTTTGTTGTAGTGGGCTCTGTTGATCTCAATGGAATGTGCAACATGTCTCCTAGAACTGCGTTTTACTTTTCAGAAGATGTAATCTACTGGCTTGACTTTTTCAAACACAAATCACACTATAATTTCAAAAATGTTCCTTGGGTAAGTGTTGTAGTATTTGACAAGGAAAATCTACAAGGGTACCAGATGAAAGGCAAGGTTAGCTTTGTAACAGATGAGAAAGAAAAGTCTCAAATTGTTGATATTATAACCCGTTCTACAACAGGTAAGACTAGTGCCAAGATATTTGAAAGAATGTCTCATGCGGGACCCGAATTAATCATGTTCAGACCACATGCAGTGTATTCACTAAACCCGACAGATGATTCAGGCACTGCAATTGTGCTTGATGGCGACTCTGAAACAGTGTCTCTCTTGGGTGTCAAGTAACGATAATTATTATCTGGTAATATCGTCACATTTTTTGTATTTCTCACACCTGCTACAAAGTGTGAATATGCTGAAAAATTTAATTTGAATTTGTTTATCTGATGACTGACTAGATCTTTTGCATTCTTGCTATTATTTCAGTACATATTCTGCTCATCTCTGAATCCGAGCCAAGACTGCATACTCTTGTCAAGTCTGTCGCTGTTATGATTCCAACTAGCTTACCATGTTCCACCACTGGTACCTTGTGGATTTGTTTCTGTTTCATCAGTTCTGCAAGTTCCCACAGGCTTTGTTCAGGATCTATCATGATTAGCGGGGTTGACATTATGTCTTTGACAGAAGTAGATAGTGGTTTCTGAAGAGCTATTACTTTACGAACAAGATCTCTTTCTGTTAATATGCCAATCGCAGTATTGTTTTCAGTTACTATGATACATCCAATGTTTGAATCTTTCATCATCTTTGCGGCATCAGAAACAGTTGATGAAGAGTTGATTGAAACTACATTGAACTTCATCACATTTCTGACAAAGCTTTCTACCATGTCTTAGATATTCTAATGTGGATTTAAAAGAGCTAAATCTGATTATCAGGGGTGAAAATCGTCATTTTATATTAAATTCATTTTACAATATATTCAATGCATGTCACAAGAAATAGAATCAATGTACGATTATGTGCTTGAAAATATTTCCTCAAAGTTGCAGAAAATAGAGCCGGGACTTGCCATGAGAGTAATGGAATATGAAAGAACATTCAACGACGTAGAACCTGCTGTAAACTTGCATGTTCATTACAAATCAGGAACAGATCGCGGGAAAAAACTGGATCAATTAAGATCAAAATATGGGTACTGCATGGCAAAAGAGGGAAAGTCTAGTCTGCTTGCTCAAGGAAACATGAGCCTAAAGACAATCGAAACAATATCTGGCGACCCAGATGTTGAGGCAGTAACAGGTTTTGCTTCAATAGCGTCATACTAGCACATAACAGGTGGGAGATTTTGTACTCCCAAAACCATGTTTTTATTTTATATGACCGCAAAACATATTGTACAACTTCTGAAAGTGTCTATTACAGACTCAAAAACACTGTAGAGAATAGAAAGCAAATACCTTTTATCATTTATTGAGTTTTTATATCGTTAAAAATTCTCAATTATTAGCATTCATTCATAAATTAAAATCAGTTTTGATAATGGGGTATTTGTTAATATGTACCAATATACGTAATAGTTTCCATGAAACAAAAAATTAGCAAAATTCTGGTTGCACTTGATGGTTCTGAGAGATCATTTAAAGGATTAAAGGAAGCGATTTATCTAGCAAGACAGTGTGGGGCAACAATCACCGGATTGTGTGTTACACCTATTTACACTGTCAGCCTTGTGCCGTTACTCACGTCTCTGAAGACTCAAACTTTGAAAGAAGCTAAACAATTCATGGCTGATGCAAAGAAGCTTTGTGCACAAAATGGAATTGTATTCCATGAAAAAATAATCTTTGGAATGGATGCATGGCAAATCACCGAATATGCAACCTATAAGAAATTTGATCTAATTGTAATTGCCTCTAGGGGACGCGGATCAATGAAAAGTGCTTTTCTTGGAAGTGTGGCAAATGATGTTGTTCATAAATCCAAAATACCTGTATTGGTAGTCAAATAGATTGAATCTCTGTCAAAAACTAACTATTTTACAATGAGAACAGGCATGTTCAGGTCATTAAGTACACCATTTGCAACACTGCCCAAATATTTGGCATCTGGAGATCTTTTACCCCTTGATCCAATAACTACCATGTCAAATTTCTTTGATTTTGTAAAACCAACTATTGTTTTGACAATTCCAGGTGAGATGAGAATTTTTCCATCAAATTTGACTTTATTTTTTATCGCACTTGTTTGCGCTTGAAGTATGATTGCTTCTGCATTCTTTAACAATTCTTTTTTGTATTTTTTTAACATGGATGAATTTCCTGAAAGTCCTGAGCTTATGACATAAAGCCCAGTGACTGCACCGCCACTCTGTTTTGCAAGCGAAACTGCGACGTTTAAACCTCTTATTGAATTTGGAGAACCATCCAATGGCACAAGAATTTTTTGAAAATTATTTTGAGATATGTTGCAAGTCTGAAATCTTTGGCTATAAGAATTGCGATATATTGTCATCAATATTGAACATTAGTTAGTCCTTTTGTGCCATATTTTGAGGTAAAAACACATTTTTGACTTGGTAAAAAGGAGGTTCTGGTGTAAACAGCCTGAGGTGTTGAACTAAAATTGCAATATCATTCAAAGATACACAACTAGTTTCTAAAGACTGGAAAAAAAAATTGATTCCTTCACGGAGGATCATTTTTCAATTGCATCATTTTACTATTAATACAGGTATTTTGGATTTGTGAACCACTGTATGTGATACGCTACCAAGAAATACTTCTTTTACACTTCCAAGACCTCTTGCTCCGATGATTATTATGTCAAACTTGTTTTTTTGAGAAAAACTCAATATCTCCGTATCTCCGTTTCCCGTAGTTGTCTTGCCCAAAAACACAATGCCATTTTGTGCACAGTGAGTCTTTGCCTTTGACATGAACTCATTTGCATATTTTAAGAGATATTTCTTGTCAAAAGTTATAGGCGAAAAGGCTGGTAGGGGAACTGGCATGACAAAGAGCCCTGTGATTGTCGCTCCACATTGTCTTGCAAGATAAATTGCAGTATCTAGTCCTCTAAATGAGTTCTTTGAGCCATCAATTGGAACTAGAATGTTCTTGATTTGAGATTTTGCCACTGATGTGTAAGTGCTTTAAGATTATAAAACTGATTGCTAACAGTAGATTTTGGCCTAATGAATACGGAATTGAAATAAAGGTGGAAACAATAAGTTAGCTAGCAAATTGGCAGACTCGCACAAATTACTTACACTAGATGAGATCAAGAAATCTTCAATTGAGGATCTCTTTTCATCAATGTCCACAGGTAAAACTGGAATTAGTTCTCAAGAGGCAAAGAATCGATTACAAGAATATGGATACAACGAGATTGAAGAAAAAAAGAAGCATCCTATAGGGAAATTTCTCAGTTATTTTTGGGGACCAATTCCAATAATGATAGAGGTAGCTGCAATTATTTCAGCTGCAATTTCTCATTGGGATGACTTTTGGATAATTATTGCCTTGTTGTCAATAAATGGAATTGTAGGATTTTTTCAAGAACGTAAAGCTGACAATGCGATAAACCTGTTAAAACAAAAATTAGCAATCAATGTCCGTGTCCAACGTGACCTCAAATGGATAGAGATTCCTGCTAAAGAACTTGTGCCAGGAGACATAGTAAGAGTAAGGCTGGGGGACATCATACCTGCAGACATTAAACTTTTTGATGGAGATTATCTCTTAGTAGATGAATCTGCTCTTACTGGAGAGTCATTGCCCGTAGAGAAACATACCTCTGATGTGGCATACTCTAGTTCTGTTGTACAAAAAGGCGAGATGAATGCACTTGTTGTTTCTACAGGAATGAAGACTTTCTTTGGTAAAACTGCAAAACTTGTTGAAGAGGCAAAGACTACAAGTCATTTTCGAAAAGCCCTGATGAAAATAGGAAATTATCTAATCGCAATTGCAGTTGGACTGATTGCAGTTGTTTTTCTTGCAGCATTTCTCAGACATGAAAGTGGTTGAAACTCTACAATTTGCATTGGTATTGATGATTGCCGCAATTCCGGCAGCAATGCCTGCAGTACTTTCTATTACGATGGCAATAGGATCTACGGTGTTAGCGAAAAAGCAGGCAATAGTTAGCAAACTTGCAGCTATTGAGGAAATGGCAGGTGTAGACATACTTTGTGCAGACAAGACTGGTACTCTGACTAGAAATGATCTTAGTGTGGCAGAGATTGTAACATTTGATGAGTTTTCAGAGTCTGATGTACTCTTGTATGCCACTCTTGCTTCAAGAGGTGAAGATAAAGATCACATTGACAATGCCATATTTGAAAAATCCAAAATGTCTGAGGTCTTCAACGATTTCAAATCCCATAAACTGGTTTCATTCAAACCATTTGACCCCGTAATAAAAAGGACCGAGGCAGAAATTGAGGACAAGTCTGAAAAAAGATTTCTAGTATCAAAAGGTGCTCCACAAAACATTCTGTCACTAGTATTAAACAAAGATGCAATATCATTCAAGGTGGAAGAAAATGTAGTGAATCTTGCATCCAAAGGATTTCGCTCTATAGGAGTGACAAAGACCAATGCAAAAGGAAATTGGGAGTTTGTTGGAATTGTTTCATTGCATGATCCTCCCCGTGAGGATTCTAAAAGCACCATCCAGGATGCCAGAGACTTGGGTATAGAAATCAAAATGATTACAGGTGATCACTTGGACATTGCAAGGGAGATAGCAAGGGAGTTGGATCTTGGCACAAACATATTGCTCTCGTCTCAGATAACTGAAAAGACTGACAAGGAAGCACAAGATATTGTTGAGACTGCAGACGGTTTTGCCCAAGTTTTTCCAGAACACAAATACAAGATTGTCAGTCTACTCCAAGCCAAAGATCACATAGTGGGCATGACAGGAGACGGTGTCAATGACGCACCTGCTCTAAAGAAAGCAGATGTTGGTATCGCAGTCTTTGGTGCTACCGATGTTGCAAAATCTGCTGCACATATTGTTCTCACCCAGGTAGGCATTTCTGTCATAGTTGATGCAATCAAGGAGAGTCGAAAAATATTTCAGAGAATGAACAATTATGCAATATATCGCATTAGTGAGACAATCAGAATATTATTTTTCTTGGTCTCTTCCATACTGATATTCAATTTTTATCCAATTACTCCGCTCATGATAGTCTTACTAGCTATAATGAATGATGTCCCAATAATGATGATTGCATATGACAATGTGAAAATATCAAATAGGCCAGAAAGATGGGAAATGAAAAAAGTTTTGGGAATAGCAACAGGACTTGGGATGATAGGACTTGTATCAACTTTTGGTCTATTGTATATCGGAATGAATGTTTTTGAATTAAAAACAGAATCTTTGCAGTCATTAATTTACCTAAAGTTATCTATTGCAGGCCATCTCTTGTTTTTTATTGCAAGGACTCGTGGTCATTTCTGGACAGTCAAGCCTGCCTTGCGTTTGTTTTTGGCTATAATTGCAACGCAGACGATTGCAACTGTAATTACTGCTCAAGGAATTTTAGTTCCAGCAATTGGATGGCATGATGCATTATTTGTATGGGGGTACTCATTAGCATGGTTTGTAGCAACTGACTTTGCAAAGGGTCCTATCTACAAAATATTAGAACATAAGAAATTGAGTTTGCATAGCAAATGATCTAGTACATTTTCAAGTCTGGAATTGATCCCACAGTTTAAAACTCTAGAAGATCATTTCTACGTATTGTCACTTGTTCATCAGATTACTACATTCAACAAAAAGATGGAGGAAGTGTCTAATCCTTACTACAATTACGTATCCAAATGGATTGATTTTACATCAAAATACAATTCTGCCCTTTTTGAAGCCTCTGCAAAAGCTTTCGAGTCATTTTTAAGTGTAAAAGGTAACACTATCAAAAAAATAGAAAATGACATCAGAACTTCATTTGATTCTACTCTTGGTGAACGCCTAAACGAAGACATCCTGGCATCAAGCATGGCAGGATATATTGATTCATGGATAGCCTTGGTAAACTTTTCGAACTACAAGGAATTTTCTGCCAATTTTTTCAATTTCATATCGTATGTCAATAATGTGTTTGAACCATTAAGAGACAACATCAATCGAACACCGTCAGAAGTAATTGAGATGAAGGGAAGGTTTAACTTACTTCATTACAAATCTGAAACGCTGCCAAAACATAAGACTCCTATACTTATCGTAGGCTCACTTATCAATAGATATTACATCTTGGATCTTTTACCAAAAGTTAGTATCGTAAAAAATCTCCAGAGTCAGGGCTTTGACATTTATGCAACTGATTGGAAAACTCCTGCCTCATATGACAAGGACCTTACATTAGAAAAATATGCAGAAGAATATGTAGGAAATGCAGTAGAGAAAATTAAAGAGATCACTGGTTCCCAACAAATTTCGTTATTAGGTTATTGTTGGGGCGGCATATTTTCTCTCATCTATGCTGATAAAAACCAAAACAATGTCAAGAACTTGGTATTACATGCTACTCCTGTAGATATTGAAAAAGATGAAACAATAATAGAAAATTGGACTGCGCATTTTGATGCCGATAATTTTGTTAATACATTTGGAAATGTGCCTGGATGGTTTGTGAATCTTGCATTCATTTTACGCAATCCCATAGAGAACATGCTCAAATATCCTATTTACTTTAGCGAACCCCGAACTATTGATGAATTGATGCAGTTTTATTCCATTGAAACTTGGCTCTATGACAGTAGACCCATCATAGGCGAAGTTTACCGTGAGATAGTAGATCAAGTCTATAGAAAGAATCTGCTGATAAAAAATAAGATGAAGGTAGGCCAGGATATCATTAACTTGAAGAATATCACAATACCTGTTTTAGATATTGTAGGCACAAAAGACGACCTTGTTCCTCCCTCCTCAAGCACATCAGTAATGAATGTGATAGGAAGTACTGATAAAAAACTGATAGAGTTTCCGACTGGTCATGTTGGGCTTTGTATCAGTCAGGCAGCTCATGAAAAGTTATGGCCCGAAGTTGGCAAGTGGCTTGCCCAAAGATCATAATATTTTATGAACTCTTTAAAATCTAAAACAAAATTATCGTTTTACAAAGGCGTTTTGTAGATTGGTTAACTATCAACTGCTTCTAGTTAACGCAAGTGTAATAGGTGCAATATTCATTTTCTTTGCTATTGCATCCGAGTCATCTACGTCTTCTGTCTTTAGCATGGCAGAGGCAAAATGTTCATTTGGATTTACCCTTGATCCTCAGCAGTCTCAGATAGCAATAGTAATTGCAGTGGGAATGCTTCTTGTACCGTTTTCATCATCATCAGTTCTAGTTCTAATACATAACAAGTGGGCTAACCTATTGACAGCAGTAGGTTTTGCACTGATAATTGTATCAGCTTCTATTATTACAATTTCACTTACATGTAGACTTCCTGCCAACTTTTTCTTGGCAGTTATGTTAATTCCAGCAGTGGTTACCGTTTTGATCATGATAAAGATATTTCTTAAAAAGGGCGGACAGTTAAATGAATGAAAACAATTAAAGTTTGAATATCTCACATGGTATATACGTCGTGATTTTTTTTATTTATGAAAGGCCAATTCTTATGTCCACAACCTTGCAACCCTTTCCTGCCTCAAAAACAAGGGTTGGATTCAGATCAAGTTCCTTTATTTGAGGAAAGTCTGTAACAAGCTGTGATATTCTCTGTATGCATTCTGCCAACTTTTTTATATCTGATGGTTTCTCGCCACGCACTCCCAAAAGGATCTTGCTTGTCTTTATTGATGAGATCATGTTATCTGCCTCCAAATCTGTAATTGGTGCTACTTTGAATGTTACATCTTTTAAGAACTGGACATAAATTCCACCCATTCCAAACATCACAACCGATCCAAATCCGGGTTCTTGTTTGGAACCAATTATCATTTCCTTACCTCCATTGACCATTTCTTGTATTATGATGCCGTTGATTATTGCATTTGGATTGTATTCTGTGGCATTCTTGGTTATCTGTCTAAAGGCGTTTCTTACATCTTCTTCATTTTGTAGGTTAATTTTTACACATCCAGCGTCTGACTTGTGTATGATCTGAGGAGATGAAACTTTCATTACAACTGGAAATCTTACATCTTTTGCCATCATTATCGCTTCATCCTCAGTTTTAGCAAGACTACTTTTTGGAATGGGAAGACCGTAAGATTCCAAAATTTTCATTCCCTCTTCTTGAAGTAGACTAGATCTACCATCGTCTCTTACTTTTTTTATCAGATCTTCCACTACGTTCTTTTTTACCTCAAATTTTGTTATGTTACCTTCAGGAATTTTCAGCCATTCCGTGAACTTTAGCATTGTATTTAGTGATCTTATCGCTTCTTCTGAATAATTGTAGTATGGTACGCTTCCTTCCAAAAGAATTTCCTTGTTCTTACTACCTTCATCTTTACCCATTAGGCTTGCAACCATAGTCTTTCCATATTTTTTTGACATCTCAACAATAACCTCAGCAAGCTTGTTGTAATCAAGAATTGCAGATGGGGTACACATTATTACTACCGATCCAACATTTGGATGAGCAAGGACAACATCCAGTACTTTCTTGAATCGCTCGTGGTCTGCGTCACCCACTATATCTATTGGGTTTCTGGAACTGCCCCATGGGGGAATGACTGTATTAATTTGTGGCCTTATGTCTTCTATATCTGCCATCTTTATACCAACTTTTTCGCAGACATCAGTTGAAATTATTGCGGGGCCTCCCGCATTGGAGACAATAACCAGATCTCCATTGACTGGAAGAGGTTGTTTTGAAAATGCGGTTGCATAATCAAATAATTCCTCCATGGTGTCAACCCGTATTGCACCTGACTGCCTTAGTGCCGCATCATAGATTTCATCAGAACCCATTAGTGCACCAGTATGTGACATGGCAGCTTTTGCACCACGTGCACTGCGGCCAGATTTTAAAACCAAAACAGGTTTTTTGATATCATTCCTTTTTGTTATCTGCTTACAAATATTGATGAATTTTTGGCCATCATGTATGTCCTCAAGATACATGACAATAACTTTGGTCTGTTCGTGAGAAGATAGAATTTCAAGTATCTCAACTTCTGTCATGTCAGCCTTGTTTCCCATGCTTACAACTGCTGAAAAGCCAATGTTTTCTGCACTTGCATCCTCAACTAATGCAGCACATATTGCACCACTTTGAGAAACTAACGCAATGTTTCCTGATTTTGGGATGATTTTGAGAAAAGTTGCATTCATCATTACTTTGGGATCTAAATTCATTACTCCGAGACAATTGGGTCCTATTACATTGATGCCGTATTTTTGAGCAATATTCTTTACCTCATCTTCAAGTTTTACTCCTTCTTTACCTGTCTCTTTGAAACCGGCAGTAATTATGATTGCACCTTTTACTTTTTTGATACCACATTCTTCAAGTATTTTTGATACAATTGTATTTCTTGTTACTATGACAGCCAAGTCAATTTCTTGTGGAACATCAAGAATACTTTTGTATGCTTTCTTACCGAAGATGACCTCCTTAGTTGGGTTTATTGGAAAAACTGAACCTTTGAAATCCTTCATTATGTTTGAAGTTATAGCATGACCTACACTCCCTTCCTTGTCAGTTGCTCCTATCACTGCAATAGTTCTAGGGGAGAGAACAGAGTAATTCATAGATGCTGCCGCTCATCAGGATCTCTATCTATTAATACTTGGAAAACAGACGGCATAAAAAACATCAGTATTAACTATTGTTGAAATCATCAAACTTGGAAAGCATTTTTGAAAAATTGGTGATATTGTTATTTATCATCTGATCATAAAAATCCAATGCAGTGAGCCTGAATTCTACATAATTTTTGATCATGTTTTCATTTAGATCTATTTGGAGTAGAGCCATTTGTTTGACTGATCTCAAGTACGCATCAAACATTGTGAGTGCTGCATCATTTACTCCAGTTTTGTCAAAGATGCCTCTTTGGTTCAAATAACAAGTGTTACAAAAATTGTTCATAATGCTCAGATATTTTCCGTACAGATCAGAATAAAATTTAACATATGTGGGAATTTTAGATTCCATTTTTTCAATTATCTCAGAGGTGTGATTTTCTATAAGGCCAGATGTCAAATCAGTTGTTTTCTGTTCATGAGATTCACCTTTACTGGCCTTGATTGTCTCAATCAATTTTTCTTTTGTTATGTATTCAACACCAGTATTTTTTTCAAGTATTTCTTTGGACATAACCATAATACACCATAATTTCACTTAAAGATGATCATGGTTTTCAGCATTGATAACCATCTTGTAGAAACTTATTTTAAAATGAAATTTATTTTTGATGGCAAGTTTTTTGTCTTAAGTTGTCGTATCCATCTGATATGCATCAATAATATCTCTTGCGGTAACAATTCCAACAAGGGAATCGTTTTCTGTCAAACCTAGTCTTTTGATATTTTTTGAGGCCATGATTTTTGCAGCTTCATTTGCTAAAATATTCCTCTTTGCTGTAACAAGTGGAAATGAAGAATAGTTACCAACACTGCTTCCCAAGTCTTCTCCCTTTGCAAGAACTTGGACCAAATCTCTTTGTGTAAATATTCCGTACAGTGAATCACGTGTTACTAGTATGCTGCCAATGTTTTTTTCATCAAGAAGTTTTATCACATCTAAAACAGTAGTATCAAAAGGACAATGATAGAGGGTTTTACTTGTCACTTTTTCCAAACTCGGGGCTTTGTCTGTTTCCATAAATGCTCTTAGCATGTCAGATGCTGTGATAGTTCCAATTAGTTTGTCAGTATCCGCAAATACTAGAATCCTTGATTTTTTAGATATCATCAATCTAGCAGCCTCAATAATGGTAGTATCTGGCGAGACGGAAACAAAAGGCTGGATAAGTTCTTGTTTTATACTTTGATCTGGTGTTTTACCAGATACAACATGTTGAATAATTCCTCTCTCTGTAAATATCCCGGTAGGCATGGAACCTTCTTCTTCCATGACAATTAATGTGGCAATTTTTTTGTCTGCCATAAAACTAACAACAGTCTTGAATGGAATCTCAGGCTTTACAGATATTGGATATTCTGACATGTAATTCCCAACTAATAGTTCATCGATCTTTAATCCCACGGATACTATTCATAATTCGTGGTATTTGACTGTACCAACTAAGTATCAAATCTGATAATATGTTGAGGATAAAGCCTAAGATCATTGAACAATTTTTATTTCATTACAAGAGCAGGAACCTTGGACCAATGAAGAGTGCCTTTCTTGGAAGTGTAGCAAATGATGTTTTCATAAATCAAAAATACCAAATTGGTAGTAAAATAGATACTTAACAGAATAACCCGATTCTCAATAATGGTATTCTACCAGTATCTAAAATTGGTTGATGAGATCACTTTATCATATTGAACCTGTTACGACATGCCACAAACAATGCACGCGTTGATGGTACTCATAATGTAACAAGAAAATTTCCACAAATCTCAGATGATGTGGCATTGCAAACTGAACATCTCACAAAAATATTTGATTCCAGCGCAGGTAAGGTTCTTGCATTAGACGACATAAGCTTCACTGTAAAAAAAGGCGAGTTTGTATCTATAATTGGTCCATCTGGAAGTGGAAAGTCTACACTTCTTAACATGATAGGTGCACTGGATAGACCAACATCAGGAAAAGTCCTCATAAATGGATATGACATATTTTCACTTGGAACATCTGAAATTGCAAACGTGAGAAATAAATTAATTGGATATGTATTCCAGTCCTACAATCTAGTTAATAGATCCACAGTTGAGATTAACGTGAAACTTCCTGCAATCATTGCTGGAATGTCTGCAAGGGAGGCAAACGTTCGTGCAAGAAAAATTTTGGAAGAATTGGGGATAGAGGACAAGGCCAAACAAAAACCATCTAACCTCAGTGGAGGACAACAGCAAAGGGTTGCAATTGCCAGATGCTTGATTAATAATCCTGCCATAATTCTTGCAGATGAGCCAACTGGAAACTTGGATACAAAAACGGGTCAGGATATTTTTGATATGCTTAAAGAATTATCAAGCAAGTTTAAACGAACCATCATAATGGTTACACATAATTCCGAACTTGCAGCCTTGACTGACAGAACAATCATCATAAAAGACGGCAAAATAGACAAAGTGATCATAAATTAGGAACAAATTCTCTTGTTATGTCAAAAAACTGGGAATTTCACATTATATCCTGGACTAATTATGATTCATCTTTTTCTGCAAATTTCTCCCAAAGTCGCACCATTTTGTTGCTCATGTTGGTGCGTTCTATTTCACACATTATCTTACCGTCCCTGATCTTTATGTTGATCTCAGACACTGTACAAGTGTAATAACTCTCGTCCAATCCTTCCAAGGTTCTCACAACCTTTGTTTTTTTTATTATTTTAAGAAATTCAAGAGATTTTATTTTTCTATAGGTGGTTGAAACCGGAATTTCAAGCTTAGATGAGATCTGTTGTGCAGATAGCTCATTTGTACTTAACAACAATATGATATCTCTACTATACTTGTCTCCAAGTACCAATAGAATATCATCATTGTTTTGCATTTCAACTTTTTTTGACCGCTAAAATAAGTACAATAAATCCTGCAATCTCAAAACTTTCTTCAATTATCTGCTGTAAATTCTCATTATTGAGAAACCAGAGAGCATCATCAACAACAGTTTCACCTAATACTAGTAAAGTAAATCCAATTACTAACAAAAGCATGGGTTTGTATTTTGTTCTCTTAAATGCCTTTGCTGCATAAAATACGAGAATAAAACCAACAATCAGGTGTGCCGCAAGTAAAATGTAGTTAGTAATCAAACAATCACCATTATTTTGTTAGTAAATAAAAACATCATTTCCATTCCTACCGTTGAGAATGATAGGTAGGCATTAAATGTACAAGTACAGAATAAGTCTGTGAATCAAGTTACAAAAAAATCAATCATGATTGTATCAGCACTCATGACATTATGTGGAGTGATCTACTTTGCAACGTCATATGCTCAATCTCTTGAAGGTACAGATACTGCATCACAGATACAAACAATGTTTTTTGCAACCGTGGGAATTGTTTACATTCCTCTAGGTATCTGGATGTTAAATAACAAGCTTCACAGCAGGGCGCCATATGTATTCTCAATTCTCGTTTCTATCTTTTTGATAGTTTTGTATGTTGCATCAAGAAGCATCAATCTTCCAATAGTTGGAATTCAGACTGATGTGGGTATGATTGATCTTGCCACAAAAATGATACAGGTCGGCATAATTGCAATATCTGCTATACTTTTGCGTGATCTAAAAAAAGAGCAAATCATACCTGGGTCACACGACATTCCTAGGCAGAAATAGGCTTTTGATATCCCGTTAGTGCTAGTATAACTTGTATAACTGCAAATGTAGGTAAACGCAGGTAGAAATACTAGTTTATGAATATCAAGTCATTTTTCAAGTCTCTAGGCCCCGGGTTGATAACTGGAGCATCAGATGATGACCCGTCTGGAATTGCAACATATTCCCAGGCAGGTGCACAATTTGGTTTTGGAACTCTATGGCTTGTGTTATTTCAACTGCCAATGATGATTGTTATCCAAGAGATATGTGCACGAATAGGGCTTGTTACAGGAAATGGACTAGCTGGAATTATACGAAATAGGTATTCCAAAAAAATAGGTTATCCAATTATCAGTCTACTTTTAATTGCAAATACCATAAACATAGGTGCAGACATTGGTGCAATGGCCGCATCAGTCAAGCTTGTTTTACCACAAATTCCTATAGTTGTTGCCACAGTTTTATTTACTGCACTAATTATTTGTACAGAAATTTTTATTCCTTACAAGAAATACGTAACCATACTCAAGTATCTCACCATGAGCTTATTTGCATACATCATTACGGCATTTATTGTTGGAGGAAATTTGATGGCAATGTTGACTGCAAGTGTGATACCTCACATTGAATTTACTCCAACTTTTGCAATGTTATTTGTTGCAATATTTGGTACGACAATTTCTCCTTACCTATTTTTCTGGCAGTCATCAGAAGAAGCTGAAGAAGATGTTGCAAAAAAGAAAATACCAGAAATGGGAGAAGGAAAGCCGCGAATCAGAAAAAGGGAAATAAAGGCAATGAGGGCCGATGTCGCAATTGGAATGATATTTTCACAAGCAATCATGTGGTTTATCATAACAACTGCCGCTGGAACGCTTTATGCTCATGGAATAACTAACATATCAACTGCAGATGAAGCAGCAAAGGCCTTAGAGCCATTGGTGAAAACATTTCCAAATTCAGGAGAATTGGCAAAGACGGTGTTTGCACTTGGAATAATTGGTACGGGGTTGTTGGCAATACCTGTACTTGCAGGCTCGTCGGCATATGCCATATCTGAAGAACTTGGATGGAAACAAGGTCTGAATAAAAAATTCAAACAAGCAAAGGGGTTTTACTTGATAATTGCCGCATCTACCGTGGTAGGACTATGGATAAATTTCCTTGGCATTGATCCTATCATGGCTCTCATATATGCAGCAGTAATTAATGGAATTATTGCAATTCCACTTCTTATAACAATCATGAGAATTGGTAATGACAAAAGTATTCTCCAGGGCAGGACAAATGGAAAAATATCTAACATCGTTGGTTGGATTACGGTGCTAGTCATGGGATTGGCTGTGTCAATGCTATTTTTATTGTGGATAAAATAAAATGTCTGTGCTATGACCATCGGAATCTGGTAAAACAGCTGTTACTCTTGAAATGAATGCCTGGTTCTGCTATTCTGAATACCTGGACTATTTTGACAGAATTTTGAATCGTTAGAAGTTTAGATATTTTTGGTGATCAAATTTGATTCAGCGTGGATGATTTGAAAGTAATGGTTATTTTCATCTAAATCTCTCCTTTTAGGGGTAAAGCAATGGCTTACCTATGACTGGGATTGAAAAATTATGAAAATAAATAATCTAGTTGTAATATTTTAAAAATTTTGATAAATAATATAATAATGAATACACAATGAGTTGTTTATATCTAAATTTCATACTCTATTTTTAGGAAATTACCAATAATTTTATATCACATAAAGTATCTAAGATATGAGATTATGATGAGAGTTTTACTGATTGACGATAACGAATCCATCACTGAAATGATGGCCAAGTATCTCACAGGCAAGGGACATGAATGCACTGTGGCAAATGATGGTAGAAATGGACTGACACTCATTGAACAAGAAAAATTCAATGTCATATTGCTCGATTTGGCAATGCCCGAGTTTACGGGAGTAGACGTAATAGAGCACTTGTACAAAAACGGGACAATAAACAAACACAAGATAATCTTGTTTACTGCTTCATCTATCACTGATGAAGAAATTCAAAAGCTTATACAAAAAGGGGCACACTCTTGTCTCAAAAAGCCTGTGAAATTAGAAGTCCTATTAAAAACAATAGGAGCCTGAGTAAAAATTAGTTCAGACAAAAATGACAAGCCTACGGATGAAAAGCCATTTAAAAGTGACAAGATAAAAGAATTAGAACAAGAAAAAATTATTCTAAAAGAAGTTAATGATTCAATATCTTCTAAAATTGATGAACTAGGAAAATCAAAACACGATCTAGAGGAAAAACTAGTTGGCGTATCACAGAAATCAAAAGAGCTAGAACAAGAAAAAATTATTCTCAAAGAAATGGTACGTGATGGTCAACAGAGTGAAAATAAAGTGCGTAAAATATACTATGTATCGATTTCAATTATTGCAGTTGCAGTTTCATTAGGATTTGTAGGATATTCCTATTATGAGAATGAAATCATCACCAAAGTGGTAGCTCGTGACATGTCAAGTTACAACTCAAACTATGTACTTCAGAACCTACAAGGTGAAACTGTGGATACATGGGTGTCATGGAATATAGAGAATGGCAGGGTAATTCATGTACATGTAGTCAATGAGGCTAAAGTTCCACAAGACATGATAAATGCTCTAGAGGACGCAATTTTGTCTACCAAAATGGTTTCAATACTGAATTCAGCTACAGGTATGGGTTCTCAAGGGTCTTCGATATATTATGTAGGATGGGAAGGGGCTGCTGAACAAGCTTCCTCAAAAGCTGCCACATTGTACATACCCCAAAAATTTGATGTAAACGGTACACCTGGAGGTGTGGGGGATATCGAGATAATATTGACAAGTGATGTTAATCCTGACGGATATTCTGGATATACCAAGTCTATTATAGATGGTAATCAAATTCTAAAATCAAAAATAACTATCTTCAAGGCAAACAAGCTTGATGCAGACCAACTTGAAGCAATACTGCGGCATGAATTCGGTCATGCCCTGGGACTAGGTCATTCTACCTCTCCTAATGATCTAATGCATCCAGTGCTTCCGGATTATCCGTATATTTCTGCATGTGATGTTAATGCACTAAATGGACTGTATGATGATGACAAGAATAGCAAGGTGGTGTGTGAGAAATGACATGCTTTGTCCGTACATGTTTTAGGAGCAGTATGTAATGTTCAAAGTAAATTCATACACTTCATGGATAATTATTGGAACTCTGTTGCCAATTATCGCATTTTCCATAGTGGCGGGTGTATCTTTTATTAGTCTAAGTAATATGATTGAAGATGAAAACTGGGTAACGCATACTTATACAGTAATTGACAAAACAGACTATTTTATGAAAACAATGGTGGATGCTGAAACTGGTCAACGTGGTTATCTAATTACTGGACAAGAAAGTTTCATGGAACCATACAATGCTGCAATACCTCAAATTAATGCTCAGATCAAAGAGTTAAGACAACTCACTATTGATAATCCGGTACAACAATCAAACATGGATGAATTGGAACCACTAGTAAAAAAAAGACTGGATTTACTTGATGCAAACATAAATCTTCGTAAGAACAACGATACTGCAGACTTTATTCAAAATTTTGATAGCGACACAGGAAAATTAACTATGGATAAAATCCGTCAAACAATTGATACTATGAAAAATGAAGAACAGCAATTATTGACAAATCGAAGTCTAGATACACAATCCGCTATTAATACTGCCAAGTATGTGATAGTTTTTGGAACTACAATTGCAGTAATTTTAACCATCATCACAACTCTTGTCATAAATAAGAAACTAGCAGAACGACAAAAGCTTGAACGATCTAATATTGAATTACAGATCCAGTCCCAAGAATTACGAGATGCAGACGTTGCCAAAGAGGAATTTAGTACAATGATCTCTCATGAACTGAAAACACCTCTAGTTACAATTAGTGGATATGCTGAGATGCTCAAAGAGAATGACAGCATTCTGGGACCCTTAAACGAGGAGCAAATCAAGGCAGTTGAGAAAATTAGTGTAGAAACTGCCAAGCTGGAAAGGTTAATTGGCGATATAATGGATGCCCAGAAAATCGACCTGGAAAGAATGAAGTTTAACAAAAAGGAGTTTGAAGTCAAAGAATTTCTGGATGAGCAAATTGAGATTCATTCAAAATTAATGAATGATAAAAAAATACGTTTTGCCAATACTACTAAGGAAACCGCAGTCATAACAAGTGATCCGTACAGACTGAACCAAGTGTTTGCTAATTTAATAAAAAACTCTGTTGACTTTGTACCACAAAATAATGGCAGTATAGAAATCAATGCACAAAGAAAAAATGGCCATGTTGTTTTTTATGTAAAAGACAATGGTAGTGGGATACCAAAGGAAAAACAAGATAGTCTTTTCAAAAAATTCTATCAGGTAGATACATCTCTTAAACGAAGTCATGGTGGAACTGGCTTGGGATTAGTAATATGCAAGGGCATAGTGGAGGCACTGGGAGGAAAAGTCTGGCTTGAAAGTGATGTGGGAAAAGGTACTACGATATTTTTTACAATACCAAAAAATAGTTCTAATGGAAAACATATTGAGAAATGATATGGTGTATGGAATCCAAATAAAGTTATCATTATGAAGGAACAAAATAAAAAAATATCCCCCATAGATGATTTACACAAACTCCGAGAACTAGAACAAGTAAATATAATTCTAAATGAACTCTGCGAAACACTTGACGATAAAAATGATCTAGAAAAATCAAGAAAAAAATTAAAAGAAAACGTCCAGCAATTAATGATACTCGCTAATAGCAATCAAAGAAAATATGTGGATTTGTATGAAGAATCACCAGATCTTTATCGCACTATAGATTCGCATGGAATTATACTTGATTGCAATAATGCTTATGCTACACGGTTGGGATACTCAAAAGATGAAATCATGGGAAAGAGTATTTTTGATCACACACCTCAAGCAAATCTGGCAGATATCGCAAATTCATTTGATACGTGGAAACAAACTGGACAGGTGCGAAATCAAGAGATTTGGCTACGATGTAGTGATGGAACTGCTTTTCCGGGTTTACTTAGTGCAAATAATCTCTATAATGAACATGATAAATTGATTGGCAGTAATACTGTTATCCGAGACATTACACAAATTTATGAATACAGGAAAAAACTAGAGGAAAGCCAAACTCATATACAATATCAGTTAAATGAATTGAAAAAATTGGATGATGCAAAAAATAATTTTCTGGCCATGATAACTCATGAGCTAAAAACTCCACTGGTTCCTATAAAATCATACATTGAAATGATATTGACAGAAAAATTTGGACCACTCAATGACGTTCAAAAGGATAAACTTGGCATTGTTTACTCTAGTACTGGATATATTTTAAAACTCGTGACTGACCTCTTGGATGCTCAAAAAATTGAACTTGGACAGTTGAAATTAACAAAAGACATCCATAATCTTACTGAAATTGTAAGCAAAACAGTAGAAAAAATAAAAGAGGAGATTACAAAAAATGGCATGTCAATTACGACAAACCTTCAAAATGGCATATTCTGTTTGTGTGATCCTATTAGAATAGAGCAAGTACTTGTCAATCTACTTGTAAATGCTATAAAATTCAGTACTGTAGGAAGTGGTAAAATTGCAATTACTCTGTATTCAGAAAATGATAATGCAAGAATAATTGTCAAGGATAATGGTATAGGAATAGTCCCAAAGAACAAACTCGAAAAGACCTATTTACAAAATTCTACCAAATAGATGCCTCATCAACTAGGGAATATGGCGGAACTGGGCTTGGATTGGCTGTGTCACAAGGACTAGTTGAAAGTCATGGGGGGAAAATCTGGGCTGAATCTAAAGGACAAAATCAAGGAACTGAAATTCATATTCAAATACCAATGGTAAAATAAAAAACAGCGGTACCATGTTGCTCTAAATTTTCTATTTAGAATTTGCCAAATCGGAATCAAATGTGAGCCAGACATTCCATACTTGATATATTACACACTTGTATGACAACAAGTGTGAAATGTGATGTCTTGGATCTTCCTTCCAATTTACAGGATTGGGCCGATTTGAGATCGCACCATGAGTACTTTGAAAAAGAACTGGGAAAATTATCTATTGAAAAGTTGTGGGAAATTATAGATGAATTATTACTATTGTCTAGTCACGATGTACCTAATAAGACAAAAATGAATTATGAACAGGTGCTTGGATTGTGTGTTGTTTTAAAAGAAACAGATGAGATGTTTCGAAATCTTGAACAAATTGCTATTTTACAAAACGGAATAGACAAGGCTTCAAACCACGACTCATAGTGGTACCATTATACACGTGACAAAGTACGAACAAATTCACTTTTAAGCGATCGGTAGTTTTTAGTATTCCTTTTGATAGGATCCCACCATGGCAATTACAAAGACTGTGAAATTTGACCAAATTTGCAAGTCTATCATGAATGTAGACAGGAATGTACGCTCTGTTGCAATAATGGATGCCAAAGGAAGATTGGTTCATAACGAAGTCCACCGTGGATTTACCCAGCCAAGCTTTGACAAGTGGAATAGTACACATTACATGGAGTGCGCGTTTGACATTTCAATGGGTGCCAAGTTTGATGATCTTTATGGACCAATAAGATATCATCATTCAGACAAGGATGATTTTATGATGTTCAGTTTTCCATACAAAAAAGATGTCATTATTGTTACTAGTACCAAAAAAGTCAGTCCAATCGCGTTTGCAACAAAGATATCTCAATTCATAAACGATGTTCTAATACAGCAACACAAAAAATAAGCACTCAAAACTTTTTCTAAATGGATACAATTATTCTAAAACAGTACGAATAAAAAGTTCAAAGTATGTTGTTGACTTGATTGAAAATAGACTCCAAAGACTTTGTTGTACGACCCGGTGATAAAGTCAAACTTGACAAGTGGCTCCACTGGAATAAAACCGCTTTACAAATCAAAAGATGAATACAAACAAATGTTGTCTGAAAATGTCGAAGAGCTAAGTTCGTTACAAAATCTTCTTTATGCATCAAACAAATATTCAATATTGCTGATATTCCAGTCTATGGATGCTGCAGGAAAGGACAGTACCATAAAACATGTAATGTCTGGCATAAACCCACAAGGCTGCCAGGTTTCTAGCTTTAAACATCCTAGTGAGGGAGAACTCGAACATGATTTCTTGTGGCGTGAGGTACATAACCTTCCTGAGCGAGGAAAGATTGGTATTTTCAATCGCTCTCATTATGAGGAAGTGTTGATAGTTCGTGTACATCCTCAGATACTTGAAAGTGAGGGGCTTGAATTTAACAATAAAACAATTTGGAAAGAGCGATATGATTCCATCATAGGTATGGAAAATCATTTACATCGCAATGGCACAATAATACTAAAATTCTTTCTTCACCTCTCAAAGGAAGAGCAACGCAAGCGTTTTCTCAAACGCATTGACGATCCAAAAAAGAACTGGAAATTTAGTACTGCTGATATTGAAGAGAGAAAATTCTGGAAACAATACGTGGAGGCATACGAAGATTGTCTGACTGCAACAAGTACCACAGATGCGCCTTGGTATGTAATTCCTGCAGACGACAAAGAAAACACTCACCTGATAGTTTCAAAAATCATTCTTGATACACTACGAGAACTCAAAATGTCTTATCCAAAACTTGATGAAAAACGAAAACAGGAATTAAAATCAATTCGTAAACTGTTGGAAAAATGAAAATTCAGGGTCATGTAGAACCCAAACAAGTACAATCTGCAAGTGTTAGTGTTTCTCACTTTGTATTCTGATAGTATTTAATACAGATTCTTGGTTCATAGATTCTAACATGCATCTAGAAAAGTTAGCGCACAAGTCTACAGTAATTGGTACAATAATTGCAATTTTTCTATTCATGATAGCAATCGTTGAAGTATATCATTTCAACGAGTTAGTTTCTGAGACACAAAAATCAACAACAGGTTTGACTACGCTGATAAACAAAACTGATAATTTACTAACAGAGATGCAAAAATCAACAACGAATTTAGCTACACTTGTGGACAAGACTGATCAATTAATACAATCACAAAACCGAACATCTTCTAATATTTCACAACAAACCATCTTGAAGGAATACAGTGACGGAGTACCATTCAAAGTTGATATCTCATATTGTAACTATGAATCTGATAACGAAATTGCATATTCACCGGTTATTCTAGATAAGAATGGTGATCTAACTCCATTGAAATTCATGCTAGTTCGATTTATTGGATATTATACTACAACTGATAGCAGCAATATGAGCAATATCCACGAAGAGACTCTAGATTATGATGAAATTCCTGATTTGGTTATTCCTGATGAGGAAAAACTTTACAAATTATCGCTTTTACAAGCATTAAATGACACCGGTAATTCTACTGACTCGTATCTTGTTGTACGCTCGGAATATTATTTTGCGCCCTATTCTGATGTGACAGATAAATTGCTCACAAAATATGTTTACGATGGAAAGGGACATCAACTAATAGAATTTAAAAAAGACACTGACGGAAATTGGAAACTATACCCAAGTCCGAATTCTGTTTGTAAATAGTCGCTCATTAGGTTTAGAATGACAGGATCACACATCATGTTTTTTGATAATATGAAAAAAATGTCAGATCCAAGTGCGGTTGTTCTTAGGGATTGACCCTAGAACTTTCCGCTTGTAGAGAATCTGCAATGTCTATTGTACTTGTGGATAGAAAAGACTGTGTTTGTTTATTGTAAAATAATTGATGAGAATATGGCCGAAAGTGTGTTTGAATCAAACACACTATCTGATATATTCTCATGATTATACATAGACTGCAAGTAGAAACCGCGGAATAACAAAACCATGTAGAGATGGTAAATCTGCGTCCACGGTCTTCTATTTTTTTCTAGTTTATTGTTTTAGATTTTTTTCTTTTTCATAACACTTTTCGGCTTCCTTTTCTCTTCCCATTTTCATCAGCACTCCACCCTTGTTGTGCCACGCAGATATGAATTCAGGATGAAACTTTGTTGCTCTTTCAAAACAATCAAGTGCCATCTCTGGTCTTCCTAGCATGAAAAAACACACACCCTTGAAATTCCAAGCAGGTCCATGTGTTGGATCAAGTATTGTTGCCTCGTCAAACGACTCTAGGGCCTCCTCATATCTTTTAAGATCTGACAGGCATACTCCCTGCAGGTTCCATGCATCTACTGATTCAGGATTTATCTGCAATACTTTACCATAGCAATAGAGTGCTTCTTCATGTCTTTTCAGATGGTCTAACGCGTCACCTTTTTTGAGCCAGGCATTTGCATATCGTGGCAATCGTTTCAATGCCTTGTCATAAAATGTAATTGCTTCCTCATACTGGTGTTTTGTTACAAATGATTGGGCCTGCTGGTATGATGATACGGCATCTTCTGGATAAATGTCATCAAATTTTTGTATGACTTTGACATCTTTTTTGCCTTGCATTCTAAGAGTTTGATATGCATCTGAAATCTGACTAAATCTTGTCTCACTTCCTTCAGTGGAATTCTTGTCAGGATGGTATCGTAGTGCCATCTCTCGATATGCTTGTTTTATCTCTTGTATTGATGCACCCTGTTTGAGTCCAAGTATTTCATAGCACTGGAAAATATCCAATGTACCACGTATGCAAAATGGACAAATAAAGAGTCTTTTTTTGGAACCAAAGTCTACTTGCATTATGTGATAAAAAAATAACAGATTCAAGCGGTTGTTCAGGGGGATTTAACCCGAAGAACATTTACCGCCAGTAGAGAATCTGCACTATATCATACGACATATGTATTGAAAAGAATATGTTCGTTCATTATGAAATTGTGTCGTATCGTACCATAATGTTATTTGCATCTGGCGAGAAAATGAGGTAGTTTTTTAAACACTAGTACCGGACTCCATCTATTGGCTCCAAATTGTCCTGATTGCGAGGCTGTATTGGTAGAGTTTGACATAGGCTCTGGAATACTTCACTGTCCTAATCATAATTGTAAATTCATATATTTTGACAAAAACACGGGTAAAAAATACCGAAAAAATGAAAAATAAAAACAATAAATGTCCCGTACTTGAATGATATTTGAAATGATTCAAACAGTCTTTTTCGCTTTTACTCAAATTCCACTGACCAAATCTTATTAACCAAAAATGTGTTATTACTAGTGCAGAAAAGATGATTCCACCACATGTCTTTGACCAACGATATCGAACATTTTATGAAATAACGCCAGATCTTGTATGTACACTGGATGAAAATGGAATAATAATTGATGCCAACAAGCGTATGTTGGAACACTTTGGATATGAAAAAAGTGAGATTGTTGGAAAACTCTTGTTTTGATTTTGTTACATCTGAATACAAAAAAACTGTATTTGATGGGTTCAAGGAAATGCAAGAGACAGGAATTGGACCACTCATTGAAATCCAACTAGTCAAAAAAAACAAGACGACATTTTTTGGTTTATGCAAGGGAGCAAAAATAGGGGATGAAATTGAAACATCAAACATTTACCTAATTACAATCCAGGATGTTTCCATGATGCATGATTCTATGGATAAAGCAAAACATGCAGAAAAGGAACTAGAAAAAAAATACAACGAACTCAAGAAAGCATATGATTCTATTTTGATGGTAGAAAATAAATATGAAAATCTCTACGAGCACTCACCTGATCTTTTGCGCACTATTGATCTTAATGGAGTAATTCTCAACTGCAACAAGTCATATGCAAAAAATTTAGGATATGAAAAAAATGAAATTATTGGGAGCTCTATACTAAAACATACTGCCGATAGAAGCCATGCTGATCTAGAAAAAGGAATAGCAGAATGGAGGATATCTGGAATGATTTCTAATATTGAAATCTGGCTAAAAAGAAAAGATGGGAGCTCATTTCCAACACTGTTCTCTGGAAACAACTTGTATGATGAAAATGGTAATCTGACTGGACGAACTGTAGTCGTTTCGAGACATATCTGACATTTATGCAGCAAGAACTAGGATTGAACAAAATGAAAAAAAGATAAACGAACAGTATGATGATCTAAAAAAAATCAACTTTTTACTTGTAGCAGCTGAAACAAGATTTCGAAGTCTCTATGATACATCGCCTGATCTGATGCGTACAATAGATCATGATGGTAACATCATTGATTGTAATGATGCTTATGCACTAGACTTGGGATATACAAAACAAGAAATCATTGGAATGTCAATCTTTGATCATATTGAAGAAAAAAGTATTGATTACATGAAACAAATCTTTGGCTCGTGGAAGTCCGGCCATGGTATCACAAACAAAGAGGTCTGGATGAAAAGAAAAAACGGGACAATCTTTCCAGCATTATTGAGCGCAACTACTTTCTATGATGGTGATGGCCAGATGCGTAGTAATACAATAATCAAAAATATTGCAGAACTCTATGATGCACGAAAAAAAATAGAGGAGAACGAGGCACGCATAAGGACCCAGTACGAACAATTACGCAAAACTGACAAGTCAAAAGAAGAGTTTTTGACCATGATAACGCACGAATTGAAGACTCCTCTTGTTCCAATACAAGGGTACATTGACATTTTACTTACAGATGCATTTGGTTCGATAACTGATGCACAAAGACAGAGATTGGAAATTATAAAACTAAATGCACACACTCTCTCAAAACTGATGACTGATCTTTTAGATGTACAAAAGATTGAGCTTGGTCAACTAAGGGTATCAAAGGAGCGACACAACATGGCTGGATGTTCTGGATAGTGTAGTTGAAAACATGAAGCCTACAGTGGAAAAATATCATATTCACATGTCTACACAATTACAGCCTGACTTGTTCTGTATGTGCGATTCAATGAGAATTGAACAAGTGATACATAATTTACTTAGTAATGCAATTGATTTTTGTCCTAAAGAAAATGGACAAATTTCTATAGTATTACACGCTGAGGAAGAAAATGCAAAAATCATTGTTAAAGACAATGGAGTTGGAATATCTGAAAACAAGTTAGATCAAATATTTGTCAAGTTTTACCAAATTGATACTTCGGTAACAAGAGAACATGGGGGCTCTGGATTGGGTCTTGTTGTATGCAAGGGAATAATCGAGGCACATGGTGGAAAGATATGGGCAGAATCTGAAGGAGCAGGCAAGGGATCTGAAATTCATATGCTATTGCCCCTTATGATGAATCCTCTAGTGCAAGAAAGAAATGATTAAACCATCAAAATAGAAAAACAGAGTCTGATGATTTTAATTTCGGTGATTCTATAATGGCAGATTCTCAAATTCTGATATTTGTTGTAATGATTGTTGTTGTACTGGTTTTTAGGTTTAGAAAGATAGTTTCAGGAGGACCTGTCAGCAACAATAAAATAATTTTTTCAATGATATCTTATTTTGCTATTAGCATGTTTGCTGTATTTAGCTCATTTCAGGAAGGAGTATCATATTGGTATGTCTTTGCATATGCCGGCGTTCTGATGGGTGCAACATATCTATCACACAGACACGTTGACAAGTCTATCACAATCTGGAAGGCAGATGACGGCAAGATTCATGCAAAGGGGGGACATATTCCATATGTTATTTGGGTGGTAGGACTAGTGTCAAGATTTGTCTTGGGATATGCTTTCCTAGGTTCTAGTTATCTCACAACTTCATTTACTGTTCAAAAAAATCTCAGTCCATTTGATATTGAAATAACGCTTGTTGTAGACTTGATTATGATGCTAGGTGTTGGTGCACTAGCTGGACGAAATCTCAGGCTGATATCAAAGTTGAAAAGTTTTCAAATGACATAATCACTTGGTGAAAAAGTTTTCAGGTATGTTCCGTAAATTATATGGACAAGCAATATGTATGGCATAAAAGGAGATTGAATATGGTCGAGGCTTCTCTTAGAACACACCTGTTGCATGATCTCAGCCATTTTGGATTGAGAATTGTAGTTGGTGTGATGTTTATCGTTCACAGTATTGGAAAATTTGATAGCGGCTCGACAGGATTTTTCTCAAGCATTGGCCTTCCTGGAGAGATGGCATTATTGATAGGATTGCTAGAGTTGATTGGAGGCGTATTCCTCATTGTTGGAGTGTTGACAAGAATAGCTGGTAGTCTTCTTGCAATAGAAATGTTAACTGTTATGGTATGGCTAAAAAAACTCCAGTCATTTTCTGGAAAAAACGGACTAGAACTAGAATTGCTTGCATTTGTGATTCTGTTAACCGTTATAGTATTGGGTCCTGGAAGATTTTCAATATCTCATCTTGTAAAAAAAATTCCAAGATTTATCCAGTGATTTCATCTCGAGAAAATCTTCTCTATTGTGTGTGATTCTAGTAATTTATTGAAAAAATAAAGCAAGAGATTTCTGCTTTTTGGGGAGTAGATTATCTCTTACTTGCTTCGGAAAATATTTTTTGCAACTTTGATTCAAGCTCCTTTTTGCCTTCTGATTGTACTATCATTGACTGCCAGACTTTGGCTGCTGTCTCTACCATTGCGTCAGTTGCTTTGTCAAGTGAAGGGCCAAATGTGGCATCAATTCTCTTTTTGAGTCGTTCCACGTGTGCTTGATACAGCGCATCGTGGAATGCCTTGTGTAACAACTCCATTGATTGTTTCACAGGATCAACTGTTCCACAACCACAGTCACTACAATCTGCTTCAGAGGTGCATGAGCATGTTGCATCTTCTTCTGTATTGCATGTTCCTGATTTGCATTCCATATTACTTTCTTATAGTCACTATACAAAGGTAAGTATATAAATTGGAAAGTGACAAAACAGAAAGTAAGTGAGATTTTAGTAAGTTGATGCCACAAGAACTCAAAGACCTGTCAGACCAGATAAAATGTTGTCCCGTAGATAACACATTTCGACTTGTTGGTAAAAAATTTACCATACACATACTTCGTAACATGTTGATTCTAAACCACACAAGATTCAACCAGTTTCTTGAATCAGTGGAAGGAATCAATCCAAAGACACTCTCTGTACGATTGCGCGAGATGGAAAAAAGCGGTTTGATAAAAAGGCAAGTCTATGCTCAAACTCCAATTAAAATTGAATACACTGTAACTGAAAAAGGAAAGGAACTAAAATTAATCATAATGCAAATGGCTGCTTTTTCAATGAAGTATTGCAGTTCTGATGTGTTCAAGGATGGTAAACCTCGAACACTAGAACAAGTGTTTGGAAAATCCAAGAAAACTAGCAAGTAACCTGTGTATACATTACTTGTTTTCTATAACAGAATCCCACAGTATTTCTCGAACAACTTTACGATATTCAGAATTATCTTGTGGTTTTGTGTTTTGGTTTGTGATGTTTGCCATTAATGTATACCGTGCACCAAGTCTTTAATGAATTACGTATGATTGTTTAGTAGGAAGCAATCATCTCTTTTCTACGCAAGTGTTAAAACTAGTGTGTATGTCACTAGCAAGGTTTTTTCTCTATTTTCTATTTGCACTACAATGGCATGATGGACCACATGTGCATATTCCTGTGACTGTACAATTACAGTCTGGTGATATACACTTGTCATCTTTTCCGCATCCACAATTCATGATACTAGTATGGTGTCTCTGATATTTAATAATTGAATCTCTTGGTTGGCTCATTTTTGTATCCGCTCGTATTTAACAAGTACAATTTCAATCCCATTCAAAATTTAAGAATTTCTTTTACCACACTAACAAATGACTCCATATTTTCTACAAGACTTTTTGCCTGAGTCGGAGATATCAAATTGGCATTATCATATGTACGTCCATGTCTAAGTTTTCTTGCCTTGTCAAAAGAGTCCAATACATCCTTGTTTGAGAATTTTGCTGAAAACACCGCTTGTACAAATAATACCACCGTCGCATGATGCCCACTTCCTTTTGTTCGGTAGCCTTTAGAAAACATCAATGCTGTACCTGCATGTAACATTGCTTCATACGCAACAGTATGAGCTAATCCCCACTCATTTATGGCTAGAACATTCTTTGCAGACTTTAGTTTTGCACTGGCGTTTTCAAGTTCGTTTTTGATCTGATCTTTACCAGATTCAAATTTTTCAACTCTATCTTGCTTCAATAAGTCGCTTAAATCCATCCTCTTCACCAACTATCATTATTACAGGAGTCTTTGAAATTTCTTTTATTAACGGTATTCTCTTCTCCACTCTATCTAAGAATTCTTCTTCACTCCACAACAGGTAGTTTATTTCGCGTCCTACCATCCCTTCTGTTTTGGATATGGATCTTAGAAGAATATTTTCGTTTACATCACCAATCACTAACAAGTCAATATCACTTGATTGTGACTCTGTTCCTTTTGCAAAGGAACCAAAGATTAACGCATATTTGATCTGTTCCTTTGGCAGGTTTTTTGAAATGACTTCATCCAACATTTCAAACTTTAGAAATATTCTTTTCAGTTCGTTGAATATTATGCTTTGATTATTTATTTTGTAGACTACTAAATTACCTTGAGTTCTTCGCAGAATCAAGCCAATATTTTGAATCTGAGGCATTTCTTTTGTTATCGTAGAAGGGGCCAAACCGGTCTTTCTTGCAATATCGTTTGCGTGAAACTCGCTTGACGAATTCAAGAATAGTAGTTTGAGAATCAAGATCTGTGCCCTAGACCTGAAGAGACTCTCAAGTGAACTTTTAATTGATATAACTTTCTGTGACCTTTTCTTGTCCTTGAAAATTATATTCTTCACAGAAGGAAGCGCATCACTCAGTACAGGCTTTACAACTTCTTCTACCCTCTCCTTTACTAACAATAATCCAATTCCAAGACTCTGGCAGGAATTGATAATTACTTTTGAAGATCGATCTTTTGGAATTGCAAGATATGAAAAGTTTGCCGCATTTTTTTGATGTAGCGCTTGTTCTATCCCTAGTTGTATGTCTCCAGAACCTCCTTTGACTTCAACAGCTGTGATTTTTCCATCTTTTACAGCTATCATGTCTACAATCCTACCCCTCAGTTTTACCTCATGAGATGTCTTCCAACCTTTTTTTTCTAGGTGTTTTTCTATTTTTTGTAAAAGAACCTGTTCTGTATTAGTAAAAGTACTATTTCTATTAATCGAATGAATGTTCACTAAATAGAAATAGTATTTCTACTATAAATAGTTAATACTTTATTGCTCGAGTCTTTTTCGCTTTTCTTCGATTCTTTTTTCAGCCTCTAGTCTTTCAAGGCTGTATGACTTCATGTCTGCAAACTTGATGATATTGGACAGGTTTGGATGGACTTTGTTAATTGCCTTGAACATTTCTTGTGCAACTTTTCTATAGTCCTGGTGTCCTTGCGGAACAGTTCTAAGTTCTATCAAGTGTACTGCTTCACGCAAATTTAGTTTCATAAAATATGGATAATTGTATGCAAAGTTGACAACATATTGGGCCTGCTCTGGCATCTCTGATTTCATGGAATCCCAAACTTCCTTTGACTTGTACATACAATCATCAAAGTCTTTTTTCATTCCAAGTTGTTCAATTTCATCTGGCCTAAAGTATCCATGATTTGCTGCAAGCAACTGTCGCTCTAGTGTGAGCACACGATGTCTGTGAAAGTCTCGAAACATTCCAAAATTTGTCAAAAAGTCAAATGTATACTCTGTCATTTCAAATGCACGCGGTGGTCTCTGTCTTCTGTTTTCTCTTAAACTAGAAAATGTCTTGATTATTTTTTTCCTCTCTGATGTTTTTATTTTCTTAACCTGTTTGAGTATCTCTCGATATGATGCACCGCCTGACTGCTCATATAGTATTGCAGAAATTATTTTCTCTTCTGCCTTTTTCTCTTCTTGCCAGTCGACCAAGTCTACCAAGTGATCTGCCTTTTTCTTTTTCTTTAGATGTTTTTTTCCAAGTGTTGATGATTTTTCCTTGATCTCAGACAAATATTTCTGGAGGGCTTTACCGTGATTGTCGTCTGCTCTTCTCACAAATGACTTGATTGTAGTGTTAAGCTCTCTCTGAATCTTGCCTGCAAGAACTCGCTCTTCTTCTAGTTCTGATGAATACAGTATGGTAAGCAAGTACTCAAACGCCCTTCCATTTCCTGTTATGCCAACATTTGTGAGAGTAGATGCAGGAAGTATTCCCCTGAGAATGTCTAGTGCCTTGGCACGAATTGTTGCATTGTAAATTCTAGTTGCAGACTTTATCTCATCTTCACTTGCAAGTTTGGAATATGGTATGTCTTCTCCACTAGAGCCTCGAAACTGTTGTTTCTCTATTGGTTCTTTTTCTGACATGTATTTGATTGCAGGCTGGATGTTTCTTGAATACACTTCAAAGTCAAAGTTACATGCTTCCAGATACTTGTCTGCAAATTTTGAATTCATGATGTTTCCTTCACGGTAAAACTTGAACGCGTCATTTACTTTTTTATCCCATGCTACATATCGTGAAGATTTTTCAAGATATGATAAACCAATTCTGCGGTCTTCAATTTTTTTTACGGCAATGTTTGACAAGCCTTCAATTGCAATCTGTGCTTCACCAAGTTCTGCAACAGAGTCGTCTCCGTATTCAAGTAAGACTTTATCGTAAAACTCTTCACCACGATTTTCATTTTGTGCAAACTCGTCCAAGAAAATTTTACGCATGCTCTTGTCAGTTCTACTATATCTTGACATCAGGGCGCCACGGTCTACTTGTCTTGGACTAGTTATTGCAAATACAGAATCGTTAACATTTGAAAAATGTTTTAAAAGAATTTCTTCTTCAGAACCTGAAAACTCTGATGACAACATTATCGTTCAAGCCAACTGTAGATAATAACTACTTCTTTCCAATCTGGATCAGATCGGATGGTCCTAATCTTGGCGCATTATGTTTTGCCTGCCATCGCAATAACACTTCCTTAAACGACTCGGCTTCTTGTGCATCTTCAGTATACATCAACATCGTTACCCATTTTCCTGGACCTGCAGTGCCGCCCATGGAGTTCATCCAAAAGTCGGTTGGCATATTTTCAAACGCTTTATTTTTTTCATCCCTGCTCATGTCAACCCAGCGTTTGGAGACAAAGTGCAGTATCTGATCTCAGCTCTTCCTTTGTAATCATTATCGTACCATTACTAGACAAGTGATTATAAAATTACGTATTTTTCACATTTTTTCATGATCATTAGCTGAAAATGATCTTACCAAAACTGAAAAGCTTGTTAACACGTTGTTGATTATATGAAATTTCAAAACACCTACCTAATGAGCAAGGAAGAGATCGAATTTATCGGCAAGCAAGTAAAGGACATGTATGGCACCTATATCGGCAAAGTCATAGGAACTATAACTGACATAGATGGAAGTGTACAAACCGTCGGCGTTGATTGTGGTTCTGAGGGACTAAAGCAGATAGTATTCGAGCAACTAGTAATTCAGGGACAATATGTAATCTTTATCCCTAGATGGAGATTAGACGCCCAGAGACTGTTGCGAGAAAAGGGATTGACCATGCGTCGTATACGAGCCCTGATGGATATCGTATCTGAAAACGATGACATGAAAGAGGATGCTGAACTGATCCACGAAAAATACAAGATGAAATTGTTAACTCTCGATGAGACTGAGAGACAGATCAGAGAAAAACTTGATAAAAGACTCGGAGAACTTGACGGGCAATTAAAGTCAATTCGGATGCTACGATTTGACGCCAAGTTGCAAAACAAGAGCAATGAGATATCTGATGCCAAGTTTGATTTGGTCAAGACTCACACGGTTGAAATCATAGAGCACATCGAACATGAAAAGGCAGAGATAACAAGCATCCAGCGTCGCATCAACGATCTAACTGTTGAAATTGGGGAACGTGCAGAAAGTCCAAAATTGGACGTTCACTCAGCAGCCATTTCATATCTTGGAACGGTAGAAAGTCCTTCTGCTCCTTCACAGCCAAAGACTCCAGTATCTTCTGACATTGGTGTTGGTTCTAGTATTCCCACTGTGCCAACAGCAAAGCCTGTAGCAATTGGAGCCGATGGTGATGAAGTTCCTGAAGATTCAGATTGGCTCAAGCGGATATCATCCTCTTAGTAGTCTGATGAGTTGAAGGATTCGCTCCCAATCCATTTGAGCGAACCTTTTTTTTGACATGCAAACTACTGGTCTGTATTGGATTCATATCATATTGGCCTTGGAAACAACGACACCAAGACAAGGGCTCTAGCAAATCAATCTAGTGTAAAGTTCTGGGAGTCTGAAGCCCGAAATCTTTTCTGGTCTGAACCATGGCACACCGCACTTGAATGGAATCCTCCTTTTGCAAGATGGTTTGTTGGAGGAAAAACAAATGCATCATACAATGCACTTGATGTAACAGTACAAAAAACCCCCGACAAAAAGGCAATACTCTGGGAGGGCGAAGATGGTTCCCAACGAGTGCTTACTTATCAAGACCTGCTTTTCCAGGTGTCAAAACTTGCAAATGCACTGAAAAAACTTGGAGTAAAAAAAGGTGACAGGGTAACAGTCTATCTCCCAATGGTACCTGAATTGATAGTTTCACTTTTAGCGTGTTCCAGAATAGGTGCAATTCATACTGTAATATTTTCAGGATTTAGTGCGCAATCAATTCGGGATAGAGTTGTTGATTCTAAATCAAGTGTTATCATCACTGCAGATGGTGGCAGAAGACGTGGTAGTATCATAAAACTAAAAGATGTTGTAGATGATGCAATTGCAGACCTTGATTTTGTAAAAAATGTAATCGTACTAGAACATACTAGAAACCAAATCACATACACTGCAAGGGACAGGAAATGGAACGAGCTTGTAGATTCCATGGAGCCATCCTGTGATGCAGAAATGCTTGACAGTACTCATCCTCTTTACATCCTGTATACATCTGGAACAACAGGAAAACCAAAGGGTGTTCTACATGGCACAGGGGGATATCTTACACATGTATTTTCCACATTCAAGTGGATCTTTGATATTTGCGATTCTGATGTTTATTTTTGTACTGCTGATATTGGCTGGGTTACAGGTCACAGCTATGTAGTTTATGGACCATTAATGCATGGCGCAACACAGGTAATGTATGAGGGAGCACTTGATTATCCAACTCCTGCAAGGATATGGGAAATTATTGCCCGATATGGTGTCACGATTTTGTATACTACTCCCACCGCACTTCGAATGTTCATGAAGTCAGGTGATGCTATTCCAAACTCTAACAACTTGTCAAGTTTACGATTGCTTGGAACTGTAGGAGAGCCAATCAATCCTCAGGTCTGGAAGTGGTATTTCAAAACAATTGGCAAGGAAAAGTGTCCAATAATTGATACATGGTGGCAGACAGAAACAGGAGCCGCAATGATATCTCCACTTCCTGGCATTGAAACAATTCCACTCAAACCCGGTTCTGCAGCAAGACCAGTACCTGGTGTTTGCATATCTATTGTTGATGATGGCGGGAATAAGGTACCGCCTGATTCAAAGGGATATCTTGTAGTTGAAAACCCATGGCCTGGAATGCTTCTTACGTTGTGGGGCGATGATGAAAAGTACAAGACAGTCTATTGGTCAAAATACAAAAACATGTACTATGCAGGTGATTATGCAAAGATGGATGGTGATGGATACATCTGGATGCTTGGAAGGGCAGATGATGTACTCAAGGTTGCAGGACACAGACTAGGCACTGCTGAAATTGAAAGCGGTTTTGTATCACATGATACCGTGGCAGAATCTGCAGTGTGTGGAGTACCGCACGAGGTCAAGGGCGAATCAATCATTGCATTTCTAGTTCTAAAAGATGGTATCACATCAACGCAGCAGCTAAAAGACGATCTCATAGCACACATACGAAAGACAGTAGGTCCTGTTGCAACACCTGACCAACTGTTTTTTGTCAAAAAACTTCCAAAGACTAGGAGCGGCAAGATAATGAGACGACTGTTAAAAGCAATTGCACAAGATGAAAAAATTGGAGATGTCAGCACACTAGAAGATGAGGCATCTGTTGATGAGGTAAAATCTGCACTAGCCGAACTACGACGTGCCCTTGGAAAATCCTAGATTGAAATTACTTGCATCTTGGAGCTTTCGGTAATGTGGAACTTGTCCGTAAACCCGCCTGTCACTTCTAAAACATATTTTGCCATTTTGCCGTCTGCATTCTGGACAGTACATGTGGCAGTCTCAAGTGCAGACTTGCATGGCTGGACATTTTTTTCAATATGTACTACATTTCCATTTGAATCAAACCAAATTATATCAAGTGGAAATTGCATGTTTAGCATCCATATTGGTACAACTTGAGCTTGGCTAAACACAAAGATCATCCCCTGGTCATCTGGAAGTTCATTTTGAAACATCAAGCCTCTTACCTTCTCTGCATCTGTTTCTGCAATCTGGACTGTTAACACCTTGTCATCAATCTTGATTGTACCCATTGGAAACTTGACTTCTTCAAGCTTGGAATCTGCAGGAATTGTAAGTACACCTACAATACCTATTATCACTGCTGCAATTGCGATTGGAATTAAAACTTGGGCCCTTGTTGCCACAAAAAACCTGTGACTAATATCCAGTTAAAAACTAATGCAAAAAATAGTATAGAGTATCAGCGCATCTTGTCTTTTAGATTGGAATAATCACTGAAAAAGTTCTTTGTCTCTTGACCAACGTCTTTAATGGTTGCACCGTTGTACACTCGGTCTAGATATTTTCCTGCAATTATCATTGGAATTCCAATGGGTGTGGTAAACGGGTCTGGCGAAAGAAGAAAAATAAATCCAATCTTTGTTATTTTCTTTCCCGGTGCAGGTGCTCTTTGTAACGAGCCCAAAGCACGGGCAGTACCCTTGTCATCTATCTTTCCAAGTTCAGAGTAAATTCTAGCCCTTCTGTGGAGGGAATCGCTTACTTTCTTTATTTTATCAATACCTTGCCTAACTCCCTCATCCATGCATCCCTCATTTTTGAAAATCTAGTTAACAATCCCTGCAAAAGATCAATCACAACTGGGTGAACATTTCTGATCAAGAGATTAGGTTATATGATTTCATGTATAACCATCAAAAATATGAAGGAAAAGCGTGCTGAGAGGCTAGAATCCATAAAAGAGGCACATAAATCGGCAAAAACAGACTATTCTAGGATAGAGGACTATCTTGAGGTCATATCTGAACTTGTGGAGCTCAAGGGGTATGCAAATACGCTTGATATCTCAAGATATCTCACAGTAAGTGCTCCATCTGTCACAAAGATGCTTCAAAAGCTTGCAGAGGGTGGGTATCTAGAGTATGAAAAATATCGAGGAATAAATCTGACCCAAAAGGGCGCTACCTTGGCAGATGCCGTACGCCAAAAACATGGTACTTTACTAGAGTTCTTTAGGATGCTTGGGATAAATCATGAAATCGCAAATCAAGATGTCGAAGGAATAGAGCACCACCTAAACCCACAAACAATAAAACAACTACGCAAGTTTGTCACGTTTCTAAAAGCAAATCCAAAAATTTTAGAGAATTTTGAGTAGCTAGTCGTGAACAGATATTCTGATATCGTCTTTTGACATTACAGCTCCTATCAATCTCTTTCCGGCACTAGATTTTTTTGGAATTATTATCCTGACCGTTTTTTCCAACTCGTGTGGATGTGAGGTTTTGGTCATTGACATAAATTTCTGCATCCATGCCAGATTTTGAAATATCAACTTCTAAAACAAAGTTGTTTCCTGATTCTGACATTTCAAACCACTCTCCGCCTCTTGAAGATCCTCGCTCTTTTGCTTCTACATCAATATGGACTCCAAGTGTTTTTTCAAGCTCATTTATTGTTATTCCGCCTCTGCCAATTATTGCTGGCATGGTTTCCTTGTCAACTCGAACTCGTATGCTATTGTTTGATAAAATCTCAATCTCTGCATTAGAGTCAAATCTTCGTATTGTATCTTTTATCTTTGATTCTGCTAATTTTTCAATGCCGCCACTTTTACTTTCCTTTGGTTATTGGAATTACAATATTTTCATCACCATACGTGTAAATTTCATATTCCAAGTTGTGGTCCTCAAAGTTTCGAACCTCAATTACTGGCCTTGCTAAATCCTGCTCTGTCATTCCTGTTGGCACCTTTACCTTGAACTCCAACTCGTATACCTTGGATATTTGGCCAGCTTTTACAAAGACTACGGTATCCAATATGTGAGGAATCATTCCAAGCTCAACTTTGCCAATGAATCTCTGGATTGCATCAAGTGGTGCATGTGCATGTACCACTCCAATCATGCCTACTCCTGCCAGTCTCAGGTCTGAAAATACTCTAAAATCTTGATACCTCCTGACCTCGTCAAATATGGTATAATCAGGTCTTACAAGAAGGAGAATGTCTGCAGCATTTTCAAAACTTCCTTCAAGATGTGTATACTGTGTTACCTGTTTGTCTACCTGCAAGTCTCTTGGAGACTCGAATGTCTTTACAATCTTGCCTTTTGCAGAATAATAGTTTGCAAGGCTTGATGCAAGCGTACTCTTGCCAGACCCAGGTGAGCCTGATATCAATATGCCTTCAGCTTTTTCAGACAAGCGTTGCATCAGTTTTTCAGATACAGTATACTGTTCTAATGACATCTTTACTATTGGATGTGTTATTGTAATTTCATAACTATTTGAAAACGGTGAATGTGTTACAACAACTCTATAATCTTTGTATTGGATTACAAGTGCGCCTGATTTTGATATTTCAATCATGCCAAGTTGTGTGGCCCTTGATGCTTCCAGAATTTCACTAGTGATTCCTTCCAGGTATTCTTTTGTCAATAATGTCTCCCCTACAGGTGTTAGGGAAAACGATCCAGGTTTGCCACGCTTTGCAAGTGGAAGTGTTCCGTCCTTGAGATGTATACTCATTGTCTGGGCATCAAAATATTTTTCAAACTCTAGGTCTGAAATTTTGACTTGAGGTTTTGAATAACTTGTCTTTACTCCTTCTGCTTGTGCTACTAGAGCTTGCACATAGTCTGCAGTGTAAAATGTCGCCCCATTTTTCTTTGCAATGTCTTTTATTATTGCATCAATTCTGCCATGTCTTGCAAGTCTAATGTCGTCCATGGTTGGTCGTTCGCCCTCAAATTTGAGGACAATGTTGTTCTTCTCTGCCAATTCACGAATCTTTTTGATCTGCTCCAACCCAACAAAACCGTGGTCTTTGTGCTGAGATGCTTGTGATTGTAATTCATCTAAAACTGCAACAGGTATTATTATCTCACAGTTTACCATGGTGCCTGCTTCAATTAATTTAGTGATTTCACCGTCTATTATGATACTAGTATCTACTACGAATTTTTCCACAGGTGTACTCGTTTTCCGCACCTTTTAATCATAACTGTATTTAAAAATGACATAGCCTGATACAAAATCAATCCCATGGGCGACAAAAATGATGTTCTTATAATTGAAGACAGTATGGCAACAACCATTCTTTTAAGAGATTTTCTAAAAAAACTAGGATATGAAAATGTCAAGACATGTGATACTGGAAAAGCAGGCATACAGTTATTCTCTGATCTTGAAAGTGCAGGTAAGCAACCTATAGTTCTCTTGGACTTTCATCTTCCTGACATGAATGCAAATGAAATAATGACTGGTATCTTTAACATTCGTCCTAATGCAAAGATAATTCTTGAAACTGCAGATTCCAAGTCAGACGAGCAGATAAAAAATGCGTTAAGGGGAGGTGCTTATCTGTATATTGAAAAACCAATAAGATTTGATAATTTAAAAAATGTCTTTGAAACATTGGAAAAAGAAAAAGATATTCTTGAAGAAAAACCTTCTGATGATCTTGAAAGAATAGCACTTCAACTAAAATCATCTCCTAGGATAAGTTTTGCAAGACTTGTTGAATATTCTGAAATACAAAGCGACTCACTCAAAAAATATCTCTCACAACTTGAAAATGAAAAAAAGATAACAAAGATTCCAGACATGAAGGAAGTCTCTTGTATACAATGTAATTCCATGCGTATTCTTCCCAATTTTTCCTGTCCTGCATGTAATGGAACAAACTTTGTACAAGGAAAACTAATTGAGCATTTCAAGTGTGGAAATGTCTCAGTTGAAAATTCTTACAAGGAAAATAAATGCCCAAAATGTCACAAGGAGATAAAAATTCTGGGCGTAGATTACAAGGTAATGGACAACTATTATATCTGCAATGATTGTGGAGACAAATTCTCAGACCCAGCACAGGATTTTCTGTGCATAAAATGTAACAACCGATTTCCATTAGAAAAGGCAAAATGGATTACAAGCGTTGGATACAAGTCGTCTGGACTATGATTTTGAAACACGATCAATTATGTCTAACACTTCGTGAAAATTAAATGGTTTTAAAACATATGATCTCAGCTCCTGCATTGATGCACTCTCTTACCGTCTCTTGATTATCACTTGCAGAAATCATTATGATCTTGGCTTTTCGATCGTATGTAATAATTTCTTTGAGAACTGTAAGACCGTCTTTTTTTGGCATTGCCATGTCAAGCAATACAATGTCTGGTCTTGTTTTTACATACTCTTCCAAGACACCAATGCCACTTGAAAGTTCTGCAACCAAGTTGTGTTTGCCTATGACCAGTATGTCTTTTAGGACCATTCTGATTGCATCAGAATCATCTACTAGCATAATGCTTGACATGTCTAGACCATCAAGTTTGCACTATATAATTACAAGTGTGATTTATAATTCAAAAATATCTGGCCATGTATTTTTTACATGTTTTTTAAAATCATCTATCTTGATGTCTATCTGTCCATCAAAAAGACTAGACATTTTTTTTATTGCATCTGAGATGATGTCATATGAGCCATCAAGTATGCCATGACTTGAAACATGTTTTAATATCATGTCGCTTATTTTGGCAATTTCACCCACCTTTTCTTGCTCCATCATGGGTGCCAAACCCTTTATCTTGTGCATATGCTTCTCAATGTTCTTTGATTCTTCATAGAGTTGCTCGTCATTTGTACACGAAAGCAAGATTTTCTTCAAGTTATCTATCTCTGACTGGACCTCTTGTCTTGCCACCCTGAGAAACTCGTCTGACATTTTAACTACTGGCTACATATCTTTTATACTAACTTTTATACCCGCCATTGCCATTTTTTTCCTTGTGAAGCTCACTCTAAAGACATATCTCTTACTGGCTGTGATAATCGGAGTTTCTGCTATCAATTTCTATCTCTTGATATTTACAACACAACAAAATCAGGACGTTTTACATTCTATTAGCTCTGCAAGTGATCTCAAGGTTGTAGTTGAAAGAATTGGCAGTATTGCAAATTCTATTGCAAGTGGTAATGAAGGTGATAGAGCAACTTTGGAGGAACAGATATCTGATTTTGATGACACCTATGCTAAACTTGGGGTGGGTGGAAATATTGACGGTCTCAATGTGGTTGCAATTCCATCTGAATTGACTCCAGTGTATCAACAAGTTGGTGATGCATGGATGCCATACAAAGCGGATGCTGAAAAAATAAAACAAACGACTATCTTTGATCCGAAAGTAAAGGATGGTTTGACATATGTACTTGGTAAAAATGGTGATCTTGTTTCATTAACTAATAGTATTGAAAATGATCTTACTCCGCTGGATAGAAATTACAATAGACAAAAAATAATTGCACTTGAAATGATAAATACTGCAAAAGACATTGGAGAAAAAACATTATTGTATTCAATTGGTGAAGGTGGAAATGTCACATCATCGCTTACAAAAGATCGTCTACTCTTTGACGCTGATCTAAAAAAATTGGAGGGCTTGCCACTTGATGATCCGCAATATGCCGTATATGGTATAACTCCTGAGACACTGCCTGCAATTCCACGAGAGAATTCTGGTTCTATAAGGGAGCTTGATCCTATCTGGGAGTCTGTCAATATAAAATTGGTCTATATTGAATCAAATACGTTACTGTCAAAAGACTTTGGAACTGCATTATCACAATTAAATTCTCAACGAAATGTATTGCTGAATACAACATCTAGTTTTGTAGACCGGTGGAACGGAATGGTAGATTCTCAATTACATGATAAAGTAGTGATAGTACAATTGTTTATCGTTGCAGACATTGTCATATTTGTTATAGTTGTCTTGTCGATTAGAAAATCATTGATGCCTCTTGGTACCTTGATATCTGCAATTAGTGGTGTAAAAGAAGGAGTTTACGGAGAGAGAATAAAATATTCTGCAAAGGATGAGGTCGGTGAGCTTGCAGAGACATTTAACGCCATGTCTTTGACAATCCAGAAAAAAGACGAAGAATCAAAGAAAATTGAGATTGCAAAAGATGAGTTCCTTGCAATGGTTACACATGAACTAAAAACCCCACTTGTGCCGATTCAAGGGTATTCTGATATATTGCTAGGTGAACACCTCGGACCTCTGAATACAACCCAAAAGGAGAGACTGAAAATTATCAGTTCTAGTGCAACCACACTGTTACAGCTAATTTCAGATTTGCTTGATGCACAAAAGTTAGAACTTGGACAGACTTAGAATTAAAAAAGAAAAAAATAATCTCCAAAAAACTGTGGAAAAAACAATAATTGGAATGCAGCCACAAGCAACTGTCGATGGAATCTCACTTAGTTATACTCCAAAAAAAGACATCTATGCATATTATGACGATGATAGGATAACACAGGTACTTACTAATTTAGTAAAAAATAGTCTCAAAGCAACTGCTCCAAAGACAGGTAGGGTGGAGATACAACTTGAAGAAAGAGACCATGACGTGGTGGTTTCAGTAAAGGATAATGGAAAAGGTATACCGCCTGAAGCAAATGACAAGATATTCAAAAAATTCTATCAGGCTGATACGACAAGCACAAGAGAAAAGGGTGGAAGCGGCTTGGGTCTGTCAATATGCAAGGGAATTATCGAGGCTCATGGGGGTACCATATGGATGCAAAGTGTTCTATCCAAAGGAACTACATTTTCATTTACAATTCTAAAGACAGAAGAAACTAGAACATCAGTATAGGATAATTCATGTCACTTGAAGATTATGCTGAAAAGGCAATCAAGATTGCACTTGATGCAGGTTCCCAGTATTGTGATGTACGGGCAGAGTCTGTCAAGACTGAAGGATTTGTAATTGAAAATGGCGAAGTCGAAAACTTTGTCTCATCAAGAGATTCTGGTCTTGGAATCCGTGTTCTTGTAAACGGGGCCTGGGGATTTTACTCTGTATCTGAACCCCAGTCGTTTGGTATCATACAGCAAAACATTATGGATATAGTCAAGACGGCTAGATATTATTCAGATTATAAAAAACATAAAGTAAGACTGGCAGACATTCGCTCTTTTACTGATAATGTACGATTTCCAGTACTGATTGAGCCAAATGTAGAAGAGATGATAAAACTTGGTTTAGAGTCTGACAAGATAATTCATGACAAAAAAAGAATAATAAAATCATCTGTATCGATGCATCACGACAAGTTTCACAAGTACTTTGTAAATAGTGAAGGATCAAAAATAACTCAAGACTTTGATGATGTAATGGCAAACCTGTCCGCAACAGCACATTATTCTGGCTTGACAGAATCTGTCAATACCACTGAAGGGGGAAGGGGTGGACTGGAGATGATTGCTGGAAAAAATGACATACTGGTTACATCAAAATCAATATCTGAAAAAGCTGATGCACTGCTTGATGCAAAGACCGTAAAAGAGGAAAAAGCCACGGTAGTGATGAACCCTGATTTTGTTGCACTGCTTTCACATGAAATTCTTGGCCACCCATCTGAAGCTGACAGAGTTCTTGGAAAAGAGATGGCATGGGCTGGAGGTTCCTGGTGGGCGGGAAAACTTGGAACAAAGATTGGCTCTTCTGAACTAAATGTAATTGACGATCCAACCATTCCATCTAGTCTTGGATGGTACAAGTATGATGATGAAGGTGTGCCTGCAACAAGAAAAGTGTTGGTAGAAGATGGAATATTGTGCAATCACATGCAAAGCCGAGAGACTGCATCACTGTTTGATACAGAGCCAAACTCGTCAATGCGGGCAACTGGATATTCGTTTATGCCTCTTGTAAGGATGGCATGCACATGCATTGCACCTGGAAACTGGGATCCTGCAGAAATGATAAGGGATGTAAAAAATGGCTTTCTAATATCTAACATGAAAATTCCATCAATAGACATGATGCGATACAATTGGAGTATCTCGTGTCAATATGCACAAAAAATTGAAAACGGAGAACTGGGTGAACTGTTGCGAGATGTAATTGTCATGGGAAACTCTCCAGAATTTTTCGAGTCAATTGATGCAAGGGGAAAAGATTTTCAGGTAAGGCCCATTGGAAACTGTGGAAAAGGTGACCCGATGCAAATTATGAGAATGGGTAATGGCGGTCCACATATACGTGGCAAGTCGATTGTAAAAAGTGTGGCAACATAAAATGTCTGATAAACTAGATGATGTAAAAAATAGGGTAATCTCTTGTGTCAACTGTAGTCTGTCAAAATCAAGAACAAATGCTGTACCTGGACATGGAAACAAAAACTCTGATGTTATCTTTGTAGGTGAAGCCCCTGGACGAAATGAAGATCTAAAGGGACAACCATTTGTTGGAACTGCAGGACAGATTCTTTCTGAGGCACTTGAATATGCAGGATTTGAACGAGAAAATGTTTACATTACAAATGTAGTAAAATGCAGGCCGCCTGATAACAGACAGCCCTTGACAGAAGAGCGTACTGCATGCAGGCCATATTTATCCGAAGAACTTGAAATAATAAAACCGAAAATAGTTTGTATACTTGGAAACACTGCATATCGCTCATTACTTGATGGCAGTGAGATAACAAAAAACCGCGGCAAGATTGTAAAAAGTAATGACCAACTTTATTTTGTCACTGTCCACCCGGCTGCTGTGATATACAATCCAGGTCTGAGGCAGGTACTAAAGGACGACTTTGTCTTACTTGCAAAATCCTTGGATAAATTAAGAAAGGGTTTGGACATAGAAATTTCACAATGAAGGTACTTGGACGCTCATTTTATGAAAGGGATACAGTTGATGTTGCAAAAGACCTGCTTGGAAAGATACTTGTTAGAAAAATTAATGGAAATACAATATCTGGAATAATTGTCGAAACTGAAGCCTATCGATACAAGGACGATCCTGCAAGCCATACTTTTGGTGGGCTGACCGGACGAAACAAGGCAATGTTTGGGCCTGTTGGATGCGCATATGTCTATTTTACATATGGAATGCATTACTGTGTTAATGCCGTGGCTAGAAGTCCGGATTTTGAAGCAGGTGCGGTATTGCTCAGATCTCTTGTACCAAAACAAGGAATTGATTTCATGACCAAGCAACGCAAGACTGGTAATATTTCCAATTTAACAAATGGCCCTGCCAAGCTTACTCAGGCATTGATGATAACAAAAAAAGAGTATGGCAAAGATTTGACAAAAAAATCAGGTCTGTACATCACTGATGGATTTGAAATAAAACAATCCGAGATTTTATCAGGCCCACGAATTGGAATAAAAAAAGCAACTGACAAGATGTGGAATTTTAAAACAAAAAATGTCTTTGACTAGCTAGGAGTTTGATTTGGTCTTGCACCAAGTGTGGCAGTCAAGTCAAGTGATTTTCCTTGTCTGTTTATTGTCAAAACTACCTTGTCTCCTACATTTTTCTTTTCATCAAGATATGATATTACATCATAGATTGTCTTGACTGGGTGTTCATCTATTGCAGTTATGATGTCCCCCCCATGGAGAATGTTGTTCTCATCTGGTGTAGCAGGAATTATTCCTGCCTTGTCTGCAGGTCCTCCCTTGATGGTACTCTCTATTATGACTCCCTTGAAGTTTCTTGTCAGTCCATTTGCAAGGGCTACGTCAGGGTCCATGCTTCTTCCTGATATGCCAAGATATGGATGGGTGTATGTTCCATTTTTAATCAAGACTGGAGCTATTCTGCTTATCGCATCTGCAGGTACTGCAAATCCAACTCCTGCAAAGTCTCCTGTGTTGGTGCTAATTGCAGTGTTCATTCCTACTACTTTACCATTAAGGTCTAGCAGTGGACCACCAGAATTTCCTGGATTTATTGCTGCATCAACTTGAATTACATCTGGTATTGAAAATCCGGCCGAGCTGTCATCTGGAAGCAGCCTTCCAATCTGACTAATTATTCCAGTTGTCATTGTATCACTTAGTCCGAATGGATTGCCTATTGCAATAACTTGTTGTCCCACATTCAGATTTGAAGAATTTGTAAGGGTTAGAGGGACAAGTTGCTCGTCAGAAAAATTATCTATTATCTGTATTACTGCAATGTCATTTCCCGGATCGGTTCCTACAACTTTGGCAGTGTATGTATTTCCGTCAATAAATGAAACGTTTACTGTCTTTGATCCTTCTACAACGTGATTGTTTGTGATTATTCTTCCAGATGTATCGTAGATAAAGCCTGATCCAAGTCTTGTAGACTGGCTTGCAAGTGGCTGGCCATTTACTATGAAATTATTATCTACTGTTGAGACCTTGCTTGTTATCTGTACTACAGAATTTTCGGTATTTTTGTAAATCTGCGTAAGGGTTGTATCTTGTGATGCTAGAGTTGATCCAGTACCTGCTGGTCCTGGAGGTCCCTGTGGACCGGGTGGACCTTGCGGTCCTACTGGTCCTTGGACTGCACCTTGCGATGCATCGTTTAACATTTTTCCATTGCTAAATTGTAATGCAACTGTACCAGCAAGAACTATGGTTATTGCAACAAGTATGATCTCTAGTTTTCTCATGATGAAGTCTCTGTCTCCATTCTGTATATCAAAATATTATATTTTACTATCAATTGTTCCTTGTACATTGTAGAATCATCGAGTCTAATTTTTCAGTATTATCTTTTGCTAAACTTTGGTAATCATTACCTAAATATACACAGAATTCACTGGTTTTATAGTGGGAAAAAAGCAAAAGAACAAGTCCAAATCAAAGTCCAGTAGTCCAATTACAAAGGGTCTGATAATTACTGTTGCAGTTATTGCACTAGCTATTGCAGGCGGTGTGTATTATCTCTGGACTTCATCAGTTCCGGTAAATGAAAATCATCCAGTATTTGCAACAGCTTCCAATGTTTACATACTTGCAACTCACAATGACCAAGGATATTACTATGATGAACAGTCTACCAAAACTGGAAAGAAATCAATCTCTAGTACAAACACTAATCCTGCAATTCACATTGCACAAGGAACATTGGTCGCGTTACATGTGATAAATGAAGATAAAGATACAGGTTCTGACCAGGATCTGAACATTGATTCATTTAATGTCCACACAAGACATTTGAAGTACTTTGAGGCTCAAACGATAAACTTTGTTGCAGACAAGATTGGCAACTTTCCCATATTACTCTAAAATACATCCAGAAATGAACGGCACGTTTACCGTGGATCCATAAACTTGACTGCCAAAATACTTTTTAAAAAGTCTGTCAACTTTAAACAGGAAATGGCAAAATCAATATGAGCGACGATAAAACACAAAGCTCTCGTTTTGATGTACTTGATTTAATGGATAGTTTTATCAAAAAAATTCTTGAACTACGACGAATTCTTCTTGGTGTGTCCATCTCTGGCTTTATCTTGGCCCCCTTTGCAATCGGACTATCAGTATTTCTTTTAACTCACAAAAACTTTTTCATCGTCTTGGAACAGGAATATGACTTTGGAATGGCACTGTGTATACTGCTTGGGTTGATAATTGCAATATCTGTGGGTTGGATGATAACTGGAATCAGACAATACAAGACACTAAAATCATGGAATAAAAAATACCACGAATATCTCCAACAAAAAGACGATATTGACAAAAAGATTGCATCAAAATACGGCCTAGATTCTGACTAGAACTCTGTTCTAGTTTGAGTATTCTTTTTTCTTGGAAATATATTCTCATAAGGCTCCAAGATTGTTTTACAAAATTCAATCCCTTTTGGCGCTGGCTTGTACATGGTTATGATACGTTTTCCAAGATGTCTTTCCTCGCTCTGAATCAAGATGTTTTTTTCCAGTTCGTCAAGTATTGACTTGTGTTTTTTTAAATTCAGGCCACAAAAGCTAACCAAAGCTGTTTGATTGAGTTCTCCGTATTGAACCAGCGTGAGAATGATGTCCTTGATGATGTAGATCCTGTCACGATATGGATTTGATCCTGACATTTACTACATTACCTTCTTGGTATAATATAATGCCAGATTGTCATGATATCCAAGATTCATCGCTAATAACTTCTTGCAAAAATTGCATGTATTGTAGTCTGATTTTTGCATACGATACACTGAGAGTCTTGTGTCTTTGCATCAAATGGAATTACTCTGATATCTGCACCAGTTGACTCTTTTATGACCTCTTCACATTTTGTCTGTCCACACCATGGAGAATAAAGAAATGCACCTTTTTCCATCTCTACTTTGAACTCTTCCAAATCTGCAACCTCTAATGTCTTTTCTTTCAACAAATTCTTGGCATTCTCAAAGAGGCTTTGCTGTATCTCATCTAACATGCTCAAAATTCCACTCTCTGTATCTTCAAACGCAAGATCAATTTTCTTGAGACTGTCTCTGCGGACAAGAACCATTTTGCCTTTTGCTATGTCTTTTGGGCCTATCTCTATTCGCAATGGAACACCCTTCATCTCCCAATCATGAAACTTGTATCCTGGAGTAACTTCGTCTCTGGTATCCATGTGTACACGAAGATTGTGTTTTGCCAAGACTTGTTTTATCTCTGATGCTTTACTTAGAACAAGTTCCATGTCTTGTGGTGAATAGTAAATTGGTACAATGACTACTTGTATTGGTGCAACACGTGGTGGCAGAACCAATCCCTTGTCATCACCGTGGATCATAATTAACGCTCCAATTAGACGCCATGAAACTCCCCATGATGTCTGCCATGCAAATGTCTCTACATTTTGCTTGTCCAAAAATTTGACATCAAATGGCTTGGAAAAGTTTTGTCCCAAAAAGTGTGATGTTCCCATCTGGAGTGCCTTGCCGTCTGGCATGATGGATTCCATTGTTGTGGTATATACAGCTCCGACAAATTTTTCCTTTTCACTTTTTTTACCAGTGATTACAGGAATTGCAAGTTCTTCTTCAACTGTTTTTTTGTACATTTCAAGTATTGATGTAACCTCTTGCTCTGCCTCTTCTTTTGTAGTGTGAACTGTATGACCTTCTTGCCACAGAAATTCTGATGTTCTAAGAAATGGTTTTGTTGCCTTGATCTCTGCTCTTAATGCAGTGTTCCAGAAATTAATCTTGAGCGGCAAATCCCTCCAACTTTTTACCCATTTTGAATACATTGAATATGCAAGTGCCTCTGACGTTGGTCTTAATGCAAGCTTGTCACCAATCTCAGTCTCACCAGAATGTGTGACCCAGAATACTTCGGGTGTAAATCCCGCAAAATGATCAGACTCTTTGCTTAGTAGTGACTCTGGTATCAGGACTGGAAGAAAACCGTTCTCATGGCCTGTTGCCTTTAGCTTTTGGTCAAGTGACGACTTTAATGACTCCCATATTGAATATCCGTAAGGTCTGAGGACGATGAGGCCTTTTACTGGGGCATAGTCTGCAAGATGTGCTTTTAGTACTACTTGAGTATACCACTCACTAAAATTTTCATTCTTTTTTGCTGTAATTCCTATTTCTTTACTCAATTCCAGTCTTTCTTTTAGTTACACTAATGAGCTTTTCTGGTTTTTAGAGCGGATCGCCCTTGCAGAGCACTTTGCCTGATACTCTGCTCTGGAAATTAGGGCATACAAAACATTGGATAAATGGAAGTTCATCTTTTCATAACAGGACAGTCTACTGCTTCTTCTTTCATGCGTTTGAGCATCTTTGGACTGACTCCTTTTAGTTTGAGTTTTCCCTTGTCATCCATCATGCCAGACGATTTGAGTTCTTCTTTTGTTTTATCTGACAACTTGATAGCTTTTGGAACTGCTTTCACTGGTACTTCGTATTTGTGAGGAAGCTCTGCCATATTCTCCAGCTTGAGAACCTTGAATATATTACTAGTGGTAAAAAGATCTGACAATCGCTTAAGATTATATAATCTGATTTGTGGTTGAAAGAAGAAACTGATGTTAGCAATCTTTGACGTTGAAGGTGTATTACTTGATGCAGAATTTCTTCCAATACTTGCCGAGAAAATTAACAAGCAAGATGAAATCTGGGCAATCACAAGACAAGGAATTGAAGGAAAGATAAACTGGGAAGATGGATTACGAAGAAGAATTGATCTTCTCAAGGGAATTGATTATGATACATGCAAACAAGTGTCTGACTCGCTCAAAATAATGACTGGTGCAAAAGAGGCTTGCAAGGCATTAAAAGCAGCAGGCTGGAAAATAATGGCAGTATCTGGAGGCTTTACACTAATGACTGATAGACTAAAAGATGAACTAGACATTGACTATGTTTTCTCAAATGAATTATTATTCAAGGATGGAAAACTTGATGGCGTTACAATTGAAGTAGATTCTGACAAGGCAAAATCTGCAAATATAAAAATAAATGAATGGAAAGAAAAAAAAGAGAATATCGTTGTAGTTGTAGATGGGGCAAATGATGTCAAACTGTTTAACATCTGTGGTCTTGGTATTGCATTTCGAGCCCAAGATATGGTAAAAGAGCTTGCAACTGTTACACTTGAAGAAAAGGATCTTTCAAAGATTATAGGACTAATTAACAAACACTATGGTCTGAAAATACCACTGCAGACATTTGCCTAAGATATCATTTTAAGCAGTAAAAAACCAACTTGATTACATGTCTTTACAAATTATTCCTGTCCGGATACCATCTGATATAGAGTCTGGGGATGATTTGGTTGAAATTTTGCTCAAGACAAAGGCTGGCAGGGAACTCAAGGAAGGAGACATTCTGGTATTTACACAAAAGATAATCTCAAAACAAGAGGGACAAAAAATCAACTTGGGAAAAGTCAGACCAACACTTTTAGCAATAGGGATTGCAAGTGCATACAAAAAGGACCCAAGGATAGTACAACTAATTCTTGATGAAACAAAAAGAATTATTCGAATGAAAAATGGCATCATTATATCTCAAACACGGCATGGTCTTGTCTGTGCAAATGCTGGCATCGATGAAAGCAACATGGAAAAAGGATTTGCAACACTTCTTCCAAAAGATGCTGACGATTCTGCCAAGAGACTCAGAAAACGCATCAAGACAAGGACTGGAAAAAATGTTGCAATCATAATATCTGATACATTTGGAAGGCCATTTCGAGAAGGTCAGACAGATGTTGCAATAGGGGTATCTGGAATATCTCCCATAATTGACTATGAGGGAAGCAAGATAATTTCAAGCGAGATTCTTCGGGTTACAGCAATTGCAATTGCAGATGAAATTTGTTCTGCAACAGAGCTGGTTCGAGGAAAGACGCTTTACACGCCAATTGCAATTTTGCGCAATTATACGTTTGATAAAAAAAATGGAACTCTACAAGATCTACTGCGCGTCAAATCACTTGATCTGTTCCGATAAGCAAAAATTCCAGAAACAAAGATATTATATGCATTGATAGGTGGATTCGATAAACATTGGCAGGATTAAAAATCGAACTGCATTGTCATAATGAATTTTCAAACTTTCAGCTTGGACCAAAAGAGACTCCATATGATTGCGGAGTGACAGTTATGCAACAATTGGATAAAGCACATGATGCAGGTCTTGATGCGTTTTTCATTACAAATCACAATACCGATAAATGGGTTTACTTCTCTTTTGGAGTATCAACAAAGTCATGAAAAATACAAAAAGATTCAGAGTATATCCTGGAGAAGAAATAACAACTGATCAAGGGATACATGTTCTTGCATTTGGTCTAAATCAAACAGTAAAGGCTGGAAACAGTCTTGAGGAAATACTTGATGAAGTAAAATCACAGGGTGCAGTATCTTGTGCACCACATCCATTTGGACTGAGTAATGGATTGAGAGAAAGGGCTGCTCTATGTGATCTAATTGAGGTCTTTAACAGCAACAACGTGGACAGGTATTCTAATCTTCGAGCATATCACTTTGCCAAAGCATCAAACCTCATCGAAGTTGTAGGAAGCGATTCTCATGTTGCATCAACACTTGGTAGATGTACAAATATCATTGATTCTGAAAACAACCTTGATGATATCCTGTATGCATTACGACATGGCAAAGTAACAGTAGGTGATACAGGCTACATTACAAGCCGGGAAATGATAGAACATGCACTGTACAAGATTGAAAATTCTAAAGAGGATATCATCATATACTTTGAAGAAAATCATCCACACTCTGACAGGTGTGTGCAAATTTTTAATCAATGCATTCGAGTCAAATCCAAATAGTATTGTGTGGACAACTGCGTACAAAGTTGCAGTGCGCTTGATTACAAAACTTTCAAACAAGATAAACTTCAAAGACCAGGATCATACGGTTTTGTATGAAAGAAACCTACGAGCAATTCTGCCAATGATTCTAAAATGATATAATTTTCTTGCACTCATGAATAGATTTTAATATTGCGTGAGCACTTTTTGGCTTACAGGTGGCCGATATTTCCGAATCAACTCCAACTAAAACAATTGATGTACGAGGCATGTTCTGTCCAGAGCCTGTCTTTAGAACAAAGATAGAGATGGAAAGAATGGCTGTAGGAAATATTCTAAAAATAACTGCAGACGATCCAGCCTCTGAAGAAGATATCACAAGATGGGTGAATAGAACTGGTCACCAATTAATTGGCATTAAAAAAACAGACAAGGATCTAGAATTTACAATCAAGAAGGTGAAATAACTCCTTTGGCTGAAACACTAGAAGATATTAACATGCCAATAAAAATTGGCGGTACTCCAATTGTAAAACTGGAATCACTTTCAAAAAATAATGTTGCAGTTTATGCTAAACTAGAATTTTACAATCCATTTGGCTCTGTAAAGGATAGGGCTGCATACTGGATGGTAAAGATGGCAGAAGAAGCAAGGTCTTATCAAAAGAGGGCATACTATAATCATCGAGCCAACTTCTGGCAATACTGGAATTGCACTAGCAGGAATTGCAAAAATTCTTGGATACAAAGTTGAAATTGTAATTCCTGAAAAGGCAAGTGATGAAACTAAAAAAATAATTGAATCACTTGGTGCCACGCTATATCAAACATCAGATGACTTGTGTCCAAAGGTGGGTGCAGGTACTGATCAAAGCATCGCCCTTGCAAGGTCTATTGCATCTGCAAGACCTGACCAGTATTATTCACCAAATCAATATGCAAACGAGGCAAATTTCATGGGTCATTACAAAGGAACAGGTCCTGAAATCTGGGAACAGACACAAGGAAAAATAACTCATTTTTTCACCGGTGTTGGAACGGGTGGAACCATTACAGGAATTGGCGCATATCTAAAAGAGAAAAATCCAAACATCAAGGTAATTGCAGTCCAGCCACAACAGAATCACTTGATTCAAGGCCTGAGAAATTTTGAAGAGTCTTCAAAACCTGACTTGTTTATCAAGCGTGAACAAGTGGTCGATGACTGGATAACAATCACAAACGAAGAGGCATTTGCATCTGTAAAAGAGATACTGCAAAAAGAAAAAATGCTTGTCAGCCCATCCTCTGCTACTGTATACACTGCCATGAAAAAGTATGACATCTCAAATGGCTATGCAGTTGGAATATTTGCAGATGATGGAAGAAAATTCAAGAGTCTCTATACTCAACAAAAAATACTTTCAGAAAGTGAATATGATTCTGCACTAGCAAATTCAAAACACATCTCAAAAATTAGAGAATAATTACAAGGTTTATCTATCATTCCTGTAACTTTTGCTCGCTAAACTTTGAAAAAATTTTTCAATAACACTTGTACGGTTTTTGCATTATTGCTTATCTTTGGAATTGTGGTATTATCAGAACCAGTTTTTACGCATCAGGTTTTTGCAAATTCTAGTGTCACGGTAACAACTGACAAACCATTCTACATCTTTGGTGATACTATAGTAATTTCTGGTACAGTCAAAACTGTTGTACCTGCAAGTACTTTGACAATTAGCATTTTAGATCCCTATAGTAATCAAATCCAAACAATGCAGGTTACGTTGCCTCAGATGGTTCTTACACTAATACAATTGGGATAACTGGTTCCATGTGGAAATCAGGTGGCGTTTATACGGTATTGGCTCAATATGGTTCTGCAGTTCCAACCCAAACAACTTTTTCCTACATGGCAACAACTGCTCCAATCAGCGATGTGTTTCCAATACAAATTCCTGGTCACCAAACCTTTGATGTGCCGTATACCATTAGCGGAGGTTCTGTAGTTGACATGTATGTCAATCCCTCAAATTTCATGTTGGCAGTATCCATCCAATCTACTAATTATGGATCCATTACACTTTCACTTCCAAGATCTTTAATTGATTCCAAGGCAAGTGATGGTACTGATGATTTGTTTGGCATACTAGTTGATGGTGTAGACGTTCAACCACACCAGGAACAAGTAACTCCAAACGAAAGAATTTTGACAATACAATTCTTACAAGGAACCAAAAGTATAGAAATCATTGGTACTCGTATGGCGTCTCAGAATGTTTCAACTATGCCAAGTACAAATTTAACTGCAAATCAATCGGCCCAAATCACTAACATGTCACAAGTAATTCATACAGTACCTGAATTTCCTAGTGGAATGATTCCGTTCGTGATTGGATTAATCACTATTGTTGTACTTGGGAGAATCTGGGCGATTGTAACTCGTACTGCGTATTTTTTTAACCGCGCCTATGGCAACAGCTATGAAAACTAGCAATACAACAAGTACGACAATCCAAGGCTGATTCGTCTGTTCATTGCCTTGAGAAGAGGTTTGAGATTGAGATATTGGAGAGTGAGGTGATTGTGTAGTTGAAGAATAAGGTAATTGTGTAGTTGGAGATATCATGTTTGTTTTGGGAGTTGGCACGACATTAACTTCTGGAGGGGAGTCGTTTGGAGAATAAATCTGAGACGTTGCAGGTACAGATTTAGACTGTTCAAAATTATGAACATTGCTCAATATATTTTGGCTATTTTGCGTTAATGCCATTGCCTGAAAATCAAATGTGGGTGATAAGAGTATGATTAGGGCTGAAAATATTATGAAATTTCTCAACACTGTAATTATGTGTCAAGTTATAGATAACTTTTAAGATCCTTTTCTATTTTTATTTCATTAAAAATTAATATCAAAATTATGAATTACCAAAAAACACAAGAAATCTATAATCAAGGGAATGGAACATATTTCACACCAATTCTACTCGTACTGTCAATCTGGGTGTCATGTAATATCGCAGGACACGAATATGTTAATCCCACAAACGGAAAGTCATTTGCAACCAGTTTAGAACTATTGTCATATCCTATTGCAAATGGTGTTCCACCGCAAAACAAGTCCAGTCCATAAAATCCCGTTTGATTTCCTGTTTTTATCCAGTAGGTTGCAATAAAAGACTGTCTTCCTTGGATTGTTGTAATGTTTCTTAGATCACTCCAAGTTGTGACACCTGGAGCATTTTGATACGAGTTGTTTGGATCAAAGATGCTTATCCCACCACTGAATGAGTCTGGAAAACTATTGTAATTGGTATATCTTACACATATTTTTCCAATCGAATTTGTAGGCATGTATAGAACAGGAATTCCACTATCTGATTTGGAATAAGGGGTGTCACATGGCATAAACGAGGCTGGCAATCTTGTAGTCCCAGTTGAATTGTAATCTTGATTCAAGAAAGTTTGATTTGATAAAGTCATTTCTGAGTATTTGTCAGTAACACTGTATGGTGCTGGAAGTCCGACTAGGGGTATGATACCCCAACCACGTTCAATTAATTTGTCCATAGTCTGAGGTTTGACACAAGCAGGTTGACCGTTTTCATTTTTTTGAATAAATTGCAATCCCTCTTTGCATTTTACATCACTGGATACGATTCCTGATTTGAATTGCTTTAATGGAGATTCTATTACGGATGTTGTTTGTACAGATTGAGGTAATATTGTAAACAAGACTGATTTTGAAATGCTAACAGGATTGCCAGTAAATGAGGCATTGGAGTTTGATTGGTTTTCGTCAGTATGAGAAAATGTTATCGTTGCATTTGCAGTACCTGCATCTATTGCTCTGTACGCAATGTTTGAGCCAGGCCCAGAGACTGTAATATTTCCACCGGGTTTGATCAATTTTGAGATTGCAAAATAGATGCATGGCTTTTCCACATCTATAGTTGCATGACTATCAAAGGCTACTGAAAATGGAGACAGGCAATCATTGTGGATAGATATGGTATCAGTAGAGTTGTTGACAAGGGTTGCAGTGATATTGAAATTATCTCCAACTTTGATTGTGGATGGCTGGATTTGAATATCTTGAATTTGTGCACTATTTGCATCATCTGCAAAGACTTGGTGATTAACAATGATGATACTTGCAAAGATAACCATTAGTGAAAGAAATAGAATATTCATTTTGTATGGGTACTGGATAGGCATGATTTAAAAAAGTGGTGTAGAATTCTTCTAGTTTTCAATAAAAAATTATGAAATTTTATAATTATTTACGCTCTGCAAGATACTTGTCTACATCAATTGCAGCCATGCAACCAAATGCAGCTGCTGTAATTGCTTGTCTGTATCTATGGTCATGTACATCTCCTGCAGCAAAGACTCCTTCCACATTTGTCTGGGTGTGATTCTTTAGTGCAACGTACCCATTGGCATCAAAGTCAATCTGTCCTTGGAATAATTTTGTATTTGGCTCGTGTCCTATTGCAACAAATATTCCACCAACTTCTAGTGTTTTTACATTGTTTGTTGTGGTATCTTTTACAGTAATCTGGTTTACTTTTTGATTTCCCTTTATCTCTTCAATTACAGTATTCCAGTGGAATTGGATCTTTTGATTTCCAAAAGCTCTGTCTTGCATAACCTTGCTTGCACGAAGCTTGTCTTTTCTGTGTATGACATGAACCTTGTTTGCAAACTTGGTAAGAAAAATGGCTTCTTCCATGGCAGAATCCCCTCCACCTGCAACCACAATCTCTTGATTTTTAAAAAATGGTCCATCACATGTTGCACAGTATGAGACTCCACGTGCACTAAATTCCTGTTCTCCTTTTGCACCAATCTTTCTTGGGGTGGCACCTGTTGCAATGATTACTGCATCTGCTTCGTACTCTTCAGAGTATGTTAGTATCTTAAACGGCTTGTGTCTAAAATCAACATTTACTACTTCATCGTCAATGATTGTAGTTCCCATTCTCTCTGCCTGTTCTCTCATTGTTGTCATTAGTTCTGGACCCATGATTCCTTTTGCAAAACCTGGGAAATTTTCAACCTCTGTTGTAAGCATCAACTGGCCTCCTGGTAGAACTCCTGAAATTATGAGTGTCTCACGTTTTGCACGTGATGTGTAAATGGCAGCAGTATATCCTGCAGGACCTGCTCCAATAATTATTACATCAAACTTTTTTCTAGTTTCTGGTTTTTTGTTATCTGATCTTACTTCGGCTTGCACAAGTCAAACTCGGTCAAGTTCATATTTAAATTATTCAGGCTTTGTGATCGACTCAAGAATTTTCTGGTGATATTCACACAGTTTTCCTGATTGCATTTGGGAATGGATTAGATCTTCTTGCCAGTGTGCATTGTACAAGATACATTCCTTGGAACTACAAAATGGTTCTGCTGTGATATAGTAGAAAATTGCCTGGAGTGCATATCCTCTTACCACTTGGCCAAGATTCTTGTCATGGTATTCAAGAAACTTGCCTTGAAACTGTTCCTTTAACGCGTCAATATTGAGACCTTGTGCTATGGTTTGATGCATGTTCAGATAATATTCACGGGGCTTGGCAGGTGCTTCTATTATTCCAGTAGTTGAGATGACAGACGGATTTGAACAAATTACTGCTCTTCCGTGGTACCTGTAATCGTCATAATCATATGTGCATCCTAGTCTTGTGGTAAAGACAAGGTGAAATATTCCACTTGACAATTCCTCTTCCGGAATTGTATCCTGTACAATTTTTTGTATCTCAAAACCATCATACAAAACGATATTGGAGTTGGAGTGATTCCCAAATGACTCTACTTCAAAATTAATCTCTTCTTCTGTTGGGACATGTTTTTCAAATGGAATGTATGGATTGAAAACTCGTGATGATGCCAAACTGTATGCAGTATTTTTGTCTGACTTGAAATGAGAAAAGAAATTTTTTCGTGTTTCCACTGGTACACATAATGTTTCATTCAAGAATTTGGCAAGGTCATTTATCTTGATTTCAGGAACTGATGATTCATCATAGAGGAAAATTTTAGATATTTTCATCAAGTACTTTAAAAATCGAATTGATTTATCTTCTTAGTTCTCTTAGTTTTGCAGCAGTTACTTCTGCTGCCTTTTTGCCTGATAGTAACATGGAGCCATATGTTGGACCCATTCTTGCAAGTCCATATGTTTCAGTGACAGACATGCCAGAAATGACCAGTCCTGGGTACAATTCACCTGTCTTGTAGACGACTCGGTTCTCACCATCATCTATCCACATTGGATCCATTCCTTTCCATTCTACTAGTTTTCTGTCTACCAATCTTTTTACTGCAACAGAGTCATGGCCTGATGCATCAATTACCATTCTAGCCTCTAGTGCAATTGGGTCTACACATGTTATGTTTCTTGGAAGTGCAGATACTGGCATCCAGTTTACCACAACTCCTGAGACACGACCGTTCTTCAAAACTAGATCATCAAACTTGGTTAACTGCAAAAACTTGACTCCTGCATCACATGCTGCTGCAATCAATTTTGATACTGCATGTGGTCCTGGTGTAAGAAAGAGACCTTCTGAAATTGTTTTGTATGGAATTCCAAGCTCGTCCCATATTTTTTGTGCTGGGGCTCGAACTGTTACTGGGTTCATCATGTAACCTCCTAGCCAATAACCTCCGCCTAGGTAGTTGTTCTGTTCAATTACTAGTACCTTGAATCCCTGCAATGATAATTCTCTACTTGCAGTAAGGCCTGCAGGACCTGCACCGATGATTATTACATCACTGTCTGATCTGTCGATTAATACTGAATGAAATTCGTTTGCTATTGCTCTTGTAATCTCTACTTCTCTTAAATCTGCAAAAATCTTTGGTGCTTCGTCACTAAGGGTTGCTTTCTGCATGAAAAATTCTCCCCATTTTGCACATTAATAGTTTACCTTGTTGTACATCATAAGAGTGGGTCGAAGATTATTTGTCATTACCATATGCTTGTTTATGATTACCTACCCGTATGAATTCAATTACTTTTTCATTAAATGATACATTATAGGGAATTCTATTGCTTTTATCAAGCACATACGCATACGCCTTGATACTCGGTTTATAGTCGCCTAATTTAGTAGGATTTTCAGATTTGACTAATTCTGTTATCGCCAGATTGATCTTTTTTTGTAAATCGGAATGCAATAATTTGTATTGTCTGATAAATTTTTTAGTTCGCTCTGGTGTCCACAATTTATTCGTGCAGTTCTTTGAGGAATTCTTCTAATGAACTTTTTTTAGTTTCGCCTTTGGCTTTTGCTTTGTAGAATTCTTCTACGTCTGCTTTCTCCTCAGGTGTTATGTCATCTATTTTCTTGGGTTTTACTGTACGTTGCATGTTATACAGTACCTATACGAGGTTATAATTATTATTAATATTATTAATTTTATGAATATTTACGCTCGTGATACATCCCACCCTGAGATATCTCAGTCTGCGAGTACCTGTCTTTGACACTTTTGCTTAATGTGTAAAAATATTAGTTTGCTCAGTTTGTAAACGCGTCTTCAAAGGCCTTGATGCATTCTCGTATGTGCATCTTCTTTGGAGGATTCTTGAATGCATATGCAGAAATAATATCTGTCTTGGAATGGTCCTTGGTTACGATTGCTTTTTTTGCAGCCCTGATTGAATCAACTATGACATTGCAGCCGTTTGTACTATCATTTGTTCGAAGGGACAAGTCAAGCTCAACTGGGGAACCCAAAAAGCCCTTTGCCTCCATCCAATAGTAACTTACTCTAGAATCTCCAAGTTGTTCAGCATATTCTGTAGTACCTGCAGTTGACATGAAAGGAACTGGTGATTCTATTGCAATTGATTCTGTCTTGATTAGTCTCTTTCTTTCTCGTGTCTCTTCTGCCATGGTGTTCTGGGTGTCCTGGTTGCCACCAACATCAAGCTGGTATGCTTTTTTCAGATAAATTCCTCTGCTTGCCATGAAATCTATCATACCTCTATGAAATGCAGTGCCACCAAACTGGCTCATCAAGTCGTCGCCAAGTATGACAAGTCCCTTTGACTGGAATTCCTTTCTTGCCTGGTCTGTGCAGGTCTTGGCAGCGGTTGCATTAAAGAAAGAGCATCCTGCATCAAGTGCAGCTTTGGCATATTTTTCACTGCTTTTTTCCATTCCTGATGATATGACATTTACAAGAAAATCTGGTTTTGATTTTTTAAGAGAGTTTACAAACTCGTCATAGCTTGATGATTTTACCTGGCCGTTTTTTGAAATGTGTGGAGGTGCAACATCTTCTGCAATTCCTGGCTGGACTATAAGGCCTCCAAAGTCTGACTTGGATTTTACCAGACCTGAAATGTTTTTTCCAACCTTTGATGCATCAATATCATACATTGCAACAATTGTGATATCGTTTAATGAAATTCCGCCCACTTTGGGATGCCATAGACCTTCGGTTGAATTTTTGTAAAACTCTAAACCTTTTACAATGGTACTTGATACATTGCCTGCTCCAACTAGGGCGATACTTATTTTATCTGACACGACATTTTTTTCTTGCCGGTGAGCATTTAACTCTTTTCTGGTTCTTAACATATACACATTTTCCTTGCACAAGTTACATGCAAAATATGCAACTTTTGCCATAATTGTACCAAATCTAGCGAAAATTCCCATAATACAAAATTTATATGCTTTCTGAAGACAAGCTACGATAATTGAGTAATACAAGCGTTAGCCAGTCAAAACCAGACAATGCTCCAAAGCACAAGGTGAACTGGGGAAGATTAGAAGAGGCAGAAAGATTTTCAGAGCTAGTAAAATTATACCGACAAGGAAAACTTGACCGTGACGATTTTCGAAGATTTAGGCTACAGCATGGTGCCTATGGCAGCAGAATGAGTGATGATTATAGCATGATTAGACTAAAACTTCCAGCAGGCGAAGTTTACTCTGAACAATTAGAAAAAATTGCAGACCTGAGCGAACAGTTCTCAATAGGCAGCGCACATGTATCCACAAGACAAAATTTCCAATTACATTGGGTTGCACTAGAAGATGTATCTGAAGTTCTACGGGGTCTTGCAGAATCTGGCATGACAACAAGGGAAGCATGTGGAAATTCTGTTAGGAGTATCATGTGCAGTCCTTTGGCAGGTGTATGTCCAGACGAGGTCTTTGACCCAACTCCTTATGCAGTTGCTGCAACTAAATTCCTTTTACGAAATCCATTATGTCAGTCACTTCCAAGAAAGTTCAAGATCAATTTCACATGCTGTGAAAAACACGGTATGGCAAGAATGGTAGACATTGGACTGATTCCACAACAGGGTGAAGTAAATGGAAAACCACAAAGGGGATTCAAAGTATTTCTCGGCGGAGGACTAGGGGCGCAATCGTTTGTTGGCCACCAGTTGGAGCAATTCACATCTGAAGATCAATTGTTGTATACCATTGTTGCAGTGATTAGAATTTTTGATAGGCTAGGAAACAGGGATAACATGGCTCGAGCAAGAATGCGTTATCTTGTAAATGAGATGGGATGGGAGAAATTCCAAAACTTGGTACTAAAAGAAAGAGCAATGATAAAGATGCTCTTGTCTGTTCTAGTAAAACTCGAAGTTGACAAGACAGAAGAGCCAATGAGAAAGATATCAATCAATTCTGAAATGCCATCTGTCCCACAAGGATATTCAAGATGGGTAAAATCAAACACATTCAAACAAAAGCAACCAGGATTTAGTTGCGTATTTCTTACACTAGAATCAGGTGATGTCACATCTACACAACTTAGAGCCATTGCAGAGATGGCCCGAGAGTTTACTGCAGATGGTCAGATACGAAACGGCTTTACACAAGACATGGTATTTCGATGGGTCAGAGACGAAGACCTACCTAGAGTGTACTCTAAATTATTACAAGTGGGTCTTGCAAATCCTGGTGCGCTCACAATGGCTTCTGTTGTTGGTTGTTCTGGTACCACTTCGTGTAACTTGGCACTGACAAACTCACATAGACTAGCAAAAGAAGTCCAGAGAAAATTCATTGAACTAAAAATTGACGAAGATGACGATCTCAGAAATTCTACAATCAAGATAAGTGGTTGTCCAAACTCTTGTGGTCAACATGAAATTGCCACAGTTGGATTCTATGGCGGCGGTGGAAGACTTGGAAAAGACATGTATCCACAGTATACAATGTCACTTGGTGGAAGGGCTGATGAAGATACTACACTTGGACACATTTGTACAAAGGTTCCAGCAAAAAGAGTAATTCCAACAATTCTAAAAATAGTTGAGATCTTCAAGTCTGACAAAAAACAAGGCGAGACACTTGACTTGTGGATGCGCCGAGTGATACAAGGAAACGGAGGTCCAAATGTAAAATCAATTGATGATATCAAAGAGTTGCTCAAGCCAGTTGTTGCAGCACCAGTAAAAGAAAGTGATGAAGACTTTTACGCAGATTATGGAAGTGATGGAAGCTATCACACAAAGACAGGAAGGGGCGAATGTGCGGCTTGAGCAAAGAAAAAACTACTCGCGTTACAGTTGATGCAGACAAGCTACGTTCTGAAATAAGAGACAAGAGTGTCAAGGTTCTAGATATTCGAAAAGAAGAAGATTACAAACAAGGTCATATCCCTGATGCAATAAACCTCCCACTTGCAAGCCTTCTTGCAGATGACAGTCCAGACAAAGTTCTCCAATATGCCCAGTCATTTGGAATCTCAGACGAAACACCAGTTGTTGTATATGATGATACATTTGGTGCACTTGCATCAAGAATTGCATGGACACTTGAATACATTGGCCATGAGGATGTTTCTCTACTTGATGTTACATACAGTACCTGGAAAAAACTAGGCCTTGAGGTAAATTCGCAAACTCCAACTCTTGTAAAAACAAACCACTCGTTAAAATTAAAACCGCAAATTCTTGCAACTGCTGATTATCTTGTCCCTGCCAAAGAAAAGGGTGCAATTCTAGTAGATAACAGGGAGCGACTCAATTATCTAGAGCAACACATTCCTGGTGCAATCAATATTCCATATCGAATGCTTGCATCAGGACAGAACATACTACGACCAAAAGAGGATCTAAGAAGAATGATACAAAACAGGAACATACACTCTGATTCTGAAATCATCACCTATTGTGGAAGTGTAGGTACACTCTCAGGACTTGGCTATTATGCACTAAAATCACTTGGAATGCAAAATGTAAAACTCTATGTCCGCTCATTCAAAGAATGGAAGTCTCTTGAAAAACCAATAGAGCAGCAAAAGGATGCAAACTATTGGGACTTGTCAGCAGAATAAATTATCAGGACTGTCCGGCAGTTTCTGCACGAAGTTTCTTGGTTATCATCATTTCAATATTGTCAAACAAATCAATTATCTTTTGTTTGTTCACTTGAAGATAATCAGAACCCTTGTCAGTCAATCTTACCTTGTATAGTCTAATGTCTCTGTGTTCTTCAAAAAAGTATTCAATCATCTGTCCGCCTTTCTTTGATGGTTCTATGAACACATTAAGATTTGAAATAATTTCACTTACATCTCCTTTCTCAATTGATGTTTTGGTTGCATGAACTGCCTCGTTTATCTCCTTGAGATTTTGTATTACCAATGGATGAGATTTTTTTGTAGTTCCAAAGAAAGTTTTCTTTTCAACACCCATCTTTTCAGCAAGTTCTGGAACAATTTCATATTCTTCCACTTTTTGCAATCCTAAACTTTTTTCATTCTTGATTAGTAATCCCTTTTCAATTAATTTTCTTGCAGCATCTTCCACTTCGAGCTTGCCAACCATTGTAGTCCATACAATCTGTCCAACTTTATGATATCCTTGTCTTACTGATTCAAGTACTACAACTTCGATAATTCTCCTGTATCCATCATCTGTTCTGATGTTTTCAAAGTCCTTGTCCTTGACTGCCTTTTTGGCATTTTTGACATCTATCTCAATTGCACGTTTTAGTGCCTCAATTGATTCTGGTATGTGGTTAAGCAAAGCATGGTAGCAAGCCTTGTTGTACCAAGACATTCCATCTGCGGAATCAGAATCAATTGATTTTTCTACACTGTCTAATGCTTTATCATAATTTTTCTGTCTATAGAAAATCAGACCTTTCAAGTTCCAAGCCTCTGCATTTGTTACATCGATTTCATGGACTTTGTTATAGGCCTCCATTGCACTTGAGAGGTCATTCATGTGAAAACGGGTATATCCTAATTTTAGAAGGGATTCAATATGATTTGGGTCAATTCGTAATGCATCCTCAAAGGCCCTTGCAGCCTCATCCATCTTCTCATCTGCCATGAGAGAGATTCCTTTCTTGTAGAGCTTGTTTCTGTTATAGTTAGCATCTGTCAGTTTGGTACTGGGTGATTCTACTGGCTTGATCTCAGTAGCAGGCTCTTCCTTTTTATCTCCAAATAGTTTCTTCACGGTCAACAAAATGTGGATTAGCCGTAGATAAATAGATTAGTTTGAAAATCAGGCAGCGATGAAAGGTAGAAAACAGATTTCCAAGTGTCTAAAAATTCACAAATGGGCTTTATATCATATTGAAAATACAAAAATACTTAGGGATTAGACGTAGAATATGTCATCAAAAGATAATACTTTGGAGGTCTCAGGTGAATCTCCGTTCAAGATTACATCTGGTGTCTTTGAGGTACAGATTGCACTCTGTGATGCTTCACCGTCTGCTGATGATGTAAAGAAACGAAGTTTCCACACTTTATGGAAAGATAATTTTCATCTTAGGGTTAAAGACAAAAAATTCACCCAAGTATTAGGCTCTACAAAAAATCCACTACCGCCATCTGTATTTCAAAGAGGGGTCCTCTGGGTTGTTGTAATTGACCAGTTTTCATCTGCTCATTCAAGTTTTCCAATTGATGTTCCAAAAACACATTCTGATTATGTCGAGCCAACACCAGAACCTGAAGTAACAACTCGATATACAAAATCAGATTCTGATACAAGACCAAAACAAACCGTAGAACATTTTACAGGTGACAGAGGTTCTCGTGGCCCCTCTGGTCCAATGGGTCCTTCAGGTCCTATGGGTCAACCAGGAACAATGGGTCCGTCTGGTGTATCCGGTCCACCTGGACCAATGGGTGTACAAGGTGACAAGGGTCCGCCTGGTCCTGCAGGCGATAAAGGAGAACCGGGTCCACTAGGTGCTATGGGTGATAGAGGTGACAGAGGCGATAAAGGTCTAATCGGTGATAAGGGAATTACAGGTGACAAGGGACCTCCAGGTCCGCCCGGTCCATATGGTGAAAAGGGTCCACAGGGACCGTCAGGTGACAAGGGCGACAAAGGTGACAAGGGTCCAATTGGTGATAAAGGAATTACAGGTGACAAGGGTCCACAAGGCGACAAGGGTCCACGTGGTGATGAAGGTGAAAAAGGAGAACATGGTGATAAAGGCGACAAGGGCGACAAAGGTGACAAGGGTCTAACAGGAGAGATTGGTCCACTTGGAGAAAAAGGTCCAACTGGTTCTCCAGGACCAACAGGTGATAAGGGAATTATTGGTCCACCTGGTGAGCAGGGTCCAAAAGGTCCGATAGGTGTTATAGGTGACAAGGGATTGTCCGGTCCACAAGGTATGCAGGGAGACAAGGGTCTAACTGGTCCACAAGGTCCGCCGGGAGAAAAGGGTCCACAGGGTCCACAAGGTCCTGCTGGTGAAAAAGGTCTTACAGGAATCCCAGGTCCACAAGGTGACAAGGGTCCAAGAGGAATGCCTGGTTCAACTGGTGAACAAGGTCCTCGTGGTACATCCGGTCCTTCAGGTCCACCGGGTCCACAAGGAATTCAAGGTCCACAAGGTGAAAAGGGTACAACAGGTCCAATAGGTGTACAAGGCGACAAGGGTCCTCCGGGAATTCAAGGAGTTCCAGGTCCGCCTGGTCCACAAGGTCCACAGGGACCGCCAGGTGACAAGGGTACACAAGGTGTACAAGGTCCACAAGGCGACAAGGGATTAACAGGTCAGCAAGGTCCACTGGGAGACAAGGGTCCACAAGGTACACAGGGACAGCAGGGAATTCCTGGTGAACAAGGTCCACGAGGTCCACCGGGTACTCCTGGCGACAAGGGTCCTACTGGATTCTCAGAACAAGAACGTGCTCTGATAACTCAATTGCTTGAGATTTTATCTTCGAAAAATGTCCTGACAACAGAACAGCAAATAAAATTGATGAGCTTTCTTTACTAATATTCAAATAACTCAAATCTATTTTGAAATCATATGAGTACACCAAAAGAAAAAATAGAATTCAAGATGTTGGACCATCAAAGAGTTGGAGATGAACATGTTACTTTCAAACTCGAAGATGGAACAATGGTCAAGGTAAAAGTTGATCTTGATAGAGTTGGGATTGCATTGAATCACAAAAATCCTGATGGCACACCACACTATGCAGTCAATGCATCGCTTAAGCTGTCAATAATTCCTAATGAAAGAAAATTTTTCGTAGAACCTGATGCAGTAAAAAACAAATCGTCATCTCCACCAGGTCAAATGTTTAGCTAAAATATTACAAATTATCGCCTACAAGAAGCGATAATCTGTTTAAAATTTTATCTTCGTCTTTTTGAAGCTGTTCGTTTTGCTTTTCTTGAAGCTGATCTTCTCTTTGGAGCACTTCGCTTAGGAGCAGATCTTCTCTTTGGAGCTGATCGCTTTGGAGCACTTCGCTTTGCAGCTGATCTTCTCTTTGGAGCACTTCGCTTAGGAGCAGATCTTCTCTTTGGAGCTGATCGCTTTGGAGCACTTCGCTTTGCAGCTGATCTTCTCTTAGGAGCTGATCTTTTTTTAACAGCTCGTGTTGATCGTTTTGCCATTGCACAATTATTGAATTACTGGTTTTTCTATTGTGAAACTTAAGAAAGTTACACTAATTCATCAGTAATTAGACACAATTTTTTTCATAAAAAATTAATTTTTTAATAAAAAATTTAGTAAACTGATTCTGCAGATGGTCTTCTTCCTTGTAACCAAGATGTTTGTCCACACTCTGTGCATTTGTATTGTCTTCTTCTTTTGTATGTCGCCATGTTTGGCATGAAAATAATTTCTTGTTTTGTTTTTGAAAAACATTTCTTGCACCATCTGTATTCAGCTTCTTCCATGGTATAACAAGAAATGTTTTTGGCACAAAAGAGTTTTTGCTATTTTGCTTTGACTATTGTGAGTACATCTTCATCTTTTAGCACGTGATTTATGCTGACTCGTTGTCCTCCAAACTTTACACTCTTGCCCCACACCAATGCATATCTGAAATCTTTTTTGAGGTCACGGTGGAGCTTGTTGCATATGTCAAGCACAGTAGAATTCTTTCTTGTAATTAATGGCTCTTTGAAATCAGTTTCACCGCCTTTTGGTCTCATGTAAATTCTGATAAAGTCTAGTTTCTCAAATATGGTATCTTTTAGTGCGGTGATGTTGATATCAGAATCTGCAGAAATTGGAACAAATTTTGACTTTGATTTTTCTTGTAACTCGTTTACAAAACCCTGGTTTACAAGATCAATTTTGTTCATTATTGTGAGGGATTCTACGTAAAACTTGTTACCTGAGATAAAATCTGTTAGTTGGTCTGAATCAACATCTTCTCGAATCAAAACTCTACCATTAGTCATCCCGTACAATCGAAGTATGTCTTTTAACAAATTCATTGGCATCTTTGTTAGGGGAACCTGTTGACTGACTGAGATTCCACCATCTCCTGTTTTTTCAATTACTATATCTGGGGGTTTTTGGTCAAGTCGAATTCCAATGTTTCCAAGCTCAGTTCTTATGACATCTTCATGATATGGCTGGAATACGTCAAGAATTATCAATACCAAATCTGCACTTTTTGCAACTGCTAAAACTCTTTTTCCAAGACCCTTACCAGTTGACGCACCCTTGATGATTCCTGGTAAATCAAGTATCTGAATCTTGGCACCTCTATGTTCCATCATTCCGGGAACTACAGTTGTTGTTGTAAACTGGAATGCACCTACTGTTGATTTTGCACCAGTCATTCTGTTGAGCAGTGTTGATTTTCCAACACTTGGTAATCCGATGAATACTACAGTTGCATCACCAGTTCTTTTTACATCAAAACCTACAGAGCTTCCACTTGATCTTGATTTTACATCCTCTTGTTCTCTTTTGAGCTTGGCAAGCTTTGCCTTGAGAAGACCAACATGATGTTCTGTTGCCTTGTTTATCTGAGTCTTTGACATCTCATCTTTGATGCTCTGGATTTTTTCTGGAATTCCCATCTTCACAATTGATACTATTGTGCTGAATAAAATCTTACTACTTGTATTTACACGTGATTTTTTTTTATACCTTGATTGACTGCAAAAACAAGTTTCCAAAATAGACCATGGCAAACGCACTAGCTACTCTTGCAATGCTCATTGATATGACAAACTTTTTGAAATTGTATTTTTTCACTCCTGCAATTACTGTTACAATCTCTGTCAGTATTGGGACCCAACTAAGAGCAAAAATGATGCTCCATCCGTACTTGTTTATCCATGCTCCGCTCTTCTGCTGTTCCTCTTCCCGATGAGTTTTCTTTAAAATCTTGTAGATTTTGCCACCGTCATATCCAATGTAATATGTAAAAAGTCCGCCTAATACCGAGCCAATTGACAAGACAGTAAACACCATTGCTGGATTTTGACCGTTCAAGAGCAAAGCAGTTGATGTGACCACTATTGGAAATGGTACTATCGAAGCAAAGACTGCATTAAGAAAAAGACCCACCAGTCCATATTTTACAAAAAACGGATTCTCAAGTATGGGCTTTAGAAAATCAATTAGCACAAACTAGAACAAAATCTACCCACTAATAGCACTACCTCATTTTTCAAAATGATTCTACGATCTTACTTTTTTTTATAATGTAGGATTTGTTTTCTTTTTTGATGTACGTAATTCTTGTCACACTTGTTTTATGAAATTAAACTATTTTAGATAGCAGTTATTATGGCCTAAATAATACGTGATCTCGATGAAGCCCAAGATATTTGCAATAGATATTGATGGAACCATTACTGACAACAAGGGGGGACGAGTTGATCTTGATGCACTTGGTGCATTACGTTATCTTGTAAAACTTGGACACAAGGTCATCTATGTAACTGGAAGATCTTCTGTTGAAGCATACGTGTTATCAGTATTTGGTGGAACCACAAGAATTGCAGTGGGTGAGAATGGCGGCATCATAACTTCAGGACCTAATGAACACAAGTTGATTGGCAACAAGCAAAAATGTATTGATGCGTTTGAATTTCTAAAAACAAAAATTCCTGAAGCAGTAGAAAAACCAGTCTTCCCAAGAATTACCGAAGTGGTGCTTGAGAGAAATTTTGATGTAAATGTTGGAAAGAAACTTTTTGCTGATAATAATTTCGATGTAACTTTGACTGATAGTCAATATGCATATCACATAAATTCAAAAGGTGTAGACAAGGCAAGTGGATTTCTTGAGGTAATGAACATGTTTTCTGCAAAAAAAGAAGATGTAATTGCAATAGGTGATAGCGAGACTGATGTACCACTTTTCAAGTTGGCAGGAACAAGTGTAGCACTTGGAAATGCACCAAAAGATGTCCAGTCCCAGGCAACCATGTCCGTTCCAGGACATGAGGGTGATGGTATGATTGAAGCATTAGAGGCAGTACAGTTACAATTGTTGGTAGAATGATGATATCATGACACTGCGACTAGTCTATGATGAAATCAGGCTCGGTGTAAAAAAAGCCTGTAACGCACTTGGGTATCCTGAAACAGAGTTTGATGTATCCGAGGCATCAAGACCAGAGTTTGGTGATGTGAGCTGCAATGTCGGATTTTTGCTTGCAAAGGCACTAAAGAAAAGACCACTTGATGTTTCCCAATCTCTTGCAGAGGAATACAAAAAAAATCTTGGTGAATATGTATCCGAAGTTTCCGTACATGCATCAGGCTATCTGAATTTTGTTGCAAATTATTCTCTGCTTGTACCCCAAGTCATACACTCATCACTTCGTGCAAATTATGGCTCAGTTGATCTTGGAAAAAATTCCAAGATGGTAATAGAGCATACCAGTGTCAATCCAAACAAGGCTCTGCATGTTGGACATGTTAGAAATATAATAATTGGTGATACAATTGCAAGAATTTTACACAAGGCATCATACGATGTCAGCGTTCTAAATTATGTAGATGACTCGGGGCTTCAGGTTGCAGATATCATTGTTGGCTTCAAGTATGGTGGATATTCTGACAAGGCACCAGAGGATCAAAAATTTGATCACTATTGTGGTGATGTGGTATATGTAAAAACCACTGAAAGATATGAGACAGACAAGGCACTTGCAGAGTTGCGCTCACATGTACTTCAAGAACTTGAAGAAGGAACATCAGAGATTGCAAAGTTTGGAGATGAAATAACAAGACGTGTCCTTGAAGAGCAACTAAAAACATGTTGGCGCCTTGGTGTCACATATGACTGTCTTAACTTTGAATCTCAAATTGTCCACTCTAAATTGTGGCAAGTTGCATTTGAAAAGATGAAATCAATGGGAATAACAAATCTAGAACAAGAAGGAAAAAATGCTGGATGCTGGGTAATCAAGGCAGAATCAGAAGAAGACAAGGTCTTGGTTAGAAGCAATGGAACTGCTACATACATTGCAAAGGATATTCCATATGCTGCATGGAAACTTGGAATTTTAGAAGACCCATTTTATTACAAACATTATGCCGTACAAAAGACAGGACGTGTCTTGTGGCAGACTACACTTGACTCAAAAGATACTGCAATGCGTTTTACAGGAGACAGAGTAATTACTGTTATTGATTCTAGACAGTCAAGGCTTCAGAATATTATAACAAAGATAATGTCAGAGTTTAAATCAAAACCTGACTCGTACGTTCATCTTGGATATGAATCAGTTACACTGAGTCCTGATACTGCAAAGACACTTGATCTTGATACTGGAGGAAAATCTGTACAAATGTCTGGCAGAAAGGGAATCTATGTCAGTGCAGATTATGTACTGGATACCTTGGGCGGACGAACATTTGATGAGGCAAAGAAAAGAAATCCAGAATTTGATGAAATGAGTCTTGTAAAAATATCAGAACAGGTGGCAATTGGAGCATTGCGCTATGCAATGATAAAACAAGACCTTGACAAGATAATTACATTTGATCTGACTGAATCACTTAGTTTGGAAGGAGATACTGGACCTTACATCCAGTATGCACATGCACGTGCAATAAGAATATTGGAAAAAGCTGGCAAGAGTCCAAACTTTGAGGCAAGCCTTGGTGCCCTGGATACTGTATACGAAAAAGACATGGTCAAAGTCATTGGCAAGTTTGACCTTCATGTAGAAGATTCTGCAAAGAATCTCTCGCCCAAAGTAATTGCAAAATATTGTTACCAACTTGCAGTATCATTCAATACTTTTTATGAACATGTCAAAGTCTTGACAGCCGACTCTGATGATATCATAAATGCAAGACTCTGCCTTGTTTATTCTTTCAAGGAGACGCTTGCTAAAGCATTACAACTTTTGGGTATTGATGCCCCTGAAAGGATGTAAGATGGCATTACCCACAAAAAAAGCAACAATTCCTTTCATATTTGCAGCAGTTGGACTAGTCTCTACAACCTTGGGAATGTTCACCGTTCACAAGGAATTGGTTTGGACTGGAGTGGGATTGTGGATAGCATCTATTCTATCTGGTAAGATACTAAAAGGAAAACCAAAGACAAGCGAAGGAAAATAAAATCTAGTCTGGTATACGAAAATTTTTAGGGTCAAGATATTTATCCACACCTGATCAGGTTGAATTGTTGAAGAAAATAAAACAGAATGACAATGTGTTGTTTTTTTATAATGATAGTAAAAAATGGTTAATGAGGGTTGCACCAAAACAAAAATTTCACACCCATGTTGGAATAATAGACCACAAGAAAGTGATTGGAAAACCGTTTGGTACTGCAATAAAAACAAACAAGGGAAAGATAATTTTTGCACTAGAGCCTACAATCTATGACTATGTAATGAAGAGCCAACGCAGTACACAGATCGTATATCCAAAAGACTTGGGATACATTGCAGCAAGAATAGGGCTGCAGAGTGGACACAAAATAGTAGAGATTGGAACTGGAAGTGGCTCATTTACAACTTTTCTTGCAAGCATTGTAAAACCAAAGGGTCATGTCCACACATATGATGTAGATGAAAACTTTATGGCAATTGCAAGAAAAAATATCGAAAAGGCTGGAGTCTCAAAATATGTAACCATGACAAAACTTGATCTCAAGACTGCAAAAAAGATGCCTCAAAAAGATGCAGATGTGGTAATAGTTGATCTTGGAGATCCATGGGTGGTTGTACCCCAAGCAAGAAAAATGCTCAAAGGAAGTGGTGCATTTGTTGCAATATGTCCTACCATGAACCAACTTGAAAAACTTGCTGCAGCATTGCGAAAAAATGATTTCTTTGATATTGAATGCACTGAACAAATTGTAAGAACAATAGAGGCAAGGGATGGAAAGACAAGACACTCGTTTAGGGCAATAGGGCATACAACATATGTCGCATTTGCACGTAAAGTCATCACACCTGCAAGCTTGCGCAAAGTATTGTTCCCTGTAGAGCAGCTAGAGATTGAATCTGAGGAAGTTGATTCCTCTGAAGACGAAAGTTTATCATCTCTTAAAAAATAAAACGACTAGTGGCAAAAATTCTCCAAGCTCAAGTTGTTAAAAGTTTCATACCGTCACGCAAGGCTGTATCCAGAAAAGGGGATAATGGCAAAGTTCTAGTTCTTGGTGGAAATTATCTTTATCACGGTGCTCCAATTTTGTCATCTCTTGGAGCATTGCGTGCAGGATCTGATCTGGTGTATACATGTGTACCCAAGATCAATGTAATGGCAACGCGTGCATTCTCACCAAATCTGATTGTTGTACCGTTAGTTGATGTAAAACTGACTCGTGGCTCTGTCCAAAAATTACTTGGAATAATACCAAAGAATCTTGATTCTGCAACAATAGGAATGGGTCTTGGTATACAAGACAGGGAAGCACTAAAAATTCTAATCCATTCTCTTCTTGATAGGGCTGTTAGACTCTCACTTGATGCAAACTCTCTTGTACCAGAAATTCTTCCCGAGATTAAAGACAAGAAGGTAATAGTTACTCCACATGCCGGAGAATTTCAAAGGTTATTTGGAGAAATTCCTCCTGATGCAATAAAACCACGAACTAGGCTAGTTGAAAAACATGCAAAAGAAAATGGCGTAACCATACTACTCAAGGGACCAACAGACATTGTATCTGACGGCAAGCAAACATACTTGAATCCAAAAAACATTGCAGCCATGACTGTTGGTGGAACAGGCGATGTATTGTCCGGTGTTGTTGCAGCAATGTTTGCCAAAAACAAAGATCCAGTCCAGGCTGCATCTGCTGCGGTATTTGTAAATGGCAAGGCAGGATATTTGGCTCAAAAAAAATATGGATTACATATTATGGCAACTGATCTGTTGGATTTTATACCATATTCCATGAAACCGTTTGATAAAGTGAAATAAATCATGCAAGAAAATTACGTTGACAAGAATTTTTCAAGTCTTGTTTCCGACCTGCAAAAACTAATCAGACAGCCAAGTGTCTCTGCAAAAAATCTGGGGCTAGTCGAGTGCTCAAGACTGATTGTACAAATGATGAAAAAATCAGGAATACATGCTGAATTACTTTATACCAAAAAAGGAGTTCCTGCTGCAATATATGGTGAGGTCAAGTCAAAACAAAACCCTGGAAAGACATTGTTATTTTACAACCATTATGATGTACAGCCTGAAGAACCCGTTGAGTTGTGGGATGATAAACCATTTAGTGGAAAAATAATTGGAAACAAAATCTTTGGTAGAGGCTCTGCTGATGACAAGGGTGAACTTATCACAAGAATAAAGGCAGTTGAATCATTTTTAAAAACAACAGGTGATGTGCCATGCAATATCAAATTTTTCATTGAAGGAGAAGAAGAGATTGGAAGTGTACACATTGAGGATTATCTAAAAAAATACCAAGAAAAACTAGCATGTGATGCAGTAATCTGGGAGTTTGGCTATGTTGATGAACAAGATAGACCAGTAATCAGCCTTGGAATGAAGGGATTACTCTATGTGGAACTATCAAAAACAGAATCAATCCGTGATGCACATTCAAGTCTTGCAGTGATAATAGAAAATCCTGCGTGGAGGCTTGTTGAGGCATTAAAGACACTTCGTGGTAATGATGGTAAAGTGTTGATAAAAGATTGGTACAAGGAAGTTGACAAATTCACAAAAGAGGATCTCAAGATAATTGCATCAGAGCCATTTGATGAAACTTCATTTAAAAAAGAATATGGAATTAAAAAATTTGTTGACAACAAAAAAGGTATTGCGATAAAAAAAGCTCTAGTAGGAGAGCCAACGTGTAACATTGCAGGATTTACATCAGGCTATGAAGGTCCTGGTGCAAAAACTGTTCTACCGTCAAAGGCGTTAGTAAAAATTGATTTTAGGTTAATTCCAAAGATGGATCCTAAAAAACAACTCATCCGTCTGAAAAACCATCTACGACAAAATGGATTTGGAGATATCCAAGTTACACTGATTCATGGCGAGGCAGCTGCAAGAACTGCAATATCTGATCCTTTTGTCAAAACAGTGAAAAAGGCAGCAGATGAATCCTTTGGAAGATCCATTCTTAGCGTCTCGTCTGCAGGGACTGGGCCCATGTTCTCATTTGTCAAGTTTTTACACTCGCCATGCATTGCAATAGGGAGCACCTACATATTTTCTAGGATCCACTCTCCAAATGAATTTGCAAGAATTGATCTGCTCAAAAAAACAACAAAGTGTATGTGCAAGATAATTCGAAATTTTGCATCTCAGTAGATTTTTCACAAGATCATTTTTTGAATTTGAAACTGGGAGGTTTCTTGCCTGTGACCTACTGATCTATGGTCAACTATACAGAAAGGCCTTTATTGTGCTCATTTTGCAATTCAATCATATGGCTTACATGTACATGCCAGGTGCTACTGCGGTTGGTATTACATATGACGGCGGTGTCGTCATGGCAAGTGAGAGAAGAATCGCTTATGGTAATTTTGTAGTAAGCAAGAATACAAAAAAGACATTCAAGATTACTGATTTTGTTGGTGCATGCTGTGCTGGAATGGTTGCAGACATGCAGGTTTTGGCAATGCAGATGAGAGCCATGACAAAGATAAGAAAGATGGAAATAAAACGTGATATTCCTCCAAATTCAGTAGCCAAGATGATGTCTACTATGATGTATGAAAGACGTTACTATCCTCTTATGACTCAGGTTATAGTTGGGGGAGTTGATGGTGACGCAGTAATTTACACACTGGACCCATTGGGTTCAGTCTTACCTGATGATTATGCTTCTGTTGGTACTGGTGCAGAGATGGCACTTGGAGTCTTGGATCAAGAATTCAAACCAAAGATGAGCGAAAAGGATGCCGTAACCTTGGCAGTGAAATCCATCAAGTCTGCAATAATGAGAGACAATGCAAGTGGAGATGGAATTGATGTTCTTGTTGTCGACAAGAACGGAACACGCGAATTTACAGCAAACTAGTTATTTTTTAATCAACTTTGCAGCTTCCCAATACTTGTCAGAAATATAATGTAAATTCTTTACAACCTCGCCTTTTGTTATGGTTGACATTTCTGCACTTGATACCAATGTCTTTCCAACTGCAAGAAATTTGTTATGCACTTCGTCAACTACGCATACAATGTCATCCTTTTGAAATTCTGTAAATTTTTTAATTCCTGGTCGCATTACATTTGCTCCGTTGCAGACAAACTTGATTGCACCTGCATCAACAATTATTTTTGGAAATTTCTCTAATAGTACTGTCTCTGAAAGAAATGGGAGATATGATTCTCCAATTTGTATTGCAGTTATACTGTCTCCTGTTATCAGGCTTGTATCGTCATCAATCTCGTGCAATATCAAAGTCTTTGATTTTAAAAGTTCGATATGCCACTGTTTGGTCATCTTGTCGATAATTACAGAGATGTCACTCTTTGAGAGATTATGCGATTTCAATTCTCGACATTTCCTGTTTGATATCTAGCAAGTCTCTTAAAATTGAACTGGCAGTCTCAATGCCTCCAGCACCACGGCCTGTTATTGTCTGCTGGCCAGAGTGCTCTGAGTTAAACGTTATGGCATTGAGGGTTCCGTTTACACACATTGGGTCATCAAGTGATATTTCTCTTGGTGATACTACCAGTTCTCTGTCACATGACGCAATTAGTTTTATTGCAGAATCATGCGCTGTTGCCTTTTTTATGTCTCCAGTTGTAACGTCTCTAATTCCTGTTCTTTTGATGTCTTTTATTGTAACTTTCATATCCATTATCCAATTGGCAAGTATGACAAGTTTAGCTGCTGCATCAAAGCCATCTATATCCAATGACTCGTCTGCCTCCACATACCCTTTTTTCTTGGCATCTGCAAGTGCTGCCTTGAATGTAAGACCTGTTGCCATGTTTGTTAGAATATAGTTTGTGGTGCCATTTAGTATTCCTTGAAATGAGACTATTCTTTCTCCACGCAAGCTATTCTTTGCATAATCCAAGATTGGTGTTCCTCCCCCTACTGTTCCACTGAATTTTAGCTTGACTTGGTTGTATGTTGCAAGTTCAATCAATGATGGAAACGCAAGTGCAAGTGGTCCCTTGTTTACCGTAATGACATGTAGCCCTTTTTTCATTGCACTAACAATGTGTGACATGCCAGGTTCTGCATCCTTGTAATTACTTGGAGTAGTTTCTATCAAAACTTCAGCATCCATACCGTTTATCATGTCAAGGCCATTTGCGTCTCTTTCCTTGTTGTGGTATTTTCGTATGCTTCCATATTTTTTCTTCACTTCAAGTAATCTGTTCAAATCAAGTCCAGCAGAAGATGCTGCGGAACCCTTTGAGTCAAAAACGCCTACTATTCTTGGCTTTAGACCATGCTTTGCATACAGGTCTTCTGATCTAGAAAGCAAAAGTTTTGCAAAACTCTGTCCTACGACTCCAAAACCTGATAGTATTATTCGCAATATCCACAAGACACATTTTGGTATTAATTAAGATTGACGAATTCTGAGATTGCTTTATTAAAGCAATGGAGAAAAATTATCACGTGGTACCAAAAAAGTATCTTTATGCTGCAATATCTGGCATAGTTATAGTTGCAGTTGCTATAGCAGTTATTCAATTTGTTATTCCGATGACAAGTCAAGGGGATACTTCAAACCAAGTTGCATTTCTTGATTTTTCATACGATGAAGAAAACTCTGATCTAAAATCTGATCTGGCATCACATCATATCAATATGACAAATCCAATCAGACTTAGCAGTGCAACTGATGTCAAACAATATTGTGATTTCATTAACGATCCTACAAAAACAGGCACTTGTCACATACTGTACATCTACTGTACTCAAAGACAAGATGGGAAATCTTGGTGATATTGATATGGTAGGCTCACCTGATGTGCCAGGTCTTGTAGTTGTAGCACTCGAACTGGATCCAACAATGAATGACTATGCTAATGTAAAGACAGTCTTTGGGGTTGTGCTAAACAGTACCATATGCCAATGCTGGTCACCACAAAATCCTGGTGGGTATTCTTCTCTTTCTGACATGGTTGACGCATTACGAACATTTCATGTAAATGGAAAACAACCCGACAGTACTACACATACTGTAGCTCTTGGAAACAAGCATTTTGAGATTGAGCTTACTACAAATGATGGTGGCTATATGTGGAAGCTTCTAGTTGCCAAGTAATTCAGCTCACCTTGGTTCACGAAGGTTGACGTGACTCTTTAATCCGTAGAAAATAGATTTTGATGTTATCATTGCTTGAATATTTGTGGCTCTTGCCACTTGGTTTTGTAGCTGGTGTGATAGGATCCATGATAGGACTTGGAGGTGGATTCGTAATGGTGCCAGTGTTAACTTTTTCTGGATTTGTTCCAACACTTGCTGCAAGCGATAGCCTCTTTGCAGCATTTAGCAACTCTGTAGCATCTACTGTTTCTTATGCCAAGCAAAAAAGAATCGTATATTCTCTTGGACTAAAACTTGCACTCTTTGCAATTCCTGGAACAATACTTGGTGCGTACATTTCAGATGATGTCTCTGCACCCTTGTTCAAATTACTATTTGGAGCCGTATTGGTGTCATCAGGCGTGTACATTTACCTACGAAGAAAAATGGAATCAAGAGAATACAATCTATCTAAACAGATGATGGTTTTTGCAGTGGGTGCAAGTTTCTTTGCTGGTATAATCTCTAGCTTGTTTGGAATTGGAGGTGGTACAGTCTTTGTACCATTGATGGTGGTTGCAATTGGATTATCAATGAAACTTGCTGCACCCACATCGCAGTTCATCTTGATGTTCGTCAGCTGCCTCTGGCATGATAGTGCACTCTGTACTTGGTCATCCAAATTACTATGAAGCAGGGATGCTCTCAATTGGTTCATTTGCAGGAGGGATACTTGGAAGCAAATTGTCTACACGTGTAAATGAGCAAAAACTTCGTCTATTTGTTATAATTGTACTTGGTATCACTGCTGCCAAACTTGTCATTGATGCACTGGCGGGTCCTTTTTAATTTGATATAGATTTCTTTTTGAAATTACTATTATTTTTCCATCTTCATCTTTTCCTTCAAAATCTATTCCAATCAAGCCAAACTCATCATTGATTTCACGCTTTTCAGATATTGTAAATTTTATTTTTAGTTTGTCGCCAGTATGAAGGGGTTTTAGAAATCTTGTCTGCCTGTTATTCCAATTTTGGTCACCATCAACTCCATAAAAAATCAAGAGATTTCCATACATCTCGTCAAGTCTTGTAAATTCTCCTTCCATCTTTGAAAGTATGGCTCTACCTGAAACCATCTTTTTTTCTTGACTTGGTTTTAGTTTTCATAAATTATATTTTTAATTCCTGAAAACAAAAGATATGCATCAAGTTCTGTAGTCAGTTATTTTGCATTCTGAATAAAATTCGTCTCCGACGTTTAGTTCAGAAAACCTTTTCATCAGGATCTTGTTTCGTCTGGATAGTAAATTATTTCTGCATTGTTTACTGATTTTCCAGATGTTAGATAATTGATTGCTTTCATGATGTTGTCATTGTTTGACTCTGTACCCTCTACACTTCCTGGCAACACCAGATACATTCGAAGTTTTGATTTTAGGACATCGCTTAGTTCTTGGTTTACAGTTGTTGCAAATGGTCTGAGTGCACCTCTGAATACCTCTACTCTTGCTCTATCTGCACCTGTTGTCTTACCGCCTGCTGGCATGTCAGGTCCTATGATTATCATGTTGCCTTCTTTACCTTTGAAAAGCGGCGGATTCTTTGCCCCTCCTGGAACAAAGATGCCAAGTGATTCTTGCATGAAAATAGCTGGAGTGTTTATGAACTTGTCAACTAGACTGTCCCAGTCTTTTCTTGACAAGTCAACAAGCTTGCCTACTTGAGGAACTTTGCCTGTCATGTAGATTACATTGCTAATTGGTCCAACTTTTTGTGTTGCAGTGTTTAGCATTCTTTTTACATTTTCTTGGCTTGTTAAGTCCATTACATGAGAATGAAATTTTGACAGTCTTTCTTCTGCAACCTTGGGACTTGTCTTTGAAATCAATATTACTGTCTTTCCACCTGCACTCTCTATTTTTTGTGCCAAGATGTTCTGTTCTTGTTACATCTGATTCGTCAGTTGCATCAAGTGCAAATACAGCAATTTTGGAACTAAAGTCTGGTTGTACTTCTGGAATGGAGCATGCAATATGTGGTTTGACTGGATAAAATACGCGGTCACCAGGTATCACCTTGCCGTTTAGAATCTGTGCTATGCTGTCATCACTTAACATCAAAACTGTTTCTGCAACTTGTTGTTGTGTCAAAAACTGTTCATCTGCAATCATCTTACTTGTATTGTTCTGAACTTTTTCTGCAATCTGTTGTATCTTTGCAAGTAGAGCAGAAATTGTATTGCCAAGTTTTTCTATGTCTGATTCTGATGTGATTGATTTTAATTTTGCAAGTTTAGATGCTGCTTTTGCAATTCCATCCTTTACTGTTTTTTCATCTTCTCCAAGTAATGGAAGTATGTCAGCATTTACTGATTCAACTTCTTCTGGTGTGAGATTTTCAAAACCGCTTACTCTCATAAATTCTGCAGCTGCTTTTGGATATACTGTTTTGTAAATTCTGTCAGAGTGAACAGGTCCTGGATTTGTTGCAATTGATATAATTTTTTTGTCAGTAATCTCCCATGACATGGCTTCTGCAAGTCTATTCTTTGCTCCTTGAGATGCAGTGTATGGACTTCTAAATCTGTATGGTCTTTGTTCGTATGGTCGCTCTTCTGTAAAGAATGTAGATATTGTAACTATTTTGGAACCTGCTTTCATTGTCTTGATTGCCTGAGATGATGTCCAAAATGTTCCAGTGAGATGAATTCCAACCGTACTCTTAAATTCAGAGATTGGGGCATTTGCAAAACAAGTAACAGGTCCTGAGACTCCTGCATTGTTTACAACAATATCCACTGCACCATGTGATTTTTTGAGATCTTCGAACATCTTTGAGACTCCTTCCTCATCACTTACATCAACACCTGGGAAAATTTTTACAAATGAATTACTTTTTACATATGAAATTACTTGCTCTAGTTCTTTTGCTGCTTCTTCTAGTGGCTCTTTTCTTCTTCCTAGGATGACAATGTTTGCACCATTTTCTGCAAATTTCATGGCTATTGCCTTTCCTATGCCAGTTCCACTTCCTGTAATTACTACGATCTTATTTTGAAATTTTAGCACGGATAGTTCATTTGATGGTTCTGTACTATTTATTCGATTATGCTTGTAATGGTAAACTGGAAACCTGGGGAATGTGTTTAGATCTAGATTTCATAAAACGGTTCTACAGACATATTTATTTGTGGGTTGGATAAAACCCAAATCATGCATGATTCAGAATCTGATACTTTTCATCCTGTAAACAAAAATGAAGAGTTTTGCACATGCTTTGAAAGAAATTGGCATTGATGCAGAGGCAAAAGACATTGACACAGATGAAGTAGAAAAAGAAAGTTGCTATTCAAAATATTTCAGCAGTACATCTTCCATGGTGACAAATCATGGAACCATTGCACTCAAGGGTTCTAACATTGACGTAGTACAGATAATTCAAAAGGGATAGAAAATGACACAAGATCTAAATCCAATTTCATGGGGTGCTCAAGATAGATACCAAGCACACTTTATTGTAAAATCTCATCGTAATCTTCCAGAAGAAGATTTTCTTGCTAGGCCAAAATTGCAGACAAAGGGATATTTTGCCTCAAAGAAAGTGACTGGAGTCAAGTGGATTGGAGGTTCTTTGGCAGATGCTCTAAATGCTGATACTACTCTGAACAGCATGATGACAAAATTGTCATACCATGATGCACAAATCGTTGTAGAGCCAACAAAAGGCGGAATACGAATTTATGGCAAGTGGATGGATAGCAGTAACTTTTCCATGACAAAAGAATTGTTTGCAGTCTATGACAGAATTGCTCTTAACATAAAATAATTAGGCTCTCCACCAATCCAAAGCTAGACAGTCAACTTTATCTCCCTTTGGAATTGCAAAGATGAATTGTTTTCTTACAGTTGTTGCAAGTCTTCCAGCTAGTACTACACTTGTTGCAGATATGGTATCAGTAGAATTGTACACCTGGAGCAAATATGGGGCATGATCAATCCCTGGTCCTTTTTGGTATACTGCAAAATCACAACCAAACTTGATTCCGGGATTTACAATGTATCCTTTGTCACGAAAATCCTTGTAGACTGAATATTTTTTATCAAAATTGTGATATTCTTTTCTGCAAATATCTAACAGATCTTTTTGTGCCACAGGTTTTTTTGATTGGTATACTTTGATCTTTGATTTTTCCTGTAAATAATATCCTTCAATTAGGTCCAAGATGAGTGGCACGTTTATGTCGTCAGGTTTTGGTTTTGCCATGCCAATTGGTTTTCCATAATATCCTTCAACAAAAAGTGCTTTAGAATCTGCAATGTTCCAAATTATTATTCGATTTTCAAGCAACTCGCCTTTCATGAAATATTGTGTTTTAACAATTGATTTTAGTGTTTACAAATGTCAAAAAAAGGAAAAAAGAATATCTTAAATTTTATAGGCTTAGAGCCAGCAAAATGAATGAATCTGATACCTGCAGTACTTTATCTGACATTTCCTCTATTCCCTCTACCACATCTTTGAGTAACAACAGTTCTTTTGTTGTGGCAGTTTCATCAAGAACCCTGATGCTCAATGCTCTGTATTTGTCATCTACTTGTCTCTCTATCTTTTGTGCTTCGTGAGCCAAGTCGATTGCAACTGTACTGTTGTTGCTTGCAAGGGCTCGGATTATCTCATTTATTTTGTGAATCTGGTCTACTGCCAGTTCAACTAGTTCTGTGAGATCCTTGTCAAGTTTTTCCTTTTTGAGTGTGGCTGCCTTGATGTTTGAGAGTTTAAAGGCAATACCTGTGATGTAACCTGCAATTTCATCCATCGTATATGCCGAGTTCAGAAGGTTTTCTCTATTCATCATGAGACCACCAACATCTGAAATTTCTCTTGTTATTTTTCTACGTAGAGCTTCGACTTCGTCTTCGGTATTTTTTATTCTCTCAAGTAGTTGTTTTATTTCAGACTTGTCTGCCTTGATTATCAAACCTGGCAGAATTGATAGATCTCTGACTGCGTTGAGAATTCTGTTTATTTCGTCTTGTAAAACGGCCAAGGCCTTTCTCTTTGCCTGAACTTCAAGTTCTCCGCTATACATCTAGAGATTTTAAACTAGGTCTGCAGCTAATAATCCTTGCGTAAATCCAATTGGGAAAGAAAAATTTTCTCTAACTTATTTTTTCGTCTTGTACAACGCGTTTTTGGCTGTTGTACAAAGTTATTATCTCATCAATATTGGTTGCATTCTCTGATGTTTTTTCAAATCGTATCTTTCCTGTAAACTTGGGAAATCTAAGTGCAAGTCCGCTACCTCTTCTTATTTTATCCATGGCAACTTTATGGATTGGGCTCAATGTTATCTCTGAGGCAACAATTTCTATAACAACTTCAGGCTCAAACCAGACATCTGCTTCAAGACCACTCTGAATTCTTGGGTCTTTTTTGACTGTAATCTTGTCTGAGAGAATTTGATAAAACTGGTCAAGACTCTCATCTGTAAATCCTGTACCAACTTTGCATATGCTAGGAAACGTATCTGATTTATCGTCGTATGCAGACAAGAGTAGAGCACCATATCTTCCAGTTCTTCTCCCTCTTCCATAAAATGCCCCTACTACAACCAAGTCAATACTGTCCCCGAGTTCATTTCTGTACTCTCGCTTGAGCTTGAGCCAGTTGTTTGCCCTTGCTCCTGCTCGGTATGGCGAATCTAATTGTTTTAGCATTATTCCCTCGCATCCTGCATTTATCGCATTTTCTAAACTGTCTTCTACCTCACTATCTGATTTTACAAATACCATTGGCATTATTTTTGCAAACGAGTCTTCTATCACATTTTTTTCTAGCAATTTTCTTCTTTGAATGTATGGCAAATCCAAACAACTTTTTTTATCCATTGATAAAATATCAAAAAAGTTTACAGTGATTGGGTATTCTTGAACAGCTTGGGCAATCTTGTACTTGCGTCTTCGGTGCATCAGTTCTTGAAATGGTAAAAATTCACCAGTGTCATCGTTCATTGCAACAACTTCGGCCTCTAGTATTATCTCATCTGGCTTTAATGCCTTGCCAATGTTTTCTACGATATCTGGATAGTAACTTGTTATGTTTTCAAGACTGCGAGAATACAGGATAATTTTTTCTTCTTGTCTGTGTACCTGAACTCTTTCTCCATCAAGCTTGTATTCTGATACAAACTCTGCACCCATTTTTTCATGAGCCTCTTGAGGACTCTTTACTCTTTCAGCAAGCATTGGACGAATCGGACTAAATATTGTAACTTGAAAATCTTTTAGTGATTCTAATCCGTTTTCTGCAACTGAATTTGCTACCTTGCCCAAATCACTGCAAACATTATACGCATGCTCCAGTGCAGGTCTATTTTCTTTAGAGCCTGTATATGCAACAGATAATGCATCAAGTATGGTGTAATCTGCAATTCCAAGCCTAAGATTTGATGTTATTATTTTTGCAATAAATCCTCCCTCTGTAGGAGTTGCATCATTTAGCAGACTGGAGATGTATTTCATTTTCATGTCTTGCGATCTTGCTCCTTTTAGCTCTGCAATTTTGTATAGTGTATCGTAGACTCGTTCAACTGTAATGTTTTCGCTTAGAAAAGTTGTCTGGGTTTTTTGTTCTAGTATCTTTGAAGCTACTTGACCAAAATCACCTGTATCTCTGTATTCGTCTTCTATTTTTTTAATTGATATTGCTGATGATTTTGACAGAGCCTTGATTGCAATTTTTTCTGCAATGCCAATCTCTACTCCCTCATGGTCAGGTCTTAGTTTTCCCTGTAGAAGATAGATGACTTTTGATATGATATCAGGCGGTGTAATTTTAAACAAATCCACCAGATGCTGTGTTAGTTCTAGTCTCTTTGTGGTATTTTCCATGTAACCCAAAGTGTCAGCAACAAGGGAAAATTTCATCTGGGAATTCTCACAATATACAGGATAAAGGCATAAAGTTATTTCTTGTGCAAGTGCGCCTGGATTTTTAATTTAATTTCAGTAGATCTCTTGGTTATTGTTGCATGAAAGTCTGTATATTCTTCGGAATCAAGAAACCTCTTGTTTCTCTTCAAGAATCCATCAAAGAATACTCCACCTATGTGTCCGACATAAAGGCCTGTGGCAAAGTCTTCCATGTTTGTAATGGGCCAAGTCTTTGCCTCTGATATGACCATTGTTGGATAATCAAGGGCATATGTTATCACATCATTTAGGTTCTTTTCTTCAATGACGTCAAGGCCCATGATACAAAGCATCTTTTTCTAGTATTTAGAATTTCTCAAATTTTTTGTTCGTTTATAAATAGGAGGGGAAAAGAATTCCACATGGGCGGCGGCAAGAAGCAATCTCCAGCACAGGCAGAAAAATCACAGACTGCCGAGTCTACAAAGAAGGATGGACAGAAGAAGGGAGATAGAAAAGATCAAAAGCCACGAACCAACATATCTGTAATAATTGATGAAGGATCAGGCAATGAACTTTATCAAGGGTGCCAAAGTCTTTACAGTTCAAGAATTATCAAGACAAACAAATGTCAAGGTCTCTGCAGCAAATGCATTATTGCAGACTCTACTTAAGAAAGGTGCTGTAAAAAGAATTGGTGGCTATAGCGGACACCATGTTTACGTTCCAGCTTGAGTTATTGAAAATATATCACCAGGTTTAACATTTTTCAAAGATTCGATATTTTCTGTTATCTTTCCTACTAACGTCATGGGTTTTGTGCCAAGTGTGTCCTCTATGAAAAAGCAGATGGAACCATTTGCAGCAAGAAATGCAACATCGCCCTTTTTGAACTGGGTTTTGAGTTTTTCTCCGCCTGTTTTGATGTTTGTATCAACATATGCTATACTGCTTCCCATCATGTGGGCATTACCTTCGATTGGAATTGATCGAGTTATGCCACCAACTGTTTTTGGGGCCAAGTGACGCTTTAATTCTAAATTGAGAATTGCCTTGCCTTTCAAAGATAATGCATAATCAAGCTTGGAAACAGAGCCTGCACTCATTTTTGAGGACAAGGATTATGAATATATAACGTTTCTTTATCCAAGTTCTCAATGTCGGATGAACCTGAGGAAGTAAGTGTAGATACCGAAGAGGTTCAGCCAGTAGAAGAAGAAGAACCAATAGCTCCTGTCGTAGTTGAAACAGTCGAAGCTCAATCTGAAGAAGAGGAAGAAGTCAAGCCTGGAAAGAAAGGCAAGAAAGAGCTAAGTGCAGAAGAAATTGCAGAACAGGAGAGATTACGAAAGATAATTGATGCTCGTGAAATTATTGACATTGATCCAATACATGAAATAGTAGAGTATGAAACGACAGGCAAGGGCAAGATAATGATAGGTCCTCCAACACTCACAAGATTTGAGAAAGCAAGAATACTTGGTGCACGCGCACTACAACTATCTCTTGGTGCACCTCCGTTCATCCCTGTACCAAAAGATGTTGCAACATCACTTGATCTTGCATATGCAGAACTTGAAAAACGTGTTATTCCAATTACAATTAGACGAGTTTTACCAAACGGTGACTTTCAAAATATTCCCATCGATCTTTTTGATTAATGGATGATTGGTCGATAAGACTTTAATAGAATGCAGAAATGGTGGTGGTAGAGTTTTGTTGAGCGGCGTAGAAAAAATCCAGTTAAATGATCCTGCTAATCCTGAAGGCCGTACAATAACAATTTATCAACAAGATATCGTACCGTGTGCACTTGATCTTTTATCTGAACTTGTAAAATACAAGACAGTCACACTTTTGGCTCGTGGTCAAGCAATACCTACTGCAGTAGCAGTTGCAAACATTGTAACTGAAAACATGATGAAGGGAAATTCAAAAATTGTTGATATTATTGTAGATAGTGAAGAAGAAAAAGATAGACCACTGGTATCTATTATTAAAATTACTGTGACAAAAACAAACTAGAAAGAACTACCAGGTCCTTTCAAGAGCATATTTTCGCATTCTTTACAGACTGCTTCATCTATGTTTGATTCAAGCTTGTGGTGTATGTCACATATCAATAGACTTGACTTGATGTAATTGCAGAGACCGATGAACTTTGACAAGCTCGCAGGAGTATATGCCATCTTTGATGCAAGATTGTTTGAAATGTCGTTTATCATCTCTGATACTTCTTTTACAGATAACAATTTGTTTATCAGAACTGGATCGCCCCTTGTTCCCCTGACGTAATTGCTAATAGCTGCCTGGGTTACTCCTAATAGTTTTGAAACTTCTTCTTCTCTTATCTTGTGCTCTTCAATCAGCTTTTTTGCAAGTATTGCCCTGAGTGCAGGTATGAGAGTCTTGGTTTCTATCTCTGACGGAAGAAGCATAAGCAAAAATGTTGTTATAAAATATTTAAACCTAGTCATATTTTTCATGATGACTTATTTTAGAGGGTGGGAAAAGATCTATTGATTGCAAGAAATTTTACAGAAGATCAATACACTTGTAAAAAAATCTGTGAAAAACCATGGATGTGATTCTATCGCACTCTCTGGTGGACTAGACAGCTCCATTCTTGCTTCATGCGTAGACAAGAAAACTAGGGCGTTTGCACTGGTTGCTAAAGATTTTCCTTCAACAGATCTGGTGCACGCACAGCTTGTGGCAAAATTGCATGGTCTAAAACTTGATGTAATAACTGCTGATGTAGATTGTCTTCTTTCTGCTGCAGAAGATACGATCAAAATACTCAAAGTGTTCAACCCAATTGAGATCAGAAATAATATTGTTGTATATCTTACAATAAAGACTGCAAAGGAACATGGATTCCAATCTATTATGACTGGTGATGGAGCAGATGAACTCTTTGCAGGGTATAACTTTTTCAAGAAAATGTCTCCAATTGAACTGGAAAAAGATCTAGAACGTATTTGGAGTGTAATGCACTTTCCATCAAGGGCAATATCTGAATCAATTGGAATGACATTGAACACTCCATTTCTTGATGATGCTGTATCTGAATATGCAAAAAAGATCGCACCAGAATTCAAAGTGCATGATGAAAATGGTAAGAAATATGGAAAATGGATACTTCGCAAGGCATTTGAAAATGATCTGCCTGAATCTATTACATGGCGAGATAAATCTGCCATGCAAGACGGTTCTGGCACAAGTGGTCTGACATCTTTTCTTGATGGTATCATAACTGACTCTGCATTTGCTGCCAAGTCAAGACACTATGCAGAAAAGGAAAAAGTGACTCTATCCTCAAAGGAATCGTTACACTATTACGAAATATATCGCAAGTACTTTGACATGCCATACACTCTGGGCAAATCTGATTTCAAGTGTCCAAACTGTAACTATTCTCTAAAACCAGGTTCTCATTTTTGTCGTATGTGTGGAAGTTTTCCTATTTAGATTTCTTCCACTTGTTGGGTTTTCTGGTAAAAATCCTCTTGCATCCATGACAGCAAAAATAATACTTTTTGCCTTCGTATTCGTGAACCAGGGCAAGACTTTCATCTAGTTCAATTCCACATACTGGATCAACTGGCATATTGAGACTCGTCTGAGGTTTGTATTTAAAACTTACATCTTGGAGCCATGATCTGGATACGAAAAGATACAATCCTGCATAGACTAGAATCGGGTCGTATTATACATAAAATGTGTTTTCTATATCTAAAATAATAATTTTAATGACGATAACCTAATCTTATACTAATTGGATTATTTTCTGCAATATCTCATTTTCCACATGTCGTGTCCACAACATTTCTGGAATATCTATTGCTAGAAATAACACAGACAAGAGTAATGTCTCTGCTACTGCAACTGCAATGTTTTGTACCCATTTACCAATTCCAATGTGTATTGCAAAGTTGTCTGAATTTCCAGTAATCATTATTGTAAAAGCTCTATCTGCTGTGATGATATCTCTGAGAATGCCTGCTTTCTGTGCTTGGATTATTATTCCAATTGGAGAGTTTGTTGTCAACTGTGTCTTGTATCCATCTGCATCTAGCATTGTTACTATTTTCTGTGCTAGTTGATTCAAATCCTTGCCCTTGTTTTGAAAACTAACTATTTTTTCAGAGTGCATGTCTATTCTGTGGCCACCCGTATTATTTCAGGCATTTGTTTACCTTTTCCTTGAGCAAGTGCTGATATTCCACCTGTCAAACTTTCAGTTGCAATACCTTTGCTTCCAAGTACTTTGACAGCATTCAAGGAAGTGTATCCTGCCATACAAACAAGTAATGATTTACGAGAACCTTCAAGAGCTTTATTCAACTCGTCTGGAATTTGTTGTGTTGCCAACATTCTTTCCACATCTCTTGCCTTTGGCACAAAGACCTTGCTCTTGTCAATGCCAAGAGTTTGTGCAATTAGCTCTATTCCTTCCTCGCGTGGAGTATACTGGGTATGAATCCAAATTACCTTGTCATAGTCACCTACGCTTGATACAGCTTCTTGAAGTGAAACCTGGATGCGATTTTGTTTCTTTCCAATGTCTGCAAGATTCTTTTTGTATTTTTGTATTCCATCAGCTACAATTACAACAAACTTGCCTCCAAAACCTCCAAAGTTTGCCATCTGCATTACTGCATATAGTGCAAGTGCACTGCTTTCTCCCATGTCATGGCCCTTGTCTACAAAAAACTTTAGCAAACGTTTTGCATCTTCAAAATCTACTTCATGTTGTCCTGCATATTGGTCAGGCTCGTAAAACTTTAAACCAGATGCTTTATCTTTTGTCCTGATTCCTGCAACATCTTGTCCGCCAAGTGGAAATACTACATGCAATGATTTTTTTCCATATTTCTCAGACATGTATCTACTCAAGCCGCCTGATGTACCGCCTGTACCAAACGTACATACAATTCTAAAGTTTTCTAGCGATTGTCCTTTTTCATGTAGTTGCTGGTCTATCTCTGCCGCTGTAACTTTTCTGTGTACATCTACATTTTTTTCATTGTCGTATTGTTCTGGACAAAAGCAATTGTAGATCTTTGCTAAAAGTTTTGCCAAGTTTATGATATCTTGTTTTGCTAATAGGGCCTGTGCTTCAGTGCTTGCATTGTCAAAAACAGTTGGGTCAAAACCAAGTTCAGATAATTGTGATCTAATGTTTGCAGCTGTTGCTCTTGCTGCCAAAACATTTGGACTGTCTTTCATTCCTGGTGCAGGACATATGTCCATGTCCAAATTTATGATGCGAATCTTTTCATTTCTTAATTCCTCAAATACTCCTTCCTGAAGTTTTCTTGAAACAAGGGCAACTACATCTAGTCCAATTTTGGATAACTGTCCAAGAGCTATGCCAAAGTTACCTGAGGTTGCTTCAAATATTGTCTGTCCGCTTGCAAGTTTTCCGGTGGTGATGGCATCATGGATTATGTTTACTGCAGGTCTTACTTTGATAGAGCCTGCTAACAAGTTTGAATCAAACTTGCCAAAAACTTGAAGATCTTTATCATCTAGATTTAGACTGAATTCTTTTTTTGCACATTCTTTGAAATCTCCAGTAATGTCAATCATGGGTGTAGCGTTTACAACCGTTGTTCCACCTGGTTTTTCTAAGTGTGGGACCTTACTCCATATCTCTTTTTCAAAACGCTCAAGCAAAGCATTGTCTATGTTACCTGCATTTTGTTCCATTTTTTTCTCTCAGTGCTTTGATGGAAAACAAGATCTTATAAAATATGCCATATGCTTCCGATGGTGTTTTGGGTCCAAAAATTGGAAAACTAGGTAATCATGATGACAATTTTTTTATCAAATCGGTAAACTCTGTCTCATTTAGAACTGGAGTTTCCAAAAACTCGAGATTTTCTTTCACATGTTCTTGTGATTTTTGACCTACAAGAGGCGCGATAATTCCTGGAGTTGATCTGACAAATTGCATTGCTCTATGTGATGGCTTTGATAAGTTTCCAAACTCTGGCAAAACATTTGGTGCAAGCAATTTGGCCTGCATTAAAGGAACACTTGCAAATACTCCTATGCCAAGTTGTATACATGATTCCAGTATTGTATTCTGATTAGAGTTTTGACTCTTTAGAGTTAGTGCTTGATCAAGATACATGTTGTATGGCAACTGGATGAATCTAAATCCATTATCTTGCCCACCAACTTGTTTTGCAATGTTTACAATATCAAAAATTGAAAGATATTGTGCGTGATTATCTGGAACTCTGAAACATTCCCATGTTGCCATTCCATAATATTTTATCGTGCCGCTTTTTCTTTGGGTTTCATAAAACTCGAAGACATCTTTTAGTTTTTTTGCAAACTCTTCTTTTGAAATGTCTTGAAGCTGGCCTTCTGCGGCGTTATGTATGTACATGAGGTCTATACAGTCTAGTTTGAGATTTTTCATGCTACGATTTAGTTGGTCCTGCAGATATGGTACTGTCATACAGTGATACCCTGATGAAATATCACCTGATTTTATCACGCCTGGTTTTACTAGTGTATTTTGTATGTTAACCCAAAAATCTTCATTGATGTCACCATCGTTTGTAACATATCCATTTTTTGTACTGATAAAGATCTCTTCTCTTTTTGCATCACCTGATTGCACAAGTTCTGCAATTGCTTTTCCAACCGACCTTTCTGCTTTTTGTGCTCTATAGTTTATTGCAGTATCAATTACATTGATTCCTGACTTGACAGATGTTTTTATGGCATTTGAGACCAAACCATCTGTTGAATCATCTAGGTTGCCAAGATAGGTTCCAATTCCAACCGATGATAATGTAAGGCCTGCAAATTGTTTGAAATGATTATTTGATACCTTTGATTGTCTTTTTGCAAAACCTGCAGTGCCTTCTTGTGTTGCATGCCCTGAGATCATGTGTCTAGATTAGAATGTAGACGATTTAATCCTACTGTGGAATCTTGAACAAAATATCAATTAGAAATGAAATAACAAACAATACACCTGTTATTCTACTATATGTGACAAATCCTTGCATCACTGGGACAAGTTCCTCTATGTTTTGATAATTTTTCTTTAATAATTTTCCTGATCTTATCGCCATGGGTATTGTTGCTAGAGTGATTAAAGATATAATTGGAAATATTCCTAATATGGTGGCAACCACGATGGTTCCATAAATGATGATTGGAAAAACCCACACTGCTGTAGCAGCTTTTTGTTTTCCAAGTATTATCACAAGTGTTTTTCTACCATGTTTCTTGTCTGCATCAAAATCCGGAAATGAATTTACAAAGAGAACAGTTGATGATAATACTCCTGAAACAATTCCTGCAATGACTGGCTCTAGTGTTATGTGTGAACTTTGTACAAAATATGTGCCAAGCACTATCATGGAACCCTTTATTGCTACAAATATTTCGCCTAGGCCTGAATCCACTATTCTTGTAGAATAAAAATAAATGGAAACAATTGCAAATCCAAGAATTACTGCTATTGTTATTCCTCTTTCAAATATGAAAAATGCCCCAACTGCAGAGCCTAATATCAGCATCAATACTCCTGCTCGATACACTTGTTTTGGCTGGAGTAGTCCTTCTGGCAGAACTCCTGTTCCGCCGCTAAACTTTGTTCTTTTGGTATCTGTGTCTATTTGTCGTTTATAGTCCCAATAGTCATTGAGTAAATCTACACTTGCATGCAGTGCGGCTACTCCAACAAATGTAAGCGCTGCAAATCCAATATCGATTGTCTTGTTCTGCCAGCCGTTTATTGCAAGGCCAAGACATACTGAAATGATTGATGCAAGAAGAAATCGTATCCTAATCAGCTCGAAGCCAAACCTTTAGCATGATACCATTGCAAAATATGGATTATTTTGATATATGCTTGGATTGTTATCGTAGTTTTTCCAAGTCGACACTTTCTATGGGCTTTCTGCCATTGAATCCTTCATCTTTTCCATGCCAGAATTTTATTTCAGTCTCTCCCTGTTTCCAACACAGCCATATCTCTTCATTGAACATGAGAGATGGAAAATCCATCAGTCCTTGATCAATACTTTTGACTGATACTCCAGTTGCTTCTAGATCCTCAATTGATTTGTAAAAACTAGTTATTGCAGAATTGAGTTCTTGTTTTTTTATGATATACTCCTTAAAATTTGCCATGTATTTTGGATTTGTTTCAAAATCTGATTGTATTTTTACAACCTGATTTTTCATGGCAATCACATTGTTGAATTTTTCTATTATGCCTGGAAGCATCTTGTTTGCTTGGTCTAGTGTAAAATGGGAAAACATTATTTTTTAACAATTGTGGGGCAGTTAAAAGTATTAGCGTAATGTTACGCCATGGATGATATTGTTTCACCAATAATTCTTGATGCAAGGTGTGATGTTCTGTCTTTGATATCATAATTGGGACATACCTCCATTATATCAAATCCACACATACCTCTTTTTGCAATGGACTTGAGAAACAAAGTCACTTCGGTATTTCCAAGGCCTAGGGGAACTGGAACGGAAACTCCTGGTGCAAATGCTGGATCAATTGCATCCATGTCAAGTGAAACGTACACATTTTTGCCTATTTTATTTAGAATTGCTTCTTCTGTTTTTCGTATGCCGTCTCGAATGATATCAAATGGAGTGATGACCTTGAGGCCATATTTTTTGATGTTATCAATTTCTTCTTTTTCCGGAGTTCTAATTCCTATCTGGACACTTGTATTCACATCAATGTATGGCAAGACATCATAAAAGACAGAACCATAGTATCCACGAATCGAGCTGATAAAATCTGGATGCGCATCAAAGTATACTAGAGACAAAGGACCGTATTTTTTTGAAACTGATTTGATTATTTCAATTGATATTGAATGGTCTCCTCCGATTGATATTGGAATTTTGGAACTTGAGACAATCTTGTCTATTGTATCTTCTATCTGGTTTCGTTCTATGTTTCCATAATCGTAAACCTTTTTTGTAATTCCGTCTAGTGGCAAACCAAGAGATATTTCATCTCCACGCTTGTATGTGTCCCTTATTGACGAAATCTCTCTTATCTTATGTGGTGCATCTGATGTTCCCTTGCGAAGTGCATGAGACTTTGATTCATCAGGAATTCCAACAATGACAATTTCAGCATCATCAAAATTATCTGTGTTTGTCCAACAAATGTTCATCACATAATTGAGATCTTGCAATTATTAAAAATACGCGTATATTGGTATGACTAGATCATTTTAGATCTTTTTGTAGATCTAATAAACAAGTAAATCTGAATTTTAATGATTCCAGCTGATAAAACACTATTATAACGAATTTCAAACCGTTGTCATATGATACAAGGAGCAGGTGAAACCATTGTGCATCGTCTTCTTCTTCCACATTGGATGGAGATAATGGCAGGAATTCTCATAGGTACTAGTCTTATTCTGATCTCTCACAAGTAAAGTTCTATCTAGTTTTTGTAAGTTATATCTCCAGCCAATAGACGTTGTACTTTACCTTTGTTTGACAAGAGTAATGCACCTGTCTTGTCTATTCCTATTGCCTTGCCTTTTAGAATTCCAGTAGTTGTTGTCGCTGTAATATTTTTTCCAATTGTTGACGATCTCTTGGACCATTCTTTTCTAATTTGTCCAATGGAATCTGATACTACTTTGTTATAGCTTTGTTCAAGTTCAAATAGAAATTGTTGTACAAGCTCTATCGGATTTGCCTTTTGATCTTTTTTTATCAGAGTTGTAATGCCATAATTTCTTTGATTGCCCTTGATTGATTTTGTTACAGTCTCTGGTTTGATTTTGAAATTAATTCCTATTCCTATTATGATGTAATCTATTTTGTTTGATTCTATGGATGCATCAATTAGTATGCCCGCAATTTTTTTCCCTTTTATGGTCAGGTCATTTGGCCACTTTAGTTCTGTTTTTATCTTTAGGGTCTTTTCAATTGAAACTGCAAGGGCAAGGGATGTGACCATTGGAAATAGTGATGTATATGACGATTCAAAATTTGGTTTTAAAAGTATGGACATCCATATGCCTCCCTTTGGTGAAACCCATCTTCGATTTAGTCTACCTCTTCCTTGAGTCTGTCTCTCTGCTATGACGATAGAGCCGTTCTCATGGGGCTTTTGAGCAAGCTCTAGTGCAAAATTCTGTGTTGAATCAATCTTGTCAAAATAATATATTTTTCTACCAATAATGTCGGTTTGTAGTCCATCTGAGATTTCCCATGGTAACAGAAGATTGGTATTTGTCTTTAATCTGTAACCTGTTTTTGGTTTTGATTCTATCTTATATCCAAGCGATTGGAGTTTTTTGATATTTTTCCAAACTGCAGCTCTACTCAATGATAATGTCTTGCTAAGTTTTTCTCCTGATACAAATTCTGGTTGGTGTGACTTGAGTAGTGTGATTATCTTATCAAAGGTTGTTTCATCAAAGGACGTGTACATGTGAAAACAATTGCCATTCTAAACTATTGAAAAATTACTCACTCAATAATTTTTTGATGTTCTCTTCTAAAAAGTCATTAGTTCCAAATGCAACATCTCGTAGTATTCCTTTTTTGTCAATCAATATTGTTGATGGTGTACCACGCAGTGCAAATTCATCAAAGATGTATGCAGAATATTCTTTGCTCTTGAGATATTGTTTGACACGCTCAATTATTTCTAATTTCTGACTTTCACTATATGACTCGTAACCTGGAACGTTTGCTTGTATGATTTCATCTATCTTGGATTGGCTGATTGGACCATCTTCTTTTTTGAGCAAGTCCATTGCAACTGGAAATGGTATCTTGTATGGAATCTTGCTTCCGTCGACTAGCTGATTGTATTGACCAAGTGCCTTTAGGGTCTCACCTATCACCTTGCCTTCTGTGAGTAATAATTTCAAATTCTCTGCTGTGTTTTTATCAAAATCTTCAAACGCAGTTGCTATTCCAAGAACTGTGACACCTTCTTTTCTATATTTTTGGTAAATGTCAATTGCTTGTGGAATTCCATACATGAAACAACCAGGACAATTAACTTGAAATACTTCGATTAGAACAACATTGTCTTTTTCTTTATCGATATTGGTTGGCAAACCTTGAATCCATTCTGATACTTGGAGTTCTGGACTTTTTGTGCCTATTTGTGCTGTCATGCAAAACTCATCTTACGAATTATTGATATCTGTTTCTTTATCATATTGATCTTGAGATTTTCCACTAGTCTTTGATTCATAAATCTTTTATATACCGTAAGCGAAGCGAAAACGATGTCTAGCAAAATAGCATTACTCTTGCTTACTGTATCTGTTATAATGACATCTGTGTTAGTAGCTAGTTTGCCACAAGCAAATGCTTTGATCCAAAGAGACTTTTCAATACGTGATGACACTCCTACAACAGCAAGTCATGGTATAAGCAAAGTATGTGGTAACCACCTTTGTGCAGTCGGTGAACATGCACAGTGGATAAACACATTATGGCAGTCACAACGAGCAGGCATGATAGGAAGTACACCAAGTGGTACAAATGGTATGAACATGAATAACATGGCCATGAACACCATGAATGGTACAAAATAATTCCAGTGGATTTACCACTACTCTTTTTATCGAATGAATCAGTTCATCATAATTCTTTTATATGCCCATCCGTCAAACTAAAACATGTCTAAAAACTTGGCATTACTTTTGTTTACAACATCTGTGCTTTTGACATCAGTCATCGCAGTATTTGTTCCACAAGCTAATGCTCTGACACAAAGTACTAAATTTGACACCATAACGACTGCGAGCTTTGGCCACAGCGTAGTTTGCGGTGATCACGTATGTGCTCCTGGTGAACACACAGCGTGGATCGATGCAATGTGGGCGTCACAAAAAGTAAGTTCTGGTAAAATTGGCTCTGCTCCATATGGAGAAGATGTTATGGCTGCACTTGCAGGCTCTGCTTCATTTCATACAAATGGCGCCATGAATGGTAACATGAACAACATGGGTACAATGAACGGCACTATGAATAACATGGGTACGATGAATGGTACAATGAACATGGGCAACAACATGACATCATCAATGTCAATGCCATCCAAGTAACAAAAAAATAATTTCCATCTGTTGGAAATAAAAACCGTTTTTTAATTTCTATTTTTTGAAGATGTAATTTTAGAAATTAACGTCAAAGCCGCCCATGTCTCCTGGGCCTCCATCACCGTGAAAATCTCCACCGCTAAAGTCTTGTCCTGAACCTGCATCATGGCCGCTCATGTCTTGTCCGCCACTCATGTCATGACCGCTATCCATGTACTGGTCTGGTATGAAACTTGTCATTGCCATGCCCATAAAACCCATCATTGATGAAAACATCATCATGTCCATTATTCCCATGAACATCATTGATGGCATAATTGACTTGTTTGCTTCCATGTGCTGTTCGAGTTTTTGCTTGTCTCCACTCTTCCACATGGTTACCATTTGATCCCAATTTTGTTGCAACTCAAATCTTCTTTCTTCTAGTTCTTTGTTACCCTTGTCAGTTAATGTAATTTCTTTTTTAGGACCAAACCAGCCTTTCTTTTCAACTAGTATCGTGAAACCTTTTTCTTCAAGACGTGTAAGCAGACTGGTCAATTCCTGACTGTCAATCTTTGTCTTTCTCAAGATCTTTTCAAACTTTTTTGCACCCTGACTTATTGCACTGAGTACTATCACATCGTTTGGTTCTTGTTCCACGATATCATGACTGCAATTGCCCTATAAATCGGTTATTCCGCAAGACATTAAGCACACATTACACACTGTAAAAAACATGGAAAGAGATTCTTACACTGATGATGATATAAGAAAAATTTATTCTCTAAAAAATATTGCAGTGGTGGGCATGTCAAAAAATCCCGACAAGGCAGCACACTATGTTCCAAAATATTTGATTGATAATGGATTTAATGTAATTCCTGTAAATCCTACTGCAACAGAAATTCTTGGAAGAAAATGCTATTCAACACTACTTGATATTCCTGGTACAGTTGATGTAGTTGATGTCTTTCGACCCTCTGATCAAGTCTTGCCAGTTGTAGAAGAATCTGTAAAGATAAAACCCAAAGTCATATGGTTACAAGAAGGAATACACAATTCTGAAGCAGAAGATATTGCAAGAAAAGCAGGAATCCGATAGTTGTCTTTAATCGATGTATGCTTGCAGAACATCAAAGGTTATTCTAGGACATGTCAGACGATTTTGAGGCATTTCATAAAGCACTTTTAGATTTGGTCAAGTCTTTTGAGCAAAAAAATGTCTTGGTGAAAATGAATTCTGATCCTGATTCTAATATTGTTAGAATCTATGGAGAACGCTCTGATGGACTGGCTCTTGCAAAGACAGGATTGGAAGAAGTAGAAGAGCTTGCTCTTACAACTGCAGAACACCATCCATACTGGGGCTTGCTGTATAATGGATCACAAATTCTAAAAATTGTGCTTGAAAAATGGAATGGTACCCTAACAGATGATGAGATAATACAAATCAAATGGCATGCTGATGAGATAAAAAATTCATCTGGTAATGCCAATTCTCACAGCCATGATGAATAATCTGCAGCAAAGATAAATAGCAAGCAACATCAGATGAGGACATGCCAATAAAGATTGGCCTTTTAGGTAAGACAAATACTGGTAAAACCACTTTTTTCAATGCCGCAACACTAGCTGGAGGCGAGGTCTCGACTTATCCTTTTACAACAAAAAAACCAGAACGTGCACTTGGAAATGCAATCACTCCATGTGTACATACTGAATTTAACATCAAGGACAATCCACAAAACTCCAAATGCACAGATGGCTGGAGATTTATCCCAATTGAGTTAATTGATCTTCCAGGGCTGATAAAAGATGCATGGGCAGGAAAAGGACTAGGAAACCAATTTCTTTCAGTTGCAACACAATCTGATGCAATACTGCATGTTGTTGATGTATCAGGAAGCATTGATGCTGCAGGACGAATTGCCGAAGTTGGAAGCGGTGACCCAATTGCTGATGTCTCTGATATTGAAGAAGAGCTCATCATGTGGTATCTCAAATTATTAGAAGGCAATCGAGATAAAATATCAAAACTTATCCAATCTGAGACAGAACCTATTATTGCAATAACTGATGTGTTTCGTGGAATAGGTGTCAAGGAAGGACATGTCAAGGAAGCACTAAAGATAACAGGTCTTGAAGACAAGCACTTTGAAAACTTTGACATGCATGATAGCAAAAAATTTGCGGCATATCTACGAAAGATATCAAAACCTACGTTAATTGTTGCAAACAAGATTGATGTTCCTGGTGCTGAAAAAAACTTTGATAGGTTACGAGAAAAATACGTTGACACCATAGTAATTCCTGCAAGCACAGACAGTGAGCTCTCATTGAGAAAGGCTGAGAAAAAGGGCCTTATCAAATATGTTCCAGGATCAGAGCAGTTTGATATTTTGCACAAGGAACAACTAACCAAGAAACAACTAGAGGCACTTGATTTTATCACACAAGGAATACTGGGAGAATACATGAGAACTGGTGTCCAGTTTGCAATCAATGTTACAGTATTCAAGTTGCTAAAGATGAATTCGATATACCCTGTGGCAAATCCTGAAAACTTTAGTGACAAAAAGGGACGAGTTCTTCCTGACTTGCTTTTACTCAAAGATGGTGCAACAGTTGAAGACCTTGCAAAAGAGATACACACAGATCTTACAAAAGGTCTACTCTATGCAAAAGATGTACGATATGGAGTAAGACTACCTGTGAACTATCAGTTACGAGATAGGGATGTTGTATCATTGGTTAGTGCAAAAACCAAAAAATCCTAATTTTCTATACCTATTTTCTCTTGTTTCATCCAGAGTGTCTTGGTCTTGTGATCAATCAATGTTATGTTCATGTCTGAAATTTGTTTTCTTATTGCATCTGCTTCTTGGAATTTTTTCTGATTACGTAATTCATTTCTCTGTTTGATTAGATTTGAGATTTGATTTTTTTCATCATCTGTGACTTGGATTATTCGTAGACCAAGAATTGATAACATGGCTTGAAATGTTGGGAAAATCATGTCTGATATTGTCTTTGTAATCTTTTCTGATGATGCAAGTTGGTTGATATTTTTAACCAGTTTAAAAAATGCTCCAAGTGCAAGTGGCGTATTAAAGTCAGAATCTAGTGCATTGTCAAACTCTGTCTTTGATTCTTGGATAATATTTTTGACCTGGTCTAAATCTTCTGTTGCTTGAGAGTCATCTGATAGAATCATCTCAAAGTAGCAATTTTCTACTTGACGCCATTTTATTATTGTCTCCTTGAGAATCTCTTCAGAATAATCAATTGGTTTTGTATAGTGGCCTGATAGGCAAAACAGTCTGACTATGTTTGGACCCCATGTTTTTAGAACATGGTCAATTGATTTTGTATTTCCTAATGACTTTGACATTTTCTCTCCGTTTATTGTAACCATGCCTACATGCATCCAAATCTTGGCAAAATTGATTCCAGAAAAAGACTCTGATTGGGCTATCTCATTTTCATGGTGGGGAAATATTAGATCGCGTCCTCCACCATGAATCTCAAAATTACTTCCAAGATATTTTAGGCTCATTGCAGAGCATTCAATGTGCCACCCGGGTCTTCCTTTGCCCCATGGACTGTCCCATGTGGGGGAGTCATCTGAGAATTTCCACAGTGCAAAATCTAACGGATCCTTTTTTGTCTCGTCAACTTCAACTCGTGCACCTGAGATTAGATCGTCTGTTTTTTTCTTTGAAAGTTTTCCATATTCCTTGAATTTTAAAACTGCAAAATACACTCCATTTTTGGACACATATGCAAATCCTTTTTCTATCAAACCGTTTATCAGGTCAATCATGTCTTTGATGTGTTCTGTAGCCTTTGGGTACAAGTCTGCTCTTTTTACATTGAGTTTATCAAAATCATCAAAATAATTTTTTATGTATCTTGTGGATATGACATCAGCTGAAGTATTTTCTTTTTTTGCACGATTAATTATCTTGTCATCAACATCTGTAAAATTTTGTACAAGATTCACTTTGGCTCCATTTGACTCGAGATATCTTCGAAGTGTATCAAATACAATGATGGTTCTGGCATGTCCTATGTGGCTCTCATCATATACAGTAACACCGCACAGGTAGATTCTCACAGAGTTTGTGGTATCTACATTTTTTTCTGCTACTGATAACGTGTCAAAAATTCTCAAAGTTTTCATCCTTGCAGTGTGCATGGAGTGGCCATGACTCTTTTATGTTCGCTTTTTTTGTGCATTCTATAGATCTTGTCTACATCTGAAATTGGTATCTCTGTAATCTTTGCCGTCTCATCAACTGCAAGACCTTTGTCAATAATGCAATGCAATATTGAATCAATTTCTTCATAGTTTAGACCAATCTCTGTTTCTGCAATATGACCTTCCCATAAATGCGGACCACTTGGTTTTGAGATGATATTCTGTGATAATCCTAGACTCTTTGCAAGTTCACGTATCTGGGTTTTGTAAAGTGATACAATTGGCAACAAATCTGATGCACCATCTCCAAATTTTGTAAAATACCCAATCAGAAATTCACTCCTGTCAGATGAGCCTAGCACAAGAGAATTTCGTGCATTTGCATAATAGTATAACATGTTTGCCCGTATTCTTGCACCTAAATTTGCAAATGATAATGGATTTGATTCCAAATATTTTGCATATTCTTTGTGGATAAATCCAATGTCGATTAGTTTGTATTCTATGGAATAACTGTCGACTATTTTTATTGCATCTTCTGTTTCACTGTTTGGGGTAATCTTTGAGTTTGGCATGATGAGTGCAAGTGATTTTTCCTTGACAAATTTAGCACATAGTGCTGCAATCACTGCAGAATCTATTCCTCCACTTAGACCAAAGACTAGGCCACTAGATTTTCTTTTTTCTAGTTCTTGTTTTAAAAAATTACCAATGCTATTTTGGATTGAATCATAATCTTTCTTGACTAGTTCTTCTACGATTTTATGATTCAATGTTTTTTAAAATGTCTATAAGAAATTAAACTTATCAAACGTCTAGGTAAATTCCGTCTTTTTTTACTTCAACCTTGTATGTTTCTCAGCTTGACGCCCTTCATGTAATCTTGTAATTCTCCAGTCTTGATGTTATAATGCCAAAAGTGAAGTGGGCACTCTACTATATCTCCTTCAAGTTTTCCTGGGGCAAGCGAGCCATCTTGGTGGACACATACTGAATCTAGTGCATGAAAACCATCTTGGTTGAATATTGCAATTCTTTTACCGTCTACGGTAAACTCTTTTCCCTTACCTGGGGCAATTGCATCTTTTTCTGCTACTTTTTTCCACGCCATGTTTTTTAAAACTAAATCTATCCAATATTTAGATTGCCATTTCTGATACTGTTTTATACCCCATAAAATTGTGGTTTGATATGAGCCAAATAAAAGATCCTAGTCTCTCAGAAAAGGGAAAAATGTCATATGAATGGGCTCGCGATCACATGCAAATTCTAACTAATACTGTATCTAGATTAAAAAAATCCCAGCCACTCAAGGGATTACGCATAGGAATATGCTTGCATATTACAAAAGAGACATCTGTCTTGATTATGGCTGCAAAAGAACTTGGTGCTGACGTAAGTGCATGTGCTGCAAATCCTCTTTCAACACAGGATGACATTGCAGCATTCTTGGCTGAAAATGGAATTCACATCTATGCATGGACAGGCCAGACTACCGAAGAATATGATTGGTGTATTGAACAAATGCTCAGCCACAAGCCACAGATTTTAACTGATGATGGTTCTGATAGCCACAGCAAGATACATGGAAACAAAAAATTTGCTTCAATGAATGTCTTGGGTGGAACTGAAGAGACCACAACAGGTGTCATACGACTAAAGGCACTTGCAAAAGAAAAGAAATTGAAATATCCAGTAATTGCAGTAAATGACGCATATACAAAACACATGTTTGACAATAGATATGGAACAGGCCAGAGTACAATAGATGGTTATCTGCGTTCCATGAACTTGTTGATTGCAGGAAAACGTATTGTTGTTGCAGGATATGGTTGGGTAGGAAGAGGTGTTGCATCAAGATGTCGTGGAATGGGTGCCAAAGTTTGTGTTACTGAAGTTGATCCTGTGCGAGCATTAGAGGCTCACATGGATGGTTTTGAAGTTGCTCCAATGGCAGAAGCTGCAAAAACTGGTGAGATATTTATCACTGCAACAGGCCAGACTGGAATTATTCGAAAAGAACACATCTTGACAATGAGAAGTGGTGCAATCATGGGCAACGTAGGTCACTTTGATGTTGAAGTTGATGCCAAATTCTTGTTAACTGAATCAAAATCTGTAAGAGAAGTAAGGCCAAATCTTGACGAATGTGTCTTGAAAAATGGCAAGAAAATGTATCTGATTGGAAAGGGAAGAATTGCAAACTTGGTTGCAGCAGAAGGACATCCTCCTGAAGTCATGGCACAATCATTTTCAAACCAATTACTATCCATGATATACATTGCAAAGAATCACAAAAAAATTGGAAAGAATGTGATTACAGTTCCACAAGAGATTGATATCCAGATTGCAATAGATGCACTCAGGGCAATGAATGTAAACATGGACAAGCCAACTGCAGCCCAAATAAAATACGGTCAGAGCTGGGCATAGACTTAAATCACACACAAACTTTACCCTGATAATGAAAAAGGCAATCATCACTAGCGCATTACCATATGCAAATGGTGAGATACATCTTGGTCATGTTGCCTCTACTTATCTTCCTGCTGATATCACAACACGATTTCTCAAAGTAAATGGAACTGAGGCATATTATTTCTGTGCATCTGATGATTTTGGTACACCAATTTTAATCCAATCTGAAAAAGAGAACAAGACTCCGGAAGAATATGTTAAAGTCTGGAACAAGCGAGACTATGAAGACTTTACATCATTTGGTATTGGATTTGATTTTTTTTACAGGACTAGCTCGCCTGAAAACGTATCCTTTGTACAACAAGTGTTCAAGAAATTACAGGAAAATGGACATATCTACGAAAAAGAGATTATCCAGTTTTATTGTACTACAGACAAAAAATTCTTGCCTGATAGATATGTTCTTGGAAGGTGTCCATACTGCAAGGCAGAGGATCAGTATTCTGACTTGTGTGAAAAATGTGGCAGAGTACCAGAAGAAATCGAGGATCCAAAATGCTCCATATGCAAAAATCCTCCAACCAAAGAAAAAACAAGACACTATTTTTTCAAGCTCACAAACTTTGCAGATGACCTAAACAAATGGCTAGAATCTGACTCGTATCTTCAACGAGACGTCAAAAAATATGTGCAAAACTGGATAAAAGAAGGTCTTGTTGACTGGGATATCACACGAGACATGAACTGGGGTGTCCCAATACCTGACAGTGCAACAGGGCAAGTGTTCTATGGTTGGTTTGACAATCATTTGGCATACATTTCAACTGCATTAAAATTTCTAAATGACAAGGGCATTGATGGAAAGAATTTTTGGAATGATGCCGATATTTACCATTTCATTGGAAAAGATATCGTATATCATCACTATCTGTTCTTGCCTGCAATGCGAATTGGAATTGGAAACGAGTTCAAACTGCCTGATTACATTCCGACTCGGGGCCATCTCATGCTCCAGTCTAAAAAAATATCAAAGAGCAGAAATTGGTACATTGGACTAAAGGACTTTCTTGGAATTTATCCTGCAGATTATCTTAGATTTTACTTGGCACTGATAACTCCTTACAGCCAAGATGATCTTAATTTTGATTGGGAAGAGTTTGCATCAAGAATAAACTCTGAATTAATTGGCAACATTGGAAACTTTGTAAATAGAGCACTTGGCTTTACACAAAAAAGCATGGGAGGAGTTGTGCCAGGTACTATAGAGTTTGATCAAAGCGACAAGGATGCACAAGAAAAAATAAATAATTTTTCAAGTGAGCTTACCGTTCTGATGAAAGACAACAGTCTTGACAAGGCGCTGAAAAAAATCATTGAATTTTCTGCACACTTTAACCAATATTTCCAGAAAAAGGAACCATGGAAAGGGGGGCCAGGCTCTAACAATTGTATATTGATTTCAGTTAACGCTGTTCGCAGCTTGGCAATATCGCTCTACCCATTTTTGCCAGAATCGTCTCAGAAAATATGGGAACAAGTTGGTATGGAGGGCTCTGTATCAGGGCAACCGTGGAGTTCCATGTCTGAGATTGCCATAAAAGAAGGTCACAAGATTGGCATTGCTTCTCCTCTGTTTAAAAAAATAGAAGCCGCTGATATAGAAACAAACAAGGCAAAACTTGGAAGTAAATGAATCTGCAGTGGATATCGCGAGATGGCAAACTCTTACTTGGGGCAAGAATTGTTAGGACTTTTTCATATGGATTTCTTAGTGTAATTATTGCAATCTACTTGCATCTAATTGGATTCAACGACATCCTAATTGGCCTTGTGCTAACTGCCACACTTGTAAACAGTGTATTTTTCAATCTCTTTTCTAGTGCATATGCTGATAAAATAGGAAGAAGAAAGACTCTGATAATTTATGCAGCTCTGATGATAATCTCGTCTGTAATATTTTTTGTAACAGACAATTATGTGGCACTTGTCATTGCAGCACTTATTGGAACAATAAATGTCACAGGTTCTGAAGTGGGAGCATTTTTGTCACTAGAGCAAGCCCTGCTACCGCAAACTGTACATGATATCAAGAAAAGAAATTCAATATTTGCAATCTATAATGCAGTTGGAACTTTTGCGTTATCTGCAGGTGTTCTACTTGCTGGCTTGCCGTCACTGTTGCATAACTATGGAATTGATGAAATCAGTGCAATCAAGTTGCTGTTCTTAATTTATGCAGCGTGTGCAGTAGCAGTTCTTGCAATTTATCTAGTGCTTTCTAAAAACATTGAAGCAAAAGATGATGTCCCAAAATCTGGATTATCGTTGAAAAATATATCTCCAAAATCAAGAGGCATAATTGCAAAAATGTCTGGACTTTTTGCAGTCGATTCTTTTGGAGGAGGCTTTGTGATACAAAGCATTATCTCGTTCTGGTTTTACACTAGATTTGGCGCAGACCTCTCTTCATTGTCCTATATCTTTGCAATTGCAGGAGTACTTACTGCGATATCTTACATGGCATCTACGAGAATTGCATCAAAGATAGGGTTGGTAAATACGATGGTCTTTACACACATTCCATCAAATGTTTTGCTGATGCTTCTTGCATTTGCCCCTTCGTTTTCTATTGCAGTGGCACTATACTTTGCAAGGATGAGTCTGTCTCAAATGGATGTACCAACCAGACAGTCATATCTGATGGGTGTAGTGCGTGAAAATGAGAGGGTACATGCTGCAGTTTTTACAAATACCTCAAGAAACATATCTCAGGCAATAAGCCCGTCACTGACTGGTATCATCATATCAACACTTTCACTTTCTGCACCATTTGTAGTTGGAGGTGTATTGAAGATTGTATACGATGTTGGAATTTTTTTCAGTTTTAGAAAGATAAAGCCTCCAGAAGAGATCTGACTTATTTTGATTGTTCCAAGTATGCAAGAATTGCTGTATAGTCCATCTCGCCAAAACCATTGTTGATTGCTTTTTTGTAGATTTGATTTGCAAGTGCTGACATGGGCATGTTTGCATCAAACTCTTTTGCAGTATAGTCTATCTCATCAAGATCCTTTTGCATCATTTTAAGAAAGAAACTTGGCTCAAATTCTCCCTTTGCCATCTTGGGTCCCTTGTTTACACTCATTCCTGTCTTGAAATATGTGGAATTTAGAACCTCGAGAAATGTCAATGGGTCAAGACCTGATTTTTTTGCAAGTATGATTCCTTCAGATATTGATAGCGCAAGAATTGCTATCTGGGAATTCATTGCAAGTTTCATTGCATGACCTGTTCCATTTTCTCCAAGATGAAATGTTTTCTCTCCGATTAGATCCAAGACTTGCTTGCATTTTTGATATGTCTCTTTTTTACCGCCAACCATTAGTACCATCTGGCCTTTTTCTGCAAAACTTGGACCTCCCATTACTGGAGTGTCAATCATGGAAATTCCATGGTCTGCAAATTTTTTAGCAATCTTTCTTGATGATATTGGACTGATTGTACTCATGTCTGCAACTACAAGACCATCATGTTTTCCATCAACAATTCCATTTTTTCCAAAAGATATCTCTTCGATTACTTGAGCATCTTTTACTATGGTTATGATGATATCACATTTTTTTGCCAAATCCATTGGCGAGTCTTCCACTTGAATTCCTAATTTTTTCAAAAGTTCTGCCTTTGACTTGGTTCTATTGTACACGTGTACTTTGTGCTCTGATGTTGCAATACGCTTTGCAATTGCGCTTCCAAGCAAGCCCGTACCTATGATTCCAACATTCATGTCTTTGTGATTTTTGTTACTGTATTTTTTTCTATTGGCGCTCTATGATATTAGGGCCATGAATCGCGGATCGTTAGACAGACTAGAAAAATCCTTGTCCATTGCGGCCTTTGTTGCATATTCTGAATCAAACAGTATTGCTTTTTCTAATGATGCCAGAGACTGTTCAATGTCATTTTGGAGACACTTTGTGCAAGCCTTGTGGTATAATGTACTTGCATTATCTGGGGTGCGTATCAAAATTTTGTCATAGCATGCAATTGCCTGGTCATATCTTCCAAGATAATGCAGCGCTAGACCTTTGTTGACAAGACATACCATGTGCTCTGGCTTGTCTTTTAGAATTATATCATAGCATGCAATTGCCTGGTCATATTTTCCAAGTTTCCCTAATGCATTTCCCTTGTTTGCCAGTGCATCAAAATGGTTTGGCTCTACATCCAAGACCTTGTCAAAATAAAATATTGCATCACGGGGATTGCCTCGCTTGGCATGTGATAATCCAATATTGTATAGATATTCTAGATTTGCATCCTCGTCATCAGATGAAAAATTTATGAAACCGCTCAAACTGGTAACACTTGAAAAATCTTTTAGATAAACTCTATTTTCTTGTGGTATCATCGCAAGTAATATCTTTGGTATGGTACTGTGGTATCACTGTGGATAAAGTCCGAGCTTGCCCAATATGTCCAGGCTGTGGTTCCAAAAAGTTTGACAGGATATCTTCTGAGAAAACAATTGTCAAATGTGTGACATGTGGAAAAGAGATTACGCTCTAGTTGTACCGTGCTCTAATCTCATATTGATTCCATTTAGGCACAGTTTCTAGCCTAGTCGTAAGTTTTTATTTCCTTGATTTTTAGTGTCAAGTATGGCTAAAAGTTGGAAAGATGCAGATGTTAATTTAGATCTAATTAAAAATCAAACAATAGCAGTAATTGGCTATGGAATCCAGGGCAATGCCCAGGCAAATAATCTCAAAGATTCTGGTCTTAATGTTATAGTTGGCTTGCAAGAATCTGGTGCAAGCTGGAAAAAAGCCCAACAGGATGGGCACAAAGTAATGTCTGTTTCACAGGCTTGTGAAACTGCTGACATTATTCATATTTTGATTCCAGACATGGTACAGGCCAAAGTCTACAAGGAATTGATAGGACCACATCTCAAGGCAGGAAAGGCACTTTCATTTTCACATGCAGCTGCAATCCACTGGGGTTGGATACAGGCTCCAAAAGATGTGGATGTAATCATGATTGCACCAAAGGGTCCTGGCTCAAAGGTACGTGAAACATACCAGCAAGGATTTGGTACTCCATCAATTGTTGCAGTATACCAAGACTATACCAAGAAAGCTTGGGAGAGAACACTTGGAATTGCAAAAGGCTTGGGAAGTACAAGAGCAGGTGTCATAGAAACTACATTCAAAGAAGAAGTAGAGACTGACTGGTTTGGAGAACAAGTGGATCTTTGCGGTGGTTCTGCCTCTATGGTTATGACAGCATTTGAGGTACTAGTTGAAGCAGGATATCAACCAGAGATTGCATACTTTGAAGTCTTGCACGAATTAAAATTAATTGTAGACATGATTCAACGATACGGAATTGCAGGAATGTATCGTAGAGTAAGTGAGACTGCAAGATATGGTGGACTTACAAGAGGTCCGATGGTTATGGATAAAGACGTAAAAGAAAAAATGAAAAAAGCATTAACGATGATCCAAGACGGTACGTTCAACCAAGAATGGGTTTCTGATTATCAAAAGAACGGCAAAAACTCTTTTGATAGATTCATGAAAGAAATTGATGGACATCAGATTGAAGCAGTTGGAAGAAACATGCGAAAGATGATGTGGCCTGATTCTACAGAATAGAATTATTTCTTTGTCTTTGAAATATTTGCCTGGATAAAATCAATTATTGATGCAAGTGGAGTTCCTGGACCAAAGTTTCCTAAAACTCCTGATTTCTCAAGGTCTGGCTTGTCATCTTCTGGTATGACTCCGCCTCCTATTACTAGCACATCATTGATTCCCTTGTCCTTGATTGCCTTTGCAACTCTGGGAAATAGTGTGAGGTGTGCTCCGTTTAGCAAGCTAAGTGCAACTACGTCAATGTCTTCATCTTCGACTATCTGGGCTATTCTTTCAGGTGTTGCAAACAATCCTGAATAAATGACTTCCATACCTGCGTCTCTAAATGCCCGGCATAGCACTAGTGCTCCTCTATCATGGCCATCAAGCCCTAGTTTTGAAACTAGAATCCTGATTCTCTTTGTTTGGGCCTTTTGAGACATGTACTTTGAAGTAAATTTTCTGTTTTAAAAGCTTTATTTGAGATCCTAATTCGTTTTTAATTTGATAAAATTCACGAGTTTTACATCCTAACGATTATGAGTGGAAAATGACGGTCAGGGCGAAAATATGCTGAAAATATTGTCTGAATTCTGACAATTCCTGACTTATATGTACACAAAACTCCTAGTAATCATGTTAAAAGAACTAATTGCAAAACTAAAATCTTGCACTTGCAACAAGTCATCAGCTAGTGACGTAAATGCATTCAAGGAATCTGCAAAAACTGCTGAAAAAGATTCAAAATCCTAAGACCTGATTATTACCATGATGAAATGACTTATTGGTAAAATTAACCCCTTTTTTCAATCTAAAAACTAGACCAGGATACCCATGTTCTTAATTATTTTTTCTTTTGTTGGGTGTATTTTCTTGGTTGTAATTCTTCTAGTATATCTTGTATGTATGCACGGTCAGACCCTTCATTGTCTCTGAGAAGTTTTATGAGGTTGTTAAATGTGTCAGGCTTGCCGTCCCTGTAATCTTGTTCAAACTTTGTTAGCGTCTCATGCGATATTTTCTTTTTTGGACTGTTGGCCAGTCTTTCTAGCATTTCTATGGCTCGCTTCATGGTCATGATCTTGTATCTCTTCTTTCTGCTATTTCATTTAGGTATAATATTTTTTTCATTGCAATGTTTTTGCAAACTCTTTTTATTTAGCAACGTCATATCATACAGTGGTTAATCTAGTCTACTCAAGATTTGATTATGCGGTATCTATTTCTACTAGTTGTTTGAGATGTCATAAAATGGAGACTTGGTAACTTGACAAAATATTATTGCCCCAAATGTGATAAGAAACTCTCAAAATCAGAGGTGGAAGGGATTTTTTGTTCAAACTGTGGCAAAGTTACACATATTGATACAGAATCTATCAAGCATGCCACAGCTGAAGATGCAACTAAACGAAAACAAAAGTATGTTATAATGTCTGCAATTGCTGCAGGCTCTCTAGTTGTAGCGGTAATTGGTTTGTTTAGTTACATGTCTATCTCACAATTTTATGAATATTCTATAGAATGCAAGAAATCTGTGGAAAGTGGCATAATGCCAATTTTGGATGCAAACCTGACTTTAACAAAATCAGAAATTGAAGGAAATACTACACAAAAATGCATGCCATATGGAAATGATACCTATTGTTATCAAGTAGGCATGAACCAACTCCCGCAATCCACCGATCCCAATTGGTCCTGTGATGTTTTAGCAATAACGAATGTTTCAAACTATACTGCTAATACGATACAGGCTGCAGAGCAACCATGACTTGAGTATTCAAACTGATGTTATCTTGACATGATCTTGAAAAAATTATCTTTGAATTCATCCATATCAACTAGCCTGTCAGATTCCATTTTGATTTCGTCTACCATGGAGTCATACTCTTGTTTGTAAACGTCTTTTAATACATCTTGCAAATATTCTGGACTGTCAAGAGATTCCTGAATTCCACAGTCGTGAAATGCTTGGAGCTTGGATAAAACCGAATTGTACTTGATATTTCCATGTTTCATCAATACTAGTTCAATACAAGTTGCAAATGCTACCTTGTTTTCATGATCAATTGTAGGCATGCCAAAACTTAGTGTGCCATCTTATAAAATTTCGTGTCATGCAATTGTAGAATAAAGATATACCGTACAAATACGAAATAGTACGGGACAAGTTTTTAATCTGTGTTACAGTATGTTTTCTACGAACAAACTAGACTCTATACTCTTTCAAATGTCAATTTATTCATAGATATGACTAGTACCTCTCCTGATGGAAATCTCTCATCTTCTAAAGAAAAGTTGTTACAATCAGACACGAATAAAATCACAAATTTTGAAAATAAAGAACATCAAGACAGACATAAAGAAATGACAAAATACAAGGCACACGTAGACTATATGAAGGAATGACTGACTTGGTAACAAAATCTGAAATAAAAATAGCCAAACTTTTAGCAATCATAGTTTTTGGAGTTGGCGTTGTAGTAACAATTGGTTGGATCCTTCATATTCCAACTCTAGAAGAAGTTTTGCCAAATATGGTGACTATGAAATTCAGTACTGCGGTTTCTTTCATTTGTAGTGGTGTTATTTTATATTTCATCTCTAAAATGCAGGATGGAAAACTGGGGGTTGGAGAAATTGTAATCGCTGCGTCTGGCATGGTAGTTTTTCTACTCATGGTTACATTACTTGTCTCAAATATCACCGGCATATACACCGGAGTAGAGCGTCTATTTGTAAAAGAGATACACGATGAGCACACTGCTGTAATGGGAAGACCGTCTCTTCCCACTATGATTGATTTTATAATGTTAGTACTAGCTGGAATATTTTCTCTGTCAAATTATGTAAAATTCAAAAAACTCTCATTTTGGATTGGTTTGGCAATACTAGTTTCAGGAGGTATTAGCCTGATTGGATATGCTACAGACTTGCCATTTCTTTACTATTATGTACCAGGATGGAATTCGGGAATGGCGATTCATACAAGCATATTGTTTGTTTATCAGGAGTAGCGTTGATGATTTTGAAATCTCATTATGCTGTAGAGCATACAACTATTAGATCTGTTCGATTGCGAACAAAACTAATTTCACTATTTCTTACAGCATCTGTACTTCCAACTGTTTTTGTTGGAATACTGATCTACAATCTAGCGAAAAGTTCCGAACCTATTACTACGCTAGGAAATGGGATTGTGATGCTTGTATCTGTGACTATATTTGGTGTGATAGTTTTTGCCCTGATCACATCAAAATTCCTATCTGAACCCATAACTAGACTAAAAAAAGCAACTGAGAGTATATCTGAAGAAAATCTTGAGGTCAAGGCAGATGAGGAGTCATCTGATGAGATAGGCGATCTTGGGAAATCGTTTAACCAAATGATCAAAAATCTAAAAACCGCCAGAGAAAAACTAGTATCTGCTGAGAAACTGGAATTGTCTGAGAAGCTTGCAATATCACAGTATCAGGAACTCAAGAAAATTTATGAAACTCTTTCCACGACAGAGAAAAAATATCGTAATCTCTACGAATATTCTCCTGATCTTCTACGTTCTATTTCTGAAAATGGTCTCATCTTGGACTGTAATGACAATTATGCAAAAAGCTTGGGATATACCAAAGATGAAATAATTGGTACATCAATTTTTGAGCATACTGCCAAAAAAAGTCTTAAGGAATTATCTCAAGGAATCGAAGAATGGAAAAAAACTGGTAAAATTATAAATCGAACCATTTGGCTCAAGAGAAAAGACAATTCCGAATTTCCTACGCTGCTTAGTGGGACAAACCTCTATGATGAAAAAGGCGCTATTGTTGGAAGAACTGTTTCCTTGAGAGATATGACTGAAATCTATACGACAAAGGAAGAACTAGAGGGGGAGAAAGCCAAACGATTGATGACAATAGGCGAATTATCTTCACGACTTTCACACGATATACAGAAATCCACTAAGTGTAATTCACAATGTCATAGAATTATTAAGACTGCGTTATCCAAACAAAGATGAAAAAGAATTATCGTTAATTGATACAATAGATAAATCTGCTCTACGTATTTCATATCAAATTGAAGATGTATTGAATTTTGTCCGATCCACTGATATTAAAAAAGAGTTCTGTTCGATTCTACAAATTCTAAAAGAATGTGTTGACAAAATTGCATTGCCTGACAATGTCAAGATAATAATGCCTACAAATGATCTTGCAAGTGGATTGTGACAAGATAAAATTGGAAATTGTATTTGAAAACATGATTAATAATGCAATCCAGGCAATTGATGAACATCAAGGTGAAATTACCATAAGGATGAAAAGTGAACTCAATGATGATGTAATAGAAATTTCAGATTCTGGACCTGGTATACCTCTTGATGTGTTGCCACAAATTTTTGAGCCATTATTTACAACAAAAAGATCTGGAACAGGTCTTGGATTACCTACTTGCAAAAATCTGATAGAACAACATGGGTGGACAATACAAGTAAAGTTGCCATCTACATTCGTAATTAAAATACCTCATAGGCAATAACAAAATCAAGAAGGTTTTACAACCACTTTGTCCTACTAGTGGTGTTTTGCTGGCTGGATTTCAACACTTAGGATTTTAGTTGAGTTTGCATCCTCTGTGACGATGAGAGGCCCTGTAATGTTGTGGCTTGATTGATACACTACATTTACAAATGTCACACCGTGATTCCCAGAGTAAAATATGCCTTCATATTGGTAATTACCACCTTTCAAAATTGTTCTAATTAGAAGAGATTTTTCTGCCACCGTTTTAGCAATGTCATTTGTGGGGGTTTGCAAGTCTGTTACAGACGAAGGTATGGCGTACTTTTGGTCTGCCCGGTTTAACTCCAACTGGAAAATTAGAAAAGATCCGACTATGACTGCTGCAATGCCTACGCCTATGTAGAGATACCAATATTTCATAACTTTCTACTTTGGGCTGAGTTTAAATTATTTCCGACATATCTCAAACCCTTGATCTTTTCAATTTCTTGGCATAACAAGAAGATTTATTGTTGATTCTTTGTGTGACTTTTCTATGGATATTGTGGCTGAGATCAAAAAAGGAAACCGACGAGCAATTGCACGTGCCATATCTATAGTTGAAAATAATGAGAAAGATGCTAAATCTATTGTAAAAAAGATCTTTAAAAATTCTGGTAAATCTATGAAGATTGGTATAACTGGACCTGCTGGAGCAGGTAAGAGCACTCTGATAAACAGAACAAGCCTTGAGCTACACAAACTTGGTTACAAGACTGCAGTTCTTGCAATAGACCCGACCAGTCACATTACTGGGGGTGCAATACTTGGGGATAGGGTACGAATGACCGAATCAACAGATTCTGGTACCTATATTCGAAGTATGGCATCAAGGGGTGCAACAGGTGCAATATCTACATCACTTAGAAACAGCATTAGAATTTTAGAGTATGCCGGATTTAATCCAATAATAATTGAAAGTGTGGGAGCAGGACAGACTGAAGTTGATATTCAAAAAGTTGTAGATGTGACAGTTGTTGTCTTTAATCCAAATACTGGAGATAGCATCCAGACAATAAAAGCAGGCCTGACAGAGATTGGGGATATCTATTTGATAAACAAGAGTGACTTGCCTGGCTCAAACCAACTCTTTGACTCTGTACGCGATTTTATTGGCATGTCTGAGAAAAATCCAGTTGTGCTGATGGCGTCAGCAAAATCAAACAAGGGGGTTGTCGAGTTTGCAAAACAATTGGAGAATGTGATGAAATCAAGGCAGAAAACCAAGGCAAAAGAAGAAGCCTTGAAACTAGATTTAGAACTGCGGGATATTGTTTTAAATAATGTCAAAAGTAAAGTGACAACCATGCTTGATTCAAGCAAATCATATGCTGCATATTTGAAAAAAGTACAATCAAGAAAAATCGATCCATTCGAGGCTGCAGATAAAATATCAAAGGGGCTAGTGTAACATGGCTACAAAATCCATCAAAACTGATTCCAATATTACTGTAAAACGATTCTATGATTCAAAGGTAAAACCAAAAAGTAAAACCGAAGAGCCAGGAAAACATCCCTACACAAGAGGAATACATCCTGGAATGTACCGAGACAGACTCTGGACAATGCGACAGTACACTGGTTTTGGTACTGCCGAGCAAACAAATCAAAGATTCAAGTATTTACTTGAGAGGGGCCAGACGGGTCTTTCAATGGCATTTGACTTGCCAACACAAATTGGCTATGATGCTGATGATTCACATGCAGAAGGTGAAGTGGGCAAAGTTGGTGTATCAATTACTTCACTAAAAGACATGATGAAGTGCTTTCATGGAATTCCACTTGACAAGGTTAGCACTTCGATGACAATCAATTCTACTGCATCTACATTACTTGCACTATACATTGCAACAGGGGCAAAACAAGGAGTAGACAGTAAACAATTGCGAGGAACTACACAAAATGATATCCTAAAAGAATACATTGCAAGAAACACGTACATCTATCCACCGCGTCCATCGATGAGGTTGATTGGTGACATGATTGAATATTGCTCAAAAAAAGTTCCTCAATGGTATCCGATATCAATATCGGGTTATCACATGAGAGAAGCCGGATGTAATGCCGTACAAGAAGTTGCGTTTACACTTGCAAATGCAATTGAATACATCGAGACATGTGTTGATAGGGGATTGAAAATTGATAGTTTTGCACCACGACTTTCATTTTTCTTTTGTTGCACTAGCGAATTCTTGGAAGAGATTGCAAAATTCCGTGCTGCAAGAAGAATCTATGCTAAAATACTAAAAGACAGATTCCATGCAAAAGACAAGAGATCAATCCAACTAAAATTCCATGTACAAACAAGTGGTGAATCCCTTACTGCTCAACAGCCTGACAATAACATTGTCCGTGTTGCAGTACAATCAATGGCTGCAGTTCTTGGAGGATGTCAATCACTTCATACCAATTCAAAAGATGAGGCACTTGCCTTACCAACAGAAGCAGCAGTCAAGATTGCACTACGAACACAACAGATTGTGGGCCATGAAAGTGGAATTACAAAAACAGTTGATCCTCTTGCTGGCTCGTACTATGTGGAAAATCTAACTGATACTATCGAAGCAGAGGCAAACAAGTATCTCAAGAAAATAGACCGAATGGGAGGCTCACTTGCTGGAATAGAGCGAGGCTTTTTCCAGTCTGAAATTAGACAAAATGCTTACCGACTAAAGAAGGAAATTGATGGTGGTGAGAGAGTTATAGTTGGTGTCAACAAGTTCACTGATACTACAAAGGACAAACCAGATATCATGAAAATCGATGACAGTATCCAAACACAACAAATGGCACATCTAAAAGAACTCCGCAGTACTCGTGATAATGTCAAAGCAATGCATGCACTAGAAAAAATGAAGAGTGCTGCAGACAAGGATGAAAATCTCATGCCGTTTATCTTGGATGCAGTAAACAACTATGCTACATTAGGCGAGATAAGCAACACATTCCGAGAAGTCTTTGGAATTTACCAGCCAAAGGAGACATTCTAAGATGCGACTAGACCATGTTGCAATTGCAGTAAACAACTTGGATGATGCAGTAAAACAATACAAAGAAGCACTAGGTGTTCATGAAGTAGAGTTTGAGACTGTGGAATCAGAAGGTGTCAGAGTTGCAATACTTCATCTAAATAATTCTAGAATAGAACTCATGGAGGCTACAAAAGATGAAAGCCCTATCAAGAAATTCTTGACAACAAAAGGTGAAGGATTACATCACATTGCACTTGAAACAGAAGGAATTGAAAAAGAAGTTGACAGGATGAAAGTGTGTGGAATCAGGTTTCTTGGTGAGATTAGACCTGGTTCGCGTGGAACAAAAATAATATTCATGCATCCAAAATCATTGCATGGTGTATTGGCAGAGCTTTGCTCTCATCCAAAATCTTGATAGTGTAACAAGAAAAAATATTGAATTTTAATTCTGATTAGTCAACTAGCTTGAGTGCATCTGACGCAGTAATTATTCCAACTATCTTGCCTTGCTTTGATACCAGTACACATTTTGAGTATCTTATCAGGGACACTAGAGTCTTGACTGGAGTATTGTAATCAACAATTGGGGGTCGCGGGTCCATTATCTGAGATATCTTGATCCTTTTTCGTTCAGTTTCATCACTGTCTAGAATATGTTTTACAATACCGTCCTCTGTTATGACGCCAACTAAATCTTGGCCCTCAAAGATTGGCATCTGGCTGATTGACAACTCTTGCATCTTTTTTATTGCGTCATGAAGTGAATCATGGGCCTTGAGTTTGGCAATTTCCTTGCTACAAATGTCTCCTGCCTTGGTTGATGATTGGCTTTCTAGAGACCATAATATTTCAAATATTTTTCTTGCAGTAGAATAGCTTGGCTGACATCTTCCTGATTCAATTTGGTTAATCATTGAGGTGCTGACTCCTGTGAGTGACGCAAGTTTTTGCTGAGTCATACCTATCTTCATTCTTGCTTGTTTTATTGATTCAAGTCTTGGCAGCATTATGAGTGATAAAGACTCGATTCAATATTTCAAGTCTCCTTCATGCCCTTGTAATAAAAATATAAAAAAATTAGATAGAGGCTATTTCAGGCCTACTTTACGTCCGAATTTTGCTATCACAAAGATAACAATTGAGATTATGAGAAAATCAATCACAACCCCGACAAAGTCTCCTATTCCAAACTTTATTCCACTTCCTACTGGTATGTTGACAACAGCTGTTCGCCAGTCTCCTCCCTCTATGAACGCACTAGGAATTGGCATGATGAGATCTTGTACTAGGGCAGTTACTACTCTACCAATTACGGTTCCCATGATGAAACCAATTGCTAGACCTAAAACTCCTGCCTTGCCAATGAATTCTTTGAATTCTGCAATGACTCCTTTTGGTTCTGGATCTGGGGGTGTAGGTTTTGGTGTGAGAGCTTCTCTAATCTTCTTTAGTTCTTCAAGTATGTCGCTTTCAAGGACCATGTGATAAAAACTCTGAACATGTATTTATCAATCTACTTTAAAACAAGAGATCTAAATTATTTTTTGATAAATGCCAATGCAAATTCTTCTATTGCTCTTTCCCAGTCCTTTGCTTTTACAATGCCGCTTGCAACAAGTATTCCTTTTGCTCCAAGCTTTAATGCTTGGGATACATCTTCTCCTGAAACAATTCCTGCACCACATAGCAACTGGGTAGAGTTGTTTGCATTCTTTACTGCCTTGACTGCTTCTGTTATGACCTCTGGTTTTTCTTTGGAGACTGCCTTGCCACTACCTATTAGCTCTGGCGGCTCTATTGCGATATAATCTGGATTAAATTTTGAATACATCCATGCTTCGTTTACATCTTGTACGCAGACAATTGATATCATATCTAATTTTCTGAGTCTGATTACCATGTCTTCAATCTCATTTGATGGTATTCTGTGTTCACTATGGTTTATCAGAGAGCCTGCAATTCTTGATTTTTTTACAATTTCTGGCACGACAAAGCCTGTTGTACTACCTGCCTTTGAGTTGTCAAGATGTTGTGCAAACACGTTGGCTGAAACATGAGTCATCTCTGACATGAGGTGCTGGGGAGGACAAACAACAATTTTTACCCCATGTTTTTTTGCAATCTTGGCAGCACTCTTTGTCAATCGTGATGCCTTTGTACTAGTTGCAATCTCTTCATAATTTTTAAAATTGATAACAAACATTTGCCTTTTCTAAAAAATATTACAGTTGCCCATATATCAAGAGATCTTGGAAAATTCTTATACTATATTCAATTGGGTAATTTATGACGCTCTCAGACAAGTCACTTGGTTTGCTACATCGTCTAGTGTCCATTGATTGTAATGGAACACTTGGCAGGGAACAAGATGATCTTATCAGGGATACGTTTGCTCAAGTTCTATCAAATGGTGACATGTACAAAATAGGTGAGATTGAAAACTGGCTAGATGTTAACCGTATGGCAAATACCGTTGTAGCTGACAGAATTCTAAATGTGGCACACTATCAAAAAGCAAAACATGATGCTAAAAATCCATTAAAAATGGCACATGATGATGATAGTTGTGGATGCGGCGGAGATTGTTAATTACTTTTTAATTCCTAATGTTCTGTTCTTTAGTCTAAGGTAGATGTTGTGGCATTTGCGACATCTTGATGCGCTAATAGGATTTTTTGCTCCACATGAAAAACAGACTTTAAAGTGAAGTCTAGCCTTTTGTGCTATTGATTTTTTCAGTGGATCTGTTATAGGCATTTTCTATTTCTCCAATTTCCTGCTATTTGATTCTACCTTTTTCGAGTTTTCCGGCAAGAAGCATAGGTACTTCAGCAGGTCTCTTGGCAACTGGTACGTTTGCCTTGGCATACATGGATACCTTGGATTCTGCAGATCCATAATTTCCATAAACAATTGCACCTGCATGACCCATTCTCTTTTCTTTTGGTGCTGCTCTTCCTGCAATGTATGCAACTACTGGTTTGTCAAATTTAGTGTCAATGATATGCTGTGCAAGCATCTCTTCTGCATCTCCTCCAATTTCGCCTACTACAACAATTCCGTCAATATTTGGACCATTTCTTATGTTATCAAATGCCTGAATTAGTGGTGTACCGTTGATTGGGTCTCCGCCTATTCCAAAACACATGCTTTGGCCAAAGTTTGCAACGGACAAGTTGTGTGAAACTTCGTACATCAAAGTTCCACTTCTTGAAATTACTGCAATTCTTCCTTCTTTGAAAGGCATTGCTGGCATGATTCCTATCTTGATTATTCCTGGAATTATGATTCCTGGAGTGTTTGGACCTACAACAATTGCATCTTTTTTCTTTGCCAATTCTACAATTGTCATTGCGTCTTTTACTGGAACATGTTCTGGTATTGCAATTAGTAATTTTATTCCAGATTCCAATGCTTCAACTGCTGCAGACAAGAAGAATTTTGCTGGAACAAATATGATTGAAATCTTGGCACCTGTTGCACTTACTGCTTGACTCATTGTTTCATAGATTGGAACTCCTTCGTGTTTTTGTCCACCCTTTCCTGGTGTTACACCTGCTACAATGTTTGTTCCATATGCTAGCATTTGTTGTGTATGAAATGCACCAAACTTGCCTGTGATTCCTTGTACGATGACAGGCTTTTTCTTGTAATCCTTGTCACCCTCTTTGCCAATTAATAATTCGAAAAGATCAACCATTTTTATTCATCTCAATTACTGCTGCATTTATTGCTTCTTCGATGGTGTCAAACATTTTTGTTCTTGAACCCTTGAGCATTTCTTTTGACTTGTCTGCTTCTGCACCTGACATTCTTGCAAAGACTGGAAGATCAATTATCTTGTCTTCATATGCTTTGATGAATGCGGTTGCAACTGTTGTAGTCTTGACAATTCCACCGTAAAGATTTACTAGAATTCCTTTCACCTTTTTCATTTTGCTAATCAAAGTAAGTGCTTCGTATACTGTTTCAGTGGTTGCACCACCACCAACATCCAAAAAGCAAGCAGGCTTGCCACCATTGTCTGATAACATGTCAAGTGTAGACATGACCAAACCTGCACCGTTTCCTACTACTGCAATATTTCCATCAAGTTCTACAAGTGAGAATCCGCTCTTTTCTGCCCTCTCTTCTAGTTCAGAGACTTCTTGGAATTTACGTAATTCGTCATGTCTGAACATTGCATTGTCATCTATGATGACCTTGCCATCAAGAGCAACAACTGATTCGTCTCCTAATACTGCAAGTGGATTAATCTCTGCAAGTTCTGCTTCTTTTTCTATTGTAATTTTTGCTAATTTTTGTAAAATGTCAATGAACTGGGTTAATGGTTTGTCTTTTAGTCCCATTTGTTTTCCTACTTCTTCAGCAGTCTTGGCATCAACATTGCCCAATCCAACTTCATGAATTATTTGATTTTTGACTGATTCAATTTCAACGCCACCCTCTCCTGATGCAATTATTGTATAGCATCTTTTACCTCTGTTCAAGAATAGTGAAATGTAAAGTTCTTTTTTGATGTCTGCCATTTTTTCAAGTAAAATTGCTTTGGTCTTTTCTCCTTTGACCACCTTTTGCATGATATCTGGATATTTTAGCTCAAACTCGTCTGCGTTTTGGCATTTCTGGATTGCACCAGCCTTTCCTCTTCCTCCTACTGCCATCTGTGCTTTGATTACAAATGGAAATCCAAGTTCTGCTGCATCTTTTCTACCTTGTACGATATCTGTAGATGTCATTCCTTTTGGAATTGGAATGTTGTATTCTGCAAACAAAGACTTTGCTTGATACTCTAGTAGACGCATTGTGGTTTTTCATTTTTATGGTCTTTATAATCTGTTTGATGTTGTGGCTTTACACAAACTAGGAATCAACAATGTTGCCAAGATCTAGAACAAAGTTTAGCATTGCATATGAAATGAATTTTCACTCGATCAAAATTTGCTACTGGTGGTCAAGTACAATATGTGATATTCTGCATAATGTAATTATACTAGAATGCCGACCTCACCTAAGGTTTCATAGTGTAACACATTATGATATACAGAAAACGTTTTGAGGTCGGTACCGAGTGTCAAATGACACCCTCTTGCCTGGCCCGGGCCTCAAAACTATGATTATTTTTCATAAGGGTATTTTTAAGCCTCATTATCATGAAATTGAAATTTTATGATATAGAAAGTAGCGAATGTCTTCTAACTGAATTGCTCTTCCAAAGTATCTGTAGATTGGAGAAACAAATCTTTGCTTTTTCGCATCAGCCAGTTTGGAAACTCGTCTAGTGTAAAGACAAATTGCTGCTGAAAACTTGGAACTACGCCTCCACCCGATGTGATTACCTGCACTATGATGTACCCTTCTGTGATGGTGCAAACTGTCTCTTGGTATGCCTCTTCCTCCTCTTCTAACGTATTTCTGTATAATACCAGTGGAGTCTTGGTCTTTGCAACATGTGAAGATGCTTTCTTTAGTAAAATGGCAAGATGTGAGATGAGCCAACCGTCTAGGGTTATCTGTTTTGGCATAGAATCTGTTGTATTTTTTTATTATTTAATGCAATGGATGAAGCACTACTCAACGGAGATTCGAATCTTTTGACCATCCAAATCTTCATCCTTGTAGTTTTTCGCACTATCTTCGAATGTTATTTTTTTGACTCTCACTAAATATGCAAGATCTGATTGTTTTTCTTTTGCCATCTCTAATGATTCTTCATCAAGGCCCAAAATGTATGCTGATTCTATAATGTCAGTTGGGGTGTATCCTCTCTCTTTTCTTAGCACTTGTAATCTTCTTGCAATGTCTCTTATCAGACCCTTTGCCAACATCTCACGATTTCTAGTTGTGCTGATAAATACAATCAAGGAATCACGGTTTGACATGGCAAATCCTTCTTTTTCAGAATATCCTACTATGAAATCTTCTTTTAATAATTCGATTTTATTGTCTCCAAGATCAAATGTGTGGGAACCGTTTTTCAAAAGATTGTTTACAATTACACTTGGGTCTGTCTGTGAAAACTTGTCTAACAGTCTTCCCATGTCTTGTTTTGCTTTTGGTCCTATCTTCTTTCTCTCAAGTTCAACCTTTGGAACAATTGGAATTTCTTTTTGAAGCAAGTTTGATACTAGTTCGAGCCCATCTAATTTTTGCAATTCGATAATCTCGTACTTTTCTACGTTAAGCTGAGAAAGCAGCAACTCTGCAAGTGATTCTAGTTTTTCCTTTTGGCCTGGTTCGACACAAATTATTGCCTTGTCAAGGGGCCATCTTCTCTTGAGCTTGCCTTTCATTCTTGCTGCAGCAGAAACAGAGACTGACTCTTTCATCAAGTCAAATGCCTCTTCGACTTTGTCATTTGTAAGCGAAGATTGGACAGTTGGGTGGTCCTCTAACAGTATGTTCTTTTTCTCTGCAAACATGGCCCCATACAGATACTGGGTTGTAAATGGACAGATTGGATGCAACAGTATGTCAAGGGTCGATAATATTTTTGCAAGTGTTGCATAGATTGCAAATCTTCGTTCCTTTTGGGAATCATCTTCTGCCCACAATTCTTCACGTGTGATTGGAATGTATACTTGACTTACTGAATTTATCAGATAGTCGTCTATTGCTCTTGCTGCTTCGTGGAATTTACACTTGTCTTGTGATTCTGTCACTGATGAAATTAATTTCTGAAGTTTTGATAAAACCCAAATCTCTGGTTCTTTTAGCAAGTTCTTGTCTTTTGCCCATTGTATGTTGTGTGTTTTCTCATACTTGTCATATTCACTATTTTGTTTAAAATACAAATGAAGATGATACAGAGTGCTTAGTATCTGATATGGTCTTGATACAAGCTCGTCTGTGCTAAAATTAATTGGCTCAATCGGACTTGATTTCCACATGAAATACAATCTTATCAAATCAACTGAATATTCTCCAAGTAATTCCATTGCATCCATTACGTTTCCTTTACTCTTGCTCATCTTGTTGCCATTTTTGTCAAGTACGTGACCTTGGAACAAAAATGATTTGAATGGTGCAATTGGTGCATTGTTGAAAATTACATTTTCAATTAGTAGTGTATATGCCCATCCTCTTGTCTGGTCTATTCCTTCTGTCAAAAAGAGTGCTGGAATGTTTTCCTTGTAATCTGAATCAGAGAGTGATGCATAAGGTGCAGCACCGCTGTTGTGCCATGTATCCAAAACAAATTGTTCTCTTTCCATCTTGTTTCCACACTTTTCACATTTTATGGATACGTTATCTATCCATGGTCTGTGTAATTCAAAATTTGGTCCATCTGGAAGATCAGATGCTGCTTTTACTATCTCGTCTCTTGAGAAGAACCACTTGGTATGCTTGCAGTTTTTGCAGTTCCACATGGGTAAAGGACATCCCCAGATACGTTCCCTTGAGATGCACCAAGGATGCTTGTCTTTTATTATCTCCAAAAACCTGTTTCTTGGGGGTTCAAAGAAATACTCGACACTCTCTGCAGCTTGTACTGCCTTGTCTCCTAATCTATCAAGAAAATAGAAAAAGCCTCTTCTTGCAAGCCATAATAGTTTGTGCTGTGATCTCCAGCACAATGGATATTGGTGTTTTATCTTGCCAATTCTTACCAGTGCACCTTTTTCCTTTAGTGCATTAACTATTTTTTCATCAGCATCTCTTACAAATAATCCTGCATATACTCCGGCTTGTTCTGTGAATTTGGCTTCGTCATTTATTGGATTAAAAATTGGTATTGCTCTTTTTGATGCAATCTCAAAATCTTCTTCTCCGTTTGCAGGAGAGAGATGAACCAAACCACTTCCTGTTTGAATGTCAACAAAATTTTCTGCAACTGCAATGTGAAACTTGGATGATTTTGAAAATTCTTCCAGTCCTGGAATTTCAGACAATAGTGGGTGGATGTATTTTTTTCCTTCTAGGGTAGAACCTTTTACGGTCTTGGTTACTGAATACTCTTCAATTCTTGCTTCTTTCATAAATTCTTCTAATCTTTTTTCTCCAACAAGCCATGTTTCATTTCCAACTTTAACATGGACATAATCTTCATCTGGGTTTAGACCAACCATTGTATCTGTAACCAAAGTAAATGGCATCGTAGTCCAAACAATCAGATAAAGATCTTCATCATGTAGTTTGACTTTGTAGTAAAGAGATGGGTCCACAACAGTATCATATCCTTGGTTTACCTCAGCATGGCTCAGCGATGTCTGACAACTGGGACAGTATGCAACTACCTTGTACGACTCGGATAAAATTCCAATCTCAAGAGCCTTTTTGAGATACTTCCATTCTCGCTCAATGTATTCATCTTTGTATGTCCAGTATGCTTTTTGTTGGTTAAATGACATGCCTAGAACCTTGTCTAGTGCAACCCATTTCTCATTAAATCTATAAACAATTTTTTTGCATTCTGCAACTATTTTTTCAATTCCTATTGATTCGATAACTTGTGATTTGCCTCCTGAAATTCCCAGTTCTTTTTCTGCTTGCAATTCAACGGGAAGTCCTTGTGTATCCCATCCTGCATTGAAAATTACCTTGTAGCCTCGTAGTGTCATGTATCTATACCATAAATCCTTCATTATTCTTCCACGAAGATGTCCAGCATGTGGAGTTCCATTCATGGTTGGTGGTCCTTCTATGAATGCAGTTTTCTTGGTCTTGTTACTTGATTCAAAAATTAATTTTTCTAGATCAAGTCCTGATAGACTATTCTTTACTTCTTCCTCTATTTTTTTTGGATTAAAATCCGTTGATAACGACATTCAAGGGTGGAGGGACTGTATCATATTATAAAGGTACAATCGTTAAAAAATGAAAAATAAAAATGATTTATCTGTATTCTGTGAGTCTATTGTGGCATACTTGCAAATGTTGTCGGTATGTATCCAATTTTGATTGCATTGAGAATTACTACCTGTCCTGATGACAAGTTATTGTCCCATGCTCTTACTATCAAGTCCGTTGTATTCATTGTATTCTTTGGAACTACCTTAAAGTCAAGATACATGAAGTCTTGCATCATAGGTAGCTTTTGCAGTTACGCTCTTGAATACATTGTTTGGATCTACTACAGATACGCCATTTGTTTTATCGAATTCTATTCTTGTATTGCTCTGGTATGATTGTGGATTGTTACCGTTTAGGTTCATGAATACTATCACGTGTTGGATGTTCTGTGGACCATCGTGATGATATATCTTCAAAACGATGTCTGAAACATCATTTACGTATAGTGTTTGGGTTGAAATTGTCTGCGAATATTTGGATATGTCTATTGATTTTCCGTTGATCTGAAGACCATCTGAATATTGCACAAGATTTCCTCCTCCGAATTCAGGACCATACGACACACCATGTCCATTAATTGCATATGCTGGTGTAATTGACACTAACACTGTAGCAATTAGAGCAAACAGGGTTGTAGCGGTTAACGCTTTGACTGTTGTGCTAGTCATATTTCCATAAACTATGTAGGTATGCTATATAGGTATGTGTCTTATGGTGCATGAGATTTGATTTCTATTGTCTATGAAGTCACACTGATTTTAGAATCTACCTTGATGTGAATTCGCTCACCACTGTGTACATGGTCATTGTAAATCATTTTGGTCTTGATTCCTTTTTTGTTTAGATATCCTTCAAGCAATAATGCCCATGGAATCGAGTGACCGCTGTTGAGTTTGGATTCAATTACAAAATGATTTGCATTAGGTTCGTAACGTAGATGGCCAGAACATGTTATGTCAAGTGTAGAATCTACAAGTGATATTATTTCATCAAGTGTCTTTGATTCAAGATCAATTCCATTTTTATTCAAGAAATTCAAAATGTCTACTGCCTTATTCTTTGAGTTTATCATGGAATTCAAAACATAGCCTAATCCATTTTGTGTTATCAACTGGATTGCTTTTAGTGTCTCTTGAGCATCACTTTTTGTCATGTCACCTAGATTGCTTATCTTGATTCCATTTTTCCATATTTGATCAAATGACTTGACTTGATTAGTTCCCAATACATCATTTGAGTGAAATATTGCACCTTTTCCATTGTTGCTGTTTATCATGAGAATTTCAGAATCATCGAAAGATGAAAATATTTTGTGCAATGTCTGATGTTTTTATCTTGATTCCTGCTGGCAGTCCATGGAATGTCTCAGAACCTACAAGACTTGGAGGAATGACCATTTTGATATCGATATCTTTTCGTAATGCATGGAGGAGAACTTCTTTGCATTGTGACAATAAATTGAGTCCCCATGAATCAATGACAATGTGTATTGATGTCTTGGAGCCTTCTATCATTGTTTGTAGTTGTTTGAATACATAATTTGCAGCCAAGTGGAAATATCTCTGCTCTTCTGAGCCTCTTGCTTTTTTGCTGTCTTCACTTAGTTGTTTTAATTTTGTAATTAGACTGTTCATTGCATTTACTCGATTAATCTGCTCTTGGATGATTTCATCAAAAGCATCTTCTGGTGCAATGGCAGTACACATGATTGGTTTGCTTTTTGATATTATTGCTATCTTTTTTCGTTCAAGTTTTAGTAGAGTTGGATAAACCTTGGTTCTTGGTAGGTTGGAATAGTATGCAAGCTCGCCTGCAGAAATTGTACCTTTTGTAATGAGCGTGACATAGGCTTGGGCTTCGTATTTGCTCAACCCAAACTCTTCAAGGCTTACGGCTAGATCTTGACCTTTGACCATGAGTGGAATTATCAAGTTGAAAGGTAAACTGAATAGCTAAATTCATTGAACAAAGATTCGAAAAAATACTAAGCTGTATCTGTCTGCCTGTGTTACCATGGTGACACTATATGATGTAACAAGGACCGTATAAGTACAAAGTCAGGTTTCATGCTGGGATGATAAATCAATCAAAATGGGTAATCGAGAATGAAAGTAAAAGCCATCTTGTACGTGCAAGTACAATAAAGCCAAGAATTGACTATGCAACTGAGATTGTGGATGGTCTACTTGATATTCTCGCACAACATCGACATGATGTAAATCAAAATAATTTGGACTTGTACAAGCGACTTGACAATGATTGCACATCACTTGCTACACTTGAAAAACAAGTCCGATATGAACAGGAACTTTCCTATACTATAGAATCTCTTAGACAGATAAGAAGAAGCCTTGATTGTATAGTTGGTCTTGGAAATGTACCTACTGTCTTGTCTCCTACGATATCTGTTGTCAGAACAATTAGGTCTAAACTATTGGCACTAATGCCTGCAATGGATTTTCAGTTAGGTGAGTTGTCTCTATTACTGGGTGGAATAATCATAGATGCAGCACACTTGGGAAGCACAACTCTTGACTTTGCTAAAGCAAACGAAGTCTCAAGCAGGCTCTTGGATGAAGCTAAATTAATCGCTGACTCTAAAATATGCAAGCAGTTCCCTAATCTAGATTTCTGGTAAGGTTTGGAACATGCTTAATTTCACAAAGAGTGATGGTCAATCTGACTTGTCTGGACATTTGGACAAGATAAGACACTTTCTTCCAAGATTGAACTAAAGATATCTCAAAAAGACAAGGACGAAAATGATACCTTTATTGAGACTCTCTCTGTTGAGGAACTAAAAGACATAAGGCAAGTCATGCATGCTGCTGAATATTTACTCACAAAATATCAAGATAAACAGGAAATCAAGTCATTTTTGCAGGAATTTGTTGGAATTGTACTACATGCCGCAAATTCTGTTAATGGCATGAAAGATGAACTTGAAGACTTGGTCATATCTGCAGAGTTTGCACTTGCGTCAGATTCAGACACTGCATGATGATGTGATTGGAAATCTTGTATTCCAAAAAGAGTCTCAAACCAAGATTGATGATTTCAAGATTCCATCACTTTTGGATACACTTGCTCCAATTGTGGAACCTGTGAAAATGGTGCCTGTGGAGGCTGAAATTCCAAAGCAAAGATGTTGGTGCAATTAATTTAACAAATTCTTCTAGACGAGTTAACACCGGTGATTACCTTGAAAGAACTGCAGTCGAGATATAGTTGATGATATTATGAGTCTAGCCCCACAAGAATTAGAAAATAGTGCAAGCAAATTTGCGGCAGAAGCAATAAAACTTGATTCCCAAGGTGCACGAGGAATGGCAATTGCAAACTATCAGAGAGCAATTGAATCACTTGTTAAACTAATCCAACTTTATCCTGAAAATAAACTAAATCGAGTATACCAAGAGAGAACTGCAGCATATCAGAATCGCATCAAGGCATTACAGATGAACAATGTAGAATTGGAACCAGCAGTAGATCCAAAGGCAACTCCTGAAGAACAAAAACAATCTCTTACCAAAAATGAACTAGATTCGCTCATCATGAAAGAAAAACCAAATGTAACATGGGAAGAAGTTATTGGTCTTAGATGATGCAAAGAATGCTTTACGAGAATCAATTGTATATCCTGCAAAAAGACCAGACCTGTTTCCACTTGGATGGCCAAGAGGAATCTTGCTTTATGGTCCTCCGGGATGTGGAAAGACAGTCATTGCAGCAGCTACTGCAAATGAGATTGATGGTTATTTTATCAACGTAGATGCAGCATCTATGATGAGCAAGTGGTTAGGTGAAGCAGAGAAAAATGTTTCAAAACTTTTCCAGATGGCAAGAGGCTTGGCAGAAAAAGAAGGACTTCCAGTTATACTATTCATTGATGAAGTAGATTCACTTCTTGGTAACCGTAACAGTGAGATTGGTGGAGAGATTCGTGTCAAAAACCAATTCTTGACTGAAATGGACGGAATAAACGGTAAAGGAAAAGACCTCAAACTCTATGTCATTGGTGCAACAAACAAGCCATGGAGTCTTGACTGGCCATTTCTTAGAAGATTTACCAAGAGAGTCTATGTCTCACTTCCATCTGTTGAGGCAAGAGAGAGTCTCTTTGAACTCTATACGTCTCAATTACACAAAGATGACAAGGTAAAATCAATGGAGCTTGCAAAATTGGCAGATGGGTATAGTGCATCTGATGTAAAAGACATTTGTCAGTCTGCACAGTTGATGGTTGTAAATGATTTGTTCCACTCTCCAAACTTTGGAGAAGAAGTATTGGGAGAGCCAAAATCACAACCACGTATACTGACAACTGCAGACTTTAAGGAAATCATTTCAAGAAGAAAACCAAGTGTAAGTATGGAAATGATTAGGGCATACTACAAGTGGACTGAACAGTTCAAGGCACTCTAAATTTATTTTTCTAAATATTTTCTATTGGATATTTTCTAGTCTGGAATTTTGAAATTTAGATCGCCATAAAATTTAAATCTCTATTAAAATCCACATGCAGAGGGTTTCAAGGATTCCAATAAAAAAAGCCAAACATGCAAACAAGTTTGGTATGTTGATTTTAGAAGACGGGACTGTTTTTGAAGGGATGGGTTTTGGCTATTCTACTGTAGCGTTTGGTGAGGCAGTATTCAATACTGGAATGACTGGATATGTTGAGGCACTAACTGACCCGTCGTACAGCGGGCAGATTCTGACACTTACCTATCCTCTTGTTGGAAACTATGGCGTTCCTGACCCTACTGTAAAAGACTCAGATGGTATACGAAAGAATCTCGAGTCTGAGATAATCCAGGCACGAGGTCTTGTGGTACACGAATTATCTCTTACTGCAAGCCACTGGAATATGTCCCTGACTCTTGGATGAATGGCTTTACAATGAAAAAATCCCTGGAATTTCAGGAATTGATACAAGGGAGCTTACAATAAAACTTCGAACAAGTGGAGTAATGATGGCAGCACTTGTGGTATCTGATACTCCAATTGATGTACAGAAATCAAAAAGAAACTAGAGTCTGCTAAAAAATACAACGACGAGGAATTTATGAATACTGTATCAATAAAAGAACCACAGACATTTGGCTCTGAATCTGAATCAATTGTAGTAATTGATACTGGAGTAAAAAATTCGATATTGCGAAATGTTCGTAGTCTTGGATACAAGGTAATCAAAGTTCCGTGGAACTATTCGCTTGAAAAAATCATGTCATACAATCCAAAGGGAATAATATTTTCAAATGGACCAGGTGATCCAATCAAGTGTGCTGAAACAATGACAACTGCAAAACAAGCAATTGAAAAAAATATTCCAACATTAGGAATTTGTCTTGGTGCACAAATACTGGGACTAGCTGGTGGTGCAAGTACATACAAGCTAAAGTATGGTCATCGAGGACAAAACAAGTCTTGCATTAATCTTGACAACAACCAAGTCTATGTAACAAGTCAGAATCATGGATACTGTATTGACCCAGACTCGCTAAAAAATACTGATTTTAAATTATGGTTTACAAATGCTGATGATAAAACAGTAGAAGGAATAAAACACAAACAAAATAAAATAATTGCCGTACAATTTCACCCAGAAGCATCACCTGGACCTTTTGATTGCATGTTTATTTTTGAAGAGCTCAAGAAACTCATAGGGGAGGACAATGCCAAAAGATGAGTCGTTAAAGAAGATTCTAGTTCTTGGCAGTGGGGCAATTAAAATCGGAGAAGCAGGCGAAAGTCACAAAATGACCGTCAATTCGACTACTCCGGTAGCCAATGCCTCAAAGCCATCCAGGAAGAAGGAATCAAGAGTGTTCTTGTAAATCCAAACATTGCAACAATACAGACTGATACAAGATTTGCAGACAAGGTTTACTCTATTCCAGTAAATCCACAATATGTAGAATCTATCATAGAAGCAGAGAGGCCTGATGGTCTAATGCTTGGCTTTGGAGGCCAAACTGCGCTCAACTGTGGAGTAAAACTGGATGAACTTGATGTTCTCAAAAAATATGGCGTAAAGGTACTTGGAACTCAGATAAAGGGAATACAGGCCACTGAAGACAGACAACTCTTCAAGGATTCCATGATTGCATGCAATGTACCTGTACTAAAAAGTAGGACTGTCTATAACTTTGAAGAGGCAACCAAAGTTGCAAAAGATATTGGTTATCCTGTAATCATACGTGTTGCATATACACTTGGAGGAAAAGGTGGAGGAGTTGCACACAACGAAATTGAACTCCATGAAATTGTAACAAGGGGTCTTAATGCAAGTCTTGTCGGACAGGTATTAATTGAAGAATACATTGGACACTGGAAACAAATTGAATATGAAGTCATGGCAGACTATACTGGAAATAATGTAATCATATGTAACATGGAAAATGTTCTATCGATGCGGGTACATACTGGAGACAATATTGTAGTTGCACCATCTCAGACACTTGACAATTATGAATATCAGATGTTGCGCTCTGCATCATTGCGTGCTGCAAAACATGTTGGAATTGTTGGAGAATGCAATGTCCAGTTTGCACTAGATCCGTACTCTGACAAGTATGTTGCAATAGAAATGAATCCTAGACTTTCTCGCTCTTCTGCTCTTGCAAGCAAAGCAACTGGATATCCTATTGCATACATGGCTGCAAAAATTGTAATGGGCCACACTCTACCAGAACTTGTAAACCGTATCACAAAGACCACAACTGCATGCTTTGAGCCGTCTCTTGATTATATTGTATGCAAACATCCAAGATGGGACTTTAGCAAGTTTGAGCTTGCAAATCGCAACTTGGGTCCTACAATGAAATCAGTTGGTGAAGTCATGGGAGTTGGCAGATGCTTTGAAGAATCACTGCAAAAAGCAATACGAATGCTTGAGATTGGAAATGATGGACTTGTTGCAAATCGTAATTCTGATAAAAAATATGATATTGAAGAGATTGAAAACAAACTACAAAAGTCTGATGACCATGTCCTGTACTATGTGGCAGAAGCACTACGACAGGGAATGTCAGTTGAGCAAATCTACAAACTTTCTGTAATTGACCCATGGTTTATTGAAAAAATTGAAAATATTGTAAAAATGGAGAAAAGACTCAAAGAATCTACTGGACTTGACAATGCGTTACTACGTGAAGCAAAGCAACTTGGATTCTCTGACAAACAGATTGGAAGACTGGTTGGAAAAGAGGATCTTGAAGTTAGAAAAATAAGAAAAGATGCAGGAATCACGCCTGTAGTAAAGCGAATTGATACCCTGGCAGCAGAATGGCCTGCAAAAACAAACTATCTGTATCTTACATATGGTGGAAAGGTCAACGACTTTGAGGTAACATCTGATGCTCAGAAAATTGCAGTGCTTGGTGCAGGTCCATATAGAATTGGAAGCAGTGTAGAGTTTGACTGGGGCACTGTAAACATGGTGTGGGGCCTAAAAGAAAATGGTGTAAAAGAAGTATCTGTAATAAATTGCAACCCTGAAACAGTATCAACTGATTATGATATCTGTGACAGGTTATATTTTGAAGAATTAACACTAGAGCGAGTACTAGATATTGCAGATTTTGAAAAACTAGATGGTATTGTTACAGCAGTGGGAGGACAGACTGCAAACAATCTTACTCCAAAACTTGCACAAAATGGAATAAAAATAATTGGAACATCATTTGAAGACATTGATAGGGCTGAGAATCGTTCAATCTTTAGCAAGGTGCTTGATGAGCTAAATATTAGACAACCTCCATGGCAGGCATTTTCAAGTCTTGTTGATGCCAAAAAGTTTGCAATTAAAGTTGGTTATCCTGTTCTTGTAAGGCCGTCTTACGTGCTAAGTGGGGCTGCAATGAAAGTTGTTTGGTCTGAAACACAACTCAAAAAATATCTTGCAGAAGCAACAAACGTATCCCCTGACTATCCTGTTGTCATAACAAAATTCATGCTAAATTCACTTGAAGCAGAAGTTGATGGTGTGGGAGATGGAGAAAATGTGGTAATTGGTGCAGTGATTGAACACATTGAAGGTGCAGGTGTCCACTCTGGTGATTCCATGATGTGCATTCCGCCATGGACTCTGAACAACAAGGTAGTTGATACAATACTTGATTATACAAAAAAAGTTGGAGTTGCATTTAAAATCAAGGGTCCGTTTAACCTGCAGTTTTTGATAAATCAAGACCAGGTCTATGTCATAGAACTTAACATCAGAGCCTCTCGCTCTATGCCATTTGTCTCAAAATTTGTCAAGATGAATCTTATCAATCTGGCAGCACGTGCGGTGCTTGGAAAACCATTGCCAATTGTTGCAAAGGATAGATGGCGTAAGATACATCATTACGGAATAAAAGTTCCCCAGTTTTCCTTTATGCAACTTGATGGGGCTGATATCATACTAGGTGTAGAGATGCAATCTACTGGAGAGGCTGCTTGCTTTGGAGAGAGTTTCTATGATGCACTTGCAAAAGGCTTGACATCTGTGGGATATTCATTGCCAAAACAGGGCTCTGTGCTCATTAGTGCAGGTGGATCTGAGAACAAGGAAAAACTACTCCAGACTGCATTGTTACTAAAAGGCCTTGGATACAAGCTACTTGCAACTGAACACACTGCAGAATTCTTGTCAGATAAAAGAATAGGAGATGTTGAAGTTGTCTATAAAATAAGTGAGCCGCAGAGAAAACCAAACATTGCAGATTTGCTATATGAGAAAAAGATTGATTTTATCATAAATGTGCCAAGTACCTCTACACTTGAAAAATATGTTGGCATGCTTTATGATGAATACCAAATAAGAAGAAAAGCAGTAGAGCTTGGAATTCCAGTGTTGATAACAACAGAGCTTGCAGATTCTTTTGCAAAGACGTTAGAATGGTTACAACACAATGATACTACAAAAAAACCATTAGAACCATATGAAAAAGTGGACTAAATTATATTTTTGAGTATTGACTCGTCTCCAATTATGGAACCATCAAGTGTAACAACCTTTGCAGAATTGTCTTCCTTGATTCTCTCAAGTATTGGTGAGATTGATTTTTTGTGATACCGTTTGTGTGTTGCATAAAAATACTTGTTAAAGGATGGCACAATTATTATCTCCAAATCTCCTTTGGTTGATGGAAAAATATTTTGCTTTTTGGTCTTGATTGACACCCATAGTCGCTGTCCATCAAGTACAGAGCCTTCTTGAAAATATACTGGATGGAGATGACCCATCACTATTCTATCTACTTGAGAAAAGTTCTCAGACGGCATGACATGACCATGTGTCAGTAATGTATCTCCTATGACTAGACCTGATGGGCCGGTCATGGATACATAATCTGGAATTAGTCTAGCCAAGTTTCCGTCGTGGTTCCCTGGAACAACTAACGTATTGATCCTTTTTCCAATCTCAAAAAACATTGGCACTGTCTGCCATTCTATCTTTGAGATGGAATCTATGCCTGATTTTATGTCTCCAAGTATGATGAGGCTGTCAGGTTTTTCAGATTTTATCAAGGAATCAAGAGTAGAGTGGATTTCTTCAATCATGCCTTCTGGCCTGACATTTATGTCATTTGAGATCATGCCAATCTCAAATCCAATGTGCAAATCTGTTACAACAAGAAATCGTTGTGTATCTTCTAAAACTAATGCAGGTTGTGAAGGAACAATTCTTGTTTTAACCATCAAAGATATACCTCTCTTTTTTCAATTAAATTCTTGTGAAAGAGTCTGGAAATGTTGATTCCATTGTATCATCAAATGGTGTGAAACTGCACTTGTTTGAGCCAAGCAACAGAAAGATTTGGACTGTGGTTGGAAAAGACAATGAACACTGGCTTGATTCTGATCTGGGATATTGTTCATGTGAGGATTATTACTATAACGCCATGGAAAAGGGGCGACAATGCTATCACTTGCAAGCAGTTGAATCTGCAATAAAACAAGACAAAGTTGAGACTATAACGTTTCAAGATTCCGAGTTTGAGAGTTTTATCTCTGCACTTGTGCAAGATATGCTGTGATTTAATTTAATAAAAATAAATCTGATGATATAAAAAAATAATTTGTAGTTTATTTTAGAGGTATTGCGAAAAGGTCTTCCTTTGAAACTCCTTTCCAGAGTCCAATCATGCCTTCTGCTTTGACTTCTTCTACCTTTGTTATTTTTTGGATCTTTATTTGATCAGGAGTCGGTGGCATCCAAAGCATTGCCATGTAATCACCTACATTTCCTACTGCGTCTGGTTTTGCAGAAACTATCTTTTCTTTTGTAAAGCCATTTGCAACAAGTGCATCTGTTGCAGCTGTTTCCAAATCTCTTCTACCATGTGTGAAAAGATAGACTGATTTTGTTGAATCTACTTGAGTCAATGAATCTCGTCTGTCTTGTGCTTTAATGAATATTTCTAAAATTGATCTTTGGATTATATACCTCATGATTCAAGCCGAAAGCGTTGGTCAACGTTTTGGTTGTAGGCTCTGGCGGACGTGAGCATGCCATGGGTTGGAAGACTTGCACAGAGTCCAAAAGTGGATAAAATTTACTTTGCCCCTGGAAACGGAGGCACACAAAATAATGTGAATATTTCTTCTGATGATATTGAAGGTCTTGCCAAATTTGCAAAAGAGAATGACTGTGTAACAGTTGTAGGCCCTGAAGTTCCTTTATCAAATGGTATAGTTGACGAATTTGTAAAAAAAGGATTACGTGTATTTGGTCCTACCAAAAATGCTGCACAACTTGAATCAAGCAAGATTTGGGCAAAAAATTTCATGAAAAGAAATGGCATCCTTACTGCACGATTTGAAGTCTTTGACGATCCAACAAAAGCAATTGAATTTGCAAAATCTGTTGATTATCCGTTGGTTGTAAAAGCAGATGGTCTTGCTGCTGGAAAGGGTGTGATTGTATGCAATGACTCTTCTGAAGCAGTTGATGCAATCAACAAGATACTTGTCCAGAAAAATTTTGGTAATGCTGGTTCGAGAATTATTTTGGAAGAAAGAATCGATGGAGTAGAGGCCTCTTTTATTGCACTCTCTGATGGAAACACTGCATATTCTATGGCCACAAGCCAAGATCATAAGAGAATCTATGATGATGACAAGGGACCAAACACTGGTGGAATGGGGACGTATTCTCCAACTCCTGTGATTGATGATTCTACTGCAAATGAAATTCAAAAAAATGTTATTGAAAAAACAATTGCGTGTATGAAAAAAGAAGGAATTGTATTCAAGGGATTTTTGTATGCTGGAATAATGCTAAAAGATGGCAAGCCATATGTCTTGGAGTTTAATGCAAGAATGGGAGACCCTGAATGTCAACCAATAATGATGCGCATGGATTCTGATTTGTTCGAGTATATTCAAGCAAGCATCGATGGCACTCTGTCTTCTTTGCCTCTCATGTCTTGGAAAAAACACAGTGCAGTATGTGTAATACTTGCATCAAAAGGATATCCAGAATCGTATCCTACAGGTGAAGAAATATTGGGTCTTGATGATTTGACTCCAAACTCTCAGGTCTTTCATTCTGGAACCAAAAATGAGAATGGGAAAATTTTGACAAGTGGTGGTAGAGTACTTGGTGTGACTGCAGTTGGGGAGACACTTGAGACTGCAATTGCAAACGCATACTTGCGGGTGGGGAAAATAAATTGGCGCTCAAAGTATTGTAGAACAGATATTGGCAAAAAAGGTCTTACTTGGCGTAAATGAAAAGGTCAAGTCTTTCTATTGGGCACGAAAATTCAATCTACTAGGTAATTACACAAGTTATGATTTGTTGGAAAGATCTTAATAATTACAAAATATATCATTGTATGATTTGTCTATCTTTTCTGGAAATAATAAAACACGAAAAAGACTCACACGTCCTACAAAAATAAAGGTCGCACGTAGTCAGAATTTCCTATGTGATGGTTGTAAACGACAGATAATAGATGATGAAGAATATGATATTTATTATAATGATGGAAATTCTTTCAACTACAACAATGCAAATCTAAAGGTAGTGCACGTTAAATGTCATAAAATAGTAAATAACAAAAAGAAAAAAGATTGGGAATAAAACAATGAAAAGCGAGAGACATGTGTAGGCTCTGGTTTTGAAAGAATCTTACTGTGAAAACCTACTCCAGTTTTTTAAAGTTTAAAGACTGAATAATAGTATATTTTGAAAACTCAACAATTTTCAATATTCAAAATACCTTTTTTATTGATTGGTAGTATTGTCCACTATTCCATTCACAATGTGATCTTATTGTACTAGTTAGTGGGTGAACTAATTTCAGGATGATATCATGTTTTGAGAATGTACCACGGGATTTATCTGTGTTCTTGACGAAAATATCCGTGTAGTTGTATTATGCGCCTAAACGACAGTTTTTCCTTAGCCTTTGACGCACTTGTGGATAAAAAAGTAAGAACCATCTTGACAGTTCTAATGGTTGTGCTTGGAAGCAGTCTAGTGGTTGTGTTAAATGGTCTCAGTGCGGGCCAATCTGCTTTTCTAGAAACACAGTTTGACTCACTTGCTGCAAATTTAATATTTGCAAGTTCAGGACTACATTCGTATCATTCTGGGTCTTCTAGCAGCCTCTCTTATCATAAACAATGTAATTGTAAACAGAATAAAGCTACTTCCGTATGTAATTGATGTGATACCAAAATTCTCAGGCTCAGTAGAGATGGATACAGAAGGTAATACACAACGCGTGACACTTAGTGGTATGGATCTTACAAAATTGCAAGTAAAGGTACCTAACTTACAATATGTAAATGGTTCATATTTCAACCCCACAGATCGTGCTGCAGTAATTGTTGGAGATACTATCGTAAATCCTCCTGGCGCGGCTACACCTTTTGTAACTTTGGGTCAAACTGTAAAGCTGACCTATACATATGCAAATGCCGCAGGAAAACAAGTGCAAAACGTAAAGAACTTTATTGTAAGGGCAATTATCAAGCCAACCGGTGATACATATACCGACAACTCCATTTTCATAAACCCAGATGCGGCAAATCAACTAATGCAAAAATCATACAAGTATGATACAGTGTATATCATGGCGGCATCTCCAGATTATGTAGATACAGTACAACAAGAGATGATATCTCAGTATGGTCAAACTATTGGACTTAACACTCCGCAAGCAGCCATGGCAGTACGAGAACAAGCCGCAAGCGGAAACAACGCATTCATCTTGATGGTTGGCATAATTGCCCTTGTAGTAGGAACGGTGGGGATTGTTACAACCCTTTACAACTCGGTTGGTGACAGGATACGCGAAATTGGCACAATGAAAGCTATAGGAGCTCAGAACACTGACATACTAGTATTATTTTTGATTGAAGCCATTTTGATTGGAATAATAGGTGCTAGTCTTGGTCTTGCAATTGGGATAGGTTCGGGCTATCTCTTGAGTATGATGATGGCCATTCAGTCTTCTACGGGGGGATCTCCAACTCATATTCAGCCAGTATATCTACTTGGGGATCTTGTCAAGGTGTGGGCGCTTTCTCTGACACTTAGCGTCATTGCAGGTGTGTATCCTGCTTGGAAGGCATCCCGACTGTCTCCGATGCTTGCACTCAGAAGGGATTGATCTAAATAGTCTAGTAAGACAACTTGACGCACTAGTTTTAAAAAAGGAGAAATCAACTAGATCATTCAAGTCTACATTTTACGTAACTGATGTAAGCAAGTTATCCCCTCTAGATCAAGATGTATTGGTTTATGAAATCGATTTTATGCAAAAAACTTCACCTATATCATTGTCAATTTTAGATAAAGACTTTCCAACAAATCATAACGTCCATCATTTCTAGTTATAACGGATTTTCTAGATATGAAAAGGGGGCTTACTCTTTTTACTTGACGTAAATAACCGAATCTTCTGTTACTATACAGTCCATTTTTACATCGTGGTCATCTTGGGGAAATGACTTTAACACGTGTTTTGAATATGTCAAGCCAATTTTCTTTGATTTTTTGCCGTGCAGATACCTGTCATAGAATCCAAAGCCATATCCTAACCTGTATCCTTCACGAGTAAGTGCAATTGCAGGTACTATGATAACATCAAGTTTTTTGATTGTTTCACATTTTTCCTTGGGTTCCATTACTCCAAAACTACCAAGTTCAAGATCTGATATACTTGAAATTTTTTTGAAGACTAGATCGTTCTTGTCCACTCGTGGTAATGCAACTTCTTTTCCTTGGCTGAGAAACTCGTGCAGTAGATCATGTGTCTGCACCTCACTTCCTATTGAATAATACGTACCAATTGACTGGGCTTGTCTGTAAAAATCAATTTTTCTTAGATTGTCCCGGATCTTGTTACTTGCAATTTTTATAAAATCAAGCGAGAGTTCATCTCGAGCATCTAACATCTGTTTGCGTAGTCTTGATTTTTCAACTGGGTTGGACAAATTCTTTACTAATTGATGCAGCTGTTACGGTGTTTTTTAAAAGCATCGCTATTGTCATTGGCCCTACTCCGCCTGGTACTGGCGTAACATATGATGCTCTTTTGATGACATTGTCATAATCTACATCTCCTACTAGTTTTCCTTCCAATCTTGCAGTGCCTACATCTATTACAACTGCACCTTCTTTTACCATGTCTTCTGTCAAGATGAACTTTGATCTATCACCTATTGCAGTAACTATGATATCTGCATCAAGACAGTGTTCTTTGAGATTTTTTGTTCTAGAGTGACATGTTGTCACAGTGGCATTTTTTTCAAGCATGAGATTGTAGAGTGGTTTTCCTACTAAATTACTTCGATTTATTATAACTACATTTTTTCCTTCTAGGTCTATCTTGTAATATTCAAACAACTCCATTATTCCAGATGGAGTACAAGGTTTCAGAATTGATCTCCCTGATGTCAAAAGGCCAATGTTGTAGGGTGTTAATCCGTCAACATCCTTTATGGGTGATATTCTAGAAGTTGTTGTAAAATCGTCTAGTTGACTTGGTAATGGAAGTTGGACTAGGATTCCATGAACTGTCTCATCATTGTTTAATAGATTTACCAAGGAATTCATCTCTTTTTGAGAAAAGGTGGCAGGAAGTTTGTGGTCCTTTGTAATTATGCCAACATCTGCACATGCCTTTTGTTTGTTTTTTACATATGTGGCAGAAGCTGGATCGTCACCTACTAGGACTGTGGCAAGACATGGTACTATGCCATCACTTGACAGTTCCTTGACAGCTAGTCGTACTCTATCTTTAACAGATGATGCCACTGCAATACCATCTATTTTCTGTCCAGTCAAACAACCTTGAATGATTTTTTGGATATTTAATCTTTGGAAATTTTACCTGTCAAGTAGATATGGTTTTAGTTAAAATCATTAACCACTCGTTTGTAGTGGTATCATTGAAAATAACATTTGATACAAACGAATATGTGAAAAAAATTGCAAAAAGTGATACATACTTTCATACGTTTCTAAACAAGGAAAATATTGCAGCCGGGATTTTGCGACTTGGACCCGGTGATGAAGATACACAAGAGCCGCATGCAAGTGATGAAGTTTATTATGTTGTAAAAGGCGACGGCTTTCTTGAAATCAATGGAAAAGATTATCCAATTTCAGAAGGTATGTCATATTTTGTTGCACAAAAAATACCACACAAATTTCATGGGAATAAAAAAGAACTTGTTGTCATGTATTTTTTTGGTGGACCTGACACCTAGGAAATTACAGTTTTTCTTCCAACTATCTTTATCTTTCCCTTGGCAAAGAGCTTTACTGCCTTTGGGTATATCTTGTGTTCCTGCTTGAGAATTTTTTTAGAAATACTTTCTTCTGTATCATTATCTTTTATCTTTACAACTGATTGTAAAATGATGGGTCCTGTGTCCACTCCTTCATCTACAAAGTGGACCGTACATCCTGAATATTTTACTCCGTATTCAAGTGCCTGTCTTTGTGAATGTAATCCTGGAAATGATGGTAATATGGCAGGATGTATGTTCAGTATTCTGCCCTTGTAGTGTCTGATAAATTCCGGACTCATTATTCTCATAAATCCTGCAAGGCAGATGAGACCGTTTTGTGGAGTTACCCCGTATTTTTCAAGAATTGATACAAGTTTAGAGTCATACTCCCAGTTTCCTCCCTTGGGACCATCACTTTCCACAATCTCTGTTTTTACACCTAGCTTTTGGGCTATGGCAAGTCCTTTGGCATCTGGTTTGTTTGAAATTACTATGACTGGCTTGATTGGAATTTTATTTTTTTTAATAGCCTTTAAGATATTTTCCATATTGCTTCCTCTGCCTGAGATCAAGATGGCAAGATTTTGCATGATGTGATTTTAGTTTTATGTGAATAAACACTTTACTAATTTTAATTCAAACGTGGCAGATCGAGTGTTTAATCTGTTATACCAGATGTTGTGCCGGATTAATCTTGCAATTTATATCCAATCTGATGGGCACAAATCTCAAATTGACTTCAAAGGTAAAGATGACATCAAATGGAATTGCAGTAATGTATGGTGACAAGACAGTTCATCTTGATCCAAAACGTGGAACAGGAGACGGAATTAGCTTTGTGTCACACGCACACCTTGACCACTTGCACAATCAGAAAGGACATGGAATACTCATTGCTTCCAAGCAGACAAGCGAAATTGCAAAACTTAGAGGCTATGTGATTGAAAACTATGTTGAAGAATATGAGAATTTTTCAATGATTGATGCAGGCCACATACTAGGGGCAAAGGGGCTCTTGTTTGATGATGTGTTCTATACCGGAGATATTTCAATTCGTGACCGGGGATTCATGAAAGGTGCAACTGTTCCCAAGTGCAAAACACTAATCACTGAATGTACATTTGGTATGCCCGAATATGTATTTCCTACAATTGATGATACTGTAAAGCGGGTAAATGAAATCATTTCAGAACTTTATGGAAAAGGAAAACCTGTTATCTTGCTTGGATATGAGCTTGGAAAAGCCCAGATTTTGTCCCACTTGTTCTCACATTGGCAGCCATACTATCATGATTCTGTAAAAAAAGTCAATGACTTGTACAGACAATTTGGTGTGCCACTCAATGAATCAATTGGCCACACTGAAGCCGAATCACAGGGGCTTCTTGAGAAAAAACCTTGGCTCATGATTGCACCAAACATGAGTGGGAAAAATGCTTTTGTCAAACACATGAAGTCCAAGTATGATGCAATAACAATTGGATTTAGTGGATGGGCACAATCTTCTAGGTTTTCCTTTGCACGTGGTCATGATTATTCCATTCCACTAAGTGATCATTGTGATTATGCGGAATTGATTAATTTGGTGAAAAAGTGTAATCCTGAAAAAATATACACGGTGCATGGATTTGTCGATGAGTTTGCTTCAGACCTTGTCAAAATGGGATATGATGCACAACCTCTACGTGAGGGTACAATTGACAATTATGTTTGAGATAGATTTTTTCTTCACAGATTGTATATCTTTGTAGTAATATTGTTAAACTCTAATTTCGTAGAATGTGTGCAAGGCAATGAAAAAGTCAAATCCAAAACCTGACAAACCGGCATCTGAACTAATCAGCGAACGCATCGCAGAACTTGACGACTGGCGCGGAAAAATGCTAGCCAACATTCGTAAAATAATTCATAACGCGGATCCTAAAATCGTCGAGGAATGGAAGTGGAGTATTCCTGTATGGTCACATGATGGACTTGTCTGCACTGGTGAAACATACAAAAGCATTGTAAAAATCACTTTTGCAAAAGGTGCTTTTTTGAAGGATGAAAAAAGCATATTCAATGCTAGTCTTGATGGTAATGTAAGACGTGCAATTGATATTCATGAAGGCGAAAAGATTAACGAATCTGCTTTAAAAGATCTTATTCGTATTGCTGTAGCCTATAACATGTCTGACAAGAAAAAATAATAAATTAGATTCTTAGAGTTTTTCTGAAAAAGAAAATGTCTTTACTGGAAACTTTTTTCTTGCTTGGTTTGTTCGTCTTTTGCTTTCTGTTGTGCTACTGCCTTTTTGGTGCTCTCAAGATATGCTATGGTAGTTGCCAAGTTTCCAAATCCCATTGAATTTAGAGATTCTGAAGGAATCATGACTATGGTATTACCTTGAATCTTTAATGATTCATACAACATGTTGGATTGTCTTAATGCATATGCTACTGGATTATCTGAATACACTAGTGCAGCTTCCTCGAATTGTTTAGCCACTAGAACTTCGGATTCACCATATGTTACTCTGGCACTCTTCTCACGCTCGGCTTGTGCTTGCATTGACATGGCAGATTCCAACTCTTGTGGAATTATTACCTGACGGATTTCCACACCTGTAACTTCAATTCCCCAGTTGCTTGCCTCGCTTGCAATTACAGTTTTGATATGTTGATTGATCTCTTCTCTTTTTGAAAGCACATCTTGGAATTGTGATGAACCAATGTTATTTCGAAGTGTTGTTTGGGAAACCTGCTGTATCATTTGATTGAAATTCTCTACGTTTAGTATTGCATCTTTGGCGCGTGCTTCTATTATTCTGTAACGAAGTATTGCGTCAATAGTTACTGGAACATTATCTTTTGTCAGCATCCTCTCAGCTTTGAACTCACTTACTTTTTCTCGTATGTCAACAACCAAAATATTGTCGGCAAAAGGTAATCTTGTCTGAATACCGGGACCAACTTGTCTTTGATATTTTCCTAGTCTGAGTATTACTGCTCTTTCGTATTGATTGATAATCATTAAAAATGAAGAAATGATTAGTGCTACACCGATGGCAAGTGCTCCATATGTTATAGAACTGTTTCCAGTTGTCAAGCCTATTCCAAGACCAATGATGAGAATCAACACTCCTAAAATGACGTGATAGCCAGATCCTTTTTGTCTGATTAGTCTTTCTGTAAAATTAAATGGTAAATATTGTCCTGACACTTTTTTGCACCTGATATCACTTGTACGCCCTGTAATTTAAAGGGGGACAAAACCGGTAAGGGCACATATTTGAAAAAACATGTCACCAAGCACTGGAATTCAAAATCAATGTCACTAGGTAAATTTGCGGATTGCTCTATTGTATGCAACTCCAAACCTGTGGGCTTCATCTCTTGCATGTTGCAAGACCTTTAGTGCTGGATTGGTTTTTGCCATGACTAGTGGTTTGCTTACTCGTGGCTGGTAGACCTCTTCATTCTCTTTTGCAAGGGATACACACGGTATATCTACTCCAATTGCATGTAATGCCTCAAGTGCTGCATTTAGCTGTCCACGACCACCGTCAATTAATACCAAGTCTGGCATTTTTGATTTTTCTTCCTTTAGTCGCAAGTATCGTCTTTTGACTATCTCATTTATCATTGCAAAATCATCTCGTCCACGTACTGTCTTTATCTTGAATTTTCTATATCCTGATGTGTGAGGTTTTCCATCAACCATGCAAGACATGGAGCCTACCGCATAATCTTCGCCATGGTTTGAAATGTCAAAGCATTCTATTGTTCTTGGAATGTTTTGCAGTCCTAGTCTTTCTTGAAGTTCAACAAGTGCAGGGTCTGCACCCTTTGTTATTGCAAGTGATATGTTTCTCATTATCAAATCAATTATCTCACGTCTCTTTCCAGATGTTGGCACCATGATATGTACAGTAAATCCTGATGAACGTGCAAACACTTCTTCTAGTATCTCTTTTTTGTCAGGTATCTCACTTGCTATGACATATCTTGGAATTGGATTTGTGGAATAATACTGGGATAGAAAACTAGAAAATGTATTGTCACCTACCAAATCAAACGAAAACTTGTTCCTGTCTTTTATCACTCCATTTGACAAACGAAAGCTCATCAGATGTGCAGTCTGGTCTTTTATTTTGATGCCAAAATATTCTTCATCAGAGCCTATTCTTGGTGATTCCATTTTCTGCTTGACTTGAAGATTGGATAGTCGTTGCAATGTTTCATGGATCTCTTTTGCTTTTTCATACTGGCGATTCTCTGATGCTTGGTTCATTTCTTTTTCTAGGTTTTGTACAAAATCTTCCAGTCGTTGTTTGCCTTTTAGAATTGATTCCAGATCTGAAATATGTTTACCATAATCTTCTTGGGCTTGCTTGAATTGGCATGGTGCCTCACAGTTTCCAAGATGATACTCAAGACATGCCTCTTTTGGAAGCCTTTTGCATATTCGTATCTTGAATGTCTTGCGTAAAAGGCCAATTGAGAGCATCTTTGAGCTTCCATGAGTAAAGGGACCATACATTTTGCCTCCGCCTAGGAACTGTCCAGTTCTTGTCCTTCTTGCTACCATGAGACGAGGATATTCTTCATTTGTAATTCTCAAGTAGGTGTATCTTTGCTGGTCCTTGAGCTCTATGTTGTATGGTGGTCTGTAGCGCTTGATCATGTTTGCCTCTAGCAAAAAGGCCTCTTCCTCATTGTCTGTTAAAATAAATTCTATATCTGCAATTTTTTCTACCAATTTCTGTGTCTTGTAGTTTTGGTTTTTCAAAAAATATGACTTGACACGATTTTTGAGATTTTTTGCCTTGCCGATGTATAGTATTTTTTCTGTTTCATCTTTCATGATGTAGATGCCAGGATGTGACGGAATTGATACCTTTGAAATATCAAGAGTCATTTTTTAAAATACGTTTTATGTATTGGCCAGTATAACTTCGTGGGTTTTGTGCAACTTGTTCTGGTGTGCCTGATGCAACAATTGTTCCACCACCATCTCCGCCTTCTGGACCCAAGTCAATTATCCAATCAGAATTTTTGATTACATCCATGTTGTGCTCTATTATGATTATTGTATTTCCAAGATTTACCAGTCTGTTTAGAACTTCAAGCAATTTTTGAACATCTGCAAAATGAAGTCCTGTTGTTGGCTCGTCCAAGATGTATACAGTTCTACCAGTGTCACGTTTTGACAACTCTGATGCAAGTTTTACACGCTGGGCTTCTCCACCTGACAATGTTGTAGCAGCTTGTCCAAGCTTGATGTAACCTAGTCCGACATCTGATACTGTTTGCAGTCTTCTCTGAATTGAAGGAATGTTTGTAAAAAATTCTAGTGCTTCTTCTACTGTCATTGCAAGAATATCTGATATGTTCTTGTCCTTGTAATGTATTGCAAGTGTTTCAGAATTGTAACGCTTGCCTTTGCATTCATCACAGACTACATACACATCTGACAAAAACTGCATCTCTATTTTTTTAACCCCATCACCCTCACATGCAAAACATCTACCATCTGCAACATTAAATGAAAACTGTCCTGGTGTGTATCCTCGTTCTTTTGATAGTTCTGTTCCTGCGTATAATTCCCGAATTGGGGTAAATGCACCGATATACGTGGCAGGATTTGAGCGTGGAGTCCTGCCTATTGGGGACTGGTCTATGCCTATGACTTTGTCAATCTCATCCATTCCTGATATGCTCTTGTGTCTTCCAGGCCTGTCAACTGAACCGTAGATATCAGATGCTAGCGCCTTGTACAGTATGTCATTTACAAGTGTAGATTTTCCAGATCCTGATACTCCTGTTACTGTAACCATCATGCCAAGTGGAAACTCGACATCAATGTTTTTGAGATTGTTCTCTGATGCACCCTTGAGAATCAAACTACCTTTTTGCTGATGTTTACTTTTTGCAAGTTTTATCGCATCGTGGTTTTTGAGATATTTTCCGGTAACTGATTTTTGACTTTTTAGAATTTCATTTATGGTTCCTTCAAAGACAACATTTCCTCCATGTACTCCTGCATCTGGTCCCAGATCAATTATCCAATCTGAGCTTCGCATGACTTCTTCGTCATGCTCTACGACAAGTATTGTATTTCCAAGGTCACGAAGTTTTGTTAGAGTCTTGATTAATTTTGCATTGTCTCTTTGGTGCAAACCAATTGTGGGCTCGTCAAGAACATAGAGAACTCCTGTGAGGTTTGATCCTATCTGTGTGGCAAGTCTAATTCTCTGTGCTTCTCCACCTGATAATGTAGAGCTGACACGATTAAGTGTAAGATAATTCAGTCCAACATTTTTTAAAAATTCAAGTCTTGAGAGTACTTCTTTTAGAATAGATTTTGCAATGTATTTTTCAGTCTCGCTTAGTTTGAGATTTGTAAAAAATTCATAACACGAATCAATTGACAAATCACATACATCCATGATGGAAAGTGAGTTTATTGAAACTGATAATGCTTCATCCTTGAGTCTTCTGCCCTTGCACAAGTTACATGGCGTCTCTCTCATGAATTTGCTCAACTCTTCTCTTTTTGATTCTGAATCAGTCTCTGCAAAGTTTTTCTGAAGACTAGGTATCACACCATGAAAATTATTGGTATACTCCCACCTGGAATCAGTAGACTGGGATTCATAAGAAAATTTGACTGCTTCTTCACTTCCATACAAGATTACCTGAAGCTGTTTTGGACTCATCTTGTTGATTGGAGTCATTAGATCAAAACCATATTTTTTTCCAACATCTCGTAGAGTTTGTCTCCTAAATGATGAAAATCTGCCTGACCATGGGACTATGGCACCGTCTAGAATTGACTTTGTCTTGTCTGGTATTAGTAAATCAGGTTCAAATTCCATCTTTACTCCTAAACCATGACATGTCTTGCATGCGCCAAATGGTGAGTTGAAGGAAAACCCTCTTGGTTCCAATTCGCCTATGGATATTCCACAGAACGGACATGCATTATTTTGAGAAAATATCTTTTCTTCTGTATCTACAACCATGACATCGCCCTTGCCTGCCTTGAGTGCAGTCTGGATTGATTCGTACAGCCTACTTTTTTCCTCCCATGATGCCTTGACCCTGTCAACTACAATCTCGATATTGTGCCACTTTTGTTTGTCAAGTACTGGAAACTCTCCGTCAAACTCTACAATTTCTCCATCTACTCTAATTCTGGAATATCCTTGTTTTTTTACTTGTTCAAATAATTTTTCATAAGTTCCTTTTTTTCTCCTGACAAGTGAAGCCAAGATCAAAATCTTTCTTCCCTCTGATTCTTTTAGGATTGATTCACAAATTGATTCAACTGATTGATTTGATATTTTTCTTGAACACTTGGGACAGTGGGGTGTACCAATTCTTGCATACAATAATCTCAGATAATCGTAAATTTCTGTTATGGTTCCAACTGTAGACCTTGGGTTTTTGCTTGTGGTCTTTTGCTGGATTGATATTGCAGGAGATAATCCTTCTATTGAATCAACATCTGGCTTGTTCATCATTTCAAGGAACTGTCTTGCATATGCAGAAAGTGATTCTACGTACCTTCTCTGGCCCTCTGCATATATTGTATCAAATGCAAGTGTTGATTTTCCAGACCCTGACAGTCCTGTAATTACTACAAGTTTATTCTTTGGAATATCCACGTTGATGTTCTTTAGATTGTGCTCCCTTGCACCACGGATAATTAACTTGTCATTCATTTCGTAATTGTTTTTGTATCCTTGTCAGTTTATCACGATATTCAATTGCATGCTCAAAATCAAGTTCTTCTGCATAGCGTTTCATGGTTGCCTCTATCTCAATTGCCATGGTCTGTATATCATGCTTTGACATGTGTTTTGTTTCATCTAGTACAATTGTCTGCTCTGGAATTGCCTTTGTGATACTAGTTGGTGTAATTCCCATTTTTTGATTATATTCCACCTGTTTTTTCCTTCTCCTATCTGTCTCTGATATCGCAAGTGTCATTGATTGAGTTTTTTTACTTGCATACATGATTACAGCACCGTCTACGTTTCTTGCTGCCCTTCCAAATGTCTGGATCAGACTAGTTACATTTCTCAAAAATCCTTCCTTGTCTGCATCAAGTATGGCTACAAGTGAGACTTCGGGTATGTCCAAACCCTCTCTTAACAGGTTGATTCCAACAAGGACATCAAATTCGCCCAGTCTGAGCTGCCTGATTATCTCAGTTCTCTGCAGATTTTCAATCTCGGAATGCAGATAGCGTACCTTTACTTGATGTTTTGAGAGGTATTCTGCCAAGTCTTCTGCCATTCTCTTTGTTAGTGTAGTAACTAGTACACGCTGATTCTTGTCTGTTCGTTTTTTTATTTCTAAAATCAAGTCATCCATTTGGTTTTCTGTCTTTCTTATTTCCGTTGTAGGGTCCACAAGTCCTGTCGGTCTGATTAATTGTTCCACAATTTGGAAGCTTTGTTTTTTCTCATAATCACTTGGTGTTGCAGAAACAAATATTGTATTTTTGATATATCTTTCAAACTCTTCAAATCTTAGAGGTCTATTGTCAAATGCACTTGTTAATCTAAAACCATAATCAATTAGAGATTTTTTTCTAGTGTGGTCGCCGTTGTACATGCCATGCAGTTGTGGTAGTGTTACATGGGATTCATCAATTACAAGCAAAAAATCGTCTCCGAAAAAATCTAAAAGACAAAATGGTGGCTCGCCTGGTTTTCTTCCATCAAAATGTCTTGAATAATTTTCAATTCCAGAACAATAACCTAGTTCTTCTATCATTTCAAGATCATACTTGGTTCTCATCTCTAATCTTTGTCTTTCAAGTTCTGGCAATTCTGTCAGTCTTTGTTTTAATTCATCTCTGATTCGCTGAACTGCAGTCTTTCTTACATCTGCTGCAACAAGATAGTGTTTTGCTGGATAAATTTTGATCTTTGAAATTTGTTTTTTTTCTTTTAATGATACTGGATCGCAGATTGATATCTTTTCAACTTCGTCTCCAAATAATGAAATCCTTACGACAGCATCAGAGTATGCTGGTATGACATCAATGGTATCTCCCTTGATTCGAAATCTACCTGCTAGGAGTTCAATATCATTTCTCTCATATCTTGCATTGACAAGTTTTTTGATAAGTGCAGCCTCTTCCAATTTCTGCATCTTTTTCTATGGTAATTGACATGGTTTCCCATTCGCTAGGTGAACCAAGAGAGTAGATGCATGATACGGTTGCTACAATGATTGTGGGCTCTCCTGATAGTAACATTGCAGTTGCCTCTAGACGAAGTTTCTCTATCTTTTCGTTGATCTGGGTATCTTTTTCTATGTAGGTGTCTGTCTGGGCTATGTAACTTTCAGGTTGGTAATAGTCATAGTATGAAACAAAATATCCGACATTGTTATTTGGGAAAAACTGTTTTAGTTCTGCATAAAGCTGGGCAGCAAGTGTTTTGTTGTGGGATATCACAAGTGTCTTTTTTCCAGTCCTGGCAATTGCGTTTGCAACTGTAAACGTCTTGCCACTGCCTGTTACACCCAGCAGAGTTTGGATCTTTTTCTTTTGTATCCCTTGGACTAGTTGCTCTATGGCAAGAGGTTGGTCTCCTGTTGGAGCAAATTCTGAAACAAGTTCAAAGCTTGGATTTTCTAGCAAACATTACAAATTGAGTCTTGTTTCAAATTTAAAGCAAATGGTAATTATGATATCTTTACCAACTGTGTTCTTCTGTAATCTGTAGGCCATCTTTTGTCTTTGTTATGCCCATTTTCTTTACTGTATCTTGTGCAGTTGGGCTGTTGCGCTCTAGTATTTTTTTTGCAATCTCTAGTCTTGTTTTCTTGTCCCAGTGCTGACCTATCTTGTATTTTCCACGCATTGTAACTGGAATGACCTTGATTATTGCAACTTCTTCTACTACTGCCATATCATGTGTTAATTTTTCATATCCTCCCTCTGGTTGGTATTTTTTCATCAATTCGTTTAGTGCCTTGGTCTTTTCTTTTGGATCTGAAACAAGACTTGCTTTTCCCTTGATTACTACACTGATGTATAGTGTGTCTGCCTGTGATGCATCAGTTGGAGATGTAAAATATGATGGCAAAAATTCAAGACTGTGGTCAACTTCAAAGCCAACTTTGGAATTCTTTGAGATGTTTTCCAGTTTTTCACCTCTGGGATGAGAATGCATGTAGATGACATCATTTGCATAGACAAAATTCATTGGTATTATCTGTGGAAATCCATCCTTGTCTATGCTTGCTACCCTGCCTGTTTCTTGTTGGTTTAGAAACTCGATTATCTTTTCTTTTGACTTGATCTCTAGTCTTCCTAATAGTTGCACAAATCCTTGTTATCAGAGATGATATTTCTGCATATGGTTTTAATAGATAAATGCAAGTGGCTACAACATAAGATATGCTAAAGGGATCACACTACCCTGGTATGCTTGTAGGTCTGATAGTGGGCTCTGTATTGGATTTGCAAACTATGTGTACACTCTGTTTGGCAATACAATTCCGTCGTTTTTTGCAGTGTATTTCAGGGAAATTGGTGCTGCGATAATTATGATGGCAGTCTTTGTGTTTGCAATAGCTTGGCTAATGAAGGCCAAACCAAATAGAAGACCACAGAAATACTTGGTCAAGATATTTGATGTGTGCGGAGTGGAAACTTCGATAGATGGCATAAGACTTGAATTTAAAACACATGATGTTGCCTGGAGCTTTATGAAAGAGTACAAGAAATCCTATCCGCTCTATAATTTTGCCCTAGTGTCTGACTTGCCCAATTCTGAGAAGATGACAATATTTCGTTATCTTTAGGGAACAAAAACTCTATCTGTTATTCCAAATTGCTAGTTGAAGATTTTGTGGGATCTCTTGACAATGTTTCAAAATTAATCTACATTTATCATGTACACACTGCAAACTATGTGATTGAAATAGAATTACGCCGTCCGTAAATCATGATGAAAACTTTATCACACAAAGCCAAACTAATGGGCGTACCATTTGTGATTTTGGCTATGATTGTTGTTGTGACCATAATGCCACCTGCCTTTGCAACAACATACACCACTGCCAACGATCCTCATGGTCCTCTGGAATCTGTTGCATGGGTAGCTGCATTTGCAATAGTCGGAATAATGAGTGCCGTTGGAATTTTGACAACCATTCCACGAGACAAACTTCGCCTAAAATGAATTGAAAACTCATTTTTTCTACTTTTTTGAATTTTAAATCTCTAATTATAATTGATATTGCTACAAACTAAAAAGAATGTTAGGGTATTTCTAAAATCTATCACGTGGAATTTTGAAGAAACCTGTTTTACTACAATTTTTGTTTTACGCCTTGTTTTCTTGATTTTATTTTCGATCTTTTTGTTTATATTTTGCCCAAGCATTGTTTATTGTAAAGACAATTCTCTTACCAAGTATATCTTCTAACCATAATGGTAGGAAGAAATTTCTTGTTGGTGAGAAATATTGATAGAATTTTTCACTATCTAATTTCTTGTCATCTAGAATATTCTGAGCCACAAAGTCTCCACAAAATGTGGCCCATGGAAGGCCCACACAACCAAGAACAAAATGAATCCACGGATGCTGTGGATCAACAAGCACTGTGGGAATCAGATCTCTTGTCATGTCGATACGTCCCTGCCAGTATTGGATGAATCTAAGAGATTTAATTGCTGGAATTTTTTCTTTTAGTCCATTTATCACATGGTCCATGACATGGGGTGTAGTAGTATCGTTTTTTGCATATGTTGTTAGCATGTCTCCTCCGCCAACCAAAAGTCTCTTTGTACCTGTGAGTCTAAAATATGTGTAGATAAGATCAGAATCCCAACATAGGAATGGTTCTTGTGGAAAGAGTTCTTTGATATCTTTGTCTCCTAATGGTTCACTAATGGCAAGAAAAGTCTGTGCATGGTAGACGCTTTTGTGATATTTTGTAATCTCGGGTTTTGGCTTGTCGATGCAAAATATTATCTGATCTGCAGTGACAGAACCAAGATGTGTGTGAACGGTATGGTCATCCCAAAAAAGTGCTTCTGATGATTCAAAAATCTCTATGCCGTTATCCAAAAGAACTTGTTTGACTCCTTGTGCATATAGTAGCGGATTAACTCCGTATGTTCCAGAGTATCGAATTGCTCCAGAGTATGCCTTTGACCCAATTACGGATGGAACCTCTGATTCTGCATACACTTTACTAGAATAACCTGCATTCTTTCGTGCTTGTACTTCATCCTGTACATCCTTCCATCCACTTGATTTTTTTCCTAGAAAAAGACAATCTTGAATTTGTAGATCACATTCTATCTTGTATTTTTTTATATTGTCTACCATTATCTCGACTCCTTTTGCAGCAACTTCCCACAAATCCTTGGCGCCTTCTGTACCGTATCTTCGTAACAATTGTGATAATTCAGACTCGCTGTCCGGGGTTAGAAACCCGGCACTCTTTCCAGTTGAGCTTCCGCCACAAATATTTTTGTCAATTAGAACAACTTTCTTTCCAGAGCCCACAAAACGCAGTGCTGCTGCAAGACCTGCAGCTCCTGCGCCTACTATTAGTACGTCTGTTTTAATTTGACCTCTTACTGGTTCTCTTATGGGTTCTTTGATCCCCAATAGTGTAGTAAACCACCAATCTTGTAGGATCATAAATTCTATCTTGTATTATTGTATAAAATGATTGTAGCGTTTTTCATTATTTGATATTCCAAAGGAGAGTCTTGAACCAAATAAACAATTCCCCTAGGTGGGTCTAAAATTACTTTATGATAGTAATCGGATCCTACAGGACTCAAACTTGTATAAAACTGGATTATTTTATTCCTACAGTCTTCGAAATCTCAATCTGTCTCGGTTTTTCCTCGGTCTAGTTCTAAGTATGGCTTTGCAGCAGGGACATCTAACATCATCTGTAAATAAAAATACCGTACAAAATGAACATCGCTTTTGACCCACAGAGTATCTTAAACCATTTGGAGCTGCCCTGAGCTTTAAACCTAACACAAAGTCCTTTGCACGGGTAACTCATACTAAAATTTCACTCACTTCTAAAAACATCCTCGAGAGGTATTCAGCCAGAGAATTGAATTGTTTTGGTTCATTAGACGTTTCACTTAATCCAACTCACCTTTATGGTAAAGAATAAGACAGAACCGCATTCTTCACACAAAATATTGTTTTCCTCTCTTTTGATTTTATTAGATCCACACTTTATGCAGATTAAAATATCTTTACTGACTGTACTCCTTCCACCACTATAATGATATTCCTTAGCTTGCATACTCTCCATTATTACAATAATCTTACGAAGATATATCAAACAAGTATACAGTGTAATCATATTTTTAATAAAATAGCAAATCACATCTATTGTAGTGATGGTTAAACTAGGGTGCACCGATTTGGGATTTGACTGCGATTTTATCATAGAAGGAAACGATATTCTAACTGTATTAGAAAAATTTACTAAGCATATGGAAGAAGAACATGGGATTAGAAATTATAAAGCCTTTATGACGGTAATGGCTGATTCACAACAACTTAGAGATGCCTAGCGAAAACTAGTGATATCGTTACTTTTTATTCATCTTCTAGTCGTGGAAACTCATTGTAATTCCATTATCTGTTATAGAAGATTGACACGGCTTATCAAGTATTGACTGAATCAAAGTCTCAAAAAAAGTCTTCAGGTACACTGAGCCTTTTTTCCCGAAATCGTGCCTTATGCTAAAGGTGTGATTGTTTTTATTTTTTATATAATCATATTTGCCAAAACCATTGGAATAACAAAACATCCTGATGAAACTGACAACATTTTCGAGATTTACCTCTTTCCACTTGAACATGATGAATTCCCTTGGCCTTTTTTGAGCAATTTCTATTGCAAGTTTGATAAGATCTTTTTCGCTGATTAGATTTATCATCATTTTGTATGTCTCTCGTGTTAACGTAATGTGGCCAAATTTGTCCATGTATCGCTTCCATTCCAAATAATCGCCAAGTATGTGGTTTGCAAGAGTGTTAACACTTATTCTGCTTTCTTCCGCTTCGTCCCTCAGAGCTCGATTATAAGAGTCGTCAATCCTAAAAGTCACAACGGACGTTTTCTTACTTGCTGTCACTGGCCCTTGTGAATCATCCTCTTGATTTTTATCCACTATAAATTGGAAGTTCAGTCACGAAATTAAAAGGTTTTACTGATTTCATACCTCCATAATCCTGATATAGTTCAAAATCCAAAACGTTACTCACAATAATTAGTTCATATGTATAGTTAACTGGACACCTTTGAAAATAAGTATAGAAAAAATCCCATATTCCAGATTTGATGTTGTGAAAGAAATTAGAAAGAAAATTTTTGAAGAATTGGGAATAGATAAAGATTCAATATTTGATTCAGACGATAAATCATCTGATCAAATCCTTATAATGTTACGGGATATTCCTATTGGAACCGCAAGATTGCAATATGATGAAAAAATTGCACGACTTGAGAGGATGGGAATTTTAAAAAAGTACAGGAAGAATGGGTATGGCAGACTCGCAATGGAGAAAATAATTCTATATTGTAAATCCAAAAAGATGAAAAGAATCATACTTCATTCAATTTACGATGTTAAAGGTTTCTATCAAAAATCCGGTTTCCGGGAGACAGGTTCCGTTTTTACAAGAGTCGGCATTCCACATGTAACAATGTATGTGGATCTTATTTTAAAACCATAAAGGCCAGCCTGAAATTCAATTGCTGGTTTTTACGAGTCATTAGAACTTCTATGAGTATCGTAGCAAAAAAAAAGAAGGAGGTGCTAAAAGCACCTTGTGGTCTATGGGATTGATCTGCTGTACAATTTTCCTTCTAAGGCCATCTTGTACATTTCTGCAACATATGGATTCTCACCTGGAGTTTCTGCTCCAAGTTCGACAAGTCGTGCATAAACCCTTACTACATAGGCAAGTGCGCCCATGAAAGCAACGACGACACCCATGTTAAACATCCAGTGGTTTGGAACTGCGAAGATTTCCTCTACATACCAGAAGTGCCACATCTCATTGACACCTATTGTGAACATGGTTGCAAGATAGCCAAGAATAACCATCTTAAGGCCGGTGTTCATTGAGTTGTTTGGACCTCTCAGAATTGGTACCTTTCTGTCATAGACAACTACCATTCCCCATCCTAATGGAAGAGTAATGAAATGGCTGTATAACCACCAGTGTGCTGGTGTGAAGGCACTATCTCTGATTGATGTCTGGTGTAAAGATCCGTCTACGAAGTTATCGATCTCCACAGATGCTGCGATCGATCCCAATGCGATGATGATCAGGTAGATCTTCTTCAATCGCTGGACCTCGACTTCCTTTGGGATTAAGGCGGGCATTTGTGCCATGTCATTACTTACGATTTTCTATTTTATTAGAAAGGTGATTACACTGTATACGAACCTTTTATCTGATTTCTCAAGCATGTTTTAAATGAAATGGCGGCAAAAACCACAGAAACTTACTCCAGTTTATCACAACAGAATTCCCCTTTAGAGTCTGGGGTCGAATTTGCCGCCATTATTCACAATAATAAAATAATGCATAACTTCAAACTTGCAAAGTTAATACTGAAGACAACCAGTACCCCAAAATCTGTTTTTCAAATAAGTTCAGAATGCGGAATCTCGCTGACACATGCATATAGATCAGTGAAAGAACTTTACGGTTGTAATTTGCTAAAACCAATCTCATGCTCAATCAATAACGGAAAAAAGTGTTTTTTGTACAAAAGCAAGACAGTCCCCGATAATATCGTGTATGGAATGGTATGGTCATAGAACTACAAAAGCCCAGACCAGTCTGGCAGATTATGTTTTCCACACATCATACCGATGTAGGTTATCTCTATATCGTAATGGGTCTTGCATTCTTGTTTATGGCAGGAGTCTTGGCAATGATGATAAGAACACACTTGTTCTTCCCAGGTCAGAACTTTCTAATCTCTGATTCTGTAACTTATAACAGAATATTCACAGTTCACGGTCTTACAATGTTATTCTTGTTCGCACTTCCAGTTGCTAACGGAGTTGGTAACTATCTAGTTCCACTCATGGTAAGATACAAAGACATGGCATATCCAAAACTAAATGCAATTGCATTTTGGATGAATCCAATTGGTGGTGTATTGTTATGGCTTGGATTCTCAGATACTTCGTGGGTGTCATATGCACCATACTCTGTCATTCGAGCACCTGGACCTGCAGCAGACATGATGATATTTGGTTTGAAGATATTGGGAATCTCATCTATACTGTCATCGATAAATTTTGTTGTAACCATACTAAAATGCAAACATCCAGACCTCCCATTAAGAAAGGTTCCGTTGTTTGCATGGTCTATGCTGACCGTATCTTTGATGACACTTGTTGCAATGCCATCTTATGAGGCAGCACTTGTCATGTTGCTCACCGACAGACTTGGGATATCAGGATTCTTCAACCCATCAGCTGGAGGAGACCCGATTGCATATCTCCACCTGTTCTGGTTTACATTCCATCCCGAAGTGTATATTTTCTTACTACCTGCAATTGGAATGATGTATGAAATAATTCCAAGGTTCTCAAGAAAACCCCTGTATAGTCAAGGCAGTGGTGTATTTGCATTTGTAATGCTTGGCATAATTGGATTTGCATCTTGGGGTCATCACATGTATTCAACAGGTATGGACTTTACAACCAAAGTCGTATTCATGATTGGAACTCTAACTGCAGTGCCAGCATCTGGCATGCACGTATTTAATTTCCTTGCCACAATGTGGGGAGGAAGAATTCAGATTTGCTGCACCAATGAAATTTGCAATAGGTGGAATTGCATTATTCTTCTCTGCAGGTGCGGGTGGTGTGCTCAACTCTGCAATGCCACTTGACTTTATCAGCCATGGAACTTATTGGGTAGTAGGACACATGCACTTGTTCCTTACAGGTACAATTGCGTTTGGCTTTGTTGGCATGGTATACTACATGTTCCCACTGATTACAGGAAGAATGTACAGTGAAAAATTGGCAAACATCCACTTTATAGGAATGTTGTGGGGTTCTGTCCAAGTCTTCTTTACTCAACACTTGCTTGGACTTGAAGGAATGCCAAGAAGAGTTTATGATTATCCAGCAGAATATACATCATGGACACAGCTTAACCAGATTGCAACAATAGGTGCATGGATTCTGGGAGCAAGCTTTGTCGCATTCTTGATAAACTTGATTTACTATTCAGCAAAGGGCAAAGAAGCAAACATGGACGATCCATTTGGAATTGGTGGCAAGTATTACTATCCACACCAAGCCAAGAACCCGCATCACATAGGATATTGATACATGAAACCCTCATGCCAATTCAAACTATGATCAATTTGTTCATGTTTTTAAAGGAGGGACTTGAACCAAGTGAACAAAACCCCTCAAGGGTTTGTTACAAAAACTACTTTCTTGGATTGTTTTGCTCTTTAAAGTAAGGCATTATAGTTGATGCAAATTTGTCAACAGAGCCAAAGTATCCTGAACCCCAGAATCTTACAATAAAGTGATTGACACCTGCCTTCATGAATTTCTCAAAGACTGGTATGATGTCATCTGGTGTGCCCATTCCTATTGATGAACGTGCAACATCGTCTGGAATTGTTTGTGCTGCCTCTCTCATCTTTACAATCCATTCTTGGTTTGACATGGAATATTCTGTAAAGTATTTCTTGAAATCAAAACCTGCGACATCTTGGATTCCGTGAACCTTGAGAATTTCTGGCTTGAACAAACTGACCTTTACTGCATTTTTCATCTTTGCCCATGCACTCTCTGCATCTTCTGAAAAGTATACGTCGATATCTACTGCATAGTTAAAGTTCTCATCTGTTCTTCCATTTTCTTTCATGGATGTTTTGATTGCCTTCACATGTTCTGCATACAACTCTGGTGTGTAACCAATTGGAATCCATCCGTCACCATATTTTCCACATAGTGCAAGTGTTCTTGGTGCGCCTGCTGCCATGTAGATTGGTGGTGCTGGCTTGCGAATACTCTTTGCTTGCAAGCATGCTTCTTCTAATTGATAAAATTCACCTTTAAAATTGACTCTATGAGAAGGTGATGATTCGTAAAGTAATTTGATAACTTGTAATTGTTCTTCAAATCTTCCTACTGGTTTGTCCCACTGGATTTTAAATTCTTTGAGATTTTGTGCTTCTCCTGCACCAATGCCCAAAGTTCCTCTTCCATGTGATACTCTGTCAAGTGTAATTGATGCTAGTGCAATGTTTGATGGATGTCGTCTTACTGCATCGGTGACACAGGTTCCAAGTTCTACTTTTTGTGTAACTGCTGCAATTGCAGAAAGCATAACCCATGGGTCGTTTACTGTAGCCTTGTCCCATTGTGGAACATTACTGTGGTCCATGTACCAAATAGAATCATAACCTGTCTTGTCTGCCAAAACACACGCAGTAATTATTTGATCCTCGTTTAACCCGAGTCTTGCAACATTGAGTCCTTGTTGAATTCCAAACTTTAGCATTTACGAAATCCTTCACATGTTGTCTGAAATCGGATGTATTTAAGTTTAGTAATATTGTGATAATAATTGTAGATTTGGGGTCTATGTCACTTTTTTTAAAAATGAAACGATGTTTTGAATTTGTAAAAGTGGAAAGATAAAGTAGACTAGAGTTTACCGTCTACAATGTCTTTCAACAGTTGGGCAACATCTTGTTTTGTCACTGGGAGTGGGTTTGGATCCAAGTGACCCTTGTCTGTCATGACAACATCTGCTGCTTCGTCAAATGGTGCCTTTAATGTCAATTTGTCAAACTTTAGTTTTTCAATGACTTCTTTGAATCTGTCATAGAAAATGGACTTGTTGAATCTATGTGCCACTGTGGTGCATGATGATAACGAGTATCCATGTGGAACACCTTCGTTTGAAAATACGTACGAGAATGCATGTCCAAGTGTTGTTGATGCATTTCCAAATCCAACTCCTGAAAGCATTGATCCAAATGGATAGTTTTCTGGTTTGTTGTTCATTATTGCGTCATAGAGTACATCAAATGCAGATTTGCATAGCATCTTTGTGAATTCATTTCCTCGCTTGCTGTCATATCCTTCTGTTGCTTGTGCACATGCGTCACAGACAGAGTTTTTCACAATTGCCTCTGGAGTTCCGTCCATGAAATAAGCATCAATTACTGCCATGTCTGCAAGGAATCTTTCATCTTGCAAGAGTTTTTTCTTACCATCGAATTTTAGTACACAGTAAGTTGTCATCTCTGCACCTGTTCCAAATGTTGTTGGAATGAGTATCTTTGGAATCTTCATTTCCATTCCTGCATATTTTGCAACATCAAGAGAACTTCCTCCACCAAGACCAATTATTACAGATGGATTCTTTGGTTTGAATTCTGCCATTACCTTGTTTACTGTTTCAATTGATGGTTCTGGTTCTACTTTATCATATAGCATATAATCTTGAATCTTCATTCTTGCAAGCCACTTGGATGATACATCCGGTGGTGCAGTTGTTATAACAAGAGCATTTTTTGGATATTGTGTTTCCGATAAAGCATCTTTACCGAAATTAATTGTCTTTGGCATTCGAACTGTATTCATGAAAAAACTAGGCCTGCTACAATTATTATACTATGCCTTTTTTGCAGCCTAAATGTGGAGCTGGACTTTTCTTGGATATTATTATGACACTGGTTATTGATATTGCAATGATCATTCCTGCTAGTGGGCCAAATTCTGGCACTGTTGAGCCGCCACCTACTACAACTGTGAAACTTGCAGTCTCTGGAGGAATGGGCTGGAATAATATTCCTACAACTGTGATTGTGACCTGATATGTTCCTGCTGATTGGAACTGGAAGGGAATGCTGACTGAACCTTCTGCTGTATGTGTTACTGGTGTTCCAAATACTGCATTACTTCCCTGTGTCATAGAAACTCTATAGTCGATATGTTGCTGGACTGCATTTTGTTTGTTCAGAAAACTAATCTTAAACTCTGTCTGGTCTCCTGGATTTGGAGTTGCGGGATTGGTTTCAAAACTAATGTTTAGTGTTCCAGCACTGGTTGGTTTTACAATTGGGTCTGCATAAGCTGGAACCATGAGAATTGTCATAATTGCTAAAGCGCCAAGTATACCAAATAGTGATGCCTTTACACCATTTCTAGACTTTGACACACTATGGCTTGTATCTTGGGATATATAAAAAAAGTGTAACAAAGGTAATGGACACTTGTTTTCAAGAACTGGTAACAAAAAGACTCAAAATTGGCTAAATTTTATTTGGTGTCCAGTGACAATAAATGATAATTAGAAAGTTCCAGCCGTCATCAACAAATTCTGCAAAAAAAGATGCCTTGTCTATACTTGATGCAGGTCTTGGGGCTGCAAATCCAAAGCAGTATCTTGAGAAAATTGTAAAAAATGGTAAATTGGTTTTACCTGGGAGGAAAATTGATCTTGAAAAGTATGACCGTGTTTTTGTAGTTGCAGTGGGCAAGGCAGCTTATTCCATGGCAAGTGAAATGGACTTGCTGACTCGTATTGACGGAGGAATACTGGTAGTTCCTAGCAATGTTCGGAGTAATGAACAAAAAATTCAAGATAATCAGGGCAGGTCATCCAATTCCAAACAAGAATAGTCTAGTTGCAGCAAAAAAGATCCTAGAGTTTCTTGACAAGGTGACATCTCGAGATTTTGTAATATTTTTGATATCTGGTGGTTCGTCATCACTTGTTTGTATGCCTGATGGGATAACACTTGGACAAAAACAGGCAACAACTGGTCTTTTGCTAAAATGTGGTGCAAGCATACAAGAGATCAACTGTGTCAGAAAGCATCTCTCAAAAATAAAGGGAGGCAAGATGGTAGAACATCTACGATCAGATGCTGTATCTCTTGTCATGTCAGATGTTGTAGGTAATGATCTCTCAAGTATTGCATCTGGGATGACATACTATGATAATACCACATTTGCAGATGCAAAAAAGATCCTAAAAAAATATCATCTAGAGAAACTTGTTCCAAAAAGTGTGTGGCGTCATATAGATCTTGGAGTGGATGGAAAGATCAAAGAGACTCCAAAGAAAGAGAAAATAAAAAATTACATCATTGCAACAAACAAAGATTGTCTTGATGCTATGAAATTGCGTGCAAAGTCTCTTGGTTATTCTACTAAAACTCTTGATTGTGTTTCAGGTGATGTAAAAGATCTTGGATCAAAGATATCTAAAATATTTTCTGACAACAAAAAGAATTGTGTGATATTTGGCGGTGAAAGTACTGTTGTTGTAACTGGAAAAGGAAAAGGTGGACGAAATCAAGAACTAGTTTTGCATTGTGCAACTAATCTGTCAAAGAAGGGTGACGATGTTGTGATTGCATCTGTTGGTACTGATGGAATTGACGGTACCACCAACTGTGCTGGTGCAATTTGGCAGTCTGGTCAGAACCTAGACAAGATAAAACAATATCTTGACAATAATAATTCATACAATTTTTTTAAAAAATATGGCGGGCTTGTGTTTACCGGTCCAACTGGGACAAATTTGATGGATATTGGTCTTGTGCTACGAAAGTAGCAACTTGGTTGCCTTGTTTTCGCTTGGATCTATCAATTGATATCTGACATCAAGATCTCTTTGTTTGATTATCTGATCAATGAAAATAATTCTTCTTTCTATGAAAACATCATCAGTTGGTTGATTTTTTGTAAGACGATCAAACATTGATTTTTGATCCAACATAACTTTGATCACATCACCATTTTTAATTATGTACCTGCCAATACTCCAAAAAATCCCAACATGTAATGCAATGTATTTTGATTGTTCTTGAGTGACAATGTCGTAAAAATATTCTGCGTGTACTCTACTCTCTTCTGATCTTGATTGAGTGTTTTCAATTGTCCAGGAGATCTTTTTTGATCACCGTCAAAAAAGTAAATGTGTTCCATGTCAACATATTTACCAAATATGTCAATATATTTTCTGTATACTACTGAATAAGAAAAATGAAAACTTGCTAATCGTGTTAGAAGCAAATTCCTTCTTTACAAATATGGTCGACGAGCTTGTTGATTTCTCAGAATATGATCCAGAGCTTGCAGAGGGACTGAAATGGATTGACGGTGAAGCACAAAAACGAGGAATCACATTTTATGAGATGGTGTTTCATGTATTGCACAGACATGATGTAGATTCTAAAGCAAAAGACTGGCTTGCAAACAGAAACTAGTCTAGAATTTAATTTTAAATTGTTTGAATATTTTTGTAGTTTGTTCTAATGCAAAATTTGTTCAGATGGTTTTGAATTTACAAAAATTGGAAGAGTATTTTTCCTTAAACATTATTTGCTAAGGATTTACCCATGTTACATTGTATGCTATGTTTCCTGGTACCATGGTATTCCATGTTACATTTTGTGTAGTTTGTGGTGCAAGATTGGCTGGATGACTTTCAGTCATAGTGACTGTGACATCTTGATTGGCACTTGCATTGTTTACACACGTACCAAGTTGATATCCTGGTGCACTTGTGTCATACCAAGTAGTGCCAACAAGTGAATTTCCCTGTGAACTTTGACTAGGTGTGTGAATTGTAAATGTCACTGTGTATGACTTGTCATTTCGTAGATGAAATGTTACACCTGGGTGTGCTATTGGATCAAATGTCTTGTATCCAACTGTAATTTTCATTGCTGTGATGGTACCGTCATATCTGTTAGAACATGTTGACGGAGCTTGACCCATTGCATATGCTTGATTTGCTGTAACTCCAAGTGATGCCACCAAAACTATTACAAACATCAGAGCAAACAAATTCTTACTACGATTGTTTGTTGTTCTAAACGAGTTTTCCAACATTATCTATAGTGTTTTTAATCTATGTAAGCACATGCTGAAATTCTTCTATAATTTGAGTACATCATAAAATAACATTATTTTTGAAACTGGTATTTTTTAAAATAGTAAAACTAGATTTGTGCTAGACGTTTTTCAATTGATACATATTCGCATCCTGATGGTCCGCAATATTTTCCAACATAGACTGCCTTTGGTCTGTAAAGCATTGGCTTTGGTGCTGCCTCTGCAAATTTCTCTTCTATGATGTGAGCTGTCCATCCTGATACACGGGATATTGCAAATATTGGAGTGTTAAGATCCATTGGTATGCCTAGCATGTAATACACTGATGCACTGTATAGATCAACATTTGGGAAAATATCTGAACTCTTGATTTTTTTCATCTCTTCTTCTGTGACCTCTTCAACTTTTTTTGTTATGCCATACCATGGTTGTCCTGTCTTTTCTGCCAGTCTTCTTGACAACTCTCGGAGAACTTCGGCTCTTGGATCAAATGTCTTGTATACTGCATGACCCATACCCATTATTTTTTGACTTTTTTCCAGTTTGTTTTTTATCCATTGTTCTACTTTATCTTCAGCACCAATCTCCAAAAGCATCTTCATTACCTGAAAGTTTGCACCGCCGTGTAGTTCACCGCTGAGTGCACCAACTGCAGCACTTACTGCAGCATACATGTTTGCACGTGTTGATGCTACTTCTCGTGCTGCAAATGTTGATGCGTTAAAACTGTGTTCTGCATGCAATATCAGACAAATGTCAAAAATTCTTGCAGTCTCTGTATCGGGTTCTTTTCCTGTAAGCATGTATAGAAAATTGCCTGCATGATTTAGCTTTTTTGATGGTTGGATTATTTCCTTGTCATTTCTAATCCTGTCCCAGCATGCTACAATAATTGGAATCTTTGAAATCAGATTGATGGCCCTGTTATAGTTAGTTACCCTGTCATCTACTTTTTCCGTGTCATGCACTGCCATCATGGATACAGTAGACTGGAGTACGTCCATCGGGTTTGCAGTCTTTGGCATGCTTCTCAATGTTTTTTCCAAGCCTTCTGGAATCTCACGAGTTGCCACTAGTTTTTCTGAAAATGAAGTTAGTACTTCTTGAGTTGGCAGGTCATCGTTGAGCAAAAGACATGATGTCTCCTCAAAGTTTGATTTTTTTACCAAGTCTAAAACATCATAGCCTCTATAGATGAGTTTTCCATTTATGCCATCTATTGCAGAAATCTTGGTATCTGCTACCTCGATGTTTCTAAGGCCGATATTCTTTGTCTGCACGGGTTATAATGGAAAAAATATGTATTAAATTATTGCTAATTTGTAAATAAAAAATTAAGCAGTTGGTCTAATCTAGCAACTTTGGTAATTATAGCAAAATTTATTGCATTTTTCTTAGATATGAGCCAATGGGATGACGAATTTGTCCGTATGGTGGACAATTTTGTGGTAGAGACAAAAGACCCTAGAGTCCTGCAAGAGATTTCTGATCTTGACAGAGAGTCCCAGTTGCTTGGAATCTCGTTTTATGACATGTACTGTGTGGTACTACAAGATGTCAAGGGACACCAGACACTTGTTGCGGAATTTAAAACGTACATGAGCTTGAAAAAATCCAAGCCTGTTTTTTAGTTTAAATGAGGGTCTCCTATCTCGTGAATAATCCATGGCAAGAACGCGAGTTGTCTGTGTATCACATAAAGAAGATGCTGATGGAGTAGGCTCTGCATCACTAATTCGAAAAGCGTTTGGAGGAGAAACAAAACTAGTTGACTATCCAGGATTGATGAACGAATTAGAGGCACTAAAAAGTGATGAAAAACTAAAGACTCTATACATATGTGACCTTGGGCTGAGCAAGTCAAACCAAGACCAGTTTGTTGAACTACTAAAGGCATTAAGAAAAAACAAGGTTGCAATTACATACATTGACCATCATGATATCGAGGAACCAATAAAAAAGAAGATCAAGGCATTAAAAGTAAAACTGATTCACACAATTAACGAGTGTACCACAGTCCAGGTGTATAATGCATTCAAGTCCAAGTTGTCAGATTATGGCTCTTTTCTTGCAGCATGTGCTGCAGTAACTGACTATATGGAAGACAGACCAATTGGTGCAGCACAATTGCAAAGATTTGACAGACAGTTTGTATTGCTAGAGGCGACAGTTCTTACATTTACAATTACCAGTCATCAAAAGGATCCAGAATTTCTCTTGTATTTGGTGGATGAGCTAAGTGATTCAAAATATCCTCACCAGATAAACAATACATTCGAATTTGCACGAATCCAGGCAGAAAGAATCTCTGGTGTAATACAAAAAGTCAAGGATAACATGAAAAAGATGAAAAATCTTTCCTACATGGAAGTCACAGATTCTGGTGCAAGCATGGCAGTAAACTTTGTTCTAGGATTATCAGGAAAAGAAGTTGGTGTGTCATACAAGTTACGAGAAGAACAAGGAATCTATGCAGTATCAGTTAGAGGTGCAAAATCATGCAAGATACATCTTGGCAGAATTGTAAACCAGTTGGCAACAGAACTTGGCGGTTCTGGTGGAGGACATGACAAGGCATGTGGTGCAGTCATACCAAAAGACAAGATGACTACATTTTTGAAAAAATTTAATGCAAAACTCAAGTAGTCTCTGCAATCAAGTCGATTTCTACTGCTGAATTTAGAGGAAGACTTGCAACTCCTAGTGCAATTCTTGTATGTTTTCCCTTTTCTCCAAAGATTTCAAACAAAAGGTCTGATGCGGCATTAATTATTTTTGGATGCTCGTAAAATTCTGGAGAACTGTTGACAAATCCTGAGACTCGAACAATTTTTGTTATTTTATCTAGTGTCCCAAGTTCTGCTTTTAGTTGTGCCAAGACATTTGTAATACACAGTTTGGCTGCCTTTTGAGCATCTTCTACTGAAATGCTTGTTGGAACTTGTCCTTTGAATTGTACCTGCCCGTCTTTCATTGGTATCTGTCCTGATACAAAGACCAAGTTACCTGTTCTCACAACTGGAATGTACGAGCCTGCAGGTTTGGGTGGTGTTGGAAGCAAAATGCCAAGTGATGCCAGTTTTTCCTCAATCATGGTATCATATCTTACATGATCGTGATTTTAATATGTTGATATATCATGATATGAAAAACCAACTCTATGGACAAGTCCAAGCCCCATGGTCAGGAACTCAAAAAAGAACTTGATATCCTGATCTCAAGAATAAACGCATTGGATGCAGCATCATCTGATAAAGAGAGAAAATCGCTGCTTGGTGTAATAAAGTCACTTGCAGAAAATCAAAAACACCTCATTGACGAGTCTGAGCACATCAAAAAAGCATTAGATCTGATGATGGTGCAGATCTTCAAAGTAGACCAAGCCAAAAAGTAGTCGTTATCACAATATCGTATTCTATACCGTTACAATAAAAGATTAAATTCAGCCCCCAATTGTTGGGAAACAAATGTCTCATCCGCCAGAGCCATCGAACAGCTCACCTCCTGTTGTAAAAGACAAGAATCCTCATAATTATCGTAAAGTCGGTTATTCTCTAATTGTAATTTCAGTATCACTTGTGCTCATAGGATTGCTGATATTGGAAGTAGGTGGCAACTATCATTTTTCAGGTGATATCATGGCAAAACAAGAGATTTCTGCAATGACTCCAAAACATGGTTACAATGTAGTTGCATTTGATTTTACACAACCAGTGGGTGCCAAGATTCAACTCTTGGGTGGTGCTGGAAACTTTAGTGATGCATTACAACTACGAGCTGCAGATACTCCAAATTATAATGGTCAAAAAGGCCAAGTCTTGATATTTGATACATCTACTGTAAACAATACAAATTCAGTTTCTCTTGCAGAAGTATATGCAATGACTCCAACTTCTGGATATAACGTTGTCTCATTTAATACGATGATGCCAGTTGGTGCAAGACTTTCTCCTCAAACACTAGACTCTTCACTTGGTGCTGCAATGAATGATTCTTCTAGATATTCTTCTGCAAATGCAGATTCTCAAGTGCAGATACTTACATTTACTTCATCATTTGAGGACAATCTAAAACAGATAATGGGCGCAAAATATGATCCTACGCTAGAATCTAACAATATTAATCAGATAATATCAACACCTGCAAAATTAATTCCTCCGCCACCGCCAGCTCCTGTAGTACAAAATACTACAAGTGTTGCAGCACCAGTTAATGCAACTGCAGTAAATGCTACTGCGAAAACGGTATCCAGTACAACTGTTGTAGCACCAGTTAATGCAACTGGTGGAAACTCTACTGGAAAGATGATTGTAAACACAAGTGTTGTTACAACTGGCAATGGCACAAAATCAAACATGACTGCAGGAAACATGACAAGTGCTGTCTCAATGACTGCAAATGTAACTGTCTCTAGCCCAACAAATCATACCTCTACAAACAGTACAAAAACAGTTTCACTCTCAGAAAATCTCAAAGTAAATTCTACTTCTAAATAAAACCTAGATTAGCTCATCATCAATTTCGTCAATGGGCTCGACAAATTGTGAACATGTGCAAGTCCTTATGATGCATTTGCCAAATTTTACAAGCGACTTGCTTTCTTCAGATGGTACGTGCGCATCACTTGTGTGGTGGCATTTCTTACAATTCATAATTGAACCATTTCCAAGTTTTATTTAACTTGCTAGTTTCCTATCTGGATTATGCCTTTAGTAATTAACCACTGGATACTTTGCACAAACTCATTGTCTGTAATCTGACCTCCTGCCCACATTCCAGTGCTTTGTTTTATCCATGCGGGAATTGGCTGAGATGAACTAGTCCCTGATGTACCATGTGGTATGTGCATTATGCCATTTGATATCAAATATTGAATTGCATTTGTAAATTCTGAATCTTGTATGTCGCCTTGAGACCATGATCTAGCCGTATTTTTTACCCACTTTGGTATTGATATGCTGCTTTGAGCGCTGATGGAACTCGAATCTGAATTTATCATGTTGGTGTCAGACAGCTTGTCTGAAAAATTGATAACTTCGGGATTGCCATTGATTGAAATAATTGATGTGGAATGCTCTTCCAACAAAATTCCTGTCTCTATATCGTATACAATTTTTGATGTGCTGTTTTCAGTCGAGTGGAATGCCACAAGACAAGTTCTTTTGAATCCATCAAAATCTGTTATAATTGGTGTCACCGAAGTATCTGACTTGTTGTAATCAATTGGTGATGCCAACACTTCAAGAAACGGACGAACTGCATTGACATCTTGTCCACTGTGTACAAAACCAGTCTTTAGATTGAGAATTAATGTAGAATTTTGAATTTTGTTATTATCTTGCTGACTTTGTATCAAATTAATGTCATTTGCATCAGGCATTGCTCCAAAATTATATGTCTGGGAACTGTTTGTACCTGTTATCGTAATATCATACTTTAGCATGTCTCCTGGATGTGCACAAATGGTATGTGGGTTACATGCACTGGTTTGTGAAAATGCTTGTTCTGTAGATGTGGCAACACCAAATGCAGAGACTAGCAAAACAAGAAACACTGTCCTAAATTTCATTACTTTAATTCGGGCTCAAAACACGTAACATTATTCTTTCTGTTTAAGAGATCAATACAAATACTGTAATTTTCTTGTATATCATGTAATTGTCAAACAATCTGATAAAAGAATCTAGCCCGTATCTTTTGCAACATGCCCACAATCCTGTCCAGTGGTATGCATGGGGTGAAGAGGCACTAGACAAGGCAAAAAAAGAAAACAAGCCAATCTTTCTCAGTGTGGGGTATAGTGCATGTCACTGGTGCCACGTTATGGCTCATGAATCATTTGAGAACGAAGAGATTGCAAAAGCGATGAACGAGAATTTTGTCAACATCAAAGTAGATAGAGAAGAGAGACCCGATATTGATGATATTTATCAAAAGGTGTGTCAGCTAAACACTGGAAGTGGTGGTTGGCCCCTTACTGTATTTCTGACACCTGATCAAAGACCATTCTATGTTGGAACATATTTTCCACCACTTGACAACTATGGAAGACCTGGGTTTGGTAGTATCGTATTGCAACTTGCACAAGCTTGGAAAGAAAAGCCTGGTAATGTAGAGCAAGCTGCTGAAAATTTTGTCAACGCATTACAAAAAACAGAATCTATTGCACTTGATTCCAAACTGGAAAGATCAACACTTGATGAGGCAGCAATGAACTTGTTATCAATTGCAGATACAACAAATGGTGGATTTGGTCAAGCGCCGAAATTTCCAAATGCGTCAAATCTTTCATTTGTACTACGATACTCTAAACTGTCTGGAATTGCCAAGTTCCAAGAATTTGCATTCAAGACTCTGACCAAAATGGCAAATGGTGGAATGTACGATCAACTCGGCGGTGGATTTCATAGATATTCTACTGACTCTAGATGGCTAGTACCACATTTTGAAAAGATGCTCTATGACAATGCACTCTTGCCTCCAGTTTATGCAGAAGCATATCAAATTTCTAAAGACCCACGATATCTTGAGGTCATTCATGATACACTACGATATGTGCTAGGACAGATGACATCACCTGAAGGGGGATTCTACTCTGCAGAAGATGCAGACTCTGAGGGAGAAGAAGGAAAATTCTATGTCTGGAAGAAAAAAGAGATTCAAGAGATACTGGGAACTGATGCAGACATTTTCTGTTTGTATTACGATGTCACAGATGGAGGAAACTTTGAGGGTCATACCATCTTGTATAACAGCATGAATTTGTCCTCAATAGCATTTCACTTTGGCAAGAGCGAATCGGAAATAAAACAAATTCTAAAGCAATCACGAGAGAAACTCTATGCAGTACGAGCAAAACGAGTTCCACCTGGAAGGGATGACAAAATCATGACAAGCTGGAATTCACTCATGGTTACAGCATTTGTCAAGGGATATCGTGTTACTGGAGAGCAGGACTTTATTGATGCTGCCAAAAATTGTATTGGATTCATTGAATCAAAACTTACAAAAGATGGCGAATTGCTTCATACATACAAAGATGGCCAGGCAAAGCTCAAGGCATATCTTGACGATTATGCATATTTTGTAAATGCACTGCTTGATTATTTTGAGGTTGCACCGTCAAAGAAATATCTTGACCTTGCAGTATATTATGCAAATTATTTAATTGAGCATTTCTGGGATGAAACTCAAAAGAACTTTTTCTTTACTGCTGATAATCACGAAAAACTCATCATAAGAACAAAAAACATCTATGACTTGTCACTACCTTCTGGGAATTCTGTTACAGCAGGTGTTATGCTAAGATTGTATCATCTCACACAAGAAAAAAAATATCTTGATGTGTCCATCAAAGTCATGGAATCACTTGCAGTGATGGCTGCAGAAAATCCATTTGGATTTGGACAGTTGCTAAATACAATATACACATACCTGCAAAAACCAGTAGAGATTACACTGATAAATCCTGTAAATGAAGATATCAAGAATTATCTCTTGAAAAAATTCATACCTGAAGCAATTCTTGTCATGATATCAAGAAAAGAAGATCTTGAGAGTTTAACCAGTCTACAATTTTTTGCAGGTAAGGAATTTGATGATACCAAAACCAAAGTCTATGTCTGCAGGGACTTTACATGTTCACTGCCTCTTGGTACTGTATCTGAAATTGAAAAACTGGTCTAGACCTTTTTTATATTGATTTCAAGTCTTTGGCCTACTGCGGGGCTGCCCATCTTTTCATATCTTCGCTTTGGCATGGCTATAGTAATTGATGTCTGGGCATAACTCTTGATTGCAATTGTTGGCTGGGCCTGGAGTATTGCCTCAATGAATGGCGCAATCTGGTCTCGTAATTCTGGATCGAGTTTCTTGTTTATTGCATCAAGCATTAACTGTTTCTGTGAGACTGGCTCTGTCTGGACGTCTTCTATTAGTGTCAACTGGACTGTCTGACCATTGTCAACTAGCTGTTGAATCTGATAGTGGATTAGCTCTGACATTGAGATATCGTTGAAAATGTTGCAATTTAACTTTTCACAAATTGTAGTCTTACCTTGTGTCTAGGATTTTCTATTTTCTGGCTTGAATAATTTCCTTGTCTGTCAAATACTGGAGTCCACTGACAAACTCTTGGTCTGATATTTCTCCTGCTGACCACAATCCTGCATTGGTCTTGACCCAGCCTGGAACATGTAGATTGTTTTGGCTTGAATTGTCCTGTGGTATATTCATCATGCCTTGATTTGACAGAAATTCTATTCCTTTTACAAATTCTTCATCTGGGATTAAATTCTCAGACCATAGTTGTGCATTATTTTTTATCCATGCTGGGATGGATGTTGATGATACTGATGCATTTTGATTTGTACTAGTCTGTGAATCTGGCACTCCAACAGTAAAACTTGTAAAATCCCAGTCTCCATTAATTGGATTGATTAGCTCGGCAAGATATTTTCCATTCTGATATGAATTACCTAATGATACGGCAGAATTTGATTTTGAGATTCCAAAGTTATCTATCATGGTATTGTTGGAATCAATCACAAGAATTTCTGCAACTGACTTGTCATCAAATGAATCTGTGTTGATGTTCAATGTTATTTCTTCACCAGGTTGGTAGGATTGTTTGGACGTGCCAAGCTGATACACTCGCAGGTAGCCATTTTTTTGTTGTATTTGGTTGTCAAATCCACCATCACCGTATATTGATTTGACTTGGGCAATGTCAAGTGGTGTAATGTCGTAATGTGTTACACCAAGAACGGTAACAGTATCTATCATGATTGATGGCATGTCTTCTAGTCCGTTGATGATGTTGTGCAATTCCCCCTGTGGTACAATGTAATGTCCTAGTCCAAACGAGTGGCCCATCTCATGTCTTATGGTTGAATCAAGTTGTGTGCTTGTGGCAACAAGACCTGTGTACTGTGGCTTGTCCACGTATGTATAGTACATTTGATTGCCTACAGTCCATTCTTCTTTGGTCCAGTTTGGCTGTATATCTAAATAATAAATCTCAATGTTGGTCTTGCCAGTCTCAAAGTTTGGTATTGTAATTCCTGTTGCAATAAACCCGTTAGAATTTTTCTGCGGTTCTGGGAAATATTTTATTGTAATATCGCACTCTGTATAGTTGAAACCATTTTGCATGGAAATTGGAACTTCATCTAGTGTGATATTCCAGAGTGGATGTCTCCCAAGACCTTGATTTAATTTTGTTTTCCAGTCAATAACTGCGTATTCTGTTTCAGAGAATAATTGTTTTCCAAGTGTTGGAAAATTTGGATTTGCTTGTGGTTCTATAGCACAAATTGTTGGGCCATGATGAACTCTGATTGGCATTTGTAAAAATTGGTCTGTTGCAAAAACCGGAACCCCTACTCCAAAAACAGACCCTGAAAATAAAACAATCAAAACAAATGCTGGAACTGTATTTTTCATGAAATCTGTCAGACCTTGGCATCAAGTATGCCGCGTTTTATCTGGGCTGCTCTAACTTTGATCATCTGGGTGAATTCCTGTGTATCTTCTAGCAATGGCTTTAGTTTTTGGTTCTGATATGCTTGCAGAAAAGCCGAATAAATACAGCCAACTATGATTCCAAACGCGTTTGCGTTCACATCTTCAACCTCATCAGAGTATGTCTTTGCCAGTTGTTTGTATGATGCAGCCTCGCTGATATAGTAATCAATTAGACTGTCGATGAACTTTCGTGTTGACTGGGGAATCACGAACTAGATTTTCCTTGCATTGTTTATAATGTTTGATTTTTGTAATTTGCGATGCAAGATCTGATGTAATTAGAGAACTTGCAAACTAAATTTGACCACCTGTGTTTTTGAAGAGTTGACCCAAGAGTCTCATCATGCCAATTGAAGTTAATCGCGTAAACAAGGAATGTCCAAAATGCAAAAATCCTACAATCTTTAACACTGGAAAAGAGTATTTCTGTGGCAAGTGTCTTGCTACGCTCAAAATAAATCAGGTAGCAGAAAAGATAGCAGCATAATACAATGTGGACTATTGACCTAGAATCTGCTTATTTTAAGATCTACGATGCTCGAAAGACTCTGGTAGGATATTTTGCACCAGAGTATGGAGACATTCAACCTGAAGACAAGGCTGACGAAGTAATTCAAACAATGCTAAAAAACCATGATCCTGTCAAAGGTGGTTACTTGATGGTACCATTTGCCAAGTTTGGAATATTTGAAGATGGAACTGAAATGAATCTTGACTATATTGAACAGCAGATACGACATGTACATGACAGGATTCTTGCTTGGAGAAATTTATTGACAGAAAAAGAGATTGCACATCATAAAATTCTGATTTCTCACACGGACCATGACATGCTAAGCATCACACTTGGGATAATTTTTCCATCGCATGTACCACTTGAGAAAAAAGAGATTCTTGGCAATCTTGGAAGCATCTTGGATTTTGCCAATCAAAAAGGTTTACTGTGAGCCGCCAGTTTTTGCACTTTCATATGACTGGAGTGCATTCATCTCATACTGGAATGATTGTTGTAACAACTGGTCTGATTTTGCACTTGTCGCATTATCTCCTGTTGCAATCCATCCTCGTAGCGCCTCATCACTTTCAATCTGAGTTTCAGTAGATAGTCTGAATAATTGCAATGATGGTTTGAACAACTCGGGAGCTTTCAAATCATCATATCGTGGAAGTATGTTCTTGACTGCAAGTATGTGTACATCAGTTATCTGTAACATCTGGTCTCTTGAAATCTGACCGTGTTTATACTGGGTAAGATTTGCATCAAAGCTCTGAGTCTCATTTTTCAAATCTGTCTGAATTTGTGCCAGTTGGTCTCCAAATCGCTGACCTGAAAGAGCTTGTCTGGTCAAGATAATAATTGACAAGTATCACAATTGCTATTATTGCAATGCCTGCACCAATTGCTATTGGCATGGTGTGACTTTTGCCCGGAGCCTTTTTTCGTCTCACACCAAAGCCAGAATTTGATACGAGATAAATCTATTTGAAAATCTAGTCGATGTATTTTCCTTCTGGATCTGCTTTTAGTTCTATTATCATTATGCTACCGCTTATGTAGGAATCATTTCTTGTGGTTCTCACTCGTCCAACTTCAATATGGTATGGATAAATGTCAACTACAATTGTTCCAACCTTTACATCTGATGGTGCATCTGTAATCTGGATATCTTCTTTTTTTACTCCATAATCCATCAGCTTCTTTATGCAATGATCAAGCAAGGGTTGTGGTAAACCGTGATTTATTGCCCAAACTGTGCCTTCGTATTCGATTTTGTCCAACTATTAGCACTCTAGTTTACTAGTATAATTATTATGTCTTAACCTGACATTATGGGAACGAATTGGGCACTTTTGAAAGCGAAGACCCAAAAAATCGGACATTATAATTTTTTGAAGTACCCTTTTTCCTACGATTACAGGCGAATACGTAATACGAGAAACAAGGAGGGCATCTCCTTTGCCTAGACCACTTTTGTTGCATGGTAGAGAGTCAACGGAGGAAGAGATCTTCAGGTATATTTTAGATCTAATAGGTAGTGGCATAACTGGAACTACGGCACTGTCAAAGGAAATTGGAAAAGATGCTAGGACAGTAAGACGCTATCTAGTACGAATGGCAAAGATGGGCAAAATAAAACTCGACCCACATTCGGGCAGACTAGAACAAACTACTACACAATCCATCGCACAACCTATAACAGATCAATACGCTAGACTTGAACTAGGCAAGTTTAACCAAATACCAGAGATCTCGCGCTGGATACGAAAATGCATAGCTAGAGGTGTTGAACCTGATGGCATCATGCTAATGGCTGGGAAAGTAAGGAATATTCTTGATACTCTGAAAACACATCCAAGATCCGTATGTTATTCCAAAAAATCAGCCTTGGAATTTTGGGAAAACTATAGGATAGAATATCGAAAAGCAACTGGTAGAACTAAGGTTCCTCAATCACATAGAACATCTTTTCGAAATTTTCTAGATGCCCATGACATATCTTTTGGTCATGGAATGGCAAAGGGTTATGGTCTTGGTTCCGAACATGATGCTTACAAAAAATATGCCGGTGCTCACTTTACACCCTCAACTATTGAAAAACTAACTCAAATGATGTTAGAAAATGGGGATGATGAGACTTTTCTTGCAACTCGACTTGGAATTAGAACTGGTGCAAGAGCTGGTGCTTTGGCTACCATGACTTGGGATAGAATTTATTTTGATCAACGAATGAGTTTTAAAAATTCCGAACATCAAACAGTAGAATTTTTCAAGTTAGAAGTACATGAAACAAAAGACAAGAGAGGGCACATGTACCTAGGAAAGGATGGCGACTGGAAGAAGAAATTCATACCTTTGGAAATTTATGATATTTTGATTCAGTGGAAAAACAAACATCCAGAGTTTAGAAAATTTGTATTTTTTGAGGACAAAGGTAATGATTTGTTAAACAGAAAAAAAGCATATGTTGTAGCAGACAGGATAGCACGAAGATTATCAAATTACTATTATCCAAAAATAGAAGATGAGGTTAATCCGCTAACAAAAGAATACATGTACAAAAAACCGATTCATATGTTTAGGCACACAATATCTCAACTTTTAAAAAATTCTGGATTCACTGATGAACAAATTTCTACCATTACAGGTCACAGATCAGTTGATACTGTCTCTTGGTATTGTTCCATATCTGAGGAAGAGTCTAGGAAAATAGGTCAAAAAGTTGTTAGTATGATATTTTAAGAAATGGGTTAAATACTTGAACGATTGAAATTATGTGATTTTTTACAAAATAGTTCAAATTTAGTAGATCCCACTTTTGAAGGGGATGTAGTTAGGGTTGAAGATTTTACACTAGTTTGTATCCATCAAAGTATGATGAAATGTTTTTCAGTATCATAAAATAGAGAGTACTATTGGACAAGAACGAACTAGACGAACTCTCAAAAATCATTCGTGAAAAATCAACTATTACTCAAGAAAAATTAGGTAAAATACTTCATTTTGATAATCTACAAGATCTGCAGAATAATGTTTCATGTCAGTATTTATTAATTAAAAATACCGGTGATGATATTAGAGAAAACGACTTTCTTAAACTAATTTACCAAAATATCATAGCCTTTGTTTTAAATTATGAAGAATATCAAAATGTTGAAAATCTGGATGGTAATGAACTTGCAAGTAAATTTATAGATTTATTATCTATAGCAAAAAGCAAATTCCAGAAAACTAATCCCAACACAGGAGAGGTTGGCGAGTAATCCTTTTCCTGCTTCTTGAATCACAAAATATCAGTCGCGTCATCAGCAAAATTAGGTTAAAGACCAATCCAGAAATGCCCATACATGGTGCGGATGCAATTCACATTCAGGTGGAGAATGGAAATATTATTCTTCATTATGGGGAAGCAAAGATGCATAGTAATTTTGATGGTGGACTAAGTTCATCCGTAGAATCCATCGAGAAATTAAACGATAAACAAAAAGACATAGAAATAGATCTTATCAGAACTAATATGGATGAAAGTAAATTTGGATTGTATGCTAGCAAAATAATAGAATTACTTGATCCTTATGCTGAGAATAAAGAAAATTTAATGACTACACACCCTATTTTCATAGGGTATGACTGGGATGTGTTAAATGATTTATCAAAAAGAAACGGTAAACCGTTAGCAAATTATTTACATGAAGAATATTCTAGTGCTCAAACTAATTATTCTTCTAAAATTGCATCAAAAATAAGAGATTCTAAAATAAGTGGAAAAAAATTTCATTTCTTCATACTGCCATTCAGAGATGTAGCAAAATTTAGAGAGTTATTCTTGGAGATGCTATAGTTGAAAAATCAATTAGTTAACGATTTAAGTACAAAAATATACTCAAATCCTAAATTTCTACAAGACTATAATCAATTGGTTAAATATGTCTTATCTACTCATTCTCAAGAACGATTTTCACAAGAACAAATTAAACGACTTTTAGAGAGTGCGTCAATCCTTTCTCTTAGTAATAATCCCGTTCATCAAAAATTATCTTTTAAAATTACAGTGTTTTTATTAAATTCTTTTAAAAATGAATACAAAATTATTCCTTACACATCTGAGATAATCCTAACAAGATTAGGTGATTTGCCTACTATAGAACACATGTTTAATGAGAAAGATGGTGACGACTCCTTTTCTTATTTTCATGAATCTGAAAATTCTTCTTTTGCATTCTTAAATTTTCCAGAGATTTACGCAAAGAAAATTCTAAATCAGTTTAAAATATTTCCAAATGATACATTAACTCTGACAAATTTTCAATCTCAAATATTGAGAGGTTTATTGAAAGGTGAAAACATATCATTTTCAGCTCCAAATTCAGACTGGAAAGTCATTTATTGTTCATAACTACATTGTGCATAATCTTCTTGACAAAGATCAATACACTGCAGTTTATCTGGTTCCAACCAAATCTCTTATTGCCGAAGTTCAGCGTAGTATACTTGATGTTTTAAAAAAATTAAAAGTAAATATGTCTGAAAATAAGCTGTAGTAAACTCTGCTGAACGACTTGATACAGATCAATATCGAAATATACAAAAACGAGTTCTAGTACTCACCCAAGAAAGGCTACAATATGTTTTATCACATAATTTAGAATTTAATGTGAATCTCTTAGTAGTGGATGAAGCACAAAAAGTAAAAGAAGAAGAACGCGGAGTTGTTCTAGAAGATGTAATTGGCGATTTGATAAGAAAAAATCCTTTGTTGCAGACTATTTTTATTTCGCCTTATATTGGAAATTCAGAAAAATTCTGGAATTTATTTGATATAAAACAAAATATTAATATCTATTTCAGTGTCAAAAACCCCTGTAGGACAAAACGTATTCTACGTAAATTTAGATAATCATCATGCCACAATATCCCTTCTCTCAGAAGAATTTAATCGGGAAATCATTGAATTAGAACAAATTCCTATATCAACTAAAGTTCCAACAGCACAATTTAGAATAAAATCATGGGTTGTAAATAATATCTTAAAAGGTGCCGGTCATACTTTGATTTATTGTAATAGACCATGGGAGTAGTATCCTAATTGCTAATGAGATATCAGAAGACCGTGAAAGTTTTGAATTAACAGAAGAACTTAGACTCGCAATTGATTTTGTTAAATCACATGTACATGAGGAGTATTACTTAGCAGATCATCTACGTTCAGGAGTAGGATATCATTATGGTAGAATGCCACAGTTTGTAAGATATGTCGTAAGAGAACTTTTCGATAAAAAACAAATCGATTATCTTTGTTGTACAAGTACCTTGCTTGAAAGGGGTAAACCTTCCACTAAAAATATTGTACTTCATAAGCCAAAATCTGGTCTTCAAACCCCCATGGATAAATATTCTATCAAAAATCTAGTGGAAGAGCTGGTAGATTAGGAAAAGACTACTATGGCAATGTTTACTGTATCAATATTGATGACTGGGATAGTGGTACCGATGCCTTTGATGAAGAGCTGGAAACTGTTGAAAGTGCCATGGAAAAAACCATAACTTCAAAAATTGATGAATTAATTGCCCATTTACAAAGTTACACTATTCCAACTCATGGAACAAAAGGCATAGCAGCGGTTGCCACGAGTTTAATCATGAAACAACTTAGAGATCCACAACTGAATAGCCTAGATGAATTAAAAAGAAAATACCCAAAAGTTTCAGATGAAAAAATAATTACTTTAAAACAAGCACTAGAAAAGATCACTCAAGACATTTCAAAATTGGATAAAAATATTGTTTTAAGAAACCCATCGATTGATCCACGATTACAATATGAGTTGTATCTTTATCTAAAAAAACCAAATAACATGGTTCTTCCTCCTGAACCAGATTATGAGACATTCTATAAGGATTTAGAAAAAATATTTAGTTTATTACAACAATTCATTTTTAAAGATATTTTTGGAGAATATTTATAAATTTTATACGTATGTTGCAAGTGAATGGATACTTCAGAGACCATACAAGACAATTATTGAAAACAAATTGAATTATAGAAAGAAAAGGTAGGAAAAAACTCTCTAAAGAAAAAATCAACAAAATAATTGATGACATTGATGATATCATTGAAAGCACTTTAAAATATGAATTTACACGAGGTTTAAGATGTTATTGTGATATCGTGAATCTAATTCAGGAAAGAAGAGGCAGTCTGGAACACTTCTCTATGAAGATATTACCAGATTATTTAGAAACAGGTGCTTATGATGAAAAGGTGTTTTTATTACTTAGATCTTGGCTTATCAAGAAATAGTGCAATCAGTATATCAAATTTAATGCAAAATAATGTTAAAACAATTAAAGATGCAATAAACTGGATTAAATATCATCAAGAAAAAGTAAAAGAAATATTGCATCCCTTAATGTATAGAGAGTTGGAACAACTTTTAACAAATCAAAGCAACTGAATTTTAAAATAATAAAAAAATAGAGTACCATTTTCTTTAAAGAAAAAGACCTTAAAGAAATTATTAACATATGGTCATGTCATAACTATCTCTAACAGATAAGTTAAGGTGTTATGTACTTTAATCCCCGTGTGTAAAAAAAAAAAAAAAAAAAAAAAAAAAAAAAAAAAAAAAAAAAAAAAAAAAAAAAAAAAAAAAAAAAAAAAAAAAAAAAAAAAAAAAAAAAAAAAAAAAAAAAAAAAAAAAAAAAAAAAAAAAAAAAAAAAAAAAAAAAAAAAAAAAAAAAAAAAAAAAAAAAAAAAAAAAAAAAAAAAAAAAAAAAAAAAAAAAAAAAAAAAAAAAAAAAAAAAAAAAAAAAAAAAAAAAAAAAAAAAAAAAAAAAAAAAAAAAAAAAAAAAAAAAAAAAAAAAAAAAAAAAAAAAAAAAAAAAAAAAAAAAAAAAAAAAAAAAAAAAAAAAAAAAAAAAAAAAAAAAAAAAAAAAAAAAAAAAAAAAAAAAAAAAAAAAAAAAAAAAAAAAAAAAAAAAAAAAAAAAAAAAAAAAAAAAAAAAAAAAAAAAAAAAAAAAAAAAAAAAAAAAAAAAAAAAAAAAAAAAAAAAAAAAAAAAAAAAAAAAAAAAAAAAAAAAAAAAAAAAAAAAAAAAAAAAAAAAAAAAAAAAAAAAAAAAAAAAAAAAAAAAAAAAAAAAAAAAAAAAAAAAAAAAAAAAAAAAAAAAAAAAAAAAAAAAAAAAAAAAAAAAAAAAAAAAAAAAAAAAAAAAAAAAAAAAAAAAAAAAAAAAAAAAAAAAAAAAAAAAAAAAAAAAAAAAAAAAAAAAAAAAAAAAAAAAAAAAAAAAAAAAAAAAAAAAAAAAAAAAAAAAAAAAAAAAAAAAAAAAAAAAAAAAAAAAAAAAAAAAAAAAAAAAAAAAAAAAAAAAAAAAAAAAAAAAAAAAAAAAAAAAAAAAAAAAAAAAAAAAAAAAAAAAAAAAAAAAAAAAAAAAAAAAAAAAAAAAAAAAAAAAAAAAAAAAAAAAAAAAAAAAAAAAAAAAAAAAAAAAAAAAAAAAAAAAAAAAAAAAAAAAAAAAAAAAAAAAAAAAAAAAAAAAAAAAAAAAAAAAAAAAAAAAAAAAAAAAAAAAAAAAAAAAAAAAAAAAAAAAAAAAAAAAAAAAAAAAAAAAAAAAAAAAAAAAAAAAAAAAAAAAAAAAAAAAAAAAAAAAAAAAAAAAAAAAAAAAAAAAAAAAAAAAAAAAAAAAAAAAAAAAAAAAAAAAAAAAAAAAAAAAAAAAAAAAAAAAAAAAAAAAAAAAAAAAAAAAAAAAAAAAAAAAAAAAAAAAAAAAAAAAAAAAAAAAAAAAAAAAAAAAAAAAAAAAAAAAAAAAAAAAAAAAAAAAAAAAAAAAAAAAAAAAAAAAAAAAAAAAAAAAAAAAAAAAAAAAAAAAAAAAAAAAAAAAAAAAAAAAAAAAAAAAAAAAAAAAAAAAAAAAATTTTTTTTTTTTTTTTTTTTTTTTTTTTTTTTTTTTTTTTTTTTTTTTTTTTTTTTTTTTTTTTTTTTTTTTTTTTTTTTTTTTTTTTTTTTTTTTTTTTTTTTTTTTTTTTTTTTTTTTTTTTTTTTTTTTTTTTTTTTTTTTTTTTTTTTTTTTTTTTTTTTTTTTTTTTTTTTTTTTTTTTTTTTTTTTTTTTTTTTTTTTTTTTTTTTTTTTTTTTTTTTTTTTTTTTTTTTTTTTTTTTTTTTTTTTTTTTTTTTTTTTTTTTTTTTTTTTTTTTTTTTTTTTTTTTTTTTTTTTTTTTTTTTTTTTTTTTTTTTTTTTTTTTTTTTTTTTTTTTTTTTTTTTTTTTTTTTTTTTTTTTTTTTTTTTTTTTTTTTTTTTTTTTTTTTTTTTTTTTTTTTTTTTTTTTTTTTTTTTTTTTTTTTTTTTTTTTTTTTTTTTTTTTTTTTTTTTTTTTTTTTTTTTTTTTTTTTTTTTTTTTTTTTTTTTTTTTTTTTTTTTTTTTTTTTTTTTTTTTTTTTTTTTTTTTTTTTTTTTTTTTTTTTTTTTTTTTTTTTTTTTTTTTTTTTTTTTTTTTTTTTTTTTTTTTTTTTTTTTTTTTTTTTTTTTTTTTTTTTTTTTTTTTTTTTTTTTTTTTTTTTTTTTTTTTTTTTTTTTTTTTTTTTTTTTTTTTTTTTTTTTTTTTTTTTTTTTTTTTTTTTTTTTTTTTTTTTTTTTTTTTTTTTTTTTTTTTTTTTTTTTTTTTTTTTTTTTTTTTTTTTTTTTTTTTTTTTTTTTTTTTTTTTTTTTTTTTTTTTTTTTTTTTTTTTTTTTTTTTTTTTTTTTTTTTTTTTTTTTTTTTTTTTTTTTTTTTTTTTTTTTTTTTTTTTTTTTTTTTTTTTTTTTTTTTTTTTTTTTTTTTTTTTTTTTTTTTTTTTTTTTTTTTTTTTTTTTTTTTTTTTTTTTTTTTTTTTTTTTTTTTTTTTTTTTTTTTTTTTTTTTTTTTTTTTTTTTTTTTTTTTTTTTTTTTTTTTTTTTTTTTTTTTTTTTTTTTTTTTTTTTTTTTTTTTTTTTTTTTTTTTTTTTTTTTTTTTTTTTTTTTTTTTTTTTTTTTTTTTTTTTTTTTTTTTTTTTTTTTTTTTTTTTTTTTTTTTTTTTTTTTTTTTTTTTTTTTTTTTTTTTTTTTTTTTTTTTTTTTTTTTTTTTTTTTTTTTTTTTTTTTTTTTTTTTTTTTTTTTTTTTTTTTTTTTTTTTTTTTTTTTTTTTTTTTTTTTTTTTTAAAAAAAAAAAAAAAAAAAAAAAAAAAAAAAAAAAAAAAAAAAAAAAAAAAAAAAAAAAAAAAAAAAAAAAAAAAAAAAAAAAAAAAAAAAAAAAAAAAAAAAAAAAAAAAAAAAAAAAAAAAAAAAAAAAAAAAAAAAAAAAAAAAAACCCCCCCCCCCCCCCCCCCCCCCCCCCCCCCCCCCCCCCCCAAAAAAAAAAAAAAAAAAAAAACCCCCAAAAAAAAAGGATGAATGCTGAAGACATGTTAAAACATGTAAGAGATATGGTATTTCCATTCATCAAAAATCTTCATGATGGTGAAGACACGTTATTTGCACAATACATGAACGATGCAGTTTTCATGATACCTAAACCATCTTTATTACAAGAGGCAGTAGGCATAATTGATGAACTTCACATTTCTGAACAAAATCAGGATACTCAAGGTGACATCTATGAGTATCTCCTAAGTGAACTAAAGAGTGCTGGAAAAAATGGACAATTCAGAACACCACGTCACATTATTAGAATGATGGTAGAACTTGTAGATCCGCAAATTGGGCAAACAATTTGTGATCCCGCATGTGGTACTTCTGGTTTTCTTATTAATGCCTATGAACACATAGTGAGAAAAAATACTACAGAGGACATCCTCAAATACGATCCTGATGGAACCGCGCATAATCTCATTGGAGATAAAATTGTAAAAAAAGAATATTGGGATTTACTAAGGAAGAAGACATTTTATGGATTTGATTTTGATACCACCATGATTAGAATTGGACTAATGAATATGATACTACACGGCATAGAACATCCAAACATTAGATATGCTGATGTATTATCGAAATTTTGATCAAAGTATGAAGTATGATGTTGTGCTTGCAAATCCTCCGTTTGCAGGTGCAGTTGATAAACAGATATTAGTGATGATTTTAAAACTGATACAACAAAAACAGAACTTTTGTTTTAGAATTATTCCATAATCTGCTCAAAATTGGAGGCAAAGCCGCAGTAATAGTTCCAAATGGTGTTTTATTTGGGGCATCAAAATCACATGTTGAAATAAGACAACTGTTGCTTGAGAGATGTCAACTTGAAGCGGTTATTTCTATGCCTTCTGGTGTGTTCAAACCATATTCAGGAGTAGGAACTGCTGTACTGGTATTCACGAAGGGTGGTAAAACCGAAAATGTATGGTTCTATAAAATGGAAAAAGATCGATACAGTCTTGATGATAAACGAGATTTTATTGACGGTAAAGGAGACATACTTGATATAATTGAAAAATTAAAAAATAAAAAAAATCAACAAAGAGTTTTACTGTAAAATATGAAGAGATTAAGAAAAATGATTACAATCTATCCTTTATTAGATATGATATTACAAAACTTGACAAAATTTCTTTTAAAGACGCGCTCATTGATTGACAGAATGCTCCTAGTTGAAAAAAACATCGCAAAAGAATTAGAAGAATTAAAAAAAATGATACCATGAATAGAAAACCTGAAAAAGTACCTATTGAACAATTAGCGGAGATTCTATCTGGCTATGCTTTCAAATCTGAACTCTTTAATGAAAAAAAGGGCATGCGAGTTATCAGGATAAGATGTTTCAAAGAACAAAACTAAAACCTTCTATTCTGGAGAATATGAGGAAAAATACCTAATAAAAGATGGGGATTTTTTAATTGGCATGGATGGAGAATTTAAGATATATTCTTGGCACGGTGGAGATGCTCTTCTAAATCAAAGAGTTTGTAAACTACATAATTTTAAATCAATTGTTCTTCCAAAATACATATTCTATTTTATTCAGAATGAGTTGAAAAAAATAGAAGACTCTACACCCTTTGTTACTGTAAAGCACCTATCCACCAGAAAAATATTAGATATTCAGATTCCTTTACCTTCTTAGAAATTCAAGAGAAAATAGTAGGAATTTTAAATAAAGCAGAAAATCTGAAAAGAAATAAAGAAGAAATTCGAAAAGATAATCTAATTAACTTTTACAATCTATTTTTGAAGATGCAATCGGAGGTAAGATTACACAAGACTGGAGAATGAAAAACTCACATATTGAATCTCCAAAAGTTTTATTAAAAAGAATTTCAGAGAATAGAAAAAAACAATATGATACTTCTTTAGCAAAACCTAAGAAAGGAAAACCAACAAAATCTCTTAAAAATTATGACTTAAAAATAATTGGCAATAATAAAATAATAGAAACATGGTTTGATGTAAAACTAGAGAGTTGCAGTGTATATTGCAGGTAGAATAGGCTGGAGAGGTTTGAAGGCAGAAGAATATACTAAACAAGGTCCATTATTATTGAATGTCGAATGCCTTAATCATGGAGAAGAAGCAGATTACAAATATGCAAATCATATTTCAAAGGAAAGATATGATGAGAGTCCAGAAATTCAACTTGCGGAGAATGACATCTTATTGACTAAAGATGGGAATGGTATTGGAAAAATTGGAATTGTAAAGAATTTACGAGAACTGGCAACTGTTAATTCTTCATTATTAGTAATTAGAAGTCTAGAGGCGTTTGTGCCAGAATACTTGTTCTATGCATTAAAAGGTAAAAAAATGCAAGAGTTAGTTAAATCCAGAATTTCTGGAAGTGCAGTTCCACACCTTTTCCAGAAAGATATTAAAGAATTCACTTTGACATTGCCACCTCTAGATGAACAGATTGAAATTGTAAGAAGGGTTAGACCTCTTCTAGAAATTGCAAAAATGATTAGAAATGACGACGACGTCTATGTTCTTTACGAGTCTCTTTTGAAAAGTGCTTTTACTATTTAGTTATCGAAACTAGACATAAGGTAATTTCTTTCATCAAAAAAGATATTCTTTATCTTCTTCTTTGTGATTGAAACATTGTGAGTGGCAATAGGGGAATTTGCATAGTCTGTAGGAAAACAAAAGAAAACATAACAAAACATCATGTAATAGAATTAGATGACAGAGTCGTTTCTGTGTGTAGGGATTGTCACAATGTAATAGAATGGTGGCGATGAGAACTAGAAAAAATGAAAGATGGTTGATTATACACTAGTGTGTATTTGCCATAACTGGATAATAGTACATAACTAAACCAAATATTATTGCGAATCCTATCCATATAGAAAGAGTACTAATGACTACTGGATTTTTAGGTATTCGATCCAATGTTATCTTAGTAAGCCAAAAACCAGAAAACCCGAAAAGTGAAATGGATAAAGGAATTACTTTGTAATCTAAAGAATTGAGATAATTTGTTACTGGTGTTTGAATCAACTCATTAATGAAATGCCATCCAATTATGATTCCAATAGTACTGACTACAATAAGCTGAAGTTTGAGGGCGACTAAAACCGCCTGCCAAAGTCAATCTTACTTGTTTTTGATCTCTACTCCATGTGAATATGATAGTAGTTAATACAATAAACAAGATCCCTTGAAGGACTTCATAGGTTAATCCAACATATTGCTCATGAATCCAAATTAGAGTATTCTCAAACATAATTCAATTTGTTCGGATCCTACATGTTTATAGGATTTATGACAAATTGATTGAGAGTCTATTGATGCAATCATATGCGATTATTTTCTTTAGTGTGAATGATGACTGAATTAGGGGTTGCGTTTTTAACTATGACGTAACTTCGAATTCGACAGTATTATGAAAGATAGGAAAAAAATTACGAGTGGAATACCGAGTAATATGTTGAAAGTCAAATTATGCAAATACAGATTGATTTAGTATGTTTCAGCAATAAATTGTAGAAGATGATTAAACGCCATTGTTGACACGCCGATTAAACAACCTCTGTTACTTCGTATTCTTTTGAATGACAGTAAAGACAAACTTCCAATCATCCCAAAAATTCCACCTAAAGGCAAATACAGAGAATCAGTTGATGGTATAGGAAAACAATAGATCATGAAAGCCCAACAAATCCAATTTTATTCCACACAAAAAATGTGGATAGATTCCAACCAAATAATGTCCAAATTCGTGAAAAAATGCAATGGGAATATACAGAATTGCAAACATGATGAGAGCATTGCGTGTAATTGGGAGTCTGTTCCACTTTGTACGAAGTTTCTCTTTCCAATCCATCGTTATTGAGATCAAAACACTCCATTCTTTAAACTCCGTGAGTCCAGACTTTACAGAACTTTACGATAGTATTGCATCATTTGATGTGATTGTCTAATTGTGAAAAATATATAAAAACTAGCAAATAAACTCTTCAGATCATAAAATACTAAGACGGAGATAACATATGGATAACCTTAATTCAAAATGTACACAAAATGAAATAATATGCCGATAGATAATGCTGGAGACCTATTTTTTGATCAGCATCTTGGTTTACCAGTATCATTGATGTATTCAGGTATAGAATCAACAATGAAAAAAAGAGTCGGTTCATGCTTGTGCTTTATTGTTGTCTACTTATACTGAAGTTCTTGGTGGTTTAGTAACAGGAAATTTACACGAGAATAATGCTATGAGGGATAATTATGAAAAATTCCTTGAATATTTGGGTGCACATTACATTGCTCTTAATGAAAAATACGATTTGTACAGTAATGTCAGAAGTAAATTAGTTCATGAATTTGCTCCCAGACCTTCATACATAATTTGGACAAGTGGACTTCCTAAAGAAGGTAAATTTGGAATACAAATCATAGATGGAAATTTGAATATTAATTTACAAGAATATTACAGAGATTTTCAACGGGTGTAGAGAATTATCGTAATCAAATTGGGGACAGGATGTTAATCTAATTCTCAATCTACAAAAGGCTTTGAGAATTGATTGGAATAATGTGACTCTTAAACCAAAAAATGCATTATGCTCAGACTGCGGACGTAGTTGGAGAGCAGATATTGAGATAGGAATAGACGGAGATATGTGGGCAGAAAGATGCGTCTTGTCCCAAATGCAAAAAATCAGGAAATATTTCATTTATTAACAATGATGAAGATCCTACCGACGATCTTTTACAGGTTAAAAATCTATCAAAAGATGTACAATCAGACCCTCAAATATGGTCAATATTTGCGAACTTTATCTATTAATAATCAAAACCAAAAGATGTTCCTGAGGACTTCAGTTTGTGTTTGTTATGTAATATGGTATAAAACTCACTGACTCCATAATTTGGACATGGTACATATGGCATACCATGAACTTTTAGTCTAAATCCATGACATTAGTTCAAAACCAGTTCACTAGTTCAAAACCAGTTCACTAGTTCAAAACCAGTTCACTAGTTCAAAACCAGTTCACCAGATATTTTGAAGAATTTAAAACTTATACTCTTTTTCATGCTGTTTTACACTGAATGAAAAAACCATTTTAAACCGACTTTGCACGCACGGTGAACCGTATGAACCAGTTTTGAACAAAACTTGTGCGTGTAAATGAACCGGTTCAAAATATGATTCAAAATATTTTGCTCAACTTAATTCGGAAAATTCACCAAACGAAATTCAATCCAATAAAAACTGCTTTTCATGCATACTCTCTAAAACACTCATTTGCAGTCATGCATGAACATCAATTTGCAGTCACGGTGAACACTTTTGAAGCTGTTTGCACAAAACTTGTTCCTGCATTTGCACACTTCAAAAATCATGCCATCATGATAGCGTGTTTTGCATGATTGTTATTTCATGTCATGTTACGCATGCATCTATGCACAAAACTATTCAAACCATAATGTCAGGGATAATGTCAGGTTAAACATGACTTTATAGGCGTAAAGTAGTCAGAAAGTAATAATAATTATCATACTCTGAATGGGTAAATCTGTCATAATCCGTTCTTCTGAGGAAAAAACTTGAGAGATATGAAACTAGACAAGAAAGTGATATTTTCTTTTCTTGTTTATGGCATGACTTAACTAGGAACTAGGTATATTAGAAATCATGGGGCAGAAAGGATCTGGAATAGAAAGATTTCTTGCTCCTTCACTAAGTAAGATAGAAGAAGAATTAACATCAATTCATGCTGAGATTAATACAGTAAAGACAAGAATGGATGAGACTGACAATAGGTTGGCAAAGTTAGAAGAAGATCGTAAACGTCTTACAACTAGGATGGACAAGACTGATGATGGAATGACAAACGAATCCAAAGTTTTGTTTGATAGTGTAAATGAGATGGAAAAGCAGAACAGGGATGAGATTGAAGTTTTAAAACGTGCCATTGATATTGCACAAAGAAGATTGGTCATTCTCGAGGCCAATATGAAAGAGCTTGGCAAATGACTTGATCTCCTGATGCCAGAAGATGATACGTTTGTCAATGTACCAAAGCATGTTAAAACATTTGGAAGGAGAAATAGTTAGAACGAAAAATGATGGGAAATAAAATGTCATTATCACAATTAACAAACTCTGACATGGATCAAAAAATATTGAGACTTTTGGCTGATGTACAAGCACGTACAATTTTGTTTTTATTATAAAAAAAGCAAGACAACAATTGACCTTTTTGAAGAACATGGAATTCCAATAAGCACAATCTACAAAAAAATTGCAGAACTTGAAGCACTTGATCTTGTAATGGTTGAAAAACATATCATAGCAAATCGTGGTAAACGATTCAAAGTTTACAGGAGAGAATAAGTGAAGCTGCTGTAAAAATACAACTCTTAATCCGGTGGTTGATTTTTCCCAAATTCTAATGTGATACTCGATATCACAAGAATGTGGACACACGTCTATTGAAATTCTGCAAATAGTGTGATGTCTCTGTAGCAACTTTTGGCAGGTAGCAAAGCAAAAGTTATACCACTTTATATCGTCATGATCTTAGATTTGTCTGATCTAAATTTTAAGTTCTAAATTAATTTTTTAGATCATAACTGATTGCATGTTAAGCGTATTGATTGATTCAAATTTCAAGTTGCACACTCTATAATCCTCAATGTATTCACAAAATTTCTCAATTATCTGTCTTTCACATTTTTTACCATGTTCATCTTTTGCAGTCAATATCAAAAGATTCCAGTTTCCACTGACTGTAGCAGTCATCAAACAATTTGGTAAATCTTTTACAAAATTACAAACTTTATCCGTGATGGCATCTGCTGATTTGCTTGCCTTGAATCTAAGATAGAGAGCTTCAAAATCCTCAACAAGTGATTGCCTAAGAATTGTCTCATAGCCTTTGATTATCTTCTTTTTTTCAAGCCGGCCTATTCTATATGCAACTGCTCTATCTTGAATGTCATGACCTTCATTTCGCAATTTGATGGCAATTTGACGAGCTGGAGTCCTTGCATTTTCCATCAACAGTTCTAGTATTCGCCTATCTATGTCGTCAACTACTGTCATGAATGAATCTGACATTTCATGATACTACCACCAAAACACACTTGAGCATGTGGAATGACAATTTGAACAAGCTAAGTTTGTTTGTGATTTTATATGAATCAAAATCTGTTATCTACAAGACATGCTTTTATTTTCTAAAAAGATATTTTCTTACAATCACGTAGTGGCTTTTAGAGTCATGGTACTCATCACCTGTGATAGTGAACGTATCTTTTGAGATAGTATTGTATCAAACTCTTGTGAATTTGCAGCCTGGATCTCTGCTATGACATCATAGGCACCAAATGTGACATGGGCGCTTTTCACTTGTGGTATTGTCTTGAGTTCTTCTATTATGTAGTCTTCTGCACCTAGTTCGCAGTTGATTAGGATAAATCCCTTTTCCACTATATTTTGATTCAATTTACGTTACTTAACTTTTGTCAATTTTATACAAGAATATTTTATCTTGTCAAGTTCTGGATTCTTGGGTCATAGCATATTGGAAAATATGGTTTGAGGTTGCTATTGCATGACTCGTTGATGGCATTCTCAGAATCAAGACACTCTGTTTGGTTTAACATTTTACTAGAACACTTGTCAAGTCCAGTCTGCAGTTTGCTGTCTAGTTGTTCTATTTTTGATATTATTACAGAGTTTAGACCCATGTTTGCTATCTGTTGTAACCTGTCATCATTGCATGCTGACGCAAGACTGGATTGGCACAGGCTCATTACCTGTCTTGCAGTTGTTGCACATGTTGAAATGGAATCATTTCCACTAGCCTTGGAGCATGTATCAATAAATGACAAGACTTGATCTTGAAAATAATTCGAGTCAGTTGAAGTATAATTGATATCTTTGGAAATTATCTGGTCAATTCTTGGGTCTGAACAGGATTTTATCTGGTCAAGTGCTCTGGTGGAACACTCTTGTTTTACTTCCATCATGGTTGACTGACATGATGGAATGTCTGACTGGGTACACAGGTTAACTAGATGGGAAATTGAACTGTCAAGATCTGCAGATGCTTCAGCCATCTGATTTTGTGCAGAAGTTATCTTGTAATCTATCGTATCTAGAAACTGGTCAATTCTTGGATCCTTGCAAATTTCTGAATCTTGATAATCAGAGTTCTGACAATCTTGCTTTAGTTGAGAAATTGATATCTTGCAACTTTCAAGGTTGTCTAGGGTTTGAAACTGTATGCAGTTATTTACAAGATTTATGTCTTGTACATTTGACTGGGTATTTGATTTGACAGCAGTTGATTTTTCATTTTGTCCTGTCATGTAATAGTATTCGATATCACCAACAATTGCAATTACAAAGACTGCGATAGAGATTGATATGAAATACATTATTTTGCGCATGATGTTCTAGTTGTAATCCTGTGATATATTGTAATTTACATTTGATAGATTAAACATCTTTTATCTATAGGAATAAAACCTGGCAAAAGAGAAATGTAACTTGGCTGTTTCCACAGAAGATGGTACCAAAGAATTTCCCTGTATCTCATGCCACACAAACTGTTGCAAAGAGTATACCATATTTGTCAATGCACATGATGTTTACAGACTTTCAATTGGACTAGGATTAGACCCTGAGAGTTTTCTTGAGACTCTATGGAGCAAAGGATTTTGATCTGGGAATAAAGGTAAAAGAAGGTCTAGTCGATCTGGCTCTAAAACAAAAAAATGGTGCATGTATGTTTCTTGTTGAATCTAAAGACATTTTTCGCTGTACTGTAAATGACTTTAAACCCGGGGTGTGCAAATCATATCCATTCCAGATGAAAGATGGGAAACTGGCACAAATGACTGATAAAATGTGTCCTGTTGACTGGGATACAAAAGAATTTGAAGCAATGATGAAAATTCATCTCAAAAAAGATGAGGCCGAATGGAAGTTCTATGAGGATCTTATCTTGGAATGGAACAAAAAGCATTGGATAAAAAAACCACTATCTGCATTCTTGAAATTTATCTTGGATAAAGTGGCACATTCTGGTACTATTTGACTGAGTCATGGAATATAGTCATGAAAATAGTGCAAAAATCTGATTCTTGATTAAAATTACAGCCAACGAAGGGATTTGGACCCTCGACCTTCTGATTACAAGTCAGATGCTCTAGCCAGGCTGAGCTACGTTGGCATTAGGTTATGGACTTGGGAAGGTGGTTTAAAATGTTATCAAACTTGCAAAATGATCTGATCTAGTTCTTACTCTCTGGTACAATCCAAACGAAATTTATATCCTGATCTGCTGGTTTTGGTATTGGCAGACACAGAAAAAAAATGTAACATCTGTGGAATTAAATTTAAAAATTCTGACAAACTAGATCAGCACAAGAAAGAGTCTCACAAAGAAAAAAATTCTAAAGAAAACCAAAAGTTTCCCAGTCTTCACGATACAAGGTTACAGGTATTACAGCTGCTGTTGCAATAGTGATTGTTTTGATGGTGTATTTTTCTGATGCCCAGCCCACAACTAATGTGCCACTTCCTACTGTTTCAATTATCTCCAATTGTGAATATACAAGGAGTCCAGTGTGACCCTACGGAAGGTTCAGTCTTTCATGTTCATGCACATCTTGACATTATTGTTGATTCAAAACAAGTTACAATTCCTGCAGGAATTGGTATCAAACCAAACGAGTGTCTCTACTGGCTTCATACTCATGACACATCTGGTGTGATACATATTGAATCACCAACACAAACCACATTTACTCTGGGTCAGTTTGTTCAAGTCTGGGATAACACACCTGGAATATCACCAACGTTTGAAGATCTAACTCATGGGGACAAGAACCTCAAGGTGTTTGTAAATGGAACTGAAGTAAATGACATCTATGATTCCATACAATTGTCTGCACATGATGAAATTGTTCTAGTGTCAGGAGATGTACCGTCATCTATTCCATCATCTTACGCGTTTGGTGGACTGTAGGGGATACAATGAGATGAAAAAAATCAACACTTCAAAATTAAGACCTGACAAATCACTTGTAAAAAGTAAAAAAAGATATTTTGTAGGAGATGCATGGCTAAGTGACATCTCAGTCAAACTACAAATCAAAGGAGAAAAGGCATATCTTGCAAATTTCAACAACGGTGCACGAACCAAGGTGCATTATCACCAAGGAGGACAAATTCTTGTGGTCACAAAAGGTACTGGAATGCTTGTGATTTACAAAAAAGCAAATATCCAAAATGACACAGTCAAGATAACAAAATTATCCCAGTCAAGTCTTACTGCAGGAGATGTGGTTTTCATTCCAAAAAATACTTTCCACTGGCATGGTGCTATAAAGGGAAAAAATCTATCACACATTGCACTGAACATATTTACAGAAAAAGGAAAAGAAGCACAGACAATCTGGTACGAATCTGATTTTGAATCGTACGCTACTAAAATAAAATAACTTAATGATTAATTCCTGATGCGACAAGTACAGTCCAGGGAAACACTAGATTGCCATTTTCTTCATATCGTAATGCATTTTTTCGTGCATCATGTTTTATCTTGTCCATGATATCCTGTCCGTAACTTTCTATCTTACTCCTGATGGAATTTGCAGTAGAGCGCATATAGTCTGCCCAGTATTCTTCAAAGGTTCCTGGTTTGTAGACAAAATCATGTCTTGTAACTGTAACATTCTCAAAACCTGCCCCTGACAATTCTAATTCCAAATCCTTTGGATTGCCAAATCTGTGTACAGTGGGTGTCCCGACAGGCCTGATATCTGGAATGTATTCCAAAACAGGTTTCATTATTGTACTAAAATATGGCACATCTTCTGCAAGACCATGCACTGCAACTACTAGCATTCCATTTTGAATCAAAATCTTTCTAATGGATTCCAAAACTTTTCTCGAGTCTGGGAAAAACATCAGGCCATACTGGCATGTAACTTTGTCAAACTTGAAATTAAATCCAATATTTTCTGCATCCATCTCTACAAAATTTGAATTCTGAAATGATATTGATCCCTTTGCTATGCCTAGTGCTGTCCTAGATAGGTCAATTCCAACCAAGAGGCCTTTTGGACCAAGATACTGAGAAATTTCTTTTGATACAACACCTGTCCCGCAGGCAACATCTAGTATCTTATCATCAGGTCTAATGTTTGCCAACTTGACAATCTCTCTGGTGGATTTGAATGGTCCAATCTTTTTGTCTGCCCAGTTGTAATGATATTCTGGTGCTACAGTATTCCAGTTTGCCTTGGCAGTTATCTTGTATTGTGTTGGATCAAAAGTTGGTTTCATTTTCTTGTGGCCTTTCTCAAAGCTTAAATTGATTGCAACTAAACGCATTTTATGCCTTCCTTTAGAGTCAATGTAATAATTGAAAACAAGCCAGAAATTGTAGATCCTGAAGGTGATACAATATTGAACGACTTGATTCTAAAAGACAAAAAAACTAGCATCAAAAAGATTCGCTCTGCCAAGATGCTCAGATTTGTAATAGATGCAAAAAACAAAGAAACCGCAGAGAAGACAGTGCTTGGAATATGCAATGAATTTAGAATATTCAATCCTCTTGTAAGTAAGGTATCAGTTGAGACGCTAGGCCTAGCTTTTTACCACTTTTCTGCTAAGTGCAGTAACATCATCTAATGCACCGTCTATGAGCAGTTTGCTTCGCAAGTATTTTGCCAAGTCTGTCTCTGTTATGATTCCAACTAGATTGTCGTTGTCTAGAACTAGTAATCTTCGTACGTTCTTGTTTAGCATTTTTTGTACAGCGTCTTCAATTAGGGTCATTGGTTCTACCCACCTAAAGTTGGCTGACATTATCTCAGATAACGGAACATCGGCACTTTTTCTATCAGTTGTTGAGATTTTGCGAGCAAGATCTCTCTCGGTAACAAGCCCAATTGGCTTGCCGTCTTTGACTACAACAAGTGAACTAATTCCTTTTTCTGCAAAGAGTAGTGCGACATCTTTTGCATTCTTGTCATGCTCGATAGTAATCACGGTACGAACCATGATGTCTCGAACTAGACCCATATCTAATACCACGAATATTTAGAATAAAAACGATTCCACTCTTTTGCAAACAAAATAACTTGAAAATGCATCAGAGTATTTTTCTGAACTGATCTATTTTGAAAATCATATCGCACTATATGCTACGTTAATCCTCGGTATGGATTTCTCTTGCGACGCTCGGCTTCGATCAAAAGTTTTGTCACACCAAGTCCTGTGATAAATCCGCCAACATGTGCTGCAAATGCTATTGAAAGTGATGCAAAAGAGCCTATGAATACAAAGAGTACTTGGATTGCAAACCAATAGTATCCTCTCATGTCTCCCATTGCTGCTGAAATTCCCATGATTCCAGAGATTGCCCCTGATGCTCCGATGAGTATCGAATCTCCGTTTCCAAGCGCATATGATGAAATGACTCCATCAAATAGCGCACCGCCAAGTCCTGCCAAAAGGTATAGTGCGATATATTTTGACTTACCTATTGACCTCTCAGCAAATCCACCCATGTATGCAAGTGCAAACATGTTGAATCCAATATGTGAGATATTTGCATGAATAAACATTGAGGTAAACATCCTCACGATACCGTCTCCAATGTATCCGTCCTTGAACAAACCGTTTGGAACAAACCCGTATTGTGAAATCATTGAATTTTGTGTATTGCTAAGGGTACCATATGCAAAAATCAAGATGTTGACAACAACCAGAGTTGTAGTAACAGGTGGAAGTGAACTTAGCCTTAGCATTATTCTTGAAAAGAAAGTTTACCATAATAAAATGATGGGACAAAAACACCAGTCTTTATTTTGATCGATGCATCCATTATGCGATCAGAACATATCTGGCAGATATAATCCCGATTCAATTTAATATGTCTGAAAAGTAATGTAATCTGTGAAGGTTGCAGTAATAGTATTTCCTGGTAGTAATTGCGATCGTGACATGCATCATGTCTTGACTGATGTTTTTCATTTAGAATCTCAGCTAGTGTGGCATACTGATGCGTTACCAAAGAATGTGGATGCCATAGTGTTGCCAGGTGGGTTCTCATATGGTGATAGGCTGCGAGCAGGAGTGATTGCAGCACACAGTCCAGTCATAAAAGATGTAAAAAAAATGGCTGAAAAAGGCATGCCAGTTCTTGGAGTGTGTAACGGTTTTCAAATATTGGTAGAATCGGGTCTTTTGCCAGGTGCATTGCTAAAAAATACCTCACTTAATTTCATGTGCAAGTGGACTGAGATAATTGTCAAAAACAACAAGACTCCATTTACAAACAAACTCAAACAAAACCAAAGAATCCCAATTGCTATTGCAAACGGTGAGGGTAGATACTATGCAGATGCCAAGACTCTGGCAATGCTTAAGAAAAATAATCAAATTGTATTTACTTATTCTGGTGAAGTTAACGGAGCATCACTTGGTATTGCTGGAATATCTAACAAGGAAGGAAATGTTGTAGGAATGATGCCTCATCCAGAAAGGTCTGCAGAACAAATCATAAATCCAAATAACTCAAAACCTGCATCGCTAATTTTTGAATCGCTCCTAAGTACACTGGGCGTAACAGCATGAGCCTTACTCCTCTAGAGTCTGAATATTTAGAAAAAAAAATAGGCAGAAAACCAAACCCATTGGAACTGCAAATTGTTGCAGCCGAATGGTCAGAGCACTGTTCCTACAAGTCATCCAAAAAACATCTCAGAATATTGCCAAAAGAAGGAAAACATGTACTATCTGGTCCTGGTTATGACTTGGGGGTGCTTGATGTTGGAGATGGTTATGTTGTTACAGTACACATTGAAAGTCATAATCATCCATCTGCAGTAGAACCATACGGTGGTGCAGCAACTGGTGTTGGTGGAGTGATCCGAGATATCTTGTCTGCAGGGACAAGACCTATTGCACTCTTGGATGGATTACGTTTTGGAAATATAGAAAAAGATCATCATGCTCAATGGCTCTTCAAAAATGCAGTACGGGGAATTGCAGACTATGGAAATTGTCTTGGAATACCTACAATTGGTGGAGAGATTGAATTTGACAAGTGTTTTACAAATTATGCTCTAGTTGATGTTGCATCAATAGGATTTGGCAAAAAAGAAAACCTGATCAAAAACAAGGCAGAAAAAGGTGATTATGTTGTTCTAATTGGCGGTTCTACTGGACGTGATGGAGTTGGTGGTTCACAGTTTGCCTCTGACAAACTTGAATCAGAAAACCGTTCTGCAGTACAAATTCCTGATCCGTTCATTGAAAAACTAGTAATCGAGGTAATCTTGGAGGCACGAAATCAAAAATGCATCAAGGCAATGAAAGACTTGGGAGGCGGAGGGTTGTCATGTGCAATATCTGAAACTGCAGATGCACTGGGTGTAGGAATTGAGCTTGACATTTCTCTTGTCCACAAGAGGGAACAAAACATGTCGCCTTCTGAAATCATGATATCTGAATCACAAGAACGAATGCTTGTAATCACTGATCTGAAAAAACTTGATACACTAAAAAAAATATGTGACAAGTTCCGAGTTCCATATTCTGTCATTGGCAGAATAAAAAGTGACACTCTGATGGAAGTAAAATTGGACAAACATACAGTTGCAAAACTTCCTAGTCAAATAGTTGCAAACGCACCGCTTCTTGACAGACCATCATCTAAACCAAAATACATGGCTAACATTGAAAAAATAAAAAAACCAAAAACGCCACAGAATCTCTCCCAGACACTCTTGAGAATGCTCTCAAATCCAAACATTGCAAGCAAAGAGTGGGTGTACACCCAGTATGATCATGAGGTGGGAATTAGGACAGTTGTCAAGCCAGGAAATGATGGTGCAGTTCTGAGACTAGACAACGGCAAATTTTTGGCTGCAAAAATTGATGGAAATTCAAAACACTGCTATGTCAATCCAAGAGATGGTGTTATCGGATGCTTTGATGAGGCATGCGAAATGTAGTTTGTACTGGAGCAAAACCGATAGGAATGGTTGACCATCTCCAGTTTGGAAATCCTGAAGACCCTGAAATATTTTGGACATTCAAAGAGTCAGTCCAGGCAATTACTGATTATGCAAAATATTTCAAAATTCCATGTGTTGGAGGCAAAGTTAGTTTGTACAATGAATCTGATGAGGGTTCAATCAAACCAACTCCTCTTATTGGAGTGCTTGGTCTTATCGATGAAAAACCGTTGATTCCACAAAAAATTCAAGACGGTGACCTGCTTGTCATGCTTGGAGTTACAAAAGATGAACTTGGAGGCTCTGAATATTATGAATACATCCATGAACTAGTTGGTGGCAAGTGTCCGGTAGTTGACATGAAATCATCAAAGAAAACACAGGATGCAGTATTGGAACTAGCACAACAAGATGTTGTCAAAGTTGCACATGATTGCTCCAAGGGTGGCCTTGCAGTTGCAGTCTCAAAGCTTTGCATGATGAATAAACTTGGATGCACGGTATCTCTTGAAAAAATTCCTTCAGAGAAATTAAATTCAGATGAATTGTTGTTTTCAGAATCACATTCAAGATTTTTGCTTGTAATAAAACAACAAGATGAAAAAAAGACACTAGCCATTCTCAAACAAAGAGGAATTACACATGCGCGTATTGGTATATTTTCAGGCAAGGATATCATATTCAAAGAAAAAACAAACGTTCCAGTTAGAGTAAGGGTTGATAAAGCACAAGAAAAATGGTTAAACTCGTTGGGGGGACTTGTAACGCATGGTTAAGGTTAAGGAAAACTGTGGTGTAGTTGGAATCTTTAGTCTAGATGGCGCAAATGTCATTCCTATGGTTATTGATGCATTACGTGCACTCCAGCATAGGGGTCAGGAAGCATGGGGTGTAGCCATACCAAAAAAACAGCCATACAAGCAACTAGGACTGGTATCTTCAGCAGTCTCTGAATTTGATAAAGTTACACGTGAATACGAATCACCATCTGCAATAGGTCATGTCAGATATTCTACAATGGGCAAAAGCAATTTGGAAAATGCCCAACCACTCAAGGTAAAAGACTTGTGTGTTGCCCACAATGGAACAATTTCTAACGTAGAAGAACTCACTGGGATGGTAGGCGGGTGTACATTTACTCCTCAAAATGTCAGTGACACCCTGATTGCAGCCCAGAGACTTGTTACATTAATGGCTGATAATGGAAAGCTAGGAAATGCACTATCTATTTTAAAAAATGAAATGGTTGGCTCGTTTTGTTTTACATTTGTATCTGATGATAATGCAGTCTATGCAGCACGTGATCCTAAAGGATTCAGACCAATGGTCCTGGGCTATAGAAAAGATAACAATACGTACATTGTAGCATCAGAATCTGCTGCACTTTCTGCAGTTGGTGCACAGTTGATTCGAGATGTAAAACCTGGTGAGCTGATAAAAATTAGTAGTGCTGGATTGGAATCTGAAATGTTTTCAGAAGAGAAAAAACCTGCCCACTGTTCGTTTGAATTTACTTATTTTGCACATCCATCAAGTGTGATGGAAGGCACTAACATTTACATTGCAAGAAAAAAAATTGGACAATATCTTGCAAGAAAGTTTGCAATAAAAGATGCTGATATTGTAATTCCAGTTCCTGATTCTGCAAGACCTGCAGCACTTGGGTATGCCCAAGAGCTTGGAGTGCCATTTGAAGAAGGATTACTAAAAGACAGATACAGCAGAAAAGGTCCATTGCGCAGTTTCATTGAACCACATCAAGCAGATAGAGTTGAAATTAATCGCTGGATAATTCCAATTACACAAGTCATTTCAGGAAAACATGTAGTTGTTGTTGATGACAGTCTTGTTCGAGGTACTAGTTCCAAGGCAATAATCAAGGCGTTAAGAAGAGCAGGTGCAAAAAAAATAAGCATGGTGATAACATTCCCACAAATTCAATACCCATGTTATGCTGGAATTGACTTTCCATCACAAGATGAACTTGTAACATACATGGGTGATGGAAAAAAATACACTGAAGATGAGATTACAGAAAAAGTAAGACAGCTTATCGGGGCTGACTTTCTTGGATACAACGACGCAAAGAATCTTGCAGATGCAGTTGGTATGGATTATGATTCCATGTGCTTTACTTGTTCAAGCGGCGATTATTCCACACTGGGAATAAAGCCTATGTTTAAAACAAGGGCAGAAATCAAAGGGGAATAACATGGAACTCTCATTTGTCTTGGTGAAAAGCAAGATGGGACACGAAATGGATGTTATGAATGACATTCTCAAAATTGATGGGGTAAAAGAAGCAACAGGAACATTTGGCCAATATGACATATTTGTCAAGGTCCAGGCCCCTACAAGACCAGAATTGGATAAAATCGTAACAAAGAAGATCCGTATGGTACACAATGTCCTTTCAACCACTACTCTTCCTGCACTTGCAGGCAAGAACACAAAATAAGCAAAATTGCCAGTAATTTGATTGGCTTAAACCCTGAATTGATATCAGTTTAAATCCAAGCCAGTTCAATGACCGCCTGTTTGAAGTTTTTACGCTCTGGTAAGGTAAAAGACATTTACGAGCTTCCAGACGGCAATATCTTGTTTCAATTCTCAGACCGGGTATCTGCATTTGATGTAAAATTTCCAACTCCTATACCACGAAAAGGAGAGGTATTGTGCAGGTTTGCTGAATTTTGGTTTAAAAAACTGCCAACAAAAATCATTACGTAAGAACAGAAGGAAAAGACAAGATTGTAGTAAAAAAAATGCAAATGATTCCAATCGAATGTGTAGTACGCGGATACTTTTATGGCAGTCTGGTCCAGAGATGGAAAGATGGCCAGGTCAAGTTACCTGAAGGCTCTACTCCACAACTTGCAGCAAAACTATCAACTCCAATCTTTGATCCTACTACAAAGTCTGAGACACATGATATCCCAATATCAAAACAAGATGCAATTGACAAAAACCTTGTAAGCAAAAGCGAATACGAGTGGTTGGAAAACACATCAATTGAGATTTATCAACAGATGTTCAAAACTGCAGATGCTGCAGGATTTGTCTTGGCTGACTTGAAGCTAGAATTTGGCAAGATTGGAAATGAAATCATACTTGGTGATTCCATTGGACCTGATGAATATCGATTGTGGCCAAAAGAATCATACCAAGTGGGAAAGACTCAGGAAAGTTTTGACAAACAACTGTTACGTGATTGGCTTGCATCAAATGGATATCAAAAAAAGTTTGAAGATGATAGAAATGCAGGAAAAGAATCTGTTGCACCACAACTCTCTGATGAATTATGTCTTGAATTGTCATCAAGGTACATCATTGCGTACGAAAAGATAACTGGAATCAAGTTTTAACTCGAATTTCTAATTGGAACCATCTGTATTTCTTATCCCCTGCTTCCCATTTGACCCCCAAAGCTTGACATGTTTTCCAAATTTTTTATTTTTTTAAAATTTTTGGTATTTTTTGTACCGGTATGATTTTGCTAGTAATGGTTCTATATTGATGATATCGTTATTGATTTGGTACTAATGCTATGATTACTATCAGTATGTATCATCACATATGGTACCGTGGCTAGAAATATTCTTGTGGATTGACCAAACTTGGAACATAAAAAAAAGTTACGTAATGGACAAAAAAATATGATCTCTTGATCTTTTAGGACAACTAGAAAAGTAAAGTCGTAAAATGTCTACACTACTACAAAAAGAACTAAAAATAAGTAAAATACTTAGTACAAACGCAGACCAAGCCAAAGCCCTTGATGATACTGCAAGAATAAAAATTCTACAAATTTTATATCACAAACAATTTGCAACAGACCAAATTGTTGAAGAACTAAATAAAATGGGATACAAAAAAGCAACTACAACAATACGACATCATCTTGATGTCCTAAAAAATGCAGGACTGATTGAAATTGTAAAAATGGAAGAAGTAAGAGGTGCCGTAATGAAATACTATGGTACATCTGTTAGAGTAATGGGGGCAAAACTTCCAGCTAACTTTGAAACAGATTTTTCAAAGACAATTGCAGAGACTACAGTCAAACTAGAAAAAGTGATAAAAAATATTGCAGAAAATGCAGGCTCGAAAATCAAGAAAAAAAGTTCCAAACACGCAAGCACTGAATCAAATTATGAAGACCAGATAGTGATGGAAATTGTCAACAGGGCAATGACCAAAGTCTTTGAAAACAACGGCCAATTGCTTGTACAAAAATAGATTTTTTATTTTACTTCTATTCTAAAAATTCCAACAGTCTTTGGATTCTGCAAGGCCTTTATCATTTTGCGGGGAATTGAATCTGATGCAGTATCGCATCCAATTGATAGTGTCCTAGGGCATGTGAAATTGCTTTTTCTAATTACGATATCATGTGGATTTGTCATGGTGAGTTTCTCACTTCCCTTGCCTGTAATCTTGAATGCAAGATCTCCGACAAGTATCGTACATGTAACATCTGTTTGAGGTTTTTTTAACAATTTTTTCATTTCATCTGGAATTCCAAGACAACCACATGTTGCTCCAACTCCAACAATACAATCTCCATTTACTGTAAGATCTGGATCAGTTGTTATCTCAATTGATTTTGGATGAAGTGATCTAACATTTTCATGACCATGAAATGAGATCTCAAAACGCACAATTTCGAGTTGTATAAACTTAAATTAAACCTTCAAAGGATGAATTTTGAAATGCTACCAGCTGCAGCAGGTTATGATAGAGCAATTACAGTCTTTTCTCCTGATGGTAGACTTTACCAAGTAGAATATGCTATAGAGACAGTACGAAGAGGTACACTTGCAATTGGTATCAAGAGCAAGGATGGAATCATACTTGCAGTAGAAGAAAAACCACGAAAATTACAAAATTCTGATGTTACACAAAAAATATTCCAAGTTGATGATCATATTGGAGTTGCAGCAGCAGGCTATATTCCAGATGCACGCTCACAAGTTGACAATGCACGATTCTTCTCACAAAGTAACAGAATGATATATGACGAACCAATAGAAGTTGAAGCAGTAGCAAAACACTTGGCAGATCAAGCCCAGCAATATACACAATATGCAGGTGTGAGACCATTTGGTGTTGCACTAATCATTGCAGGAATTGACAAAAGTGGCAGTATGATATACCTAACCGACCCAAGTGGAACATACATCTCATATGATGCAGTTGCAATTGGCGCAGGTGCAGATCAAGTTACAGAATTTCTAGAAAAGAATTACAAAAAGGATATGTCAGTTGAAGATGCAGCAGCAATGGCAATCGAATCAATCTATCTTGTCAGCGAAGAAAAAGATGGCACAAAACACATCAAAATGTCACAAATCCCAATTGCAACAAAGCAATTGACAAGAACAAGTGAGAAAGATATCGAACAATTTGCAGCCAAGGCAAAAGACAACATTGCCAAAAGACCAAAGTAGCATCTAATATTTTATAGCGCAACCATATCAGGACATACATTGAAAGTTTCAATAGCCATTCCAGATTCGTCACTTTCTGAAGAGCCTACTCCACTTGACAAGGCAATGAAGATATCTCAGATTGCAAGAGCATGTTCAATATTTCATGTAAATACAATTTATCTTTACAAAGAACAAAGCGGTTCCGATAGGGACAGATCGTTACTTCGAAATCTTCTTCGCTATCTTGAAACACCACAGTATCTGCGCAAAATACTTTATCCAATAAGTGATGAATTTCAATTTGCAGGAAGTCTCAGTCCATTAAAGATTCCATCACATGTGCAAACATCTGATCCAAAAAAAATCAAGGCAGGAGATGTAAGAGACGGTGTTGTTGTACAATACAAAGGAAAAAAATTTGTAAACGTTGGATTTGAACAACTAGTTCCATTTTACAGCAAAGACGATGATGGAAAAAGAATCATTGTCAAATTCAAGGAAGGGTATCCAGCATTAACAGTAAAGCAAATAGAAAAAGAAGAGATCTCACAATATTGGGGATATGACGTCAAAGAAGTGTCAAATCTAGGCACGTTTCTTGCCACTTGGGGCTCTAGTGTGATATTTACATCAAGAAAAGGAAAACCAATTCACAAGACACAAAAATACTTTGATGAGATCTCACGTGAACACTTGTTACTTGTTTTTGGCTCTCCGAAAAAAGGAGTCCATGAAATACTGGGAAATTCATTGGAAACATTCCAAAGTCGCAGGTACTAAATTTCTTCTCAGACCAGGCAACAGAAACAGTCCGACTGGAAGAAGCAATTCTTGGCACTCTTGCAGTTTTGAACACTCTGACCCGTAACTAGTTTTAATACGGGATCAAGGGATTTGCAAAAATATGGACAACAAAACACTAGACAAGAAAAAATTTCTGCTTTTTGGCATCATTGCAGGTGTTGCAAGTGTTATAATTGGTGGCATATTGATGGTAAACAGCATAATACATTTTTCACACTAGATCTAAATTTTCAAAATAAAACAGAACATTCTCTAATTATAGACTTATAATGGGCTTTTCGACAATTTTCTGTAACAATGGGCCATAGGAAGCATAGTCAACCTAGAAGAGGAAGTCTTGCATATTTGCCAAGAGCACGAGCGAAGAGCATGGAAGCAAGAATTAGAACTTGGCCTGATGTAAAGTCTGACCAACCAAAACTTCTAGGATATGCCGGATTCAAAGCAGCTTGCATGAGAATTGCAAGTATAGACGATAGAGAAAAAACTCCAAACTTTGGAAAACAACTTGTCGGACTTGGTACTGTTGTAGTTACTCCTCCAATGTCAATAATTGGAATCAGAGGCTATTCAAGAGACAGATACGGAATCGATTCTACTTTTGATGTTTATGCAAAAGATTTACCAAAAGAGCTTTCAAGATTATTCAAAACAAAACTAGATGAAAAAGCATTAGACAAGGCAGAAAAATCACTTTCATACATTGATGAACTTTTTGCAATTGCAGCAGTTCTTCCAAGAAAAGCAGGACTAGAACAAAAGAAACCATATGTCTTTGAAGTTGCAGTTAAAGGCGGAGATATTGCAAAACAATTTGCATTCTTAAAAGATTTTTTAGGAAAAGAAGTCAAAATAGATCAAGTCTTCCAAAAAGGAGTTGAAGTTGATGTTGCAGCAATTACAAAAGGAAAAGGTATCGAAGGTCCAATTACAAGATGGGGTGTCAAGAAGAAACAACACAAATCAAGAAAGAGTGTTAGAGCTCTTGGTACACTAGGTCCAATCAGTCCTGCAACAATCATGTACACTGTTCCAAGAGCAGGTCAGAGAGGTTTCCATCAAAGAACACAATACAATAGCAGAATCATGATAGTAAGCAATACACAAAATGAAGAATTAAAAATCAATCCACCGGGTGGTTACAAACACTTTGGTTTGGTTCAAGGTGATTACGTTATCATCCGCGGTTCAATTCCTGGAACTTATCGTAGATTGGTAAAACTTCGTGCACCAGTAAGAGCAAAATTGACAAAGGTTACACAACCAAAGATCTTGGAGATTATGATATGAAAGTTCCAGTCTTTACAACAACTGGTTCAAAAGATGGTGACATTGAATTGCCACTAGTATTTTCAACTCCTGTTAGAAATGAATTAATTCACAAAGCATACATCCACTTGGAATCTCACTCTTTCCAAAGACAGGGTAGATATCCAAATGCAGGTATGGATGTAGTTGCAGAATCCAACAGTCCTCCAACAGGTCATCACCAAGCCAGAGTTGCAAGAATGGCAGGCGGTGGAGGTGGAAGACAAGGCCAAGCCGGTGGAGTTGCAATGACACGTAAAGGAAGACAGGCACATCCTCCAACATCAGAAAGAGTTATCCATAAAATGCTAAACAAGAAAGAAAATCGTCTTGCATTGTGTTCTGCATTGGCAGCAACAACATCTGCAGCACTAGTAAAACTTAGAGGTCACAAGGTAGACAAGATTGAATCATTTCCAATTGTAATATCTGATCAAGTTGAATCTGTAGTAAAATCAAAGGACCTAGTCAAAGTCTTAGATGCACTAAATCTGTCACAAGATGTGGACAGACTAAAAAACAGACTAAAGGGTCGTTCAGGAAAACCATCACTCAGAGGTAGAAAAACCAAAGTAGGAAAAAGTATCTTGCTTGTAGTAAAAGATTCCACAAAACTTGCAAAAGCATCACACTCACTTTTGGGAGTTGATGCAGTTGATGTAAAAAATCTCAGTGTACTTGACTTGGCTCCTGGTGCACAACCAATAAGATTAACAGTATTTTCTAAAGGTGCAATTGAAGAGATTGCAAAACTAAAATCTCCTCATCTTGAAATTTTGGTGATGAACAAATGAATCTAGAAGAAGCAAACCACATCATACTAAAACCGTATATCACTGAAAAGACATTTGCACTAGTTGAAAATCAAAGCAGAATCTGTTTCTTGGTAAGAGAAGAGGCAACCAAACCAAAGATAATTGAAGCAATAAAACTTCTATACAAAGAAGATCCAATTGGACTGAACATATGCAGAACCGTATACGGCAAGAAAGCTTTTGTAAAATTCTCAACAATTGAAAAAGCAAGAGACTTGGCCACAAAGATAGGAATGCTATAATATGGTCAATCGTGAATCAACTAAAGTAATGGTGAAGATAAATGGTTAAAGAATACAAGTATAGAGGTCTAGCATTAGAAGAAATTCAAGCATTATCATTAGAAAAACTCTTTGAACTTTTACCATCCAGAGCACGAAGATCACTTACAAGAGGAATCACAGATGGAAAACGAAAACTCTTGGAAGAAGTAAAATCTGCCAAGGCAGGAAAAACTAGCGGTCAAATCAAGACTCATCTAAGAGATGTAATCATTTTACCATATTTTGCAGGTCTTACAATTCATGTTTATTCAGGAAAAGAATTCTTACCAGTTACAATCAAACAAGAAATGGTCGGACACTATCTCGGAGAATTTGTGCGAACCAACAAGAGAGTTATACACGGTGCACCTGGTGTAGGAGCATCAAGGTCTAGCTTGTACGTACCATTAAAGTGATATCTATGCATTTTAGCTACGCTTTCCAAAATTATGATAAGACAAGACACGTTCGTGCCGCATTGCGAGAAAAAACAATCTCACACAAACATGCAAGAGAAATTGCACACAAAATAAAAGGAATGTCAATTGAATCTGCACGAAGTTACTTGCAATCTGTAATCAATTTGGAGCGCGCTGTACCATTCAAGAGATATAACAACGAAGTAGGTCACAAATCAGACACCGGTGTAATGGCCGGAAGATATCCAGAAAAAGCAGCAGGCGAATTCATCAGACTGTTAGATAATTTAGAATCAAATGCAGAATATCGTGGAATGGATCTTGACAGATTAAAAATAATCAATGCAACTGTACACAAGGGAAGAAAACTTGAACGATTCACTCCTCGTGCAATGGGTCGTGCATCTCCTAAAGTAGATATTCTTACTCATGTTGAGCTGGTAGCTCAGGAACGATAGTCATGTCTTCAGTGAAAAATGTAATCAATGATAGTTACAAATTGATGCTCTTGAAAGATTATCTAAGAGAAGCAATCAAAGAAGCAGGTTTCTCAGGTGTCGATATTCAAAAAACTCCAACAGGAACTAGAGTTGGATTACATGTTACAAGACCTGGTATAGTAATTGGAAGAAAAGGAAGTGGAATCAGAGATCTTACTAAAGTTTTGGAAACAGACTTTGGTTTGAAAAATCCACAGATATCAGTAATTGAAATCACAAAACCAGAACTTGAACCAAGTGTAATGTGCAACAGAATGTCACAACACCTTGCAAGAGGAACTGCATTTAGACGTGCAGTCATGTGGACAATGCAAACAATCATGGAAGCAGGTGCAATGGGTGTACAAATTACAACTTCTGGTAAACTCAGAGGTGACCGTTCAAGTTTTGAAAAACATAGCAAAGGTGTACTTCCACGAGCAGGTCACCAAGCTACAGTCATAGTTTCAGAAGATATTGTTCACGTCCCAACAAAAATGGGTCTTATCGGAGTTCGAATCAGAATTGCAAGAAAAGAGCGATTCATACCAGAATTTGAGTTAAGGGCAATAAAGCAAGAGGCTAAAAAAGTCGAAGAAGTTCCACAAGAAATTGAAATCATCGAAGAAGCACAGATTGATCCAACCAAGCCAAAAACTGAAAGTGAAGTAATTGAACTTGAAGAAAAATTGATTGAAACTGTAGAAACATTTGAAGAAGTAGAGGAGGAGCTGAAAGTAATGGCCCGCATAAAGATGAAAACAGTTCGAGAGTTCAATGAGACTGATCTTAAAGATAGATTGGTACAATTACGTGCTGATTTAACAAAACTAAAGATTGAAGCATCTAAAGGAACATTACGAAAAGACAGCGGGAAGGTAAAACCTCTTCGAAGAGATATCGCAAGAGTATTAACTAGACTAAATGAGATGAAATCCAAATGATTACTCCAGAAAATATAACACGTCATGAATTAATCGGATTAGACACTTCTATTGTAAAATCTAGCAATTCTCAAATGGTTGGATTGCACGGAAAAATAATTGATGAAACAAAATCCATGTTTGCAATTCAAACTGCAACTGGAGTAAAATCAATACCAAAACAGAATTCTATTTGGCAATTCAATCTTAATGGAACATCTGCTCTTGTAGATGGAAATACAATTGCAAAAAGATCTTTTGAAAGAATGGGAGTTAAAGCATGACTAGAAACATAGGACTACAAGTTAAAGCACCAAAGACAGAGTGTCAAGACGAGCTTTGTCCATTCCATGGAACATTAAGTATTAGGGGTAAACTAGTTCAAGGTAAAGTTGTCAGTGCTAAAGCACCAAAGACAATTGTTGTCCAGCAAGAATTTCCAAGATTAGATATCAAATATCAAGAGATATGCACGTAGCCAAAGCAAATTGCATGCACACAGACCACAATGTATTGACGTAAAAGAAGGCGATGTTGTTCTTACTGCTGAATGCAGACCACTTTCAAAGAGTGTTTCTTTTGTTGTAGTTGAGGTAGTATCCTAATGGGCGCAACAAAGAGTCGTGCAGTTTCAGCAAAGGGAGTTCAAGAATTCAGACCATATGTTACAAGAGCTCTTCCACTTGGTGCTCAAGTGGTATGTGCTGATAATACTGGTGCAAAGATTTTAGAAATTGTTATGGTTCAAAAAACAAAGACCAGAGTTGCAAGATATCCATCAGCAGCAGTTGGAGACTTTTGTAACGTTGTAGTAAAGAAAGGTCCTGGTGAACTACGAGGACAAATATTTGGTGCAGTTATTGTTAGACAAAAATATGCCGTAAGAAGATTAAGCGGAGTTAGAGTAACATTTGAAGACAATGCTGCAGTACTTGTAACCCCTGAAGGTGAAATAAAAGGCACTGAAATCAAGGGACCAGTAGCAGTAGAAGCGGCTGAAAAATATCCAAGAATCGCAAACTTGGCATCAATGGTGGTATAAAATGAAACCAACTAAGATACGAAAGAGAATGATGTATACTGCAACAGCACATCTACTTAGCAAACAATTAGGTTCTCATTTATCAAAAGATCTTAAAGGAAAATACCATTGCAAAAGCATACGTGTCATAGAAGGTGACAGTGTCAAAGTATTGCGTGGAGAATTCAAAGGAATTGAAGGTAAGGTTACTCGTATATCTACTGAAAAAAGAGGCATTGCAATAGAGGGCATCAAACGTGAAAAACTCAAAGGCGGAAATGTCGATATTTACATTCATCCATCAAACGTAGTCATAACTTCATTGAATCTTGAAGACAAGTGGAGACAAAGCAGACTAGAAGGACAAAAACCAAAGAAGACTGCCAAAGTCGCTGCACCTGAAACAAAAGAAGTAAAACCAAAAGAACAAAAAGAGGCTAGCAAGGAAAAGCCAAAGGAAGTAAAATCTGATGATAAAAAAGCTAAACCTAAAATTGAAAAAAAGGAGACGACTAAGTAATGGTTAGCATCGCAGGTAGTAAAAAACTAAAAAGACAAATGGCTCCACTCTTCTGGGGAATTACCAGAAAAGACAAGAGATTTGTTGTTACAGTAAAACCAGGTGGTCATAAAAAACATGTATCAATACCAATTGCAGTATTTATCCGTGATACACTAAAACTTGCTACTTCACTAAGAGAAGCAAAATCTGTAATCTATGGAGGAAAAATCAAAATAGATGGTGTTGTAAGAAATTCACTTCATCATGGAATTGGATTGATGGATGTTGTAGAATTAGATGGCGTACCTGATATCTACAGACTTGTTCCAAAAGATTTGACTGTTTTAAAACCAATCAAGATAAACTCTTCTGAAAAATCAAAGAAATTACTCAAAGTCACAAGAAAGGTAACAATAAAAGACAAAAAAACTCAACTCGGATTCCACGATGGTAGAACTCTAGTCTCAGATACTAAAGTAAATGTGGGCGATACATGTGTAATCGAAGTTCCAGGAACAAAAATCCTTGATGTTATACCACTTGAAAAAGGAGTTCAGGTTATGATTACAAGCGGAGTAAACGCAGGACGTATGGGTAAACTCACAGAACTCAAACCAGGAACATTCATCTTACCAAAAAGAGCAGATGTTGACTTGGGCGAAAGACAAATCGAAATTCCAGCAGAATTAGTAATGGCAGTAGGAAAAGACAAACCTGTTATTCAAATCCAGTGATAGATATGGCACAACAAACAGAAATCTCCAATGAAGAAAATTTCAATTGCAAAGGTAGTTTTGAACATGGGTGTAGGTAAATCAGGCGAACCAATTGAAAAAGCAAAACGTGCACTACAGCACATTTCAGGTCAAAAACCATCTCCAAGATTTGCTAAAGCCACTCAACGTGACTGGGGAGTACACAAGGGTGAACCAATCGGTGTTGCAGTTACAATAAGAAACGAGCCAGCAATTGCACTCATCAAGAGATTATTTGCAGCAAAGGGTAATCAGATGAAAGGATCATCGTTTGACAACTTTGGTAATCTTTCATTTGGTATTAAAGAACACATAGACATTCCTGGAGTAAAATATGATCCACAAGATGGAATCTTGGGTCTTGATATTGCAATTTCACTTACAAGACCAGGTTTTAATATTAGATTTAGAAGTAAACACAAAGCAAGTGTTGGACGTGGTCACATAATCACCTCTGAAGATGCAAAAGCATTTCTAACCCGTGAGTTTGGAATTCAGGTAGTATAACATGAAAAATCGTGATTACAAAGTAACTGGGAGAACTGTACATAAATTTGGAAAAGGTTCAAGATGGTGTAAAAGATGTGGAGACTATAACGCAGTGATTCAAAAATATGATTTAGATCTTTGCAGACGATGTTTCAGAGAAGTAGCAGACTCGCTAGGGTTTAGGAAGTTCAAGTGAGATAATTATGCCAGCAACTAATATTCTAGCAAACATGTTTGTGACGTTGTATAACACTGAAGCAAGAAGAAAAGGTGAATGTGTTGTATTACCATCTTCAAAACTTGCAACAAATGTACTAAAGACACTGCAGACTCATAATTACATTGGCGAATTTGAACACGTAGATGACAAAAAAGGTGGCAAATTCAAGATTCAACTATTAGCAAAAATCACAAAATGTGGTGCAATCACACCTAGATTCAAGGTAAAAAAAGATGGTTATGCAAAATGGGAGCAACAATATCTTCCGTCATACTCACGTGGTATGTTGATTGTAACTACAAACAAGGGAGTAATGTCTCATCACGAGGCAATTAAGAGTGGCTTGGGAGGGCTATTGATAGGATTTGTCTACTAAAACAGTTGAGATACACGAAGTAACAATACCAATTCCTGACGCAGTAAAAATATCTATCAATAACAAGATACTTCACGTACAAGGCCCATTAGGTAAAACCAGAAAGACATTCAAAAAGATACCAGTAGAGGTTCAAGTCGAAGGAAAAAATGTTATGCTAAAATCAGTTGGAATTCGTAAAAGAGATTATGCAATATTCAAGACTGCAGAATCAATCATCAATACATTGATCAAGGGTGTACAAAATGGTTATACTTTTAAAATGAAAATTGTATATGCACACTTTCCAATCACTGTCAAGGTAAAAGATGGTAATATTCACGTGGAGAATTTCCAAGGTGAACGTGCAGCACGAGTCTCAAGAATATTTGGTGATACCAAAGTAGTTCCAAAAGGTGATGATGTAATCATTACAGGACCAGTATTGACTGATGTATCCCAGACTGCTGGTAGCCTACAACAAAACACCAAAGTCAAAAACAAAGATCACAGAGTCTTTCTTGATGGTCTTTATCTTTTTGAGAAACTCGACAAGATCGAAAAATAGATTCAGCAAGGAATAAATCCGCTTATCCTACGAACAAGTTTGTTGCCGCCCTAGCTCAGCGTGGTAGAGCAGCTGGCTGTTAACCAGCGGGTCGCCAGTTCAAGTCTGGCGGGCGGCGCTTTTAATATTTCTAAATTCGAATTTAGAAATATTTGTTTTTGATTGCTGCAATTCATGGGCTGATAATTCACAGGTTTGAAGATATGATATTTCTAAATTCGAGTTGTGCAATATTGTAAATGCGATCACGCTTTAGTTTATTCTATTAGACAATATGGATCTAATACCGATCATATAATGATGATATATGCAGGAGGTCCGCATTGGCCAGAACAAGACGCGCAAATAGATATTGCGTGGATTGTGGGGGTAGATTAGTTTACTATCCTCGCCTTTCAAACCCAAAAGCTCCCAACGAATACAGGGTTCTGGTTTATGCTTGTCCCGACTGCACTAAAGATTTTGATAAACCAAAGATGTTCTCAATCAAACGAAATGTAGTAGATGAGCCACTTGAAACTGTAGAAATAGAGATTGTTCAAGCCAGGGAAAAAATCCCAGAACTGGTCAAGACAGCTACTGTCTGATAAAATGCTAAGTACATCCTAAGTTATTCTGAAAATTGTGCGAGTCTTTTACACACAAAAACTTGATGACATTCTTGGAAAAATTGAGCTTACTGATTGGAGACATCGTCTTATGATGCCACTTACAAGTGCAGAGCATTCCATGTCTGACAATTGGAAGTCTTGTGCACTAGGAGAACGGATGAAAAAAGAAGGTCGAGATCTTGATAAAGTAAAAGATCTGACTCCTGAAGCAGTAAAGTTGGGATTTGATTTTTCCACTGCTGTAAAAAGAAGGGATAGTTCTACGGCATTGGAAATACTTGAACAAATTGAAAGACTTCCAACAATATGGCGTAATCAACAAGACTTGCAATGATTCATTGATATTATTTTTGAACACTTTTTCACTTGGTTTTGATTGAAAACCCCCTGGGTTTTGGGACATAAACTGGCTCAATCTACAATTTTTTCATGCCTGTATGTGGTGATATTTTTTTACAATTTTTCAGAGCTCCAAAATTTGATGCAAAAAACTAGGGTTTAGCTTTTATTCATTGCCAAAAAAGAAAACAGGACTCTAACTAGGCAATGGGGGTGTTTTGACCCTTGGCTGCTATTAGTACGCTCAAGTGTTACACCCCCCCTAAAATTGACCATTTTTGAAAAAATCACATTATGCCTGATTGTTTGGAAATACTAGGGGGTTTAACTTTCAAGCACAAGTCTGGGGAAATGACATTTTTTAAAAACTGGCAATTTATGACCATTTTTTTGAGCGAAAATAGTCTGTTGATCTGGCAAGTTTGATGCCAAATAGGGGGGTAAAAATAACCCAAAAATGCTCTAAAAATTGAAAACAATGGTTCTTTGTCTAAAATGCTTTGAAGAAAAACATGGTCAATGTATGGGAAAGGCAAACATGTTTGACTGTGAATGTACTGTCTGTAGGGAAGATTCTAAAACCGTACAATAGTGTCAAAGTGCCAAAAGCATAAACTTGATTTTGAATATGTGGTTATGATTTTTTTATCCAGTTTTAGATCCAGTGGTTCCACAAATCAGTCCAGGTAACGATTTTTAGATTTGTTTTTGTTATGAAAGTTTTGGTCCTTGAACTATCTAATGATGGTAAAGTAAATTATCGTGAGAGAGGCACAAAAACCCTCACGATTCTAGGCTTGGTCAGTTATGGGTAGCCATTTAGTGGATTGGTGTGATGATATCTTAAGTCTCAAGTAGAACTTTGTGGATATTTTAGCTCGATTTTTTTCAAGTTGTATTCAAGTAATATGTTAGACATGAACCGTATGATCGTGTCTATAATTGCATGACTGACACTGGAAGATCTGGTGCAAGTCTCCATTGATGTCTTTTTCTATCTTTGAAATTAACTTGTCCATTGGGAGCCCATTTCTTGGACAATCCTGACTAGGACATGGCATGTCATAATCTAGAATATGATCAAGACAAAAGTATCCAATTTTTGAAGAATAGATGCCTTCATTATTGCACTTGGGTTTTTCACATCTTCTTTCTTTGTGCAAAAAGCCCTTTGGAATCCTATTTGCAAGTATGTCTTTTTCATCCATGTTACAAATTCATAATGACCATAATTTAAGAATCATTAACTTGATTGTTCTTAGAATTGTTCTATGGTACCATGATGAGATTTTAAACCAAGAGAAGAGATGTTTTTACCTTCACACTAATTAGGAAGGATATTTCAAAATTCGAGTATGGAAAGATTCGAAATTAACCTTACTGTTAACAAAAAACCAACAAATGCACAAATGCTAAAGTTGCAAGAGCACTTTGCGGAAATGCCTGTAGAAGAAATCTTGTCCGGTCTAAATTTTGCAAATAGTAGATGGACTGCAAAAGATGCAGGAGTTCTCAAAGTGGGTAGAAAGAGCATAATAAACAAGGAAATCCACTCTGTGACCTCTGAGCAGGCTCAATGGAGGTTGAAAAACTGGAAGATGATGATTGCAAACTATCGAAAACTAGGATATAGTTATCCAACAATATCTAGAATCAAGAAAAATTTTATAGAATTGAGTAAAAAGCGCTCTAGATAGGTTCTGGCGCTTTTGTAGTGGAACCTAATGTTGGAGGAAGATCTGGAAGGCTTTGTCTTACATGTCCTTCTAGTATTGCATTTGCCTCTTCCAATATCTGGTTTGTTTCCGAGTTTGACGTGTCTGTAACAAACGAATTGTCGCCACTTACAGATGCTCCTGACATTATCTCGCCTAGTATGTTTGACAAGTCTGCCATGGATGAATCTGCTGCTGGCATTAATCCACTCAAGCCTGTTCCTAGTCCCTTTATTATTGACATGCAAGGACTGAGTGTCACTACGACATCTCCAAGTTCTGATATTGTGTTTAGTCTTAGTTGAATCTGTTCCATGGCCAATTTTGCGCCTGTTACCATTTTATTCATCTTTCTAATTTCGTATAATTCGGTAGCATAAGCATTAGAGTATGCTTTACTGTGTGTTCTTACTGCCTCGACTACTTTTTTGAAAATAAAATCGTCTTTTTCTTTTAGTTTCTTTGAAATGGAATCAAGTTTTATAATTTGTAACTGTAATTTCTTTTGAGCCTCATCAATCTTGGGCTTTAGTGGGGCATCTGGCTTTACCTTGTCTATTACCCTTTGAGATATGCTATCTTTTTGTACATTCCATTTGTTTGTGAAATTCATTTTTTACTGTGCCTTGATTTGAAATGTTGTTTTAAACAATCATGTTCTTACTTGATGTGTAACTGTAGTGACAGTTGGCCGTGGTTACAGATTGTCTTTGTCAGGGTTGATTCAATATGTTTCTAAATTCGAATTTAGAAACATTATATTCTGATTATCCAAAGGTAAACGTGTAGATTTCAAAGCCGGGATGACCTATTATGGTTAAAGTGTGAGATCCTGCCTGTTTTGATGAGATGATGTTGTATAGTCTGTTCTCTGAAATGGTGGCCATACTGTCTTTGGTATCTTGACCTGCATCATCACTTGTAACTGGCTTGCCGTCAAGCAGTATTTGTACTGCAGTACCTGGTCCTGATGCTACAATGTGTACATCTTGTGCAGTATATGGAAGAACTATTTTTCCATTATCTGACACTAGCTTCATACTGTCCTGAAGATTTTGCCATTGTCCTCCCAAATAGAAGTGATCTTTTTGCAAGTCTGATGGAATTGTATAGTTGACTGTTTTTTCTGGTTCAAATCCTTCGGTATTTCCAAAGTAATTTCTTCCATCTGCAAAGTTATATCCGAAATAAAGTTCAGGAGTTTCAAATAGTGCAAACTCGTGCTCTTGTAAATTGACAAGACTTTGATCTGCTGTGGTGTTCAATCCAAGTCTTTTTGCTCTCTGGTCAAGTAGTTGTTGAATCACCTGTTCTGTATTGGCGTAATCTCCTTCTCCAAAGTTAGTGTGGCGTATGTGTCCTAAATCATCTGTAATGTATTCTGCTGGCCAATATCTGTTTGAAAATGCATCCCATGTCTGATGATCACTGTCAAGTACTATTGGATATGTAATATTGTATTTTTGAGCAGCCATCTTTACATTGTTTATGTCCTTTTCAAATTCAAATTCTGGAGAATGTACTCCAATTATCAACAAACCCTTGTCTGCATATTTTTCATTCCATGATTCCAAAAATGGTAAAGTTCTGATACAGTTTATGCAACTATAAGTCCAAAAATCATACAATACTACCTTGTCTTTCATTTGTGCTTGTAGTTCTTGTGGTGTTGTGTTGATGTAGCCTGTAATACCTGTCAAGTTAGGTGCTAGCGGATAATTATTTTCATCCGGATATACAACAGACTTGGTACCGTTTGTATTTTGTATTGTATTGTCAGCAAGTGTTTGGTTTCCAGTGTTTGCAACAGTCTTGTCAAGTGATGTGAGAAATACACCAATTCCTCCAACAGCTGCAACTATGATTATCGCACCAATTATTGCGGTTTTAATCTCTTTTCTCATCATTATCATCCTAATAGTATGTTATTTAGCAGCGGAAAACTTGCTATGGCTGCTAGTTGGTTTGTGTAGACTAGAATTCCTAGTGTAATAATAAGCGATCCCATTATTATGGAATAATATTTCAAGTGTTTACTCATTGATTTGATAAATACAGTGAATCTTGAAAAGAATACCCCCATTAGGATAAACGGAATTCCAAGTCCTAGTGAATAACTAAGAAGCAAAACAAATGCATGGCTTGGTGATGTTGCAGCAAGGGTTAGAATGCTTCCAAGAATTGGTCCAATACATGGAGTCCAACCGGTTGCAAATGCAAGGCCAAACACAAATGAAAGTGGATAACTTGATTTGGTCCTGTTTGGTAGAATTTTTTTCTCAAAATTAAGTTTTGAAATCTTGGATGATAATAACATGAAAGCTCCAAATGCAATTATTATGATGCCTCCTACATGATTAAAACCTGCAAGTAACGATCCTGCAGATGTTGAAAGTACGCTGTTTAGAATTACTCCTAGTATTGAAAAAACAATAGTAAATCCTGCGACAAAAAATAATGTATTTAGTATGATGTTTAGTCTACTTGTGACAATGTTTACAGTTCCATTATTTCTTTGAAGATCTGTTAGTGTGGTGCCAGAAATGTATGCAAGAAATGCTGGGATCATGGGTAGTATACATGGTGCAAGAAAGGAACCAAGTCCTGCTATTGCTGCAATTCCTACAGTCAGTTCTACCATGATTCCACTGATGTTGTTTTTTTATTAATACCTTGTTCCAAATCTATTCCAAATTCTATTCATAAAATACCGAATTTTTTGCCTGCTTTTTCAAAGGTATCTAGTGATTTTGATATGATATCTTCTGAAAGCCAGTCTGTGACAGATATTCTTATTCTGGCAGATCCCATCTTTACTGTAGGGTAGCGTATTGGTTGGGCAAATATTCCATTATTTCTTAAATACTTGCCAAAATCAAGCGTCTTTTTCTCATCGCCTATGATTATTGGTATTATCTGGCTTGGAGAATCTATTTTGTATCCAATTGACTGTAAACCTTTACTGAACTGTCTTGTCTTTTTTTCTAGTCCAAGTCGTTTTTTTTCCCTGTTTGAAAAAAATCTCTTTAGAGCAAAATCTGCCAAAAAACTTGGCAATGCAGATGTATAGATAAATGGACGTGACGTGTTCACTGCAAGATCAATTATCTCCTTGCTTGCAGCAATGTATCCACCAAATGCACCAAGTGCCTTGCTTAGGCTGCTTATGTACATGTCAACATTTTTTGCAACTCTGAAATGATCTGCAGAGCCTTTTCCATCTTTACCTACTACAAAGTCTCCATGTGCATCATCTAACAAGAGAAATGCATTATTTTCTTGACACAGTTTTGTTATTTCATCAAGTTTTGCAAAGTCACCGTTCATTGAAAATATTCCTTCAGTTATCACAAACTTGCGTTGTGCTTTTTTGCGTAATTTTTTCTCTAAATCTGAAATGTCGTTGTGTTTGTAGATTATCTTTTTTGCATGTGATAATCTACATGCATCTATTATGCTCGCATGATTGAATTCATCACTTAAAATCAAATCATTTTTCTGTGTTAAAATTGAGATTGCGCCAAGGTTTGCCATGTATCCGGTTGGAAAAACTAGCGAAGAGTTTTTTGATTTGTGATGTGCAAGATTGCTTTCTAGTTTTTTAAAAGATATGTCATTTCCTGCAATTAATCTTGAACTTGATTGTATTTGTGATGGTTTGTATGTACTGTCTAATCCGAGATAATCATTTGATGATAGATTAACAAGTTTCTTTCCTTGAATTGTAATGTATGGACCTGAAACTTTGTTGTAAACAAGCGTTCTGTACAGATTTGCTTTCTTTATCTCTCCTAATCTTTCATTGATGAAACGGGTTCTAGGCTTCAAGGCCTATTTTTGATATCATCTGAAAGTCATCTGTTGGTTTGTTTCCACCAATTGTCAGGTAACCGCCTGTAATGATTCCATTTGCTCCTCCTAGGAGTACTTTTTCTTGGTCATTTGAGAGATAGACTTCTCTTCCTCCTGCAATCTTGAGTATTGTTTTTGGCATTAAAAATCTAAAAACTGCTATTGTTCGCAGTATTTCTGATATTGAGAGTTTTGTCTGAAGTTCAAGCGGTGTTCCTTTCTGAGGTACTAGCATGTTGATTGGACATTCCTCTGGACTTAGTCCTGCAAGATCAAGTCCTAACTCTAATCGCTGCATTCTTGTTTCTCCCATGCCAATTATTCCACCACAACACAATTCAAGGCCTACATTTTTTACAATTAGGTTTGTCTCCATCCTGTCGTCATAAGTATGAGTTGTACATATTTTTTCAAAAAGACTTCTTGATGCCTCTAGATTGTGGTTGTAACGTTTCACTCCAAGTTTTTTTAATTTTAATGCCATCTCTTGATTGATAAAACCAAGTGAGCAGTTGACCTCTATTCCAACTTCATGATTTATTTTTTCTATGATGGATGTGATTTGTTCAAAGTCTTTTTCTGTAGGGCCACGCCATGCGCATACTAGACAAAAACTTTTCACACCATCTTCTTTTGCAAGCATTGCATTTTGGACTATTGTTTCTGGAGGTAACAGCTTGTATGTGTCAATACCTGTCTTGAAAAATGCAGATTGGGAACAAAATGAACAATCTTCTTGGCATTTGCCTTTTTTTGCATTTATCAAAGCTTCGACATCTACTATGTCTCCACACAATTTTCTGGTAATTTCATTAGCAGCTTCAGATAGTACATGTAGGGAATCATCTGATATGTTGATGAGTTTTTCAGATTCTTCTTTTGAAATTCTATTTCCTGTTAACACCTTGTCTCTGCAGGAAATTATAAAATCTGTTTCAGTGGTCAACATCTATCTTGTTTTCTAGTCTATTAATTAAGATTATTTTAACTGTAAACCTGTTACAGTGTGATGGTTTACAATGAATTTACCTGTCTGATAAATTCTAGGTTAATCGGTTCTAACTAGTATGAATTCATATTTCTATACTTGAGATGAGACATTCTTGATTGTCTTTATGGTTCCATCTAAAAGAAAATCCAACTCTGACTCTGATATGGCAAGTGGGGGAATTACCATTACTATTGGCCCTAAAGTTCGTTGGTATATTCCGTGTTTTTTTGCCTCGTTGAATATTTTCTGTGGCAATCGTTTCTGTGGAGATATTGGAGTCTTTGTTTTTTTATTAGATACAAGTTCTATTCCCATCATCATCCCCTTGTGTCTTACATCTCCAACTAGATCTAAATTTACAATCTCTTTTATGCGTGATTTGATCTGGGCTTCACGTTTTTTGATCTTTGATATTAAATTGTATTTTTTGTATAGTGAAATGTTTGCAAGGGCAGTTGCACATGCCATGGGATTTCCAGTAAATGTATGTCCATGGAAAAAATGCTTCATGTCTTTATATTCTCCAAGAAAAGAATCATAGATTTTTTTATTTGCAAGTGTGGCAGCAAGTGGAAGATATCCACCTGATAACATTTTGCCAAATGATACAATGTCTGGAATACTTTCTTGATTTTTGTATTCTACCATTGATCCTAGTCTTCCAAATCCTGTTGCAATTTCATCAAGTATGAATAACACATTGTATTTCTTACATAGTTGGCTGATCTTTTTTTGAAATCCCTTTGGATAAATAATGACACCACCAGCTATCTGTGCTCCACTTTCCATTACAAATGCCGCAATGTTATCATTTTTTGAAAATGTTTGTTCAATTCTTTCTAAACAAAATTCTTGGTAATCTTCAAACGAGTAACCTTTTGGAACTCTGTATCTGTTCGGTGATGGAGTTCTTAAAACTGGAAACAGGGACGATTTGAATTTTGAAAAGAAAAGTGGCACATATCCAAGTGACATGGCACCTATCGTATCTCCATGATATCCATTTTCAAGTGAAACAAATTTCGTCTTTTTCTCACCCTTGTTACTCCAGTATTGCAAGGCCATCTTTGCAGAGATCTCCATTGCAGTGGAACCGTCATCAGAGTAGAACACTCGATACATTTCTGGAGCTAGTTTTACTAGTTTTTCTGCAAGATCTTCTGCCTTGTCATTTGTTAAATTAAACAATGAAGAATGCTGTAGTATTTTTGCCTGTTTTGTGATGGCTCCTGTCAACTCTTTGTTAGAGTGTCCCCATACATTGCACCACATGCTTGCAACACCGTCCATTAGGGCATTACCATGGGAATCATAAAGCCACATTCCTTTGCCTTTTTTGATAACATCAAATTTTTTCCAGTCATTCATCTGGGTGTAGGGATGCCAAACAAAACTACGCATGGATTTTTTCAACAAATCGGATTAATAATCATAGGGTGGGTTATTAAACAACATTAGTGGTAACCTCTTTTATGAAATCGTATTTCATAACTGCCACTGATACGGGGGTTGGTAAAACAACAGTTACGTCTGCATTGGCTGCATGCATGCAAAAACTGGGAATCAATGTGGGTGTAATGAAACCAGTTGCAACAGGGATTGTGCAAAAAACTGGTTTCAAATCATCTGATGTTTCAATATTGTATCGTGCTGTCAAAGTAAATGATTCTGAGGATGACATAAATCCAATATTCATGCCATTGCCAATTTCTCCATATGATGCAAGTAAAATACTAGATCTCAAATTTGATAAAAAAATAATCTTTGAAAAATTTGCAAAATTGCAAAGTAGACACGACATGATGCTTGTTGAAGGTATAGGTGGAATAATGACTCCATTAAGTAGAGATTACTTTGTAGCTGATCTGATAAAAGAAATGAATCTTGAAACAATAATTATCACACGACCTACTCTTGGAACTTTAAACCATACCATGATGACAATTAACACATGTCGTGATAGAAAAATTACAATCACTGGAATTATTGTAAACAATTATGATGAAAATGGTGGACCTGCAGAAAAAAATGCTCCAATCACACTACATGAAATTACTGGTATTCCAATCTTGGGCGTATTGCCATTTGTCAAAGATTATGAAAATACTGCAGCAATGATTCCATTTGTTGAAAAAAATATTGATTTAAAATCTCTTATATTTTAAAAATTTTCAACTTGGATTGTTTTTTGTTCGATGTAAAACCAATCAAGTCATTTATTATGTTTGCAAATGTCATAGCACCATCTAACGTGTATGTCTTTACACCATACTGAATGTCTTTCTCAAGAATTATCCATATGTTATCTGTGTTTGGCTGGATTTTCTTCATGTTTTCAATCTGAGATTTTATTGTATTTGCATCATTTGTTTTTGGAAAAGAAATCATGATTACATCTTGCGGAGATGTTCCAAGTGTTATGGTATCTGGAACTGCAATGTCAATGTCAACTGACTGGAATGTGGTCTTTCGTTTGCTTGGAATCATGGTAATTGTAAGCAAATAGTGCATCAATCCCTCTGAAATTGTAACACGCGTATCTGGCTTTATTTCGTCTATTTTTTCTATGTTTGATATGCATTGCTCAAAAATGTGCTTTATGACCTCTGTGCTTTCCCCTTGTACAATGTCTGAAAGTATCCTTTGTTCTCCATACTCTGAAATGGCATTGCGCAAAATTTCTCCTATTTCCAAGACATCACTACTTGGCATATTGTAAATTAAAGTTGTGATTAAAAATGACGGCAAGTGGAAATCAAAAAACTAGTTTAAATTACTATTTGTAATAAACGACCTAAGACTATGATACGAATAGAGGCAGAGTTACCACGAAATGATCTAACTGCTGTAACTGATGCTCTTGATATGATGGGAATTACTGTAAATGTTATCAAAGCAAAGAGTCGGGGAACCACAGTTGGTTCTGAAGTTCATGCTGCAAAAGGTACTGGCATGTATAGATCTGAATTTAGAGACAAATTCATACTCCAGACAACTGTATCTGACAACTCTGAGCATGATGTGATTGAAGTAATACGGGCAAACTCAAGCACTGGAAAAATTTCAATATTTCCAATCTCTCGCATAATTGATATCAGTTCTGGAGTAGAAAATGAACAAGGATTGGCACTAAGTGAATATGACAGTGTCATACTGATTGCTGCAAATAAACAAAAAACATCTTTTCCTTTTGGTCTTACCACTAGTAAAGTAAAACTTGAGCCACAGGCAATAGAGGGAGAAAAAGGGTATTATGATGTGATAGAAAAAAAATTCGTACCTCTTGAAAATTTAGAATCTGTAATCTCTCAAGTAAAACCCGTTGAAAGTTTTCAAATCATGACACCTGATGATGCGTTTGTGATTCAAAGTCTGACTCGCATACAAAGAAATTTTTCATTATATAAAAGAAAACAAAGTGATTCATATTCTCAAGCATTTCTCAAGTATATTTCAAACAGGTTTCTGAGTCTGTGGCCTGAAAATGAAATCAATACAGCTGTTTTGTATGTTGATATTGTTGGTTCAACTAAAATTGCAACATCGCTTAGCTCAGATGATCTCTCTGGTTTAATCAAAGTATTTTCTGAAGAAATGTCTGTGGTGGTATCAAAACACGCAGGTTTTGTTCTAAAATATACTGGCGATGCAGTGATTGCATTTTTCCCAGAATTAAAAGACTTTGGAAATATGGCAGAAAATGCAGTACGCTGTGCACGGTCTATGAACATGTTAGTTACTCATTCACTGAATCCAATGTTTGCAAGCTTTGGTCTACCAAAAATTAATGTAAGAATTGGAATAGATGTTGGAAAAAATAGAATTGTTGTTCTTGGCTCAGAACCTGATTTGATAGGACACAGTATCACAATAGCTTCGAAAATTTTGCCTCTTGCACAACCAAATCAGATGACAATAGGCGAAGAGACATACAAAATGTTATCACCTGAAATGGCTGCACAATTCATGAAAATTGATCCTCAAGACAAGAGGTGGAACTATAATCATCCAACTACTGGAAAAATATACCCCATATACTTTTCAATTCCTGTCATGCAGATATCAAATAGAGGAAATTAGATTACTTTTTGAATTTCTTGTTTGTAAATCTGGCAAGACCTAGTTTTTTCATTTCATCTGATTCTTTTAGAACTGATTGATGTTGTACTTCTTTGTGTTTTTTTAACTTGGTTTTCAATTCTGGAAATTCATTTGCAAGAATTTTCACTGCATACAATCCTGCATTTGCAGCCTTGTTTACACCAACTGTAACAACAGGAGAGCCTGTTGGCATTTCAGATATTGATAACAATGCATCTAATCCTCCAAATGCTGAAAACTTGAACTTGTCAGAACTTGTCTTGTCGTTGTAAACCATTATTGGAACTCCTATCACAGGAATTGTAGTGTGTGATGCAATCATGCCTGGTAAATGGGCTGAGCCGCCTGCTCCTGCTATGATTACTTTGAATCCTTGTTTTTCTGCATGTTTTGCATAGTCTGGCAATCTTGTGGGAGTTCTATGAGCCGAAACAATCTGATCTTCATGTTTTATTCCAAATTCATCTAGTGCTGTTGCAGCAGAATGCATTACTTTGCTATCTGAACTAGATCCCATTATGATGCCAACAAGAGGCTTTTTTGGATAAGACATAGAATAAGACAACATCGAATTAAATAATTAAACTCAACGTTTTTGTATATACTTCAAGTGCAATTCAATCTCTTAAATTATATCTGAGATAAATCTGACTTTTAATTGTGCAAAAATCTCCTCTAGAAGTAAGACGTGCATTTGGAGTTTTATTTGTGGGTGTAGCAATAGCCGTTGGTTCTGCTTCAATTCTAAGTGAGATCTCATTTGAACACAAGGAGCCAATTTTTTACTATGGCATCATCTGGTTTGGAAGTTTTGCAATCACATTTGGAATAATTTTAAGCAAATTCAGGACCCTGCTGTCTTCCATCAAGGGCAGGATGAAAAATAGTGTCTCATGGCCACCTGCGGTCAAAGCCGTAAATGGATTGTGTTGGGCTGCACCGTTTGCAGCCATAGGAATCGCTCCACATCTATACCAATATTTGATATTGTTTGGAATTGGTCTTGGAAATACATCTACGTTTTTCTTTATGAAAAAATTCAGTAACCTTGTAAATCTGGAGCAGATAATTGTAGGTGCGATATCTCTTGCTGCAATACCGATTGCAATAATGCTTGACACATCACTGATATCTAATCAAACCACTGCAGTAATTACATCAAGAATAATGATTGCAGTAGCTTATGGTGCAGGCGGTATATTTGCACTGGTTAAAAAATAATCTAGTTCTGAGAAATAAACTGGATAGAATTTTTTATCTCTTGTGTTCTTTCAAGTAATGATGTCATGTTGTTTGTATCTGATTCATCTACTACGTTAAAATGTCCAAGTTTTCTCTGTGGTTTTGCATCATCCTTGTGATACATCTTGAGATATACTCCTTTTTGTTCAAGTGTAATTGGTTTGTATTTGCCAACAAAGTCCTTTGGTCCTAGAATGTTACACATAACTGTAGCATGTTTCAATTTTGTACTGCCAAGTGGTAATCCAAGTATTGCTCGTAGATGTTGTTCAAACTGTGAAGTTTCACTTGATTGTAATGTGTGGTGTCCAGAATTATGTACTCGGGGAGCAATTTCGTTTATCAGTACCTTGTCATCTTTTGTTACAAACATTTCAATTCCAAAAACTCCTGCGCCGTGTAACACATCCATTGTTTTTTTGGCAATCTTGTCTGCCTCCGATGAAATTTTGTTGTCAACTCGTGCTGGGGCAATTGTAAGTTCTAGTATGTTGTCTTTGTGAATGTTTTCTACTAGTGGATATGTTGCAATCTCTCCCTGAGTGTTTCTTGCTGCTATGACTGATACTTCCATCTTAAAATCAATAAATTTTTCAATCATGGTTTGTTTTCCAGAGAATTTCTGATATGCTGTTTCTATCTGAGAACTGTTTTCTATCTTGAAATTTCCTCTACCATCATATGCATCACGTCTTGCTTTTAATAATACGGGATACTGGAAATCATTAATTTTTTTCTTTAGATCATCTAATGATTCTATTATATCAAAATCTGCAACAGGAATATTATTTTGACGTAAGAATTGTTTTTGGATATATTTGTCTTGTATTATTCTTAGAGTGTTAGGAGAAGGGTTGATTGAAACTTCACCATGTAATGATTCTAGTACTTTACTGTCTCCTGATTCTATCTCATATGTGATGATATCTGATTGGAGAGATAATTCTACAATGGCATTTTTGTCTTTGAAATCTGCGACAATTTGTTTTGCACCTACTCTTGATGCTGGACAATTTTTTGTTGGATCTAAAACTATGACATTTGATATGTGCTCAGACATATTTTTTGCGGCCTCTGCTAACATCATTCCAAGTTGTCCGCCTCCAATTATCCCTAGATTTTTAGTCAACTGCATGCCTTAAACATGGTTTTAAAAATAGTTACCTGTTTTCAGTCAATTCTAAAAAGATGTTTGATTGTGGGTCATCACCTACTTGGTTTTGGTCTTTCAAACTGTTTGTCTGATTTTGACACACTGATTAATATTAGAAGATGGATGTCCACGATGATTATATGTCTGACAATGACAACATGAAACGTCCAACTTATACTGCACTTGTAGTAGACGATGATGAGGATACCGTTAATCTTTTTACCGAATTTTTAGAAATTTACGATATCAAAGTGATAGGTAAGGCATTTGATGGAAAACAAGCAGTGACAATTTACAATGACATGTCTCCACACATTGTCTTCTCTGATGTGATGATGCCTGATTATGATGGTTTTTACGCACTTGAAAATATTAAAAAGACAAATCCAAAAGCAATCATAGTCATGATAACTGGCGATGTGCGGGCTGACACTATAACTAGATTGGAACAATTGGGTGCAGATGCCATAATCTACAAGCCTTTTGATATGCCATCTGTAATGCAGACGGTAACTAGTTTACTTGTAAAAACTGTCTGTAGTACATCTAGTACTAGCTAAAATTTTGTTTATACGATAATTTTATTTGCTAAATACATCATTGAAATTTTTTTAGGTTCCTGATCCAATTCCTGGAAGAGTACCTGCTGCAACACCGCCAGGAGAATATGTGTCCAATATGTGCTGTGTGAGAAATTGTGATAACGCTGCAGTTGTACCATACATTGTAATTCCTCCAAGCACTGTAAACATTGCAATGTTGAACCACACTGTCTTGAATAATCCTCCTTGGCCTACTTTAACTGCTAACGCATTGATGGTTGAAGTGATGAGTATTACTAGTGGTAACATCATGTGTACAAAATTTGGATCAATTGGACTGAGTGTAAATGCATTATTTGATACTGGAACTGTTGATAACAAAGTGTGAAATACCTCAATTAGTGTACTCATCAAACCAAAGATTGCCATTGTAAGGCCGTGCAATACAATGATGATTGTTTCAAAAGTTCTTGATGTCTGCATTCTCTTTGATCGAAGCTCATTTAGTTTTGCTGAAATCTCTGCAACTTTGTTTCCTACTTGATTCATATCTGATCCTTTGAGAAGTGATCTTGACATTATGGTGTTACCTGATTCAATAACTGATGTTCCTGCCTCCATAGAAAATAGTTCAAAACATATCTCAGGGTCTATCCTGTTTTTCACACGATTCTTAAAAGCGACAATTTGTTGTTGCAAAGGTCCAAAATTACTTCGAAGCACAGCATCAAGTGATTGTCCCATAGAGCCTACCATAGTGTAAATCTCTCCAAAATGTCTGATAAATGGAGGATACCACTCGTCGTGACCACGTAACTCTGTTTCTAGTCTTCGTGCCAGAAATCCTGGTATGAACAAGGGGGCTGCTGCGATAACTACAACCAGTGTAAGAGGCACTATGTTGGTCAAGGTAAGTACAACTCCGATAGAAATGCCTGCACCAAGTGCTGCAAACAATGACATTCTGAATTTTTGTGTCTTGGCATGTTTGCTAGATGCTAATTTGTCTTTTGGAAATATCATGTACATGATTACAATGAAAGAACCCATGCTTACTATGACACCCACAAAAGACATTGTAAATACTGATTCGGAATTAGAGTTTCCCATGAGCATTGCCATGATTGAGTTGGCTGCAATCATGAAAGATGCTGTTGATGAAATTGTGTAAAACATTTCAAGAAATAGTTTTTGGGTTTCTAGATTACGTTCATATCGTATTGTAAATGTGTGAATGGCAAAAGCCATTTCATCTGTAAAAAATACTTTTAGTTCATCTCCTAGTCTTATCACTTGTGATAATTTCACTAAAAGTTGCTTTAATGGATCTGCATTATCTTTTAATTTTGCTGCAATCATTTCACAAGACCTGGCCAATCCATACCCCCACCCTACTCCTAACCTGAATATTTCTTTGAATGAATTTGAATATCTGCCATATCCTGAAGACTGGCCACTTTTTATCATTTCAACTGAACCAACTTCACCTGTTGACAATGCATAAAGAAATGCAATAAAGTACAGCAGATCTTCATCTGATCTTTTAAGCTCTGAAAGTTTTTCCTTGAAAGAAGGTTTTCCCATCATAACGAATTGAGCTCCTTCATGAATTGTTCAAGACCGATTTCTCTGCAACGAGATATTGAATCATATACATCGTAAAAATTGAAAATTTTCTTTTCAACCATCTTGTCCAAAATTTTGGTTCGTAGTGCAAGTTCTTCGTATAACAAACCCTCATCTTTTCGTGACATTCCTCTTTTTTCTAAAATTTTTGAAATGAACAGAGCACTACTTCCCTTACCTCTGAACTTGACCGTATCAGTTCCTGGGTCCCAGTTGAATACTGGGATGAACATTACATTATTGCCCTCTGGATTGTATCCAATTACTTCGTTTATTGATAATACTCTTCTTACTCTCTTGCCGTCTGGACCTGTAACTGCTGCTTGAAACATTGCAATGTTTAGATTCTCAACGTTAGTTTTTGGTATGTTCATTGGTGGGTTGGTAATTCTTTGAATCAATGCAGTCATGTTTGCTGCGTGAAATGTACTGATTACTGGGTGACCTGTCTGCATTGCACCAAATGCAATGTTTGCTTCTGCACCTCTGATTTCTCCTACAAATATGTAATTTGGTCTCTGTCTTAATGCTGCCTTTAAAAGATCAAACATTGTCACACTTGAATTTGCATTTCCTGTATCTCTTGTAACCTCACTAATCCAGTTGGAATGTGGTAGTGTAAGCTCAGGCGTATCTTCGATGCTTACAATTTTCCAGTTAGATGGAATAAATGCAGTCAAGGCCATCATGGTTGTGGTCTTTCCAGATGCTGTTTCTCCGTTGATAAATACACTCATTCCTTCTGCTAACATCATCCATAGATAGGCAGCCTCAATTGCAAGCAATGATTTGCTTGGAATGATCTGTGTTATTGATAACGGAGTACTTGCAAATCTTCTGATTGTTGCATTTGTGCCTTTTCTGCTTACATCTTTTCCAAATACAATGTTAATTCTAGAGCCCTCTGGAAGTGTGGCATCTATGACTGGTTTTGCATGAGATACTGTTTTTCCAAATTGTTCTGCCATGCTGACAATGAGATCATCAATTTCTTCAACACTCAAAAAGACTGGGCATTTTAGTGCTCCAAACATCTTGTGGATTACATACATGTTACCTGCTCCAACTATTGAAATGTCTTCCAAATGTGGGTCGGTCAGAAATGGATCTAGTAATCCCATTCCAGCACGTTTGCGCAAAAAGTGATATTTTAGACTAGGTATGTCTTTTTCAAATACTGACAAACTTTTTGTTTTAAATGCATTAAACTTTGAATAATCAACTAATGCATTTGAAGACAATATTGTTTTGTCGAGATATTGGTCTATCATGTTAAATCTCTCTGTGAGCTCAATTGGTGGATTCATTGTTCCTGCATCTAATGCAAATAGCTTGTCTGCATTTTCCATTAGTGCACGGTCTGGTTCATCAGGCTCTATGATTGCATATTCCACGTAACCGTCTGCAGAGTTGGAATGCGGATTGATGTGAATGTATGTGTTGTCTGATATTGGGTATATCAAATTAGGATCTTTGAGTTTTTTATGTTCCCCCTCTAGTTTTTCTGTAAATAATGGAATGGGATTTCCTCTCTCAACATATGTTGACAAGTAATTTAACAAGTGCGCAGATTTTTTTAACGCCTCTGAGAATTTCTTGTCACTAACTAGAGATAGACTTAGCACCATTTCATTTCACCTGATTTCTTGTTCTCATGATTTCATCCTATTATGCATTAGCTGTGGATATTGGTACAATCTTAATCCCAAAATTGGTGTCAATCTCAAAAGCAAACGATGACTCTGACGCTTCACTTGAGCCAATCAATTTTATAACTTTCATTACCTTTACTGCTTTTCCACCAATACTTGCAGTGCTGAGTGACAAGTATACATCACATGCCGATTTTATTCTCAAAGAAATATCTTTTGGAGTTGATGTTTCATGCATTGTAAGTATTACAGTCATGCCTGTTGAAACAAGATATTTGCACCGAGTTAGAAAATCAAGTATCTGTCCTGCATCTGCATACATTGTCAAAAGGGATATTGAATCAATTACAACACAATCAAAGTTCTTGGAATTGCTACTGACATATCTACCAATTACTGGTAGCAAATATGCTGATTGTTTCTGTGACCATACTGCTCCATACACATGTAGTGGAAGTATGGAAAATCGATTTTGTAAAAATGCTGTTGTAAAGTTAAAAGTAATTGTCTTCATTTTTTCTATGTAATCTTTGACGGTGTTCTCTGTGACACATAATACCTTCATCTTTGATGATAGCATTCCTTGGATGAATTGGGCGGCAAGTGCACTCTTTCCTGTGCCATGCTCTCCTTCGATCATCATTAGACATGGTGTAGGGATTCCGCCTGCTAGTTGTCTATCTACTTCTTCATTGCCTGTTGGGATTGTCTTTATCATGCTACTCTCACCGAACTTGTGGAAAGAACACCGTTGTCAGTTCCCATGTTTGCAGTCAATATGCTGCCTGAATTTGTTGGGTTTTGTAATTTTGCTTTAATGTTTAGTGTCTCTTTAGGATCTAATATTCCTGGATGGGTAAAATCATCTGTTATGCTCTGAATACACCAATGGTCTGATGCAAGTGATGTACAGCTGTCTGTATACTGTAAGACTTCTGTTAATGTGGTAGGTATGCCGGTCATGTTTGCCTGGTATGTGACTATGGCATCAAACTTGTTGTAGTTCCACAGTATGGTGTTTCCAGTATTGTATATCGAAAAATTAACAGTACTATTACCGCTTGTATTTTGTAAATTTGAAAGATTGATGTTTGTATGCAAAATTGAATTAAGAGTATCAGACATTTGTGCTGAAGATGTACTCACCTTTGTGGTATCATCAAGTATTGCAGGAAATGACATCATGGCATACACTATTGTAAATGTAACAATTCCGCCTGATATTGCAATACTTAATCCCATTACGTATCACCTAGCAGAATGTAGCGAAATATTCATCGCTAACTCCATTTGGTGTTGTTACTTGTAATTCATATACACTGCTGCATTGGATGGTTGGTAAATTTGAAATGTTAATCTGTACTGTGTTTGCCTTGTCCCAACTAATTACTGGACTTGAAAATGTCCATGATGTCGAGTCTGTATCGTATGGAATTCTTTGCATTGCGCCGGTCTGTCCAAAATATACATCAATATTCTGTGTATTGGTAATCGAATACGTCCCGATGTTTTTCACCCATGCATTTACACTTGTAGATGTTGGATTTTGGGCATAAATGATCTTGATGTTTGTTAATATGGTCTGTTTTTGATTCTCAGTTGTCTGGGTAAAAGTAGACTGGAATGTACCAACTTTTGTCATGACTACGCCTGCAAGACCTGCAGCTATTATGACAGATGCTACGATGAGAATTGCTTCTGTAAATACTGCTGACGCCATTTATTTCACCTTTGATTCCACTGTTACAAGTGAGCCATGTGATTTACCTTGATTCATCATGAGTTTTGCATATGTCAAGTCTGCCTCATTGTCTGCTATGCCCATGACTTTGCCAAACTTGTACAACATGATGAGTATCTCTTTGACTGATAATCCTGACTGGTCCATCAAATTGATGATGTTGTATATGACACGCTCATCTTCTTGTCTGAGGCCCATCAATTTGCATTGCTCTATTAGAATGTCAATTGAGCTTCTATCTACTGTTTGAAGAATCTCTTCTAATATTGTAGTTGTTGTCATAAGTTTGCCAAGGGTAAGACTACCATTGAATAATTGAGTTAATGGCATTGATTCTGGTAACTCTTGTTTTGATTGAGTTTCTTCTGTTTGTTTTGTATTTGTATGTGGATTACTGTTTGTTGGTACCGTTTGACTAGTTTCTGTTTGTTGTTCAGAATTGTTTGGCATAGAGTTTTCAGGATTATTTACAAAATGTATTGGTGATTGTTCTGCATGCAACGGAAGTGTTGGATCTGATAATCCTTTGATATCCATAGAATCAAAATATTTGCGCATAAAGTTAAGTGGATTTGCTATCTCTGTCTGAAATGCTTTGATGTCAGTTAACGATGTTTCAAATGTAAGTGTCAGATCTTGAATTGTACTTCGAATCGAATTGATTTCTGCTTTAACATCACTTACAGTATCTTGCATTCTTGCCAACTCTCTTTGGAATGGGTCCACTGCACGCGTTACCATGTCATTTAGAACATTTTCATCAACTACTGGTTGTATCATGGTGGGCGCAGTCATCATCTCACTTGATGTAGGTGAAGGCATGATGATGTCTGAATTTATTCCTCCTGGAATGTTATTTGTCATGATCATACCGCTTTCTTGTTTTGGCGCTTCAAAAGAAACATTTTCAATTGGAGGTTCTGATTGTATTATTCCATGATTTTCATTCTGATTGGAATGATTTGGAATTTTCTTTGTCATAAATTTGGGAATGACTACAAGTATTGCTGAAATGGCTACAACTGGAATTACAAAATAGTATACTGATGTGGGAAAACTAAATAGATATTCAGGTAAAAGTTCGTAGAGAAATAAACCATAACATGCTATTGTACTGACTGTGACAAATGTTCGAGTTTTACTGGATAATCTGGTTATTAAAAAGAGTGGATTTGATGTGATGAATTTCAAATCACAATCTACCTATCCTAGGTCCACAGTTGTTGTTGTAATTGCTGGCACTTGTCTTTCTACAGTCAATGCAGAGCCTGTTGGCACTATGACTTCAGCCTTGATATTGTCTAACTGTTTTGGTTGATCACCATTCTTGTAAACAATTATCAAGTTTGCATGTTCTCCTACGTCAAGTATGTTGTTGTTGTTCTTGTTTACATCCCAGTAGACCATTGCTTTGGTACTGTTTGGATATTGACCGTCTCCTAGATTGGTGAGTGGGTCATGGTCTACGCATGCCTTTCCAACCATGCCAGTTGCTACTGCACCAGAAGCGTTAATGATGTTTCCACTACTTCCTAATGCACAACCTGCTCCAAAGATGTTGTCATATCTTACCGTATTGCTGTAATACTTGATGTCAGTCAAAGTAGGATCAAGACTTACTGCATCTCCACCACCTGCTACCTTGAGTGGTATCACTGTGGCGTTGAGTTGAGAATTGGCAATGTCTCCAAATCCTGTTACTTTACCTGCAATTTCAAGTGCACTGCTTGATTCTGTGACAGATGATGAAATTGCTGTCTTTGCCTTTTGTGTTGTTGAAAAACCCATGTTGAGAACGACAAAGGCTAAAGCTGCAGCAACGATTACGAATGCTATCATAACTATTGCAGACTCTATACCGATGACTCCTCTACGAGTCTTTCTGCTTCTCAGTTTGCTTTCCAATATTTGTAATATATTGTATTTAGGTTTTAATCCTGAAGTATGTTTGGTATGATCAAACATCAGGTTTGAATATTTACAAAATCTTACAGTTGGATAATTTTATGCGCTATTAGATATTGTATGCTAAATACAAATTCATCGTCTGAAATTGTATTATTTGACCATCCTGCTACTTTGTTTTTTACCCATGTTGGAATTGTATCTGAATTGATCTTTGATATGTTCTGTGTATGGATTGACATGTATTCGTTTTTGATCAAATATTGAATCAAATTGATGAATTCATTATCTGTTATTTTTCCAGTTGTCCACATCTCTGCATTGTTTTTCAACCAGTATGGTATGTGATGTGTATCTTGTATTGAGTCGGTGGATGAAGGCTGAGTGCTATTGAAATTAATGTTCATGTCTGTTATGGTTGCAGGAAATCCAAAAAATGATTTTATTTTGTAGTTATCACTAGTCTTAAAAATAGCATTTGTAGCCTTGAATTCATACAAGAAACTATCGTCTGAAAATAAATTGGTTTTATTTGTGTAGACTAGATTTCTTTGGCTGTCAAATACTTGAATGGTGACAGGCGTAATCTGATATGTGTTGTTTGCAATGCCTGAAATTCTAATGGTGTCATCTGGTGAATAGGATTCTTTATCTGTCTCGATGCTAAAATCAGGCGATATTCCCAAATATGCTGTTCCTACGTCAATTTTTCCACTCATCCACGGATGGATTTTACAGAAATAATAGTAACCAGACCACATGTCTGCAGGAATTTTTAAAGAAAAAGTTCCTCCAGGGTTTATTGCACCACTGTCAAATATTTTTCCAACATAACTTGGATGATCTAGTACTCCACTTGTAACTGTGTGAGCAATGGTATCATTGTTTATCCATTCTATTGTTTCGTTTTGTCTTGCATGTAACTCGGGTGGCCAAAATGATGTGCTGTTTACTCCAGGGTTTGTCTTTATGGTAATTTTCCAAGGTATGGTTGAATTATACGCAAATACTTGTAATGTTGGTATTGTAATGAATATGACAAGTATGATTATGATACTATAGTGAAATAATCTCACAAAAAAACATCTAAAAAACGAGAAAAGAGGATGACGATTACCCAAATTAGACTAATGGGATAATTTTTTGAACAAAATATGGTTTGTATTTAGATATTTTATTGTTTTACAGTTAGATGTAATTTTTGGAATTGATTAAAAATAAAAAAGAGGGACTGTCGAGTAAGTTTTTTGTTTACCCTAGGTCTACTACGTTTGTTGTAACTGCTGGCACTTGTCTTTCTACAGTCAATGCAGAACCAGTTGGTAGTACAACTTCAGCCTTGATGTTGTCTAATTGTGCTGGTCTGTCTGACACTCTGGTATTGAATTACCAAGTTTGCATGTTCACCCTGGTCAAGTATGCTGTTGTTGTTCTTGTTTACATCCCAGTACACAATTGCTTGTGTAGTTGTTGGTGCTGATGCGGTTGTTCCGTTTACTGCATTTTGATCAGTACATCCTGCTGTAACTGCAGCATCAACTGCTGCTGATACTGTGGTGTATGAGGTGGATGTTAGAACACATGCACTTTTGTAGATGTTGTCATATCTGATGGTGTTGCTGTAATACTTGATGTCAGTCAAAGTAGGATCAAGACTTACTGCATCTCCACCACCTGCTACCTTGAGTGGTATCACTGTGGCGTTGAGTACTCCACTTGAGACATATCCTATGCCTGTTACTTTACCTGCAATTTCAAGCGCACTGCTTGATTCTGTGACAGATGATGAAATTGCTGTCTTTGCCTTTTGTGTTGTTGAAAAACCCATGTTGAGAACGACAAAGGCTAAAGCTGCAGCAACGATTACGAATGCTATCATAACTATTGCAGACTCTATACCGATGACTCCTCTACGAGTCTTTCTACTTCTTATTGTAGAATTCATTAGTTGTAGTATAATACGTCTGATACATATCCAACAGTGTGTATAAAATGATCAAACATTAAATCTGAATCAAACAATGTTGAATTTTAATCACATGAAAATACAAAATGAATCATTGTAATGAAAAATAATTTTAATTCAAATGATGTTGTGGACTTTGAGTTTTATTAAAAATAAAAAAGAGGGACTGTCGAGTAAGTTTTTTGTTTACCCTAGGTCTACTATTTGGGTTGTAACTGCTGGCACTTGTCTTTCTACAGTCAATGCAGAACCAGTTGGTAGTACAACTTCAGCCTTGATGTTGTCTAATTGTGCTGGTCTGTCTGCACTCTGGTATTGAATTACCAAGTTTGCATGTTCACCCTGGTCAAGTATACTGTTGTTGTTCTTGTTTACATCCCAGTACACAATTGCTTGTGTAGTTGTTGGTGCTGATGCGGTTGTTCCGTTTACTGCATTATTGTCAGTACATCCTGCTGTAACTGCAGCATCAACTGCTGCTGATACTGTGGTGTATGAGGTGGATGTTAGAACACATGCACTTTTGTAGATGTTGTCATATCTGATGGTGTTGCTGTAATACTTGATGTCAGTCAAAGTAGGATCAAGACTTACTGCATCTCCACCACCTGCTACCTTGATTGGTATCACTGTGGCGTTGAGTACTCCACCTGAGACATATCCTATGCCTGTTACTTTACCTGCAATTTCAAGCGCACTGCTTGATTCTGCAACACTGGATGAAATTGCTGTCTTTGCCTTTTGTGTTGTTGAAAAACCCATGTTGAGAACGACAAAGGCTAAAGCTGCAGCAACGATTACGAATGCTATCATAACTATTGCAGACTCTATACCGATGACTCCTCTACGAGTCTTTCTACTTCTTATTGTAGAATTCATTAGTTGTAGTATAATACGTCTGATACATATCCAACAGTGTGCGACAACCGAACAAACATTGTACAAAGTACGGTACATGAACATAATGCTGCCTTAAATATTAAATTAATTATGAATTTGATAAAATGAATAAATAATTTTTTGATATGATAAAATATGATTTTTAGAATAATTAAAAATAAAAAAGAGGGACTGTTGAGTAAGTTTTTGCTTATCCTAGGTCCACAGTTGTTGTTGTAATTGCTGGCACTTGTCTTTCTACAGTCAATGCAGAGCCAGTTGGTACTATGATTTCAGCCTTGATATTGTCTAACTGTTTTGGTTGATCACCATTCTTGTAAACAATTATCAAGTTTGCATGTTCTCCTACGTCAAGTATGTTGTTGTTGTTCTTGTTTACATCCCAGTAGACCATTGCCTTGGTACTGTTTGGATATTGACCGTCTCCTAGATTGGTGAGTGGGTCATGGTCTACGCATGCCTTTCCAACCATGCCAGTTGCTACTGCACCAGAAGCGTTAATGATGTTTCCACTACTTCCTAATGCACAACCTGCTCCAAAGATGTTGTCATATCTTACCGTATTGCTGTAATACTTGATGTCAGTCAAAGTAGGATCAAGACTTACTGCATCTCCACCACCTGCTACCTTGAGTGGTATCACTGTGGCGTTGAGTTGAGAATTGGCAATGTCTCCAAATCCGGTTACTTTACCTGCAATCTCAAGTGCACTGCTTGATTCTGTGACAGATGATGAAATTGCTGTCTTTGCCTTTTGTGTTGTTGAAAAACCCATGTTGAGAACGACAAAGGCTAAAGCTGCAGCAACGATTACGAATGCTATCATAACTATTGCAGACTCTATACCGATGACTCCTCTTCGAGTCTTTCTGCTTCTTACTGCCGAGTTCATTGTTTTTGGGATTGTGTTAGGTGGTATTATCAACAAGTCTGTGTAAATTGAACAAACAAAGATTTTCCGTATGAAAATTGGATTATTTCACACGTATAGTTGTCTCATATATGATATTTTTTGTATGTTTAATCCAAACATACGTCATCATATAAGATGGAAATTGGATAAAAGTTTGATAAAAAATGCATCATCTTGTTAATTGTGAATTACTTAATTGTCATTTATCGGGTTTAAATTAAAATGAACAATATTCTAAAATCTGACGGAATCTATTTCATCATCACATCAACAAAGTGCAAAAGAAAAAGGTGGTAATTTCACACTTGAACGAGTTGCAGAATTATCTGAAATACTTGCTAGTAAAGTTGAATCTGCAATAAATGAAATTGAACGATTAAACGGACAGACACACATGATTGCAATTAATGCAAGAATTGAAGCAAGTAGAGCTGGGATGTCGGGAAAAGCATTCTCAGTAGTGGCCGAACAAATGAATGATCTTTCTGGTAAAATTGGCATAGTGAGCAAAAAGATGAGAAATGAAAGCCGAGGTTCTATTGATGAATTGGGAAATCTAATAAAAACCCAGGCAACAATTGTACGTGGCACAAGACTTTCAGATCTGGCATTGACTAACATTGATCTAATAGACAGAAATTTGTATGAACGATCATGTGATGTATGTTGGTGGGCTACAGATGATGGAATTGTTAATGCATTATACAAAAAGACACAGGAGAATTATAATCTTGTATCAAAACGACTTGGTATAATATTGAATTCTTATACAGTATATTTTGATCTAGTATTATGTGATCTTGATGGAAATGTAGTGGCAAATGGCAGACCAGAACATTATCGATCTGTTGGTATGAATGTAAAAAATACTGAATGGTTTACAAATGCCATGAAAACTAATAGTGGAAAAGAATTTGGTTTCCAAACTGTCAGTAAATGTTCTCTGGTAAATAACGAACTAAGTCTTGTATTTTCTTGTACAGTGCGAGAACATGGTGAACAAAATGGTCAAGTGATTGGTGTTCTTGGTGTTGTCTTTAGATGGGAAGATCTGGCACAAAAAATTGTAAAAGATGTACATATCACTGATGAAGAAAAAAACAAGACAAGAATTTGCATTGTAGATGAAAATGGTCTTCTTCTTGCAGATTCAAAGGATATGATACTTGAGGACCAAATAGAATTTCGGGATAAAAATGAGCTTTTCAAAGAGAAAAAAGGTTTTATCATGTCTGATTATGCTGATGAAAAATGCTGTATTGCACATGCTTTTTCCTCTGGCTATGAGACATATGCTTCAGGATGGCACTCTGTGATTATTCAAAAATTACAAACCTAGCATTTGGACATGATTTTTGCCCTGAAATGGCATATTGGATACGATCAATCGTATTAGATGCCAAAATGGTCTGAAATAAAGCCAAAACATGCGTAATTGTTTTAATTCTTCAAATTGGATTTGATGTTAATGAACCGTGTACCAAATGGTGGTCCATCTGATGGTATCTGGAATGTTGCAAGAATGCAAGACTTGGAACCATTGAGCAAAGAAGATGGGTATCGTTGGGGGATCTCGCACATTGGGTATGTCAAACGGGAATTGCTAAAACTGGAAGAACGTGCACTGGCCCGACATGATGTAGAGCTGTTACATGATATAGTTTCATCAAAACTTCGTGCTACTGAGGTTGAAGAAGAACTTAGAAAAAAACTTGCAGATGCAAACAGACAAACTGAAAACTCTAATTCTGAATTACTATAACACAGGATATTTGTCCTATCATAATATCTGAAAATTTCTATGTATGATCAATTCAAACACACGTGAACATATTATGGTTCTACAAGGATATGCAAACATTAGGATGAACTTTAATTCTATATTCAAAAAAAGTCTTAAAACAAAAATCATTGCGACGGTCAATGTAGCCTCTGCTGTCTCAATAGCAACTATTTCTGTTGCAAGTTATTCTGCAGCAGGTCATGTTGCAGGTAGTGATGATACTCTACGATATGTTGTAACAGGTGTTATAATGCAAGGTGTGGTAGGGATATCGGCATATTTCATAGCACGCTCTATTGCACGACCAATACTCCAAATGACATCCATTGCAGAAAAAATAAGTCAAGGTGATCTTACAGTAAATTTATCCGTCTCAAAATCAAATGATGAGCTTGGAAAATTAACTAATGCCTTCAATGACATGGTTATCAGCTTGCGTCATTTGGTATCTCAAGTACGAAATGGATCATCTCTGGTTGCTTCAAATTCTGAACAGGTGGTTTCTTCTACGGAACAAATGAATTCGTCTGTACAACAAATATCTTCTACGATAGAACAAATATCTAAAGGCTCTCAGACTCAGGCTCAAGAGCTTGAGGCAACAAGCAAAGTGGTGGTCAAACTTACAAATGATATGAAGAAATTAGCCTCAAAAGCTGGAACAACCGCAGATCTTACAAAACAAGTCGGATTGATATCTGCAACAGGCTCAAAATCTGCTGCAGAAGCAGACTTTAGAATGTCAAAAATAATCAGTGTTACAAACGAGTCTGCAAAAAAAATAAAAGAGTTGGCAGAACGAAGTGGCGAAATCACTGCGGTTGTTGACGTGATAAGAAAAATTGCAGACCAGACTAATTTACTTGCATTAAATGCTGCAATCGAAGCAGCACGTGCAGGTGAGGCAGGGAGAGGATTTGCAGTAGTGGCTGATGAAGTCAAACGACTTGCAGAAGGTTCTGCCAAATCCTCTGAAGAGATAGATGGTTTGATAAAGCAGATACAAGAGGATGCAAAGGCTACCGTACTAAGTATCGAGGGAGGCACTAAGGAAGTATTGGAGGGCAGGCTTGTCATAGACAAGGCATTAAAAGCACTCAACGAAATAGCTTCCAAAGTAACTGAAGTATCCGTAAATGTGTTGGATGTGGCAAACATTACACAAATTCAAGTTAGCGAAATAGAACAATTATCAAAGGCTGCTTCTGAAATCGCGGCGGTTTCTGAACAAAATGCTTCTGCAACTGAAGAAGCATCTGCTGCTACTGAACAACAAACTGCTGGAACACAAGAGATTGCAGCATCAGTACAGAAAATGGCAGTTATGGCAGATGATCTAACAAAAATTACTGCAGGCTTTAAACTTCCAGAAGATCAAAATTCTAAAACAAGAAACCTTGGTGAAATCAAAGAAGAGGTATTTGTATGATGAGTGAGACGATTGTTGAAGGGACTCTACAAATAGTTGTATTTAGTTTGCTTGATTCCAAATTACATAAAAAAGAAGAATATGGAGTTTTAATAGAACAGGTCAGAGAGATACGCCCTTTGGAATCTATCACCAAGGTGCCTAACGCCAAGAGCTATGTTAGAGGTGTAATGAATTTGAGAGGAATGATTGTTCCAGTAATAGATGTAAAAGAAAAACTTGGTTTTTCAAGTGACGGAATCACAAGTCCAAAAGCACGTGTTCTTGTAGCTGATGTTGGAGGCAAACTCACGGGTCTTTTAATTGATGAAGTTGATCAAGTCATGAGAATTACATCAAAAGAAGTTGAAACTAGTCTTACTGGTGGCCTTGAATTGCTTGGGTATGTCAAAGGTGTGGCCAAAATTTCAAATAGATTAGTTGTAATTTTGGATATGGAAAAACTCTTGGAAGATACTACTGTACGGGAGACATAACATGTCTACAACTAACACAGTCAAAGTACTAATTGTAGATGATGCGTCATTTATGCGAGTTGTACTAAAAGACATACTGGTATCTCATGGACTGGTATCTCAAATATACGAAGCAGGCGATGGTCTTGCAGCAGTTGAGGCCTACAAACAATTCAAACCTGACATAGTTACAATGGATGTAAACATGCCAAAAGCCGATGGAATTCAGGCTCTAAAGACAATCATTCAATTTAATCCAAAAGCCAAGGTGATAATGGTTACATCAGTTGAGCAAAAGCATATTGTACAAGATGCAATAAAATCTGGCGCAAGAGACTATGTGATAAAACCATTTGACAGATCCAATGTCAGCTATGGTGATGAGCAAGGTTATCAGGTCGAAATAGTATGATGGCTACATCTGAGAAAAATCAGATAAACGTCATGATAGTAAATGACTCTTCTTACATGATATCACTTCTAAGCGATTTATTATCTTCTGAACATCATATCAAAGTAATAGAAACAGCGCGTGATGGACTTGAGGCATTACGAAAACTACGACATCTTTCACCAGATATCATTCTTTTAGACATGGAAATGCCAAACATGGACGGATTATCTTTTATTGAAAACGTAAACCTTTGGCCAGAAAAAAATTTACGAATTATTGTTGTCAGTAATTATGATCCATCTAATGCTAAATTAATTTTAGATTCATTAGAGCTTGGCGCAGTTGATTTTATTTCAATACCTCAGGGGGAACCAAACATAGTTGATAAACTCAAAGGTACATTATTGTCAAAAATAGAAATTGCATCTCGTTCTAACAGGGATGTTTTGACTCCTAGGGCAATCTTAAAGCTAAAACCATCTAAAAAGAATAATGCTGTGACTGAAGGTGTGGCTTCAACAGTTGTTGTAATAGGTGCATCAACCGGTGCACCTCGTATCATCTCTAGTATACTAAAAGATATTCCAAGTGATATTCGTGCCGGATTTTTGATTGTACAGCACATGAATAAAGAATTCATCTCAACTTTTGCGCAAAGACTTGGGGCTGTTTCCAAATTGAGAGTAAAAGAGGCCGAAGAAGGAGATAAGATCATGGAGGGAACAGCACTACTTGCTCCAGGAGATGTACACATGATGGTCTCTCCGTCTGGACAAATCACTTTAGATCATGGACCAAAGAGATTTGGTGTAAGACCTGCGGTAAATGTAACAATGGTATCTGCATCTGAAGTATTTGGTGCAAGTACTGTGGGTGTGTTGTTGTCTGGAATGGGGCAAGATGGTGCATTTGGTATGAAAATGATAAAAAAACGAAGTGGTTTTACACTGGCACAAAATGAATCATCATCTATAGTATTTGGCATGGCAAAAGCCGCCAATGATTTACATGCAGTAGATAAAATGGTCGACGCCGAGGATTTGGCACATGAAATTATCAAGGTGATAAAACAAAGTGTCTGAGAATAGTAAATACCGAGAGATGTTTGTGCAAGAAGCACTAGAACACGTTGAAAGTCTAAACCAACATCTCTTAAAGTTTGAAGAAGAGCCTAATGTCCGGGAACATGTTGATGTGTTGTTCAGATCTGCTCATACGCTAAAAGGAATGGCTGCTACAATGGGCTATGATCAGATTCGTGAAATTTGTAGAACAATAGAAGAAATTTTTGATAAATTCAGAAAAGGTGAAGAAACCATAACTGCAGAACTTGGTAATGTGGTATTTTTTGGAATTGATATATTAAAACAATTGGTACATGATGAAACAAAAAAAATTGATCTTACAGACTTTCTACACTGTGTAAAAAACCCATCAGAATTCAAACAAAATAATGACGAGTCAGATACTACATCGGCATTCCAAGTAAAATCTCCAACAGTTAGAGTACGGATGCAAGATCTTGATGCTCTTGTGAATCTTGTAGGCGAGATGATGATATCAAAAATGAGGTTGGAGCAAATAATGCATGTACATGATTCTGATGATGGTAGAGAGATCTTGATGACTCTTGGAAGACTGATAACTGATATCCAGTATCAAACAATGAAAATAAGACTAGTTCCAATTGATCAAGTTTTCAATAGATTTTCGCGTATGATACGGGATGTATCAATTTCGCTTGGTAAGGAAGTAAAACTTGAGGTAGATGATTCGGGTATTGAACTTGACCGTACTGTACTAGATGCGATAACTGATCCGCTTCTTCATATGCTCAGAAATGCTGTTGACCATGGTCTTGAAACCCCGTCTGAAAGAAGAGAAAAAGGAAAGCCAGAAACTGGTACTATAAGACTTAGTGCAAATCGACTGGGCGATAGAGTAGAAATTCAAGTAGAAGATGATGGAAATGGAATTGATCTTGAGGCCATAAAATCAAAAGCGTTAGAAAAACAAATTGTAACATCAGAAGAGCTTACGCACATGTCTGATGAAGAAATTGTCGGACTAGTTGGAACTCCTGGGCTTTCTACTGCAAAGGCGGTCACTGATATTTCTGGCAGGGGGGTTGGAATGGATGTGGTTATGACACAGGTGAAAAATGTAGGAGGACAGGTAAAGATTGTGACAAAAAAAGGACGTGGAACTAGCATTGTATTGTCAATACCTATGAGTTTGGCCATAATTGGAGGTCTTTTAGTTAACATATCTGATCAAAAATACATACTGCCGCTCTCAAGCATATCGACTACAATCACTGTGAATAAAGATGAAATAAAAAATGTTCATGGACATGAAATGATAACACTAAGAGACAAAGTTGTTCCAATAATTCGTGTTTCTGAAATACTTGGGCTTGTTCCAACCGTTGATGAAAAAAATTCTCAAATAAATATAGTGGTGGTAGACAAGGATGGAAAGTCTTATGGTTTGATTGTAGATTCACTTGAACGAGAACAAGAAGTTGTAATAAAACGTCTTACTGGACTATCAAACTCAGTGAATGCTTTTTCTGATGCTACTATTTTACCTGATGGCAAAGTTGCATTAATTCTAGAGCCATCTTTGTTGGTGTAGGATAGAAAAATGACAACTAATATTTTAAATGAAATCGAATTGAATGTTCTTGAAGGTGTTCTTGATTCTTACATTACACAGAAAACATCTGTTGCATTATCTACACTTCTTGGAGAATCTGTCACACATGTTGTAAAACAAACTCATGTTGAAGTTTCTAAAATAAACAATATGGATAAAGTTGTCAAAGAGATAGTTGCATGTTCCGTATTTTTACATGGAGGGGGCGATATTCGTTTAGGAATTTTATATACAATTCCTGAACAAAGTGCAAAAGAAATTGCTGCAAAGCTAATGTGTATTGATAAAATAGACTTGTTAGACGATCTGTCCAAATCAGCAATATCTGAGGTAGGTAATATCATGTCTGGTTCTTTTTTTAATGCATTGGCTGATCACACTGGGTTGAAAGTTGAACTCTCTACTCCAGATTTTGCAATGACATCGCTTGCTGCATTGTTGGAGCCTCATGCATCAGAGTTTGTATGTCCAACAAGCGATATGGTGACAGAAGTTGAATTTACTGGTAAAGACAGTGGTCTACTATTACACATGTTGATAATTCAGGATTATGATAATGCTAAGAAACTATTGAATCCTAAAGGGTGATGAAGACATGGCTAAACTTGATGACATTTCCATACTAAAATTGAATGTTGATTGTTATTTGATTTACAAAAATGATTTGAGTGGAAGAAATTGAGTCTGAATGGTTTAACTCTCAATCCGGAAGTAATGAATGAATTTAACACGATTTCTGCAAGTTATGGCCTAGATCTTGCTAGGTACAAACCCGCATTTATAAAAAGAAGACTTGACAGGAGGATGAGAATACTGAACATATCAGAGTATTCCCAATATGCGCACATCCTAAAAAATGACCGCAAAGAATTTGAGGAAATATTTTCATCATTATCGATTAACGTAACAAATTTTTTTAGAGACTCTACAGTGTTTGATAGATTTCAATTATCTATACTTCCACAAATATTATCTGGTCTAGGTGAAAATAAAAAAATAAGAGTATGGAGTGCAGGTTGTGCTTCTGGTGAAGAACCATATTCTATTGCTATCATGTTCAAGCAAGCCATTGAAAAAATGACAAATCTTGATGTGGAAGTTGTTGCAAATGATGTTAACAAGACTGCAATCCAGTTTGCAGAACGTGGGCGATATGCTGCGAAAAGTGTTGAAAGTTTACCTCATGATATTATAAAAAATAATTTTCTAAAAATATCTGATGATGGAGATAATGTGGAATATGAGGTTGTACAATCGGTAAAAGATAAAGTGACTTTCAAAGTAGGAGATATTCTATCAGACACTTTACAATCTTTTGATGTGATTTTTTGCAGAAATGTATTGATATATTATGAAAAAGAAGCACAGGAGTTGATCCTGACAAAATTTTACAAGGGTTTGAAAGATACTGGTTATTTGGTATTGGGAATGGATGAAACTATGTTTGGAAGACGATGTCAGAAATTATTTAATCCATTGATGGCAAGAGAACGAATTTATCAAAAGATGTTGCAAATTGGTAATTAAAAAATATGCTGTGATTTTTTAATTCTTTATATTTTATTTCTGTGTGATCGAACTGAACAAGCGTATTGATATTACATATATCAATAAAAAATAAGACTGATGCCATTTGGATATCTGTATGAAACAATGTATGTTGTGATTGAGTATACTGTGTTCTTAAAATCTACAAATTCTATGAAAATACATCAGGTGGAGACATAACATGTCTACAACTAACACAGTCAAAGTACTAATTGTAGATGATGCGTCATTTATGCGAGTTGTACTAAAAGACATACTGGTATCTCATGGACTGGTATCTCAAATATACGAAGCAGGCGATGGTCTTGCAGCAGTTGAGGCCTACAAACAATTCAAACCTGACATAGTTACAATGGATGTAAACATGCCAAAAGCCGATGGAATTCAGGCTCTAAAGACAATCATTCAATTTAATCCAAAAGCCAAGGTGATAATGGTTACATCAGTTGAGCAAAAGCATATTGTACAAGATGCAATAAAATCTGGCGCAAGAGACTATGTGATAAAACCATTTGACAGATCCAATGTGACTATGGTGATGAGCAAGGTTATCAGGTCGAAATAGTATGATGGTACTATGGTTTCTTGTGTATCGTGTATGATATTTTCTCATCCGATAAATGGTGCGTTGTAGAAATTGAGTACTAGATACACTGATTTACAAAAATTAAACTCTGTTCTTGACTCTTTCATTGTTCAAAAAACAATTCCGGCACTAGTGACTATGTTGGAAGAACCAATAATACATGTTCTAAAAAAAACACAAGAAATCCCAATTGTAAATTTAGATGTAATAATTTCAAATCTTGAAGAAATGAATGTCATGTCTGCAGTATATGTCAAGTGCGATGGAGATCTTCATATGGGTGCACTGTTGTATCTGCCAGAAAATAAATCGAAAATATTGGCATCACGACTACTTGGCCGATCAATCTCTGATGAATTAGAAAGCCTTACTACTTCATCAATATCTGAAATTGGAAATATACTTACTGCCTCAATTATTAATGCAATATCCATGGATACTGGTTACAAAATATGTTCATCAGTACCTGGGTATGCTGTTGAATTCTTTAGAACATTACTAGAAGCAGCGGTGTCTGATTTTGGAAATGAATCTGATACATTGATTGTCTCACATGTGGAGTTTTATGGTATGACATCAAATATTGCAATCCATATGCTCTTGATTCAAAATCCTTCTGAAGTAAAAAAGTTCATGATGTAGGTTTGATCTTTTAATGAAACGTGTAATTGAGATAAAAATGGGTGGTTTGGAAATAATAACTAACGAAGAAGAGGAACTGAAAACTTTTGTTGGTTCGTGTGTTGCAATATGTCTTTTTGATCTTGTATCACATGTTGCAAGTATGGCACATGTAATGTTGCCACAAAAATCTGATGGTATGCAATCTATTGAAAAAAATGACATTGGAAAATATGCCGATGAGGCACTTTCATACATGATAAACGGCATGATACAAAAAGGTGCAGATCCTAAAAGAATGAAAGCAAAGATGGCAGGTGGGGCAGCAATATTTGCACACGAGTCTGAGACTAGTGTGTTTAATGTGGGACAAAGAAATATTGTGTATTTGAAACAGATTTTAAAAGAAAATAGTATACCACTTGTTTCTGAGGATACGGGTGAAAATTTTGGTCGATGGGTTAGATTTGATTTGCATTCTGGAACGTTGACAGTAACATCAAATCTCAAAAAATTTGAAAAAATTATCTAATTCTCATAATCTTCACAAAACTTTCATTTCAAAATCTTGTTATCCGTGATGAAAAAACACGATCATTGTTAATTCTATTAATGTTCATGATCGCTTGTTGATAAAGTACGAATAATTTTGTAGATAGATAAATATCAAACCTTGCCGAATTTATTCCGGGAATGATAGGCAATGAGGGGCAAACTGCCTGACATTAAAGAAAAATTAATTGTGTTTGGAGTAATTACTGGCATCTTTCTGCCTATACGGATGGTTTTTTATGCATATTTTTCGGCTCATTGGATAGGAAGTCTAGGCCTTGTTTCCTCACTCATGTTTGTATTGATATTTCTGGCACATAAACAAAAACTTGGACGTTTTGGCAACTTATTTTTGAAACAGATGACAAAAACAATAAAAGGAAAATCTGGCAAAATTGCAATCGTATTCTCTCTTGTTTTAATTGCATATTTTGCAAGTACTCTCGTGTGGATTGAACGAGGAAATACGACATACTCTGATGAAAAACGTTTGGTATCTGATATGATATTTTCAAATTATGATGTAAATAAAATGAGTCCAAGCGATATTCATACAATTGTAAACATAAAACAAGGAACTATTTTTGATACATCAATTGTCATCTATGCAGATCACATAATCTCAATGACTTATGCCATAATGAATGACATGATGGGTGGGTGGCTGGTCAACTTGGATACAATACTTCTTGTAGAGCAATTCGAATTTCTTGGATTTCTAATTATCTATAGGAAGATTTACAATTCGCCAAAGATATTGTCAATGAATTGATTTTCATCATTGATAGGTTTTTTTAATTTTGACTTGGAAATATTGTACATGTCGTATGTTTGATACTTTTGAAACACTGGTTATGTTGATGAGATAAATCGTCTGGTTTGTTTTTTATCGTAATCATGCGATCAACTTTGTTGGAATTAACAAATATTGTAAATATCTTGATACTGAATTACACTGCATGATACAATCGGTATTTATTGTATGGATGTGTTTGTTTGAAATAAACAACCATAAGGGTTAATGTATCTGATACTTGATTAAAAATTGGATTGTCACAATCTCAACCAGAGCCACAAAAGACTCTACTAGAAGATCTTAGTACTTTGACAGGGAAAGCCTTCAAAGAGCTTGATGCAACAAGACATGAGCTTCAAGAAAAAGAACAACGACTAACTAATATTGCAAACGAATCAATGGAAAAGATCAAAGAATTATCTACTATTAATCATGATTTACAGGATAAAGTGGGGTTTTTACTTGACATTAGTGCGTCTTTGAACAAGAAAAATGATGAATTGAATAGGTCTAATCTGGAACTTGAAAAACAGAAATTTCATTATGATCAAATGACTAGGGATTTAAAGTCTAAACTAGACACGGTACTATCAAAAGAAAAAGAATTATCAATGCAGCGTGACTTTCTTGCAAAACAAGTCGATGAAAAGACACAGGACTTGATAAAAGCTGAAAAATTTACAGTGATTGGAGAACTGGCTGCAAGACTTGCGCATGATCTACGAAACCCATTATCTGTTGTTAAAAATACTATGGACATAATGAGGGCAAAACCGAACATGCGTATTGAGGAAAAATTACCACACTTTGGAAGATTTGATAGAGCTATTCAGAGAATGACTCATCAGATAGATGATGTTCTAAACTTTGTAAAAAGATCAGAACTCTTGTTACAACAGACATCTTTGCTTTCAATGATTGATGGTGCAATTGGTAATACGTTATTGCCTCCAGAAGTTTTAATATTAAAACCATATACTGATGTGGCAATAAACTGTGATTCAAGAAAACTCGAAGCTGTATTTTCTAACTTGATAAATAATGCTGTTCAGGCAATGGAAGACAAGGGCGAAATAAAGATACGTGTAATGGACTTGGGTTACAATATTCAGATTGAATTTGAAGATGCGGGGCCTGGAATTCCATCAGAAATCCAATCCAAGATATTTGATCCGTTGTTTACAACCAAGCAAACTGGTACGGGCCTCGGACTTTCAATATGCAAAAATATAGTGGAGCAACATGGCGGTACACTGACAGTAAAATCCCCTCCAACTATTTTCACAGTACGACTACCAAAAAACATAGCACCAAAATATCAAGTGAATAATAATAATTATACTGTCTAAGTGGCTGAAAAATAATTTTGTGTAGAATTTAACATTGTTTTTTTCCGCGCATTATGTGAATTATCTTTCCATCATCAAGCGTATACCTAACCGCAATTATTCTCTCTAATGGTATCTCATAACCTGGTTCGCCTGAGTTTTCACTTGATTCTAGGCACATCTCTTTTGTAAGTAGGGTATTTGATTCTGGTGCAGGCTTGAATTGTTCAAAAAGCATCTTGGATATTGCAGTTCTGATAAATTCTTGGTCTGTACAACCTTCTTTTTTACATGCCTTGTTGATGCCTTGAATCATGGCATGAGGAAGATCAAGTGTTATGTTGTCAGTCAATTATGGATAAATACTGATTTTCTATAGATAAAACGCTCTGCAATTTTTTTCATTAATTGTGTCCAAAATGGAAGAAATTGGGTCTTTTAACGCATGTTTCTTAATGCATGAGTACTTTCGATCTTGTTGACCAAAAACTCTAGTGAAAATGGCTTTTGGATTATCTCTACATCGTCTTTTAGAAATACTGCAGCATCATCTAAAATACCATTTCCAAAGGCTGAGACAAATAATATCTTTTGATGTGGCCGTAATTCCAAAATCTCTTTTGCTACGCGTACTCCATTTTTCTTTGGCATAACAAAATCAAGCAAAACTATGTTGAATGGATCCACATCAGATTTACTTTCTGCCATTTTCTTCTTATATGCTTCAACACATGCTTCCCCATCTTTTGCTATGGTGATATTATGTTGATGTTTTTCAAAGACTTTTTTGTATTGCAGTCCTGCAAATTCATTGTCGTCTGCTGCTAAGATTTGTAATCCCATTTTGTTGTCTTGTTTGATTTAATTGATTTGTTTGATTAAGGTTAGTATGTTCACTCTGAACATACTTAATTCATTATTTTTTCATGCAATTCTATTGTATTTAGATGTCGCATGATTGGAATTGTAAACTTGAATGTGGCCCCTACATCTTTGTTGTTGTATGCAAAAATATGTCCCCCATGTGCATTTATTATTTCTCTACTGAGATACAATCCTAATCCATTGCCTTTCCAAGATTCTGTCTTGGGACCTTTTGTTGTGAACTTGTTAAACAATTTTGGAAATACCTCTGAATGTATTCCAGGTCCATTATCTTTTATGGTGACTTCAACCACATTTTTTTGTAAATTGTGTTGTATGGTAATTTGTATGACTCCGCTTTCAGTAAACTTTAGTGCATTATTTACCAAATTACGAACCACCTGTCCAATTCTTACTCTATCTGCTTCTACATTGATTCCTTTTTCAAGACTTGTTTCAATCTTTATTTTTTCATCTAGATTTAGTCCCTGTGATGAAGTTATCTCAGATATTAGGTCACTGAGATTGAACTTTTCATATGACAAGTATAATGATCCACTCTCTATTCTACTAATGTCTAAAATTCGATTAGCTACTTCTTCTAACTGTCGTGCTTGTTTTGATATGCCTGCAAGAGCTTCATCCGCTCCAATATCTCCATTTTGTGCAAGTTCAATAAAGCCGTATATTGGATGAAGTGGACTCTTTAACTCATGTGATGCAATATTTATGAAATCATCTTTTAAAATGTTCATCTCTTCTAGTTCTCTATTTGCTTTTTGAAGTGATCTAGTTTTTCTAATTACTTCTCGTATCAAATCCCTGTTTATCAAATTAAGGAAATATCCCAAAGCTAGGGACATGATTCCAGCCGAAGTTATGATTATCATCTGCCAAGTAAATGCTTTTTGCTTGTCCACTTCAACTCCTGCATTAAGACTGTCTGTTAACTTTTGAATCTCATCATTTACCAGGATTATTTTCAAGTTAATTTGATTTTGTTGGATTTGTAAATCTGTTACTGCAGAATCTAGGTCGTTTGTATCACCCTTGTATGTCTCAAAAATCTGATCTGCTTTCTCCACGTATTGAAGATGAATGGATTCTATTTCATTGAGACTTGTGCTAAGCGTTGAAAGATTCTCAGTGGTTTGATAGTCTAATCCATAATTTAGAAATGTATCTGTAAGATCCTTGACTTTTTTAATTTCATAATTGGATTCTTGATTGTATGACTCGAATTGGTTTTTGGAAATTTCATAGTTTACTTTACTAGATATTTTTTGATATGCCATCATGTCATCAATACTGTGCTGTTCCATCTGTTGTATTGCATAGATTCGTGTTATTCCTTGACTTACTGGTATGTTCAAATCTGATAATATCTTCATCTGATTTGTAATGGTGTATGTTGTAAATGCATTAAGGGCTAGTGCAAGACCTAACATCATTATTATCATTGCAACCGATATTCCTATTCTCAAACTAGTGCTTGTCTTGTGATCTTGCAAAACTATCTGTCTCCTAAATCTATGTACTTTAATATCGCAACTGAACTATCGTCTGTTTGATGCTTACAAACCAATTGTATGTCCTCATGTGTATCAAATTGACAAGCAATTGTTGATTTCATTTTTGTCTAGCCTGTTCTGCTTGGACCAACTGGTACTGATGTGCCCTCATATCCGTCCCAATCCTTGAATCCTTGTTTAGCTTTCTCACGCCATAGATAAATTGGCCATCCCTCAATTTGTGTAATTAGAGCCTGCAGTGTAAATGGTTTATTCATAACTTCAACTGTCTCGCTTAACTGTCTGAGTTTTTTTATTAGGCTATTACCGTATCCAGTTATGAAAATTATTCTTTGTTTGTGATTTATTTTTTGTATCTCTTTTGCAACATCAATTCCATCCATTCCAGGCATGTTTTGGTCTAGAATGATCACATCAAAATATGGTTTTTCTCCATCTGCGTCTTGTTTTACATACTCATTGTATGTTTGTAGACATTCAATACCATCTCTAGTAGTTATCACCAAATGTCCCCTTTCTTCTAGTGCCATTTTATACGAGTCTGCCAAATCCTTGTAATCTTCTGCAACTAGTATTCTCAACGACCAATCTTTCAATGATTTTAACAAACCGTCAAACTGATTTAGTATCTTGTGTGTTCAGAGTAAACGAATTGAAAATATTGTATATTTTTTAATTTAACCTGTTCTGCTTGGACCAACTGGTACTGATGTTCCTGTATGTCCATCCCATTCCTTTAATCCTTTTTTTAACATTTCACGTAATTTTGAAACTGGCCATCCTTCAACTTCTGCAAGTAATGCCTCCACTGTAAATGGTTTATTCATGACTGATGCATTACTTGTTAACTGTTTGAGTTTTTGTATAACCTCATTTCCGTATCCAGTTATGAAAATTATTCTTTGTTTTGAATTTACTTTTTGTATCTCTTTTGCAGTCTCAATCCCGTCCATTCCAGGCATGTTTTGGTCTAGTATGACCACATCAAAATGATGTTTTATTTGACCGTCTATTTGTTTGGTGTATTGTTTGTATACTCTTTGACACTCTACACCATTTCCTGTTATGGTTACCTCGTGACCTCTTCCCCCTAGTGCCATTTTATACGAGTCTGCCAAATCCTTGTAATCTTCTGCTATCAATATTCGAAGAGTCACATGATGTTGTCGACCTCAAATTATTTAGAAATTTGTGTGTTTGAATTACACAACTTGGTGTCTACATGACATCAAATCAAACTCTAGTACATTACACTTTCAGATATTTTTCAAACTCTGTTTCATTTTGCAATAGTGTAACATATCTAGAATCTAAGGAAATCATGTGTTCGATCAATGGTATTAGCTCTTTCTCTTTTCCTTGTTTTAATGTGCTAAATGATTTGTAATATAGTGCACTAGTATTATTTGGATTTGATTTTAAAACCAAATCATAGTGTTTTATGGCCTCATCATGTCTTTCCAAAGATGACAAAACTCTTCCTGCTTGCAAAATTACTTCTTTATACTGTGAATTCTGGTCTATTATGGACTGGTAACATGTTAAAGCTGCATCAAAATTGGATACTGATTCAGATGCAATTCCCTTGTTATATAGTGCAGGCATGTATCGTGGATGAGAATCTAATATGTCATTAAAACATGTAATTGCTTCTTCAAACTGACCAGTTTCAAGTAATGCCATACCTTTACTATGTGATCCTAGTTTCTCAAATAATGATTTTCTATGAGATGATGCAGACACATGGTCTGGTTTGATATTCAACACTGACTCGTAATGTTTCACTGCTTCCTCAAACATCGACAGTGCTTCTAATGCAATTCCTTTGTTGTATAGTGCAGACACATGCACTGGATTTATCTCTAAAACCTTGCTCAAGTATGTGACTGCATCCTCAAATTTATTCATCTCAAGTAACAATACACTCTTGTCAAACAATGCCAAGACATGTCCTGGGTTTATCATGACTAGTCTATCCAATGAAATCATTGCTTGATCATATCTTCCAGTCCTTGCATCCAATACACTCTTGTTGTATAGTGCAGACACATGGTCTGGTTTGATATTCAACACTGACTCGTAATGTTTCACTGCTTCCTCAAACATCGACAGTGCTTCTAATGCAATTCCTTTGTTGTATAATGCAGATAAATGTCTGGGATTTACACCAAGTACCTTGTCAAAACATGCAATTGCTTCTTCACATTGCTCTGTCTTGAGATGTAATACTCCCTTGTTGTATTGAGCAAGAACATGTCCTGGGTTTATCATGACTAGTCTATCCAATGAAATCATTGCTTGATCATATCTTCCAGTCCTTGCATCCAATACACTCTTGTTGTATAGTGCAGACACATGGTCTGGTTTGATATTCAACACTGACTCGTAATGTTTCACTGCTTCCTCAAACATCGACAGTGCTTCTAATGCAATTCCTTTGTTGTATAGTGCAGACACATGCACTGGATTTATCTCTAAAACCTTGTTCAAGTATGTGACTGCATCTTCAAATTTATTCATCTCAAGTAACAGTACACTCTTGTCAAACAATGCCAAGACATGTTTCGGGTTTGTCTCAATTATTTTATCTAACAATTTAGGTGAACAATTGGTATGGCATATTTTATCACATAATATTTTCTTGTTGTGTGATACAGATACATGATCTGGTCTTATCTTCAATACTGCTTCATAGCATTCTAGTGCCTTGGGGTACTGTGACAATGCCTCAAGTGAAATTCCTTTGTGATGTAATGCCTCAATGTGTCTGGGATTTACACCAAGTACCTTGTCAAAACATGCAATTGCTTCTTCACATTGTTCTGTCTTGAGATGTAATACTCCCTTGTTGTATTGAGCAAGAACATGTCCTGGGTTTATCATGACTAGTCTATCCAATGAAATCATTGCTTGATCATATCTTCCAGTCCTTGCATCCAATACACTCTTGTTGTATAGTGCAGACACATGGTCTGGTTTGATATTCAACACTGACTCGTAATGTTTCACTGCTTCCTCAAACATTGACAGTGCTTCTAATGCAATTCCTTTGTTGTATAATGCAGATAAATGTCTGGGATTTACACCAAGTACCTTGTCAAAACATGCAATTGCTTCTTCACATTGCTCTGTCTTGAGATGTAATACTCCCTTGTTGTATTGAGCAAGAACATGTCTCGGGTTTATTCTGATTATCTTGTCCAATAATTGAGATGAACAATTTGTGTGACAGATCTTATCACACAGTATTTTTTCATTGTATGATACAGATACATGATCTGGTCTTATCTTCAATACTGCTTCATAGCATTCTAGTGCCTTGGGGTACTGTGATAATGCCTCAAGTGAAATTCCTTTGTGATGTAATGCCTCAACGTGTCTGGGATTTACACCAAGTACCTTGTCAAAACATGCAATTGCTTCTTCAAAATTATTCTTTTCAAACAATATGATTGCCTTGTCGTAGTATGCTGTCAAGTTTTTTGGATCCAGAACAATTAGTCTATCTAATGATGTCATTGCTTCATTTTGTTTTCTAAATCTTACATCAAGTATGCTCTTGTTGTATAATGCTGATACATGATCTGGTCTTATCTTCAATACTGCTTCATAGCATTCTAATGCTTTTTCTGGTTGTTCTACAAATTCATACAATTTTCCTTTGCTATATTGAATCTTGTAATTGCTTGGGATGACTAGTAACATGAAATCTACCAGATCCAATGCTTTTGAATATTCTTTTGAGTTATAGTAAAAATTCACAAGACCAAAAAGTATTTGATCAAATCTATGCTGTTTTTTTATTTCTTTAAGCAATGATTTTTTTATAATTTGTTCATAGAGTGTGATTATTGGTAAATATTTTTTAATCTCAGTCAATGCTTGTGACTGGATTAGATCAAAGTCTGTAAATAATCCTGCAGCAAATAATTCTTTTTCCAGTATCTTGGTTATGACGTTTAACTGAATCTGTATTTTTTCATCATCTTGACTCATATGATCATCTGCAATGAATGATTGTAGAATTTATCATCCATCCAGAAACTATGCAAGAGTAGTTTAAAAAGACGTGATTGTTTGGATGAAATGAGCTTTCTATTCTATTGATTTTGAAAATCTATTCTTTGATTTGACAACTTGATAGGGGTATTGCCATGCTGTCAAAGAGCTTACTCAATTCACCTGATTTGACGATGCATATTACATGTAACAGGGTATCGTTAAAATCTGTCTGGTTATTGCCTGTAAAGTTATTTTCATTAATATTACTCAAAGATTTGGTTAGATTTGCCAATTGGTTGGGTGAAAATGAAAGACTGGCATTAAAATCACCCATTGTCTTGTTATCCAAAAATCCTTGTAATTTGGCTGGATCGAGATCAAGTGTTGCATTGTCTCCTAGAATCTTTGACAGCTGTTCAGGACTCATGTTCAGATTAGTATTATTGCCCATCATCTCTGCCAACTGCTCTGAAGTCATGTTCATTTCAGAGTCTTGTAGTGTAGTACTGTTGAGATATTTTGACAGTGCAGAGTCATTTCCTAGAATCTTTGACAGCTGTTCAGGACTCATGTTCAGATTAGTATTATTGCCCATCATCTCTGACAACTGTTCGGGAGTCATGTTCAGATTAGTATTATTTCCAATTAGATTAGCAAGCTGTTTTGGCGTAATCTTTATTGCATTAGTCATGTTTGCATAATTTGGCAATTGATTTGTATCATTTAACTGGGAATTTTGGTCAGTATTTGTCATGGGAACATCAATTACTTCAAGATTATTTGAAAACAAACTTGAAACATAGAGTTTGTTTGCTACAGGGTTTATCGCCAAGTATTGAGCTGCAATGCCTGAATTGAATTTGTTTATGACAGTATTTGTATTTCCATCTATCTCAAAAATTTCTCCTGTCTGCTCGTTTGTCTGAAAGATCTTGTTTGTCAATGGATTTGCTACTATTCCCCATGATCCTGCGTTAGTTGGTATGTCTGCTATTATGTGATCATCAGTTCCATTTATCACTGAAACTACTCCTGCTCCCCAGTGGCTTACATATATCAAATTAGTGACTGGATTAACAGTGATTCCCCAAGGACCACCGTCAGTATGTATTGTGTTAATTATTCTATCACTAGAACCATCAATGACTGACACTGAATTTGAAAGACTGTTTGCTACATACACTCGATTGGTTGTTGGGTTTGAAACAATTCCCCATGGACCGCTTTGCACTTTGATATTTGTAATTAGGCTGTTTGTCTTGCCGTCAATCACTGAGACTGAATTTGAAAGTAAATTTGTAACGTAAACTTGATTGGTGGATGGATTTACTGTAACCCCCCATGGATTATTTTCTACTGGAACCGTTGCGATTACTTTGTCAGTGTTTCCGTTTATGACAACAACATGTCCCCCTAACCTATCTGTTACGTATATGGTATTTGTAGTGGGATTTACATCTGCTCGTGCTGCACCGGTGTCTGGAAGTATTGATCCTTGATTGAGCGAAATGTGGTCTGTAACCTTGTTTGTAAACCCATCAATCGTATCTAGAACTCCTGTGACAGAACCTGTAACGTATATCTTGTTTGTAGTAGGATTTACTCCTATTCCTCTACTCCCCCATCCAATATCTATGCTAGTTATCGCATATGATAGATGAGCCGAGAGACTGGCTGCTATGATTATACATGTGATTAATGCATATTTTTGCGTGTTCAATCCTGTTATCATATTCTTTTTCTTGTTCATATAACAAGCTGCAATATTGTTTACAAAAAAGTTCCAATTCGGTCCTTTTTCTGGAAAAAAGCAAGAACTGAGAACTTTGGCGTTTCTGTGGGGATGATAGGCCAGCCCTCAGTCTTACATGTATTTGCTTCAGGTTTTAGATTAGTCTATGTCTGTTTAAAACAAACGAGCTACGGTAAATTAGATATATGTAAGATGTTTTTGTTATGTCTATGCATATTTTAATCGCTGAAGATGAAAAGGATCTCTTGGATCAATACAAAGATGTATTGGAAGATAATGGTCACAAGGTAACTGTCTCTAAAAACGGGGATGAATGTGTTAAAATTTATCGTATAGAGTCTGAGAATAATAAAAAATCTGATGATTTGTACTCTCCATTTGATGCAGTTATTTTGGATTATCAAATGCCACTAAAAAATGGACTTGAAGCAGCAAAAGAAATCTTGGAAATGAATTCCCACCAGAGAATAATATTTGCATCAGGTTTTGTTCAAGAGACTTTTTCTGAATCTATCAAGAGTCTCAAACAAATAACTGAGATAATGAAAAAACCGTTTCACCTACAAGCGTTAATAGATACATTGGAAGATAAGGAGATTTATCAAAAACTAGAAAAACTAAATGTGGATATTTCTGCAATTAAAGAACTCAATCCATCACATGCTCAGATTAAAGCATATTTTGATGTATTGTGTCAGCTACAAAAAGGACGAACATTCTAGTTATCAGAATACAACTTGAATCTATTTTACATGTGAAACTATCAGGTATTGTCACAAAAGTCATCTGATGGTTTTACACCATTGTATAATTTTTGAAGTGCATTGATGTCGCACTCTGATATGTATGGATGATCTGTAGTGATTGATTCATCCATGAGGTCTGCTGTATTATTGGTAAGTGGTAAACCTAACGCATGCCCAAATTCATGTCGCACGATAGATCCCATCTGAGTATCTGTTAGCTTGTCTGCATCATATATGGTGATGAATACCTTTAGTATTTGGTTGCCATTTACTATTGTTCTTGTAGTTCCATAGTATCCATCACGATCCTTGATTTTTGAGAGCGTTATTACTATTTGACCTTCCCCATTGGAAGATTGGACGACATTAAATTTTTCTGGAATGCTATATTTTGTGATTGGCATAGTCTGTAGTGCACCTTGCCAACCTGTGAAGTATTTGCCAGTTCCAGAGTTTGAGTGATATAATTGCGAATTATCTCCAGTAATTGTTTCTGTTGATGTTATGGCATTTTCTATTGATTGAATTTTTTGGTCGGTTACTTTTGCATTGTTTTCTATGGTTACAACCAGAGGTGCCTGATTGTTGATATTCCAATATGTGAAGTCATCAGCAGTGCTTCCTTCGAGGTTTTCTGTTACATATCGAGTTTTTATGGTTGAATCTACGCCTACTGACGGAATTGCATAGTTTGCTGCAACAAAAAATAACAAGATCACTACAACTGGCAATACCAATAATTCTATCTTGAGTATGGTTTTTGCACTTAGTTTTTGAATTCTTTTTTTAACTAGAATGATCTCATGTGAAATTGTATTTTGTTTTTGAAGTAATTCGCTGATTTCCTGTTCGGGTTCAAAACTCAGATCATCTTTTTTTGTTCTTGATTCATCCTGTAGCTCTAATAATTGGATATACTCTGTGGTCTTGCTAAGCTCATTTGTTAAATGTTCAAGATGACTACGTAGTTGTTTTATAGAGTCTTCCTTTGCTTGCATTCTTTGTGTCATGTTTTCTCAATCACCTATGCTAATGTAGTAATCAAGTCCCATGGAGTCAACACATTATTCTGTGTCATGATGAATGCATTTTTCATCCCTAGCATTATCTTACACATTTCAGGTACTGTGATATTGTCAGATATTATGCGACCAGTCTTCAAATTCAATGTACTTGCCTTGTATTCAAGAAAATCATCTACATCATCGAGATAATTCAATTCTGATATTTTTTCAAATATTGTTTGCGGTGTGACAAACAAAGGTGTTTTCTCCAAGATCACAACATCGGTATTATTTCTCAACATTTCCCCTATGAGAAAACCTATGTTGTCTTCTTTTTGAAATGTTATCACTTTCTTTGAAGGCATATCTGCAATCTTGATTCGTGTGTCGCACAGTATTCCGACTTCTAATAATCGTCTTGCTGATATTGTTGAAAACTCTCCATCTGTTGTTTGTACCAGAGCAAAATCTCTCCCAGCGACATTCATTTTTTTTAGTAAATCATAAACCCGCATTTTTGCTGACACTGTCTCTAAATCTTTGTTCATTATGCTACTCACTGTTTGTTCTGAAAAAAAACTATGAGTTGGTTTTGAGTATATGCCTTGCAAGACTTCCTTACTTCCAACCATTCCAACTGGTGTATCGTCCTCCATTGTTACCAAATTATTGGTATGCGTTGCAAGAAACCGTACTAGCATAGATGTTGCAACCCAGACTTTTTCCTTGCTTTCAATTGTTGCCATTGATGAATATACAAGCAAGTGTGGCAGAATCTCCTCAATTGTACAATGATTAAGATCTTTTCCCAAAGTGGAAGGAGAGAAAAGTATGGATTCTTTTTTATTGTGATTTTTTATCTTACCGTGTACCATATCTCGCAAGTCTGATAGAAGTCTATTCTTCATCTAGAATTCTCCTGAGGTAAAATATTTGTTTATACAAATATCTAATTTCATAAATATTAATGAAAACTTTGAAATGATATTTTCTAGTATGTTCGCATTGAACAGACTTGTGTTTGATTTAATTATTGGAACACATTGTTTTTGAAAATTTAGACATGGGTATTTTACCGATATTATTTTGATTGCATGTTTATACGAGACGGTGTTTTCTTAAATGATAGTAAACTTTTTCTCTTGATTAAAACCCCGCTTATTGCAATCGTACCAAGTACCATTATGGGCAATGTGTCAATCCCTCCCACTTTGAATGTTTTCAAATCTGCCTGAACTTTTCCAAGTGATGATGGTTTTCCAGTCGTTGAATTGAAATCAAAAGTATTTTCATCTGTTCCATTGACATTTATCATCTTGCTTGCATGAGCTGGAATGTATCCTAAACCCGTTGCGTTGGCATTTAGATTTATGGTACTACTGTTGGAATTTACTAGTAGAACAACATTTGCCGTACCGTTTTGATTTGTTACCAAATCGCTATTTTGAATGATGGCTCCTCCTACCTTCCAATGTATCCTCATATTCTTTAATGGACTGCCGTGATCTAGTGCAGTTACATTTGCAATTAATGATTCACCAGGCAAGGCCGAATTAGGCGCCATTATACTCAATGTGGGAGAAAATTTGTCTGCAGTAATCTTGTACGTGGCAAGTGGCATGTCATCCGCAAATATGGATACTTGAGATGTTCCAGTGGAATTTGGAGTTATGTCCAATGGTACATAGTATTGTCCTTTTGCAATTGTAATATTTTCTGGAAGTGTCAAAACATCTTTGTTACTTGAAATTAGTTTTAGAGTAATGTCCTTTTGGGCAAATACTGGTTTTGCGCTAGAATCTAAAATCTGTGCCACTATGGTATTATTCATATCCATCAGAATTGGATTTTGGTAATCCAAAACTACCTGTGAAGGTAAATTGCTGAATGCTTGTAGTGTAATTGAAGTCTGATTATTGTCTGAGAGTATATTGACAGTTGAAGTACCAGTTTTTAAAGAAGTAGAATTTGCCAGAATTACCATGTCCCCTCTATGAATTATAGATGATTGGATTGAGACATAATCATTAGGTATTACATCCAATGCAGAGTCGTTTGAAAAGTCAACCGGAATACCTGTAGAATCTGTTTGATATACTGCAATGGGAAAGTTTGTGTTGCTTAGTATCTTTGGTACCAAAGACAGTGCATTAAGCGAATTACCATCTGGCAATGAAATTATCGGGTTAACGGTCTGATCATTGTATGTTACAACATGTAGTGATAGTGAAATGGGAAGTGTTGTACCAACCTTTGCAAATACGGGGGCAGCACCAGATCCTTTGTTTAGAGTTACATCGTCAACTGTAAGTGACTTTGCATCTGATGAATCAATTTCTATCTGCATGTCATGGCTTGCAATTATTGGATTTCCATTCTTGTCTTCTAGATGTAAAACTCCAATCAACTCATCGTTTCCTGTTGCCAATATTGGCAAAATATCAAGTCGAGCTGATTTGTCATCATAAAATTTGGCAGTAAATGTAGATATTTGACTTGGTCCCGAATTGACATATCCATTTGGTGTTGATGACAAAACATTGTAAGTTCCATTTACTCCTGCGCTGACTGCGATATCGGTGTATCCCCAATAGGAGCCTTTCTTTATTATTATTGGTGCGTTTGCTTCAACATTTTGTATTACGGGGCTTGTATTTGTTAAAATTGCATTTGGATCATTGATGCTTACTGGAATTACAATATCTTCAGTTGCTGGCGTAGGAATTCCGTTTACATCTGTCAATTGTGCAATGGCATATGATGTAGAAGATTGATAGTTGTTGATCTTTTTTGGATATGTATACAAGTGTATTTTCGGAGACCCTGTTTGATTAACAGTGACCTTTGAACTTGACGGTTGAAGTGAATCAGCTGATGCAAATATCTGTGTAACTCCAACTTGAGTCGCTTCAAATTTTTCTATTCCATAATACTCTCCTGCTTTTATCAAAAGATGTGTGTCTGCTAACATTGCAACTCTGCTATCTGCAGTATCCAGATTGACAAGGACATCATTTTTTGCAGTAGCAGGTGAACCATTGTTGTTTATCAATTCTGCAGTGAAATATCCTGTATGAGGACCATTAATTGAGAGAATTGGAGGTGTTGATTGTACTAGTAATTTGACTGGATAATTTTGATTTCCGTATACTGTTATTGGAACCTCTTGAGATACAAAACCTGGTGCGCCAATCTCAATTTTTGCATTACCTTGCCCTATTGTTTTTAATTTGATGTTTGTAATGAAATTGTCATTGTCTTCTACTCCAATTACTTGTATGACTGAAGAATCAGTCGAAGAAAATACCATGTTATCAATTTTTTGTGGATAAATATGGCCAGCATGCAAAGCATATACTTGTAATATCCCGTCTGAACTCTCGATTAATTTCTGAGGCAGCACCCTAACTCCGAAAGTGTAATCACTATCAGCATAGGATTTCATGATTCCAATACTGGAAATTATAATTAAAATTACAAGTAGGGTCCTCAATACTACAAGAAATATCTTAAAATATAATATAAGATGGTGTGTGATTAATCTGAACGAAATTTGAATTTTTAAAACTAGTGAATTTGCAGAACTTATGCAGATTGATATACGACTTCAATGGGTTTTGATTTTTTCCACAAATGTTCACACAGACTAAAGATATTGTTTACAATTTCTGTAGAGTTGGTATGAACTATGGAATCTGCATCATCGTTTAAATCCATGGTGCCTTTCATCGAACCAGACATTACAATTTGTTTATCTTTTTCAGCAACCATTCTTCCTTTAGATGGTAGTTTTCCAACTCTAGTTTCAGTAGCCCCCAGTTTTTGTACTAGACTAACTGCTTGTTTGTTTTCAACTTCTGTGATTATTCTGACTTCCCCACCCTTTTTGATACAATCTTTTATCTTTTCAGGAATTGCAGTGTGATACATCCTCATTATATCCTCAACTGTGCTAACTACGTATACTATATCACTTGCTTCGTTTACTAGTTTTCCAATTCTTGCATAGATGTTAGATCTACCTTGTATGATTGAAAATGATGACATTGAATTGTCAGGAGTTGGGCGTTTTAACTCTTCAAGACTTGCAACAACTTGTTTTGATAGTTTTTCCATGGTTGTAATTTCGTCTTGTTTTTTCTGAATTATTCCTTTGAATGCTTCTTCTGGGTTTACAGATTTACAAATTGTAGGGTTTGATAATGTAGTTGTAATCAACCCTAGATTTCGTAATTTTGTAAGTGCTCTGTATGCCTTGCCTCTATCAACATCTAATTTTGCAGAAAGACTTCCAACTGTAACCTCACCTGTTCGAAGTAAACCTAGGTAGATTTTGGCATCATCTCCTTCTAAACCAAAATACTTCAATGTTGCAAATAGATCTTCTTCAGTATTCAAAATGCGACACTCCAAAAACTAGAAGATTTGTGATCGAGATAATATGTAAAAATACAAAACGATGTGATGGTTTTGTCTGTTTTAGGTACGAAAATATTCTCAGCTTGACATGGATGCAGTTCTAAACTGAGGAGCATTGTAGATCGGATTTTATTATTGTATGTATATAAGTAGATTGATCTCCCGTCATTCCCTTTTTGTCTAATGCCATTGACAATTGTTTCATTTTTTGTGGCTAATGAGAGGGAATTCATCATAGTGATGTAGAATCATACAGTGATATGAGCAATTGTTTGTATAAAACAAACAAACGCAAACAGGAAAGCCCTGACATCTTTGTGAATTTGCATCAAAGGTAGAAGAATCTCAATTGTATTGTCAGTTAAAAGTTGCACTTGTTGAGAATTATTTTATAATAAATGTGCATTTCTATGAATCATCTACGGAAAATATGGTTATTTCTTGATGATGTGTGTTGAATCAAAAATTCTGCATGTATGAAATAAATGTTTGATATTAGTAGAAATACAACATCACAAGTCCAATTGTAGATGATGACGTTGTTGAATTATTGAAGGGTTTTAGCCAATCTTTCAATTTATAGAATAATTACACATGTCCTGAAATAACTAGGGCATTTTTGTTTATTTGTATATCTTGTTCTATCTACAAATGATTAAATTTTTTCTAAAGCATGACAATTGTTAAAAAATGATTCCAAATAATTAGGCATATCAGTAAATAAATTTGAGAAATCTTAATTTATTGACTAGTGTGAATTCCACATCGTTAACAATGTCTATTGATGTAAATAGTATTCGAATTGTCTTGGCACTACTAATGTTAGGAGTTGCATCATACACTGACATCAAAAAGAGAGAGATAGATGATAGAATATGGATGATCTTTGGTGGTCTAGCTGTACTTCTTTTGTTTTTTACACCTAATGTGTTTAATTCTCTTACTACGATTGGAATTTCATTAATAATTGCCCCTGTTGTACTATTTGTTTGGCGCATTGGTTTTTTTGGTGGTGCAGATGCTTTTGCATTGATTGTTCTAGCTGCTCTGGCTCCAGAATCTACGTTTTCCACATCTCAAGTCTATCCATTTACTACGTTGGTTAATACTGTGTTACTTTCAATAATTCCTATTCTAGTAAATGTGACGCGAAACATTTTCTCCATACTGAAACACGAAGACATCTTTAGGGGCTTTGATGCTGAAACTAGAAAAAACAAAATAATTGCCATGTTTGTGGGACATCGTTCAAAAAATCCCAAATTTAGTTTTCCTATTGAAAAAAGAGAAGGAGACTTACGCAAGTTAGACTTTACATTAAAGAATGCTGATAATGAAGAATTTTGCTCTTCTCCTGATACTTGGGTTACACCAGGAATGCCATACATGATCTATATTTTTGGCGGATTTGTAATCCAGCTTGTTTATGGGGACATTATCTTTAATGTCATCAAAACACTTCATTGATGTCTTTAACATCTTCTGGGTTTTTTATCTAAGGTTTATTAGTTGTAAAAAAAACGCCTAGGTATGAAACTAAAGGTTGCAATAGCAATGTCAGTAATATCGATAGTAATGCTTTGCATTTATGGTGCAGACGTTATTGTGGCCAACGGCAATAAGATGGGATTTCTTCCCATGGATGTATCTGTCAGAGGATCAATTTTTGGAATAATTCCATCTGTAATGCTAATAGTATCATTTTTCATAACTAGGAAAGAACCATCAAAAAGCTAGGTATGTTGATAATAATCGGAGGTGTCCTGATACTTGCAGGCACTGGAATAATTCTTGCAATGCAAGGTGGTCAATCTCAAGACTCTCGGGGCATGCGTGAAATGGGGGCTGTTTTGGGCATAGGTATCATAATTGCTATCTTGGGTGCAATTAAAATACGAAAATCATAGATTTACCAGTTAATTTTCGGTTCCGGTTTACATTCAAAGAAATACTCAAAGACAAGGCGATGTAGTTCACCAACATGGCAAATTGTTCTAAATGTGGTCAGGACGTAAGTAAGGTATACGACTGTGAGCATACTAATGATGAGGACTATTGTGTAGAATGTTATACTGAATTACACTATTATCTTACTGAGAAAAAACATCTTGACAATACCTAAATTCTCCAAAATGTCGAGTGTGGGATTTTCCAAATCTTTTAATTCAAATTGAAAAATTCCTTATCTATGAAAGCAATACTTCTTTCAGGAGGGTTTGGTAAACGACTCAAACCATTAACAGACTATCTACCAAAACCTTTGATACCAATTTGCAATTATCCGATTATTGAATGGCAAATACGTTATTTTAAAAAATTTGGAATTAAAGATATCGTAATCTGTGCAGGTTACAAGGCAGATCAAGTAGTAAAACATCTAGAAAACAAAAATCTTGGAGTAAATTTGGAATATTCTATAGAAATAGAACCTCTTGGTACTGCAGGTGCAATAAGAAAAGCAAGTAAGTATATTGATACTGATGATTTTTTTGTTACAAATGGTGACATATTGACAGATATTGATTTAAAAAAATTAAAAACTCATTCCAACTCTGTTGCAGTAATACCACTTAGGACATCCTTTGGAATAGTTCATCTAGATGGAGCAAAAGTCAGACGATTTGAAGAAAAGCCAGAGCTGTCTAATTACTGGATGAATGCGGGCATCTATTATCTAAACAAAGATATTCTAAAACACCTGCCAAAAAACGGCAATCTGGAAAATACCATGTTTCCATTTTTTGCAGAATCTGGAAGACTGCATGCCATAAAATACGATAAAGTCTTTTGGAAGTCTATTGATTCTTACAAGGATATGGAAGAATGTGAATCTCTTATTCAAACCCATAAATATGAAAAATTCATTTTTTCAAAGTGAATATGACACGACTTGGGTTTAGTCTAGGTTCTCTCTTGTCAGTTGAAGAGATTATTGACTGTACAAAAGTGCTGAGTAATTATTCTGCTGATTCTATTTGGATTCCTGAAACATGGGGAATGGATTGCTGTTCCATTTTATCACAGGTGGCAAGCATTGCAAACAAACCAAAGTTAGGTTCATCTATTATCAATATTTATTCTCGCAGCCCCGCATTAACAGCCATGTCTGCTGTAACACTTGATGTTATGTCTGGTGGGAGGTTCATGTTGGGACTTGGTACTAGTAGTAAACCAATTGTTGAAAATTGGCATGGTGTTGAATTCACAAAACCGTTACAAAGAATGCGAGAATACGTAGATATTGTTCGTCTTGTCACGTCTGGAGAAAAAGTGTCATACGATGGCAAATTCTTTCACTTGAAAAACTTTGGTCTTTTGATCAAACCTACAAGAACTAGAATCCCAATTTATCTTGCAGCAATAAATCACAAGATGGTGGAACTCACTTGGGAGATTGCAGATGGTGTAATTTTTTATCTTCGACCATTACATGAACTAAAAACAACCATTCAAAAAATGCAATCTAGAAGAAAAATTGACGTTGCATGTCAATTGATAACATGTGTTTCTACTGATTCTGAAAAAGCAATTATTCGTGCCAAGCAAACTATTGCATTTTATGTTTCAGTTGGAACAATTTACAGACAATTCTTGGCATCAAATGGATTCAAAAAAGAGACAGATGCAATATTTGAGGAATATCAGAAAAAAGGTCTTGGTGGTAATCACGTATTTGTGACTGATGACATGGTTAACTCTTTGGCAATATGTGGGACGCCTGAAGATGTGAGACAAAAAACATTACAGTTTATTGAATCCGGAGTGAATTTACCAATACTTCAATTCAACCCTGTAGAAAGTGTAAAAGAATCATTTGATCTTCTTGTCAAAACTCTTGCAAGTGATATGAAATGAAAAAAGTGGCAATAGTTGCAGCAGGTATTACCAAATTCAACAAGAGTGAAAAACCATTAGAATCTCTAATGCTTTCATCAATCCGACCGATTTTTGAGAATACAAAAAATTTAGAACAAGATGATATTGATGTTGTGCTTACATCTACTAATGCAAATCGTAATTATTTTGCAAACATCATATCAGAATTATCTGGGATAAAGCCAAAAATATCACATTCTGTTGAAAGTCTATGTAATTCTGGTACAAACTCACTGGTTTCAGCATATGCCTATGTTTCATCCGGGCTTGCAGATGTTGCACTTGTTGTAGGGGCAGACAAGGCAGATAATCCAGGTCTTGTTCTAAATTGGGACATGTCACGTGGTCAATACCGACATCCAATTTTCTGGTCATCCATGTTTACAAGTGCACACATGAGAAAACATGGTACAACTCTTGAAGATCTAGCATACGTGTCTGTAAAAAATCATAAAAACGCATTAGATAATCCATATGCATATTTTGAAAAATCCTTTTCATTTGACGATGTAATGCATTCCAAAAATCTCACTGAAAACCTGAGATTACTTGATTGTTCCATGCCTTGTGACGGCGCAGCATCTGTTGTCATATGCTCTGAAGAAAATGTAAAAAAATTCACTGACAATCCTATTTGGATTTCTGGAATTGGTCAAAAAACTATCTCTGCAAGTTTTACAAAGAATGATGACCTGGCATCAATGGAATCAACAAAGAGTGCTGTTGGTGATGCGTATCGTATGTCAAACAAAACTGCTGGCGATATAGATGTGGTTGAACTTCATGATGCATTTAGCATATGTGAAATTATTGAACTAGAAGACATGGGATTCTGTCAAAAGGGACAAGGATCACAGTTTGTCAAGGGATTTGTATGATACAAATAACAATAAAGTAAACCCGCGAGGTGGATTGATTGGAGCAGGTCACCCACTTGGTGCAACCGGAATTGCTCAGGTTGTAGAAGTATATCAGCAACTAAGCGGCAAGGCAGGAAAAAGACAAGTAAGTGATGCAAAAACAGGTCTTGTTCATAACATGTCTGCAGGTTCTACCTCATCAACAGTATTGGTATTAGAGTCATGACTAGATTTGAAGATGAATTGAGAAACAATAACTTTGTCTGTAGCTACTGTACAAAGTGTCAGCACTTTGTATGGCCAGTAAGTGAATTTTGTAATAAATGTCTTGGAGATGTAATATGGAAACAAGTATCAAAGAATGCAAAACTTGTTGAAGTTTCTAGTAAAGATAAAAAGTATTTTTGTATTGCAGAGTTTGAAGGAAATATTCGTGTATTTGGAACTCTGTTGGAGAATTCACAACCAAAACATGATCAAAATTTGATTCTTGAAAAATGTGACTATGACGAAAGCCCAAAATTTGTTTTCAAAACAAGCTGAAATCAAGATAGTTTACAGGAATTTTAGATTTGATTTTTCTAATTCCAAAATTGGAATGTAGAGTGACATACCATCAGTTCCAATTTTTTCTACAAAACTATAATCTCCTGTAAGTCGTTTTAATTCAATGAATTTCTTTGTAGGGGGACCGTTTGCTACTAGGTAATGGATTACATTTCCACCTATTGTGCCAGTTTGTATGAAAATTATGCTTTGTCCATTGTGATTTAAATGATAAATCAATGGCACTGCACCCAGAACTGACTGGGAGGAATATAAGATAACTTTGAGTAGATCGCCATACTCTTTGTATTTCAAGTACGTTATCTGGGCATCATTTGATGACATGATTTTGTTATTGCAATCATGGCATATTAATGCTAAGGCATGAATATTGATTGTTATTGTAAACTGGTTTCCGGTTTATGGTCATGTTGACAAAAAATAGGTGCCCAGGTGTTAGTATAATTACCACCTAGTCTATATCATTAAATTCATTTCATAAAATTGAAAACAAATGACATCAATAGAACAATCAGAATTTCACACTCGTAAGATCATGTCACACAAAAAAAATACTCAAACAATTAATCAACGCGTGGCAAGAACTAGGAGACAGCGAGGTTACAACTGGGAAGATACTCTAGTTAAGAGATTTAATGCAGTTGATGGATGGAAGGCCTTTAGATTGGGGTCCCCAAGTGTCGGATTGCCAGACATACTTGCGGTAAGCACAAAGGAGAATGTGATATATACAATTGAGGCAAAATCTGGCACAAATACCACCCTGAGAGTACCATTTGATCAAATACAGCGTTGTCTGAAATGGATCCACACTTTTGAGCTATATCAGACAAGAAAAATGATTGTCGCATTCAAATTTTCATCCAAAAAGAGGATAGGTGTAGGAAAATACGAGCATCGTGAGCTTCGAGAATTTTTTAAAATTTGGGATGAAAAATACCCTGTAACTGATTTTATTTGTACATATGATGGTGACACTTATGCCATGCACGAAGGGAAAAGGCAACCCTTGAAACTAGAATCATGTATCATGCCATTTATTAAAAAACACAAGGCCATTTAGATCGAATACTTCTTTAATGTGATATTGTAAACCCAAGATAATGAGCTTTGAGGATTTTGTCGATGAACGTAGTTTGGTCAGTAGAGATGCGCTTGGTACAAAGGAAATAAAACTCAAGTTGCTTGAAGTTGAAGATGATACTTCAGACCACATTTGGAGATTCGGTGTTAGAGTAAAGGTGAAAAAAATCCTAATTACAATAAAACACATCAACACACAGCAAATCGAGGAAGGGGAATGTGATTTACACGATATTGAAAAAGAAATGAAGGAGAAAAGACACTATAGTTCTACAAATAGGTGGGTCCCAACAACTGATATCAAAAATGGCTACATTGTAAACTCGAGACATGCATCATTGTTAGCGGATGCAGTAGCATTAGACTATATTATAATCTAAACCAGTCTTGCAATAACGTCTTGGCGTTTTTGTTTCCATGTTGTATTTGGCATTAATTTTTTGGCTCGTCCATTGAATAACACAAAATTTATTCGCTGGATTTTATTTGCATTTTTTAAAACAAGTCTCTTCATAATCGGTTCGGAATCTACTTGAATGTCAAACCTAGTCTTGTTTAAGAATTTGACAAGACTGTCTCGTTGATTTTTACCTGTTTGAGGTGTGATAAAGGGTATTGTTTCAAATCCTGTCTTTTGCCATTTGGTGACCATAATTTTGTTTTTAGACCATACGAGAACTCCAGCACATTTTAAAACAAATTTGCCTTGTGCAAGGTTTGTGAAAAACTCTAGTGTTTCTTTACTTACTTGGACCTCTTTTCTGTCCTGCTCTATTGTAGAATCTAGATTGAAATATCGTCCTTTGTGATATATTAGAGGACTTTTTGTGTCATCGTGTTTGATATGAACAACTTTTCCTACCAACATAATGTGATCACCTATCTTTTCCTGTCTGACTAGTTTGCATTCAGCATTTACTGTACAACCAAAAATCATTGGTGTTTTAATTTTTTTCGGAGCAATAGTTTCAAAAATATTTTTAATTTTCAACTTGTCAATTTCAAATCCAGAATATCCTCCTGCCACATTTACTTGGGTTGTTTGATCTTTTGATGCTACATTTACTCCAAATTCTTTTGCTTTTTCTATATTCTTAGCTGTTTGGGATCCCTTGTGAATAAAAATGGCAATTAAAACTGGGCTGTATGAAATTTGCATGACCCATTCTGCTGCCATGACATTTGGACCTTTTGTGCCCCTTGATGTAATCATGCTTACGCCTGTAGAAAAATATCGCTCTGCCTTACTTGGAACTTTTCTGGTCAATATCGTGTTCACTGTGTTACTAGTAATTGTTCTTTTTTACAGAAAACTTTATGAAAGCATGATGGCGAGTTCATGCATGATAAGTCAGGAAATAACCATAAATGGTAAAAAATACCGTTTAACACTGACAGATCAGGTGCTTTCTGACGTAAGAAGGCTCAAAGCACTGTATAATGCAGCATATGAAGATCCGGAGAGCTTTGATGAAGTAAGCTCGGCCATATCAAATACTATTACTCAGATAGCTGCTGCCGTAGAACCTGAAGTTTCTGACAGCGATTTGGATGGTTTGATTCAGGCAGTCATGAAGGCAGTGGATGAAAAAAGCAAGGAGACAGAGGAGGCAAAAACAAAACACATGGAAGACAAGGCCAAGTCTGCAAAAAAATCAACTGAAAAACCTAAAAAATCAAAAAAATAGTCAGTATAACTATACAAGAACCCTCATATTGGTTAAATGCAATAAATCCTCAGAAGAAATATGCAAACACATTGTGAATGTGGTATTTGTGGACATGTGTCTGAAACAGAATGCATCTCAAAAGAGTGCAAGTGTTGCATCAACTTTCACATGCGCTCAGGTCCAAAAAAATAGTTTTACCATCTCAGAATCACAGATCTTCCGGATATAGATCAAATGGATTTTGTTTTAACAATCTAGTAATACGTTGTTTTAAGAATGTAATTTTATTTCAATCAGGGCTGCTCAGAATGCTTTTTAAAACTAGTGCAGTGTAGTCACTTGTCATGTCTTCACAAGAAACAGTGTATCTCGATACCTTGGATGGTTTTGAGTTTGAAGATCTATGTACAAAAATATTTCAAAGACTACAATGGGGCAAGGTGGAAAGAATAGGCCTTACTAAAGATGGTGGAAGAGACATCATCATTCATCTTTCTGAAGGTGGCAGTATTGTGGTAGAATGTAAACATCAGCCAAACACTTCTATTGGAAGACCAATCGTGCAAAAATTGCACTCTGCTGTGATATCATCGGGAGCGATAAAAGGAATAATCATCACAACAGGAAAATTTTCATCTGATGCAATAGAACACGCAAAAATGATTTCTGGAACAACAACAATTGATCTATATGATATAAACAGACTTAGAGATCTGGCTGATACTGTACAGATCAAACTGTTGTTTACTGGAAATTATGCACCAGTTTGGACATATCCTGCGACAGATATTCCCGGGCTTGCAAGAAAAATGGCTCCAATTTTTAATAAATTTCAAAGTGTTCCTCAACCCGCATCACAGATATTTCAATTAATTCCAAATCAACTAAAACTAAAAGCGAAATATCAAGTAGTGTATGACATACAAAGTGCATTAACCACCACCGTTGGAACAGTAGACTCAATCGATGAATCTGACTTGGTTTTAATAATTGATGCCGAAGACGGTTCAATTATGGATAATAACACTTATGCATTTCTTGATAGATCAACACTAAAAGAATCAAACCAAATTCCAGTCATAGTCTGTCCAACTAGTAGGGGGAGTTTTAAAATTGATACAACTTCTATGACAAAACTTGTAAAAGACTTCCTTATGCGATTAAATGTAAGAACTATTTCATATCGAGGTCGCAATAATAGAGTATATACCAAAACATGGAAACCAGGAAATCGTAGCATATCTATTAAAAATACTAAACAAGTTCTTTTACCAGAATACCACATTATGATAAAATCAATAAATCAGGCATACAATTGCACTTTGATTCAAAATGATGTAGAAGTAAAAATAGAGTATACCGATTTATTTAATTGTAAAATATGTAACAAATCAATAGATAAAAAAATACTACTCTGTAATGACTGTGGTAAAGTAACTCATGCTCCAAAGTTTTTTAATTCGCATGGATTTGTATGTAAAAATTGTAAGAAAACCATTTGTAAAGATAGTGTGTATTGGTTTAAGAGACTTATCTTTTTTAAAAAAATTGTATGTGAATCATGTGCGAATATATTAACAACTAAAACCGGAAAGAAAAAACAAAAACTAGTATAGTTTACATGCAAAAAGATCAAAATTTAAATTTATTCAGTACAGAAATCACGTACTAATATCCATAGAGTTATCTGCTTTAAGAAAGTTAAATTTTAGTTTATTCTGAAGATCTGTATTTTTTACTTGTCTGTAGTGCCAAGCCAATTTGAATTATAGTCAATCCTACGACAATTATAGAAAGGCCAGTACCAATGTTGTTGGATGTCACTTGTAATGATGCTTCAGGTGGTGAGACATTCATAACTTTACCTAGAGGTATGCTTATTTCTGCATGATTGTATGGGCTAACTAACAGATATGCTGTGTAATCACCAGCAAAAGGAAAAATTACTTTGCCATTACCTTGTATACGTAATATCGGTTTTTCTTTATAATCTGATGGAGAAATATAAGCCCCAGTGTAATTCAATTCAGTATGAGGAAATGATGAATCGGAATTTCTTGCATCAATAATCATCACATTATATGAACCAATTCTAAAGTTGTTAGATAATGGATGTGGGAAGGGTGTAATGACGCCATGTTTATCAATCGTTGATTTTTCTACGATTTGCATGTCAACATCCATCGATTTTTGTGCTACAAATGCATCAGTAGTGGTGAAATTTAAAATGAGAAATATTGTTCCATTTTCAAGATTAATCGACTTCAAATAAGGAGAAGCAATACTATGATGAACCCAAGGTCCAATATTAAGTACAAAGGATAAACCTACACTGATTATCAAACCGCCCACAATAATGCATGTCAACGTCTTTCTATCCAATTTGACTATTCACACTGGTATGAAAAACACAGGGGTTAAGCCTTTAGATACTGAAAATTCTAAAGTTATGTAAAAATAAAGATAACCCAAAACCTATTCTATACAGATCATTATAGTGAAATTGGAAAAGCATGGAAAAAGACAATTTGGAAGGAACTGTAAAAAGGATCAGTGGCGTAAATCTTAATTCCGATGCAGAATATAAAGAATCAAACAGGAAACTTGGTATTTTTTATACAAAATATAAAAAAATAGTGACTCGATGTAGTAATTATTTTTCTAACCATCCAGTTTGTTTCACCATCTCATAGGTTTTTGTCTAAAACGTAAATTCTTTAGATTTAAATACGAACCAACTAAATTTTGCATAATGCAGTCCCAGGCATATCTAAAATGTATAGATCCAGCATGTGGTCTACAATATCCTGTTACTGATACTAGAATTGAATGTGAAAAGGGTCACTTGCTTGATGTCAAGTACAATTCTGTTCCGCCAGTCTCATTAAAAGAAGTTTTTTACAAACGCCGAAATCACTCTAACAATATTTTCAATGAAAGTGGAGTATGGCGTTTTCGTGAACTTTTGAATTTTTGTCAGATTGATACTGAAGACATTGATCAATGTTCGAAATATCTAGTTTCATTAGATGGTGCAGAGGGTAGGCTTTCAAAGCCATATCACATGTCTCGTGTATCACAATATGTTGGGCTACAAAATCTCTGGCTCCAACCAGAAGGATACAATCCAAGCGGTTCATTCAAAGACAATGGTATGACAACTGCTGTAACACATGCAAAACTTGTTAAAATTAAAAAAATAATATGCGCATCAACTGGAAACACTTCTGCATCTGCTGCAATGTATGCTGCAAATGAAAACATGGATTGTGATGTATACATACCTGCAGGAGAAGTTGCACCAGGAAAACTTAGTCAAGCATTTCAGTTTGGTGCACAGGTTGTAGAAATTAAAGGAAATTTTGATGATGCATTATCTGCTTCGCTAAAACAGGCAGGGCAAGCAGGTGGATATACTGTAAACTCTGTAAATCCATTTAGAATAGAGGGACAAAAAACAATTGTTTTTAGGGCCTTGGAATTTTTGGACTGGAATCCTCCGGACTGGATAGTCTATCCAGGTGGTGCATTGGGAAACACATCAAGTTGTGGCAAGGCACTACAAGAGTTGTATGAATGGGGATGGATAAAGAAAATACCTCGTCTTGCAGTTGTCAACTCTGAAGGTGCCAACACTTTGTACAATTTGTACAACGGTAAATTTGAAGATACAGAATTGAGATGGAACGGTGGAAAAGCAGATACTGGTTTAATTAAAAGATATTATGAATATATGGATGAAAATAAGATTAGGCCCAAGACCAAGGCTACTGCAATCCAGATTGCAAAACCTGCCAATATTCTCAAGGGGTTGCGAGCACTTGATTTTACAAAGGGTGTTGTAACACAGGTATCAGATGCTGAAATGCTTGATGGCATGGCACTTGTTGGTCTAAACGGATTTGATTGTGAGATGGCGTCAGGCGCTGTTCCAGCTGGTGTGAGAAAACTAATCTCAGAAGGAATTATCAAAAAGGATGAGACTGTAGTTGGAATACTTACGGGGCGACAAAAAGACTCTAGTATTCCAGTTGATTATCATAAAAATCCTCAAAACAAGTTTGCAATTCCGCCACGAACTTAGCTATTATTCTGAATCTTTTCTATCTTTATTCTGGTTGCCTGATTATTTACTACTTCTTCTACTGTCATCTTGACAGACTCTATCACTAGTCTATCGCCTGTTCTTGGAATATCCTTTAGTCTGTCATGCAATAAACCACTCAAAGTAGAATAATCATCTCCTTGCGGGATATTGGATTTTAGTATTTCATTTACTGTATCAATCTCAACATCTCCGCTTGCAAGCATGGTGTTTTTGTCCAACATTTTGAAGTTGAGTTCCTCCATGTCAGTTTCATCCATTATTTCACCCACTATCTCTTCTAACAGATCTTCAAGTGTAACACAACCTTCTACGCCTCCAAACTCATCAACTACAATTGCCATGTGAGTTTGTCTACCTTGCATTTCTCGTAAAAGTTTACTGATTCGTTGTTCTTGTGATACAAAAATTGGTTTTCTTGAAAGTGACTCTAATGTGATTATCTTTTCATCTCTTTCTAAATTCTTTAAAAGGTCTCTTACATGTAAAATGCCGACAATTTGGTCGGTAGTATCTTTGTAAAGTGGAATTCTGGAATACCCACTTTTGCTTATCAGTGGCATTGCATCAAACAAGATCATCTTTGCTGGAAGCATGAACATCTTTGTTCTAGGAGTCATTACTGCACGTATTACAATATCATCAAACTTGAGAGCACCATGTACAAGCTCATGTTCGTGTTTTTTTAATGCCTTGTCTTCCAAACCTTGTTCAAGTACATTGTAGATTTCTTGTTCAGTAATCGGCGGTGGATGATAAGGACTTTTTAGTATCCAAAGTATGGCATGTGTTATTTTTTCAAACAGTATTACAAATGGATAAAAAATGTAACTAAAAGTGAGTGTAATGCCACTTATCCACAGCGATACCTTGACCGGATTTGCATTACAATATGATTTTGGAGCATTCTCACCAAAGATCAAAAGTATGAAAGTCATTATTCCTATTGACAGTGCAAGGCCTCCATTTCCAAACAAACCTAATGCAATCTCTGTGGCAAGTGCTGAAGATCCTACGTTTGCCAATACTGTTCCAAGGTTTATGGTTGCAAGCATCCTGTTGGGATTGGCTTTTAATTTAGCAAGTGAGACTGACCCTCTAGCTTTTTCTTTCAATAATTGATTTACTTTGGCCTTGTTTGTTGCAATTAGTGCCACTTCAGCACCACTAAAAATGGCTGATAAAGCTACTAGTAATCCGAGCAATATTATTTTTAAAATCATTTCGGTATCCAAGATTAATTACCTCGATGTGAATGTCTTTTACACTGTATTGATCTTAAATTCTGTGGTTTAATCGATAAATGCATTGATTGAATTTCAAACAATTGGTATGTGTATCATTTTTCGACTGTCTCTTTTATAAGTTCACATTGGCCAACAGGGTTTTTGAGCCACAAATTATTCAATATTATGTCTCATTCTCATTTCTTTGCAAAATGTTCTTGCAAAAGTTTTTTCTTTTCTTCCATGTGGAACAACTCTTCGGTATGCTTGAAAGCGTCTTCTCTTTTTCTCTTGAACAACATTGCTTGCATTAAAAGATGGTTTTCAGGTACCACTATGCCAGTCTGATCATCAGAGTATGTTAGTTTGACCATATCATCTTGAACTTCAATTACATCTGCATGAATGTGAATCATGTTAGTATCTTTAAAATTAAATTTTATAGATTCTGCATAATCCCTAATGTCTTTAGTTCCTTTTGCGTCATATAGTGTTGCAACTCCATATTCATTTTTGTAAAGTTCAAGAATTTCTTGTGCGTTTGGTGCTAGTCCATCAAAACGAATATCCATTAAATGTACGTGCATTTGTCTTGTTGGAACCTTGAAAGCACGAATGAAAAGCGGTGTATCTGCACCCATGTAACTTTTAACATCGTCATTGTGATGCGGCTTTCTGGTCCACTCGATAGAATCTTTTACAGTGGTCTTTGAATCCTCAAGGTCTGCCCATCTTCTCAATAATGTTGCATCAAATCGTTTGATTTTCTTCCCATATTTTTCCTTGAGAGGTTGGAGTATTCGCCCCATTCCAGTAACATTACAACTTCCTTGCATTACATATTTTGTATCAAATGCTTTTTCATAATTTACACGAGAGTTGAAGATCAATTTTGCAACAGATTCTTCTCCGCCAATTTGTTCCCCGCCTTGGAAAATTGCATTAACATTTTTTGGTTCATACAATGTTTTTTTATTTTCATATCCCATACCACCAGGTGCTGCATCTATTACTAGATCACTTTGAGAAATTACATCTTCGATGGTTCCAGATATTTTATAATTTTTAAAAGCATCAGTTTTTTCCTTTGGCACATAAACATGAAGTCCTCGTGATATTGCATCTGCTACCTTGTCATCAGGAGAATACTTGCCGACCCCAATGACCTCGATATCCTTGTCATCAGATATGAATTGGGCTATTCTGCTACCGATTGAACCATATCCATTAACAAAAACTTTTTTCATATCTTTCCTAAAGGGAAATCCCATTTATTTGGCTTGCCCCTTTGACAAGAACTAAATAATCTGTGAGGCTAGTTAAATTCTTGAAGATTCATCTCCCATCAATAGGGATTGGGATCGGAGCAATTGCTGTTGTCATAGTTGTGATTTCTTTATTTGGACAGGGTTTTTCAAATCACATGATCCAGACCAATACCAGTCCTTCTGATAATACCACGTTACAAAATGATGCATCGTCTCAAAAAGTAGCAATGAGTTTACTGACTGAGAACACCTCACCAGTGCTTGGCTCAAACGATGCACCAATCACGATGATTGAATTTGGAGACTATCAATGCTATTACTGTAACCAGTTTTATCACACTACAGAGCCAGATGTTGTGAAAAATTACATTGATACTGGAAAGGTACGTATGGTCTTCAAAGATTTTGTTATAATTGGTCAGGACTCTGTGAATGCCGCACACGCTGCACACTGTGCACAAGAACAAGGCAAATTTTGGGAGTATCATGATGCATTATACAACAATTGGGCCGGAGAAAATACTGGATGGGCATCATCTAGTAATCTGTTAAAGTTTGCAAATAACGTTGGACTAAATGCCACTCAATTCGGACAATGTATGTCAGAATCACGATACATATCGACTGTTCAGGGCAGCCTATCAAACGCCAAGGACCTTGGATTGACTGGAACACCTGACTTTTTCATCATTGCGCCTGACAAGACGGTAACAAAAATTGTCGGAGCTCAACCCTTTGACGTGTTTGATGAATTATTCAAATCTAAGCTAAAATCCTAAGAGATTTCACATATATTGCAATAATATGACAAAAATTGTCAATCTTTGAGATCAAAAACGATTCTCAAAATCCTTATATCTGTAATTGGAAAGCTGAAGCTATTGGCCGCAGGTATAGATGACATTGCCATCTACATTCCAAAATTGTTTGTAGACGCAAGAGACTTTGCAAAAGCCCGTGGTATGGATCCGGATAAGCTACAACGGGGCCTAGGAGTATCAAAAATGGCTATCGTAGATACTAATCAAGACCCTGCATGTATGGCTGCAAACGCATGTCTGCGAATAATGGAGAGAAACAAAATCTCACCAAAAGATGTCGGAAGACTATATGTTGCAACCGAATCCTCTCTTGATGAATCAAAAGCCATGAACTCCTATGTGATTGGCATGCTGGAACAGGTATATGGAAATGATTCCTTTGAGCACTGCGGTGGAATTGAATGCAAGTTTGCATGTGTTAGTGGCTCTTATGCTTTGTATGATAATGCTAATTGGATAAGGGCAGGAGAAGCAGAGGGCAAGTCTGCCATAGTTGTAGTATCAGATATTGCAAAATATGACCTTGGTTCAAGCGGTGAATATACTCAGGGTGCAGGTGCTGTTGCTATGCTTCTAAGCGATAATCCTAGGCTGATGACTTTTGATCCAAAAGTTACATCTACTTCTATTAAAAATGAATATGATTTCTACAGGCCATTTGGAAAAGAGACTCCAATTGTAAACGGTCAGTACTCAAACTTGCTTTACATGATACAGGTAAAGAAAGCACTCATGGCATACAAAGAAAAAGCTCTCTCTACTGGAATAATAAAACTAAAAGAAGGAGAATCCATTCTTGATTATATTGATTTTGTAAACATGCATCTTCCATACAGCAACATGGGTAAGAAAGCTTTGACATATTTACTAAGACATGAATGGAGAAGTTTACCGCGCTGGAAAGGAATTATAGAAAAAATGGGAATGCCAGAACCGGTTCCAAAGGATCCACGTGGAACTATCGAATCAATACTTGCAGACGAAGAATTTATGCAAAAAGACCACGAGTTTACAAAACGATTTACAATGACTGACGAATTCCAAGAAGCATATGACTCTAAACTTGCAAGCTCACTTATTGCATCAAGCATGGTAGGAAATCTTTACACTGCTTCACTCTACATGGGCTTTAGAAGTTGCATAGAATTTGAGTTCCAAAAGGGTGTTGATCTTGAGGGCAAGAGATTTGGATTTGGCTCATATGGTAGTGGAAGTAGTGCAATGGTCTTCAGCGGAGTCATCATGGATACATACAAGGAAATCGCCAAGAACATGAACTTGGAGGCAGAAATAGGTGATAGACGAAAGGTATCGCTAGAAGAATATGAACAGATTCATGAAAGCAAGCTCAGTCCAACTCAAAACATCCTGGATGGCAAAAAAGAGTTTGTCTTGGTAGGGGTGGGAAGCAGTCCAGAATTGCGTGGTCAGCGCAAGTATGTGTTCAACGAGTAGGTAACACAAATCGATCTTGACGATCAAAGCAAATCAACAAAAAGGATATAAAATCAGAAAGACTAGTGATATTCATGAAAGACCGTTCAATGCCAGTTTGTTTTACAGCTGAACAATATGCAAAAATTGAACAGATTGCAAAGCAAAAGGGAATGTTAAACGCAGGCCAGCTTCTCGAAGAAGCACTAAAACAATAACCTGAGAACTAGATTCTCAATTCTTTTCCTTTATGATAACTATTTAATGGATTTAGTGATAATCAAAACCATGAACTTGTTTTCTAGAAAGCCGATCATCTGTACAATTTGTAAAAAAGAGTCTACCCACAAGAGTAAACCAAAGAGTGAGTGGAAGATTGAGGGTCCGCTTTGTGCGGATTGCTATGTTTCAGAGATGAAAAAGTTCTATGAACAGAGTCTGAGGCAAAAATGTGTCACATGTGGAATTGAAAAAGATGTTCCAGATCTATGGGAGCCTCGATACCAGTGGGATATGGAAGGATTATTGTGCAAGTCTTGTTTTGATAAAAAAGATCTCATATACAAGGGTCAAAAGTCAAATTGTCATGTTTGTGGAAAAAAACTTGGCATGATAAGGTACACTCCAAAGAAAAAATGGATACTTGAAGGGCAATTGTGTAGAGAATGCTGGGACTCTCACAAGGCAAAGTTGGGATAGATGAATATTTTTAAAAAATTCAAGTGTGAAATATGTAATGCAAAATTTAGACAGCAAGAATATCTAATGTTACACCAGCAGTTACACCATGGAGACAAACGCTATGATTGTAAAGAATGCAACAAGTTTTTTTCAAGTATGGAGGAAATGCGAACTCATATGCAACGTGCACATAGTTATAGTGGGACTAGAGATATCTAAAATGCCTTGATTGTTTTCACTACTGGTGGTCTTACCTTGGTAAATACTCTGAAACCACAAATGCATTTTATCTCAGGCAATCTTGTAAGCTCAGACTGAGACACCTGGGTTCCACAACGCATACATGAATAGAAAACACTAAAGCTAGTTGGTTTTTCTTCTGCTTGTATTTCTGGAGTTGGTTCAGACATTTTAATCACTATTTCAAAGTAAGTTCGATATATACATCGTTTGGAATTTTAATTCTCATAAGCTGTCTTATTGCTCTGTCGTCTGCACCAAGATCAATAACTCGTCTGTGGATTCTCATTTCCCATTTTTCATATGTGTTGGTACCTTGACCACATGGTGACTTTCGTGTAACTACATTGAGTGTTTTTACTGGTAATGGTGTTGGACCTTTTACTTTAACACCAGTTTTTTCGCCTATGCCTTTAATTTCAGTACAGACCCCATCCAGTCTTAAAAGACTAGTGCTTGTTAATTTAATTCGGGCTGTCTGGGTCATTCAGGTCCCTATTTGGTGTATTTCTCAGTAATCTCTTTGACGATGCCTGCTGCAATTGTTGCACCCATGTCTCTGAGAGCAAATCTACCCATCTCTGGGAATTCACCAAATGTCTCGATGCACAATGGTCTTACTGGCTTGATTCTAACGATTGCAGAATCTCCTGCCTTTAAGAACTTTGGATTTTCTTCTTCAATTGCACCGGACTGTGGATTGATTTTTGCTTCAAATGCTACTATGGTTGCTGCGACTTGAGCAGTGTGTGCATGCATTACTGGTGTGTATCCAGGTGCAATTGCTGTTGGATGGTGAATAACTATGATTTGTGCTCTGAATTCTTTTGCCACGTTTGGTGGTGAATCAGCTGTTCCGATTACATCTCCTCTATGGATATCTTTCTTTTCAATACCTCTCAAGTTGAAACCAATGTTGTCACCTGGTTCTGCAGATGGCATTTCGGTGTGGTGTGTTTCAATTGATTTGATTTCACCTACTGCGCCTGATGGCATTACAACTATTTTCTGACCTGGTTTTGCCACGCCTGTTTCGACACGTCCTACTGGGACGGTACCGACACCTGTGATGGTATAAACATCTTGTATTGGAATTCTAAGTGGTTTTCCGGTTGGTTTGTCTGGCATTGTGAAATCATCAAATGCTTCGTATAGTGATTTACCTGTCCACCATGGCATGTTTGGTGATTTCTTGACCAAGTTATCGCCCTTCCAACCTGATACTGGAATTATTGCTACTTTTTCAAGCTTGTAACCTACTGATTTTAATAATTTCTCTGCCTTTTCTTTTGCTGCTTTGAATGCTGCTTCTGAGAAATTACTGTCATCCATTTTGTTGATTGCTACTACTAGTTGTCCTACACCTAATGTTCTAAGTAAGAAAGCATGTTCTCTTGCTTGTCCACCTGGTGCAGTTGCTGTATCTGTCTCACCTTCTTTTGCTGACAAGACCAAAACTGCACAGTCTGCTTCTGAAGCGCCTGTGATCATGTTTTTGATAAAGTCTCTGTGACCTGGTGCATCTATTAATGTGAAGAAGTATTTTGGAGATTCAAATTTTTGAAATGCTAAATCGATTGTAATACCTCTTTCTCTTTCATCTTTAATGTTGTCCATGACCCATGCATATTTGAAAGTGTCACCTTTTCCGGTCTTCTCGGATTCGGCTGCATGTGATGCGATTGTTCGTTCATCTACTAGTCCGAGTTCCATTAAAAAGTGACCCATGGTTGTAGATTTTCCGTTATCGATGTGTCCTACGACAATCATGTTCAAGTGAGGTTTTCTTGATGCTGCGGTGCTCATGTTGGATGTTACTTGAGAAGGGCTTTATTAGCATTTTCATTTTTTGAATTTTTTTTGGTCAAAAATTGAATTAATTTCTGACTCGATCATTTAGATCAAATTTTTTCACATGGTATAAATCGAACTATTTCATCACAAAGTACAATGAAAATTACAGTAACAGTAATCAAAGCTGATGTCGGTGGAATCGGCGGACACACAAGACCAAGTGATGGTCTACTAAACGCCGTAAGAAATCTTGTAAAGCCACAAGTAAGAAAAGATGGTAAAGGACTCTTGATTGATTCCTATATCGGATATTGTGGAGACGACATACATATCGTTATGACTCACACTAAAGGTGTTAACAATTCTCAAGTCCATGGACTCGCATGGCGTGCATTTGAAGCTGCAACTAGAGTTGCAAAAAGTGAAGGACTTTACGGTGCAGGTCAAGACTTGTTGAAGGATTCATTTTCTGGAAACGTAAAGGGTATGGGACCTGGTGTTGCAGAAATGACATTTGATGAAAGACCAAATGAAGCATTTACAGTTTATGCAGCAGACAAGACTGAACCTGGAGCATTCAATTATCCATTCTATAGAATGTTTGTTGACGCACTATCAAATA
>CAVQVB010000008.1:0-53597 GCA_963716995.1 uncultured Nitrososphaerota archaeon
TGTCGTGGATCAATTATGTATTCTTGCAATTACCAAAATCTAAATATTAAGAACAACACTAGGATCAGATGACTATTCCAAAACAAAATGATCATAGAGATAACGTATCTAAACTACAGTCACATGAATTAAAACAAAAATCTCTAAGACATGAATTTACTAATCTAACAATAAAGGCAATAATTGTAGCAATAATAGCTTGGATTAGCTTATCCATTTTCGAAATATTTGTTGCGCCAGTAATGGGATTTCAACACATACACATTGAGGTAACAAAGACTATTGTTACCATAATACTTGTGTTAGCAATCATTACTGCCATCAGACGTATTCTCAAAAGATTTTCAAATAAAATGCCAGCACAATTTTCTGCAAGCATTTCATTTTTTTCCATAATAGTGATAGCATTGATGGCAAGCATATCTTTGCTATATGAGTGGAATATAGAACCACAGGAGATTCTAGTTGGTGGAGGAGTTGCGGCAATTATTGTAGGTATTGGAGTATCAACAATAGTTGGGAACATATTTTCAGGAGGATTAATGCTTACAACATTTCCAGCAAAGATTGGTGATTCAATTATGATAGTAAATGACAACATACGTGGGAAAGTTGAAGAAATTAACATGTTGTATACAAAGATAATCACAGATCATGATACAGAATACATAGTTCCAAATAATGCAATAATACAAGGCAATGTACGAATTATAAAAGAAATTCCACTAAATGATCGACTGCCATACAAGAAAGGAGACAAAATTGAACTGAAAGATTCATCAGACAAATACACTGGAATTATCATCAAGATAACTCCAGAGTTTACAACCATTCTAGATGAAAACAAAGAGATTACTATTACAAATAATTCCATATTTAATGGCAAATTCATTATAACAAAAGATAGTACCAAACAGAGTTAGTCCTAAAAATACATCACATCTAGAAAATTCAAAATCATTGACAAATTTTATTCAACAATAAAACACGAAATAATTTGTTAATAATTTTAGAAATATTTATTCAATCTCTGCAAGTACATCATTTTTTGCAACCGATGCGCCCTGTTTCATTTTTATTGATTTTACAACGCCGTCTTTATGAGATTTTATTGAAATTTGCATTTTCATCGATTCTAAAACACAAACTATGTCTCCTTTCTTGACATTATCCCCAGCAGCCACATTTATCGACACAACTCTACCAGGAATTTGACTTTTTAGATTTATTTGAGAGTCAGAGGCAGAATCTGCTCCAGAGTTTTTATAAACAATTTTGTCCATCTCGGGACGTTTGTTAAATGTCAGTTTTACACCATCCACTACAAGTGTAATTCTGTTAGTACTGTTTTCAAGATATTTTGTAATGTGATAAACACTATCTAGCATAAACTCTACCTTGTCATGGGTCATAGTTACGATTTTGAGGTCACGTTCTTTTCCTTGTATTTTTAGTACAAACTCATTATTTCCGATGGACTTTACAATTTCGCCATCTAAATTTTCACCTGTATTCTCTAGTTTGAATTTCATATCAATGCCGGTCCACTTGTGTTTTCCATCTAATGTTGTGCTCTTTGCGTGGTTTTATTTTGTTTTTTAGAAATTCTGAATGTATGAGTGTTGCAGCTAATGCAGGTTCTGATTTTTCTGATGCCTCATTTTTCAAATCACTCTGTAACCTGTCTAGTATCTTGAATCTATCAAGAAAGTCTGTTGACAAGTCACCATTGATGAATTCCTTGCTGTTCAATATAGTCTTGTACAAAGGTATAGCAGTTTCAACACCTTCAATATAGAAATCAGATAGTGCTAGTGTCATTCTTTGTCTAGCTTCTTCAAAGTTTTGTCCCCATGTGATAAGTTTACCCATAAGTGAATCATAGTAAGGCGATACAGTACAACCAGGATAGAGATATGTGTCCACTCGTACTCCAGGGCCTGATGGAATATCAACATCCCATATTTTTCCAGTAGAGGGTGCAAAGTCTAGAAATGTATCTTCTGCATTTATTCTACATTCTATGGCACAACCATTTACTTTGAGATCTTTTTGTTTGAAAGGAATTTCTTTTCCATTTGCAATATCAATCTGTAATTTGACAAGATCAAGACCTGAAACTAGTTCAGTTACAGGATGTTCAACTTGCAATCTTGCGTTTATTTCTATAAAGTAAAATGTTCCATCATCTAATCGTAGAAATTCTGCAGTTCCAGCATTATGATAATCAACAGCAATTGCTGCATTTACTGCTAGTTCTCCTATTTGATCACGTGTCTTTTGATCAACTACTGGAGATGGAGACATTTCGATGAGTTTTTGGTGTCTTCTTTGAATAGAACATTCTCGTTCAAAGATATGTACTGCATTTCCATGCTTGTCACGTGCTAATTGAAGTTCAATGTGTCGTATTTTTGGAAGGAATTTTTCAACAAATAGTGCAGATTTGCCAAATGCTGCTTTGGATTCCCCAGAAGCAATCTCAAAGGCTTCTCTCAATTCTTGTTCATTGTGTACTAGTCTGATTCCTCTACCGCCTCCACCAAAAACTGATTTGAGCAAAACAGGATATCCAATATCGTGTGCAATGTTCAATGCTTTTTCAACCTCTTCAACAATTCCTGGACTTCCGGGTACAGTTGGAACTTTAGCTTTTATCATTGCTCCTTTGCACTCCATTTTATCACCACAGAGTCTCATTGATTTTCCAGAAGGTCCTATGAAATTGAGATTCTTTTTTTCACAAAGATCTGCGAAGTCTGCATTTTCAGAAAGAAATCCATATCCCGGATGAATTGCATCAGCACCAGAGCTAATTGCAGTCTCTACTATTTTTTCCATGTTCAAATAGCTCTGTGCAGGAGATGCAGGACCTATATGATATGCTTCACTGGCCATCTTCACATGTTTTGAATTTACGTCTTCATCAGAATAAACTGCTACTGATTTTATTCCTAATGCATTACATGTCTTGATGACACGAATTGCAATTTCGCCCCTGTTTGAGATTAAAATTTTCTTTATCATATCTTTCTAGAGATTAATATTCCCATGTTTTCGTGGAACTCTTCTTTCCCTTTTATTTGCCAAGGCATCCAAGGCACGAATTAGAGCTGGTCGTGTTTCAGCAGGATCAATCACAGAGTCAATCGTACCATATGATGCAGCGACGTAAGGATTGGCAAATTTTTCGGTGAAATTATCAACAAGTTGTTTTTTTAATACAGCGGGATCTTTTGCAGAATCGAGTTCTTTTCTATTCATAATTCTCACAGCTGCCTCAGAACCAAGTACGGCTATCTGTGCAGTAGGCCATGCATAATTAACATCAGTTCCTAGATTCTTGCTTGCCATTGCAATGTATGCACCACCATAGGCTTTTCCTATGATAAGTGTAATTTTTGGCACTGTAGCTTCACAATAAGCATACAAGAGTTTGCTTCCATGACGGATAATTCCGGCATGCTCCTGTTGTGTTCCAGGCATGTATCCAGGAGTATCGACTAGTGTGATAATTGGAATACCATAACAATCACAGAATCTAATGAATCTAGATGCCTTGTTAGATGAATCAATATCTAGTGCTCCTGCCAATACCATTGGCTGATTTGCAACAATTCCTATTGTTTTACCATGAAGTCTTGCAAATCCAATTACAACGTTTGGTGCAAATAATTCATGTATCTCAAAGAATACATGATTATCAACAATAGAGGATATGATTTCTTTCATATCATATGGTTGTAGAGGATTTTCTGGAATTATGTTTATGAGATTATTGTCTAATCGGTTTGGATCATCACCAGTTTCTACAATAGGTGCTTCCTCTGTACTGTTCTGAGGAATATACGACAAAAGTGTCTTAACAATATCCATACAGTGATACTCATTTTTTCCTACAAAGTGTGCGACACCGCTGTTTCTTCCATGTGACATTGCACCTCCAAGCTCATCAAAAGATACTTCTTCTCCAAGAACTGTCTTAACAACTTCTGGACCTGTTACAAACATGGTAGAGATCTTGTCAGCCATGATTACAAAGTCTGTCATTGCAGGAGAATACACTGCACCTCCTGCTGATGGTCCTACACTAATAGTAATTTGAGGAACTACTCCAGATGCAAGTTGATTATGATAGAATATGCTAGCAAAACCATCAAGGCTTAGTATTCCTTCTTGAATTCTTGCGCCACCTGAATCAATTATTCCGATTACAGGGCATCCAACTTTTACTGCATGATCCATAATTTTTGTAATTTTCTTGGCACCCATTTCACTTAATGTTCCGCCAAGAACTGTAAAATCATAAGCAAAAAGAAAAACTTGTTTTCCGTGTATAGTTCCATATCCTGTCACTACTCCATCCCCAAAGAATTTTTTGTTCTGCATGTCAAATTCATAATAATGATGAGTTGTCATGGCATCAATTTCTGTAAAGCTTCCTTCATCAAGCAATAGATCAATTCGTTCTCTGGCGGTAAGTTTACCCTTTTCATGCTGTCCTTGAATTCGTTCTTCTCCACCACTTTGCTCTGCCTGTCGTCTTTTATGTAAAAAATTCTTTATTTTTTCAGAGTGCATTATTCGAATTAGAGGCTATTTACAACCTATATTAATTTAATCAGTTTTAATTTCCCTAATACCATCTCGGCCGCCCTTTGCGTTACGGAAAACATTCATTCCAATATGATAATTTTCCCACAGTCCTTCTATAACTTGGAGTTCTTCTCTTGTAGACTGGATAGTTTCCTTTGTAGCCTGTGGTTCTGCCTCTGTTTTTGCAACCAAATTTCTCTTTTCCACAAGAAGATCCTCTAGTCCTACTTCATAATTGGATTCCCCATGGAAAGCTGGATCTAATGGAGTTATCTTTGTGGTAGGCTTTGTCATTTGTTTTTCAATCTTAGGGGTTAGATTTTAAGGTTTTACAATATGTCTTGAGTTCTAGCCAGAATAGATCCTGCTTACTGTTTAAGATTCAACATAGGATATCGCTTTAGTACAGAAATTTGATACAATGAAAAAGCATCTTTTTCTTCACTACATTTCTTACATATGCACATTTGAGAGACTTTGTCTAGATCACAGTTATCTGCAAATTCACAATCAGGACATCCTGCAGAGCCTCCACAAACTATGCATTTTAGTTGTTTCACTTCAGCACAAGCTTGATGTTTTACTCCCAATCCCTTGGCCCACAGAGCTACCTCATTGATTTCAATTTTCTTATTACAAACAAGACATGTCCCAGGAAATTTCATCGGTATTGAACGCCAGCTCATTTTATCAAAACTAATTCCTTTTGGACAATTGTATTATCAGTCTCATTTAGATCCATTTCAATAGACTTGTTTTTTATACAATAGAGAAGATATGGAAGATAAAAAGTTGAAAATGTACTGCGTGATACATGCATTTGTCTTGCAAGATTTCCAGTCAATCCCTTGATTGCCATGCCATCCCATCTTATTCTATTAAGAGTAGGCCATGGAAGATTAAACTTTGAATATTTTATTGTCATTCCTGGTTTGTATAATTTTAATAAAATACTATCCAGATATCGTAAGAGTCGCCATTCTTGTTTTCGCATTATTTTTCCATATAACATATCAGCTTCAGACAAGACATCTAACATTTCCTTTAGAATTGTTGTAGGAAGAGAACTTGTTATTATGCTTGAGTAGAATGCATTAATCTTTTCTCTAGGATCAATTCTCAAGGAATAGAGTATTGCCCGAGCTTCTTCAGTAGATTTGGCATTAAAAAACAGATTTAGCGATTCTTCCACGTCATTTGTTGCATAAGACTTGTCAAGTTGAGGTTCAAATCCTCCAGATAATGCTTGAGCAGAATTCAGAATCGACCTAATATCACCACGTGAGTCAATGATCATTTTTATCATATTACCAATTTTTATTGATGCACCTTCACGTTTCAGAATTTCTTCAAGGTATAATCTCATCAATCTAGGAGGAAGAGGTCTAAGTTTCACCGTAGTTGTGACTTTTTTTATGGCTTTCATCTTGTCAGATAAGTCAGAATTTGCTGCAAGGATTATTGGTATGGTAGACTCCTTTAGGATGTCAACTAGTGCATCTACGCCACCAAAGTCAGACTCTTCCATGTATTCCATCTACTTCATCAATGAAGATCATTGGATTTCCAAGTACACTGCGGTTACCAAGAATCGGGTTGAGAATTTCTTGAATCTTCTGTTTGCTTCTTACATCACTTGCATTCATACTAATTAGATCATAACCAAACTGCTTTGAACCCAATACAGCCATGGTTGTTTTCCCAATACCAGGTGGGCCGATTAGTAGAAGAGGTTTTGTTCCTTTGATCCATTTGCCAAACCATTTTACAAAGGATTCTTTTGCTTCTTCATTTCCAACCATCTCAAGCAGATTCTTTGGCCTATATTTCTCAGACCACATCATATCAAATCACTTGGGGATCTTTGATTGAAATTCATTCCACAATTTTTCTTTTGAAAGTTGATTAAACCAATACATGTTGTAATGCTCTACAGTCAGAAAGAGAAACTCAAGAAAATCCTTGTGTGAGAAATTCTCAGGCAATAGTTCTAGAGCAAGTCTTGCCTCTCCTAGGTAAATATCGCTTTTTTTCATGGTAAAATCAAATCCTTTTTGAACATCATCTGTGAGAAATGTGTAATATAGAGGCCATGAAGGAACTTTAACAAATTTATTTTTTATAGAATCCTCAATTTCATTTCCACACCCAACAGATTCTGCTGCTTTTGCCATTCCAAGATAAAAAATTTCGCCAAGCGGAAATCTTGCAAGAGTCATGTTCTTTCCCGCAGTTCCCATTACGGCTCTATATTTTTTATAACATTGAATCATCTCTTCTTCAGATATGCTCTTAGGATTCATTTTTAATTTAAAATCAATATACTGGCCTACTCTTGCATCTTTGAAACCTCTTTCAAATTCCTCCAATACTTCTTTACCTCCAACAGAAATCTTGTCTCTTGCAAGTTTCAAGATATATGGATTCATCAGTTTGTAATCATCCAAAAATTCTATATCTTCATCCTTGTCCATTATTCTATCCATTGGTTCACTTAGGTCAATTGCTATTATATGACCGTCAATGATATCAGTTTTTTTCTTGGCATCATTATCATCACCAAAGTATTGAGTAGAGGCATCATACAATGCACTAAAAACTGGAAATGTCATTTTAACAAAATTGGAATTAAGTATTCTAGATACCCTATCTAGAAGAGTATCATAGTTTTCTAGTCTCTTTCGTACTTCATCTATCTGTGATTTTTGGAGAATTATCTCAGCAGAGCCCACTTCTTTGGCAAATTTTTCTTGAGTTTCAAATGGATTAGGATCAGATTTTATCTCATTTAATAGATCTTCGGCAAATCTTTTGGTAAATTTTGGAAACTCTTCTTCTGCTTCTTTTTTGTATTTGTCAAATAGTCGATATCCCTTGCTTTTGAACAATGCCTGCTTGACAATGTCCTTGCCTGGTTTTGTAGACAATAGTGCCTCCTTGCTAAAGATGGATTCGTCTTTACTGCTCACACAATGGCACAACTTTTTTGCTATTTATGCATTCAGTCTCTTTTTTTATTACTTAAAATAAATTAGGACTGGGAAAAGAAAAACTTGTGAAAATAATTGACATTTTAGAAGAGGCTGCAAAGAGAGTACATGCGAATGTAAAAAACCTAGCAGGAACAAAAGAATCCGGTACAGACTATGGAATGGGAGCTGGTGGGGACATCTCGCGCAGAATTGACATTGTAGCAGAAAAAACTGTTCTTGATTATCTACGTGAGATAAATTTTGAAGGTACCGTATTTGGAGAAGAATGCGGTATTGTTGAATTGTCACCAAATCCAAAAGGTTTTATCATTATGGATGCAATTGACGGCTCAACTAATGCAGTAAGAGGTTTACCATTCTTTTGTTGTTCATTGGCATATACACCTGAAGACAAACTAAGTTCTGTTACAGATGGTGTAGTAATGGATCTACACAATGGAGATTTGTACTCGGCATCAAAAGGCAAAGGTGCATACATGAATGGAAAAAAAATCCAAGTCCATAAAGAAAAACCAATTTACTTTGTTGTTGGCGTTGACATTTCAGGAATTTCGCCAGATGCCCTACCACAATTAGCACCAATTCTTTCAGCATCAAACCACGTAAGACATTTCGGAGCTGTAGCACTTGAGCTTGCAATATTTGCTCGTGGACTGGTGGATGTATTTGTAGATCTGAGAAGAAAATTAAGAATCACGGATGTTGCTGCAGGATATCTCATAGCATTAGAAGCTGGTGGATATGTAGTTGATGAAAATGGCATGCCGCTTGACTCAAAGCTGAGTTATGATAAGAGAATTTCATTCATAGCTGCTGCAAATGAAGAAACACTTGCAGATGTAAGGAAAAAACTAGGTTTATCATCCAAGATCTGAGATCTAATTTCTGATTTATCCTATTACTGTGAAAAATTTATGGCGCCCTTGGCGGGATTTGAACACGCGTCGAGGCCGTGACAGGGCCCCATTCTAGACCGGGCTTTACGAGGAATGGAATTAACCACATCCCCTCTATACTACAAGGGCGTTAAAATACTGTGAAAGAAAATCTGAGTTTAAAGCTTTCTTTTCTTCAAAAAATTTTGTAAAAGACTAAATTATACACAACTATGACCCTTCGCTATGGGTTCGTAGCTCAGCCAGGTAGAGTACCGGACTTTTAATCCGGCTGTCCGGGGTCCGAATCCCCGCGAACCCGCTATTTCATAGGTCTATTTTTGAGACTAGTAAAACTGTTACAAAATATCATTTCAGACTCGATAGCCCCAAAAATAGAAAAATTCTAACTAACTTAGGTTCAGTTCTGGAAACTCTGCTTGCTTGATGCCCAAGTCATGCTGGAGTGTTCTGATCTTCTTTGCATATTCAGCCATTCTTGGGTTATCACTCTGTACCTTGGCGATTTTGTATCCACGCCAGGCTTTTTTGAGTGCACCCCATGTCTGACCTGCAGTGTAGTTAGGGTTGTTTGTTTGTGGTTGTACGAATTGATACATACTAAAAGATGAGTTGTAAAAATCAGATATCAGTACATATGTTAAGTAAAATCAATATAAAAGTCAAGTTTCTCGCATTAAATTGAGATATTTACCAATTTTATCTGTAAAAACTTTCAATTTTTGTGTGTTTCTGACATATTTTAGGTTTTGTTTTTTATCAGAGCATTTACAGTACTTTCAAGACTCCCAATTGCTTCTCTTACTTCATTTGTTCTCTTTCGTGTACCTGTTTCGTATGCTTGGATCTTTCTTTTCCTGTCTACAATCATTCTTTTCTGTTCATGTGTGCCAGAAGATCCTTGCGAGCGTCTAGTTTCAAGAGATGATTCAGGAGTTGTTGACTGGATAATTTTGTAAAGATCCTTTGAATCAATTTCGTTAGATGGAATTGTTTTCTTTACTTCAGATATGGATAATTCAGTTAGAGATTTTTTTGAATTAGCTGCTATTTGCACTAGATGTCCAACTATTTTGTGTGATACTCTAAACGGTATTCCTTTTCGGACCAAATGTTCTGCAATATCAAGAGAAATAGAAAATCCACCATCAATTGCTTGTCGTAGTTTTTTCTCATTTACAGTCATGGTTTTAAGAAGAGAATTAATGACAATCAATGACGATATTATTATTTTTGAAGTTGGCCAAATTGAGACTTTGATTTGTTGAAGATCTCTATTGTATCCAGATGGGAGACCCTTTAGATTTGACAATATTGCCATCTGATATCCTATTACTTGTGCAGTTTTTCCACGGATGAGCTCAAGTATATCGGGATTTTTCTTTTGTGGCATGACACTTGACGTAGAAGTAAACTTGTCTGATAATTCAAGAAAAGAAAATTCTGAAGTAGACCATATGATAAAATCTTCTGCCATTCTACTCAAATTTGTCATCATGATAGAAGAGTCACTTACATATTCTGCAACAAAGTCTCTTGATGAAGTTGCATCAATTGAATTCTCAACTAGTCCCTTGAATCCAAGCATTTTTGCAGTAGATTGTCGGTCAATTGGAATACTTGTTCCCCCAACAGGGCCCGCACCAAGAGGAGATTCATTGATTCTACCATATGTGCCATAGAATCTGTCAAGATCTCGAAACAGAGCATCAGCATATGCCAAAAGAACGTGAGAAAACAATCCAACCTGAGCCTGCTGTAGATGAGTATACAGAGGTACAATCGTATTCTGATGTTTTTCTGCCAGTTGTATCAGTGTAGAAATAGTTTCATTTAAGCAAAAACAGACGATATTGATATCATCTCGTATCTTCATGCGCATATCAAGTGTGACTTGATCATTTCTTGAGCGTGCAGTATGCATCTTTCCACCAGCTTCTTTTCCAGCTTTTTTTATCACTAGAGACTCAATTAGTTCATGAATGTCTTCGGCTTCTGATTTTTCAGAAAAGTTTTCTTTTTTGAGTTTCTCCAGAGCACCGAGAATCTTTCCTGCTTCTGCTTTTGTTAGTATTTTATTATGAAATAGCATCAGTGTGTGAGCCTGGCTTCCAAGTATATCATACAATGCAATTTGAAAGTCATCTGAAATTGATGAAAGAAATTCTAATGTGTTTTCATCTAGTTTTCCTTCCAATCTAGATCTGTACATCAATTTACGAAATAGAATGGTTATATATAGCATAGACGCTTTTTTGATTTATGTCACAGGCACCTCAAGACCTGAGAAGACAAATTTTTGATGAACTAACAAAAGTAGTTGATCCGGAAATAAATGTCTCAATAATGGAACTTGAACTAATTGATAATATTGACATCGCAGGATCCGAAGTTAAAATTGATCTGCATTTGACCAGTCCATTTTGTCCAGCAATATTTGGATTCAAGATTGCACAAGATGTACATGACAACTTGTTGAAGATAGATGGAATCAATGATGTCAAGGTAAACGTTTCAAATCATTTCATGGCAGAAGCCATAAACAATCAGGTAAACACTAGCAAGAATCCTAAAAAGCCTTAAAATATTATTTTCTAAATCCTAAAAGATATCCCCTGAGCAATTGTATTGCCATTGCAGGGTCTACACCTTTTGGACAAACTTGACTACAGGATCCAGCAAAATGACATCTCCATATACCATGAGAATCATCCACAATTTTTAGTCGGTCATCTTTTCCTTTATCCCTATTATCTGCTACATACCTATAGGCTTGTGCAAGCCCTTGAGGGCCGATAAATGACTCATCCGTAGCCATTGTTGGACATGCAGAATTACACAAGCCACATTTTATACAATAAGAGAACTGGAGAAACTTTTCAAGATCCTGTGGCGTTTGTATGAATTCCTTTGAGTCTGGTGTTACTTCAGAATCCTCTCTGATTATGAAAGGTTTCATTTTTTTGTGGTTTGAGATTAATTGTTTAAAATCAACTGCAAGATCTCTGATTATTGGAAAGTTATTCATTGGTTCAACTGTTATAACATTTGAGTTCAACTCGGAAATCTTTGTGTAACATGCAAGCGCTGGCCTTCCATTGATTTTCATCCCACAGGAACCACATGATGCTTGTCTACAGGAATATCTCACTGCCACAGAGTGGTCAAAATTTTGCTTTACATACAATATTGCCTCCAATACTGTAGTCCATTTCTGGACTGGAATTTGAAATTCAGAAAATGATGGTTCTTGCTCAGCAGATGGATTTGACCTAGCTATTCTAAGAGTGATGGTATTTGGCGGGCTAGTTTTTGTATTTGATGTCCTCAGATGGTTTTGGTGCTTCTACAACTGCCATGTCTATGAAACCCCCATTCCTGCCATCAATATAGTTCTTGATCCATATGCAATCAATACAGCCATGGCTGCAAGGGATCCATAGTTGATCATTTTTTCATATGTGGAACCTTGTTTTAATTCTAAGAGAATTACTCTAAGACCATTAAAACCATGCACTGAAAGCAGAATCAGTATAGCTTCGAGCATCAGTGCATATGGAAGAAAATGATAGTTTGTAATTACATTTTGATATTGTAGTGAATCAGAAAACTTTTGTGACATCCTCATCAGTATGTGTACAGCTACAAGTGCTACAGACTCCCAATGCCGTCCCATAATGTATTTTCATGATAATGCTTTCTCGCATCTTAATCACCAAGTAGTACAGATGCACCATACATCATGGCTAATGCTGCAAGAGCAATTGAGACCCAGATGCAAAGCCTTTGTTTATAGTTCAACGATGCTGCCTTGTAGGGATATTCTGGTTGTCCAGGTTTTCCAACCCCTATACCTCCATGGCCTAGCATGACTCGAATTCCATTTGCAGTATGGAATACACACATACCAATCACCAGTGTGAGAAAGATATGACCTTGTGTGGTTTGTGTAAGTTCTAGCATCTTGTCCCAGGCTATTTTTCCGTTGACAATTGTGCTGGTTTCATAAATGTGACCTATCAAATATGCAAGTAATCCAAGTCCACTAAGTCGCTGTAACCAATATGCAACACGTTCTATCCCATATCGAGTAGGATTTGCCATTCCCTTTATGCCTTCACGGTTTGACAATCTTTCTGCCACTAGTATTTCCTCTCCACTGGCTTGTATTTAGTAATAGTTACAGGATGTGTCTTTAGAACTGGTTCCTTGGTATCATAATACACAAGAGTATGGTGTAAAAAGTTCTTATCGTCCCTATCAGGGTAATCAACTCTTGAATGTGCTCCTCTTGATTCTTTTCTGGCTATTGCGCCCATTAGAATAACTTCAGCAACGCGGAACATTGAATCAAGTTCCATGACGTTTGTAAAGTTCGTGTTGTACTCTTTGGCTTTATCATCAACATGTTTCCAAGTTTTGCGTTGTAGTTGTCGCACTTGTTTTAATCCCTCAACTAGATCACTTTCAGTTCTAAAGACATAAGCCTTTGAATTCATTATATCAGTTAGTTCCTGACGTACTTCGTATGGATTTACACTCCCACTTCCTCTAAAAATTCCGTCGTAGATTCTTTTTTCTTCAGTAGCAATCAAATGCATTGGGAAAGGCGGTTGAGATTTTCCTTCAAGAACATATTTTGCAGCAAGTTCTCCTGTAATCTTTCCCCACACAAGACACTCTGCTGTTGAGTTTGCTCCCAACCTATTTGCACCGTGTACACTATTACACGCAACTTCTCCAGCAGCCCATATTCCTTGTATCTCTGTTGCACCATCTATGTCAGTATGAATTCCACCCATCATGTAATGACATACAGGTCTCACATCAATTGGTTCAGTGATTGGATCTACTCCGGAGAACTTTAATGAGATTTCTCGAATTGCAGGTAATTTTCCCATAAGTACTTCTTTGCCAAGGTGTGTAAGATCTAATTTTAGACACTCTACTCCAGTTTCATTTTTGAAACCTCTACCCTCATTAATTTCTGTCATCATTGCACGAGAAACAACATCTCTTGAAGCAAGCTCAAGTTTGGTTGGTGCATATTTTTTCATAAATCGCTCTCCGTCTTTATTTATCAAATATCCACCTTCACCTCTTGCACCCTCTGTAATCAGAATTCCAGACGGTAAAATTCCGGTTGGATGAAATTGAACAAATTCCATGTCTTTTAATGCCATTCCAGCACGATAAGCCATGTCTAATCCATCAGGAGTTGAGGCCAATGCATAAGTTGAGAAGCTATAGACTCGTCCAGCTCCACCTGTTGCAATGATTAATGCTTTTGCCTTGAAGGTATAGAAATTACCGCTTGATAATTCAATTGCTGTAATACCACAGAAGCGTTGGCCGTCATGAATTATAGATGTGACAAACCATTCATTGTAAAATTCAATGTTATCAAATTTCTGACAAGTATCATAGAGAGTCTGCATTTCATAAAAACCAACTTTATCTTGAGCATATGTTGCACGATTAAAGCTGTAACCTCCAAAAGCTCTTTGACCAATCCTCCCATCTTCTCTTCTTGACCACGGCATTCCCCAATGTTCCAACTGGTATACTTCAGATGGCATTTCTTGAACAAGTCTTTCAATGACATCTTGATCGCCAAGAAAGTCACTTCCTTTTACAGTATCATATATGTGAGATTCAAGAGAATCTCCTTCTTCAGGATATAGAACAGCGGCTGTTCCGCCTTCTGCAGATACAGAATGTGAACGCATGACTTGAAGTTTTGAAACAACTCCAATCTTGATCGTTGAACTTACTTTTGATGCTTGAATTGCTGCTCTAAGACCAGCAAGGCCAGAACCCACTATCAAGAGATCAAGTTCTATGCTGTTGACCATTATTCGACATTCTCCTTTCCGCGCTTCATAAATATGTCTTGTGAAGGATTTTAATCAGGATATATTACTATTATGTAGTTTAGAGATAGTTTTTGAACCTCTTCTACTAGAGATTGGTTTTCAGAAGATTTTCAAGATATTTCACAAGTTGTTGAAAAATATTTCAATCAGAAAAAGTCATGACTAGAAAAAATATCAAAGATTGACTAAGCAATAAATAATTGTAGAATAATATAGCCGCAGTTGACAAGTATTAGAAAATTATTACTAGACAAATCAAAACCTCTTGTCTTTCCAGGGGTTTATGATGCAATAACTGCAAGAATAGCTCAAAAAGTAGGCTTTGAAGCAATGTTTCAGACAGGATATGGAACATCTGCAGCGCTTCTCGGTATGCCAGACTATGGTTTCATAGGATCCACTGAAACAATTGAAAATGCAAGAAGAATATGCAAGTCAGTATCTGTTCCGGTCATAGTAGATGCAGACACAGGTTATGGCAATCCATTAAGCGTGTGGAAACTTGTAAACGAACTTGAATCAGTGGGGGCATCTGGTATATTTCTTGAAGACCAGAAATGGCCAAAAAGATGTGGACATATGTCAGGTAAGGAAGTAATTCCAAAAGAAGAGTATGCCGAAAAACTTCGTGCAGCTGTTGATGCTAGAAAAAGTAAAGATTTCATAATTGTTGCAAGAACAGATGCACGAGCTACCGAAGGTCTCGATGCAGCAATAGAGAGAGGCCTACTTTACAAAGAGATTGGTGCAGATGCCAGTTTTTGTTGAAGCACCAAAATCAGTTGAAGAAATGAAAAAAATAGGTAAATCAATCAAGGCACCTCTAGTTGCAAATATGATAGAAGGTGGAGCAACTCCTGTTCTCTCATCCAAGGAATTACACAGTATGGGATTCAATCTTATTTTGTATCCATTATCTGTACTCTATGCAAACACATTTGCAACATTGAAGATTCTAAAAGAATTGAAAAAAACTGGAACGACTCTAAAATTGAAAGAATCTCTTGTAAATTTTGATGAGTTCAATAACATTGTAGATCTTTCCAGATTCAAGAAAATGGAAAATAAATACTCAACAAAATAAGTGACAAAAAAGAAAAGAGTCGTTCAAGGTATCTATCTTAAGAGTTCGTTCTCTTTACTTCTATTTCTATAGTAGAAACATTCCTAGAGCGTCCATCTTGTGATTGCATTTGTTCTGAACCTATCTTGATGTTTCCTACGGCATAGCCAGCATTTTCTGTTTTTCGTGCAATGATTTGAGCAACATCTACTGCGTGGCCGATACTAAGTCCTCTTGCCTTGATTGATATTCGTGGTTGGTTTGCCAACTGTATGAGCGCAGAAGTAACATACGACATAAGTGGCTTTTTTCCAATGTAGATAATGTCTCTAGTTTCTGACATGCGCTAGCTATCATTTGGGATAATTTAAATCTAAGAATGAAAAATTCGAGGCAATGAAGTTTTTGTTATTCCTAATTTTTGCAATGACAATAATTGGAGTTAGTTCTGCGTATGGATATGGAGAAACATCAGTATCAGACTTTAAGATAGTAAACTCTCTTGGTGAGGAAATTAAATCTCCCGTAGTAGACCAGCAGCTCAACTTACAAACATCATTAAAGAATTCAAGTGCAAAAAATATCGATTGGGCATACATAGTTCAAGTGATTAATTCAGATGGCGCAATTGTTGATCTCAATTATGCAACAGGATCTCTTGCAAACAATCAAACTCTTGCTGCTGCACTATCATGGACTCCAAGTGAAGCAGGAAACTACAAAATTGAGATATTTGTTTGGGACAATTTACGGGACATAAATCCACTTGCTCCCATGTCGACATATTCAATTACTGTAACTTGAAAAAGTGGACCGGGTGGGATTTGAACCCACGATCTCACCCATGCCAAGGGCGTATCCTACTAGGCTAGACGACCGGCCCATATTCAACCAGAATATTGCATCTGATTTGCATTAACTTTTTTTGAGAGGTTATTAACGTTTAGTGTAAATCAAAAATTTAGGATGCGAAATAACAGCATAAGATATTTAACTATCTAAATCAAAAATCCTCGCGTGGTCGTAGACAGTAAAGCAATAATTTCATACATACAAATTCAGAAAGAAGATTTAGCGGTTTTCAGATTCGTGCCAAAAGAAGGTGGCGAAGTACCACAGTATAAAGCTGGACAGTTTCTCACACTTGGAGCACATGTACCAGCAGAAAACAAGATAATTCGAAGAGCATATTCTATTGCATCAAATCCAGAAAACAGAAAATATATTGAATTATACATCAGATGGGTAAGAAAACCACTTCCAGGACGTCTTACTACAGTATTGTTTAGTGCAAAAGAAGGAGATGAGATAATTTGGTTAAAACCTACAGGCCCTTTCACCATAGAAGAAAAAAAACCAGATGGTGAACCAGACAATAGAAGAATAGTTTGTCTTGGCGGTGGTACAGGTCTTGCACCATTTCTCAGTTATGCAAAACATCTTCATTCAATAGGAAGTAAGAGAGAGATTGTAGTGTATCACGGCGCTAGTTATGTTGATGAATTAGGTTACAGAGATGAATTAACCAAATTAGAAGAAGAAAGTCTTGATAGAGGAAAAGACAAATGGAATTTCAGATACAGATCTACCATAAGCAGACCAGATGAATGGTTTAACAGAACATGGAATGGTCATAAAGGTAGAGTAGAAAGTTTCTTACAATCAAAAGACGGAGAAACATCACCACTTGAAAAGATGGTCGGTGAGAAAATCACAAAGGACAATACAGTATTTTTCATTTGTGGTTGGCAAGGGACTATAGACGGTTGCCTAGATGTCTTGACACCAAAAGGTTTTGTCACAGAAAGAAGCAAACGAGCAGACAAGAGCTTTGAAATAAAATACGAATCATACGGCTAGACAAAATTCCCTTTGAAAGAATAATATTCTATTACTATAGCGAGTCTTACAGGGACGTAGGTTAACTTGGTAGACTGCCAGCCTCGGGCGCTGGATGTCGTGGGTTCAAGTCCCATCGTCCCTATCCTTTTAGAGATTATCACAATTTCAAATAAATGATTGAAATATGACACAAAAATACAGAGAAGCAGTTGACAATCGCAATCTATCTTGCGCATTTGAATCCGGTTACCAAAGCTCATGTAGAAATTATTAATGAATTAAAAAGTGAAGGTCAAGTCAGAGTTTTACCAGTCACATTCATGAAGAACGGCAAGGAAATCAATAGTAGAAGTTTTCCTTTTAGTTATGAGTTGAGAAAAAAAATGCTCCATGCAGTATTTGGTGATAGTGTCACAGTTGTGCCAAATTATACATTTTATGCACCATTTGCAAAATACATGCCTCCAATGTTATCTCCATATTCTTGGAAAATAAAAGAGCAAATTTTAGATGGAGTAAAAACAGATTATTTTACATACACCGGTGATAAAGCAGAAGGTTTCGTGCTCAAGCTATACGGTCTAAATCCCAAAGTAGGCAAAAGAAAGGAAACCTCTGCATCATCTGTAAAACAAAAAATGTTTGATGCAGCAATGGGAAAAGATACAGATTGGGAAAACTATGTTGAACCCGAAGTAGTACGAATAATACGTGACAGTTGGGATGTTGTTAAAAAATTTGCAACCGCAGAGGATCTTACGTATAGAGTATTAGGAATGAAATTTCCCAGCATAGGATTTTGGTAGAAATAGATTAATTATAGACAGATTGGGTTTTTCAATATGAAATCTTTTACTCCAAGATTTGTCTGGTTTGATGGCAAAATAGTGAGAGAGGAGGATGCAAAGGTTCCAGTCATGACTCATGCCATTCATTATGGAACTTCGGTTTTTGAAGGATTAAGGGGCTATTGGAATTCCAAGAACTTGAATATTTTCAGATTACAAGATCATATCAAGAGATTTAGAAATTCAGGTAAAGTGTATTCAATTTCTCTTAGATTTACAGACAAAGAAATTGCTAATGCAATAATTCAGATTTGCAAAAAAAATAATGTTAAAGAATCATGTTACATACGACCATTTTATTTTGTAGGCAAACATGGGATCAATCTCCATGTAACTGAGAATACTCCAACACATGCAGCGATAGTCATGTTTCCGTTTGGAGAATTGTTTAACAAAAACGGGATAAAAGTAGGCACGTCATCTTGGAGACGAATTCACGATATCTCTACACCACCACTTGCAAAGATGGGTGGAAATTATCTTAATTCCATACTAGCGACACAAGAGTCAAAGAGAAATGGTTATGATGAAGCCATCATGTTAGACCATTTAGGAAACATAAGTGAAGCCCCTGGTGAAAACATCTTTGTTGTAAGAGATAGAAAATTACTAACACCTCCACCTCAGCTCATCAGCATTAGAAGGAATAACAAAAGATTCAGTAATCAAGATAGCAGAAGATCTTGGTTATCAGATAATAGAACGTGAGATTCCTAGAACAGAGATTTACTTTGCCGATGAAGTATTTCTGACAGGAACTGCAGCAGAAATAACTCCAGTTATTTCAGTAGACAACAAGATAGTAGGAAATGGCAAAGTAGGAAAGATTACAGGAGACATTAGAAGGATTTACTCAGATATTACCATGGGTAAAAATAAGAAATATTCAAAATGGATAACACCGGTGTACTAGCATGAAAATAGTTCAGATAGGTACAGGTGGCTTTGGAAAAAATCACGTACGAATTCTTTCCCAACTGGGAGTTCTTTCAGCCATATGCGATATGGATACATCTCGTGCAAAAGAGATTAGTGAAAAATATTCTGTGAATCATTATTCATCTCTAGATTCTCTTATGGATTCAGAAAAATTTGATGCAGCATTTGTGTGTACACCTACTTCTACTCACTTTGATTTGGCAAAAAAACTCTTGGAACAGAAGAAAAATGTTTTTGTAGAAAAACCAATGACTTATTTTTCTAATGAGGGAGAAGAACTTCTCAAATTAGCCAAGAAAAATAAGGTAATTCTCACAAGTGGATACATAGAGAGATTCAATCCTGCCGTTTCACTTGTCAAAGAATATGTCAAGACCAAAAAGTATGGAGAATTGATCATGCTTGAATTTCACAGAGAAAACAGAATGCCAAATCACATAAAAGATGTAGGAATTATCTATGACACTTCAGTGCATGACATTGATACTGCCATGTGGTTATTTGATGATGTACCAGAAGTAGTATTTGCAAGATCTGGAAAAATAAAACATGAACATGAAGATTTTGCAACAATAATGATGGGTTTCAAAGATAACAGAGTTGCAATCATATCATCAAATTGGATCACTCCAATTCGTGTAAGGAAATTTAATGCGGTATGTGGTGATGCCATAATTTCTTCTGATTTTATTACGCAAGAGGTAAAGATCGAAACTAGTTCAGGAGCAGAGATACCAAGAAAAGAGACGGAAGAGCCTCTACTTTTAGAGATAAAGAATTTCATATCTGCAATAGAAGGAAAAGAGAGCATTAGAGTAAGAGCAGAAGATGCTGTAAACACCACCAAGATTGCAGAAGCGGCACTTTTATCTAGCCAGAAAGGAACTCCAATCTATCTGAATTTAAAATGAACCGAAAACTAATGGAAATTCTTGCATGTCCAATAGACAAACACTTTCCACTAGAGTTAGTAGAATTAATTTCAAAAGAAGATATTATTTCTGAAGGTACAATATTTTGTTCAAAATGTTCTAGATATTATCCAATAGTAGAAGAGATTCCAATAATGTTGCCCGACGAATTGAGGGATAAGAATCAGGATATAGAATTTTTGAACAAACATAAGAATACTCTTCCTGACAAGATTGTTACAAAAGGCGTTCCATGGCACTTGTGATAAAAAATGGTTACGAATTTTATTTCTGAAAAAGCCAAGCTTGGAAAAAATGTGAGAATATGGCATTTTGCATATGTAGGAGATAATACTGAGATTGGAGATAATGTCAAGATTGGTTCTCTTGCACATGTTGACTATAATGTAAAGATAGGAGAAAACACCATGATAGAGGGACTCGTCTACATACCACCACTTTCAAGAATTGGAAAAAATGTCTTCATAGGTCCAGCAGCGTCTTTAACTAATGACCCTTATCCAGCGAGTAAAAAAATGATAGGAGTTACCATAGAAGATGGAGCAGTCATAGGCTCCAGAGCAGTCATAAAGGCAGGAGTTAGGATAGGAGAAAACAGTGTTGTGGCAATGGGAGCTGTAGTCACAAAGGATGTTCCACCCAATTGTGTTGTCGTTGGAGTTCCAGCCAAGGTCAAGTATTCAAGAGAAGAATACGATAAGAAAAAGATGAAGTGGGAAAACAGTTAGTGTCGTATCTGTTGATGAAATATCCAGTTCTTTATTTTTGACATTATCAAGATCCAAAGTGCTACAAGTGTAAGTGCAATACCTGCTTTTACAACAGAATCTATTACAGCATCTAGCTTGCCGAATCCCTGTATTGAGATATGTGCAATTATTGGTACAATAAGTGCACCTCCAGCAATAATCAGTAGCCACATTACAAATACATAGAAAAAAATTGGAGTTCCCTTCATAGCCTAATTTCCATCATGAAAGATGTTATTATTGCAAGTGCTGCAGAAAATAATGCTAGTCGGAATATCACAAATCCCACTTGTTTTTCAGTGAGAGGTCCATTTGCCAAGATCAATCGCACAAGTGTAACGGGAGCAGATTTATCAGTACTGGCCATCAACTTGAAATCTTCAGTGTGAACAACCGGATTTGCTTTTATTTGTCTATGTTCAACTATTCGTTTTACACTAGAAAGAAACAGAAAAGAGTTTATCACTGCAGGAAGCAATGCAATTGCTGCTACAATTTCAACATGACCTATGATGGACAATGCACCATACATAACTCCCAGAGTTAGTGCACCAGAATCTCCTGGGAATATTTTACTTGGAATTTTATGATATTTGTAAAATGCTAACGATACAAACCCAAGAGGTAAACTTGCCAGTGCAGTATCATAATGATGTACAATGACCAGACAAATAGTAAGGGCAAAGCTGGCAATTGTCATAAATCCGCTTGCAACTCCATTTAGTACATCAATAGAGTTTACGGTATTTCCCATAACTGGAATGATAATAACTATCAATCCCAAATACAGTTCTGGAATCCTGACTGAACCAAATAGTGGAAAGGCAAGATGTGGAGGAGTATACGCTCCTAATAAAATAATAGGCAATGCAGAAGCTGCAAGAGCAAGTGGTTTGAACCATCCACCAAGTACTTTTCTATCATCAACAAAACCAACAAGAAAAGCAAGCGAAGTTGTAATGATAATTGCAAGTATATCAGTGGAAGAAAAAAAGGCATAGAGTGTAAATTCAGAAGCCAAAATTCCTGCAAGAATTGAAGGTCCTCCAGGACGAGCAACCATCGTTGCAACTTCTTTGTTGTAATCTTTTACAACCATATTTCTTTTTGTTAGTACTTTAATCAGACTTGGAGTAATTGCATAAACGGTAACAAATGCTATTGCTGAAATCAGTATTCCAATAATTGTTCTATCCAGCATTATCTTATCTTTTTCAGATGTGTCTTTATGTTTTCTGCGATAATCGGTCCTATCTTATCTATTTTGGCTAGTTTTTCAACAGATATTGAAGTTAGATCCTCTCTAGTTTTTATGCCATTTTTGAAGAGTACCCTGGCTCTTACTCGTCCAATTCCTTTTACTTGTACCAGATCAACAAGTTCTCCTTTTATGCCATATGTCACCCTAGACCTTAGAGAATCAATTTCAGTCAAGATCTCGTCTTTTTTTTCTAGTTTTGCAATCTCATAAAGAGCATGGATTAGCCAGTCTGCAGTGTCTGCCATTCTATGCATATCCCCAGATTCTATACCAAAATTATCAGACAGGAATATTTCGCTTGATTCATTTATCCAAGCATGTATTGCAAGAAGACTTCGATTACAGTCGTATTCAGATATGGGTTCTATTAGTTGATCAGCATAATTTTCAATCAAGGTACCCACAAACTCGTAATCTTTATTTCGTAATGAAAACTTGGGAAAAAAATCCTCTGAGATTGTAATCAAATGTAGCAAACCAAGAGCATGTCCTTTTGTTGTAATTAACTCCAAGGATTTTCTAAACAAAACCGCTGTAAGAGGATCGATATACAACGTAGAGGTTTTTTTGCCAAATTCTGTAGCAATATATCTACTTCCTTTTTGTTTTACAAGTTCCTCTGATTCTAAATATCGTAAAGATATTTGAATGTGGAATTTTATTGTGGTCTTTCTTTCTTGTGAACCAGAAAGAGTCTTTGAAAAGAATTCTACAATGTCTTCTCCTTTGATACCAGGATTTGTTGATACAAAACTGAGAAGATGAATTCGTAATGCCTTGTCTCCGGTAAGTTTTGAAGATATTGGTTCCGGAGTTCCGTTAATGTAATAATCAAAGATTTCATCGCTATTTGAGTTGCCCACAATTATTGCCTCACCATATTTGTCATATTGTGGTCTACCTGCACGGCCGCACAGTTGTTTATACTCCAATATGCTGATTGGTTTGTTTATGCCATATTTTGCATCATATCGAGATACATTAGCAATAACCACTCTTCTTGCTGGAAGATTTACTCCTGCAGCCAAAGTAGGCGTAGATGCCAAGATCTTTATTCTTTTATTTCTAAATCCAGATTCAATCAGATCTCTGCAATTTGGATTAAGGCCAGCATGATGAAATGCCACTCCATTTTTGACTAGACCTGCCAGTGTTTTAACAAGTTCAGTATGTTCATTATCATCCAAGATTTTTTGTGAAATTTTTCCCAATACTTCTTTATCTTCATTGTTTAGAGTTTTTGATACAGCCTCTGATGCCTTTGTAGCAAGAGAGACAGAACGTGTCCTTGTTTCTGCAAATAAAATCGCTTGACCTCCATCATTTAATGAATCAAGTCCCAAGTCAACTGGCGGTCCCCTAATGCTTGTTTGAACTTCGAATTTTTTCTTGTCTTGCATGGTAACTATACCTTGATCATAGACTCCTTCTGACAATGGAACTGGTCTCCACTCACTATGTACTAGTTTACACTCTAACCAATCAGCAATCTCGTCGGCATTGGTAACAGTAGCACTTAGAGCAAGTATTTGCGGTTTTTGTGGTAACAGTTTCAGCTTTGTAAGTACAATTTCAAGAGTCGGACCCCTATCATCATCGCCCAATAGATGCACTTCGTCAGCTATTACAAGACTTATTTGATCTAACCATTCTGCACCTTGTCTTATGATAGAATCCATTTTTTCATTGGTCAATACAAGAATATCATTTTGGCCTAGGTTCTTGTCAGATATATCAAAATCACCTGTAGATATTTGGATTTTCAGATTTCCATCAAGACCGTCTGAACCAAGTTTTTTAAATTCATTAAATTTTTCAGAGGCCAAGGCCTTTAGAGGACTGAGATAAATTATTTTGCCTCTCTTTTCAGATAGATGTTTTATTATTGCAAGAATAGCAAGCAATGTCTTACCACTTGCTGTTGGAGCAGAGACCAAGATACTTTTTCCTTCAAGCAATCCAGCTTTGACTGTCTTTTCTTGCGGAGGATACAGACTGACATAACCATTTTTTTGGAGAAATTCAATTGTAGGAGGAGGAATGTCTAGTTGTTCTATTTTCATACCCGGTTATAATGACCAGGTTTTGATTCATAAATAGCTGACTCTCTCTGTAATTTTTTAATATATTTTCTTGATTCATCTTCTGTAAATTTACCAGTCTTGATCAGTTCTTTGACAAATGCTTTTTCTTCAACAGGTCTTTTTTCATCTCCTTCAAGTGACTTCATCACATCCATGAATAGTTGCATTTTTGAGACCTCACTGTGAGGACGTCCTTGAAGAACTCCGAGATCAACTTTTCCTGTATTAACATCAACTCCAGCATCTTGCAACATACTCTGCATGAGAAAAATTGCACGTTCTGCATCCTCCCCATCAACTTGCGTCTTCATCAATAATCTAGCTCTTGCTGTTGCCAATCGTACAAGTCCCTCTAATTGTCTAGGTGTTACGGTTATCATTCCTTCAGATTCTACATTTCTCATTGTCATATAGTAATTTAGAATCAGATCTTCTGCTTCAGGAGTAAGATTTGGATCAAATCTTTTTGCATATGAGAGATATTTTGTAAGAATATCAACATCAATTAGTGACTTGGTATCAGTTCCTGATACCCTATGTAAATTCAATATGTGTCTTGCAATCCTTGTATCTCGTTCTTTTGATGGAATATCTCTAACAACAAAAATAAGATCAAAACGAGTTAAAAGTGGAACTGGAAGATTAACGTTTTCTGTGATGTTCTTGAAAGGATCATATTTTCCAAACATTGGGTTTGCTGCCGCTAAAATTGAAGTTCTGGCATTCAATGTTGCAACAATTCCACCTTTTGCAATACTTACTGATTGTTGTTCCATTGTTTCATGTAATGCACTTCTATCTTCTGGTTTCATTTTATCAAATTCATCTATACATACAAGACCTTGATCTCCCAATACTACAGCACCAGCTTCAAGCATCATTATACCAATTTTATCCCTAACAACTGCAGCTGTGAGTCCTGCTGCAGTAGAACCTCTACCAGATGTATAAAGTCCCCTTGGGGCAATTCTTGCACAAAATTTTAGCATCTCACTTTTTGCAGTACCAGGATCACCTACCAGAAAGACATTGATGTCACCACGAATTTTAGCACCATCAGCAAGAATTTTTTGAGTAGATCCTACAATTAGTAGTAAAATAGCTTCTTTGATGATATCATGTCCACTCACATGTGGTGCAAATGAAGCAACTAGTCTATCATAGATATCCGGATTTTTAACAAGCGATTTGATTATTCTTTCTTCATCAAGAGAGATTTCTTCTCGTTCAGTGCTTCTAGAGGATTTATTTCCTCGTCCACGATGAAATTCGATGTTATTTCCTTGAATTCTTAGTCTATAGATACCACTTTTTCCCCTCATAGAAGGTATGTGTTCTTGTTCAATTCTCACAATTCCTGTAAGTATGATACGATCCCCTGGTCTTGCATTATCAACCAAGTCTTGCAAGACTGTGACATCAAGATAATGAGGTAGTTGTCCGGGAGGTAAATCCTCTGGTAATTCTTGCAGTCTCACCATTTGAAAATCAATAAACTTACTTTGTTCTGGATTTATCTCAAGATCTCGGTGGGTACATTTTCCATTATCACATTTTAATGGCTCTTTGAATTCTAGACCTTTCTCTTGAATTCTCACGGTCTTGTGGTTATCAGGACAAAAGTAAACTAGTTCTTTTGCAAGTGGTTTGATTTCAGAAGATCTAACAACCATTCCAGATACACTGATTACTTTTCCAATAACTTCTGCGTTTACTTCACGTAAGCTTCTCTGCGATGGATAATTGGAAATTCTTACTCTAATATCATGTCGAATCTTTTCTGCATATTGAGGAAATCGCTCTTTAAGAATATCTTTTATTGCACCACCAAAGGCTCTGAGTATCTCATCAGGGTCAGTGGTAAATACAGATTCAATTTCAGGATACGAAACTAAATCATTGTAATCAACTACAATGTATTGTGTTTTCTTTGCCATCATTTGATCGATTTCATCAACATATTTGTAAACATCAGACTTGTCTTTGAATTGACTCAGAAAATCTTTTACTTGATCTTGAAGTTTACTCTTAGAAATTGATTCAGATTGAGTAGTCATTTTTTATCGTCCATTATTTGTCGTTTAAATTCAGCGCTGTTGTCATGAATATAATCAAACAGAGTTCTTTCTTCTATGGTCAATTTTTTTGCTAAATCATTAGTCATCTTGGATGAATCTGCCAATCGGATTATCTTTCCTTGTCGCTTACGAACAAGAGAATTCAATAAACTTTCTATTTTATCACGATCTTCTTGTGGAAGTCTACGTGTAAATGAATTCACTTTGATGTAAAAGTCAAGATCCAATGTAGAGAGATCAAAATCACCCTGTACATTTTCTTTCATAACTGCCTGCTTTAGGGCTACAATCATATCAGTATCTTGCACTTCAACCAATTTTTCTGAAGATAACACTTCGGCTATCCATCTAGATATGCTCAACATATCACCCTGCTTGGCCTCTACTGATGTCAATGGTGCATCTATTTTCAAATCATGAACAAAATTGACTTTGACATCCTGTAGACGATATCCTATACTATGTATCTGTATGAGTTCTGAAATGTGCAATTTACTCGATCCTCCTTTGAGCAACTAAAGGGATCGATCGATCAATTCTGTTAACCATTTAGTGCGATCATTTGATCTAGGATCCATCTGTACAAATTTGTTCCTGTTCATAATTAAAAAATGCATCTTCTCATCTAACATGAAACAAGTCACCATTTCAACAATTATCTCTTTTTTCAAGCATAATAACAATCGGTTATAATAGTAATACCCAAGGATCGCATTTCATGCGTATTGTGACAATTCACATAATTTCTTAAACTTAATTTTATTAGTAAGTGAAAGACGTATGTCCCTATGACTGAATCGTCAATGTGGGTAGAAAAATATCGTCCTACCAAGATCTCATCAATCATAAACCAAAAAGAAATAGTCGGTAGTCTACGATCTCTTTTAAAAAATACATCAGAAATGCCCCATTTATTATTCTCCGGTTCTGCAGGAGTTGGTAAAACTACTACTGCATTGTGTCTTGCAAGAGAGATCTTGGGAGAGTCATGGCATGAGCACACTTTAGAATTAAACGCTTCTGATGAACGCGGTATCAACATGGTCAGAGAGAGAGTAAAGAAATTTGCAAGATTTTCAGGTTTAGATACTAGCATTCCTTTCAAGCTCATAATTTTGGATGAAGCTGATGAGATGACCTCAGATGCTCAAACTGCCCTGAGAAGGATTATCGAAGACACTGCAAAACATTGTAGATTCATCATGATTGCAAATAACATATCAAAGATTATAGAACCTCTGCAGAGTAGATGTGCGGTTTTCAGATTTACAAGAATATCTGAAGAAGATATAATCATCCATTTGGAAGAGATTTGTAAAAAAGAGAAAATAAAGTATACACAAGAGGGTTTGAAAACGTTATACCAACATTCAGAAGGAGATATGCGTCACTCCATAAACATGTTACAAGCAACAGCAAGTGTTGGAATAATAAATGAAGACAATGTAAAAACTTCTGCAGGACTTGCTAAAACAAGCGATGTAAGTGTCATTTTGAAACTTGCGCTTGGGGGAAAAATTTCAGAGGCCAGAAGCAAAATGATTGAACTCATCAAAGTTTATGGAATGTCAGAGTCAGACTTTTTGAAATATCTAAATGAAGAGTGTTATAAAATTAAAACTAGTCATTTATCGCAGATGTTAGAGGCCATAGCAAAATATGATTATAGATTAATCATAGGAGCCAATCCAGAGATTCAGCTGTCTGCATTATTGGCAGAACTTGGAAATATAGAAAAATAATAGCGCAGAGAGAGGGATTTGAACCCCCGGGTGCTTGCGCACATAGGCTCTCAAGGCCCACGCCATGCCGGGCTAGGCGACCTCTGCGAGTTTTTTTTGTAAGGACTTGTTAAAATTTGTTTAAGATGGTCTCTTTTAGAACTAAACATACTATGTAGGATGAATAATAAGAAAAAGAAAAGGGACGAAAAATTCTAGTGGTGTGCGTGTGGATTGACAGAACCGGATTCCATTTTTACAAAGGTTCCGGCTGCTTTCTCATGGTGTTCCAAGTTAGATTGGTCTACCTTGATAGCTTGTGGAGGGCAAACTGAAACGCATGCCATGCACCAAATACAATCATGTTCTCTGATTGGATCAGCCTTGTCTGTGTAATCCGCTCTGTGTTCTTTTTCAGAACTACCTGTTCCAGCAAATGTTGCATCTATTGTCTTATTTGCAGGAATATCTTGTTCTGTTCTGTACCATTGGAAGACTTGGACTGGACATGCTTCAATGCATGCACCATCTGCGACACATGAATCCCAATCTACAGCTACCATAGTACCACTTACACCCAATGGTTCGATTTTTTCCCCTCTGGCCTTAAAGGACTCGATGCAGTTTTCATCTTTTGATGCTTCTGCTAATCTGCCAGGGCCCCATCTGAAGTGAAAATGCTCACCATCGGTGTGATTTATTTTTCCAAGTGGGTTGTAACCCTTTGGAAAGTCTTCTGGTATCGGCATAGTTTTTTGTCGCAGGCTATGTTATTTAAACCTAGACAAAACTAAGTGAATTTTGCAATCTCTTTTTCATGGATATCTTGATTCAACTGATCAACCTTGATTGCTTTTGTAGGACAAACTTCAACACAGGCCATGCACCAAATACAATCAGCTTCTTTCACAGGATTTGCTTTGTCAGTGTAATCTTTTCTGTCGTTTCTACCGGTCTCACCAGGATTTTTGTACCATTCAAAAACCTTGACAGGACAGCTCATCAAACAAATACCATCACCAATACAAGAATCCCAGTCTACAGCTACAAATGTACCATGTACACCTATGGGTTTGATTTCTTCACCTGCAGCTTGAGAATCAGCTTTTACTTTGGGATCAGTTGATGCTTCAGCAAGACGTCCAGGACCCCATACTAGATGATAATTTTCACTTAATGGATCTTTGAACTTTTCAATTACATGATGATTTGTAGGAAAGTTTGGATCTATAGGCACGATATCTGAGGTTATTGTTAGTTATTTAAAGTGTATACAAGATAAATTCATATCTTTCACAAATCGCCCTAGTTTGTGGGAATTTTCAAATATGATGTATATCGTAATCCTAACGTAGGTATCTATGCCAAGTGTAATGACAAATTTGTTTTCATACCAAATGGATTTGCTGCTACAAAAGCAAAAAATTTGGCAGAGTTTTTAAAAACAGATTATATTTTTACAGCAGTTGCAAATACAAGATTGCTTGGACCAATGATGGTAGTAAATAACAGTGGACTATTGTTACCACGTAATTGTCACGAAGAAGAGATATCACACTTGAAGAAATCAACTGGACTTAATGTAGACATACTTGACACAAAACACAACGCATTAGGAAATTTAATTTGTGCAAATGACAAGGGAGCAGTAGTGTCACCACTTATTCCAACAGAATATGTCAAGCAAATTGAAGATGTGTTAAAAGTCAACGTGATAAGAAAAAGAGTTGCAGGATATCATCAGACTGGTGCAATGACGGTAGCAAATTCCAAAGGAGGAATCATTCATCCATCTACAGAGGAGGAAGATATCAAGGCAATATCACATGTACTAGGCATAGAGTTAGAACCTGCAACCATCAACGGTGGATCTCCCTATCTATCTTCAGGCATGTTGGTAAATAACAAGGCAATAGTTGTAGGAGGTCTCACAAATGGTCCCGAGCTAGTAATGATGACTAAAGCCTTTAGAGTTGAAGACTAGATTTTACATCATTTAACATAATATCAAGTTGTATCTGTCTTTCAGAACCATCTTCCATATTGCGAATTATTACATAGTTATCAGCATACTCTTTTGGTGCTACTATTATGACACGCTTTGAAACAGAAGCGATTTCCATCTGTTTTTTCAGAGATTTCCCAGATAGATCCACATCTGTAGGAATACCTTTGAGGCGCAGTTTAGATGCAATGCCAATTGCAATTTTTTGCATATCACTATTAACAAAAACTACAGATATTCTAGATTCAGAGTTCCTTGTAGATACTTGTTGTTTTTCCAATAACAATGCAATTCTCTCCACTCCACCAGCTGCACCAGTAGCACCAAGATCATTTCTTCCAAAGGCTCTAGTCAATGTATCATATCTTCCACCACCAACCAGCGCACCTGCACCAAAATCGGTCTCAAACACTTCAAAAACAATTCCAGAATAGTAATCAAGACCTCTTACTATACCGAAATTTATTCTGACATTATTTACGCCACGATTTTTTAAAGTATCAAATAGTTGTAAAATTTTATCCCAGTTTTTTATTTTACTAGTATCAATCTGTTTTTCTATTTCATCAGGAAGTCCCTTGATCTCAGAAAATTTAAGAATTTGTTCTAATTCTGGTACAGAATAACCTTTTTCTTGATATTCTTTAATGATGTCTTGCTTTCTCTTTTTTTGAATTTTATCAACAGCCCTTAGAATATCTCCAATCACATCAGGTGAATCAGACTTGAAAACATCTTTCACATAGGATTCTACAAGCTCTCTGTCACAGATATCAATTACAATATTTCCAAGTCCCAATCTGGTTAGAAACTTAGATGTAAAATCAATTATTTCAGCATCTGATTCTATGTTTGGTTCTCCATAGATCTCTATGTCCCATTGATGAAAGAACCTGTACCTACCTTTTTGCGGTTCATCATAACGCCATACACCACCAAATGTCGAGATTTTGGCAGGCAATCGCATAGATTTTTGAGATGTAGCAAAACGTGTAAGACCGATTGTAAAATCAAAACGTAATGCTACTTCACGGTCTCCTTTATCAGTAAAGTAATAGATTTCATTTTTTATTGATGGACCGCTTTTTGTTTCTATTACAGATAACAATTCAATTGGTGATGGTTCCATGAATTGAAAACCAAATAAATTTGATGTCTCAATGAATTTTTGACGTAGATATTCAATTGTAGAAGATTCCACCGATTCAATATCTCGCATACCACGTGGTAATTCCAATTTCAAGTCTCATTCTTTTTCTAATGCATTTAGACTTTCTGATTACCAAAATCATCGTTAGAATAAATAGCGCACTGCAGACCTATCAATTCGTGGCTTATCGATATCTAGATCATATGACAGATGCTTTCATAGAGGTAACTGGAGATACAATTGATGAAGCCTTTGAAAATGCAGGCATATCAGTTGTAGATACAATTGTAGATATCAAGTCGGTTGAGAACAAAGAAGTTAGAGAAATTATACTTGATGCAGAGGACCTGAAGAGTTTGTTATATAGCTGGCTTGAGGAAATAATTATTCTTACAGTAACAGACGGTTTTGTAGGAAAAATATTTCATGTTAAAATAACAAAAAATGATAGATATCACCTACTAGCAAAAGTTAGTGGAGAAGAAATTAATGTTGAAAAACATCATTTCAAAATGGAGATCAAGGCACCTACGTATCATTTAATGGAGATCAAAGAAGAGAAACCAGTTTTGATGCAATTCATTCTTGATCTATAGGCTAAATTATTAAATAGCTTTTATCTACAACAAGTCAGGTTTGGTAGACGAAGAATTAGAAAAAATTATGAAAAAGAAGTTGGAAGAGATGAAGTCATGTACAAGGAACCAGAAATTCTTGATCTTACAGATTCTAATTTTGATAAATCCATAGTTGGTGACACACCAGTAATTGTAGATTTCTGGGCTACATGGTGTGGTCCATGCCAATTCATGTCTCCAATTTTTGAAAAAATTGCAAAAAAATACAAGACCATTAGATTTGCGCGTGTAAATGTCGATAATGCTCCAGGCATATCTCAGAGATATGGAGTTTATTCAATTCCAACATTTCTCGTATTTAGTAATGGAGAACCAGTTGACAAGGCAATGGGAGCAGTCGGAGAACCTGGACTACACATGCTTGCGCAAAAATATGCCTAATAGGCATAAAGAGGATTAACTTTTCTCTGGATATCTATTATCTCTCTGAGAACTTGAAATTCCTCAGGACTCAATTTGTGGGAGAACGTTTTCAATAACAATTTTGCTTCAGGAGAAGGCGGGAAAGAATAAAGGACTTCTTCTTCAGATATTTGTCTACCTACTGTTACATTTTGGATTGAGACAGCTACTTCTTTGCCTTTTTTTGCAACATCAACACTTTTTCCGTTTTCTTGAATTTGATGCACAGCACCAATTTTTCTACCACTTGAATTCATGACAGATACTTTTTGTTTCAATACACCAGCATCTACTAACACTCCAAAAACTGCCGGGTTGTTCTGTCTAAACACATAACCTTTGAGAAATGTGAATTTGCATATTGGTGTAAGTTCTTGGAAAATAGCATTCTCTTCATTTGCAGTATCATCTCGAACCCAATCTACATAGTTATCAATTAGACTGTAAATTACCTGGTCATGAAAAATCTTGATGTGACTGGCTTCTGCTTCTTCTTGAGCATCCTGTAAAATTTTTACATTAAATGCTATTATTACACCCAAATGTCTATCACGTTCTTTTATTGCAAGTGCTTCCATAACATCTCGCCTTGTTACAGGTCCAATGTCTGCCATGGATATGGATACATTTTGTTTTTTTAACATGTCAGTCAAAGCTTCTAGAGAACCAATAGTATCACATTTTAGAATTATTCCTTTTGTATCAGTTTTGATAAATACAGATTTCATTTCAGATTCGATCAATTTTTTGAATTCTTCAATTTTTGATTCATCCGTAGTTGCATATACAGGACTTCCGGGAAGTGCACCTTCTAGATCAGGTGATGCAATTTTGATACCAGCTGCTGCAACTACCTCGTTTACTGGCATAAATTTATCTCTAGGATCACGCATTTCGTCCAGAGGTTTTGGAAGAAGTATTGCCTTGGGTTTTGTTACAATTACCGAGTCTCTCTTGGCAACTAGAATGAAATCGCTTTTTTTCAGAGTACCATCAATTAGTACAATGTTTGCAGTCATACCAAGACCAATCTCTTCTTTAACCTCAAGAACTATGCCCCTTGTCTGTTTCTCAGTTTGGTCCAATTTTTTCTGCATGTATTGTTGTGTAAGCCCCACTAGGACTGCTAGTAACTCAGGCATTCCTTCTCCACTTCTGGCACTGACTGGAACTATTGCAACTTCTTTTAGAAAATCCTTTACTCTGTAAAATGCCTCTGAATTGTATCCTAGAACAGATAATGTACCCACTACATTATACAGCAATTCATCAAGTGCTGTCTGTACAAATTGGTCCTGTTCTTTGACTGATTGTGAAATAAATTTTGTTGTAGGATTTTTTTTCCATCCAGAAACCATATCAACTTTATTCAAAGCTATTACAAATGGAACTTTTCTACTCTGCAAGATTTTCAGACTTTCGTTAGTTTGGGGTTGAAATCCTCGATTTACATCTACAACCAAGATAGCAATGTCTGCTGCAGAGCCACCCCTTGCTCGTAGATTTGTAAATATTTCATGTCCAGGAGTATCAATAACAAGCAAACCTGGAATTTCTTGATTTGCTCCACCCATTTTTGCAAAAAGAGGTCCACAAACGTTTCTTTAATGTTTCAGTAGGAAGAAAACTTGCACCAATGTGTTGTGTGATGCCACCGGCTTCTCTTGCTTGTACACCAGTACCCCGTATCTTATCTAACAGAGATGTTTTACCAGAGTCTACGTGACCCAGAACTGCTACTATGGGCTGTCGTATTTGCAACTACTTTCACTTGAATACCACAGCTATTTCTTTTTCAAAACTTTCCTTAGAGTCAGAAGCATGTATGATATTATCAGAGATGCCCAATCCAAAGTCTCCTCGTATTGTTCCAGAGTGCAGCATCAAATGATTTGGTTGAACCCACCATTAGTCTAGTTGTTGCAATTGCATTATTTCCTTCTACAATAGCTGCGACTACACTTCCTGAGGTAATAAAAGAAACCAATTCTCCAAAGAATGGCTTTGTGTTATGCACTGAATAGAATTCTTCTGCCATTTGTTTTGTAAAAGTAAACATTTTCAATTTCAAAATATTAAATCCCCTGTGTTCAAATCTAGAGATAATATCACCGACTAGTTTTCTTTCTACACCGTCGGGCTTTACAATGAATAACGTCTGTTCAGTCATTTTATTTTTTGACCTTTATTCCGCCCTTGACATATTTGTTAGTCCACTTGAGTCTTCTTGGATCACGTTTTAGGACTAGCATGTTCTTTTTACATTTTGAAGAACAAAACCAAAACACTGAACCATCATTTTTTACAAGCATAGTACCAGAACCCTTTGCTACAGGTCGATTACAAAAACTACAAGGCTTTACTAGAACACTCAATTTTTATCACTTAATCTTTCTCGCTTCACGTTCTGTTTCTCGTAATATGAGAATATCTGACATTCGTACAGAACCTTTAACATTTCTTGTTAGAATTCTGCCTCTGTCTTTACCATCTAGTATTTTTACTCTAACTTGGATAACTTCGCCAGCAATTCCGGTTCTTCCGACTATTTGTATAACTTCAGCAGAGGTAGGAACTTCAGTACTCATTTGTTAGCTTGACCACCTTTTATCTGCGATAACGATGCCACAATTTGGTCTACAATGTGTTGAGCATCTCCAGAATCTAATATCGCAGCAGCAGCAGAGGTAACATCAATTCCTAGAGACTTGCCTAGTTCTTGTCTGCTTGGAACAAAGCCATATGGAATTCCATGCTCCTCACACAGTATAGGAAGGTGAGCAACTACCTCTGGTGGTTCTACATCTTCTGCAATAATCACCAGTTTACTGATTCCTCTTTCAATTGCTTTTGTAACTTCGTTGGTACCTTTCTTTACTTTACCACTTTGATGTGCGACTCTTACAGCCTCGTATATTGGGCTAACCAAGTCAGTGGGCACCTCAAACTTTACGTAATAAGCCTTAGCCAGATGTATCACCCATTGGGATCATTTTCATTCTTTCTTTCTTTTCAATTGGTTTTAAAAGTGTTAAGGTGAACCTTTATTCCAACTAAATTCGCAAACTTGGACTTTCCCTACCCCCAAGACTTTCTCATCAAATACAAATAGATGGTGTTTTCCAATGTTATTTTTCCATATAAAACTCAAATTCATGTGGACAAGTAGGAATCAGTATTAGATTATCTAGAATTTTGAATAGCCTTTAAAATATCATCAGAATACAATTGTAGTTTTTTGATTTGATTTGAAGTGAGATTTCTAGAATGTGCTATAGCGTGCCTAATAGGTTGTAATTCTTTTAGTTTTGAAGAAATTACTTCCTTGTCATGAAATACTTGTTCAAAAGCATCTTTCCAGTTATCTTTTCTAGTAATTATTTTAGAATAATCACTAAAATCAACAAAGGATATATTCGGATTATCTTGTCTTTGCCAAGGCAAAGGACTGCGCATTCTTACTTTTTCTATCTTCTGCATTTAGTCGGACATCTTCAGGTATTCTTTCTTTCCACCAATTATGCGTAATTGTTGTTAGACGGGAAGAGATTAAATTTCTCAGTCCATCTTCCAATTTTTTTAGATCATCATAATAGGCTGCTTTGTTTGTCTTTCTTTTCTTTTTCTTTTAACAAAGAAATCTCACTATTGTAGATTAAGGGTTCTTCTCTGATTTTAGATATGATTCCAATACATTTTTGCACTTGAGGTCTTAGTTTAGATGTAGATTCAATGGAAGCTAATTTCTTTAATAATAAATGACTATTACCTTCTGGTTTCATTCTATCTTTTTTAATAGATACGTTACTAAGATAATCTCTGATTTGATTCAAAACTATACGAAAAGAATTTTCTTGTTCACGGATTATGTTATCTAGTTGTTGCTTGTCTTGCATCTTTATCTTTCCTAGTATCCATTTCTCTCCTAATTTTCCAGCAAAATTAGATTCAAAAAATTCACTAGCGATTGCATTTACTCCTTTTCCCAGTATGGTTTTACCTAAGATTTCATTAGGATCTGATTTTTTCTTAACTTGGTCTAAGTTTTACAAGAATAGATCTTAGATTCATAATATGAAAATCTAATTTTCCTTTAATCTCGAAACTCATGTGATTCATACCCAATTATATAAAACAACTAATAAAATTAAGTGCAATCTTGTTTATTTTCTCATCATAGATACAACCGCAAGACCTACCAATATACTCCCTAATGCAACCAGAACTATCAATGCAACATCTGTCTTGGTTTTTGGTTCTTCAAGTTTTAGCATACCTTCCTTGATTACCTTAGAAACATACTTCCTAGCCTTTTTATGATAAACCCATAATTGTCCAAAGTGTTTCAAGATTATATCCCAGGTACCTTTGAAAGCAGATATCCATCCATGCGTTAGATGTTCTATTCCATAGTCATTTGACAATTCTGCTTCAGCATCAATTTGTATATGATTGTCATGTGAGAAAAGTCTCACGTGCATTTGCCATATGCCGCTTTTCCTAATCATTCCCGCGCCTATTTGTCCATCTTTTATAATTTCTTCAACAAGTCCTGCATTAGAAAATTGTTCAGAGCGAAATATTCTTCGTACTTCACTTTCAGGTCTATCGGTTTCAACAACTAAATGACGCTTTCTCCATGTTTCATCATTCAATTCAATTTGTGTTCCGTCATGGAATTGGATTACTTGAGGATAGGATAATGTGATAGACATAAGATATCATCATATCTTCAATTATTAAAAAATATCCTGTACTGGACTTTAAACTTCTTGTCAAATACCAATTCTTTTGTAGATCAGAAAATTATGAAGAAAAATATGAAAAACATGCATAATGTAGATCAAATTATGATCACTTAGATCTGGCTTAAATCAATGATCATTATGAAATAAGACTTGATTTAACAAAACCTATGGCAAAAAGAAAAGGTCATCATGTTCATTATGAGGTAATGTTCGAGGACTTTCTTCGTAAAAAACAGATATTATATATTGCTGTAGATGAAAAAAGAAAACCAATCGTTGATAAAAAAGCAATCAAAAATTTTGATTTTATAGTTAGTTCATTTAATGGAAAGTTTCTAGTTGACATAAAAGGAAAAAAGTTTTCCTCAAGAGTTTGGGATAATTGGGTTCATGAAGATGACCTTACAGGATTAAGAGTGTGGGGAAATCATTTTAATGCATTTGTACCATTGCTTGTGATTCCCTATCTTGTTGAAGGAGAAATAGATAAGGATCTTAGACAAATATCAGACATCAGACAGCATGATGGAAAGACGTATGCTATTGTTGCAGTGACCTTAGACTGACTTTTACTCTCATGCAAAGATTAGGGCGAAGAAATGGAAGGCCATTTACGTTGATAAAAATAGTTTTAAACAAATAGCAAAACCTTTGACTTTTTCATACCAGAATTCAAGAAGAATTGGTAAAATGGATAAATCATAGTATCGATCATTTCATCATATGACAGGATCTAATGTTTGGATCGCAGATAAAGTAAAGGATGATTTGACCAAAATTGCAAAGGAAAACAAGGTAACTCAAGAAGCAATAGCAACAGTAGGATTAAGATTGCTTTTGTCAGATGAGCAACAATTGAAAACTGTAATCAATTTCATAAAATCATCCAGTCTTGGCGGAGCAACTGACCTTACGAGTAAAGGTTGGTAACTTATTTTTTATAAAAACTAGAATTTATCTATCATTAGGTTCATCTACAGGCACTAATACTGCGGTACCAAAGGGTTTTGAATCAATAGTACCTTTAGCATCCCTATAGTATGCTCCGTTTGCAAGTTGTTGTTCTTCATATTTTGTTACTTTATCACGCTTGTAAGGTTTGATATTATGTTTATCACACCAACTTCTCATGTTATTTAATTCGGGTAAAATAATAGCCTTATCTTTATCGGGAAGAGAATTAACATACATTAAAGCAATCTCAAAACTGGTTTTATAATATTCAGATTATTTCTTTTGGTACAATCTTTTTCTCAGCCATATGTGCAAGTTTTTCATGGAATCCACAGAATTTTCTCTTGTAATTAATAACTTCTTTCGAATCTTTTTGTAAGTTTTCTTTGTTAGGATATTCTTTTTCTATTTCTTCAAATTCTGTATTTAAATCCGTCATAATTTCATAATACTTGCCTTTTGATTGCATCACATTAGAAATCCCATTAAAAATTAATCTGCCCGCACTGCAGACTGCACTTATTGAAGAAATAATTACCGCAATATCTTCATACATGATATCAAACAAACTTGGTCTTATTTTAGATCTATCACATCAGAAAATAGATCTATAATAATTAAAATCCATACTTGAAAGGCCTAATCAATTTGTATTTCCCTTGTGAAACCCTTTCAAACAATTCAGAGTATCCTAAGGATTTTCTTTTCTATGTTTAGCTAAAAATGTCATACATGTAAGGAAATTTAAATCTGGACATGATCTGATAATATTGTTTGAGCCAAAAGGTTCGCCTAACTTTCTAGATTGAATGCACTAATGATTGTACTATAAACAACATGCCGAACCAAGTTCAATGAGTATATTGAATAGATGAATTCATTTTTACCTGTTTGAAATGGTTATGGAGGTGTTATGTTCTCATAACTCATGCTAGATGAGATCAATTGCAGTAGATATGTATGGAAATCCTGCATAACAAGAATGAATTGATTGATCAATGTATGAAAAATTTGAATAATTTACATGGTTTGCAGTATGCTCTACTGCTAGTGGATAACTTGCTTCACCACATCCAACTTTGGAATGGAATAATCATAGAAACTCGTGGCATTTTGTAGCGGTTTAATGATATAGGTGATTGTAAAGTTTGAGCTAATTGGAAAATTTGCAAGATCAATCATCTTTGGTACAACTGTAATCTGAAATGAGTGCGTATAGTTTTTTCCAGGGGATATGCTAATTATGTTAGCATGTCTTGAAACATTGTAATTACCTATGAGACCATCCGAAGTGAAATTTACCTGATGCCAAATTGTGTCTGAATAATTACGATCAATTGTAAATGTGAGGCGTGCACACGCAGTTGAATTCGAGTCTATTAATAGAACCGGAATTGTAGAGGTCTGTTTACTTCTTGGTGCAATGTAGAATTGCCCACAATTATTTTCTGACATATTATTTGTAAGTGTCAAATTGGGTATGATTCCCCATCCACGTTCAACCAATTTGATTTTAGTGTCAGGTTTTACACACGCAGGAGAGCCATCAGATGATTTGAAGATTAATTCCAGTCCATTACGACATTCAATATGTTGTAATGATATTCCAGATTGAAATTGTTTTAGTGGAGACAATGTAAATATGTCAACATTTTCTTGCAATTTAGTTTCTATCGAATCAAGACCTGATGCAAAGGCGAATGGCATAATAGAGAATAGGACAGTAGTAACTCCAACTAAAAAGAATTTCATTGTAAAACTATGTTTTATTTGTAAGTTAAAACAGTTACTACTGTTCTGTATTAATATCATCAAACGAAAAATCATAAAGACATGTTAAAATTATCATGAGTAGGGAGAGTAAAATAACAGTATTTAGGCTAATTATTAGTTTTATTTTTATTATGACATATTGATACATAAGATGTTTTTATTTTCATATAAAAAAAAATAAAGAGGATGATTATTTGGTTGAAGTTGTAGTTCTTGTACAAAGACTAAATGCACACGATGTTGAATCTGCGCCATTACTCATGTTATTTGTCTCTCCTGTTTCTGTATCTGTAAATGTAGTGGCAGATGTAGCAGGACCAGTAGTAACTTTTGTAACGACTGTCGAAGTAGATACAAAGTTAGCTTGAGAACCATTTCCTTCTCCAAGAATTGTTCCTGAAGTGGCTAACCAATGTGTGTGTAATTGGTTTGTGTCAGATGTAGTTACTAGCCAACATTGAGTAGTCAGTGCAACATTGCAGTACTGGGTTGAGAGGTTATTGTTAGTGAGTGTCTTGCCCTCCACATATCCTTCAAAAGTTGCTGACAAAGTTTGTGTAGGTACTGCCATGCAGATATGAGCATATGTTATAGGTGTGGTACTTAGATCATTTTGCCATACACAAGCATATCGATTGTTTATATCGCTAGGGTCATTTTGTTCGACAAATTGATCCCAGAATGTATGAGTTGATCCAGTATGTGTCCAAGTATTTGTATTGGTCTGTATACTCCAAGCATTTGATGTTCCTTGTCGACTATCAGTTTCTCCTGCATAGGCACTAAATGTTGCATTAACTTTGCCATAACTTTGAGTGGCACCAGATGAGTCTTTTAGTGCATGTACACCAGACAATACTACCTATAGTAGGAGGAAGAAGATTTTTCGTCTCTTCTGGTGTGGCACATGATACAGATGTCCAACTTGCTCCTGTAGTATAGTGATAACAACCAATTGTAGTAGGTGCGGCTGGCACAGCTTCAGGTTGAGTAGCAGTTTGTGCATCAACTTTAGGTACTATAGTAGTTGGTGAAAACATCATAATGCCAATCAATAGTGTAGTTATGATAGTTGTAATTTTTATTTTATTTTGCATTTTATATTCTCCTTTTGCTTTTTGTGTGTATAAAGTGGCCTAATCTTCATACCGCACGATGGATAAGCCATGTCGTGTGTTTCACACAACATATCGCGGTTATGGTAAAGCATATCCAGTACAATACAAACAAAGTAAATAAGCCGCGCTTACAGAGTATCAATAAAACTGATGACTTGTCAATAAAATATAACTTATCAATTAAGTTGATATCTTATCAATCAAGATTGCAAATTGCAGGCTGAAATTATGTAATTCAATGCAAACTCTCTTCCTTTTTCAGTCATTGCAAGTGCTTTCCATCAATTAAAACTAATTCAATTACAGATTTTCTCTGAGCCAATTAATGTATCTAGACAACACGGCATAGTTGATGTTTGACTCCGTAGCCAAAGCAGTTTTTCCAATATACACTATGTTCACGTATTGATCGCATAATACGTAGTAATATCTTGATACTAGGTTCAAACTTTAGATCTAATTTTTCGATCCCTCTTTGCATACAATCACGCTCACATCTGTACCGTACTTTTCTATTTAAGACATTCGCATATATGACATCATACCATACTATAGTAATATAGAATACGTATACCTAGAATAATAAAAAACTATATTATGAAGTACCGTACATTCACTAGTCATGTCTTCACCATGTGATTTACAACCATGCCTAGGTAAACTTCAAGATCTTGCTTCAGCAAAAGCTGATGCCGATGCAGCATGGATGATGTGGTAACCGCTGCAACAATTACAGGGTTTGCTGGAGGTGGTACTGCTTCTTTGATATTTGGCTTGCAGAGAAGCTGCAGAAACGCAATACCAGGATGGGGATGGTTTATTCTAGGAGCAACTGCGATAGCAGTAATTGCGGCTGTGCACTTTGGATACGCTATAAGGTTAAAAAATCTAGACAGCAAGAAATCAAGTGGTTGTAATTCATGTGGTAGCATGCTGGCGGAATATATTAAATAAATAATCACGAGTAAAATCAGTTTAGTTGTTTATAGAACCAGTTTCTGAATATTGATTAATTGTTGTACCAGTTTAGTGTTTATCTGTTAATTTGTAATGAATCTGAATTGGTTTTGTAGTCTCTACCGCAAGCGTTTTACTACTGTCTAAAGTATTTTCTAAATGATGAAAGTGAGTTGAGGGAAGGGAGTTATCTGTCGAGTGCAGCATTTACCTTTTGCAGGTATTTTTCAAAAATATCATCTAATTTAGATTGGGAGTGGGATTCTGCATAGAGTCTCACTATTGGTTCAGTACCACTTAATCGCACCATAATCCAGCTAGAATCATCCAATGACAGTTTAATTCCGTCAGTAAGATCTTTTTTGTAAGGCTCTGCTTTTAGAATTTTAATTATTTTTTTAAAATCATCTTTTGAGCATTCTATTTTTCCTTTGGTGGTAAAAGATGGAGGTAGCATATCCATTTCTTGAGATAAAGAATTTTTGCTACTTGCTAGAAGATCAAGCAAGATGGCCATAGTCATAGAACCATCTCTAACTTGATTGTGCTCACCATACATGAATCCCCCATTTTCTTCAAAACCAATAATTGCATTTTCTTTCACCATTTTACGTGAAACCTCAACACTGCCCACTTTGGTTCGTAAAACTTTAGATTTTGAATTGGCAGCTATTTTTTCTATTACAGATGTAGAGTTGACAGATGTAACTATCTTAGACTCGGGTTGTTTCTTTAGAATGTATTGTGATAAAAGTAATGCAGACCTATCACCTGTGAGAATTTTTCCTGTTTCATCACAAAAAATACTTCTATCACCATCACCATCAAATGCTATTCCAAGATCAGCTTTTGATTTTATTATCATATTGGAAAGATTGTTCAAATTTTGAGGCGTTGGCTCTGAGCCACGACCTGGAAAATTGCCATCTATCTTTTCATTTATTAGAATTGTCTCACATCCAAGATTCTTACATAAAGTAGGAGCCGTTACTGCTTGAGCACCATTACCAAGATCAAGTACTATCTTGAGCTTTCGTGATTTGATTTTGTTTACATTAACTTGTTTCTTTATTCCAGAAAGATATGTGCTAATAGCACGTGACTCATTTATTATTGAGCCAAATTTCTTTGAAGTTTTCCATTTTTTTGCAAAATAAATTTCTTCTACTTGGAGTTCAGATTCTCTTGAAATTTCAATTCCATCTTTTGCAATAACCTTCATTCCATTATATTGAGGAGGATTATGCGATGCGGTTATCATAATTCCACCATTATAGCCAAGTTGTCTTGTAGCAAACTGCAAACAAGGTGTAGGAACCAAGCCACATACTGCAGAATCAAGACCTGTGGAACTTAGTGCAGCTGTTACTATTTTTGATATTATTACACTTGATTTTCTTCCATCATAGCCTACTAAAATTGGTCCTTTTTTGAAAAAACTTGCAATTGATAGAGTAATTTTTGAGATAAAATCAAGGGTAAGGTCTTCCCCAAATACCCCCCTGACACCATTAGTTCCAAATAATTTCGCCATACAGACCATCAACAATAGATAAATTTGTCTTAAAAGTCATGGTGCATGCGGGAGTTGCCAAGCCTGGTCAAAGGCGCAGGGCTTAGGACCCTGTCTTTTAGGAGTTCGTGGGTTCGAATCCCACCTCCCGCATCTATTGAACTATACAAAGCTGCATTTCTTTATGATTACGAAAATGAACGCTACAAAAGTTATTTGAACACTCATAGCAATGCCAGTCACCTATCGTAGAACATACTTTGCAAATTTTTATAGGGTTATTGTGATCATAACTATTTCCCCTATTATGTGCTCGATGAGTAGTCTTTTGTTTGTCCATCATTCTTCCTCATTTGAATTAAAATTTGAAAAACTTCTATCTTCCATTCAACAACACATTACAGAATTACAATATCTAGTTGGACTAGCATTCTTACAATACGTCATATTCCAAAAGGCTATTTAAGTATTAATAAGTGCAATATGTCTAACAATTAGGATGGATAAGACAATTGTAGAACTTGTTGTAGTTGGAAAAGACCACGAAGGTGTAGTAGCAGGTTTTACTAATTTCATTTTTCAAAATAATGGAAACATAGAAAAAATTAATCAAAATGTGGTAAAGGGACTTTTTGGAATGTATCTAGAAGCATCTTTTACAAAAAAACTAGATGCAAAGAAATTCAGTAAAGAAGCCGAGAGATTAGCAAAGAATCTCAAAATGGAAGTCAATATTCACTATGAAGTATCAAAAAGAAAGAAAGTAGCAGTGCTTGTAACAAAAGAACCCCATTGTCTTGAAGCTATTCTAGATGCAAGAACAAAAGGTAAGATCAAAGGAGAGATCGTAGTTCTAATAGGCACTGAAAATACATTAGCACCTTTAGCAAAAAAAGCAAATATTCCATTTGTCATAGTAGATGAAAAAGATCAGGCAAAAGCAGAAGAAAAAATAATTTCAATCATAAAAAAATTTGATGTTGACCTGATAGTACTTGCAAGATACATGCGAATACTTTCTCCCAACTTTGTATGGAGATATCCCAACAGAGTTATTAACATACATCCATCACTTTTGCCTGCATTTCCTGGTGCTTTTGCCTATGTCCAAGCATACGAACGTGGTGCAAAAATTGTGGGATGTACCGCACATTATGTAACTGAAGACTTGGATCAAGGCCCCATAATTTTCCAAGATGCTTTTGCCATAGATGAAGATGAAACTTTAGAATCATTGAAAAAGAAAGGTCAAAAATTAGAAGCTAGTACATTGCTAGAAGCTGTAAAAATGCACCTTGATGGAAGATTAGAGGTATATTGGGGTAAGGTACATGTCAAACCCAAGAGATCTAGATGATAGCAAGAGACCTCACAAATACGGATATTCTCAAACTAACAAGGAGTAGATCAGTTGCATTAATTCCGGTCGGATCAATTGAACAACATGGTTCTCATCTTCCCATATCCACTGATTCGGATATAATTTCATACATAGCAAAACAGGTCTCAGAGAAAAATGGATTTTTATTATTACCCACTCTTCAATATGGAGTTTCTTTTGAACATCATCCATTTTTCAATTTGAGTATATCAAGTTCCACTTTAGAAAAAACTCTAGTCGAATTGTGTGTCTCATTATCAAAAAACCACATTGATACAGTCATCATCCTTAATGGTCATCATGGAAATCTAAACGCATTAAAAAAACTACCAGATAAAATTTCCAAGAAAACAGGTATCAAACAACGTATCTTTGTTTATTCATATTGGCATTTTATGAAAGAGAAATTTGATCATGCAGGATTTGTTGAAACATCCATCATGTTAGCAATATCAGATAAAGTATGGATGAACAAGGCTGAAAAAGGATTCATTCCGGGTAACTTGTCAAAGGCGGAATTGAGTAGGCTAGGCAGAAAGGCAAACAAGTCATTTATTTCAGTAACAAAAAATGGCGTCTGGGGAGATCCCACTATAGCCACATTAAAGGATGGAAAAGCGATTTTAAATGAAATAATCACAAATTTAGTGAAAGCAAGTCAAACTTGCCTCACTGGAACAGGTCGAAAATTTCACCAATGAAATTTTAATATATACCCTCCATAGAGTGGGTAATAAGTGAAATAAATGTCAGTAGATATGGCAGTAAAAGTACTTGATGAAAGCCTAAACAAGGTTGTACTTATCAAGCTGAAAGGCGGCAAAGTGATAAGAGGCAACCTTCATGGTTTTGACCAACACATGAACCTGCTACTTGAATCTTCAGAAGAAATTCCTTCTGAAGGCGAGACAAAAAGCCTTGGTACCATAGTTGTCAGAGGAGACAACGTAGTAATCATATCTCCTCCACCAAAGTGAGTGTATTATGACTAAAGGTACTACCTCAATGGGAGGCTATACAAGAAAACACGTACACATTAGATGTAGAAGATGTGGAAAGAATGCTTATCACATACGACACAAAAGATGCGCTAGCTGTGGTTTTCCTGAGGCTAAAATAAGAAAGTACAACTGGATCAAATGGTACACCTAAATGGAAGAAATAGCGCTAGTTTTTAGCTCTCTTGCAGGCGCATGCACCGCAGTTGCATTCGACAAGATTCCAAAAATAAAACGCAATAAACAAACTCCAACTATTAATTCTGCAATCACAAATCAATTACATTCACTAATAATGGAAAAAGAAATACTTTCAAAAACCATTACAAGACTCCACCAACAAGAGTCAGATGTTACAAGAATACAAAAAGACAAACTTTTGCTTCGTTATCAACATCAACTTGGAATAGTCATTACCAAGATTGAAAAACTTGAAGTTGCAAGCAGGTATCCAGATCTAGGTCCAGTTGGAGATAGTTTGATTTCACTAATGGACAATAAACTTTCACAGTTAGATCAGAGATTACACGAAATTTCTTCAAAGATTACAATAAACACAGTTACTCAACCTAAACAAGCGGAAAGGACTGTAGAGACAGTACTAGAAAATCCTCAAATCAAGAAAATAGAACCAAAAATAGAGATTCAAAAAGAAAAGATTACAGTTCAAGAGGAAAAAATAATAAAATCAGAAAGAACACCTGAATGGTTACCTCCAATTGAGGTTCCAACATATGAGAAACACAGAACTGTAGAACTGAGCACCTTAACAGAGATCACAAATAAAATTCCACAGTTTCCTGCTGATCTCATAAGACCTGTACATGTAGAACCACAAATTCCTCAAGTAATCACAGAACCAATAATAATTGAAGAACCAATATTGATTCCTCAGCCTAGCATACAAAACATAACAGAAGAGATTTTGCCAGAATTAATACAACAAGAGCCAGAAAGAAAGATACAGCTTCCAGCAGCAATCAAAATACCAGAAGAAGAAAAGTTAGAAGATGATGACAAGGATTTGGATAAAATAAAAAGCGAAATAATGAAGGCATTATCAAAACTAGAACAAGTAGAGGTAGAATAATTGACAGTAGATGATGCCATTGAGGCATTATCACCACAGGCATTAAAAATGATCAAAAACAATTTTGTCATAGGCCTTGGGAGTGGAAGAGCTGCAACTGCAATAGTCAGGCTATTATCACAATACATTAAAAAGAACAAATTTTTTGTCAAGGCAATACCTACATCGTTGCAGATCAAGATGGAAGCAGAAAAGGGAGGAATTTCAATAATAGAAGCAGATCAGATTGATCATATCGATCTGGTCTTTGATGGTGCAGATCAAATAGATGCAAAAGGAAACATGATCAAAGGCGGTGGAGGTGCTTTGTTACGAGAGAAAATTTTGATAAGTATCGCAAAAAAGGTTGTGATAATTGCTGATGAATCAAAATTTGTCAAAAAACTTGATCGAGATGTACCTGTAGAGGTACATCCATTTGCAAGAAACATAGCTGACAAACAAATAAGGGAATACGGTGGCAAGCCACACATAAGACTGTTAGAGCGCGGTTACCCATTTGTAACTGAGAATGGAAACATCATATTGGATTGTGATTTTGGCCAAATACAGAATCCTAAAGAACTTGCATCAAAAATAATAGGAATTCCTGGTGTTATTGAGGTTGGAATATTTCCAAAGCCAGATATTATTTACAAGGCAAGAAAAAACGGCAAGTATGAAATTATACAGTAGGAGAAGTTTGTCATGAAATGTGATCGTTGTGAAAATACAGTTGTTTATTCAAGAAAATATTCTGGAGAAAATCTTTGTTCCAGTTGTTTTTCAAGATCAATTGTACACAAAACTACAAAGACAATGTCCAAGTATAACATGATAAAACCTGGTGATGTAGTTGGTGTTGCGGTATCAGGAGGAAAAGATTCGCTTTCATTGTTACAAGTACTCAAAGAAATTTCTTTGGATCATCATTTTACATTAAAAGCTATTACAGTAGATGAAGGAATTCCAGGATACAGGGATGAAGCTCTGAAGATTGTAGAGGAGTTTTGTAAAAAAATAGATGTAGAACATAAAGTATATCCATACAATTCGCTTTTTGGTACAACTTTAGAACAGACATTAGAACATAGAAACGGTGAAAAAATTTCATCGTGTTCCATATGTGGGGTATTAAGAAGAAGAGCAATAGATTTTGGTGCAATTGATCTAAAAGTTGATGTGATAGCAACAGGTCACAATATGGATGATATGTTACAGACTTTCATAATCAATATTATTTCAGGGGACACAAAAAAAATTGGCTGGATGGATCCTGATACTTCCGAAAACAAGATACGAAAGATAAAACCATTCTATGAAATTTATGAAAACGAAATTGTCTTCTATGCTTTTACAAATGAAATTCCATTCCAGTCAGAAGAATGTCCTCACATGAATGAAGGAATTAGAACAGAAATTCGCAATTTTCTAAATTCCCTAGAAAAGACCCATAGTGGAATCAAAAATAACATGTTCAAGTCAATTTTGAAGATTTCGTCTACCCTCAAAGACTCTAACAATTCAGAATGGAAAACTTGTTCAAAGTGCGGAAGTGAATGTACAGGAGACATATGTTCAGTATGTAGTACATTAGCCAATCTACGATTGAACTAAATCCTAATGCAGATAAAGAACTTGTATTACAATAAATTTGGTAGTAGGTAGGGTTGGGGCGCTAGCCGTGCCCTGTCTCTGAAACCGGCTATATGCAGAGACCAGTAACTGCTGGATAAATCTCTAGATAGACGGTACTTGCCTGACTTGCGGATATGAAATCACGCCGAAGCGGGTGGATACAGGACTGAAGTTGTCCGAAGGGATAACTCTCAAGTTCTAACTGCCGAAAGGGATGAGGTCCGGGAGGGAGCAATCCTAAGGTAGAGCATCCACGCTGCTTCGTCTACGTGGCGGATCTTGCTTGACTTGAGATGAGACCGCTTGTTTAGACTGGAACTAGCGGATCTACTACCTTAATATTCTTAAATCAAACAAGAATAACATGGAAGGATTAATCTCAGGAAAGTCGAGAACTTATGACGAATTTAGATCAAGTATGCCTTCCAGTGTAGCAACCCTATTTGATGAACTTCGTAATTATTGCTTGACTCTTGGAAAAAATGTAATCGAAGACATTCGTATGCATCGAATTGTATTTGCAAAATCAATCAAATTTCGAAGTTTTGCAGACATAGAGCCACAACGAGATTCAGTCATCATAAAGATAAAAAAAGATAGAAAAGAACCAGAAAAAGAAATACAAATAAAATTAAATGACAATCTTGATGAAATCAAGGAACTTTTGTTGAATGCATATACTAGCATTCATTAAGAATGAATTGTAAAATTAGTGAATTCTCCAACATGTTTTTCTTCAGTAACTGTTAATTCTTTTACAACTGCTCCAGCAGGACCAAACCTAGCCCACTCTACTACAGCATCTACGTTTGAATCATTTCCTTCCAAGATGGCTTCTACTCTATCATCTGGGAGATTTTTGACCCAACCCAAAACATTATTTTTTTCAGCAGTCTCCATCATTCCTTGACGAAAGTAAACACCTTGTACTCTTCCTTTTACTAAAAGATGAACTCTCTTTGAATTCATGGTATCATGTTTTTTAAAACTAGTATTTAGTCTTGAGGAATTATGCTCGCTCTTTCATTCTGGAGCGTCCAGTCTTTCTAGCTGCGATGCTTCCGACTTTACGTCCAGGTGGAGCGTTTCGTGAAACTGTAGAGCTTCTTCCAACGTGTTGATGTCTTCCACCACCGTGTGGGTGAACATAAACAGCTTGTGCAACACCTCTTACTATTGGATACTTGTGTCCCTTTGAACGCTTTCTTCTCCATGCAGGTCCTGCTCTCATAAATGGTCTATCACCTACACCGCCTCCAGCAAGAACTCCAATCATTGCACGGTTCTGCGGATTAAGGGTAGTGAATTTTCCAGATGGAAGTTTTAGTGTTACACCTTCAGAGCTATGTGAGAAAATTGTTGCATAGGTTCCAGCAGATTTTACTATTGCTCCACCGTCACCAAAATGCTTCTCTACATTACATACGATAGTACCGTCAGGAATGTTTTGTACACTGATAACATTACCTGGAGAAATACCAGACTTTAAACCAAATTGAAATTTAGAACCAATTTTAGTACCAAGAACAGATGGAATAAAAGACAACAAGCCAGTTTCAAATCTAATTTTGGCTAGAGGTGCATCTCTTCCTGTCTCATGAACAATATCCACCACTTTGGCTTCGTGTTGTTCTGCCAACTGGAATCGAGGATATTTGGCTGGAAGTAACTTACCAGTAGAAGCTGCACGGAACTGCATTCCACCCCTACCTCGTCTTCTTACTAACGGTCTCTTACCCAAAGTACCAATTTTGGTTTATCTTGTAAATTTTAATCTTCTGATCCTTTGATCCGGATCAAAGACGACAAAGGTATAAAAATTAGTTTGAGGGTGCTAAATCTGTGAGCCAGAACGCACTTTCCCTTAAGGTACTTGAGGCTTACACTCGTGACGTAGGGAGAGGAGTGGCACGTATAGATTATGATTCCATGGATTCACTAGGAGCTTCAACAGGTGATGTTATTGAAATCAAGGGAAAACGAAGAACTGTAGCCAAATGCTTACCACTTTATCCTTCTGACGAAGGAAAGGGGATTATCAGAGTAGATGGACTAGTTCGAAATAATGCAGGAATTGCAATAGGTGACACTGTTGCTGTTAGAAAGATCAAGGCAGTAGCTGCTGAGAAAGTGGTTGTAGCCCCACTTGAAGCAATACCGCCAATTGATGAAAGATATCTTGCTGATGCATTAGAAAGTGTTCCATTGATAAAAGGAGATAATGTGATGGTTCCTTATTTTGGAGGAAGGCTAACTTTTCAAGTCATTGGAGTTACACCAGCAGCTGATGCTGTGCTTGTAACACAAAAGACAGTATTCCATATTGCAGAAAAAGGAGAGACCCTTCGTGGTGTACCACAAGTAACCTACGAGGATATCGGAGGATTAACTGACGAAATTAAGAAAGTTCGTGAAATGATAGAACTTCCACTAAGACACCCAGAGATTTTTGAAAAACTTGGAATTGAAGCTCCAAAGGGAGTGTTGTTATACGGACCTCCAGGAACTGGTAAAACATTGCTTGCAAAAGCAGTTGCAAATGAAAGTAATGCACACTTCATTAGCATATCAGGGCCAGAGATAATGAGCAAGTTTTACGGTGAAAGTGAAGCTGAGACTAAGAGAAATTTTCAAGGAGGCAAAAGAAAAATCACCATCCATCATATTTATTGACGAAATTGATTCCATAGCTCCAAAAAGAGAAGAAGTTACAGGAGAGGTAGAAAGAAGAGTAGTTTCCCAATTACTATCTCTAATGGATGGTCTAGAGGCCAGAGGAAAAGTAATTGTCATATCTGCAACCAACAGACCAAATGCAATTGATCCAGCTCTTAGAAGACCTGGAAGATTTGATAGAGAAATTGAGATCAAGGTACCAGACAAGAAGGGTAGAAAAGACATCTTGATGATACATACAAGAAACATGCCACTAAGTGACGATGTTAACGTAGACAAGATTGCTTCAATAAGCCATGGCTATGTTGGAGCTGATTTAGAATATTTGTGTAAGGAAGCTGCAATGAAATGTCTTAGAAGATTACTTCCAGAATTAAACATGGAAGATGAGAAACTTCCACCAGAAACACTTGACAAACTAATAGTCAACGGCGACGATTTTCAGAATGCCATCAGAGAAGTTACCCCATCAGGAATGCGTGAAGTATTCATTGAGAATCCAGATGTAAGCTGGGATGAAGTTGGCGGACTAGAAAGTGTCAAGCGTGAGTTACAAGAAGCTGTAGAATGGCCAATGAAATATCCTACTCTATATTCAAAGTTAGGACACAGAATGCCAAGAGGAATATTGTTGCACGGTCCTAGTGGAACTGGAAAAACTCTAATGGCAAAAGCTGTTGCAACTGAAAGTGAAGCCAATTTTATTTCTGTAAGAGGACCAGAATTATTATCAAAATGGGTAGGAGAATCAGAACGTGGAATAAGAGAAATATTCAGACGTGCAAGACAGGCATCACCATGTGTAATATTTTTTGATGAGATTGATTCCATTGCTCCAATACGTGGAGTTGGAGGAGAGACAGCAGTTACAGAAAGAGTAGTAAGCCAGCTTTTGACTGAATTAGACGGCATAGAGAGTTTGCACGGAGTTGTAGTACTTGCTGCAACCAACAGAGCAGACATGATAGATACAGCATTACTAAGACCTGGCAGATTTGATAAGATAATACTTGTTCCATTGCCAGACAAAGAAGGAAGGAAAAAGATTTTGGCGATAAATACAAAGGAGATTCCAGTAATAAGAGAATCAATGGAAAATGGCATAAAGAATCCAGACTTTGTAGACATTGATAAAATTGCAGAAGCAACAGATGGAATGAGCGGTGCAGATGTGGCATCAATAGCAAACACCGCAGTATCACTTGTAATACACGAGTTTCTTGACAAGTATCCTGATCAAAAAGAAGCTGAAAAACAGGCTACAGAGGCAAAGGTAACCATGAGGCATTTTGAAGAGGCTGTGAGAAAAGTAAAGACCCAAAAAGAATTAAAGATAGGCGAAAAAGTCGCAGTTCCTTACTATAGGTAATTTTAATAAAATAACTTTTCTAGTTCTAGTAGATGTCACAATTTGGATACAAGGGCAAAGGGTTAGAATTTCTTACAAGTAACAAGATAGACAATAGGAAGTCAGGTAAAGATTTACTCAGATTCAATTTATTCAGGAGTCATAATGCCAAGATATGAACACAGTGATGACCACCACATTGTTTTGAAACTAAAGAGTGGATACAACATTGGGTTAGAACTTGACAAGATAAAAAAAATAGAGATAGAAGCAGAACCTGCAATAAAAAAAGAAATAACATACAATTCACAGCAAAATCCAAAACTTCCAAAAATTCTCCTCTTGTCAACAGGAGGAACTATTGCAAGCAGAATAGACTATAGAACTGGTGCAGTCACTCCGGCTCTCAATGCTGCAGAGCTCAATGCAAGTGTTCCTGAACTTGCAACCATTGCAAACATAGACACTGAAGTACTTTTTTCAGAATATTCTGAAAATTTACTTCCCCAACACTGGATAAAGATTGCAGAAAAACTTGATTCCTATTCTAAATCAGAATACGATGGAATCATAGTAGCTCATGGCACAGACACTATGCAATATACAGCATCAGCGTTAGCATTTTCTTTAGCAGGATTTCCAAAACCGGTTGCATTGGTAGGTTCGCAGAGATCATCAGACAGACCATCTTCAGATGCTGCATTGAATCTAATTGCTGCTACAATATTTTTGACAGAGATACATGCTCCTGGAATTTTTGTAATAATGCACAATAGTTCAAGCGATGATGAAATTGCTTGTAACTGGGCAACACGTGTAAGAAAGAACCACACTAGTAGACGAGATGCATTCAAAACAATAGGTGGTCCTCCTGCATATATCGTCAAATCAAAAAGCATTGAAAAAGACAAGATGTTTGATATTCCAAAAAGAGAATACATGCCTAGAATCAAGTTTGATGAACATGTATTGTTGCTGAAATATTATCCAGGCCTTGATTCCAAGATCATTGAATATGCCATAGATTCGGGATATAGAGGAATAATCATTGAAGGAACTGGACTTGGACATGTTGGAAAAACAATGTATGCATCAATAGAAAAAGCAAAGAAAAATGGATTATTCATTGGAATGACTTCGCAATGTATTGATGGAATGGTAAGAATGACTGTATATGATAGTGGAAGAGATCTTTTGAATCTTGGAGTTATACCACTTGGAAATATGATACCTGAGACAGCTCTTGTGAAAACAATGTGGGCATTGGCCAATTCCAAAAATTCTGACGAAATGACAAAATTGATGAAAGAAAATGTTGCTCTTGAATTTTCAGACTAAGCTTTAAAGCAAG
>CAVQVB010000009.1:0-79125 GCA_963716995.1 uncultured Nitrososphaerota archaeon
CTTGTCTACCTTGGATCTTTTGGCAATCTCGTTTTGTAGATTTTCTACATTTACTTTTCCCATCCTTGGGCGAGTAAAGATTTTTTCATAAACGCACTTGAGCAGTTTTCTTTCTTGATATTCTACTGCAAGTTGCCTTGCTCTTTTAAGATCTGTATTTTTTGGCTCAAGTGAGACAAGTCTTGGATATGACAAATTCATCTGTCATCTGGACATAGTTTTCTATGTCATCTGTAGTCAGCCCAACTTCGCTGTCTGCAAGTGCCATGGATTGTATCAGCATTACTTCTGCAGATCGCACAGTCTTGTGAAAGTATACTGCCTTGAACATTTGGTATCTTGATATCATCATGGATTCAAAAGAGTGGAGAGCAGACTTGTCAAGTGAAAGTTTCTTGTCATGAACATCAAGTGAATGGATTATTCTCATAAAATCCACTTTGGCATGTTCTGCACCTGTAAAATAACCATCACGCAAAAGATAGTCCATCATATCTGCACTCAGTCCGCCAGAGATTATTTCATTCATGAATTGGTACTTGGAATTGCCAAATGCAAGCTTGCCAAGAAATGTCTTGTCAAATCCTGATTTTTTTATTATGTCACCAATCTCTGATTCCAGTATGAGTCTTTGTCCAATGTCTTCATGAGATTTTTTTTTCTTTTTTTGCAAGACCTCTTCGAATAGATGTGAGAATGGCCCGTGACCAATATCATGCAGCAGTGCTGCCATTCGTATATTTTCAGAATCGTTTGCATCAAGATGTCCCTTGTCTCTTAGTACGTTTGCTGCCTGGCCTGCAATGTGCATCGTTCCAAGTGAATGCTCAAACCTTGAGTGTTGTGCACCTGGATAAACAAGATGTGCACCAGCAAGTTGTCGTATCCTTCGAAGTCTCTGGAATACTGGTGAATCTATCAATTCCAATTCATGTGGATATACCGTAATGAAATCATGAATCGGGTCTACTATCTGGAGATATTTTTTAGCCATGTTTTTTTCACCTGATATGTTTTGATACGATATCTCTTATTTGTTGATGTACTAGAGATTTTTCTTGTGATGCGTTTACAATATTCCAGTGATATTTCTTTGCAAGTTTTCTGTATGTGTTTGCAATCTTGAGTGCAAATGTTTTATCTTTTTCAAATCTATCACGTTTTTGTTTTTTTCTGGAAAATGAATCTGATACCTTGACATCAAGCAGTATTACGATATTTTCTTTTGGAAGACCCAAGTCAAGGTTTTCAAGCCACTTTAGATCAAGTCCGTTTACTGTTCCATATACAAGATTAGACTGGTAATAGCGATTCATGATAACAACATAATTTTTTGCTAGTGCGTCTTTGATGTCCTTTGATCGTTCCCACCTGTTTGCTGCAAGAAGGCAGTGTATTACCTGTGGTGGAAATTTGCGCTTGCCGCCAAGAAAATTCTTTATCTCTTTTCCAATCGGAGTTGTATAGTCTGGGAAACTAAATACTATAGATTTTTTGTTCCGAGTTTTTAGAAAATCAGATAATAATTTTGACTGGGTTTTTTTTCCCGCCTGGTCAAAGCCCTCTATAACAATAATCATCAGAGTCCTATTAAATAGGGCAGTAGATAAATTGTGAATTTGACAGGCTCGTTATTTTGATAGAACTTGTACCATAGAGCCAATCTGACTAAGGTTTAATAATCAAAAAAGCGCTAAATGATACTACATGGGCATTGGTCATTACATGGTAAAAGAAGTCATGAAAGAGATAGGCAACAAGTCACGTGAATTCTACGAGTTTATTCTTCCCCCAGTAGACATGATACTGCAAAATGACAGTCTGGTGGTAGCAATAGACATGCCAGGATTTGACAAAAAAGAGATCAAATTACGACTAAACGGTAACATTCTCTCAATTGTAGCAACAAGAGAAGATGAAGTAGAGGGCACAGTAATTTGGAGACAGAGACCACGCTCAATTGACAAGAAGATAAGACTGCCAATCGAGGTAAAAGATGATGAGAATCCAGCAGCATCTGCAAAATATCGTGATGGTGTGCTAACCCTTACAATACCTACAAAGACTGGAAAAAATATTGCAATAGAATAAGATCTTGGGAAAGGCAAACAGAACAGTTTTCACTAAATTATATTTTTAATTGTTGTTTTTGTTATTGCCTTGATTATCATGTTTGCCTTGATTACCTTTACCATCTTGTTTTTCTGAGCTTATCTTGAGATGTTGTGTTATGTTATTTTGTAAATTAGGCAATTTCAGCTTAAAAGTGCTCTGTCATGTTTTCTTGTTGATTGATTTTATTCTCAGAATTCTCTGTTTCATTTTCAGAATGTTTTGTTTCCTTGTTAGAATGTTTTTCATTTTTGTCTTCATCTGATTGTAGTTTGAGTTGAGCCTTGAGTTTTGCCAATTCTGTGTTTAGTTGATTTTTTAAATCAGCATATTTTGTTCTGGATTCTTTTATCGTTACTTTACAATCCTGAATAACTTGCTGTTTTATTCTCTGAAGATGCATTCTTGATTTGAACATGGCAGTCATGAATTATAACTAGAGTTTCTTGTCTTTGTTGTTTTAATACTGGTTACGTTGATGTTCCAAATCTGAGATTAGTTTACCCAAATTTGTAGAAGTTTGGTTTGTTCCGTTACCAGAAGGTAAAGTTATGGTAAAATTGGTAATTCCAGAGACTGGATTTGAAAATGTGCCCAGTCCTATACTATTCCAAGCAGCAACTTGGTATGTTTGCTGGTGAGATGACAAGAGGTTTGTATCAGAATAGGCGGTTTTGTTTGAAGCAGTATTGATTACAATAGTTGTACCATTTCTCTGTATGAGATAACCAGTTATTGCAGCTCCGCTGTTATCAGATGGTGTGGTCCAGATAAGATTTAGTGATGTGTCAGATGCTGTTTTTACATCTAATCCCGTAGGAGAATTTGGAATATGTGTTTGAATAGGTACAGATTGTGTGGTTGCAGTTACATTATTTGTCATTGTACTACCTGCACCTATTGCATTGATTGCCTGTATGTTATATCGATAGCATGTATTTGCTAAAAGTCCAGTATCAGAATATTTTATACTAGAGTTTGTGGTGGATATTGTAACAAATGTTCCAGTACAGGAATTATCTCGTAGAATTTTGTATCCTGTAATTGCAGTTCCACCATCATTGCTTGGTGCAGTCCAGATGAGATTGATTTGCGATGAAGAAATTACAGTAGCGGACAAATTCTCAGGTGCAGACGGAACGGAAAGTGTAGTTGCAGCAGCCTCGTTTGACGGGATACTAATTCCAGCAGAATTGATTGCGAAAACACGATAAGTGTAAGTTGTATTTGCTAAAAGTCCGGTATGAAGATATGTTGTTAAATTACCTGTTAAACCTAAAACAAAATACGAGTTAGAGCCTGTCTTGTATTCTAGTTGATATCCTGTGATTCCGGTTGCATTAACTGGAGCATTCCAGACCAAAAAGATTTGTGTATTAGACACTGGAGATGCGACAAGATTTCTTGGTGAAAGTGGAATCTGCTCAATAGCAGACGCAGACAATATTCCTCCTTGTGTAACTAGTGCGCCAAAAAGAAGAATCAAAACAATAGACAATCCTAATATTTTCACTATACCGACTTGGGGGGATTTTTAGATATAACTATCAGGCAGAAATCATCAGTATGATTACATCGTAAGCTTTAGTACAAAAATGCAATCTTGCTTACAATTTAATGATCTCTCATCAGTACAGAGAGAGCCATTATAACAGCAGAGCCTATCATTCCAATTTCTCCAATGATACCATTTGTAGAATATAGTATTGTAGAACCGACAAATACTGCAGCTGCAAGTATGGTACCTGAAAGCAGAACAGTCCGTGATTTTGGTTTGTTTGTTTGCATGTTTTTGTTTTGCTCGAGGAATTGTCTTATCTCTGGCACCACTGCAATTGCAGCATCTATTGATTTTACAAATCTTCCAAAAGAGAGCTTGAGTTCTTCCACATATGCATCTCGTATAACATTTTCTTCTTCCAAAATATTTTGTAGTACATTGATGAATCTGAAATTTACTTTATGTGTAAGATACACTCCCTCAAGTATTGATGTCATCCTCATGTAAAGCGCAAGATGTTTTGGTAGCTTGAATGGGAATTTACTCATTGTCTTGTTTGCAAGCTCCATTAGTGCCTTGACTTCCATCCTGTCTACTTTGGTTCCATGAAATGCCTGGATTGATAACGCAAGACCTTTTTCTATGATGGTTCGGTCAAATCCTGGCATTAGCATCCCAAGATCATCCATTGCAGATACTGTCCTTGCTGGGTCTCGCTCTATAAGAGAGAGATAGAGCCTGATTAGTTTCAGTCTTGTTTTGGTGTCCAGTCTTCCAACCATCCCAAAATCATACAGTATCAAGGAACCATCTTTTGTCACGGAAATGTTTCCAGGATGAGGGTCTGCATGAAACAGGTCGTGTCTTAGTAACATTGTAAAAAAGACTTTATGGGCACGCACAACAAGTTGTTCCCTGTCAATTCCTGCCTCATCAAGTGCCTTGACGTTTGTTATTTTTATTCCAGGTAGATACTCCATGGTGAGTATGTTTTTGCTTGAACGGTCATCTATTACAGAGGGAATTATCAGTTTTGGGTAGCTCTGCATGTTTTTTTTGATTGCCTTTAGGTTTTGGGATTCTATTCGATAATCCATCTCTTCATTGATTGTTTCAATAAACTGTGAAAGCATTGCCTCTGCAGAATATCGTAGATTTGGGTCAACAAACTTCATTGCAAACGGAATTATTTTTTTGAGAACCTGTATGTCTTCTTCAACAACTTTTTCAATTCCAGGTCTCTTGACTTTGATGATTACATCTTGTCCCCTAAGTCTTGCCTTGTAGACCTGTCCAAGTGATGCACCAGATATTACATTGGTATCAACAAAATCAAAATTTTTGTCCATTGGTCCAAGATCTTTTTCTATAATTGGTTTTACTTTATCAAATGATTCTGCTGGAACCTCATCTTGGAGTTTGGCTAGCTCCTCAAGATATGGTTGTGGTAAAATATCTGCCCTTGATGAGAGCCACTGGCCCAACTTGATATACACAGGACCAAGAGACAAAAATGTCTTGAGTGCCTTGCGTGCATTTTTTTGATACCTTTTGAGATCAACATTTTTTCCTTGTTTTCTTACCCACTCTCTTCTGTCCTTTCGTAATGCAAGTACAAGCGGTATGAGTTTGATGAAGGTTTGAATTGTTCTTGTTCGTGTAATTTGTCTTCCCTCCCTAGAATTCTTTTATTTTTTTTGTAATGGCATATCCTGCATAACCTGCAAGTACTGATGCTACAAGTCCTGCAAAGATAGATGTGCTCTTTGCAAAAGGCATGTTCTTTTGTAATTTGTAAACACTTGATGAAACTTTTTTTGCTGCAACTAAACCGCTTGTAATTCCAACAAGAATTTCTGGAGCATCTTGAACTAGATGACCAAGCGGATCTTTTCTTGGATCAACTTTATCCATGTGAACTAGATACTTGTCGTCATATTCTCTGATGTGTAGATTACCATAACGATACTGTTTTTTTGCACCATTTTTTTGACCCAGTACTGTTTCCTCTGCTCCTTCAAGCATAAAATGGCGAACTTCTTTTGGGATTTCGATTTCATCCCATATCATGTATAAAAAAATGCCTTTCGAGTAAATATACCCTTAGCTTGATTCTTCGATTTTCTTTTCAAGTACAATTTTTTTCTTTCGTACCTTGAACACTATACCACCTATTCCTGCTGCAATTGCAACAAGTATGATGATTTGTAGTTGGTTAATGCCAGATGCTATTACTTGACTGGACCTGAGGAGTTCCAAATGATACGGTATCAATTTCGGTTATTGTATGCTGCTGCAACAATGTATCCTTCCAAGTAAGTGTAACCTGGATTTTTTGATCACCTGTTGGTACAGTATCAGAATTTATTGGAATATTGAACGGTACTGGTGCATCAATATCAATATCGCCAATATACTGAGATGATTTTATTGATATTGATTATCTAAGATGATTACAGTTACTTGGCCAAAGACAGCCTTTACGTTTCCTTGGTTGAGAACATCTCCAATTATCATCTTCTTACCTGCAATCTCTGTTACACCAACGTCATGAAGTGAAATGTCAATTACTCCACGGATATAGGTTGCAAAGTTTTGTTTTTCAATTACTGTTGCACCATCTCTTGTATACTGGGTGTCAACTTCATAGTTTACTGCTTGGTCCTTCAATGCTCTTGTCGGCAAATACTGGAATGACCAAGTCAGTCTTTTCAAGTGGGTTTATTTCTTGTATAAACCACTTGTTGTCTTGCAGATATTTTTAGATTGTTAGAGTTTGGCGTGATTGAAATTGAAATGTCAGATATCTTTGAAGGTGACAAGTTTTCAATTCCTAGTGTTAGGTTTTGCATCACCCCAGTCAAGAGATATAGTGGAGATGAGAATTTTATTATTGATACAGAACTTGTCGGTCCTACAATAAAGTCAACTGTCCTTGTTGTGGTAATTTGGTTTCCTTGTCCATCAAAGTATGTTACTGTAAATGGTGCATGTAGAGTCTGACCTGCAACACTTTGTGGAATAAATGCTTTGAACGAAAATGTATTTGATGATCCTGGTTGTACTGTTCCTACATTCCAGTGATTTTGATCTATCACTATACACTTGTAGATTATTTGTAGCAGTTGTTGTACTGGTACTTTGATCTCTTTGGATTACAATATCAACATTATTTAGTGGTGCAGTACCTGCATCTGAGATTTGGATTGTTATGTCGTTATTTGATGCTGGGTCAAGAAATGGATTTGATGCCTTTAAGTTTAGCGAACCTTTTCCTGTTACTTTAAAATTAAAATCAAAAAATGCTGTGATGTTCGCCATTTTCTCGTACTCTGGAATATGTAATCTTGACTGTTCCAGAATAGTCGTGAACGTTTATGGTATTGTCAATATTGACAAAAAATGTAAGTGTAAATGATTGTCCAGCAGTAGCTGTTTGGGTATTGTCAGCCTCGATTAGTCCATTGGTTGTAACAGCACCTGAGAATCCTGCTGGTAAGCTGAGCAGTCCACTAATCCCTGAAATATCTTCGGTACCAACATTAGATAATACAATTGTAAGTGGAACATTCTTGTCCCCTGGTTCGACTTCAATTTTTTGTCCAGCAGGTCCAAAGTATGCATCAAGAAGTTTAATGTCGATTAAATCCATGTTCAAAGGGTGATACTCCTGGTGCTAGACTTTCAGGTGCTTGGGCATAACTTGGAATTATTATTTGTCCTGCAACAATATTCCCAGTAACATAATACGTTTTGTAAATCAAGTCAAATTTGCCTCCATCTCTTCTTTGAGAATTCTGCCATCTTTTATTGTTACTACTTTATCCACTTCACCAAATTGATGTCTGTCATGTGTTACAATGATAAATGTCTGATACAGTTTTCGATTAAGTGATTTTAACAGTTGTACTGTAGTTTCAGCCGAAACTGAATCTAAGTTTCCTGTAGGTTCGTCTGCAAGAACAACAGCTGGTTTATTTATCAATGCTCTTGTGATTGCAACTCTCTGGGCCTGTCCACCAGAAATTTGATTTCCAAATTTGTGCATTTGTGTTTCTAGTCCGACTGTTTTAAGCAATGTATTTGCCTCGTCTGCAGAATTTTGTATGGTACCTTGGATCTTTCTTGGCAGTGTAACGTTTTCAAGAACAGTAAGATCTGACAAGAGATTTGAAAATTGGAATATGAATCCAAGTTTTGAATTTCTAAATGTTGAAAGTTGATTGTCACTTAATTCTGATGTATCCACTCCATCAATTATCACCTTGCCCCTTGTTGGCCTGTCAAGCAATCCAATCATGTTAAGCAATGTAGATTTGCCAGAGCCTGAGCTTCCTACAATTAACATAAATTCTCCTCGCTTTACACTAAATGATAGATTTTTAAGGGCATAAACTTCGGTCTCTCCTTGGCCATACACTTTATCGATGTTTTTTACTTCTAGTACGTAATCAGCCAACTCGCATTGCCTCCACTGGCTCTAATTTGGTAGCCTTGTATGCTGGATAAATTGATGCAATGACTAGCAAGTACAAATGCCATGATATCAGTCTGGAGTATGCTTGTCCAGTTGTATTTTACCTCAAGTGGCAAGCTTCCTTGAAATGTCATGTGAGTCTCCTTTGCATATGCGGTATACGTTACACCCATAACAGTTCCAAGCCCTGCACCTATTGCACCAATCACCATTCCTTGAAATATGAAAACTAGTAGTACATCTTTTCTTTTTGCACCAATTGCTCTCATTACACCAATATCTCGGGTTTTGCTTGTTACCTGCATCATTTGTATTGTAACAACTGCAAATGCAGATGACATCATTCCAAAATATCCAACTAGATTAATCAAGTGCAATACCTGATCTGAAATCCACTAAGTGTTGTGCTCTGCTGATTCTTCGATTGTCTGAGCTTTGAATTTATCAGCAGTTGATGGAAATGCAGCAAGAAACAGATCCTTGACATCTGTATCTTTTGTTGGATCATTTAGTCTAACAATAATTGATTGTGTTTCATGTGGTCTACCTAAAATTTCACGCAATGTATCAATATTCATTATAACACTATTATCAAGACCTACTGAACCTGCAGTTGCAGTTATTCCAACTATAGTTAATCTTCTGTAAAACATCATTACCAAATTGATCTTTGAATTTTAGTTTAATAGTATCACCTACTTGTGGAAATCCAAGATCTCTATCTACAATTGCTCCCAAGCACAACTGAATTTCTATATGAAACATACTGACCACCTGCACCTACAGTTTGATACATTGTAGATGCTTCTCTATCCAAGAACTGGATCAACTCCAATGACAGGAACTGAATAATCACGAATTATTTGTCCATTAATTGTTGCATTAATTGAAGCAGAAGAATCAATTCTTGGAGCAGCAGCTTGGACATATGGAATTCTTTCAAGCCAGTTTACCAGTACAAAATCAGATTTTGTGATAAAGTCCTCTTGTCTTGTAATGTATACATGTCCAAATCGATAGTTGATCTGATCACGCACTATGGCATCATACAACCCTTGGAAGATGACAGAATTTACCTGAACTACAAGTATTGCAATTGCAACTGCAAGACTTGCTGCAATGAGACTGCCTTTACGTCTTGTGATGAATCTAATACCAATTTGTGCTCTATAATCCAATAGACGATCAAGAATTAGTCTGATATTTAATGTTTTACTGATGTATACTTATTATATCAGACAATTATATATATAATACATGTATCGATTTGATATAATTAATGAGGTAATACTGATAACAAATGGACAAATTAGATATACAAATTCTCTCACATTTACTCAATAATTGTAGAAAACCTGACAGGCAGATAGGAAATGAGATTGGCATTTCAGGCGTTGCGGTAAAATCAAGAATACAAAAGATGATTAGACAAAAAAATAATTGAGGAATTTGCATTAAAAATTGAGCCTCCTGTACTTGGGATATAGTGTTTTTTATTTTGTTGTAACAGGAAAAGAGATTGATGATATTATTAAATCAGATAAGATTGGTAGGAGAACCATTCTTTGTTGTTCCATGTGTTGGAGGAATTACTGTATGCAGTATTGTAGTAAAAGAAGATCCTACACAAAAGATGGAGCTTGCAAAAAATTTGTTGCGAGATGTCAGAGTGCTTAGCATATTTGAGGCAAAAAATCCAGAGATAAGATCAGACCTGACAAAGACAGATATTGAAATAATTGATATTTTATTAAAAGATCCACGATTAAAGATAGAAGAGATTGCAAAAAAATCTGGTTTTTCAACAAAGACTGTAACTCGTTCACTTGAGAAATTACAAAATGATGAAGCAATCCAGTTTACTTTAATATACAATCCAAAAAAGATGGGAGAGTTTATTCCATTTGCAATTTTGGTTGGAGTAAAAGGAGATATGAAAAAGACTCTTGCAAAACTTGACAAGACATTTTCTGGATCATTTTTGCAAAAGCCATTTGTACACATGAACCAGATTGTTCTATTCATGTATACTGACAACATCTACAAGATGGATGATCTTTCTGCAAAGGTGCATGAGATAGAAGGAATACATATCAGTTGATCTATTCATTCCAAAAAAAATTACATTTCCACAACAAATGGGTAAAAGATGCAATCATGCAGGCCAAGAAATCAAAGAAACTGCATTTGATGTCTGAGATACATTCATAACATAATTATTTTATAATTTTATCAAATGAAGAAAAATGTCTTCAAGGGCAGAGTTCTTTCACTTAGTCTTTACACTTTATCTGTAAACAAGACGAAAAGTTACACGAGAAGTAATAGAGCACCCAGGTGCTGCTGCAATACTTGCAATAGAGGATGGCAAGATATTGCTTGTAAGACAACACAGATTTCCCCATGGATATGTGCTTGAGATTCCTGCTGGGACGCTTGAAAAGGGAGAAAAGCCTCTAAAATGTGCCCATCAGGGAATTGCGAGAAGAGACTGGATACACTGCAAAAAAGATGACTCCATTGATCAAGTACTATCCTTCAATTGGATACAATACTGAAATAATTCATTGCTATGTAGCATCTGGAATAAAAAAAGTAGGAGACTTGCAACTTGACCAGGATGAAATAATGTCAGTTGTCAAGATGGATTTCAAAAAAGTTGTCAAGATGATAATGTCTGGAAAAATTACAGATTCAAAGACAATTTGTGCTGTCTTGACTTATGCTATGCAACAAAAAATATCAGGTATAGACTGGTTTTACCAAGTCTGCAACATCTGCCCAACATCTTGATAGTTTTTCAAATGTGAATACCAAGTTTAACAGTTGAATTGATCCTTGTTTTTTTGGATCAAGTGACGAGCCTACAGTTGAGATCTTTTTTTGATAATTTCGATGAAGTGTAATTGCCTCAATTGCTAACTTGCGATTGTTTTCAATAAATGATGTGATTGATTTTTCATGTACATTTTCTATCTCTTTTGCAACATCATATAGTTTTTTCATATCAGATTGATATGGTAATTCAGATATTGAATGTGCAAGATCTGTAATGATATCACCTGCAGTCTCTAGCAAGTTTGCTGCAACCCTGTAATCAAGTATATCAATATTTCCCAAGTTTAGTGCAGTTGCAAGTTTCTTGTCAACCATTGCACTTCGAATCAGTCTAACAAGCAAGAAATATTGTCTATCTATTTCATCATCTCTGCTTGTCATTGTTTGCAATACAGAATGGTCATCTGATGTAAGACATGATATTGTATCACGAAACATTCCAAGAACAATTGAGCTCATTCTTTTTAGAATTTTATCAGGACTAAGTGTTGTTGCATCAAGTAAAAACTGGACATTTACATTTGATGCATCCTCTTCAACTATCTCCATTCCGACCAGTCTTCGCATTAAGTCCACGAATTTTTTCTCTGTCATCTACTGAAATTGTTGATCTTCCGCTTATCTTGATGATATCATACCCAAGAAGATATGCACCGGTAACATAGGCGCTAATGTTTTCTTGCTTTGATACTGGATATGATATTACAACTTCATTTGGTGGTCTGCTTCCACCAGTTGGTGTAATAGAAATGCTGTTGGTACCTGTTTCAATCTCAACCTCATCACTTTTTTCAAGCTTGTTTGCCTGGACCCACTCTATTGGCAGTGACACTAGTATACTGCTACCTATTCTCTGCAGGCGTCGAATGAATTTAGTCAATTTATACTAATTTATATAATTTAATGATCATTTTTATATTTTCTGACAAGTTTAAACTAAACATGCAGGCAGTAGCCTTTGCACCAGGCCACATTACTGGGTTTTTCAAGGCAGAAGTAGAGCCAAAAGAGCCAGAATACAAGGGGTCAATTGGTGCAGGATTTTGCATCAAGGAGGGAGTAACAACAAAGGTCAAGGTTACAAGCTCTGACAAGCCTGGATTTAAAATTACAGTAACAGGATTACCAGTCAGACAATACACAAGTTTCAGAATTTGTTGTCAAGGAATTTTTTAAAATTGTTAAAGAAAATTATTTTTTAGATATTGAACACAGTACTACAATTCCAGTTGGATATGGACTTGGTTCAAGTGGTGCTGTTGCACTAAGTTTGGCATTTGCACTAAACAAGGCACTTGAAACAAATCTATCAAGAACAAAAATAGGACAGATTGCACACAATGCAGAGATACATTGCAAGACTGGACTTGGTACTGTATTGTCATCATATCATGGTGGATTTGAGATAAGAACAAAACATGGTGCTCCAGGAATTGGAAGTCTTCAAAAGATTCCACACAGATTATTCTGCAATTGTGATTTGTTTTTCTCCAATATCAACAAAACAATTCATCAAGACTGAACTCTCAAAGATAAATGGTCTTGGCGGAAAAATGGTTACAAAATTATTAAAATCAAGAGATCAGATGGAATTTTTGGACATGTCACTTAGAATTTGCAAAATATGTTCATGTAATCACACCAACAAATGCAGCAAGTAATTGATGACCTAGCACAAAATGGATTCAAGTCAGGTGTTGCAATGTTTGGGGAAACTGTATTTACACTTGTTCCAAAGACAAAGGAAATGCAAGTGATGAAAATTTTAAAAAAATATGATGGAATGATAATCAAAACAGAAATAGACAAGAGTGGAGTTAGAGTTTCCTAGTGTTAATTCCAAAGACACATCCAAGAGCTGCATCTCTTCATATCAGAGAAAAACTTGTTCATGGATTCAGAGATGGTCTTGTTGTAGAAGAAGGTCTTTTGGCCCATGGAAGAGGTGAGATGTTTGACTATCTCATAGGAGAAAAGACCACAAAGACCTCTCACAAGGCAATAAAGGCTGCTGCAAGAGCACTTCTTGCTGCAAAATTACCTGTAATATCGGTAAATGGCAACTTTGCTGCCCTTTGTGCAAAAGAGATTGTGGAATTGTCCAAAATTACTGGTGCAAAAATTGAGGTAAATTTGTTTTATGCAAGTGAGAAACGAAAAAAAGCAATAGCAAAGATTCTGAAGAAAAATGGTGCAAAAGAAATACTGGGAATTGATCCTAAATTTTCAAAGAGAATTCCCAAGACTTGACAGTGCAAGAAGAGTTGTGGACAAGCGCGGAATATTTTCTGCAGATGTTGTACTGGTTCCACTAGAAGATGGAGACAGGACAATTGCACTAAAAAAATTTGGAAAAAACGTGATTACGTTTGACTTGAATCCAATGTCACGAACTGCACAGACTGCAGATATTACAATTGTAGATAATGTAATTCGTGGAATGAAAATACTGATTGATATTTGTAAAAAATTATCAAAAAAAGATCTAGAAGAAAAATCAAAATTTGATAACAAGAAGAACTTGAAAAAATCAATTCTTATCATAAGAAAAAACTTGAGGAGAATGGCAAATGCCTAAGTCTGTAAGAGATATACTATCAATGAAAAATTCCAAAAAAATTACTGTAATCACTGCATATGATTATACTACATCGCAGCTTTGTGACAAGGCAGGAGTTGACATGTTACTAGTTGGAGATAGTGCAGGAATGGTGATGTTAGGATATGACAATACAATTCCAGTTACAATGGATCAGATGTGTCTTTTTACTGAAGCAGTTGCAAGAGGGCGACAAAATGCAATGGTTGTTGCAGACATGCCATTCATGTCATACCAATCAAGCAAATCACAGGCAATTGAAAATGCTGGAAGATTAATCAAATCAGGTGCAGATGCGGTAAAACTAGAGGGCGGAGTTGAGATTAAAGATACTATACATGCAATTGTAGAAATTGGAATACCGGTAATGGGACACATTGGATTTCAGCCTCAAACTACAACACTTCAGGAAGGATACAAGGTTCAAGCAAAGACAAAGGATGCTGCTATAAAATTGATTGAATCTGCCAAGGCACTTGAAGAAGGCAGGCGTGTTCAGCATTGCACTAGAAATGGTAACAAGAGAGGTATCAAAAATTATTTCAAATTCTATTCACATATCCAACAATTGGCATTGGTTCTGGGCCTGACTGTGATGGACAGGTGCTTGTAGTTCATGATGTTTTGGGATTATATGAAAAAATAAAACCAAAGTTTGCAAAAAGATATCTTGAATTGTCTTCTGAAATTGTAAAAGCTATCGAATCTTACAAAAATGATGTAGTGTCAGGCAAGTTTCCTGGTACAGAACACTCTTTTTCAATGGACAAAACAGAACTTGAAAGGTTGAAAAAAGAAATTGGTTGAAAAACATCCTTCTTTAGATATAGTTGGCTCTGACGGTACTGGGCTTGCAGGAAAGAAAATTATTTTATGCATATCAGGAAGTGTTGCTGCATACAAGTCAATTGAGTTGGCAAGATTGCTTATGCGACATGGTGCAGATGTTATTTGTGTTGCAAGCAAAGCTGCAACTGACTTGATACAACCAAGCTACTTCAAGTGGGCAACAGGAAATGAAGTAATAACAAAATTAACTGGAGATCTGGAACACATCAAGGTTGCAGATTACAAACAATCTGATTGTGATTATAGTTTATCCATGTACTGCAAATACACTTGGAAAATTAGCAAATGGAATTGATGATACTCCAATATCTACAGTACTAAGTGTAGGATTTGGTTCCAAGATTCCAATTGTTATAGCACTTGCAATGCACCAGGCAATGTATGAAAATCCTGCTGTAGTAAAAAATATAGAATTTCTAAAAAACAAAGTTGATTTTATTTCTCCAAAATTTGTAGAAGGCAAGGCAAAGGCTGCAGAACCTGAAGAGATACTAGATATCATATTGCAAAAGTTTGGTCTGTCACCTGTTCTCAAGGGGAAAAAAGTGCTCATCACTGCAGGACCTACAATAGAGTACATCGACCCTGTGAGAGTAATTACAAATCAGAGTACAGGTAAGACAGGAGTCTTGCTTGCATCAGAATTTGTCTCAGCTGGGTGCCAAAGTCACCTTGATTTATGGTCCTGGAACAGAGATTCCGCCAAAAGGTGCCAAGGTGATACGAGTCCAGACAAGTGATGAAATGAGTAATGCACTACGAAAAGAGATGAGACAGAAATTAGATATTGTAATACTTGCAGCTGCAGCCTCTGACTATACTCTAGAAAAACCACACAAGACTAAAATCAATAGCGATCTTCTTAGAATTTCTTTAAAACTAAAACGAGTACCCAAGATGATAAATGATGTAAAAAAGATTCAGAATGATGTTTTTCTTGTAGGATTCAAGGCAGAGACCAACGTATCCAGAAAAGATTTGATAGACAAGGCAAGAGAAAAGATAACACAGGCAAGTTGTGATCTTGTCATTGCAAATGACATTGGCACAAAGATACAAAAAAAATCCTGATTACAACAATGTGATATCTGTTGATTCAAAAACTTTCAAGGAATCAGGATGGAAAACCAAGATCAAGGTTGTAAAATTTATCAGAAATGAAATTGAAAGACGAATAGGACTAGAGTTTATTTTCTTCAGAACTAGTTTTTGTATCATGATGTAATCTTTGTTTTCTTGTTGCAAAGGCATATCCAAATGAAATTGCAATTATTGATACTGCCAAGACTGGTCCTGCCCATTCTGGAAGTACATTGATATTAGTTATTGTTGAATACGATTCAAATGAAGCTACCATTATTGCTACACCACTTAATGCATATGCCATGTATCTGAAACCCTTGGTATCAAATATTCTAGAAAATGCAGAGCGAAGTACAACACTATCTAGTGTATCAATTGGAATCATTCCAAGTGCAAAGAATCCTGAGAGAATCAATGCTGTTTGAATTCCTGCAGTAGCTGATGCCACTGCAGATATTGTTATTGCAGAAATTTGTGTTGCAGTGTCAAAACCTAGACCAAAGACTAGTCCAGTTACAAAAGAAGAGCCAACTGGACCAAATATTCCAACTTTGTTGAGAACCTTGCTTGCAAGTATTGCAGCACCACTTTTTCCCCATTTTTTTATTGCGTATACGTTGATTATTCCAATTGTACCCAATGCTATAGCACCTACAATACCACCCCAAAATTGTAGATTACCTGAAGTTGTTAGGCTTCCAACTACGTAAATGATGAAAATCATCTCGGCCAAGACAGAAATCATGTGGCCAGAACTAAATCCAGCTCCTACCAATCTAGATTTTTTTGTAGCATTATGCATTCTGACTAGATTATCAATTGCTGTGATATGGTCAACGTCAAGGGCATGACGCATACCAAATACTAGCATCACAGGTATTGATACTAGGATAAAAGACCAAGCATCTACCATCTAGAAAATTTCCTTGTTGTGTAGTATCATAGAATATTTGGAAAATAAGATCTGATAAATCATGAATGTAATGAATTACATTTGTATAAGAAATTTGCTATAACAAATTTCTGTTTCATCTATAGTATGATCAATTCTTTTGTAAACTTGTGCATGACTTGTACTTTGTTGCCAACAATTACCGAATCTTCAATTCTCACACCAAACTTTCTTGGAATGTATATTCCCGGTTCTACTGTAACTGCCATGTTCTTTGATAGTATTGCCTTGCTTGATGGACCAAGATTTGGCAATTCATGGACCTCCAATCCAATTCCATGACCTGTCGAGTGGATGAAATATTTTCCATACTTTTTCTTTTCAATTACTTTACGGCAAACATCATCTACAGATTTGCAAGATACATTTGGTTTGACAGCTTCTAGTCCTGCTTTTTGTGATTGTCGTACAATTTCATAGACTTTTTTTGCCTCTGCAGATACAGAACCAAGACCAAATGTTCTGGTTGCATCAGAGACATATCCCTTGTATCGCAAGGTAAGATCAACTACAACCATGTCACCATTTTTGAATTTTCTATCAGTTACTTGTGCATGTGGCAGAGGAACTATTTGGACCACCTGCAATAATCAATGGGTTTAGTGTTGACTTGTATCCAGTTGCAAACATTTCTTGCTCCATCGCAAATTGCATCAATAGAGTCTGAAGTTGGGCCTCAGACTGGCCAATCACCATTTTGTCTACACACATTTCATACATCTTATCAAGTATCGATGATGCTTTTTTTAATACTATAATCTCTTGTGAATCTTTTACTTCTCTTGCTCGATAAAATGGATCAGTTGAGGATTTTACATTAGGAAGAGACCTCTTGAGACTTTCTACAATATTGTAACTATCACTGTCTGTGCATACCTTGTTTTTTTGTAATATCTTGATTAGAGTAGCAAGAGAGCCCTTTCCACGTTCGGATTTGACTACATTACAGTCAGTTGATTCTTCCTTTGCCCTGCCCATCTCAAGTTCTGGAGATACAATTGTGCAGCCATTTTTATCCAGTATACCAATTGCCTCGCCCCAAAACCCAGTCATGTAAAATAGATTTTCAGGCTCAAATGCAACTAGGGCGTCACATCCTAAATCATTACAATATTTCAAAAGGTTTTTTCTGCGTTGGTTCAATACAACAATTCTAGCCCTTTACTATTTTATATTTGCTGGAAGGTTTAGATATTGGAAAAAGACCTTCTGGTTTTGTGGAAGAGAAGAAGAAAGTTGTAGCATTATTGTCAGGCGGTCTTGATAGTAGACTAGCTGTAAAAATGATGCAGAAACAAGGATTTGATGTTACTGCTGTTGCAATCAAGACTCCATTTTGTGATTTTGATTGTGGTAGAGGTTGTGGATTTGAAATAAGAGAGACTGCAGACTCGTTAGGTGTTGAATTGAAAACTGTTTACTTGGGAGATGATTACATCGAAATGCTAAAACATCCAAAACACGGTTTTGGTTCTGGAATGAATCCATGCATTGATTGTAGAGCAATGATGTTCAAGGCAGGAAAAAAAGTAATGGATGACATTGGCGCTGAATTTATCATATCAGGTGAAGTTTTGGGCCAAAGACCAATGAGTCAATTTGCTCCTGCACTAAAAACAATAGAAAAAGAGTCAGGACTTGAGGGAATTATTGTAAGACCACTTTCTGCAGCACTGTTACCACCAACAAAACCAGAGATTGAGGGATTGATAAAAAGAGAAAATCTTGGAATGATCCGAGGACGATCAAGAAAAGAACAGCTAAAGATGGCCCAAGAGTTTGGTTTTGACAATCCACCAAATGCTGGAGGCGGTTGTTTGCTTACTGATCCTGCATTTTCAATTAGAGCAAAAGATCTTTTCCATCACACCGAGACACCAAACACAAATGATATTGATCTTCTAAAGATTGGAAGACATTTTAGATTTGATGAAAAAACAAAATTCATTGTAGGAAGACACAAGGATGAAAATGAAATGTTAAAGGCTCTTGCATTGCCTGGTGATGTTTTGTTTGATGCAAAAGATCATGTCGGTCCAATCTCATTATTGCGCGGAGAAGATTCTGAGAAAAATATGAAATTAGCTGCATCTATCGCAGTACGATATTCGGATGCACCAAAGGACCAACAGAGTATAATACTGACAGAAAAGAATGGTGCAAAATCAGAGATTTCTACTGGTTCAATTTTAGAATCAGAATACCTACAGTATAGAATTTAGTCATGCAAGCTAATCGGTGAATTGCAATTGACTAGAAAGACTTTTTGAGGGAGTTGATCGCTATCAAAGGTATGCAGCAGCAAAAGGCTCCCACCTACCTCAAGGCAATAACTTTGAGGGACTATAGTGATGTACATAGTGTAAAGGAGGATATCAAAAAGGGAATGATCCTAGTTCTCAGGGTAACCCCACTTGCACAAAAAAATGTGGATGAGCTTAGAAAGGCAGTTGAAGAAATTTACAGCATTGCAAAAAATGCAGATGCAGATATTGCAAGACTCGGTGAAGAAAGAATCATTGTCACTCCATCTGGCGTAAAGATTTGGAGAGCCGAGTACGATCTAAAGTAATCTAATTCCTTCTTGTACTTGAGGACAGGTTGTTGCAATTCTAAACATCCTGTGTACTGAGCTTGCCAAGTTTTCACACTTGCGTCGCTCACCGTGATTTACAATTACTCTTCTTAGTTTTGGTCGCAGTCTGTGAATATATGACATCAATTGGTTGTAATCACTGTGACCACTGAATCCATCAAGTTTTTCAGTTGAGCAGTTGATATTGATAACCTCTATTTTTCCATCCTTTCCAACAACAGAGACTTGTCTTGAACCATCAAGGACTCTTCTGCCAAGTGTCCCATTTACCTGATATGATACAAACAAGATCTTGTTTTTCTGGACTGGTGCAATATTTTTAAAGTATTCAAGCACTGGTCCACCCTCTAGCATACCAGATGTTGCCATGATAATTGATGGACCTTCTCGCAATGGCTCTTCTCTTGCATCAGAATGTTCAATGTTTGTGAAATATTCAGAATCAAATGGGTTATCGTCTGTCTCAAGGATCTTTTGTCGTAGTTCTCGTGCAAGATATTCTGGATATGATTCATGTATTGCAGTTGCCTCTGAGATCATTCCCTCTGTAAATACTGGTGCTTCCATTAGTTGTCCTTGTTTCATGTATTGATCGATTACCATCATTAGTTCCTGTGCACGACCTACTGCAGGAATTGGGATCAATACTTTTCCGCCGTTTCGCAATGTCTCGTTTACCGATCTAATGAAAGCGCCCTCAACTTCCTCTCTTGATGACTGGATGTCTTCTTTTGCACCATAGGTACTCTCAATCAATAGTGTCTCAACTCTTGGAAAGTTCCAAGATGCGCTCTCAAAGAGCATGGATTTTCCATACTTTAGATCGCCTGTATAGACAAAGTTGTGATTACCGTTTCCTATGTGAAAGTGGCAGCTTGCAGAGCCCAAAATATGACCTGCATTTGAAAATACTAGTTTGATATCAGGTGAGATATCGGTGACTGTTCCATAAGATAATGGAATGGTTTGTTTCATGACCTGCTTGACATCACGCTCAGAATACATGGGGACTCTGCCCTGTGCTGCTGCAACCTTGATCGCATCAAGCTGGATTAGGTTCATCATTGGTAAGGTTGGCTCTGTACAATAGATTGGACCCTTGTAGCCATACTTGAACAAGACAGGCAAGAATCCGGTATGGTCCAAGTGGGCATGGCTGATTACTACGGCATCAAGTTCGTCTAGTGTTATGTTTGGCCAATCAAGGCGTGGAAATGCCTCTATTGGATTCTTTGCACCTGGGTTTATGCCACAGTCAATTAGGATCTTGCTTTCATGAGTTGTAAGTAGCATACAGGATCTTCCCACCTGGCTAAAGCCTCCAAGTGTCATCAATGAGACCTCTGCATCTTCAGAGAGTTTTGGACGGAATATTTGCTCACCTACTTGTCTTAGGTGCTTGCTTCGCTCAGTTGAAGAAATTTTAAGATTATAGTTTATAGTTTGAATGGTAGAAGATTGACTTGCAGTTGCTTTTCTGATTCGTATTCTCCAGCCTGTCTTTGAAACAACTTCTGGCATGTTAAAGGCATCAGGATTGTTAAGAAGCCATGGACGTTTTACATCCACTGTCATCTCACCTGTTGCAGTATCAAAGAATGTTCCTCCAAGTTCTGCCTCTTTTGGAAGCATCTGAGTTAGAATTTGTCTTGATTCTTCCTCGTTCTTTCTGATTGATTCCTCAGTTCTTACTACAATTCGTTTTTTGATTACATTTACCATGTTGGAGATTACTTCGTTGTGCTCCATCAGGTATTTTGGATTCTTTGTATAAATTGCAATTCTTGGACCTTCGTAATCTATCTTGGTTACATCAGCTTCTTTTGGAATACTTTGCAGTATTGTTGCCATTATGTTTTGGGCTGGAGATAGTTCACGTTGTGCTTGTTTTCTTTGCATTAAATCACTAAAGCGTAATTATGGCCTTTTTCTGTTCTTTTGTTAAGAGTCGGTATCCGTCCTTGTCGATTATTGCGACATTAATTCCATCACCTGTTCCAATGTTTCTGGTGATTGCAGCTTTTACCGCTCTTAGGGCAATTGTTTTTCCCTCTTCTACTGTTAGGCCATCACGGTACTCGTTTTCCAAGAGACCGTATGCTACTGGAGAACCACTTCCTGTTGTTACGTATGTTTTTTTGTCAAGTGATCCAAACATATCGATGTTGTAAAGTGCTGGACCTTGCTGGTCATATCCTCCAACGAGGATGTCTGCAATGAATGGATAGTATCTATTCTGGAAAAATATCAATGATGCAAGTCTTGCAATTGATTTGATTGGTAGATACTCTTGTTTGTCAATTCTGTGTATGTTTGAATGATATCGCAACATGTCTGTTACATTTTGTGCATCTGCAACGCCTCCTGCAATTGTCATTCCTGCATGATGATCGATCTTTTGGATCTTCATTGTATTGTTATTTGCTATAAAATATCCTGCGCTTGCTCTCATATCTGCACATAAAACTACACCGTCAGTACAGCTTATTCCTACTGTAGTTGTTCCATGGTATGTGTGTTGTTCAATATAGTCTGACAAATAACTTTCTCCTAACTTGAGATTACTCCGTTTTGCATATTACCCGCTTAAATAACTTTGGATTATTCAGGATATCGATAAATAACCAAGTTCCAAGTGAAAACCATGGCTTCTCACATAATGGAGCTACCACGGAAGATACTCATAGGTGAGAACAATATTTCCGACATAGGAGATTTTCTGGTAGGCCTGTCAAACCCAAAGAAGGTTTCTCTAGTTTCAGGAGATCAGGTACGAAAGATAACTGACAAAAAGATTTCTGCTTCGCTTTTGGATTCAAAGATCAAGTATGTGTGGCACAGAAGTACAAGCAATGATGTCGAGGCTGCAAAAAAGACACTTGATGAAATAAAAAAAGACAAGAGTGATTTGATAATCGGTATCGGAGGAGGCAGGTCTGTTGACATTGCAAAGATGATTGCGTTTACATTAAAGAAATCATTTGTGAGCATACCAACCTCTGCTTCACATGACGGCATTGCAAGTCCATTTGTTTCATTGCGTGGAGACAAGCCATATTCCATAATTGCTACAGCACCTTTGGGGGTCTTTGTTGATATTGCAATTTTGAAAAAGGCTCCAAGGAGACTTTTAGCAAGCGGTTGTGGTGATCTTATGGCCAAAGTCACTGCAGTACGAGACTGGGAACTTGCAAGAGACAATGTTGGGGAATATTTTGGAACCTATGCTGCAAATCTTGCATCAATGAGCGCAAAGATAGTTATTGACAATTCAAAAGATTTTAAGAAAAATCCAGACGTTAGAATGATTGTAGAGGCATTGATAAGTTCAGGCGTAGCGGCCTGTATTGCTGGAAGCAGCAGGCCATGCTCTGGTGCAGAACACTTGTTTTCTCATGCAGTTGATCATCTCAAGCCAGGAATTGGACTACATGGAGAAAAATGTGGCATTGGTGCAATACTTGTTGCAAAGATCCAAGGTCAAGACTGGAAGAAGATAATCAAGATGCTAAAAAATGTCGGTGCACCAACCACGGCAAAGGAGATTGGACTAGAGCCAGAAATTCTTGCAAAGGCACTGACAATTGCACAATCACTAAGACCTGAAAGATATACAATTCTCAGTAAGATACGAATGAACAAAGAAAAAGCTATAGAGCTTGCAAAAAGTACTGGTGTACTATAATTTTAGGCTGCTTTTGGTGGAACAGGTTTTGTTTCAGCTGGTTTTTGTTCTACTGGCTTGTCTTGTTTTGGTTTGTTGTAAGTATCAACAAAGTTTACCTTTTCTAGTTTTGGAACAAACTTGAAGATCTCGTTTGCAATTGCGCGTTTTACTATCTGAAGACCTTCCATCATCATTGCTTCCTCTGGAATAGTAACATCAACTGCTGTTCCCTTGATCTCAAAGACAATCTTTGATTCTTCAATTGGGAATCTTCGCTTGAGCAATCCCAAGACTTTGTCTTGGTCTGTGTCAAGTGATTTTAAAACATTAAGATCATAAACAATTGTTTTTCCTGCAAATCGATGATTGAAATCAACTTGGACTCTACCTGAACCAATGAATCTTACAATTCCTGTTCTTTCATCAATCTCTATTGTATCTCCAACTGTAACCTTTTCTGCATCGTCTCCAAGTTTTCGAAGTGGGATCATGCGAACCTTGCCAGTATCTCTCATTCCAAATCCTTTCTCTGGAGGAACTTCGATTGAAAGTTTATCGCCAGTTTTTGTATTTGCTAGTGCATCATCAAGACCCTTTAGAACCCATGACTCCCCTACGGAAATGAGTCTTGGTTGATACTTGACATTTGCATCATGAATTGAACTTGATTTAGCGTCAGCTTCTCGTGTTGTCTCAAATACTTCGTTTGAATCTTTAACCTTGGCAGTATAATCTACCAGAATTAAAGTTCCTTTTTGAAAAGTCAACGTGATCGGTCCTTTGAATTCCTAATATTAAGTTAACACGGATTATAATGACTTGAGTTTGTCTTCAGCAACTTTTAGTGCTTCTGGATTTGTCTTGTATCCCATCATATCAAGTGTGGATCCTATTGCAGAGAGTGTTCTCATTACGTGATACTTGTTTACTTCTCCCATGCATCCAACTCTGAATACTTTACCTTTTAGATCTCCAAATCCACCTGCAACTAAAACTCGGAATTTTTCAGAGAGTGTTCCTCTGAATGTCTTGTCATCTAGACCTTGAAGATAGTTTAGTGCAATTACAACTGTAGAACGTGCATCCTCTTTAGCAAATGGAGATAATCCCATTGTGCTCAGTCCACTGTAAAGAGCATCAGAGCAAACTCTGTGTCTCTTAATTCTGTTGTCAATTCCCTCTTCTAGAATAATATCAAGTGCCTCTCTGTATGCATAAAGCAATGGAATGGCAGGAGTAAATGGTGTCTCTTTAGAATCATCATAATACTTGAAGTATCTTGCCATGTTAAAGTAGAATGTCGGAGGAGGATTTGCAATCATGTATTTTTTTGCTTTTTGGCTAACTGCAATTGGTGAAATTCCTGGAGGAGCTGCAAGCGCTTTTTGTGCACCTGTTACACATACATCTACTCCCCATTTGTCCATATGGAATTCTTCTCCACCAAGTATTGAAACTCCATCTACTACATAGTAGGAATCATTTCTTGCGGTAAGATCTTTTATCTTGTCAAGATATTTGACCATTGTACCAGTTGAAGTTTCATTCCAAACAACATAGAATGCCTTTACATCCTTGTTGTTGTCAAATGCCTCTTTTACTTGATCAAAAGTTGCATTTTCTCCAAATGGTGTTGTGAGACGTATAACATTTGCACCAGCCCACTCTAACATTGTTGAGAGTCTGTTGCTAAATTCGCCGTTAACTGGAATTATTACCTTGTCGCCTTTCTTTATCATGTTTACAACAGAGGCTTCTACTGCACCTGTTCCAGATGCACTAAGAGCTACTACATCACTTGTTGTATCAAAAATTTTCTGACTTTTTTCAATAGTATCTACATACAACTTTACAAAATCTTTACTTCTGTGATTTATCATGTGAGTAAACATTGAACGTGTTACTCTTTCCGGAACATTTGTTGGTCCTGGTAACATGACTAGATATTCCAAATAAATTCTCCAATTTGCAAGCAAGTTAACCGCTATTTATAATTACAGAATTTTGAGCAGTCTGCTTTTTGCATCTATTTTTAAAAGCACTTGTCTAGTCCCTTCAGGAACAAGATCTGACCAATCTTTGCCATCTGCTATCAACTCACGAATATTTGTTCCAGATACTGTATCTCTTTTGTACAGAGGAACTTCAAAGACATTTTTTCCTCTTTTTTTATACAGTGTGATAGTAAATTCGTCATTTGAAAATACCATGTCATATGGCGGTACGATAGAATCAACATGAAAAGTCCACTTTTCATGATCTCCAGTATCAGGTACAAAGAATATCTTGACACGTTCCAACATTGTAGAATCAAGTGATGAGAGAATCATCTCCTTTCGTTCCTCTGCTGTGAATGGATTTCTTTTTTCATAATTTTTGTTTGAGCTTCCAATTCCGATCCAAAGATTGTCAACCTTGGACAATCCAATTTTTACTGCTTCTAGATGTCCCTTGTGAAATGGTTGAAACCTGCCAATTAGAAGACCATCCATTGGAGAGATCTTGTTGCACTTGTTTAAAAAACCATTACTAGTCACATAAATTATTTAATTAAACACAAGAAAATCAGGATCATTAATTAGATTCTAAAATTAAACGAGCTAGTCATGGAACCAATAAAGATAGACGGAGGTTTTGGAGAAGGTGGCGGACAGATAATTCGAAGTGCGATTACCTTGTCTGCAATCACAGGTAAACCAGTTGAAATAGAAAATATTCGAAAGAATAGAAAGGTTCCGGGTCTTAGACCACAACATTTGCTTGGAGTAAAAATATTGTCAAAGATCTGCCAAGCTAGAGTAGAAGGTCTTCAGGTGAATTCAACTTCGTTAAAGTTTTTTCCTTCTCAGGGATTAGATTTGGATCTCCAAGAAGACATTGGTACTGCAGGTAGTATTCCACTTGTTTTGCAAGTGTTGATTCCTGCTGTATCATTGATGAGAAACAATTTGAAATTGTCAATTGTTGGTGGTACAGATGTTACATGGAGTCCCACATATGATTACACAAAACATGTTTTTTCTGAAGCACTATCTAGAATTGGAATCAATTTTACGTTAGATACCAAAAGACGTGGATATTATCCAAAAGGAGGAGGACTTGTTGAAATCCAAATACAACCTTGCAAGAATACAAATCCAGTATCACTTTTTGAGAGAAATACCAAAACTGCCAAGATCTTGTGTGTTCATTCCCACATCCCAAAGGATGCAATGGAGAAAGAGGCACAGATTGCAAAAAATATTCTTACTAGAAATGGATTTGATTGTGAAATTGCAATAAAAGAAGAAAATGCAATAGACATGGGATGTTCAATGTTGATATTTTCACATGATGGAAATTCAATCACGGGTTCAGATGGTATTTACCAAAAGGGCTTACAAGGTCTTGGAGAATCAGTTGCAAAAAAATTCCTTGAATCAAATCTTGGTGTTGACATTCATCTTTCTGACATGCTAGTAGTTCCACTTGCTCTTGTAAAGGAAACTTCTGCATACAGAGTAAAACAGATTACAAAACACTTGGAGACAAATCTTTTTGTTGCAGCAAAGATGACTGGCTGCAAATACGGAATAGGAAAGCTAGATGATGGTTTTGAGGTAAGAATTTCTGGAGTCTCAGACACCTGAATGAAGTAATGCTGCCATCAATAGTATAAGAATAGAAATTATCACGGTCAGTCTACCAAGCATAATAATTTTTGAACGTAATTTTTGTAAATGCTCTCCAGATAGAGTCTTTGATTCGATTTTTCTTTCCACCTCAGAACGGATTAATCGCACATGTATTGCAAATATGATTATCAACATAATTACAAGAATTACCTTGATGAGAAGAACTATTCCATAATTTGTAGAAAGTATGAATGACGGTTTTTCAATAAATCCAATAGAATTGTAGATTCCAGTTATTATCAATATGATAAGAGATGGAACACCAATTGCGTTGAATCTGCGTCCTACACGAATCATTATTGACAGTCTTCCATCTACAGAATCTGAAAATGTCTTAAGAAGTGGAGCAAGAACTATTCCAATGAATATGGAACCACCAACCCAAATTGATGCTGCAACAAGATGTGCCCACATAATTAGTGCATCAACAAGTGCCATCATTCTATTTGCAGAGTAGACGAATAATATCTATTCACATTGTGATTTATATTGAATAACAGCACCTGTTACGAATAAAATTAGGTAGTTCACAGCACGGTTTTTGAACTATTCAGATTATGGTTTTTTTGAACCGGTTCATATGCACGCACAAGTTTTGTTCACAATAGGTTCACAGGGTTTTCCGTGCGTGCAAAGTTTATTCAAGATGGTTTTTTCGTGCGTGCAAAACGGTTCAAAAAGAGTGTTGGTTTAAAATCTTTCAAAAACAATTCATGAATTAATTTTGAACTGGTTTATGAATTGATGAAGGTTTATTCAAGATCTTTAACAGTTCATAATTCTGAGTGATGTATTATTCAGGTTCAAAATCTATGAAAAAGATCAGAAATTAAATTTTCATGGTTGAATTACTATTGCTATGAATTGTGATAGAAATCCTAGACCTATCAGAATCAAACCACTTCGTGTAGAATTGACATCAATTCTATCAGGATTAAAATTTGGAAGATGTCTAAATTTAGATTTGAATGCTGGAAGTGCAATGAGAAGTGTTCCTAACATTCCTAAAACTAAACCAAATTCTAAAAAAGTTTTGTAGTCAATCACAGTATTTTCTAAAGTTTCTTTTTCTTAAAGTAATCTAATTCGGTCTGTTTAAGTAATATTTTGTAATTCATTGGTTAACATGATACCAAATTGTCATTTCGTCTGCTTTAAAACCTATTTTTAGATTGTGGAAACTATGACAGAACAAATTTCTGTAAGAATTGATTCCAAAACAATTGCCCTAGTAAACAAGATATCAAAAGAACGTGGCGAACAGTTAGCCGATTTTGTTAGAAGATCAATCAGAACAGAATTAGCTAATCTCGGATATTTGAATGAGGATACGAAAAAAGCATTGGGAATAGATAAGAAATGAGTTCTGCACATCTAGGAAAAATTAAGACATGTATATTTGAAAATAAGTTAATCCTGGCTTTCTCTCAGGAATGGCTTAAGACTTAAATGGTGGAAAACAGTTAGAATTTGATGTAGAATTTGAGAAAAAAGAACTTGTACTTGAGAGATTTGATTTGGTGATGGGTCTCAAAGTACTGATGAACTAGGAGAGTTCACTAATGCAAGATAGAACATTTTCTTTAATAAAACTTGAGGAATCTCCCTTTGCTTATTATTCCAAACCAATTAGGGCATACTGTCCATACTGTAAATTAGATACAACGAGAACTAGGACTTTTCACAGTCTCAAGAGTCTTGATCATCATATCGCAATCAATCACAAAAATGAGATTTCACATCCACTTACCATAAACGAAACTAAGGAAATTCTGAAGAATTTGGCGAAAGACTATGAGATGGGGTATTTTACTTGAATAATAACCAAGTATTAGCAACTACTGAAAAGCTTCTTTTCTACTTAGAAGTAAAACGTGCTATTGAACAAGATCATGATGAACGATATTTTCGAGATTGTGAAGATGAATATCGTAATACTGATAGAATCTACTGAGGCAGATTTCTAATGCATTGGCAATGCACTTTCTGCGATACCAAATCTGCAAATAGAGATGATGAAAGATTTAACTCTTGTAAACAGAACGATCATAGAATTGTAAAAATGTTTTCTCGTGCAGAAATTAGAGATGCTTCTTCTAAAGATATTCCACGAGAAAGCACATCAAAACTAATCTATGAATTCATGAAAAGTAGAATTAAGAAACTGGTCGTATCAGACAATGATTCCTCACAAGTATTTGCGTTAATAGAAAATAACGGTCATAATGAAATTCTTGATCTTTCCAATGGGAAAGCTGAAGGATTTGTTCCGATATACATACTACAAAGAAACAGAAGAAAATCATTCAGATGATGCTTACAAAAATGCAATTTCTTTGCTTAGAAGTGAAGTTATCCACAATGGGAGTTTCTCATGAGACAATCTATAACAGAATATCTATGCAAAATGAAATTATCTACTATGACTTTAGTGACTCCTGATTGGCAATTTGTCAAGATTACAAAAGAAGATGTGCAGATCATGAATTATGATGAAAACATGCCTATTTTTGTGAGAAAACAGCAACAAAAAGAGCAAGATAAAACCATTATCAGATGAAAGAGATACTTTAGAGGAAATAGTAAAACTACTCAGAATACAGAATAAAGACAAACAAATCTTCAAGGTTCATCTTGTGGCCATGTGTCTTGAGGAGTATCCCATTCCGTTGATGGTCATTCTTGGTGAACATGGAAGTATCAAAACTACAATAGCAAAATCTGTCAAGAATATTATTGATCCATCTGGTGAAAACATTTCTTCATTACCTACTAAGACAGATGATCTAATTCTACATTTTGCAAATAGATATCTGGTAAATTTTGATAATGTATCTAACATCAATGATGAACATTCAGACATCTTGTGCAGAGCCATAACAGGCGAAGGCCAATCTAAAAGAAAGCCTATACAGTGATGCAGATGAAATTATTTTTAGTTATAGAAGAAAAGGTCTACTAAATGGCATTTTCCCCCCAATGGATAGAACTGATTTGAGGGATAGAATGATTCGATATGAAACTCTACCGGTAAAAGATTCAGAAAGAATTAGCGAGGGTGAATTTAACAAACGCCTATCAGAACTTTTACCATATGCAATGGGACAAATATTCCAAAGCTTGCAGAAGCTTTGCTAGATTATGATCATGTCAAAAATGAAATAAAATATCACCCAAGAATGGCAGATTTTACAGATTATGGAGAGTGTATTTCCAGGGCATTAAATTATACACCATTTTCATTTGTTGAGGCCTACAAGCAAAAGATAGAAGATGATGCATTAGATATTGTTGAAGCTTATCCAATAATTCAGCTAGTTGAGATAATAATGAAGGAAAGAACAAGATATGAAAAAACAGTTACGGAATTCTATAAGGAAATTCACAATTTAGCTGAAATAGAAGGAATAGACACAGATTCCAAAAAAAGGATACGATTTCCTGCATCAGCAAATAAGGTAAAATCACACATTGAGAGGATAAAACCAAATCTACGATCACTAGGTTTCGAGGTAGATATTCAGCCATATCAGAAGCGAGATGGTAAATATCCGAGAGGAAGTCATATCATATCCATTTCTAGGCCTACCTTAGATATTCCCAAATGATGTCTGTCATCTCCGTCATCTCTGTCAAATACCTGTTTACTCAGGAACAAAACTAGGATTGACAGACGTGGCAGAGATGACAGAGATAGTTTTGGAGATTAAAAATAGTTGAAAAATCATTTTGTGGCGTTATAGAATTCAGAAAATCTAAACCTTTGATTTTATATCGAATAATACATTTTCTTATTTTATGGCTGTGAAGAAAATAATAAAAGAGTATTTTACAGAACCTTTTGTTTACCTTGGTTTATCACTTTTCATAATCGGTGTATCAAGCGAATATAATTCGCTTATCAACGATTTCAGAGGTTTACTTTTTGGACAATTTTTCTATTATTGTATATTTTTTCCAACTTTCTTTTTATCAGTTGCATTAGTAACAGAGCCATTAAAAAATTCAATCAAGGAATACCGAAAAAGAAAACAATTACACACAGGTATAATGATGATAATAGCAATTTTTGTTTCCTTGATGATAAATGCCATGCCACCACAATTAGAACCGCATATGTTTTTTTCTGACGAATTTAATGCCATAAAAGATAAAACCATTGTGGTTGAATTGAAAGCATATGTAATAGGCGGCGGTCTACTGGTTGCACCTGCAATTCTAATATTTTGGAAATGGCAGATTTACAAACAACTATCAAAAGATAAAATCAAAGTTGATACTCAAGTTGACTATGGAATAATTTTCTCTATTGCATTACTAATATTTATCATGTGTATAGTAGGTGTTACTTGTTTAACACATTCACACATATCATAAATTAGAAAAGTTTCATAATCGTATAAAGGAGCCAGTTATGAAATCAGATAATCTAAAATACTTTTTAATCAAGATGGGATTGTATGACTAATACTCTAAAGGTTAGATGTGACAGTTGCGGAGAGAATTATTGGTATAAAGATGGAATATTATGCCCAAAATGTGGTTCAAATCAACGCATCATCATAGCTACAAACGATGAAGGAATGCAGGTATGTGAAAAAAATATCGTAATACTAGTGATGGTTTTTGATCTTTATGATAGTGTAAAAATTGGAGGAAATATTTCAAATTCTAAAAATATTGAATTTGTCATAGACTCAGAATGTCCCGGGTCAATCAAACAATTCCTAATAAAGATAGTCAATCCTACACCGCTAGATGAAAAAAAGGCATTGGAACAAGCTTCTGCGATAACAAATTATCTTAGACTTAAAGGTAAATCGAATTGTAAAACACAAGTTACCAATCATACGAAGAATTACAAATGGAAAAATGACAAATACAATAAATTTCACAATGGGTGCTATATTACACAGGGATTTTGATCTTGATGCAAATTATCTTGAATCTAAACTGTTAGCTGAAAGATCTAGATTTGAATAAAAAATTACAGGTGTATAATGATGGTTTGAAAGAAATAGAAAACAATGATTTCGCAGGCGCCATACAATCATTTTATCAATGCATAGAGTATACACAATTAGTAACAAACGAATACAAAGCATTGAGAGATGGTGCAAGTCATAATAAAATTAACAACCCAGAAGTGATTAAAGAACTAACAAGAATTGGAATCAATATAAAGTTGAATGAACCTCTTAATGAAAACGACCCTGACAATCAACTCATTTTGTCAACCAAATCATGCATCTTAAAGCAGATTGCATGGGATTATTTGGATTCACAGTTATCAAAATTGGATACATAATCAATTAAAGGATCATCTATTTGATACTAGTAATTGAAGTGGTTTCATACTAAAAAACATGAGTTATCAGATCCTGTTGCAAAACCAATACTCGAGGATTTGGTTGATTACAAATTAGTTTTAGCAAAACATTTTTTGAAAAAGATTGATTCATCCATGCCGTTTGGAAACGATTGGAAGTTTTTCTGTCTAGAGACTAATTGTGAGACTTTCTTAATATTTTGCAATATGGCCATAGAAATTATTGAAAATAGAATAGTAAATGAGTTCAATCTTTCGATTGGACTGAATGATATATCCATGTATAAAATTCGTGATAGACTACAAACAACAGACATACGACAAAAAAAAGTAAAAGAAATTATCGAGGATCATTGTGTTTTGCCTAAACAAGATTTCAATAGAGATACATCAACAATTACATCAGAAGAAGCCATGACATTATTTCAACGTGGAGAACTCAATCTTGTTTGGAATTTCTCAAAGTCTAGAGTATGGCAACTTGGACAAATGCGTAATCATGCAATACATAATCACATCCTAAACAGAAGTTTTCACAGAGCCATTGGTGGTCTAGAATCTAATCCTACTTCATACATTTTTCGATTTTCAAATCCTTTGAGTTTCACAGAAGAGAGAAGCTATCCCGATATTGAGGAACTGGTTACAAACCCGTATGATTACTTTCAACAAATGTTTGATGATTTAGTAGATTTTGTGGATAAAATAAGAGAGACTATACCCATGTCTCAGGATTCAACTCAGCATAGAAAGGAACTAGATTTTGAACTATAAGTGGAATCATTAAGGTAGAACTACGCGATCTGACTCATAGATTTGACAGGTAATCAATATCACTCAGTTTGAAATATCATAAGAAGAATCCAACCTGAACTCCTGATATGATGTAAGAAAACGGAGTTGCGGTGTAAAGTAATCTTAAACTATTTTGTCTACTTGTTGGAGTACGAATAATCTTTCTTCTTTCATTTTTATCTATAAGAGCAATATCCTTTCCGCTCATGAAATATCTATTTCCAAAATGATCTTCGTAAATGATATCCTTATTTCGTTTCAGAGCCTTTTTATCACAAATCCTTTATCATGAGTTATGATTGTCAAATTTCTTTTTTCAGCTTCTTCTAATAGTAAATCATCTGAAGAACCGATTCTAATAATTTCATTAGCCTCAGCGTACAAGTGACTTGGTTTTGTTCCGTAGAAGCCTCTAAGATGTTCATCCAAGACGTAAATTTTTGGTTCTACAAGCGGTGTGATGTTCTTCAAGATATAATCTCCTGAATGGATTCATTGTATTCTTTAGGTAATCGTACACATTCATCTAAAAGATATTTTGATTCACTCATATATTCATCACAACAACAGATTCCGTGATCAAACATCTTGAAGCATGTCTTTACTGTAATTGTTTTCCTTCTTGAATAGTATCAGAAATTCCCAAGAATTTTTTACATTTAGTACAAGTTACGTTGTACTGCGATTTCTTTGTTATTCTCATGAGGATTTCCATCATTCTTAGAATTTGGACAGTGCTACAAAGTGTTTGTCAATGAACTGTATGAATATTAGATGATCTTCATCCTAGTTGTTTTTCTTTTGCTTTTCATCTTGGCAAGATCCTTTTCTATCTGTATAAAATCTGTAGATTGTTAGAGTATGGCTCAGCTTTAAGATACAATTCTCTTCGTTTTTCCTCGGATTGAAGGTAGTACGTATCTATGATAGAAGTGATGACCAATCAAAGCTTCAGCAAAATCTCTATTAGTTGCATCACCTGCGACAGTTCTAAAGTACTTTCCTAAATCCATGAAAATGAATCATTTTTCTTCCATTTTCATTAAGCTTGTCCAATTCAGGAATTTTTTGTATATATCTACGCATACGAAGCAGCTAATACATTCTCAGATGATATAACAAGATTGAATTGTGTCTGATCACTATTTCGTTGACCTAGTGAGGTACGCCCAAAGATCACTGTATTTTGTATAGAGGTATTTGATTCACCTTCCTTCCAGGCAAAATATGCAGTAAGATAATCTTTCAAAGCCTTTGGTAGCTTCGTTTGTAAGAAATGTTTCCCTAGATTGCTTGGTTTTTGTTGTATCAGCTCTAATACGAATCTTGGTAGGTCTTGATTCAAAGTCTATATCAGATATTTTTAATTGTACAATTTCGCCTATTCTCATTCCACTTGCTATAGCTACAAGTATGGCAGTGTGAAGACTTGAGCGGTACACACGTGAAGTAACCTGACAATGAATTTCTTTTGTAAGTGGCTCTTCTCTGTGTTTAATCCTCTTTGGAAGCTTGACTGATTTGTTTAAAATCCTCAGAATAAACCTTGATTCCTTCATGTCTGAGAAAGCCTTTCACTCCTGCAATTACGATTTTTATTGTAGCAGGTTTTTGACCTAGTTTGTGCAAGTAGACTACAAACTCATTGAATAGTCTGTAAGACATCCAATTCTCCATTTTTAACACGTATGATAACTTCATTGATCAGACAATTGTGTCTCTGTACAGTAAACTTTCTAAAATGGTTTAAACCAACTTTGTAAGCTTTAACAGAATTCTCACTGTTAGATATTAGACGAATAGAATCAAAGTACCCAGAAAAAAGGGTATCATCATTTTTTGAAGAGTTCAACATGAACTGTGTGCGTAAAATCTTACAAAAAGGTAGAGGTTATCATGTTGATATTCATAGATAGTATCTATTATCATCCAAAACCATTTGACGAAGGTTTTTTAATTGAACAGACCACGTAGCTTTTAGATTTGATAAATACGGGAAGACTAGTCATACTAGCCTGTTTTGCTGGTCTTGGTGCAATGATGTTATTCTTCTTTGTATACGCAGATTCTTTCCAGCCTGATCTTAACAAAGTAGTAGTAAAAGTTGAGAGCATCAAGATTCTTGATGAAAACAAATTGGAAAAACGTGCACATCTTGATGTAAGATTTAATCTTCAAAATCCTACTTCGATTGTATTGACTGTTGCTACAATTAATTATCAACTATATGCAAATGGGAAAAGTCTTGGAGATGGACACTTTACAACAGATGACATTCCAGAAGCTGGAAGACCTGCACTTTTTGCAAATAGTAATGTTACCATACCTACAACATTTGATCTTGTAAGTAGTGATGATTTTGCAAAGGAATATTCAGACATAACAACTAACCAATCAGTAACATATGAGGTAAAAGGACAAGCAACTATAGAATCATTTTTGACTTCAGTTATCAAAGACTTTGATTTGAATTTTAATAGCTAGCCTAGACCCCAACTTATTTTAGTTTTCGGAGTAATTTTTACAAACGGTGCCTCTTCTTCTTTCCAAGGATCTTCTCTCACCCAAGCAAATTTTTTGAAAAATATTTCATATAGCCTTTTGAATTGTGGACCTTTTTCGATAAAAGTGGTTGAACCTTGAACAACAACAGCTTTGTGTTGACCAGGTAGGTACAAGTCTACAGAAATTGCAATTTTGTTGTTCTTTTTTAAATTTCCATATTTTTTTGTTTCATAGTCTGTTGCAAAATAAAAAAAGCCATCTTCAAAATAATATGAGACAGGAGCAATATGTGGTACATCATTTGTACAGGTAGTGATTCTACATCCCTCATTTTCCTTTAGAAATTCTGATTCTTTTATCGTAAATTTCATCATAAATTGTAACTGACGGTATTGAATAAAAAGAAATGGGCCGGGAGAGATTTGAACTCTCGACCACCTCCGTGTCAGGGAGGTATCCTAACCAGACTAGACTACCGGCCCGTTAGAATACGAGCTTTCTCTAGACGTTATTAACGTTTAAGAAAATAGGCTTTGTTAGATATGAAAATGATAATCATGCCAAGAAGTAATAACATAAGAAAACAAGAATAATATGCAATGCATCAAGTGACTATCGTATGATTGGTGATTTTTCACCAGAGGAAAAGGATGGATTTTACAAGGCAGTATTTTCTAGACGTGATGTTCGATCTCATTTTACTTCAGAGCTAATTGATGAAAAAGCGCTTACACGAATATTGAATGCTGCACATCATGCTCCATCTGTGGGATTCTCCCAGCCATGGAACTTTATCTTAATTAAAAACAAAGATACTAGAAAACAGGTTAGAGATTCATTTGACAGGGAACGAATTCGCTCTTCTACTCTTGTTGAAGACCCGAAAAGATCAAAGTACTTGTCATTAAGACTAGAAGGAATTTTAGATTGCGCTGTAAACATATGCATTACATATGATCCAACAAAGTTTGGTCCTTTTGTAATAGGAAGATCAAGTATTCCAGAAACAGGAATCTATAGTGTTTGTTGTGCGATACAAAATCTTTGGCTTGCAGCAAGAGCAGAGGGAATTGGCGTTGGTTGGGTCAGCATACTTTCAAATGATGATCTTAAAAAAATTCTTGAAATTCCAGAACATGTAGTTCCTGTGGCTTATCTTTGTCTTGGACACGTATCAAATTTTGCGGACAAGCCAGATCTAGAGAGTGCTGGTTGGTTGCCACGTCTTGGTCTCAAAGATGTTGTGTATTATGAAAAGTGGAATAATAACAGCGATCCTGATTGGCAACAGATTCATCAGATGATCATCTCAAATCTGGATTACGCTTAAATGCTTACCAAGTGTGATTTTTTTTGGGCTCGTAGCGCAGAGTCTAATTGACGCGAAACATGGATAGCGCGGTAGCCTCCTAAGTTACAGGTCGAGGGATCGAAGCCCTCCGGGCCCGTTTTATTTTAAATTAAAAATTTAGGTTGAAGTTGTACCAGGTGTACTTTTCACAACAGACTTGAAGATGTCTACTGTGTAGTTCCCCTCAAAGATGTGGATAACTTTGTCACCTTCCACAGATTTCACTCTGAAATAATGTTGATACGAACCGTCACTGTTTACGTCGGTTTGTGCAACATAAACTGGTTTTCCATTTTGATATATCTCGATTTCAACAGGATAACCTGGTGCAGGATTTTGTACTGTTCCCCAAACACAACCAAATGGTAATTTGCTATCTCCTGGAATGTACATAGAAACAATACTTTTTTCCACTACAACATTTTCTTCAGGCACTAACTTTTGATCCCATTCTGTACCTTGAGATGTTTGTAATGTAAGACTTGGAAGTAAGAGCATTAAGAATCCAAAAATTGCGCCGATTAGCAACTTCATGTCAATAATTCCGTATTGTTAAATATTAAGTTGACGTATTTGATATTCATACCACTTGATATCAGAAGAGAAACTAAACGATGGATGTAGATGTGACTGCCATTATGGCGGAGCAATAAGTTGTCCTTCATGTAAGGAAAATCACGGAAAGCACGTTTGTGCACACTGTAAGTAGTTATTTTTTCTTTTTACTGCTTTCCTTTGCAGCCAAAGTCTTTAGGTCGGCAAGATCTACTTTTAGTTTCTCAATCTCAACTAATGTGTTAAGATTTGATATTTCGGATTTTAGACTTTCAATTTCTTCATCTTTGTTCTTAAGTGAACTTCGAAGTGAATCCAATTCAGCATTTAATTCAGATTTTGCTTGACTAATTTGATTTGATGTCATTTGCAGGGTTTGGCCACTGCTGTGACTAGTTAGCTTTTTTTTTCTACGTGTTCGTGGCCCTCAGATCTGTGCATATACTGGGTACTTTTCAGAGCGAGCCAGCATATGGCTACCAAGAACCATGAGATGGCTGAAAAAACGAGAAATATTTGCTTTGTAGCTTCTGGCATGACAAAATACATTATAGTCATTGTTATTGCAAGACAACTTGTTACAATTGTAGGTGTGTCATACTGACGCTCCATGAATTTATCTCTCCGACGGTTGAATATAAATAGTAATGCAGATTTTCAGAATAAAAAAGGACTTTGTAAAAATGAAAAAGGGGTTAATGCTAATCAGTGCTTTGAGTAGTCTTTCCTTGAGCGATCTCTATTTCTGGAACTTCAGATTGTAAAATCTTTATTTTTTGTAGAAGTTCGTTTCGAAGATCTCTAGCTACTCGTCTTACGGTTGGTCTTGGAACCCCAAGTTCTTCTACTACTTTGGAGTAGATATCTTGTTTATCTGTAAGGCCTTTGTCAAGCAATTCATTGATTGCTTGTTTGATGCTTGTGCTTTGAGTAGTACGATTCACGAATTTTAATTTCAAGATGTTCTATATAAGACTGTTACTATGTTTTTTGTAATAATTTTTGATACTTGAAAGTTTGACTTTGACACAAAAACAAGATTGTGTGTTTGTATCACAGAATCATAGTTTTTGAAGAAATTTTACAAACAGAAATTTGTTATCTAAAATGTTTTTATTTTACGAATTTACTATTACTATACAGAATTAGTAATTTCATCTACCCTACATGGATGTAAGTGGAGAAAAGTTCTTATGATTAAAAATCAGTTGTCAAGAGGTGTCCAAGGCAACCGTTGAAACAAATTTTGGCAACATCGTCTTTGAATTATTCCCAAATATTGCTCCAGAAACTGTGAGAAATTTTAGCAAATTAGCAAAAAGTAACTTTTATGATGGAACACTGTTTCATCGTGTAATTCCTGGTTTCATGATTCAGGGAGGAGACCCAAATACAAAGAAGTCAGACAAGAGCAATTGGGGAATGGGTGGACCAGGATATACAATAAAGGCAGAATTTAGCTCCAGATCTCATCTTAGAGGCATAGTATCAATGGCAAGAGCCACGGATCCAAATAGTGCAGGCTCTCAGTTTTTCATCGTAACCACAGATAGCACCTTCCTAGACAAACAGTATACTGTCTTTGGACAAGTTCTGCAGGGAATGGATGTGGCAGACAAGATTGTCAAACTTCCAAAAGACAAGAATGATTGTCCTCAACAGGAAGCAAAGATCGTTCGCATAAGCATATCAGAATAGGAAATTAGAGTTGAAAATTCTTCTTAGCCTTCTCATCATACCAATACTAGTTCTTTCAGGCTCTCAAGCATTTGGTCAATTATCCATGGGCGCTGCACCTGAAGAAGTCATCAAGGTTAGCATTGATGAAAACGGTACAGCACATGTAACACATGAGGTCAACTCCACTGATGCAAACTTGAAACCAATTCAAATTGACACTGTAAATGGCAACATGACTAATCTTACTGTTACAGACGGCAACAATAATACTGTTGAATATGCCAAGATCCAAAAAATACCATTATCTATCATCATTAACGTTTCACAACGAAATATGACTTTGGTCAAGTATGATCTAGTAAATGCAGTAACAAATACTGATGGAGTATGGAAATGGAATTATTATGAACCACAAGATACTGATTATACTGCATTTCATTTTCCAAAAGGAGTTGACATGGTCTGGGCAAATGGCAGACCGGTATATCTTGGAAATCTTGGTCTAGGTCAACATGGAAACGGATTTTCATTACAGTATGTGATAAATGAACCCGTAAACATTCAAACTGTTCAACTGGCAGGAAATAATGTTCCAGTCGGAGTAAGAACTGTATCAGGACTTGGAAGCTATGCTTTTGATGAATCATTGAGATCATACTCGTTTAATGTTGCAAAAGCAAATGTACCAATCATTGTGATAATGCCAGTGGCACTTTTAGCTGGTCCATATGATGTAACATTAAATGGCAACGCAACCTTGCATCAAGAATTCCACAATAATGCAACACATGCATGGATTGGATTTGAACCAGCCAAAAATGGTACTATTCAGATAACAGGAGAAGCTGGACAAGGACAAACTAGCACGCCAAGTTCATTTGACAATGCTACAATAGGAAGCACCGCGCCTACAAGTCAGTCAGATAATACATCAACCTATCTTTTGATTGGAGGTATTATTGCAGCAGGAGTTATTGGCATCATAATTGTCAAAAAGACTAGATCAAAGACAACATCCAAGCCAAAAAATACTTGAGATAAAATTTCAACTCAGATTATTAATAGCAAAATATCAATTGGACACATGCAATGTGGGTGTCATTGTATAAAATGCGGCAGCATGGAATTGTCATCTAAACAAGTTGGAGACACTGAAAAAGACGGATATTATGATATGCATCACACCTGTCTAAAATGTAAAACGCACTTTGACCATCTGGAGGGTGATGTCTTTGATTCGTGTGAAAAGTGTGGATTTAATGCCTAATTGACTTCAAGCAACTTTACTTTGGAATAATAGCTGCGTTTTTCTCGCAAGTCCTTTTGAAGTTCATGAGTAAAGGCCATGGTTGCAAGTGTTTTTGATACATCTAGTGGAACTGTAGACCAGCCGTATTCTCGTAGTTGTGCTACTACTTCAGAGACAGTTCGTGCCTGGTCAAAGAAAGAGTCTTTGATTAGTACCTGCATTTTGCCTTTAATCTGATCTTTGTCGATAAATGTAGGTGTAGAAAATTCAGGTTCGTGAACCTCAGCATCATTAAGTGAATTTAGCAGTCCGGTTGTTTGTGGAAGGGATTGATTATAGGAATACTCGTACTGAACATTGTTATTTGTAGAATCTTTGACAAATGACGCAAGATTACATATGACCTGTTCTACGCTTTCATTGTCTATATAGAAGTCCTTTGACTCTATTTCAATTTCATTTTGACCGTATTTTATCTTAATTCTTGCCATTTGTAACTTTCAATCCTGATTTACTTGATTTATTTTGTTAGCTCTAAGTAGCTTAGAAAACTGATCAAAATATTTACACAACTTATCGGGATTTTTTTTCCGTATAGTCCTAAAAGGGAATATTTCACTTTAGTATCGTGGAAAAACGCTCAAAGATAATAATTATAGTAGTTTGTGCTGTTGCTGCCGTAGGGATATTTGGATATTCTCAGTATTTGTCTGCCACTAGTCTCAGCATCTCAATACTTGAGAGCAAGATAATACAGAGAAGCGGTGACAATTCGCTATACAATATGACACTTCAATTCAAAAATCCTTCATTGATTCCTATTAACGTAGGACAGACAGATTTTGTCATATCAATTAACAATGAGAATCTTGGTACAGGTACTCTACAGCCACTTGTAATACCACCTATGGGAAAAATTTCATCTCAGGCGCCATTTACTGCAGATAATGCAATTCTTGACAAATATGACAATAGTACCAGTGTTCCAAATGTCAAATTGAGTGGAACAAGCAAGTATGGAATCTCAATAATATCAGTAAACGTTCCATTCACATATTATCCAACAGAACAAGAAGCCAGAGAATTTATACACGGTTCCTAAAATCAGCAAAAGGATATGCTGACCGTATTTGGATCAATGAGCTTACGATACAATAAGGACTCCTACAAAAGTTGTTAAAAATGCATTAGGAGGAGCAGCAACATATGCTGCAATCTCTGCAAGTTTCTTTGTCAAACCTGGTTTGATTGGAGTTGTAGGTCAGGATTTTCCAAAAAGTTATCAAAATATACTAAATAGATTTGTTGATACGCGCGGAGTAGTTCATGCAAAAGGCAAGACATTCAGGTATGATGGAAGCTACGATTCAACTTTGAGTATGCGGACAACCAACAAGACAGAACTTAACGTATTGAAAGATTTCAAGCCTGTTGTATCAGAAGAATATCGCAAGTCAGAGTTTGTATATCTTGCAAACAATGATCCTGCCCAAAACACTAGAATCCTAAAGGAATTTGATAGAGTCAAGTTTTCAATGTGTGATACCATAGAATTTTGGATATCAAGTAAAAGAAATGATGTTATCAAGATGATGGGCTCTGTTGATTCAGTTGTAATCAATGATGAAGAAGCAAAGTTACTTACAAAGAACCACAACTTGATCAAGGCTGCAAAAAAGATCATGGAGTGGGGAACAAAGTATGTTATAATAAAAAAAGGCGAACACGGATCTTTGTTGTTTTATGAGGACGTCATATTCCCATCGCCTGCCTTTTCAATGGAAAATATTGTAGATCCTACAGGCGCAGGCGATTCTTTTGCAGGTGGAATGATAGGATATCTATCAAGCAAAAACAGTACCAAAACCTCAACCATTAGAGAGGCTGCAGTATATGGAAACGTCATGGGTTCTTTTGCAGTGGAAAAATATGGAGTATACGGAATAACGGGATTGAAAAGACCAGACATCAAGAAAAGATTTGACAGATACAAAAAGATGGTACGTTTCTAAAAAAGGTTATAGATATCAAATTAAAAAATAGAACAATGGATGATAAGCTAGATACAATTTTCAGTCTCCAAAAAAATCTTGAAAAAATGATGAATCTTGAGCGTTATCCAAAAGATACGCAGGGAAAGGTTTCTGCACTTTGTACAGCAATAATTCATGAAGCAGTTGAGCTCCAGAGAAACACAGATTGGAAGTGGTGGAAAAAACCTACACCTTTTGATGAAGCTGCAGCCCGTGAAGAACTAATAGATATTTGGCATTTTGTAATTCAAGCATCACTTGAGCTCAACATGACTCCAGATGATATTCTAAAAGAATATCAAAAAAAGAATCAGATAAACAGACAAAGACAGATAGACGGTTACTGAGTTTGCTTCAGAGTCTCAATCACAGTTTTTAGTTGTGAAATACTAGTTTCGCCTATTTTGTTTATGATTTTTACTTGTCCTTGAAATTTTGACACTTGTTTTTTTGTAACTGTAAGTATTGGATGTGGACTTGACGAACCAATAATTTTTTGGTTTACATCCATTCCATTTTTGTACAAACAGAGTAAAGAATCACCTGATTTGTGTCCAAGTGTATCTTTCCCACAGAGTATGATTGTGTCAATTTTCTCATTTGATATTATAGATTTTACAAGAGAATCAATTCCCTTGTTTTCAGATAACAGTCTACCAGCTATTGCAACCTCTTTGATAATAGATGATTTTGAAATGTCTCTTAGTAAATTCATGCTTGATAAAGTGCAAACTGCAATGTTTGATGTCGAGTCCCCAAAAAATACCTCTTCCTCTATCGGAAGAATAATCCTACACAATTCTCCTGCAATATCTTCAATCAGATTCATGCAATCAATTTGTGCAATACTTTTGAAATGTGATGTAAATCATTTTCTGTAACCAATGGATTCACTGGAAGACTGAGTACAGAGTTGGCAGCCCAATCAGTAAGAGGAAGCTTGAGAGATTTTTTGTAAAATGGAGTCTTGTGAACTGGAATAGAATAGTATGCAGTTGCACCTATTCCTTGTGAATTTAGCTGTTTCATTATTTTATTGCGATTTTTAGTAGCAATTGTATAAAGATACCAATTTACATTTACGCCGCTTCTCTCTTCAGGCAATATGATGTTAAGATCAGACAAGAGTTCATTGAGAATTGTTGCATTCTTTTTTCTCTTGTCCAAGAATTTTGTAAGTTTTGTCATCTGAACTTTGGCTAGTGCAGCACAAATTTCTGGAAGTCGTAAATTCAGTCCAAGTATTCGTGTGTCATAACCATGAAGCATTCCATGATTTCTGATTTTACGCAGTTTTTCAAAGAGATTTTTATCATCTGTAACTATAGCTCCGCCCTCTCCTGCAGTTATAACTTTGGCAGCATACATGCTAAAGCAACCCATTTTTGAGAATGTTCCAGATTGTTTTTTCTTGTACGTAGTTCCTAGTGATTGACATGCATCTTCAATTATCTCAAGATTATGCATGTTGGCAATCTCAGAAATTTCATCCATATATGCAAAATTTCCATATAGGTGAACTGGCATGATTGCCTTGGATTTTTTTGTGATCTTCTTTTTTAGGTCACTTGGATCCATGGTATAATTTTCGGGGCGTATGTCAACAAACACAGGCTTTGCCCCAACTGACAGAATGGAATTAGCAGTTGCCACAAATGTAAAAGATGGTACCAGAACCTCATCGCCTTGCTTTATGTCAAGAGCATAAAGTGCGGCTTGTAGTGCAGCTGTTCCAGAATTTACTGCTATTGCATATTTTGATTTTGTATATGAGGCTAAAAGTTGTTCAAATTCTTGTACTCTTTTCCCTCCAGAATTTGCCGCAGTTGTGAGAGATTTCTCTGTTAATACCGAACGCACTTCATTTATTTCGTCTTTTTCGATAATTGGCATATTTATCGGAATTTTCAATAACACAATAGAAAATTTTCGCTATAATTAAACTTCCTAAATTAAAACCAATTCTTATATTTTGGAGATATACATCGAGATCAAATGAAGGTACATCTACAAAAAAATGATCCAAGTTACAAGATATTCTTGTATGTTTTCTACGTTAGCGCGTTCATAATGTGTTCTATTACCGTATTTGGATTCTATGCTATGATACAGGAATGGGCCACCAAGGGCACATATGTAATGGGCGAAGTACTTGTCAAGACAGAATTTCCAACCCCCCATTTTGCTAAATTGTTAACATGGTTATTTTTCACATCAATCATGAGTTGGTATTGTGTTTCACGAATAGGTTGGAAAAGAACAGTAACTGTTTCAAAATGGAAACTTACAATGGTACAACTGATGTTATTAGGATTAGCAATAGTTACACTCTATGAAACAATTTACAACTTTATTCTACTAAGTTCTCAAATCACTGCAGGAATGATAAATGGTGTAACACCCAATATTGATTCTCTTACAGTAGCATATCCAGATCCAAACAGACCATGGAATCTCATCTTTGCAACAAAGATGTTTCTTGCTGCATTTCTGATAAGCGCACACGCATTTTATCTCAGTACGCGTCCCAGAAAGTCAATTCAAGAACTTGATGCTTAAATTTATAGGCAAACATATTGGAATTGGACTGGAATGGATGTAACAGAAAAAATTAAACTTGTAAAAAGAGAACCTACTGAAGAAGTAGTAACTGACGAAGAGTTATTGAATCTGTTTAACACAAATTCACAGCCCAAACACTACATTGGCCTTGAGATATCAGGTTTCATGCACTTGGGCAGTTTGATACTAACAGGATTTAAGATAAATGACTTTATCAAAGCTGGAGTAAAGTGCACTGTATTTTTGGCAGACTGGCATACTTATCTGAACAACAAACTTGGCGGAGACTGGGATAAGATACGAATGGTATCAAAATACTATGCTGATGCATTCAAGATGTTTTGTCCAGGAGTTGAGATTGTGGAAGGCTCGCAACTTTATGAATCAAGAAGAGGATATTGGTTAGACCTTGTCAAGTTTTCAAAGAACATGTCCCTTGAGCGTACCATGCGCTCCATGACAATAATGGGAAGAAGTGCAGACAAAGACAAGATTGATCTTGGCCAACTTTTCTATCCTCCAATGCAAGCTGTAGATATCCATACAATGGATTTGGATATTGTACATGCAGGAATGGATCAAAGAAAAATACACATGCTTGTCAGAGAGATCTTTCCAAAAATGAAGTGGAAGGTTCCAGTTGCAGTTCATCATCATATTCTTGCAGGACTTGGTGAGCCAGAACCTGCCTCAGATTCTGATACAGATTTTGTGTCAAGCAAGATGAGTAAATCAAAATCTGCATCAGGAATATTTGTTCATGATACAGATGAAGAGATCAATTCAAAATTCAAAAAAGCGTGGTGTCCAGAGGGAATTATAGATAAGAATCCAGTACTTGAGATCTCAAAACATATTGTTTTTCATGAATTCAATGAAGTTGTAGTAGAGCGTCCTGCTAAATTTGGCGGTAATGTAGTCTATACAAACTATCAAGATTTAGAGGTAGATTTTGCACAGAAAAAATTACATCCGTCAGATCTAAAGGCTACAGTCTCCAAATATGTCACTAATATAATCAGGCCAATAAGGGAGAAAATTATCTTAACAGAAGAACTTTCAGATGCAATAAAGAAAACTACTTGAGATTAGGTCTTACTTTTTTTGAAAATAGCGATAGCATATCAAGTGATTTTGATAATCCTATGAAATTGACAATAAAGTAGTTTATTCCAATTTTTTGATATTGTTTCAGGTAATCACTTACCTCGTCTGGAGTACCTACTGCAATGCTATCAGTTGAACGTATGACAAATTCTGCAATTGACTCATTTTTCTTTTTTAATTTTGATATAATATTTTTTACATCATCACTATCTTTTCCAATCAGAATTCGTAACAATACAGAATTTTCTATTTCATTGTGATTTCTTTTGACTAGTTTACAACTCTCTTTTAGTAATTTTATTTTTTCTTCTAAAATTTTAGGTGTTCCAAATGGGTGATTATACCTAGTAGCATGTCTTGCTGCAACTTTCATGAGATTTTTTCCTGCCCCACCTACCATAATTGGTGGATGTGGTTTCTGAATGGGTTTTGGATTACAGATAGCATTTTTGATAGAATAGTGTTTTCCTGTGAAACTTGATTTTTGATTTTGCCACATCTTTTTTATTATTTTGATGGACTCGTCAAGTTGTTCTACTCGTGTTACTAGATTATCAAATTTGTATCCATAGGAATCATATTCATATCCAAACCAACCTGCACCTATACCAAACTCTAGTCTACCATTGCTGATTGCATCAAGTGTAGATGTCATTTTTGCTAAAAGAGATGGATGCCTAAAGGAATTTGATGTAACTATCTGTCCTATCCTAAGTTTTGATGTTATTGAAGAAATTGCAGAAAGAAGTGTGTAGGCCTCAAAAAAAGTCTTGGTGCGATTATTGGAGGGATGAGAAACAAAATGATCATAGACATATCCTGCATCAAACCCAAGATTTTCTGCAGCTAGTGCAACATTTTTTGAAAACAGAAATTGTTCATGAGGATTGTCAGTATGAAATTCATCTAGCCATCCTTGTGGTATGGTTAGTCCAATCTGGACTGATGTCATGTTATTTTCTGGTCTGCTGCGGCTCTACAATATTATATTTTGATGTATAACCACGAGGATTTATCATCAAATCTTTGTACATGTAAGTAGAAGAGTTACCAATTATCACAGTAGTGATCATACCAAGCTTGTCATTGTGTTCTTCCATGTTTTCCAAGTCAGTTAGAACAATTTCTTCTGATTCTCGAAATGCGCCTTTTACAATTGCTACTGGCGTGTTAGGTGATCTATATTTTAGAAGAAGTTTTCTTGTATCTTGTAATTGATGAATTCTTTTCTTACTTGCAGGATTGTAAATTACAATAACAAAATCACCTTGAGCTGCTGCCTCTACTCTCTTTGTTATAATCTCCCAAGGTACAAGCAGATCACTCATGCTTACTACAGCAAAATCAGTCATGAGAGGAGAGCCAACTAGTGCTGCACAGGAATTCAGCGATGAAACTCCTGGAACTATCTCAACTTGAAGACCAGCTTTTCTATCCCATCCCTCCTCTGCTAAAATTTCATAAATCAAACCTGCCATTCCATAGATTCCTGGATCTCCACTAGATACAAGCGATACCATCTTTCCAGATTTTGCAAGATCGATGCACTGGTGTGCCCTTTCTACTTCTTGGGTCATTGCATATCTGTGAACTTCTTTTCCTTCTATCAAATCTGCAACCAAGTTGACATATGTCTCATAGCCAACAATTGTATCACTTTCCTCAATTGCTTGCTTTGCACGAAAAGTCATATGATCATGATGACCAGGTCCTACACCTACAATAAACAGTTTGCCGGTCATGTACAGTAAGAGATTTTCAAAGTAAATTTATCCCTTTTGATGATTTTATGGAGTTATAATTGGACAATCAAGAATGTAGTTGTTGCCAAGTATTGCTGCTTCTTGTACTGTGATATTTCCTGCTGCTTTTTCATAGTCAATATCATTTTTATTTTCTAAAACTTTTGCATTGTTTGGATCATTCCAATTGATTATTGAAATTTTGCAGATAGGACTGTAAGCAGTATCTCCTAGTTGTGCACTAGAAATTCCTTCTTGATAACCAAAGGGTCCAGCACCTTGTAAACCATTGGTAAAGTGATAGACATCTCTTGCTGACAAATCAAGAAGTGAAAGTGAAGGAACATCTTGAATTCCCATGGTCTGTGCTGGTCCTTTAGGAGTTCCTGAAGTAATAATATAGTATATTGTCTTTCCATCAGGTCCCCATCCCCTGTGTCCAACAAAGGTTGCAGTCATGTTATTTACATCGATATCTAGTACTTGTCCACTCAGATACGATGTCTGATCTGACAATGTTTTGTTGGTTCTCACATTCAATTTGCCTCCATCCCAGACTACTTCGGGAGTATTCAGAATTGTATCAGTAACAGTCAGTTTTATTTTTCCAGTCATGTTTGCGTCAAGAATTGCTTGTGTAGAATTGAGAATTAATGGTCCGCGTCCTACATCCCATGATACATTGATTACTTTGCTTAATGGACTGTATTGTTTGTCAGATGGTGTAAATGATAATACATCATTTTGATACCCTTGTGTTCCATTTCCAGTAATTCCATTTGTAAAGATGAAGATATCACCAAGTGATGTAATTGGAACATGAGCCAATACAGGTGATAGTTGAACCTTCCAGTTTTGTTTGTCTGAGATTGTATTTGCTACAAGATTATTGCTTGAATCAGTTATGATGTAATATGCAGATTTTCCATTGACTATTCCTTCATGCATTGGTATCTGTACTGGAATTGTGCTTTCTGCTAGTTTGATAGTATTATTTTCAGTTAATGGTGTTATGGTAGCTTGAACAACATCAGGAGTTGTTACCCGTATCCATCCATCTACACTCGCAGTAACAGTAAACTGACTAGAATTTGTCAAGTGAAAACCGATTGCAGATCCTGTAAAATCCATACTACCACTAGTTGAATTTAGATCAATTATTGTCTCGGCATAAAATGTATTTCCGTCCACTGTCCATACTGGTTGTCCCTTTGAATCACTCTTGTCAATTTGATGTAAAACAACAACTTGAACAGGTAGACTTGAACTGTATGTGATCGTTCCATCATAAATAGAGCCGTTGTTTGGAGGCAATACTATTGCCATCTGTTCGTTGCTGTGACCAATTCCAGGATCTTGTGTAGATGTAATTGTTTGAGTAAATTGGATCTTCTTTGTTGATCCAGCATTAGCAAGATGATCGTTGAATAATGATAATGAAGCTACAAGACCTCCAACTATGATAACAATTGCTAAAAGTAAAAGCCTGTTCATATTCTATGAAGAACATCTAATTTACATAAATATGCTTTTAGAAAGAATTTCGATTACTTGCCAAGCTTAAACTCATCATGCAATGCCTGCACTGCTGCATTACAATCAGAATCTTTGACCACAAATGCAAGATTAAGCTCAGAAGAACCTTGTGCTATCATTATTACATTTACACCTTTTTTTGCTACAGCAGTGAATACTTTGGAGGCAACTCCTGTAATTCCTCTCATTCCAGAACCAATCAGAGCCAAGATGGATACATCTACTGTAACATCTACTTTTTTGATGACTTTACCAAGCAAGTTCATTTCAAGCGAGTTTACTGCCTTGTCCAAGTCGTTCTTCTTTACAATAATCGATATGGATGACTCGGATGGACTTTGAGATATCATCATTATGTTGATACCTTCTTTTGCAAGTATTGAAAATATTGTAGCTGCAGTACCAGGAGCACCGACCATACTTCCTCCCCTAACATCAATTAGGCCGGTATGTCTTATTGTGCTTACACATTTTACAGTCTTTTGTGTATCAGCTTGTGGTGTTGCAGTAACCAGTGTACCGGGATTATCAATGTTAAACGTATTTCTTATACGCAAAGGAATTTTTTTTGCAACAAGTGGCTCAAGTGCTCGTGGATGAATGTATTTTGCACCAAACAATGCCATCTCCATTGCTTCAATGTATGATACTTCTTTGATCAGTTTAGCATCTTTTACAATCTTTGGATCAGTTGTCATCAAACCATCTACATCACTCATTAACCAGACTTCATCTGCCTTGATGCTAGATGCAATGATAGTTGCAGTATAATCAGATCCACCTCTTCCAAATGTAGTTATGTTACCATGTTGATCTGCGCCAGCAAATCCTCCAATTACTGGCATAGTTTTCTTTTGCAGAAGATTTTCTACTGTATGAGATACATGCAAACGCGTTGTATCCATAAGTGGCTTTGCTCCTCCAAAATTAGAATCTGTAACTATTCCTACATCTTTTCCCGTAAGAGGTATTGCCTTTATTCCCATTTCATTTAATGTAAATGCAACCAAGTTTATCGACAGTCTTTCACCAAATGAGATCATGTAATCAGAAGATCGTGGTGTTACTTCTCCAAGTAATAACATTCCATGTAGTAGATCTTGGAATTCATCAAGGTCTGCCTTCATCTTGTTGAGCAAGTCTTTTTTTATTTTTGAGTTCTTTACACATTGTTCTGCAATATCAGTATGCATCTTGATAATTTTCTTTGCAAGTGAACTTGCAGCTTCTTTGTTTCTATTTTGAATAAGATTTGTTATCCGGATTAAATCGTCTGTAACTCCACTTATGGCAGAAAACACAGGGATGATTTTATTTTCCTTGGCTAGTTTTTTTATCAGAGTTGCAACATTTTGTATATTTTGCGGAGAGGAAACAGAAGTTCCGCCAAATTTTAGAACAAGTTTCAAATCAGTATAACCTCGCCCTATTATCCTTAAAATCTTTTAACTCTCTACTCTAGGAGCAAGGTAAAAGTGAATTCTTCCTATGTTTGCTACCTTAAATTCTAGTCTAAGTGGCATTTTACTTGAATATTCACAAACTACTGTGTCAGCTACAGTACTGCTTATTGCTTTGACTATGCTATTGAGATATTCCAAACTATAAGTTGCATTACTATCTTCTTTTACCTCAATTTCTGGCATTCCAGGCATTCCTTTTTCTAGTGTTATTATTGCCTCACCAGAATCTCCACGTCCTGAAAATTCTGCTGTTGTGGGATTGGCATTAATTGTTAGATATTCTGAAACCACCTGTATGTCTCCAAGTATTTTGTCAAATTCTGAAGATGTAACAGCCACTTTGGCATTGTAAGTAATTTTTGGAAGTGGAGTATCAGTTGCGGAACTTTCAATCAGTCGCATTTTATATTTTTTATTTTTACCTATTGTAACAAGTAAAAGCTTGTCTTCAGAAATGCTGATTTCTATATTGTCTTTTTTATCAGATCTTTTGATCAGTTTTGAGAATTCATCTATTCGTACTCCAAATTTTACATCTTCATCACAAACATATTTTTCAAATGCAGAGTTGGGCCATGAAATATCAATTAATGCTACATGTGATGGATCCATTCCACGGAAAGCAATTCCTTCACCTGTAGCTTCGAATGTAGCTTCTTCAACTAGAGTCGATATGGCAGAGATTACTGCTTTCCATTCTTCAGAACCACCAGTCTTTGCAGAAAATACCAAACTTACTCACATCTCCAGAATGTTCAAGTTAAACCTTATGCGTAATTTCGCCAAGTATAACTGCATTTGACACATCGATAAAACTGAGTGGTAGGTTCATCTGCACTTCTTGTTTGAAGCATCCACCATACTGCTTCGTTATTTCCACATTTTTCGCAATCAATCTTAATTGTTGGTAATGCTTCTTTCATTTCTTTATCGTCTAATGCAATAATGGTAGGAACAACTTCATTTTTTACTTCCTTTGTTACCTTGCTTCCTTTTTCACTGTACCCACATTTGGGACATACAAATTCAGAGTCAGAGCTATCTATCTTTAATCGTGCCTGACACTTTGGACAGAATTTCATCTAGTCACCTTTAATTTTAGAAAAAATTGCTTTTTTTAATTCAGCGGTATATTCCAAGGCTGTCTTTGTTGCCTTTTCAATTTCCTTTATTGGGTTACCTTTTGAGGTGTTTACTCGCATTGCAAGTTGTCTAGTAAGTGGGTGTCTCAAGACCACACCTGCAAACTCTACAGCAGGATCTTTGAGCATTTCATATTGTACTATATAGAGAGTACTAATGTCGGATCTGTTTATGTCCAATTGAACCTCTTTTGGAGAAGATTTTTTCAGTAGAACATCCATGTAAGTCAAAAAAATACTTATTGAGGATATAAACCATCCCCAATAGTTGACTAGCGATAAAAATGCAATAAGTGAGGTTTCTCTAATGAAATCCTCCGACAAGCCAAAAGTAGAAGACAGTGTTACAATAAACGTAAAATTTTCTGTAACAGGAGCACTAAGAGAAGCTTTCACTGAGAAAAATTGGGAAAAAGCTTACAATAATCACGACAACACCTTCAAGCTAAGATATGGAGTAAAGATCCACACAGGTGGACTCCGAAAGAAGGAGATTGGCAAGCCCCTAGAAACGTACAAAAAAGTTGCCCTTTTTTGGACACGAAATCCAAAGCTTACCCAGATGGGAGAGAAAAAGGTCTGGGTACAGATATCCAAGAACTTTGAACCAGTTATTCCAAATAGCCAATCTGAAGCCCAACAGCTGTTTCTTGACTTTGATGAAAAAATACAATTTAACGCATCAGAGCTTGGAGTAGGTAAACACAAGATAGAAGCAGAAGTTTATGTCTCTTGGTTCAAGCATGATTACGCAGAACCATTTGATGAAACTGCACACTCCAAAGAAATCGAAATTGAAGTTACCAAATAGGATATAAATGGAATTATTGGTGGATCGATATGGCAAAATTCGATGGACTTAGAGGACAAGAACTGCTTGAAGTAGAAGAAAAAGATGGTGAAGTAACTTTGATCTTCAAGGATAACAGATTTTTGTTTATCAAACTAGAAGACGGCAAGATGGTAACTACATCCATTCCAGAGTAAACTTACTTGTTTAGGAATTTGTAGTATAGACCAATTGCTATTTCTTGTGATTCAGACTGGATAGAACCTGGTCTTTCTTTTCGTACTTTTTGTATAGCATCCTTTGCTGACATCTTTTGATATTTTACAAGATAACAGGCAAGAATGGTACCTGCTCTTCCCATACCTGCAGCACAATGAACCATGACAGGTTCATTATTTTCAATTCTATTTTGAATAAACTCTACTGCTTCATCAATTTGTTCCATATCAGGTGCAGAGAAGTCTTCTGTTGGAACATGAAGATATTTTACATTCTTTACCCATGATTCTGGAAGTGAGTTCTCAGTCATTGTAACAATAGATTTTACACCTTGTTTTAGTATCCAATCCATTTCAGAAACAGATGTTGGCATTCCACTGCCAGCTAACTTGTCACTGATTAACCAACTAAAGTTTGTGGGCTTTTTTGCAATTTTTCCATGCATTTTTCGCCAGAGATTTCCAGGTTTACTCACAAGGTATTATGAAAATCGTACCATATATGTAGAAAACGAAGTTGAAAAATAAAAATAAGAAAAGAGAATTTTATGTGGACTTAATCTACTAGTTCAGTCCAACCCTTTACGAACACAGAGTTTCTGTAGAGTGGTACTGGTTGACCTGGAGTAAAGTCCATTGGTCTCATCCAAAAGATTGCCTTTGTTGGGCACACACCTATGCATGCACCGTCTGAAATGCATCTTTCTGGATAAAATACAAATGCTTTACCTCTCTTCCAGCCTTCTACTGGTTTTACTCTTAATACGTCTGGGCCTAGTGTTGTACAAATCTCTACGCAGAGTGCACATCCTATGCACATTTGTTCGCCTATATCTGGAATAATTCCAACTGGCATGGAAGTACTTTTAGAAATGATCTTAATATAACTTGCTGAAAAATGGCATGTTATAACGGCGTTTGGGAATTTTATAACACCGTTAATTTGAGATCGCCTCATTCTAGATTTTTAGAATGACAATTGTTTGAACCGACGTTTTTTTATAATTTATTGTTAATCATAAAACCATGGGAAGTAAAATTCACTGTGCACACATTTTGGTTGAAAAGCTAAGTGTTGCGCAAGATCTTAAAACAAGAATTTCAAAAGGTGAAAGTTTTGCAAATCTTGCCAAAGAATATTCATTGGATGGTTCAAAAAAGAGAGGTGGAGATCTTGGATTTTTTTCAAGAGGAGCCATGGTATCAGAATTTGAAAAAGCAGCTTTTGCATTAGAGAAAGGACAGGTTTCTGATATTGTGAAAACCCAGTTTGGATATCACATAATAAAAAGGCTAGACTAGCGGAATCAAATTTGAAGGAATAACAAGTCTTGCAAGAATCACTAGGTATGCTCAATACAATACCTTCTTTTCCATGTTCAAGAAGAATTTTTTTGCTATTTTTTGTTTCAACTAGTCGTTTTCCTGTGGGGGACATGATCCAGCCTTCTTCTTTTTTGTACCTAACCATGCTTGCAACTACAAGATATGACTTGGTCATCTTTGCTATGCTTGCAAGCAACATCATGATAGACATGACAGTCTTGCCAACATTCTTTTTTCGATTTAGAATGTTAAAGAGTCCATTGAGTGAATCTACAACAATTATAGTTTGAGATAGACTTGCTTTGACTAGAATCTCTTTGATCATTTTATACAAAGTTTCACTGGTGGGTTGGAATAGAGTTACATTGTTTTCTATAGGAATTGTTCCTGAAACTATGTATCCACTATATAACAAGTCAAGATCCAAGTAGAGTACTTGAAGTTCGGTGTCTTGTACTAGTTTTGAGATAAATCCTGCCTTCAGAAATGGATCAGAGTAGAATACAGAATTGATAAGATCTTGCTCTAGCATTGTTTGTAAATTTAACTTGGATTGAGAGTCATCACTAGGATTTTTAAACAATACAAAGACTAGTAAATTGTAATATAATAATGAATTTAGATTATTCCCAAGACTTTCCATACAAAGAAAGAATCTACCTGAACAATGCTTCTACTTCCAGAATGCCACGATCAAGCATAACAGCAATGAGTGATTTCCTTGTAAAGTACAATGAACTAGGTCCTGATTCAGAGGCTTCGGATATTTACGTAAAAGAAAGGCTTGGGAACCTACGAAAAGAAATTTCAGGATTAATCAAATGTAGACCAGAAGAGATAGTGCTTACTCAGAGTGTAACTGATGGAATAAACTTTGTAGCAAATGGATTGAAATTAAATCCAAATTCCAATATTGTAACACGTGGATCAACTCATGAACATCCAGCTAATCACTATCCATGGGTCAGAGTAGGTCAAAGAATCGAATTAAGAAATCTCTCCATAAATGAGACAGGCTATTTTGAACCAGATGCATTTACAAGTACAATTGATAAAAACACTGGACTTGTTGCACTCAGTCATGCATTGTTTAACACAGGTGCAATAATTCCAGTTGAGGAAATTGGCAAGATACTTTCAGAAAAGAACATACCATATTTTGTAGATGCAGCACAAACTGTTGGATGTATTACCGATGTTGATGTAAACAAGATTAATTGTAATTTCATGTCCTTTAATGGTTCAAAGTGGTTATGTGGTCCAATGGGTATGGGTATCTTCTTTTGTAGAAGAGATTCAAGTGATCTCATTGAACCACTTCAGGTTGGTGGAGAATCTGCCATCTTCCATGAAGACAAGATAGCTCACAAAGAAATGCCTGCTAGGTTTCAGGCAGGTTTTCGAAACTGGTCAGGTGTTGCAGGTCTTGAAGCATCCATAATTTATCTAAAAAAGATAGGAATTTCGACCATCAGAGAGAAGAAACATCAAGCTTGCAAATCTATTACGACAAGAAATTTCAAAAATTAATGGTACAGTTCTGTATGGTCCAGAGGAAGAAAAACAACGAACAAGCATAGTCTCTTTTTCAGTTAAAGATCAGGATTCAAAGACTCTAGTTGCAAGACTTGAGAAAAATAACATAATACTTGCGGTAAGAGACATCTTTTCTAAAAAGATTGTAAGAGCTTCTCCACAGTTTTTCAATACAGAATCAGAAATTCATGCTGTGGTTGATGCAATAAAAAAAGGCTAGTTACTTTTCTTGTTCTTCAATTACCATCATAGTCAAGGTAGAGTAAACCTTGTCTATCTTTCTAATCTTATTTGTAATGATACTTCTTAGAAGATCCATGGAATTTGCAGTTATTTTGACTATGATATCATATACGCCATACACACCCTGAATCTCATACTTGATACCACTCTCGCTTTCAAGTATCTGCTTTATCTTTTGAATTATTTCAACATCTGAGCCTAGATCTGAATTGATCAAGATGTAAGTAGTTGGCATGACTTAATTCGAGTTGCACGATATTTAACCTTTGATTACAATTCAAAAATAGATTTCAGATAATCTTAGAAATGTTAGAGTACAAACTGGAATCTGTTTTGTTTATAGTTTTTAGAAAGTTTACCTTCGATTGTTATTTTGGTACCACAAAAATTACAATTGTTATTATCATCAAGATACCACCCTTGGATATCAAAGCCATATCTTTTAACAACAATTTTCTTGCATTGTGGACAGTATGTATTTTCAAGAGGATGACCTGGGACATTTCCTAAATAGGCATAGTTGAGCCCAACTTCCTTTGCAATTTCATAGTGTTTTTCAAGGGTAGATATCGGTGTTGACTCAAAATCCATCATTTTGTAATCTGGATGAAATCTAAGAAAATGTATTGGCATGTCAGGTCCAAACTCATCATAGATAAATCGGCATAATTTTTTGGCATATTCTAGATTATCACCAACTTGTGGAACTATCAAGTCAGTTATCTCTACGTGAATCTTTGTTTTATCGCGTATTTCTTTGAGGGTATCAAATACTGGTTGAGGATCTGGAATTCCAATATATTTTCGTGAAAATTGTGGTTCTGCATTTCCCTTGAAATCTACTGTAATACAATCAAGAAATTCATTCATCATGTTGACTGTTTCTGGAGTATCATAACCATTTGAAACAAAAATGTTGAACAATCCATTTTTTCTTGCAATTACTCCACAGTCACGCGCAAATTCGATAAATATTGATGGTTGATTGTAAGTATACGCAATTCCATCAGAGCCTGATTGTTTTGCCAAGTCAACTACTTCTTGAGGTGTCATGTCAGTTCCTTCTATCTTTCGTCGTTGACTGATGTCATGGTTTTGGCAATATTTGCAAAGCCAGTTACATCCAGTTGTAGCAATAGAAAATATGCTGGTGCCAGGTCTATAGTGAGTTACTGGTTTTTTCTCAATAGGATCTACATGACCAGTAATTACTTTGCCATATGCAAGAAGATCAAGCTTGCCATTGTTATTTGCCCTTATTCCACAAAGACCAATCTGATCTTTTCCAATTTCACAGTATCTAGCACATGCTGTACATTTGACCTTGTCATTAGGTAACTTTTGATAGAGAATTGCTTCCTTTGCCGTCATGTGATATCAATCAATTTATCATATAATTGATGGTGTTATCACTTGTTTTGGTTTAGCAGCAGGTGGACTCATTTTCTGTATTGCATTCTCGAAATCTTCTTGAGTTACCTTGATTGATTTTACATTCTTTTCTTTCTTGTCTACATAACGTCGTATGGCGCTCATGGCTGCTCTATTGCATACTCCTTCTATTTCTGCACCACTAAAGCTATCAGTCAACTGCACGAGTTTCGTAAAATCAACATCCTCTCCAAGTGGTTTCTTTCTTGTGTGTATTTTGAATATGTTCTCGCGTCCCTTTGTATCTGGTGTTGGTACCTCAAGGATTCTATCAAATCTTCCAGGTCGTAAGTAATGCACTATCAATAAGATCTACTCTGTTAGTAGCGCCTATTATTAGCACATCATGCAATTCCTCAAGACCATCTATCTCAGTCAATAGTTGAGACACTATCCTTTCTGTAACACCAGAGTCAGAACTACCTGAACTTCTGCTTGGGGCCAATGAATCAAGCTCATCAAGAAATATTACACATGGAGAAGCTAGTCGCGCCTTTCTGAATATTTCACGGACTCCTTTTTCAGATTCGCCAACCCATTTTGAGAGCAATTCAGGACCTTTGATGCTAATGAAATTAGATTCTGAGGTATGTGCAATTGCCTTTGCAATCAATGTCTTTCCAGTACCAGGCGGTCCGTAAAGCAATACTCCCTTTGGTGCTGTAACATCAGCATGTTCAAATGCCTCTCGGTGTTTGAGTGGCCATTCTACGGATTCGTAGAGTTCTTCTTTTAGAGATTCCAATCCGCCAACATCATCCCATGTTACATTTGGCACTTGAACTAGAACTTCTCGTAATGCAGATGGTCTTACTTCTTTTAGTGCATCCTTGAAATCATTATCTGTAATGATAATTTTTTGAAGAATCTCCACTGGAATTTTTTCTGCTTCTAGATCCAAGTCAGGTAAAATTCTTCTAAGAGATCTCATTGCAGCTTCCTTTGCAAGTGATTCCAAATCAGCACCTACAAATCCATGGGTCACTTTTGCAATGTGATCCAAGTTTACCTTTTCTTCAATTGGCATTCCACGAGTGTGAATGTTTAGTATCTCAGTTCTTCCTTGTTGATCTGGAATTCCAATCTCAATTTCACGATCAAATCTTCCCGGTCTACGCAATGCAGGATCTATCGAGTCTGGTCTGTTGGTTGCCGCAATTACAACTACCTTGCCTCTTGATTTCATTCCATCCATTAAAGTAAGAAGCTGAGAGACAATTCTCTTTTCTACTTCTCCTGTTACTTCTTCCCTCTTTGGAGCAATTGAATCAATTTCATCTATGAATATTATACTTGGAGAATTTTCCTCTGCTTGTTTGAATATTTCTCGTAATCGTTCTTCGCTTTCTCCATAGAATTTTCCAATAATTTCAGGACCACTAATAGAGGTAAAGTGAGAATGTGTTTCTCCTGCAACAGCTTTTGCCAATAGTGTTTTTCCTGTACCAGGAGGACCATAGAGTAATACTCCTTTTGGTGCCTCAACTCCCAGTTTTTCAAATAGTTCTGGATGTCTCATAGGAAGTTCTACCATTTCTCGTATCTTTTGAACCTCGTTTCTTAGTCCACCAAGGTCATCATATGTTATCCTAGGAATAGAATTATCGATTGCCTTGGTCAGAGACCCTAATTTGAACTCGGTTTGCTCTGATATGATAACTGGTTTTGCAGATGGTACAGTACCGCTAACAACAAGTTGTGTTTTTCCACCCATTTGTGTAGTTACGATTAATGTATCACCAGTAGTTATCACATGACCCATGTAGTATGTTTGCATATACTCTTGAAGTCCTTCTTCACCTAATTTTTCTATAGGTGAAAGTGTTACCTGTTCAGCTTCTACTGCATCTACTTTCTTTACTGTAATCTTTTCGCCTATCCCTGATCCTATGTTATGACGGGTAATTCCATCTACTTTGATTATTCCCGTACCATAATCTGGAGCATATCCAGACCAGAGTTTAACATGGCTTTTTCTATTTCCAATCAACTCAAGAATTTGGCCAGCTTCCCATCCGTTATCTTCAACAATTTTTGGATCTACTACAGCTATTCCTTTTCCAACATGTCTCTGTGCTGCCTCTGCAATTTTTAATGTAATTTCGCTCATAATTTTATCACCAAAAAATAAGGTTACTCGACCTGCACCGTCCTCCCTTGCGGTCGATCCTCTTCTTTGAGGTTGAACTTTACTTCCAAGATTCCATTAGAGTATGTTGCCTTGACAGAATCCTCGTCAACCTTTTGTTTGATGGGTACTTTTGTGTGGTACTTTTTGTCATCATTTTCTGCATCAAGATTTACAGCTCGTCCTACAACTTCGATCTTGATGTCTTTCTTTTCTACTCCTGGCATCTCAGCTACAATTTTGAGAACTTTTTCTTTGTTATCTACGATAACATCTACAAAGGGTTCTCTTGTTTCTGATTTTTGCAGAAGACCTGGTTGGACATTACCATACTCTTTAACCACAGGTTTTCCATCAGGCCCTACAGTTAGGGAGTACCCATAGTAGTAAGGACCAAATGTCTGTGTGTTCTCAGAGTTGATCATGTCATTCCAAATTTTGTCTAGCCCCTTGAAAGGTCGCATCATGGTTTGGAAGAGATTATCAAACTCATCTCCTTCATTCATGTCATAGTTATGCATATAATGTAATAGGTATGACATTATATAAGTATTATGAAAGAATGAATTATTATATTACATAAATTAATATAATTAACCATAGCATTTACCCCTATGCGAACCCCTAGTCTTTCGGTTCCTGACGCGGTGAGGGAGATAATTACAAAAAACCGATCTGTTTACGACTGCATCAAAATGGGCTTGATAAATTACACATCACTTGCGATAAAACTCCAAAAGGAAGTTGAGTCATTAGTTGGAGGCCCAGTAAACCCCAATACAATTGTGGTTGCAATCAAAAGATATGCAGATTCTTTTGAAAAAAAAGATGATGTACAAAATGAAACAGTATTAAAAAATGCAAGACTTTCTTTGACTGATGGAATTGTAGACATTAGATTTTCCTCAGAAGATTTTGAAATGAAAGACGCTGTAGATTTGATGGATAGATTTATGCAAGTTGATCCAGACTATGAGTTTTTCCGATCTACTGATTCTTTTAGATTCATGACTGAGGACATAAGCGGCATAAGAAAAATTTTAGAGTCTTTTTCATCACATAGAAATTTCTTTCAAACTGGATTAGCAAAGATAACCATACACATTCCTGAATCTGAACACAGTTCTGATGTGGTTTCGTACGTGTCTGAGATTCTACATGATAATGGAATCGAGCTTTTTAATGCGTTTTTCGGACAAGATTACATAGTAACAGTTTTGCATGAAAAAGATGCTGCTAGAGCATATCAAATTTTAAGAAGAGAAATATCTCGCTAGTATTAGAAGATCTTTCTAAATTCCACTAGTTTCTGCCTTTGTCATTTCTAGGTAGACTTTGTCTCCTACTGCAAGATTCAGTTCTTTGTATTCGTGCATATCAAGCTTGATTGAGGTGGTAGAACCGGTTTGACCCATACCCCGCCTCCAGAGAGCATTTTGTTGAGGTTTTTCACCATATCATCCATATTTGTAAAACCCATCACTCCTCCAGCACCAAATGGAGATGGCGGTGTGCTTTGTTCTCTAAAATCCTTGGATGTAGAAAGTGAGACTATAACGTATGGAGCTCCATCAGGTGATGCGTCTATTCTTACAATAATGTACTCTTTCTTCATGTCCTAACTTCATAAATCAGCATATTTTACCTTTCGCTCAAATAACATGTAGAACATAATGAGGAATCATTATTACCTTTTTTATCCCCGCAGATAACATTAGATGAATACAATGTCTAAAGCCAAAAAAATTCTTGTTTTAGGAGGAGGATTTGCAGGTATAGAATGTGTAAGAAAACTTGAATCGTATTTCCCAAAGGAAGAGGATATTCAGATTACTCTGGTAAGTGAGGATAATTTTTTCTTATTTACACCAATGCTTCCCCAAGTAGCCTCAGGAACCATTGAGACTAGACATATTGTAATTCCAGTTAGAACCCTGTTGAAAAGGGCCAAGTTCTATGAGGCTGAAGTCAAAAATATTGATCCGTACGGCAAAACAGTAACTCTTAGTGGTACAAAAGAAAAACGTGGAATTTCATTACATTATGATTATCTTGTCTTGGCTCTTGGTAGTCAGACAAATTTCTTTGGAATGGACAAATTAGAAGAATTAGCTTATTCAATGAAAACTCTCAATGATGCAGTAGTATTGCGAAATAGAGTCATAGACATGTTAGAGCAAGCAGATAATGAAACTGATCCGATCCTCAAGAAAAGCTTGCTTACTTTTGTCATTGTTGGAGGAGGATTTGCAGGTATAGAAACCGCAGGAGAATTAATGGACTTGTTACATGATGCTAGAAAATTTTATCCCAATATTGAAAAAACGGACATTAGAGTTATTGTTCTTGAGGCAATGGCAGCAATACTTCCAGGCTTTAATGAAAAGCTTGCAAAATTTGCTTTGGAAAAACTTCATGAACGTGGAATAGAGGTCAAGGTCAGTACAAAACTTTCTAGTTTTACTGGTGATGAAGTTTTAATCGAAGATGCTCAACCATCTACAGATCCCAATAAACAATCTTCGGTGAATTCAATACAGACAAGAACCTTGGTATGGACTGCAGGTGTCACACCTGTAGACATTATAAAAAAATCAGTCTTCAAAACCAATAGAGGTGGAATTGTGGTAGACGAATTTCTTCAAGCAGTTGACTTTCCTGAAGTTTTTGCAGTTGGAGATTGTTGTTATCTTATTGATCCCAAGACAAACAGGCCTCTTCCACCAACAGCACAAAGTGCAGAATCAGAAGCTGAAATTGTTGCAAAAAATCTTCATGCTTTAATCACAAATAAAGAGAAGGAAAAATTTGTGTATTCGCCTAAAGGTCAGATGGCAGTAATAGGTAAACGAAGTGCAATTGCAAGTATGTTTGGAATTCATTTGCATGGAATTTTTGCATGGATGCTTTGGAGAATAATTTATCTCTCAAAAATTCCGCGATTGGATAAAAAAGTAAGAATTTTTCTTGATTGGTCAATAGACATGTTCTTTGATAGAGATATTGCTCGATTGAAGGTGATGCGTGAAAAGCCCATTGAGGAATTCAAAGAACTTGATGAAGTTGACGATGTTTGGTAAAATAGAATTCTGCATTACTGAAATATATTGAACATTACAAAACTGCATTTATGGGAAAGGTCTATGCTGTTGGTGTTGGACCAGGATCACCAAAATATGTAACTGAGATAGTAAAAGAAGTAGTACTAAATTCTGATATTGTTATTGGATACAAATACACGCTCAAAACGATAGAGGCCCTCTTGAAAAATAAAGAGATACATGAAATTACTATGAAAGATCAGGAAGAGGCATATCAAAAGGTCTCAAAGACTTTGGGAAACAAGACATGTGTTGTTCCTTTTACAGGAGATGTGAATTTCTCAGAATCAGAAGTTGTAGACAGGTTAATTGAGATATTTGGCGATGTACAAATTATTCCAGGAATCAGCTCCACACAGGTTGCTGCATCAAAGGCAAAAGTACCAACAGACAAGAGCAAGGTCATTACCATGCATATTTCCACAAGCATAGAGGAAAAGAAACTTGAGCTTCAAAAGGCGCTCATTGATGGATTTAGTGTAATACTTGTACCAAGACCATGGCCAAAAGAACCATCTAAGCATTTTATGCAATCAGAGATAGCAACATATCTAAAAGATCATGGTTTTGACACTTCAAAGATGAAGGTACATGTCTTTGAAGATCTAACTACTGAGAAAGAGACACATTTTATTGGCAAGGTAAAAGATTTGGAAGGAAAACAATTCTCTGATCTCTCTGTAATGGTCTTTGATCAAACAAAGCTAGAATCATACATTAATTTCAAATAATTTAATGAAGATTAGAGTTAGTTATTGAGGTGGTGTGTTACCAATTACATATGATGAAGTTGGTGGCATTGAAATTATCAGACCGTTCATCCAAGTGTACTGTGGATCATAGAATCTAACAATTCCAGTGTCATTTACAATAACCATGAATGTTTGTCCTGGAGCAATGGTACCACTTGCTATTTTTCCATCAGGAGTAAATGGATTAGTATTTTTTTGTGTACTAACACCACTGAGAATGGTATGAGCTATAGAATCATTATTAGTCCAAATAATAGGAGTGCCAGGAACTATCTGTATAGTATCTGGTGTATAGTATGTATTGTATTGATTATACGTCTGCTGAGTTGCGCTTCCCTTTGCTGATGATGAACCTGGGTTTATACTAATTTTAACTGGAGCGATTTGAGTTGTGGATGCAGGTGATGAAATGATAATTCCATTTATCCATGTATATGTTGGATCAAAGATTTGTGTAGAACCAGTTCTGCTAAAAGTAGTTTGATAACTCTGGCCTGGGGCAATGGTACCACTGTTAATATTTCCATCTGAAATAAAGTGCGGACTAGTTGTTTGTCCAGCAGCGCCTTTTCCACCAGCACTTGAAGTTGTTGATATTAACTGGCCACTCATGATACTATGTGGAACAGAATCATTGTTAGTCCAAACTACTACTGTACCTGGTGTAATTTGGAGTGATGATGGTGAAAGGAATTGTATGTTATTAGAATTTGTTGCGCCGTTAAGTATAGTCATTTGAGCTGTTTGTGTAGTTGATGATTGTAAAAGTGGTGCAATTATTCCCACCATGAATTGGTAAGTGGGATCAAAGAAAGTAATGTCACCTACTGTTTCATCTTGTGGAATGTTGTAACGTGCTGCAACCCTAGGATTTAGTGATTGAGTAGTATCAAAACTAGTTATTGTATACTGGAATGACTGTCCTGGGGCTATTACACCGCTGTCGATCTTGCCATCAGAAATAAGTGCAGTAGTGGATTGATTAGTGGTTATTGCTGACGCCACACCACTCATTATTCTATGTGGAACCAAATCATTGTTAGTCCAAACTATAGTGGTACCAAGAGTTACCTGCACATTTGATGGCGAATAGTGGACTTGGTTGTTGATATTAGATGCACCCTGTAGAATGCTTATGTTCACTACTTTAGATGATGAAGGCTGAGATGTGGTAGTAGGTGTAGTGGATGTAATCGGTTTTGTGGTTACAGTACCCGCAGATAATACTTTAGCGCTGTAACTTGCTTTCATAGTTTCAGATCCAGTTATCTTTCCTGATATGGTAAACACAGAACCATCTTGGTTGCTACCGACTATTCTTCCAAACAAATTGAGATGAATTGTGTTTCCGTTTTCATCTTGTGCATTGCCTTGTATTACAAAATATTTGTTATCTCGTAAGATTGAGACTTGCCATAATCCAGAATTAAGATATTGTGTATTTGCTACAGTAACAAGACCATTATCAAGTGTAGCTTGCATACCAGTACCATTGTTTGCCCCTGCTGTAATCTGCAAAGCAATATTTGAATCAAAAATGGTTGTGTTTCCTGAAAGATAGCCTGAAGCATCAATCAAGTATTTTCCATTAGATGAGAAATCAGAATAGGCATTAGGCAAATACATTGTAGTAGCAACAAGTCCTGCAATTACCATTAGAAACAGAAATACGTATTTCATTAGATTATCCAACCCCTTATTGTATATTTAATTACTGGGTATAATTTATCACACAATTAGGCAATTCCCGGTTAATTGTCTTTACAGACTAGTTTTTGGATGAATTACATTTGATCCAAATTGTTGAATCATATAATATTCAATGAATCCTCCAGCGAGTAGAAGAGCCAAGACAATTCCTATCTCTATAGCAGTTTGACGCAGTTCAGTTTTTAGAGATTTTTTTCTTATTATTACAAGTATAAGCAAAAGGCTTCTTGACATTCCAATTGAATAGGCTGCAAGCTCCATTAGACCAAAGGGAGACAAGTAAAGCAATGCAAGTGGAGGAACTTTTGCAAGTGTTGGAGTTGTTGTCACTAGAGCTTCAAACGCAACCCCTGTTGACCAAGCTGCAAATGAGCCCCAGACTAGTCCTGCACCTGGAATAAACATAGGTAGTGCAACTGATGCGTTGTGTTCAAAAATTCCTATAGCATTAATGCCTTCAACTACTTTTTGAAATTCTTTGAGAAATGTTTGTGATTCGTCATCAGATAATTTGCTTTGAGTTCCGATTAAATAAGATAAAGAAAAAATCATAATGAAAATAACAAATACTAGAACTCTTGGTTTACTGAACAATAACCCATTTTTAAGAGAACTATATTTGAGGTTGGTGGTTGGATCAGATTTAATTAAAAGTCGTATTATGAGACCTTGTTGAAAGAAGAAGTTTCCTCTGCCATAACTTATGCACTAAGTAAAGGATTTCAGATTCATCCTGATGCGTTTAAAATATTAGAAAAAATTGATGTAAAAGAACTCCAGAACATAATCAAGCAAGTAGTTCGAGAAAAAGCTAAACAAAATATGTTTTTAATTAATCAAAGCGACCTCAAAATGTTTGTAGAATCAGAAATAGATGGCAGTATTGAAAATAATCACGTGATTTTGTTTGATCCTACAAAAAAGGTTACATCTGCAGAAGGAATTGAGGGTTTTCACGCATTATTCAAAGATAGATACGCAAAATTGCTTAAAATTATGATGCAGCGCTCACAGTCAAAGAAACTAACTCCCATTTCAAACGTGACAAATGGTAAGTTGGATGATGTGACTTACATCGCAGGTCTGTTGATGGATAGAAGAATAGACAGGGATGTCACAAAATTGGTTATAGACGATCCCTCAGGTTCAATAGAATTGTTAATTTTCAATAAAGAGATACAGGAAACCGCAAATTCTCTGCAAATTGATCAGTTTGTCATGGTATCAATTGCAAGTGGGAAGAATGGTGGATTTTTTGTTAAAGAAATCCTTGTTCCAGACATACCTGAACACATAGCAAATCGTTCAAAGACTGAGACTTATGCTGTCTTCATCTCGGATTTGCACGTGGGAAGCAAATTCTTTATGGAAAAAGAGTTTGCAGAGTTTGTTTCATGGCTTTCAAGCCCTGATCCAATAGCAAGAAAGGTCAGGTTTGTTCTGGTGGGTGGAGATATTATTGACGGAATAGGCATCTTCCCAAACCAAGACAAGGAACTCTTGTTGTTAGATGTAGACCAGCAGATGGCAAAGGCTACTGAGCTTTTAGACAAGATTCCAAAACACATCAAGGTCTTTATCATTCCAGGAAACCACGATCCAGGAAGAAGAGCTCTTCCCCAGCCAGCGATTCCAGAAAAGCACAACATGCACCTTTGGAATAGAGAGAATTTTTTCATGTTGGGAAATCCGTCTCTGCTTGAGCTAAATGGCGTTAAGGTACTGATGTTCCATGGTCAAAGCCTTGATGATGTTGTTGGCAGCACTCCTGGGCTAAGCTATGCACAACCGGCAAAAGCCATGCGGGTTTTGCTAAAAACCAGGCATCTAAGTCCAATATATGGCAAGAGAACTCCGATTGCACCAGAGTTGGAAGACATGATGGTAATATCTGAAGTTCCGGACATCTTACATTCCGGTCATATTCATGTTGTTGAGCTTGACATGTACAAGGGAACATTGATTGTAAACTCTGGCGCATGGCAAAGCCAGACTCCATTTCAAACAAGTGTTGGAATCAGTCCTACACCAGGAATTGCCATCATTGTAAACCTTGCCACAATGAAGGTTTTTACAAAAGACTTTACAGAAAATTCTATCTAAGATTACACGAGATCTTCTAAAGCCAGATCTTCCTTGAATGCTTTTTTTACAGTATCAGCATTTAGTGTAAGATTGAATTTTTTTGTCCTTCCATGCATTCCTTGATGAATAATTTTTCCTGTGATTAATCCGGTCATTTCTATCTCACTTAGCATCTGTGTAATTCTACGCTGGGTTAGTTCTTTTTGTCTTGTAATTTTACAGAGATTTTTGTATGATTGGTATATCTCACCAGTTGTATTTCCGCTTGCCTTCATTACTGCAAGTATGAGTAATTTTTCATGTAATGGATATGAGTTCAATGCGGTGGTTTCCTTATCTTCCTCCATCTTAAGAGAGGCTCTTCGTATGTGGTCCTCCGTTACTGTATCAAATTGTTCACGCTCTGCAATCTCGCCTGCAACACGTAAAAGGTCAATTGCCCTTCGTGCATCACCATGTTCCTGACCAGACATGGCAGAACATAGGTTTAGGGCTGCCTGTTCTACAGTATTTGGTATAAAGGCGACTTTGATACGTTCTTCAAGTATCTCGTTGATCTGTCCAACAGTATAATTGGTAAAGATTACCTCTTCCTCACTCAAACTGCTTAGGACCCTAGGATCTAGACGTTCTTTGAATGTGAGATCGTTGGAAATTCCTATCAAGGTTAATGTGCCTTTTTTTAGTCTCTCATTGGCTCTAGTTAGTGAATAAAATACGTCTTTACCTGATTTGGAGACAAGTTCTACAAGATAATCAATCTCATCGATTACAAACACCGTGTTTAGACCGTCTTTCTCAATTACTGCAATAATACGATTGAATACTTCACTAATTGAAAGCCCTGTGGAAGGTAGTTCTTTTTGTGATGTAAGACCCAATTGTCTGCCTAATTTTACTAGTAATCCATAGAGAGTGGTCTCTTCTTTTGCATTAGCATAAAGTAATTGAATTGGAAAAGAATTATCCTTGACTCGTTCTTGTATCTTACCAAGAACTTTCTTTACTACTAGAGTTTTTCCTGTACCTGGTTTTCCATAAACTAGTAGATTGGAAGGACGAGATTTTTTTAATAATGGTAATAGTGATTGGGTGACCTTTTTTTGTTCGTCCTCGCGATGTAAAATTACATCAGGAATAAATGTAAAATGTAGGACTTCACGATTTTTAAATAATGACTTTCCACTTTGTGCATCATCTAATAATTTATCAATTGGATCTTTTGTCATTGACCCACACACCACTGTTTCTTCTCTATCCACATAAGGACTCTACTCAATTAATTAGATTAGAATAGAATAACTAAACCAAATTTAGTATATCATTAATTATTTTTATTTTTATTTTCATTAAAAAAATTTTTTAAATAAAGCTAGAGTGGAAGTATAGGTGTGTGAGTCTTCCTAGTAAGACATTAACAATTAGTGAACTTTCTGTTAACATTAAGTCCTGAAAAGCCCAAAATGACCCCTTTATTTCCAGTCCAGGCGTGAAGATGGCTCTTAACATTGTTAACATCCTAAAGAATACCCCCTTATTTCCACTCTAGGCATGAAATATAGGCTTGTTTGGATATAAGCCTCGTAAGGCTTGTTAAGATGCCAAAAACAGCCAGGCGTGGGCTAGGCAGTGAATGTTAACAAACTCACTAGTTAACAAATCTTCTATGATCTGTTCAAGTGTTAACAGTTAACCAGATCGATCCCAATGGCCCGAAAAAGAATCAGAATAGACTTGGAGGACTCGGATGGAGCCAAGTACAACTTTAGCCTTGAGGGTAATGTTACTCGTGAAAAGATGCTAAAGATATTCGAATTGATGAATCTGATGAATATAGAAGAACCAGAGGGGGGAGGGGCCCAATTGGATTCCATAGGAGCCAAGATATGGAATGTGATAGACAAGAATTTCCCCATAGGCAAATTTACCTCCTCCATGATATTGGAAAAATACGAAGATGAGTATGAGGAGCCAATTAAGCTCAGTGTGATCTCCACCTATCTATCCAGATTTGCGGTAAAGGGTAGGGTAGCTAAGGGAAAAACAAGGAAAAGAGTGGGCCTACCAGATACTAAAGATAGCCCAGAGAGAAAAGAGTGGGCCTTAGGAGATTACTACCTTTTTGACCACTAGATGATCTCCATCTATTGTGATCTTGACATAGTCTCCTTTCTGAAGTTCTAAGAATTTTCTAAAGTCTTTAGGGATTGAAATTGTTCCTGCAGTGGTAATTTTGATTAATTGCTCATTAGACATGTTATTACATTATAAGAACAATAATTTAAGAATTTACAATTAACTAAGATTATTAAATTATAATGATTTTTGATGACTTTGACAGAAAACTGAAGGTTTGAAGATTAAATTAATTAGAAAATAACCCAGGTCAGTCCTAATTTCTTGATCTGAAAATAATTGGTATCCTAAAAGTTATTGGGCCGGAGCCATCTTGACAACCCCTATCCTTGTAAGACCCTTGTCAGTTATTTTATAGGAAAATGGCTTTGTTGTCATATCTCTTTCAACCAAACCCTCCTCAAACAACTTCTTTAACATACGTGATGTATGTTCTCTAGTCCTTCCCAATGTGACTTGTATGTCACGTGATGTCATTGGCTTCTCTGTGATTAGGCGTAGAACATGATCCGTGACATTTCCAAACTGCACGTTCTGAATTTTCTCCTTTGGCTTCTCCTCTTTGATCATTACTGGAGGTTCTTGCTGCACTTTTTGCTCCTTTGGCCTTGGAATTTGTGCCTGAGGAATTTCCTGGGTTTCTTGTGCTATTTCTACTGAATCTAAACGAATTTTCATATCAATTAACAAATTTTCATAATACTGTAAGCGTTCTGTTAGAATTTTTGCATTTTCGGCATCTGATTTCAGTCGTGGCCTCACCTTATTGTACACTGTAATAGCTACTAGTCCACCAACAAATGATGCAAATACGCTTAAAATCACTCCTACGTCTGGTATGTCTACTAACATCACGATGTAACGTCAAGTGATGTGATTTATCATGTTTGAGTAAAATTATTTCACATCTTACACATCAATGTCAAACACATCTAATCACATCTTATCACAACCATTTGCCAAAACATGCCTATTTTTGAAGCCAAATCATAGACTGCAGGTCCGTTTTAGTACTTCCTGTATCACAGACATGATTTGTTCCTCACGTTCTGGAAAAACATCACTACTTTGTATCACAGAAACCTGTTCAGAAAGGCGATTTATCACATCTATATCATCACTACTAAGCACGCCTAGGCTCCTGAGTAGGATCCATGAATAGCACAGTGCAGTCAACTTGTCTTTAGATTGAGTTACTTGTCGGTAAAATGCCCCTTTACTGATAGTAAACTGCGAGTCTACAAGGTTCTTACGTTTTAAAATAATTGCAATTTGTCTTTCAGTAAATGATGATTTTTTTATAATTTGTCTAATAATATTACTAAAATTATCATCTGGGGAGTTGCTCATAGCTATACAAATCTGTATAACTATATTCAATTAAACTTTTAATCAATAGGTATTCAACCATTCATATGCAAAAGACAGAGAATTATCTTCACGCTACAAGAAAGAAAAAAGGAACACTTCTCTTTGTGTTAATAGATTCTGAAAATTCTGCAGGACGTTCCGCTTCAACATTAGCAAAAGAAGCGGAAAAAAATGGCGCCTCTGCAATTTTGGTTGGCGGCTCATCGGCTGTTGATCAACTTACTATGACTGAAACTGTATCTAGCATCAAAAAAGCAGTCAAGATACCTGTAATTCTCTTTCCTGGAAACGTTACAGGCGTGGTTCCTGGTGCTGATGCAATACTTTTCAGCTCACTTTTGAACTCGGATAATCCATACTTTATCTCACAGGCACAAGCTCTGGGAGCACCAAGTGTTCTAAGATTTGGTCTTGAACCCCTTCCTACAGCCTATATCATTATTGGTGAGGGAACCACTGTCTGGCATGTAGGCTCGGTGAGAACAATTCCCTTTGACAAGCCAGGCCTAGCCGTCATGTATGCTTTATCTGCTCAATTCATGGGAATGCGATTTGTATACTTGGAAGCAGGTTCTGGAGTGAAATCTAACGTGAAACCTGAAATGGTTGCTGCAGTAAGGAAACTTTTCAAAGGATTTCTTATAGTAGGTGGAGGTATTCGAAGCCCAGAAACTGCTGAGGAGATAGCAAAAGCTGGTGCAGATGCTATTGTAATTGGGACTTTCATTGAAAAGGGCGGAAGTTTCAAAACAATTTCCGATATCGTAAAAGCCATCCAATCCATAAGGAAATAGCATGTCTGAGAACCTAGCATTGAGACTCAAAGAGGTCCCAATGCCTCAAGACTATTTTGCATATTACACCAAGATATCAGAAGAAGTCTTTACTATTTTTGAACAAGCCGCATCTGCCAAAGCAACACTTGCAGATTCTTCTGGGATGGTAGAGCCCAAGATCGCTTTTGATCTTGCAGATCGTGTGTCTAAAATGCACGACATTGACGTAACTGATAATCTTAGAGCTCTCATTCAAAATACCACAAAAGAATTAGCTGCTCTAAGACTTGCAGAAGATATAGCACAAGGCAAGTACTCTGGACCTGATACAGGTCTTCAGGAAAAACTTGATCTTGCAGTACGTGTGGCTTTGGCTATAGTTACAGAAGGAGTTACTATTGCTCCTCTTCAAGGCATAAGTGAGGTTCTGATCAAGAAAAATGCAGATGGTACTGAATACCTGTCTGTATCATTTGCAGGTCCTATCAGGTCAGCAGGAGGAACAGAGGCTGCCTCTACCATGCTCATTGCAGATCATGTACGAAAGATAGCTGGGCTTGCAAAATATCAAGCAAATTCATTTGATGATGAGACTGGCCGGTTTGTAGAAGAGCTGAGAGTATACGAAAGAGAGGTTGGAAGCTTTCAATTCCATGTTCCTGATCAAGATGTGATAAATGTCATCTCTAACCTTCCAGTAGAACTTGATGGTGTAGATACTGACCTGGTTGAGATTGTAAGTCACAGAAACATGGTACGAATAGGTACCAATAGGGTTCGTGGTGGTGCACTTCGTGTTCTAAATGACGGCCTAATCGGGAGATCCCGTAAACTACTCAAACTCATTGAATTGTACAAACTTGATGGCTGGGACTGGCTCAAAGACCTCAAGGGGGCCATTCAAACAGGTGATGCCGATGCAGCAGCACATAGAATGAGAGAGGTGATTACAGGCAGATCAGTGCTTTCCATGCCTAAGAAGCTTGGGGGGTTTCGACTAAGATATGGTCGTTCCTGCAATACTGGATTTGCCTCAATTGGCATTCATCCCGTAGTTGCAGAAATACTAGACCATGCCATAGCTGTCGGCACCCAGATTAAGCTCGATGTGCCTGGAAAAGCCTCAACTGTAGCCTTTGTGGACTCGATTGATACTCCTATTGTTAGGTTAACAAATGGAAATGTCGTAAAAATAAAGAACACTGCACATGGAATTTCCCTAAAACCGCAGATTGCAAAGATTTTGCATCTTGGTGACATTTTGATAAGTTATGGAGACTTTTTAGAAAATAATGCTGAACTTGTACCTACTGGATATGTAGAAGAGTTTTGGGCTCAGGAACTACAAGACAAAGTACTCAAGTACGAACCAAATGACACCGAACTTCTAAGTTATGTGTCCAAGATACCAGATCTCGAAGAAGCCTTTAGGATATCATTGAATTTTGGTATCGGTCTTCATCCACATTATCTATACTATTGGGATCAAATTACAATTGAAGAATTTGAAAAAATTCTCAAACCTACAAAATTTGATTCAGACCTTATCATTTATCCAATAGATGCAAAAGATGTTTTAGAAAAATTGGGTGTTCCACATGAAGTTGCAGGAGACTCTCTTCTTCTAAAAGACATAGAGGCCGAGGTCTTTTTCTATTTGTTATTTAGAAAACAAATCCAACTTGAAAAAGATCTTTCTGTTCCACAAATCATAACAAAATCATCTGGCATAAAAATTCCAAATAAATTTTCAACCTCTATTGGAGTGCGAGTCGGAAGACCAGAAAAAGCTGCACTACGAAAAATGAAGCCTCCGGTACATACTTTATTTCCCGTGGGAAACAAGGGTGGGGCATCCCGTGATTTGCTCAAGGCAGCAAAACAGCCAAACTTTTACTGTAACATATACAACAGATTCTGCAAAAACTGTAACATTCCTTCTATTAGTATAGCATGTCCCAAGTGTCACACAAAAACAAGCGCAATTTTCATATGCAAAAAATGCAGAGATGAGATTGAGACAGACTATTGTCCAAAATGCAAGTCTAGGGCACTGGGGCACTCATATCGCTCATTTCCCCTCAAAGATCTCTTGTATGCCGCTCAGGAGAGGACTGGATTTAGGGCACAGGAGCCATTCAAGGGTGTAAAAGAGCTCATAAACCAAGATAGGGTTCCAGAACCGCTTGAAAAGGGTCTGATAAGGCAAAGTCTTGGACTTAATGTCTTCAAGGATGGTACAATAAGATTTGATACGACCAATGCGCCCCTTTCACACTTTAAGCCATCTTGGATTGGAGTAACTCCAGAAAAACTAGTTGAGCTTGGATATACTCATGATACAAACGGCAATCCACTGCAAAATTCTAATCAGCTTGTTGAGCTCAGAGTCCAGGATGTAATAATTCCCAAAGAATGTGGAGACAGTCTTGTTTTTGTCTGTCAGTACATTGACCGAGAGCTTGCAAAACTTTTTGGGCGTTCGCCATTTTACAATGTGAAAAGTACTGATGATCTTGTAGGTCATCTTATCATTGGTCTTGCACCGCATACATCTGTTGGAATTGTGGGCAGAATAATTGGATATACCAATACTCAAGTGTGTCTTGGAACTGCGGTATGGCATTCTGCAAAAAGACGTGATGCTGATGGTGATGCAGATTCTATCATGTTGCTAATGGACAGTCTGCTTAATTTCTCAAGATTATTTTTGTCTGATAGAATAGGTGGATTGATGGATGCTCCATTGCTTATTCAGCCTATTGTGATTCCACAAGAGGTACAAAGACAAGCTCACAACTTTGAAGTTGTAAAGGCGTATCCACTTTCATTTTTCGAAGCTACACTTGTACGAGAAAAGGCAAGTGAGATCAAAGATGTCGAAATTCTAAAATCAAGACTGGAAACAGAAAGACAATTTCTTGGACATGATTTTACACACATGACATCTACACTGACCACATCAAAATCAAGGAGTGCCTATTCTACACTTGGTTCATTGCTTGAGAAGCTTGACATGCAGATAAGAACTGCAGACATCATAAACGCGGTTGACCCAAGTGAGGTAGTTTCAATGGTAATGACTACTCACTTGCTGCCTGATATCATGGGAAATCTCCGGTCATATTCTGGTCAATCCTTCCGATGTACTACATGTGGTGCAAGCTACAGGAGAGTTCCTCTTGTTGGTAAATGTCTTGACTGTGGCAATAGATTGATTCAAACCATGACTAGGCCCTCTGTACAAAAATATCTCAAACTGGCAAGAAGAATGCTGAACAAGTATACGATATCGCCCTATCTTCGAGGACGTGTACTTTCACTCTTGGATGAACTAGAGCTAGTATTTGGTAAAGAAGAAAGCAGTCAATCTATTCTTACAGACTTTGCCTAGCGGATCTTTATGTAATCGTAACCGCCATGCTTGCTTTCAAAACAATAGCGAACCTTCTGAAACTCTTTTCTAAATTTCTTGACGTCTAGTGCAATTTTTTTCTTGTCTTTTTTGTCTATTACTACTTTTTTGATAAACTTGGCCACTTCTTTCATGTCTGATTCTTTCATGCCAAGTCGTGTGAGTTCTGCAACACCAAGTCTCATTCCACCTGGATGGAAATAATTGCGTCCAGCCTTGATATCTCCTGGTATGAGTTGTCTATTTACGATAATGTTTGCTTTTTCAAGATCTGCCTCAATTGTTCCACCATCACCAAATGAGAGTACATTTACAACTATCTGGTGAGATTTTGTAAATCCTCGTTTTTCACCAAGTACTGAAAAACCAAATGAGTTAAGTGATTCTGCAAGTGCCTTTGCATTCTTTATGACTTGAACTGCATATTTTTTACCAAATTCTAACATCTCTGCATAAGCAATTGCCTTTCCTGCCATGTGATGTAAATGATGATTGCTAGTCATTCCTGGGAATGTAGCCTTTTTGATACTTTCACCATATTTTTCAAATGAACAGACCATTCCACCCTGAGGACCAAACAAAGTCTTATGTGTACTCATTGTCATTGCATCTGCACCTTCTCTTAATGGATCCTGGAACTGTCCACCTGCAATGAGACCTGCAACATGTGCACCGTCATAATTGACAAACATATTGTAACTTTTTAGAAAATCTGCAAGCTCTTTTACTGGATGTGGAAACAAGAAGACTGAACCTCCAAACATTGCTAATTTTGGAATCTTTCCAGCTTTTTCAAGTTCTTTGACCTTGTCTTTTGTCTTGTCTACATCAATTGTCATCTCTTCAGCATCAAATGGATAAAATTCAATGTCTAGTCCATGGACAAGACCTGCAGTACCTGCATGTTCTTTTTTACCATGTGATATGTGACCGCCCGATGGAATAGAAGGAGCAAGCATGGTATCACCTGGATTTGAAAATGCAGAATAGATAGCTAGGTTAGCAACAACACCTGAAATTGGTCTTACATCAACAAACTCTGCCTTGAATAGTTTTTTTGCAAGTTCCATGCACTTGAATTCTACCTCATCGATGTAGATGCAACCGGCATAGACCCGTTCACCTGGCCAGCCTTCTGCATATCTGTTGGCAAAATCTGAGACTGTTGCCTCTCGGACTGCTGGACTAGTTACATTTTCACTTGCAATAAGAGGAATTGAATTTGAAAACCATTGATTATGTGTCTTAAGATTTGAAAGCACTTCATTGTAAGCTGATCGCGGTGAAGAACGAGACATGTTTAGTTCCGACAGTTTTCCTAATTTAAAAACATCGTTCAAGAGGGTGTTGAAAATTATCTATTTCAAGTGTCAAGGGTTCTGATCTCATAAGACATAATAAGGGAAAATCGACCTCTTGCAAATATGTCGATTCAGTCTTCTTCTGGTGGAATACCAGTTGTTATTCTAAAGGACGGTGCTCAACAGACCAAGGGTCGTGATGCACAGAAAAACAATATTGCAGCAGCCAAATTAATTGCTGAAATCGTTCACTCTAGTCTTGGTCCTCGTGGAATGGACAAAATGCTTGTTGATTCCTTAGGCGATGTTACAATTACAAATGACGGTGCTACTATTCTAAAAGAAATTGATGTTCAACATCCAGCTGCAAAAATGCTGGTTGAAATCTCAAAAGCAACTGATAATGAAGTAGGCGATGGAACAACATCTGCTGTAGTTCTAGCAGGAGCATTATTAGAAAATGCAGAGTCTTTGATTTTGCAAGATGTACACCCAACAATTATCGTTGATGGTTATAGAAAAGCTGCTCAAAAAGCAGTAGAACTCTTGGAGAAAATTGCAGACAAAGTTACTGCAACTGACAAAGATGTACTTGAGAGAATTGCAAGAACATCAATGCAGACAAAACTTGTTAGAAGAGATTCTGCTAACCTAGCAGACATGATTGTAAAATCTGTAATTGCAGTAGCTGAGAAAAAAGAAGATGGTTATCTAGTTGACATTGATGATATCAAAGTAGAAAAGAAGGCTGGCGGTTCTATCAAGGACTGTGCAATTATCAAAGGAATAGTGCTTGACAAAGAAGTTGTTCACAGCGGAATGCCAAAGAAAATCGATAACGCAAAGATTGCTCTAGTTAACAATGCACTTGAGATTGACAAGACAGAGTTTGATGCAAAGATAAACATCACAAACCCACAACAAATGAAATCATTCCTAGATGAAGAACAAAGAATGATCAAAAACATGGTAGACAAAGTAATTGCTTCTGGTGCAAATGTTCTGCTCTGCCAAAAGGGAATTGATGATATGGCACAACACTATCTTGCAAAAGCTGGAATACTTACAGTAAGAAGAATAAAAGAAAGTGATATGACAAAACTTGCAAAAGCAACAGGTGCAAGACTTATCAGTAATTTCGATGACTTGTTTGAAAAAGACCTCGGTTCTGCTGAACTAGTAGAAGAAAGAAAAGTAGAGACTGACAAATGGGTCTTCATTGAAGGCTGCAAACATCCAAAGGCAGTTACACTTCTTCTAAGAGGCGGTTCTCAAAGAGTAGTAGATGAGGTAGAAAGATCAGTTCACGATGCATTAATGGTTGTAAAAGATGTAATGGAAAAACCATTGATAGTAGCAGGTGGCGGTGCACCAGAAACTTATGCTGCAACAAAGCTACGTGAATGGGCAAAAACACTTGAAGGCAGAGAACAACTTGCAGTAGAAAAATTTGCAGATTCTTTAGAAGTAATTCCAATTACACTTGCTGAGAATGCAGGAATGGATCCAATTGATACATTGGCATCATTGCGCTCAAAGCAACTCAAAGGAAACAAATGGACTGGTATTGATGTTATGAAAGCCCAAGTTTCTAGCATGCATGATAGTGATATCTTTGAACCATTATCTGTCAAGATCCAAATAATTACATGCGCAACAGAAGCAGCATCTATGATACTAAGAATCGATGATGTTATTGCAACTGCAAAATCTGCAGGACCACCGCCAGGAGCTGAAGGTATGGGTGGAATGGGCGGTATGGGAGGCATGGGCGGAATGGGTGGTATGGGTATGCCACCTATGGATATGTAATTAGCAAGTCCATTTCTCTCAAAGTTTATTTGACTAATCTAGATAGGAACTCTATGCAAATAGGCGCAACCAAGATTCTAACTGGTGCAAGATACATCTATCTAATAGCATTCTTTGCATTGCTTTCTGGAATGTTCTATCCTATAATCACTCATAGTAGCTGGGATCTAGTCATCTTTGGTACCTTGATCTTATTTGTAGGCCTTGCAGGAACTGTTTCTATATACAAAGCAGCTACTACTGAAAGACACAAGAAAGCCTATCTCATTATTGGGTTGGTTATTACTTCAGCTGCATTGTTCCTTGTGTACGGTGCAATTGGAAAAGTCTAGAGTACTACAACACAATTAGATCTGTATATTCAATCACAAGAGCTTTTAATCAAAAATTTTCTATTTTCTAGATGTCGAAATAAAGATAGAATTCGTGTGGATGAGGTCTTATTGAAACCTCATGATCGTCTGCTCTTTCTATCTCAATTAGTTTATCAATTGTATCATTTGAGAATATTGGTGCCAGGAATTTTCTGTCACTCTCTAATTCATCAAGTGCCTCTCCCAAAGTTGCAGGTAGGTCTTTGATTCCTTTTGCAACTCGCTGAGCTTTAGTCATCTTGTAAATATCTTCATAAACTGGGTCACCAGGATCCATCTTCTTTTTGATTCCGTCTAATCCTGCTGCTTGAACTGCTGCAAATACTAGATATGGATTTGATGATGGATCAGGTGCCCTGAATTCAAGTCTCTTAATCTTGGAATATTTTTCTCCCTTGAAATGGGAAGGAATTCTAATTATTGCTGATCTATTGCTTGGGCTCCACGCAATGTACACTGGTGCCTCATAACCCGGAACTAATCTGTGGTAAGAATTTGTAGTGGGTGCAACAATTGCAGACAATGCTCTTGCATGATTCATAATTCCTCCGCAATAGTATCTTGCTATTTGACTAACTTCTTCCTTGTCATCTTTGTCATAGAACATGTTCTTGTCGCCTTTCCATAAACTGACATTTGTGTGCATTCCAGAACCTGCATCCATTGAAATTGGTTTTGGCATCATGGTTGCAACCTTATCATGTTTTTTGGCAATGTTTCTTATGACATACTTGTATGTCTGGGCTCCATCTGCAGCATTTGTTAGAGTGTCATATCTGATATCAATCTCACACTGTCCTGCTGTAGCTACCTCATGATGATGGTTATCACATAAAATTCCAAAATATTCATTCAAGCATTCGACACAATCATTTCTATATTCTGTCAAAGTGTCAGCTGGTGTGCTTGGATAGTATCCTTTCTTTAATGCCATTGGATATCCCTTCCCATCTTGGCTCCAAGGTGCCTCTTGGGATTCTATTGAATATGACTGGCCTTTGTAAGGAGTAAGTACATCCCAGTTAATTTTATCAAATACAAAGAATTCTACTTCTGGGCCCCAGTAACTATTGTCAAATCCTTGAGTTTGTAGATATTTTTCTGTCTTTTGGGCAATACCTCTTGGGTCTGATTCTAATCGACCTTTGTTCTTCCCCCAGTATACATCACAAATCAATCTAGCAGTCTTTCCATTTGTTATCCATGGAATTATTGCAAAAGTA
>CAVQVB010000010.1:0-189312 GCA_963716995.1 uncultured Nitrososphaerota archaeon
GGTTTGATTGTAAACCAAAATTTGGCAAGAGGTGTCAGAATTGCAGTAATGGATGTAGAAAAAGGTAAAATTGCTACATTGGAAATGTGGCAAGACAAACCAACCTTGGAAGCTGCTCTAATGTACCCAGGAAGATACGTAATATCCACAGTATCTACTAAAGACAATCAACCAATATTGGCAGCATCAACTGATAGACTACACAACATTGCAGGAACATATGTTGGAAAAGATGATCCTATTTGTATAGTCAGAACTCAGAAAGACTTTCCAGCAACAGAAGAAGCAGGTGCAGCATTTAACAATCCTCACCTTGTTGCAGGAAATACTAGGGGAAGTCATCACATGCCATTGATGCCAGTAAAAATCAACTCTCCAGCAAGCATCAACTATGCAATTCCGATAGTATCAGCACTTGTGTTTTCAATGCATAACGGAGTATTGACTGGTCCAATTGATGGATTTGGAACTGAAGATTGGGATTATGTTAGAAACGTAGCAATGAGACGAGCCGTTGCAATTAGAAGTCAAGGCTTTGTTCATCCTGCAACTTTGGTTCCAGATGAATTGGAATACGGTGTAGGTTACAAGGCAAGAATGAGTGTCTTGTGGGGTAAGATGAAACCAATTCCAGGATCACAACAAAATGCAAAACCAGGACAGAAACAAAATCCAGGAAATAAACAAAATGGTAACAGACCACAAGGACAACATCCACAACAAAAGCAACAACAAGGAAACAAACCACAACAACAAGGTCAAAGACCAGGTCAGAAACCACAACAAGGTAACAGACCTCAACAACAAAAGCAAGGTCAACATCCTCAACAAGGTCAGAGACCACAACAGGGACAAAGACCTCAGCAAAAACAACAACAAGGTAACAGACCACAACAAGGTCAACCAAGACCTCAAGGTCAGAGACCTCCACAAAATGGTAACAGACCACAAGGACAACATCCACAACAAAAGCAACAACAAGGAAACAAACCACAACAACAAGGTCAAAGACCAGGTCAGAAACCACAACAAGGTAACAGACCTCAGCAACAAAAGCAAGGTCAGCATCCTCAACAAGGTCAGAGACCACAACAGGGACAAAGACCTCAGCAAAAACAACAACAAGGTAACAGACCACAACAAGGTCAACCAAGACCTCAAGGTCAGAGACCTCCACAAAATGGTAACAGACCACAAGGACAACATCCACAACAAAAGCAACAACCAAAACCGCAAACAGCACCTTCTACTATTGAAAAAACTGTAAAACCATCTACCGAAGTCAAAGTAAAGAAACCACGTGCACCACGAAAGAAGAAAGTAGAGACTGCTACAACAAAACCAGCAGAAGGCACAGTTTCAACAACTGCGACACCAAAGACCGAGACTAGTACCTCATCTTAGGTATCTTTTCTCAATTTCTCTTTTCATTTTTATAAAATACAATTTTTATTATCTATTTTTCATGATATCACATTGACAAAAAAAATACAAATTTTGATCATAGGTAATAATCAGAGTGGAACAACTCCTGAACTTGAAAAAATTGCATATGAAACAGGTATGGAAGTAGCAAAATCAGGATCTGTTCTAGTAACAGGTGGATTAGACGGAGTAATGAAAGCTGCATCTCATGGTGCAAAGGATGCAGGGGGTTTGACATTGGGAATAATTCCTCAAGATAATCCTTCCTTTGCAAATGAATATTGCGATATAGTGGTGCCAAGTGGTATGGGCCTTGCAAGAGATTTTCTAAATGCGCTTTCTGCAGACGGAGTAATAATCATAGGAGGCGGTTCAGGTACATTGTCTGAGACTTGTGCTGCATACATGCACAAAAAACCAATTGTTGCAATTAAAAACAGTGGAGGAGTTGCAGAAAAGTATGCAGATCAATATCTGGATTACAGAAAAAACGTATTGATAATAGGTGTATCTTCACCAAAAGAAGCTGTCAAGACCATTTTAGAAAAAATAAATTCTACTTGAGCGATATCAAGTATTGATCTGGTTCGTAAAACTTGTTGTCTTTAGCTAGTTTTTGTAACTCTTGTACAATATTTGAAATTCCAAATTCCTTTGCAGTATCAAATAATGGTTTTTTGAGTCCCATTCCAAGTGACAAAGCTTTTTCAATTTCAGTAACATCACTTGCCTGATTTGTAACAAGCCATGCAGCATTGTTCAGTATATTTCCTAACAACTGAATCGGATTGAATTTTTTTGCCAATTCTTCAGTTAGTGTTATTCTTTCATATTGTTCTCCAGAATATTTGTAAAACCCTTCACCACTTTTTTGTCCTAGTTTCTTTTCATTGTATAATTTTTCAATCAATGGATGGGGGTTGATTACTTTTTTGTCGCGTGAATGCATCTCTAGTGTTGCTTTATGTATTACATCCATGCCAGTAAAGTCTGCAAGTTCGAATATTCCCATTGGAAAATGTAGTGTGAATTTCACTGCAGAATCAATCTCTTCTTTTGTTGCACCAGTTCTATCCATTGCATATGCAGCTTCATGTACTAGAGGAATGAATAACCTATTTACAATAAATCCTGGAACGTCTCTTTTACACAGAACTGGCTCTTTTGAAACTGATTTTACAAAATTAATTGTTAGGTCCACCAAATCTTTTGATGTCTTTTGACCTGGAATGACTTCAACTAACTTCATTAATTGTGGAGGATTGAAAAAATGAATTCCGATGAATCTTTCTGGTCTAGAAGTAGTGCTTGCAATTTCTGTTATAGGTAAAGTACTGGTGTTTGATGCAAATACTGTTTTTTGTTGTGCAACTTTGTCAACTTCAGCATAGACTTTTTTCTTTAAATCCATTATTTCAGGTACTACCTCAATCATCAGATCACAGTCTTTTAGTGCCTCTGCCAAATCTACTACGGGCACTATTCTTGCAAAAATTTCTTTTCCTTGTTCTTCTGTAATTTTTTGTTTTGAAACTAGTTTGTCAAGTGACCACTTGATTTTTTCCATTGCTTTATCTAGAAATTGTTTTTCAATATCTCTGAGAACTACATTATATCCTGCCATTGCAGAAACTTGAGCAATTCCATGCCCCATTATTCCAGAACCTAAAACCGTGATATTTTTTATTGTCATGTCTACTGGTTTGAATCACATCTATTTGTAAGTTTTTAGGAATTCAAATTTTTTGTCAATGAATTACTAGTTTTGTTTTTATGATATCAGGTTATATGATATAACATGTTCAGGGAATTTCCAGAACTCAAACCGCCACATGGAAAATTTCGCATTATTGGCATAGAAATGTTTGAGAACCCGGGGGAAGGTCACTGGGTAGTAGAAGACATGGACAATGCTGAAGAGGCAATCAAAAAGGCAACTGCAATGACCAAGAATGCCTCAAAAGATGCACCTGACCCAAAGAATGCCACAATATTTTGCGTATATGATGAAAACGGTAATTATCTTGGAGGCGATATTCATTCAAAACGCCAAGATTCACATTCTAGTTGATGGTTGAATGAAAATCTTTGTTCAATATTGTCTGAAATCTCCTTATTTACAAAATGTTGTAGCATCTACTGTCTAAAAATAAATGGAGATAAATGGAGAAATTTTGGAGTCATCATCATTTGCAACTTGTATCACGCCTAACTTTTCACAGGCGATATTCATTTCAGATATTTTCACTAAAATCTAATCGACTGATATCTATAGACTATCTACAATTTCTTTAATATGTGCTGGAATTTCCGGCAACTCACCAATGTGACTAACATTATTCTGTAACACATCGGGACCAATTCTTCGTACTCTTTGTGTGCCAATCAATGTAGCAATGCCTCGATCAATATCTTTTTGAGGCAACACTGCCTTTAGTTTTTCAAGTAGAGTATTTTCATCTTCATACTTTGAAATAGCATGTTGAAGAAGTACCAATTTGTCTTCGCTTGTAAGTTCTGCCATGAATACCATGTGCTTTACCTTGATAAAAAATCTTTTTAAAAAACTAGTTCTTTGATTTTTTCATTATTTCATCCCACAAAACCTTTGGTACGGGCATTGCAGAAAGGCGAGAATTTCTTACAAGATCCCAGTCCTTGAATTTTACATCATTTTTTATTTCATCCAAAGTAACAGGTCGCTTGAGCTTGCTTGACACTTTAACATCAAATACTATGAATCGTTTGTCAGACTCTTTTGGATTTGGATAGGGATTTGTTATTATGTCAATGATGCCAACTGCTTGCCTTTCATCTCCAGTGTGGTAAAATATTGCCTTGTCTCCCTTTTTCATACTACGCATGTGTTTTAGAGCTAAATTGTTATGGACTCCATCCCAGACTGTTTTTTTCTCTTTTTCTAGATTGTCAAAACCGTATACTGTCGGTTCCTGTTTTAAGAGCCAGTAATTCATGGATTCCATGCGAATGTCTAATTTTATAGATTTTTCCATGCAAAATAAATGCAAAAGTTATCAAGAATATGCTTTGTGTACATAGCACCATCTCCATGCATAATTTGGTAATGCAACCATCACTGGATGCCCAGTTTTTTTAAAATGGTTTGTGGCATGCGTCCCAGGTGATGAATCACAACATCCTACATGACCACATGCCATGCACAAACGCAGTGCTACCCAATCAGTACCATCTTTTTCACATTCTTCACATCCTTCAGTATGTGGAGATATTTTCTCAGACATTCCATCATAATGTTCACATTTTTTGTCCATTATTTCTCAACTACGAATAATGCTAGAGCGAAATAATTTTTCTTATCGGTCCACATGTGAACTGGCTTAAATCCTGTCTTTTTTGCCATTTTTTTGATTTGAGGTACAGTATACTTGTAAGAGTATTCAGTGTGGATCAATTCTCCTTTTTTGAATTTTAAGAACAAGTCAATCATAGATACAAACACATGTTGTTTTACAAGGGATTTCAAATACATCTCTATTCTTTTGTGTTTTTTATTAAAGATTGCAACATGCTCAAATTTGTTCAAATCAAAGTTTGCGCCAAGATCATTATTAAGACGTAATAAAAGATTGTAATTAAAATCAGCAGTAACTCCTGCAGAATCATCATATGCAGATTCCAAAATTTTCTTATCTTTCACCAAGTCAAGACCAAGAAGTAGCATGTCACCAGAATTCATGGAGCTATTGATTTTTTCTAAAAATTCTATTCCGTCTTGTGTACTAAAGTTTCCAATGCTGGAACCCAAAAACGCAACAAGCTTTTTCGTATGATTTAATGTCTTGATGAATTCAAGTCCAGTCTCATAGCTGTCAATAATTCCAGTTATCTTTAGATTTTCATATTCATCATGTAGGTCAATTGAACTATCCTTGAGAATATCTGAAATATCAACAGGATAATATTCTACATCTTTTTGTTTGCAAGTCAAGATCTCTAAAAGTTTACGCGTCTTTACTGATGAACCACTTCCGAGTTCTACCAAGGCAAAATTGTCTACAAGATATCCTGTCAAGTCAGATTTTATTTGATCCAGTATTTCAAACTCTGTTCTTGTCAAATAATATTCAGGAAGTTTGCATATTTTTTCAAATATTTTTGAACCTGCATCATCGTAGAAAAATTTGGGCGAGATGAACTTTTTCTTTTGTGACAAGCTAAATGCAATCTCTTGAGACATGGTTGAATTTGCCATAACTTTTGGTTTAAAGTAGCAAAACCTTGGAGTTACTGCGATTTTTTCATAATTTTGAAGTTCTATTTGCTGTTTTCTAATCATGTATCTTCCACACACCTAAATCCTGCAAACATCCATCTCTCATCAGGCCTGAAAAAATTCCTGTAGCTATTCTTGACTTGATATCCAGGAGTAGCAAATGAAGCACCACGAAGTACTTTTTGGTTTGAAAACCACTTGTCATTGTATTCTGCAAACCCCGACTCGAATCCAGGATAACCTACAAAATCAGATGTTGTCCATTCCCATACATCTCCCATCATTTGGTGTATGCCATAGTGACTTTTTCCAGATGGATAAGAACCAATTTCAGTAGGTCCCCACAGATGTGACTCTAACAAGTTTGCACGATTTTCAGATATCGGTTCATTTCCCCAGGGGTACACAGTCTTTTTCTGATTTTTCTCATCCCACGAAGCAGCTTTTTCCCACTCTGCTTCTGTTGGCAATCTCTTGCCTGCCCATCTACAATATGCATATGCTTCATAGTATGAAACATTGCAGACAGGTTCGTTTTGATTGATTGTTAACTTGCCTCTGAAATCATTTCTTGTCCAAGTGTCACCGTCTTTTTCCCAATACATTGGTGCATTCCAATTATTCTTTTTAACTTGGTCCCATCCATCTGCAAGCCAAAATCTAAAATCTTCATACCCACCAGATTCCATGAATTTCAAATAATCTCCGTTTGTTACAGGAAACACATCCATCTGATACGGATTCAAATACACTTTATGTTCTGGAAGTTCAATATCATAGCAAAAGTCAGTTCCAACATATCCAAGATCATACAATCCACCAGAGATATTGACAGTGTTTTTTTCAACATTATGGGGTTTTGGAATGCTTTGATATTTTATGGGCCGATATGTACTTGCAAGCAAGTGTTGTATGTCATACACTAGTAGTTCCTGATGTTGACACTCATGATTGAATGCAAGTTTGAAAAGATAATCAATATTATTGCCAGTAACAGGATTTTTCAAAAATTCTTCTACTCGCTTGTTTATTATATCAAAATATTGTAATGTTTCATCAACTGTGGGTCGTGATATGATTCCACGTTTTGTTTTCTCATGTGGCGTACCAAGTGCTTGATAGTATGAATTTAGAACCTTAGAGTATTCTTGAGAATAAAACTCGTAACTTGGATTCATTTTACTCATTATAACTTCGTAGAACCATGTAACATGCCCCAAATGCCATTTTGGCGGACTCATAAACGGTGCAGTCTGGACTACAAAATCTTCTTTTTCAAGAGTTTTTACAAGTTCAAGTGTTTGTGCTCTGGTTTTTCTAAATTGCTCAGATAAAATCCCAATGTTGGAATTTTCTTGTGCCACTGTCATGATATCAATAATGTCAAAACACTATATTAGTCATCTTCCAAATTTCTCCCAATTGTACAAGTATTTTATGTTAATACAAATTTTATTTTTGAAATAATGTACCTACTGTAAATCTCCAATAGATTCACCATATCTTACATATCCAAAAGAAATCCAATCATCATTTATGATAAGTGGTTCATAATGTATTTGTCCTGATTCTTTCTTTTCATCGGCATTCTTGTTTGCCAACCATTTTTTGCCTAGAAAACACATCAATTGTTTTATCATATAACTGGCTTGCAATTCTAAAATAAAACCAATTCTACACAATGATTCTAGAGTAATTTTCCTTAACACACCTCATCTTGACTCATATCATGTAGCTTGTCAAACCTATGAAAATAATGGTGTCATAATTGATTTAGCTATCCTCTTAAACCCCGGGCTAGATTTGAAATAGTAGATTTTGGATTTAGAAAAATTCACAGAAGATGTCTATACCGTTGCTGAGAAACTAACTCGTGATCAGACCCCTGAAATAAAATCAAAGACAAATTTTGTAAGAGAGAGGTTGATTGAGTTGTACAAAAAAAACCTAGTCAAGATCAACCATTCAGTATTGGAGATAATATGTGCCGCAAATCTGATATCGCATGGGTATACGGTAGACATTGAGAAACAACTTTCAAATATTTTGGTCTGTGATGTGTTTGCAACAAAAGGTGATGGTACACTAATTCTTGAAATAGAAACAGGATTTACACCACCAGACCATGCACTTGATACAATTGATTATTACATTGCAAGAATATCAAGTAAGATTGCAAGATATAGTAAACATTGTTCTAAATTTGCGTTAGCTACACCAGTTGTTGGAATTTTACCAATCCCAAAATTATTCTTAAAACCTCCAAAAGATAGAAAACCCGAAGAGGTACAAAAAATAAAGTCACTAGTAGATAGGTTTTACAAAAATCCACCAATTGAAACAGAAGATATCCTAAATGCCCATCTACATTCCATATATCTCATAAATATAGACAAAGGTTTTGCAAAACAGTTAGACCCGTACACATATCTAGAATTAACTGGAAAACTACAAGACGCAAGCGAACTTGATCTGTAAGGGAAAATTTCAATAAATAGTTCTCACATGTTGGTAACATTGTTCAAAAGTGACAAATGTCCCATTTGCAGACAAAAATTTACGGAACATTCCGAATTACAAGAACAGATTTGTCGAGTCATAATGGTAAAAGAATTTTCAGGAAATTGTCCGGGCTTTGATGTTGAAAATTGGGCAAAAAAAGATTAGATGTTACAGATAATCTTTCCTTGAAACAAGTTTGTTAACCTGACGTACTATGCTACGAAAAAACGAATTCTTGTCGTCTCCTTCCACTGCAAGTGTACCATTTTTGTAATAATATACTGCAACTTTATCATTCAATGATATGATTTCAAATGAATCATACATTGACTCGTGAAACGATGGATATTGTGATACCACGTGATCTCCCTGTAATCCTTTTTTTACACGAATGTATGTATCGGGAGGAACTAGATTGTATCTGACCAAACATATCACTCAGAGCCGCTAGTTTTTACTTGAGACTTGCGTCGCTCGCCAGTGCAAGACTTCATCTGTTCCGGAGTGTGTTCTTTTACAGGTTTTCCACACATGGCACAAGTTGGGATAATTGCAATAGGTTTTCGTTCAAACTTCATAAAATTCCTCTTCCTGATCACTTGATTCTAGTACAATTAAATTATTTTTGTTCATAGACTGATCAAGCTGAATAATTGATCTCAGTATCAGTGCAGAGATGCCAATATGAGATGTAAGAAATGCAGTGGCTTCTTCTATGGAATTTTCGCCACGATATCCTTCATCATATGTCATTTCTATCACCCCCTTGTCGGTCTCAACAAGTGCAGTGATCAAAGAATATGGCCCAAGCTTTGCATCTTTTCCTTGAAGATATAGATTCAATGCGACATTTTGTACAATATGGCCTCGTTCCAAAAATTTTCCCCCAGACATTAGTATGATTGTCTTATCAGGCGCCCTTTCAATTCTTTCCGAATCTACAACTTCAATTACTTTTGCCATGTATTGATTACAGTATCATTCTAGATAATCTTTGTTAGCATGTAGAGTATAAAATTAAAAGTTTTGAGTCAGATTATTTTTCTTCATCTATTGTACCGCCCTGACCATAAATTGCAGGTATTGACACAGTACTAGTAACATGTGGAACACTTCTTACCTTTCCTATTGTTGAATCAACCTTTGCTACATCTGATGCTTGAATCTTGACAAAAATATCATACTTGCCCATTATTCCATTTACTTCAACGATATTTTGTAATTCTTTTATTTTTTCTATGACTTCTTTTTCATTTCCAGGTATACATGTTGCAAGAATGTACGTAATCATATCAAATCATGACCATTGTAGATGTTAAATATCTTTTGAAAAAAACCAAGAAGTGTAGTTTTAGTTACAGCCTTTCCAAAAAATGCACAAATGGAACAATTTTCTAGTACAATCAACTGATCATGTCTAAATATAACAAAAACAATATCCGTTTTAATGAGTAGAATAATGCCTGCAATTGCGCTAGCTAGTATTCTAGTACTGTCTGTTATGACGTTTAATGGACTTGCTGGAACAGGTTATGCTGCAAATGCATTCTCTGACAGAGATGATAAACCAAAACAATTCAAGAATGACCACAATGAGTTTCATGGAAAGCGAAACATTTGTCCCAGCCAAAGCTTTTTGACAGAACCAAATTCAAGAGGTGCCAAACAAATTTTGGATATTTCATACATTGTACAAAATGATGAAGACTCTGGAATTGGAAGCTATTGGGCACTTGATCATTTCAATGAACATCTGAAGGTGTGGAAGCTTGCAGACGGTTCATTTTATGCAATCAAAAAATTTGACGGCATATTCGCAGCACCACAAGGTGCAATGGATCCAGGTACTGGAACACGTGCACAAAACGAGTCCTCTTTTGGCGATATAACAGGAGGTTATGTGGCAATACTCAATGGAACATTTGCACCAGGAACACATCCAACTAGTGGAAACATTGGAACATTCAACTATGGTGGAACAACAAGTGACATACTTCTTGGCACATATGGTACCCAAACAGGTGCTCCAAATCCATACGACTGGACAACAGCATATTTTAGCACCCAAAGTGGTTTCACTGAAACACATTGGGGATGGACATACACTCTAGACCCAGAATTCCAGTCAAGTACTTCAGTCAACCAGTGGTGTAACTATAATGATGCAGATGGTGGAAACTCTGGCAACATCAGGTCCTAATCTCACAAAATCTCTTTCTTTATTTTTTATTGCATCACTAGACAATCTCTAAACCAATTTGTTACATTATTTGCACATAGCATGGTATCCCAGTATGATTAGAATTCTAGACATGAAACTAAGAGATAACACTACGGAGAGTTTGATAAAAATGTCAGAGAGTGTCAGAGAGGAAATAACTAGAGATGTGTTGGATACGTTTGGTATTGACCTGTCAAATCAAGAACTTGTACATCATGACAAGACAAAACCTGTTTGGACACAGCAAATTCGTGATAACAAGGCTTTGAGACAAGAATTGGACTCATTCCTAAATCTAGTACAAAATAATGTAGAACATTTACCTGAAATGATGAAATTTGAAAAAGAACATCCTAATACAATTGAAGAAAACAACTCTCATGATTCAATATCGTATGATCTAGAGTTTCTATGGATATGCGAGTCTCATGTGAAAAAATTTGAGAAAGAAAACTATCTATCACAAAAAGAAATATCAAAATACAATACTAGAATTCAAGAGCTAAAAGACAAGATACGAAATATCACAGTAGATAATCTATAGAAATAATGTATCTACAAGTGAATTTTAAAAGCCCTTGACAAAACAACTGCTGCAATTATTGATATCAGATATTGTAAGACCTGCTAACGGGCCAAATTCTGGAATTACAGTAGTTCCAATCAATTCAATCTCTTTAGAGTTGGCAGGGATTGCACAATCAAGTATGCGCATAGTGTCAGTCTCACTCTGAGCACACAGGATCTGGTTTCCGTCAACTTTAACCATGATGTCTCCTCCCGGCGCATCAATTATTTTTTTTGGAATCTGATATTCTTGGTTTACAGAATTGCCAGATGCTTGAGATGTATCCATTGAAATTGTTATTGTATTATTAGAAGAGGATACTATTACATTGCTATATTTTATCAAATTTGTCCCATTTGTCCTTATTTTTATTTCACTATCAAAGACAGGAATTGTGCTCAACTCTCCTGAATCTAACACAAAATGTAACTGGTCTGATGAAGTATTATACTTGATATTGATAGTATATGTTCCACCCACAGAATCATCATTTAATACAAAATCATGAACAAATAAATTGTTTAACAAATTTACCTGCCCCACATCATAGACATTTCCCATGGGGCTTCGAACAATTATGGCTACAGGATTACTATTTACAATCTGTCCCACAGATCCACTGATTATTACCTTGTCTCCTGGTTGATACGAATTCTTGTTTGTAGACGCTGTAATCCCAGAATCATCAGCATAAATTGGAATAATGACTGACGGTATGATGAGGAGCGGAATTAGAAAAATTATGTTCTTTGATACATTCATCAAAGGTCTGTGATATTTTCATGATATTTAACTGTGGTTTTATTCCACATCTGAAATTAAACAACAAGGTGTGAACTCAGAAGAATGAGTCAAGGCCTTTTTTTGTTGTGGTTGTTTCTTGTTGTTCCAGAAACTTGTTCATTTTTTCACCCATACCTTTTGCAGCTGTAACCTTTCGTTTTCCTATCCAATAATACGTCTCATCAGTAGTATCTTTGGCAATCAAAACAACTAGTTTTCCATAATCTTTTCTTCCAGTACGACCTTTTCTTTGAACATATCTAATCGAGCTTGGAACATTATCAAAAAATACTACAAGATTTACTTCAGAAATATCAAGACCTTCTTCCCCTACACGAGTTGCAATTAACACCTTGTATTGTCCATCACGGAATTTTTGTATTGTTTCTATCTGTTTTTTTTGTTTAAGACCAGTCTCTCCAGCTTTTCCGATTAAAAATCCAGCCGAGATTCCCATTTCATTTAATTTCTGATGTATTACATCGACTGAATCCCTATAACTTGTAAAGACAAGTGCCTTTCCAGGAATGTCGTGCAATACCTCCTTTAGTTTTTCTATCTTCGAGTGCTCGATTCCTTTTTCTTGTGCCAATTTTGCAAGCCTTACTGCTTTTCCAAAGTTCATATCATTTTCAAACAAATCTTTGATGCCAACTCCTTTTTTCTCCCGAGTCCTCTCACAAAATCTAAGAAAAGATGTAACACCGTGAGATTCAAACACGTTTAATGCATGAATGAGACGTATTGCAGTAAAAAGTGGTTTGGCAGCTCGCCTATTTTGTCTCAAAACAAATTCACGTACACGCAAAAGTTCAGACATGGACCTATTTCCAGAAAGATTTAGTCCAAGCTTTTTGAGTTCAAGATACCTAGAATCAAGTGTAGCTTTGATCAATGCCTGGATTTCTTTCATCTCAGGTCCAAGTTCAACTGTAATCCACTGAGTATCTGTTTGTTGGACATATGGGCTTACATCAGGACTCTCTTCTGTCCTCTGTGCAATGCTTGCAATTTTTAGTATCTTTACCATCTCCTCTGCCTTTTGTTTCTCACTTGGCAAAGTAGCAGTCATGCCAATTATTCTGACATTGATATTTGCAAAACGCTCTGCAATTCCAGAATATGCATAATCACCAACAGTTCTATGAGCTTCATCAAATATTACTAGTGAAAACTGATCAGGTGATACAATCTGTCTATCAAGATCATTTTTTACAATTTCAGGAGTTGCGCAAATTATGCTATTTATCCAAAGCTTTTTTCTTTTTGCAAGCAAATCTTCCCCTGTAACAAGGGCAATGTCATCAATTAGTAAATTATTTTTTAAAAACTCGTAATGCTGATGAGCCAGAACTCGAGTTGGAGCCAAGAACAAGACTCCGCCTTTTCCTCGTGACATAAATTCTGCAATCACATGTAGTGCAACAGTAGTTTTGCCAAGCCCAGTTGGAAGTACAATTAGACAATTTTCTGAAATCGCTTGTCTTGCCAAGTTGTCTTGATAATCTCTGTGCTCTATGCTTGACTTTTTGATATACCTATGTTCTACGAAATTACCACTCAATTAATCCATAATTGTCACCATCCGGGTAAAAAGCTTGTTTGGAACAAAGAGTTGAGCTGTACTTTCTTTCATTTTCACTTTAAAAATTTGTAATCTTATATTGGAGCGTTATACAGTTTCCATGTGAGCAAGTCATTTGACCGCCCTACATGGGATGAATATTTCATGTTACAAGCAGAATTGGCAAAATTACGATCAAATTGTATTACAAGGCAAGTCGGTGCTGTTATAGTACGAGAAAATAGGCAGATTGCCACAGGGTACAATGGAACACCTCCAGGGGTAAAAAATTGCTTTGAAGGAGGCTGTAAAAGATGTCAACTTCGAATGGAAGGCAAGATTGCATCAGGCGAAGGCCTTGACAGATGTTTGTGTAACCATGCAGAAGCAAATGCCATAATGCACTGTGCAATACTTGGAGTAGGCTCTGGTACCAAAAATTCTACGCTGTATACCACATTTGTCACATGTTTGGAATGTAGTAAAATGGCAATTACAATTGGAATTAAAAAAATAGTATGTCTTGGGAGTTATCCTGAAACAGATTATGGGTTACTACATGATGCAGGATTGGAAGTAGTAGTTTTGGACAGGAACAGGATAAATCATTGGATAAAGGTTCTTCTTGAAGAACCAAATGCGAACTTGACACCAAAGTGATGATATCATGCCAAATGCAATAGAAGAAGTAACAACCACTATGCCACCAGCACTACTGGTATCGGCAGCATATGATGGCCTAAAAAAATGTGCATGGCTCAAGTTTTATGAACCAAAATCTCAGACACTAAAAATTTGGTTTGACAATACAGGACACAAACCATACTGTTATTCAAAACTAGATCCAGAAGAACTAAAATTTTTGTCAAGCAGAACTGACGTGTTAAAACTAGAGAGTGTCAAGCGGCAAGATTTGTTAAAAGACAAAATGATTGATGTGACAAAAATTACAGTATCAGATCCGCTTGCAATTGGTGGTACCCAGACTGACAAGAGTATACGAAACACCATGGAGACATGGGAGTCAGATATCAAATATTATGAAAACTATCTTTATGACAATTCGTTAATTGTTGGAAGATACTATACAATAGATGATGGTAAACTCAAGGAATATTCATATCCAATACCTGATGAGGTACAACTCGCACTAAAGGGTCTGTTATTTGACAAGATAACAAATACTGGAATAATAGATGTACAAGGATTTCAAAATCACATAAGCGAATGGGCAAATCTTCTCAATCAACCCATACCCAACATACGAAGAATTACCTTTGATATTGAAGTAGAGTCTGAGACTGGAAGAATTCCAGACCCCAAAGTTGCAGACAAAAAAATTACGGCAATCGGATTTTGTGCAAGTGATGACTACAAGGCAGTTTTTGTACTGAAACGCGCTGGACTACAAATGGGAACTGATGAACTACCAAAGGATGTCAAGATAAGTTTCTACGATGAAGACAAGGAAGCAGACATGTTACGAGATGCGTTCAAGGTTTTGGAAAATTATCCATTTGTTATAACATTCAACGGAGATGAATTTGATATGCCTTTCATGTACAACAGAGCAGAAAGACTTGGAGTTCCACTAAAAGAAATTCCATTGATAATGATGCGCGATTCTGCCACTCTAAAAAGAGGTGTGCACATTGATTTGTACAGGACATTTTCTAATCGCTCATTTCAAATCTATGCCTTTTCCCACAAGTATACCGATTTTTCATTAAACACCATCTGTGAAGGACTAATTGAAGAATCCAAGACAGAATACGAAGGAGAATTGGAAGATCTATCTCTTTACGAGTTGGCAAATTATTGCTTTAATGATTCAAGAATTACACAAAAACTTACAAGTTTTAACAATGATTTGTTGATGAATCTCCTTGTTGTCATAACAAGGATTGGGCGCATGCCAATTGATGACATATCAAGAATGGGAGTATCACAATGGATTAGAAGTCTGTTCTATTATGAACATAGAAAACACAACTATTTGATACCGCGAAGAGAAGAACTTGATCTAAAATCCGGTACAGCATCAACAGAGGCAGTAATAAAAGACAAAAAGTACCGTGGAGGTCTAGTAGTCGAACCTACTGAAGGAATTCATTTCAATGTATCCGTAATGGACTTTGCAAGTCTGTATCCTAGTATAATCAAAGTGAGGAATTTGTCATATGAGACAGTGAGATGTATTCACGACGAATGTAAAACAAACATGATACCAGGTACTACACATTGGGTTTGTACCAAGAAAAACGGCCTGACAGCTACCTTGATTGGTTCGCTGAGGGATTTGCGTGTGAATTATTACAAGAGTTTATCAAAAAACCCCAGTCTTTCTGCTGATCAAAAACAACTGTATACCGTAGTAAGTCAAGCGCTCAAGGTTATTTTGAATGCAAGTTATGGTGTCATGGGTGCAGAAATATTTCCATTATATTGTCTACCTGTTGCTGAAGCCACTACTGCAGTTGGAAGATATACAATTTTGGAAACAATTGAAAAATGTAAATCATTTGGAATAGATGTACTGTATGGAGATACTGATTCTTTATTTTTAAAAGCACCATCACAAGATCAAGTGCACAAGGTAGTTGATTGGGCAAAAAGTGAATTTGGTGTAGATTTAGATTTAGACAAGGAATATCGTTATGTCGTATTTAGTAAAAGAAAGAAAAATTATCTCGGAGTGCAAAAAGATGGCAAGGTAGATGTCAAGGGTCTAACTGGAAAAAAATCACATACGCCGCCATTTATCAGAAGTTTATTTTACGAAATACTTGGAATACTATCTCAAGTACAAAACGAACAAGAATTCTCACAATCCAAGGCAAAGATTGGTGAAATGATATCAGGATATGCAAAAAAATTAAAAGCAAGACAGATTCCGCTTGTAGAACTTGCATTCAATGTAATGATAAGCAAGGCTCCTGCAGAATATGTCAAAACAATACCCCAACACATCAGAGCTGCTAAACAGTTAGAGCAGACAAGAGAGATAAAAAAAGGAGACATCATTTCATACGTCAAGATAATCAACAAACCAGGGGTAAAACCAACAGAAATGGCAAGACCTGATGAGATTGATACTCCAAAATACATGGAATTTATGGAAAGTACATTTGATCAAATACTATCTTCAATGGACTTGGACTTTGCAAGTCTGATTGGAGAACCAAAACAGACGGGCTTGGACCAATTTTTCTGGAAATAGACTTTGATTTACCGCAAATATTGATCGCTTCTGGCCCTCAAAAAGTCGTTAAAATCGAGTATAAACCCTGAAAATGGTCAAATGTTTACACCCGTGTGTCAAGTCTATCAGTACTAAAATTTATAAAGAAAGTTATAGAAATTACACATATGCGAAAAGATTCATGTAGAAACTGTGGTGTTACAATGGAGGAATTCCAACGTTGCACCGTATGTAGCGAGGTAAACCAGTTTGCATGCGTTACCTGTAGAAAGGCAAGCGATGAGCAGGTTCACCCAGAATGTAGTCTGATCGCAAGAAATGTTGTGTGCAACTAGATATTTTTCAAATATTCAAAACCTGAATAATCCTATTTGAAAAAAGACTACATTTTCAATTCCACACAAAAAAGAGTATTTTAGAGTAAATGCTAGTTCGTTACATCCTCTAAAAATCTCAATTTTTTATTTGTTAAAAAGATCAAGATTTGAAATATTACTCAACTAATACTTACTCCAACTTTTCTGTTATTACTTTATGCATGATTTTGTGATAAATTGGTTTGACTGGTAACATACCATGGCCATTTTGTATCATAGGATAAAACTCTGAAATTCTCTTGAGTAGTTTTGTTCGCTTGGTTCAGGTCCCCTTTTAAAACGAGAGTCTGTTCTAGTCTACTTGGTTCTAACTTGAATCAATATTCCATTTTCATTTGATAGTATTGTACCATTAACAGGATAGATAGACGGAAGTGTTCCGTTATATCTAGTTGATACAGTCCATCCAGTTCCTTGAGTTCCCAATCCCGAATCACCAGAATATCCTAAAACGTCAGGTATGCCACTAGCAGGTATTGCAGATAACGTTGGAGTTCCATTAACTATAAGCAAGCCAATACAACTGATTTGCACCTAATGTATCATTGATTGTAGTTGTCTTGAGTCCCACACTTGTTACGGATTGTTGATTACCATCAACCACAAGTGATGTAGGATAAAGATCTGAATTACTTTTGTATATTCCCACATTACAACTTGCAGAAGGTATTACAGATACGACTTCAAATTGTATTCTATCAGCAGTAAAGTTCTTGCCTATAACTAAGGGAAATGCTCTATGCAGATTTGCACTTGCTTCTTGTGTGGTAGGAGCAATCGCAGAATAGAGGTGTTTGAGCGGATACCACCTGTCTGATTTATGATAACCTTCTGCACTTATAGTCTGATTCGTATTGATGTTTGTAGTTACAATCGGCGATAAAACTAGATTGAGATTCTTTGTGACTGTAGATAGCTCCACTTCTTATATTGAAATCACTTGATGTTATTTCAGTAGGAGTATACTCAGTTGATACGCTAGTCATTTCTCACTAAGAAAGAATCGGCATTTTTCTGTAGATCATTTGAGAGTATTGTGGCAATCATTTTACTTGTAAATAGATTTGTATTAACATTGTTTGCTAACCAAGTTGTATTCCAAATTATATTGTAATTAGAATCACATGAAGGTGTAGTAAATGAATTTATTCTGTCCACTGTTTCATTAACTTCTATTTTAAAGATCAGTTCTCCGACTCCGTTTGATGGACATCTACTGACATTACATTTGTATTGTATGTTCCAGATGAGGTAGTACTTGCATTAAAATTATAAACCTTGAAAAAACGAACATGTTTGTGTTATTGTCCACAAATGTAAAATTTTGTTTGTTTGTGAGACCTCCAATAGATACAGAACCATTGATCAGAGTAAACGGGTTGTTTTTAAGACGTAAGATTTGTTTGTAGAACCTTTCCAATTAAATGATAATTCCATCATTCCAAAAAGCAGTTAAAGTGATTGTTTGCAATGCGGTAGCGGATGATGTATTCGAAGCCACACTTGTTCCACCTGAATTTATTGCTGAAACTCTATACAGTATACGCTAGTCCAATAGTTAATCCAGATTCAGTATATGTTGTTGATGAAGAACCAGTATTTGCCGTCACAGTTGACCAAGTAGAACCACCATTTGTAGAATGTTCAATTTTATATCCTGTTGTGATACCATTTCCAGTTGATGCAGTCCATGACAAATTCACACTAGTTGAAGATGCTCTTGTAGCAGACAAGGCAGTTGGTGCGGATGGACAGTAGTTCCCAACGGCATATTCGTAGTTCCATTAATGCCGCCTTGGTTTATTGCTGACACTCTAAAGTAATATTTTGTATTGGATGAAAGTCCTGTTGCATTATAATTATTTGTTGTATTTCCAGTGTTTGACACCAATGTTGACCACGTAGAGTTATCCAAACTCTCTTCAATCTTATTTCCTGTCAATGTTCCACTTGGTTGTGTCCATGATAAATTAATTTGAGAGATGGATTGAATTGTCAGAGAAAGATTAGTTGGTGAATTTGTCAAGGTATAATTGGATGCAGACGGTGATGCTGTAGAATTTGTTCCAGAACTATTTCCTGAAAATACTCTAAAATCATACTGAGTTCCAGGTGTAAGACCAATAAAATCAAAATGACTTGATGCATTAGTAGTATTTGCAATCACTGTTGAAAATCCTCCACCTACCGGGCTCTCTCTGTCAATTTTGAAAAATGTTGTTCCAGAACCAACACCCAAAATATTCAAGGTTATTTTTGTAGCAGATCTAGTATTTGGTTTTAATGCAGTTGGAGAATTAGGGGTGGGTGGAGGAGTATAGAAAACTGTTATCTTTATTACATCAACTGAATAAGAACCGTTTCCACCTCCGTTAGAATAAACTGCAAATGCGCCACCAAATGTAGAATTATTCACTTGTGCAACTGTAAGTGAAGTGCCCCACATATCACTAGAACCACCCAATGTGTGTTCAGTTGTACAAGAACTTCGCAAGTGTTGATCCTGATCATTTTTTACGGTACCAATCAATGCATCGCCTAATTCAAGTGAATAATAATTTGTTTGAGTAAATCCACTAAGATTAGAATTACATTGTCTAATTGTATATTGTATTCCATTTATTGTAGATCGAACGGGAATACTGAATCCATAACCTGTACCGCTAACATATGCAGTTCCTTGATTTGAATTGAAACCACCCGTACTAGAAACACTAGAATCTTTTGCAAAAATGTTATTAACGTTAGACCAACCGTTGCATTGAACAACACCACTTGGTTGACAAAAAGATTCATTTTTTGCAGAACCAGGTAATCCTGTTACTGATGAAACTGCATATGCTGGAAGATACCAATTATCCACTTGAAAGAGATTAGAAATACAGAAAAATCCAATAAATATGAGCAATAATTTATGTCTCATCAGAATCTGATTTAATTAGTATAAGTAAAATTGTTTTTTAATTTATTTGAAAAAAATTTAAGAAAATTTCACAATAATACAAGAAAGAAATAATATCACATTATATGAAGATGGTACGGTACTTTGTACGGTATAAAGTACGGTATAAAGTACGGTACTTTGTACGGTATAGAATGTAATGGAATTAATTAAATCAATAAAGAATTTACAGATCTAAGTTTTGTAGTTTACATACAGACAGTTAACACGAATTAATTTTTTAATTATATTTGTTATTTTAATTGTATTTATGGACAACCATTACAACCACGGATATTAGATCCTGTGAAGTTTGTTCCTTTAATATCAGCATATTTTAGTATGGCACCTGAGAGATTCACATTTTGGAGATTTGCATTGGTAAGAGTGGTATTTTGTAGATTTGCGCCTTGAAGATTGGCACTCTGAAGATTTGCGCCGTTTAAATTGGCCCCTAGAAGTAAGGCTTGAGAAAGATTAACTCCTTGCATGTCAGAACCAGATAGATTAGCATTTTGTAAGTTTGCCTGAAATAAGTCAGCGCCCTTCAAGTTAACATTTGACAAGTTTATGTTTTGAAGATTTATTCCAGAAAGATCTGTACCTTGTAGGTTAGAGATTAGCAATATCGTAACACTTGTTTGATTAGAATTACTAGCCTTGAAGTTAGGATCCCCTGAATATGACGCAGAGATCTTATGTGTACCAACAGATAACAAAGATGTGCTAAAAGTGGCTTGTCCTCCAAATACTGTAATAGGTGCATCCATTGTTACACCATCAACATAGAATTGGACTGTACCCCCATTTGGCATAGGCATCACTGTTGCCATGAATTTAACTAGGATGTCAGATATCACGAATGCAGAATTTGGTGTTAATGATATTGTCGTTGATTGTATTGGAGGAGTAAATGTTACAGAGGCGCCAGTAACATTACTTGGTATTGGTTTTGAGCATGGAACCGTAATAGACCAGTTTGGAAGTTCTCCAATATAACATTGGTATTTACCAGACGGATTATAGAATTTTACAACATATTTCCAACCCTCATCTGCTTGAACTGGTATGAAAAATCCAGACCCAACATTAAATACTATAATTATCACTATGACGAAAAAGACGAGTTTGAAAGGCAATGATTTTCTCATATCCAGATGTCTAATTACCAGTATTAGTAAGAAAACAATTGCAAAGAAAAAATACCGTCCCTGTGCTTGTCCACAAAGACAATCCCAATCAATGAGAGAATTCTTAATTGCAGAAGAAAAAAAGAGGGTTGCAATAATACTGGTCAACGTAAAAATCTCAAACTTTATTCCATTTTTTCTAGAACTTAACAAAATAAATGCAACAAGTGTAATAGGTACAACATACATCCACCATCCCACATGTTGAAATATATCCGGAGTATCGTAATAAAATATCTTGATCATAGATATGGTAAAGCTATTGACAGTTGATATGAAGATGTTATTTGTAAAATGTACAGATGTTTTAGATTCTTGTAAATAGATAATGGAAATTGTTAACGCTTGAACAAACAGTAAAACGGTAGGTATGAAATAGCTAGATATTGTCACTAATTCATTTTTCTTTCGTCTGAAATTCACGTATTATAACATAGATCTAATACTGGAAGAAATATAATTGAAAAGGCTGATGATAGAAATGAGACAGAGCAGAAAGAAAGAATATAGATATTTTTTTGTTTTAGATTTTTTCTCAAATTCATCATATCTGAATAATAGTAGTGCTATAAATAGCATGATGAATATATTCAAAAACCATTGGATGCTGGAAATGTTAGAATAGATCTGTTCAGGTAATTCCTGGAACAAGTATAACAAATAGTCCACAGAAAGCTCGAAGTAAGTCATTTTTAATTATGAATCGAAATTGCTTGGTAGCAAAAAATACTGCACATAATGCTGCAATTATCATAGCAGCAAGATTCATTCCAAGTAATGCATTTGTCAATACCAAGTAAATGCAAGGAAAAAAATGTCACAACACTTGGAATAAAATGAAAATAATACCAATGAATGACAAAAATGCTACCCCAAGAATACTGGATTGCTGATCCCAAAAGAGCATTTACGTCTTCCCATCTAGCAGGAAGAGCAAGCACATAGAGTGGTTTTCTTAAGAGAAGGATGATTATAGCCGAGAAATATAGTGAAGGTAAAAACCATTTTGTGTTTACGTTCTTGTATACAATTAAACTTATTTTGCTCAAATTGTCTCTTCGATAATCACCGGCATTATTGAAGTTTCACGGTATTAGAAATACTAAAAACTAGAACGAATTATTGAACATTTGATGATTGTTCTTAATTGACATGTATAGATTAGGGGACCAGTTACCATCATGAATTAATTCAGACCCATTTAGGGGAATTGTTTAGTTGGTTTAGGTCCTCATTTTCAGGTTTAGTTCCGGTAAAACCTAACACAATTACAAGAATAACTTTTGGATTCGTATGAATAGTACAAAGTATAACATCACAGCAAATATACTAAATTTCAACTATTTTGTTTTTGAAAAATTGATAAAGTAAACTGGAAATATTACTCAACTAATACTTACTACAATTTTTTTGTTATTACTTTAGGCATGATTTTTCCAAAAAAGTATAGACAAAAAGTTCCCGTAAAGATGGCGGGTAATATTATTATACCACTACAAAATGATGAGCCTTACACAAATGAGCTTTCTTGACTTGTACATGAATAGAAATCCTCTGATAACAAGCCCAAGTGAAGACGGAGACGTATCTGCAATAGTATATGGAATTCCTTTTGATTCGACTCATTCGTTTAGGCCTGGAACAAGATTTGGACCAGATGCAGTACGACAAGCCTTTAACAATATAGAAATATTTTCAACAAGATTCAACGTGGATTTGGAAAGTGTTAACATCGAAGACCTTGGAAATACATACCATACAGTAGTTGCAACCGAAGTACTTGATATGATTGGAAAGATAACTACTGAACTTGCAGCAAGAAACAAACAGATGATTATTCTCGGAGGAGAACACTTGATTACATATGGAACATACATGTCATTTCCAAAAGAAACTGGCTATATCGTATTTGATGCACATTATGATCTAAGAGACGAATATGCAGATATCAAACTAAGTCATGCTGCATATCTTCGAAGAATCATAGAAAAACGTGGAGCTGAAAACATTGTCCATGTTGGTGCAAGATCATTTGTAAAAGAAGAACTTGCATTCAAGACTGAACACAAGGTAAATGTTGTAACAGACAAGGACATCAGAGAAGGTAAAGGACCAAAGATGGTTAAAGATTTCATGTCTACTTTTGATAAAATCTATGTTAGTATTGATTTGGATGTACTAGACCCAGCATTTGCACCAGGAGTTGGCAATCCAGAGGCCATGGGAATCACCTCACGTGAGTTATTTGACATGATATATGCACTAGAAGGTAATACAATAAGATGTATGGATATTGTAGAACTGTGTCCGCCATATGACAATGGGGCAACAGCATCAGTTGCTGCAAAACTAATGTCCGAAGTCATTGCAATGAATTTATCCCGCAAGTGACTTAAGGCAGAAACAAGATTACTATACCAGTGGACCAAAACATTTCAGATCTTGTCAAGAAAGGTACCCAGTTTAGTACAGAAGGAGACTTTGAACAAGCATTGAGTTATTTTGATCAAGCAATAATACTGCAGCCAAATAATCCAGACTTGCTCAACAAAAAAGGAGTTGCTCTGCGAGGCCTAGGAAGATACGATGAAGCCATTGAATGTTTCAATAAATCTCTGCAACTTGACCCGCGAGATTTAGACGCGTCCTGATGTTATACCATTATTTGTGGTCTTTTTGCCACACTTCGGCCCATGTTTATTCGCATGAAAGGTTTTCCCTTGGTTTCTTCTTTGATACTTGCAATAAAATCTTCAACTGAGAGATTGTGCGGATCTTTTGCTTTTCTATCTCGGATAGATAGAGTAGTAGAGTTGACTTCTTTTTCACCAATGACTATGATGTATCGTATCCATTCAGTCTCTGCATCCCTGATACTCTTGCCTACACTTTCATTTCTATCATCTACATCTACACGTATGTCATTTTCCGTGAGTTTGTCAGCAAGTTTTTCACAGTGATCCAAAAATTCTGGTTTTACAGGAATTAATCGTACTTGGGTAGGGGCAAGCCATAATGGGAACATGGGTTTTCGTCCTTCTCGTTGGTCCTTTGCTGCTTTTTCTAATAGTGTGTATATCACCCTCTCAATTGCACCGCTAGGAGAGTTGTGCAAAATTATGGGGTTTAGTGGCTTGTTTGTATCATCCATGAAATCAATATGATATCTTTCTCCATTTTCTACATCAATTTGATCAGTAGATAGTGCAGACGCTTTTCCGAGATTATCTACATAATTGAATTCCCATTTTAGTACAAAGTAGAAAAATCGCTCTTTCCACATCTCAACAAGTACTGGTTTTCCAAGCTTTGCCACTGTTTCTTCAATCAGAGATTTATGTTCATTGTAAAACTCTTCAGTGAATCTAATTGCCATTTCATAATCTTCGCTTTCAATACCTAGTCCCTTGATGACATCGCGTGACAACTCAAATCTTTTTCTAAATTCTTCTTTTGCTTGGTCCATGTCTACACACATTGCATGGCAATCAGGCATTGTAAAAGCACGCAACCTTCTAAGGCCCACAAGTTCTCCAGACTGTTCCCTTCTGAAACTATATCTTGTAAGCTCATACAATTTTAGTGGCATATTCTTGTACGATAATTGAAAGTCTTTTGCCATCAAGAATTGTCCAAAACATGCTGCAAATCTCAAAAAGAGATGTTTTCCTTCAGAATCAATGCTGTATTGTCGTGCCGGAAATCTATGAAAGTAACTTTCCATGCTAGGATGATGTGAATCATACATGATGGGAGTTTCAACTTCAAATCCTCCATATTCCACTACTTTATCTGTCACATATCTTTCAATTAGCGATTTCATGAGCCTGCCATTTGGGTAAAACCTCATGTTGCCTGCATCAGATGCTGGTTCGTAATCTGCAATAGCTAATTTCTTCATCAATTTTACATGAGGCGGAGGTTCATCAACTGCTCTTTTTTTAGCAGCCTCATATTTTGCCAACACTTCGAGATTTTGATGTTTTGCAAAATTGAATTTGTCAATTTCATGTAGTTTTCCATCTGGAGTAAGTATGTGCCAATATGATTGGATTTTAGATTCTGCTTTGAGTGCATTTGATGATGAATCTTTTTCTTTTTCATCTCCTGCGGTGATAGATTTAGAATTTTCAGCTAGTGGATGACCTTTAACTTGAAGTTTGTATGATTTGGTCCAGCCAAATGGTGCTCGATGTATCTCAAGACCTTGAGCATTTTTCTCCATGTCTTGTAGTAAAAGCAATGCAGTAGTTGGAGAGGCAAGCTTTGAACTCAAGTGAGCATATGGATACAATAATAATTTAGAACAGCCTATTTTTTTCATGGATTCTGAAATTTCAATTATCGCCTTTTTTGCAACATCGACAGTATCTGATTCTTCCACTGCTACAAATGCAACTACAATCTCTTCGAAGCGTTTTGATTGCGGATCCAAGTCTTCGGCAGATTTTATTTCTTTTTTTACCGGAGTGTACTCGACATAATCACAATGTAACTGTAATATTCGCATGTTTTATTTTTGTCTAGGTTGTTGAATTAAACTTTATGCCAAAATTAACATGTGAAGATAAAAAATATTCAAAAAAACTTGGATGTGTTATAATATCATACTAAAATTATCTACGTTTCATTTTCTCAAGCTTGGTAGTTATTCTAACTATTTTTTCAATTATCTCTTCATTACTACCCTTTCCAGCCAAGAACTTTACTAGCCAGTCTATTTCCTCGTTGTTAAGTAGATTTTCCATGTATCATACCACTTGCTATATGGTATCCATAAGTATTTTCATAGATTTTACACTGATTTTATTATAACGTCATCACGATTGTAAAGTATCTTTTCGTGTGTTATGGTAACAGTACAATTTTGTTTGAACTTCATCTCTTTTTTGTTTCCCACAGAATCTTTGAATGTTATACTAGGTTCATTTGTCAAATCAATCTTGTATTGGGTTCCTAGTTTGAGTTTCTTTAATTCCTGGCAACCTTGCATGTTGATAAGCAAAGAGCATGCAACTGAATTTGATTCTGAAGTAGACACTATTAATTTTGTAATTTGCAATTATAAAAATGGTTGCGTCATATCCAATATGCGTTAATTTGTATTTCAGATGTTAATCATCTAATAAAAATCCGTCTTAGATCATACGATTTTAAAAAATATTGCAAAATAAAACGATATTATAATTTTGTTATTTGCATCCAATGCATGCATCTAGAAACTAGAAAAGTTAGGATTACAAGTAGAACCGTATTACCTACGAACTGAGATAACGACCATAACCTATGATACCATTTTTGTTTACATCCCATGTTGCAGGAAGTATCCACAGATTTCCACTATCATCAGCTTCAAGACTTAGTGTTGCAAGTACATTTGATGGAGGAGATTGAAGTGAGGCAGGTCCTGCAACTGCTTTTCCATTAATTGGATTATACATACTTCCATGACAAGGACATTGTCCCAGATCATTACCGCCAGCTTGGTTTGAGGATTTGTATTGCCACAAACACCACAAATGTAAACAAACCATACTGTATACACGAAATGCAGAAACATCATTTACATTTCCACCAAGATCTGCAGGTAGTCGTATTAATTGCCATTTTTTAAACGGCTCTGAATCCAAAGTGGCATCACCAGTTGAGGGATATGTTATTGTTTGAGAAGAATTTATTGGAAATACATTTACATTTCCAAAAGTTCCATCAGGCAAAATAACTTGAGCTTTGTTGAGAGCAGTGTTATCAGGATCAGGCATAAATTTTCCCCATTGTACAAAAGGAAGAAACGTAAGTGATAGACTACCTGCAGCGAGAAGTTTTAAGAAATCTCGTCTTGACATACCCTCTTTAGAAATTGGAATATCTTCATCTTGTGATGCAGACATGTCAGTACACTGGAATTAAACTCGAATAGTCGTTTTTGTAATATAGTTTCAAAATTGATTCATCGTCATCTGTTCTTAACAAGTATAACAGTTTGCCATCTTTGCTTTTTTTAATCTCAATTATTGTGTATACTGCCCTTGAATTTTTTCCATCCTCCATTATTCGTACTTGTTCTTGACATTTGAATTTGGTCATTATTCTAAAGTGATTTACATGAAATAAAACACTTGATTAACAATATCAGTGAACGATGTTACTTGATCCGATCTACTTGTATCATTTTATCATCGGTTTTGTCAAATTGTTGAATAAAAATCGTTTCCTACTTTTTGTGTCTAGTAGTAAATAGATTGTTTTTTCTCATCTTCCACTTGTTTCTTTCAAGTGTTACATTTTTGATCTCTGACTCGAGTCTCTTTTTTTCATCCTGGGTTAAATTTGGATCTTTTAGCAGTTCGTTTTTTTCATTAATTTTCTTTGTACACCTTTCAATTTGTATGTCTATACCTTCAAAACTCATTGTTATTTTTCAATCAGACTAGTAATTTAGCAATTTCTGTTTGGACCATTTGATCATGAAATGGATGGAATGCATGATGTCATGTCAGACAGGTACTATTCTCCATTTAGAATTAGAACAGAGTAGATCGGGCTGGACATGCTACTGTACAGTGCATTTTTGCGGTCCATTTGGTACCAGTTCAACTTCTTTTCTTACTCCTGGCGTTAAATTAAAACAATTATTTTCTAGTAACTAGAAATACTGAATAAACTGATTGGGCTCCAACTGTAGCATTCATGTTTTTAAACTGGTAATCATTGAAGGTTTTCACCTTTTCATAAAGATCACTTCCAATAATTACTCCGTTAGGTAAGGCAAATCGATTTATCTTAGAGCATCTGTTTACGGTCACACCAAAAATATCATCAACTGATGATGTGGCTACCTTTGCAATACTGATTGTTCCATAAGATATGCTAGTGCGATAAGCGATCCCAGGAAGGCCCACTTTAGCCATTTTTTTATTTATTTCTGAATTTGAATCACTTATTGTCAGACAACACTCCATTACATTTTTGAAATAATCCTTATCATTAGAATCAATTTTTATAAAATAAAATAATAATGAATCTCCAATGTTTTTCACCACCATACCATTGAATTTTTTTACAATCTCAGCTATGGAATTAATGAAAATTTCATAAAAATTTTTGATTTGTTCATTTGATAAACTAGCCGTGAGCATTGTAGATTGTACAATGTCAATTATACATACACAACTATCTTCATTTTTCTGAGAAAAGCTTAAAAGAATATCTTCTTGTTCTTTTATAATTTCCTCTCTTAGATTTATTGCAATCATAGATTCTTGAAGCTTTTTTGCCATAGAATCAAAAGATACGGAAAGTTGCCCAATCTCATCATGTGATTCAATGTTGGTTCTAACATCAAAATTTCCCTTGGATATTTTATCAGCTGCCTCACGAAGTCTTGTCAAAGGCTCAGAAATACGCTTTGATAGAAAAATTGTGATGATGCTTATTGCAATCATTAATGCTAAGCCAATCCCAACAATATTTGCTTTTGATTGAAAAAATGGTATATTATTAAAATTTAAAAATAAAATTGTAGTCGTCATTATAGAAATCAAAGATACTGTCAAAACTAATACTAACAATTTCTTTTTCAAGCTGAAAAACCTCAAATTGAACAATGTCGTGGTTTTTTCGATCCTTAATTTAAAGTAGCATCAGATTTCATGAGTAATTTTCAGAGTATGATTTGTTAGAAATAAAATAGGATGGAGCTGACCGGACATGCTACTATACAGTGCATTTTTGCGTTTCACTTTATGCCTAATTTCTTTTCAAACAAGTTTATTGACTAAGTAAAAATAGAATCATCCTTCTTTAGACACAAGTTTCCGGTAACTAGGCAATAACAAGCGTTATGATTTGTTGAAAAGTTTGAGGAAGACACAAGACCACATGGAATTGATCAGGAACTAAACACGACATCCAATGTCTGTTTTGATTGCCTTTGCAGATTCTATCAATGTAGTCTTTTGTGATGATACCAAATTGTGGTTCTGATTAATTTGGTTGATGAACATGCTCAATTTTCCGCATGCAGTTTTATCATTATCAGGATTGGAGTCATTTAACATTTTGGACACATCTTCAAGTATTCTGGTATTTACAACATAGCTATTTCCTAATGTTATCAAGTCAATTATTGCCTGCCCTGGTGTTTTAATTATTACTTTTTTACTAGCAGTTGTAGAATTATCAGTATCAGCAAATTGTTTGGATTTGTTAGGTCCTAATTCGTTCCTTGATTTTTGCAAATTTTTAGCAAATTGACTCTTCGGGTAAGTTCCGAATTCTTTTAATGCCTTTGCCATTAAATTATTACACATTGTTTGAGCAGACAATGTGATCTCTTGAAAAGTTTCAAAGACTAACATCCATGCCTTGAGTGTTTTATTATACTCGACCAACATTTTGTCCCAATCAGTAGGCGGAGTCTCTTTTGGCATGAGTCATTATTGCTTCTATGCTTGATAAGATTATTGTTTGCCTAGTAATCAACGCAGACATTACCATCATGATAAATCAAAAAAGAAAATTCAGAAATAAATGACATTAATGAAAAAGTGGTTCAGATTTTCTCCTAGTTTAAAGAAGATGGATCGGGCCGGATTTGAACCAGCGACCCCCGCAGTGTGAGTGCGATATCCTAACCAGGCTAGACTACCGATCCAGATTTATTTTTCAAAGTAGGATTATTTAGTTCTTGAATTATCAGCAGATGTGCACTACATCTTGTTACCGCATGATGTACAAAATTTAGCCATCACTGATACAGTTTTACCACATGATGTACACTTTTCATTTCCAGACAATTGGCCCAAGACTTCGGTTCTACTTGGAAGATTTTTTGCAGAAATAAAAGATGCAACAGAGTTTTGAGGCCCAGATGCAGACTGGTTTGCCCTGTCCCCCGTAGCCAATCCGGATGTTGATGAACGAGCCGATGAGGAACGTGCCATCCGGTTTAGTGCTTTTTTTATCTCAAACATGGCTTTTAGTCCTAGAAAATCCAATGCCGAATACTTGAGAACCGCATCAGTCATACCATAGTAATAGTCTCGTTCAGCCAGTTTTCCTTGCTTGTAGAGTTCATGCATTTCTGTGAATGCTTGGATGTATGGATCGTATCCTCGGAAAATATACTGGAGTTTGTCAAACATTAATGCAAGTGTATCTACGTCATCTCCCCCAAATTCCATTATGTGATACTTGACCCATGACCACTACTTATTTTTTGATTTGTCTAGTGAGTGTGTTGCTTAAAGCAGGTGCCACAAAATTCTTGGTTACATTTAGGGCAAGATATCAATTCCCCAGGCCTATAGCCTACAAAACATTTTGAGCATGCAAACGGATTCATGGACAATCAATAATATCATAATACTTAATCTTTTTTGGAATCTCTTTTGAATTCTAATTTATCCCAGGGAAAAACCACGTATTCCTTCCCCCTTGTTTTTTTAGCATAGATTAACTGCTTTGGATATTTTGCTCCCTTTCTTGCAACAAGTGTGGCATATACAAAATTTTTAGGATCTTTGGCAAGTGGAAATATTCTTTTAAAAGTATCACCTGAATCGTAAATGTCATCAACAAATAATGTTCTTTTTGGAATTTTCTTTTTATCTATGCGAATTTTCTTGATATCAAAATGATCGGCAACCAATCTTGCAGGTACCAGTCCACCTCTTGATGCCGTAGCAATCCTATCAAACTCAAATCCAGTTTTGTTAATTTTATCACAAAGAATGGTCACACATGACTCGATTTCTTTCCACGTCATGTTTGATTTCCCCTTCCAGTTTTTCTTTGCCAACCACTAGTCATTTTTTTGTTCTCTATTAATCATTTTGAAAAATAAGACATGTGAAATTTAGACGCGGTTAAATAAGTTAGCCTTAGCTAACTCTTATATGCAGACTGGATTAATTTGCAATTATCAAAGATGATCTCACCTAAAGCAAAACTATCTCATTTTAAAAGTTCACTTAGAAAATTCATAGCATATTCAGGTCCTGCACTCATTGTAAGTATAGCATACATGGATCCCGGAAATTATGGAACAGACCTGCAAGGCGGGGCAGGATTTGGCTATTCATTACTGTGGGTAGTATGGCTTTCAAGTGGTATGGCAATGTTGGTACAATACCTAGCAGGAAAATTGGGAATAGCAACAGAAAGAGGCATGGCGGAGATTTTGAGGGAAAAACTGGGTAGGAGGTTGTTTATCATACCATATTGGTTGAGTTCTGAGGTTGCGTCCGCTGCAACAGACTTGGCGGAATATCTCGGAACAGTCATCGCATTGAATTTGTTGTTTGGAGTGCCAATGATATACGCTTCAATCTTTGGCGCGGCAGATGTTATCATCATATTGGCTCTCACATCGAAAAGATTTCGTGTATTGGAGCAATTGTTTTTGCTTTGTGTTTCAATCATAAGTTTTGGATACATCTATGAATTACTTGTTGCACCACCAACAATCCATGGAATAATTTCTGGTACATTTTCACCCCACTTTGTAAACTCTAGTGCATTGTTTGTAGCAGTAGGAATTATTGGTGCTACAGTAATGCCGCATGTTGTATTTTTACACTCTTTTCTTACAAAAGAAAAAGCAAGTGGTAAATCACTTGAGGAAAGAAAAAAGATGCGAAAACTACACCTTGCAGAGACGGTATTTTTGCTCACAATAGCTGCTTTGGTAAATGCCGCAATTTTACTAATGGCTGCAGTTGCATTCAATCCTGCCAACTCTCAGATTCAATCAATCTCTGAAGCATACAAGACACTTGTCCCATTATTTGGTGCTGCTGCAGGATTAATTTTCTTGGTCACTTTATTGTCATCTGGCATAGCATCATCAGCAGCAGGAACACTGTCCGGTCAGATAATAATGGAAGGATTCCTTGGGAAAAAAATCAATGTATTGTTACGTAGAATAATTACAAGATTTGTAAATGTAATTCCAACAACCATAGCCATATTGTTAGGTTTTGATCCATTGCACATACTTGTGTACAGTCAATTCCTTCTTAGTTTGTTGATACCAATTGCAGTAATACCAGTTGTCATACTTACTATGAACAAAAAGTTGATGGGCGAATTTGTAAATAGAAAAGATAACAACAATCATTGCTTGTGTTTTTGTTGGAATAATTCTAACATTTAACATTCTTTCTCTTGTCAACCCATTATCATAAAATAGATACTTGAGATTATCAGGTTACTACCTTGAACTGGACATTTTTTTTCTTCAAGAATTTTATCAATTGTTGAGCATGTTCTTGGTCCTGTGTCTCAAGACTCAATGTAACCCCTGCAGTACCTGCAGGTATGCTAGAGCTTAGCCTGTCGTGGATTACATCTACTATATTCACACTCAGAGATGATATCTGGTCAATTACTTCCTTGAGAGCACCTGGTTTGTCAGTCAAAAGGATAAAGATCTTGACCATTCTTCCCATTTCTGTCAGGCCTTTTGCTACAATCTGGCCAAGAAGATACATGTCCACGTTTCCACCAGACAAAATTGTGACTACATTTTTGCCTTTAGCTGGTTTTTTGTCAAGCAAGTATGCAACTCCAACAGCTCCTGCAGGTTCTACTACGGTCTTTGATCTTTCCATCAACAGGAACATTGCCTTTACTATGGCAGAATCATCAACAAGAACAATGTCATCGATTAATTCATTTATTATTTTAAATGTAGAATGACCCGGAGTTTTAACAGATATGCCATCTGCTATTGTTCTATTACCTGCAACAGATTGTAGCTTGCCAATATCAAATGATTTTTTCATTGCAGGAAAACCAGATGACTGGACACCAATTACTTTTACTTTGGGTTTTTTTGTCTTGACTGCTGTTAGTATTCCAGCTGCCAATCCTCCGCCACCTATTGGAACATAAATCTCGTCAACATCTGGAAGGTCCTCCATTATTTCTAGCCCTATCACACCTTGTGCAGCAATTACTGTTTCATCATCAAAAGCATGTACTATGGTAGCACCTGTTTTTCGTGCAATTTCTGCAGCTTTTGCAGAAGACTCGTCATAGATTGTTCCTTCTAAAATTACATTTGCTCCATATGATCTAGTGGCAGAAACTTTGGCAGGTGACGCAGTAACTGGCATGACAATTGTACATGGAATTTTTTCAAGTGATGATGCATAAGCTACACCTTGTGCATGATTTCCTGCAGATGCTGCAATCACTCCTTTTTTCTTTTCCTCTTTTGAAAGGCTTGCAATCTTTGCATAAGCTCCTCGGAACTTGAACGAGCCAGTCTTTTGCAAACATTCTGATTTTAGATATACGTTAGAACCAGTCATCGTACTAAATGATTGAGAGTTTTCAAGCGGTGTTCTACGAATTACATTACGCTGCAATTTCTGGGATTTTATTATATCTTCAAAAGTTACATTCAACAGAATTTCCAGTTCAATCTTGGTATATTTGGTTTATTGAACCATATACACCAAAAAATGGGCCTTTATTTTGTATAACTTTTGTATATTTTGAGTAAAAACTATACAATTATGCCATAAATTAACAAAATTTTCATGGATCAAAAAGGGCTAAATAATATTCTGAGAGCAGGACAGATCTAAGTCAAGGAGGTCATAAAGGCCTCACGGTGTCAACTCCCCAAACTTTGCATCGTGGTGTGCAGTTCTGGCCCCTTGACTAATAATATGAGATTTTTGTGAACACTGTGATATAAACAATTTTTCAGTTTTTTAGAACTTCTATGATACTATCAAGCAATGCAAGTAGATTTGTCTTTGTCTGTTCCGAAATCCTTGTGAGATTTATGTTTCCTTGTCGAGTATTGTTCTTCACATATTCTAAATTAAAATTGCATAGACATCCTTCTTCTGCTGCGATCATTTTGTTTTCATCAATTAGCACTGGAGTAGTATGATATACCTCTATGAGCATGTTATCGAGTTCTCCAAATAATCTATCCCTATTTGCCACAAGTTTTGTGTGCTCTGCGTGTGATACTTCAATTGCTTTTACAATGTCTTGTGTGATATCTTCACGATTAAACAATACTTCAAACAGTTTTTGTTCATCCATTCCTTGGTATCCTTCTGAACGTAGCTTTTCTTCTATTATCTTGTCATTTTCAGGCCCTACTCGAACCTGGAGTTTTGCAATCATGTCTGATATGTCAGATAGTTCTTTTTGGATTTCAATAACACGATGGTCTAGTCTGTAAAACAACAAGGCATGATACTGTAGAGACATGTGTGAAGAAAGAAGATAATTTCCTTCTTGTATCTCAAACTTGATAAAACTTCTTCTCAGGTCTTTCTCAGTGGTTGCAGAGACTCCTTGATTATTCCATGCCGGTGTTTTTTTCAACACATCTTCAAAAAACTTTCTTACTAGAGCAGGATCAAAGGATTCTTGGTCTGTCACAGTACCATCTCCCAACATAACCTTCACTGGGACTTTATTTGTCAGAGTAGTAATGTGACCCAGGAACAAAGCCCGTATGGTTTCTGCCTTGGCGCTCATGGATGTTATGAAAGTATCAGGATTGCTGACAGGTATCTGCATCAGAATATTTCCCAAATCTTCCACATAAAATCGGTATGTACTTTAAATACTCTTTAAAACCATTTTTTATTAGATGTGGACACGTGAAAAAGTCGTCTTTTAAGAAGATAATCTGCTGGAACTGTAACGTGGAAGTTATACAATACTTTGATATAAAATACAAAGGAGAAAGAGGAGTATGTCCCGTATGCGGTGTCAATTTCCCATTGGAGTAGGTAAAAAATGAGCGAAGAGCCAGAAAATATACCTGATGAGAATACTGCCACCAAAAGCATCATAGACATGATGTTAGGAGGAGGTAAGACAGGCACACTTGACAGTGAGAGTTTGATAAAAGAGACTCAGAAAAGAGTATGGAGTTCGCTCAAAAAAGGATACGAGTATGATTATTCCATAGACGAGTCAGATACGTTTCTTCGAAAACACGTGGCACAAAAACTGCACATGCTTGTAATGTTTGTAGACCTAGTGGGCTCGACAGACATGGCATTACAACTTCCGCCAGAAAAACTTGGGATAATAATCAGTTCCTTTTCACAAGAAATGAGATCTGTAATACGTCATCACGGTGGATATATCCTAAAATATGTTGGAGATGCAGTGATTGGGTATTTCATCGCAGAAGAAAGTCCACTTGTCGTATCAGACAGTGCAGTAAACTGTGCAAGAACTATGATAGATGTCATAGAACGTGGGATAAATCCAATACTTAGTGAATACGATTATCCGGAATTGCGCGTAAAGATTGGCATGGACTATGGAGAGAATGTCATTGTAAGATATGGTTCAGATCAAGTTAGATCGCACGTAGACATTCTTGGCCCTGCAGTAAGCATTGCAGCAAAGATTACTGCACTTTCAAAACCAAATCAGATTTTAATTGGAGAGGATGTCTACGAGAAACTTGCATCCCACACTCAAGAGTTTGTTTGAGAGAATTGAATGGTCAGATAACAGATGGTCATACCAGGACAAGAAGACTGGAAAGATTTACAGAGTTTACGCAATGCACGCCTAGATAGTGAATTTGTCAGGGCATTCTACATGTTCATAGTGATGATCTGTAAACTTTTGATCAACAATATACATTACAATTTTGTATAAATCAGTTGAACCGATATTTTTTTTACATTTTATACAATGCATTGATATTGTTTTTGACATTAAACTAGTGTCGATCAGGCCATTCTATAAGGATCAGAGATCGATAGAATTTGATAAAAAACGACTAGGACTTGACACCTTGCTATATCTAATGCGTAGTTTTGTGAGTAAACATGAAATAGAGGAGAGCAAGAATTCCATTCATGTGGCCATATGATGTGAGAAAAATGATGGAGACTTTTGGTCATCCAATGGATATGATGAATTCTCCATTTGCATTTCCAAGACTGCCACCACGTGCAAATCCTCCACAAGGAATTGCCAGTGCTGGAATGGTAAAGGACCGCATCGTAAAAGATGCCGACATGCTGACAAGTAAAATCTCAGCTCATCACACAATGTTTCAAAGATATGCAGCAGGTTTGTTTAACATGACACCAAATGGATTCATGCCAGGCCATCCAATGCATGCAACAATGCAAGCAGTTGATACACTAGCTGAAGAAAATGAGAGACTCAAAAAAGAGAACCTGACTTTAAAATCAGGTCTTGACAAAGAAAAGAAAAAGTAACTTCCAACTTTTATAAAGCATAAACTTTCTATCATAATCATGCAAAAGACACCCAATCAAAAATGGGCAGAACAGATAGCACAGTACAGAAAGAAATGTCAAGATATTATGGAATTATCAAAATCAATTAGATATGTAGGACTGGTAAATGAATATGGAAGAACTCTGACTGGAATATTCAGACCTGGACTAGATGTATTGTTATCAAATGAATCGGCAAGAAATGAATTTTTCTTGGTCTCTACAATGTTTGCAATGCGAAACAAGGCAAACTCTGCAATTGGAAACATGGATAGTGTAGTACTACGACATGCCAAGGTTACAATAATAATCCTCCAGAGAAAAGAGGGAATTTACTATATATCAGTAAACAAGATAGTAACGCCAGATGCAATAAATAAAATTATTACAAAAATTAAAAAAATTATTTAGAGTGGAGCAAATCCATGGAAACCACGGGCTTGTTTTGCACCATCATCAAATGAAGGCTCAAACAATGACACCATATACTTGTCAGGATCAAGTACAATACAATTTTTGCCTGCCTTGTGAGATACAATGTCTCTATAGACTGTGACATTTTTTGATTTGAGTTCTTTCACTGCAGACTCGATATCTCCTACCACCAATCCTATTACAATTCCATTATCAATGGACGTTCCAGTATTGATTGGCTTGCTTGCCGGATGCAATATTACAGTGGCACCCTCTTTTGCCAATTCTACCCAGTTTTCTCTGCTGTTTTTGACTGGCAACCCAATCACTTCGTTATAGAATTTCAGAGATTTGTTCAGGTCCGAGACTGCAAGAATTACACTGCCAAGGTGTCTAATATTCATGTACACAGTAAGTGTTCGTAGCGTTAAAAGATTATGGTAAAACTAGACTACCTGAACCATCGTTTCGGTACGTTCTACACCTTTAATGTTTTGAATTTCTGTTGTGACATCTTTTATTGATGACAATTCCTTGACTTCGATTAGTGCAATTGCATCAAATTGGCCACTTACCGCAAAGGAATCATAGACTGACTTTACCAAGCGGAGTCTTGCAGCGATGAGTTTTTTCGGAGATTTTACTAGTACTACGGCTTTGACCAACCCATGTCTACCTCCACTTCAATTAGAGTCTCTGTTGAAACAATTTCCTTTATCTTTTTAAAATCAATCACAACATTGTTGATTTCGTCCATTGTACCCTGGAGAACAACTGCAATGTCTGCCCTTCCTGTCACAACCATTATTTCACGAAGTATTTTTCTTGCTTTTTTCAAAGAAGCTATGACAGGATCAACTTTGCCTGGTTTTACAGTTATCAAACAGAGAGATCTCATTATACCTGTATTGATATAATCACGGATAAGTCTTTTTGATCAAAAGAGGTAATATCCTTTGAAAAATCTAATCGTCGCTTGCTTCTTGTGAGCGTGCCTCTTCCAAGTATGCTTTTCTTGCCTCTAGTTCAGCTTCCTTGTCAAGACCAGTGTCATCTTCGACAACAATTATGCCGTCATCTTCTTGAACTAGATCCTCTTTTAGTTTGGTCTTTCTCTTTTGGTTTTGCCTTTGAAATTCCTTTTTTGTTACTTCTTTTTTGGATGATTCCTTTTTTGGGGCCTCTTTTTTTGCAGGCTTTTTTGTTTCTTTTTTCTTGTCCTTTGTCATAAGACGATTATCCAACAAGTAACATCGTCCTTTTAAACTTGTCTCATTATAGCAATACCAAATAATTTCGATTATATTATAAGAGAAAAAGCCGAATTTCGTATATTGTAGAACAGTACCATTACTTGAGATTCTTTATTTTTTCAATTATGGCATGGTGATCAGAGGTTGGTTCTGTAGATAAAATCAATATTCCATCTTTTTGGAATATGGTCAATAATTTTACCTTGCCTTTTGATTCAACAATCCAGTCTGTATTTCCAAGTTTATCTGTAAACATCTTGTCCATCATGACTTTAACAGAGACCTGATGATGTGCCAATGCGGCTAGATCTTTGTCAAGTAGAGGTACAACCCCATCCTTTCTTGCAGTAGATACCAGTTCTTCGTCAACAATCTTGCCTGCAAATCTAATCTTGATGTCAAGTGCCAATATTTTTTTGCAATAATTGGCAGTATCTTCAGATGAACTCATTTTGTATTCAAAACATCTTTCTAAAATACCCTATTTAAGACATGTTTTGAATTTCTACCAGTACAATTAATTTTAATAAACACGATACCAAATTTGAAATTAAAATGAAAGACGCTAAAAAATATCTAGTTTCTGTTCTGATATCAATATCCATAGTTGGTGCCTTTGGTATACCATTAGGAGATCCAAAGTTTTTCATCCAGGCCATTGCACTAGAGTCATCATTTATCGCACTTGCGGTAATATCATTAAAAAATTTCAGATATGCATACATTCCAAATTTCATTATTGCGTGTCTAGTAATAGTTGGAAATACTGTATCACCAAAACACTTGGAGATCATGTCTACGTTACACCCGTTTTACAATGGAATTGTATTAATTGTTGGAGGATACATCTTGCAAGGACTGTTGCTTGTCACAAATGGAATCACACTCAAGCAGTACAAGAAAAACAAATCAAACAATCCTTGATAAAATATTTTTCTCAATCATTTATTGAGAAATTTAGAATTTTTAGGCACAAAATATCAGAACTAGAAGGTGCCGCCGGCAAGACTTGAACATGCGACAGCTCGGTCTTCAGCCGAGTGCTCTCCCGGGCTGAGCTACGGCGGCACATTTCATTAACCAATTCTGGGGGAATTAAAGTGTGTCTCTTACTTTTTCCAAGCAACATCAGAAATTTTTTTTCTTTTGTTTATTGTTCGCGCCACAACAAAAAGAAGATCAGACAATCTATTCATGTAGATTAAACAAGCATTGTTGATATCTTCAGATTCTGACAAGTGTACCATGTTTGTTTCTGCTCTCCTACAGATTGCTCGTGCCAGATGAACATGTGAGGCAATCAAATCTCCGCCAGGCAAAATAAAGTATGTTATCGGAGACAATTTTTCTTCAAGTCTGTCTATCTCTTTTTCTAGATACGATACCATTTCAGATGTAACCCGATTTGATTTATTTTCTGGGTTTGGATTTGCAAGGTCTGCGCCAACTACAAAAAGATCATTTTGAATTTTTGTTAGCATATCACGAATATCTTTTCCAAGTTTTGATGATAAAATTATGCCAATTGAAGCATTTAGTTCATCGACCATGCCATAAGATGCAATTCGCGGGTTTGATTTCTTTACGCGCTTGTTACCAATCAGACCAGTAGTTCCATCATCACCAGTTTTAGTGTAAATTTTCATAGATGTGTTATGGTATCATAGTTGCCATTTTAATCTTGTTTGGAGATATCGATTTAAAAAATCAGACATACTCAAAGATTAAAACTGATGCATTTCATACAACTCTCAAATGTTGTTTGATTTTTTCTATCTTGCATCAGAACTTAAAAAAGTCCAGCGCAAGGGATGGAAAAGCAAGGTAGGAATAGAACATCCAGAATCTGTGGCGGACCATTCTTACGGGACTGCAATTATGGCCATGGTCTTCTCCGACATGCACAATCTTGACACTGGAAAGATTCTCAAGATGGCCCTTCTTCATGATTTGGCAGAATCAATCATTGGTGATTTTATGCCAGATGAAATCTCAAAGGAGAATAAAAGAGCGTCAGAAGATGAATCCATGAAAGAAATTCTTGCAAAACTACCAGAAAATATTGCACTACAATACAATGACATATGGAATGAGTACATGCAAGCAAGTACAAAAGAATCTATTTTGCTACACGAGGTTGACAAGTTTGAAATGGCCATTCAAGCTGTAAAATATTCTTCAGAGGGTTTTTCAAATGAGAAACTTGGTGCATTCATTGATTCTGCAAAAAAAGAGATCAAGTCAAAAGAACTTGTAGACATACTGGATACACTATCGTATAAATAACAAGAATCAGTTTTTCAATCATGCAATATTTTGTGGCACTCAAGATGGGAGAAAAGCGAGTAAAAGAGGCCCGTGAATACCTCAATACATTATGCAATGATCAAGCCATGCCAGCATTGGCATTACGAGATAACAAAACCAATGTGTGGGAACCTGTTGGTCAAGAAAATCTTTATGCTGTTTTAAATGACGTGGGAGGATATGTTCTGACAGATTCAACGGGATACATGATAGTAATTTGTGATAAAAATGGAATTTCAAAAGCTCTTGTCAGGAGTTTAGATGCAGAACGAAAAGAAGCCATTGTTGCAAGATTAAGAGCAGACAACATAGGGGAACACATGGGAGATGTGGTTCTTCCAGTCTGATGACATCATATCACGAGCAAGACCAATTAGCATCAAGATTAAATTAGTACAACCCACTCATTTTAGGAAATGACAAAAAAGTTTTCTCATGACATCGAAGTCAGTGGGCATCTCATTGATTCCATGATATTGACAAAGATTTTCGACGTTATCATGGACCTAAAGGGTGAGTTTCAAGTTCAAGAGTTCAAGGTTGGCAAGCACAAAAAAGATGCCAGTCATGCAAAACTTTCAATCCAAGGCCAATCTCAAGAACATTTAGACAAAATTCTAGAAGCAGTATACCGTGAAGGTGCAACTTCAAAAATCCAGCAAGAAATTGCATTAAAACAAGCACAAAAAGACATGGTTATGCCAGATGATTTTTACAGTACAACTAATAATCATACAGAAATTTTCCACAAAGGAAAATGGATTCGCGTAGAAAACATGATGATGGATAAATGCATCATTGTAAAAGAAAATCGAGCATTTTGCACTCCAATCAGGGACATAAAAAAAGGTGACAAGATAATCGTAGGCGAAAAAGGAATACGTGTCACACCTCCAGAAAGACCAAGAGAAGGAGTTAATCTATTCCAGTTTATGAGCAGTGGAAGCTCAAGTGAAAGACCAACACAACACATTGCAAGAAAAGTTGCAGAAGACATTTACAAGATAAAAAAACAGGGCGGAAAAATTGTTCTAGTAGGAGGACCTGCGATTGTCCACACCGGAGCATCAGATTCAATTTCATTATTGATAAGACTTGGATTCATCAATGCAGTTCTTGCAGGAAACGCACTTGCAGTTCATGACATAGAATATTCCACACTTGGCACATCACTTGGAATGAATGTTCAAGATGGCACACTTGCAGTAAGAGGCCACAGAAATCACATGCAAGCAATAAATGCAGTCTTCAAAGCAGGCTCGATTCGCAAAATGGTAGAAAAAAAAATATTGAAAAAAGGCATAATGTACGAGTGTATAAAAAATAACATACCATTTGTTCTTGCAGGCTCACTAAGAGATGATGGTCCATTGCCAGATGTAATAACAGACATGACAGTGGCACAGCGTAAATACAAAGAGATTGTCAAAGACGCAAAACTTGTCATCATGGTTTCAACAATGCTCCATTCTATTGCTACAGGAAACATGTTACCAGCTGATGTCAAAGTGATTGTAGTTGACATCAGTCAGCCAACAGTAACAAAACTCATGGACCGGGGAACATGGCAAGCACTAGGCATAGTAACAGACGTAGGTGCCTTTTTGCCCCTAGTTACACAAGAGATTCAAAAGATATCCAAAAAAGCCAGTTGATGAAATTCATACTCATTATTGATATAGTATAATCACCAATACCCTACGTGCGTCTAAAAGACAAGGTGGCAGTTGTTACTGGTGCTTCAAGTGACATTGGATTAGAGATATCAAAGAAATTTGTAGAAGAAGGAGCCAAAGTGGTTCTACTTGGAAGACAAATTGACAAGCTAGAACAAGTACGAAAATCAATTGCAGACTATTCTTCAAAAACTGTTGCAATTGCATGTGATCTTACAAATGAAGCCCAGGTAATTCAAACCATAAATCAGATAATGAGCCATTATGGAAGAATTGACATTCTAGTAAATAATGCAGGAACAATTACTGATCCAATACATTTTCATGAAATGCAAGAAAAAGATTTGAACTCTTTAGTTGATACCAACATGTTTGGTACGTTTCGAATAACAAAATCTGCCATAATCAAAATGCTTGAAAACAAAAACGGTGGAAGCATAATCAACATAGGTTCAATCTCAGCAGAGAGGGCAATACCCAAAGTTCACCTAACAGTATACTGTACAACAAAAGCTGCGATAAACATGTTCACCAAGGGATTGGCAGTAGAATATGCAAGAAAAAACATTCGTTGCAACTGTATCAATCCAGGCATAGTCAATGCTGGAATGATAAAGTCATATCTTGATTATCCAGAAGCAAGAAAAGTATTGGAAGACAGACAACCAATAAACAGAATAGGACAACCAGAAGATGTTGCAAATGCTGCAATATACCTAGCATCAGACGAATCAAAGTGGATCTCAGGAATAATCCTTAACGTAGACGGCGGAAAATCTGCATCAGAAGGCTAAGTCATACACTCCAAGATTCAGACTAGTATAGAAAGTCTATTCGATTCTCTTGTAAATTGCTTTAAAATCTTCAGCAATTCTATATGCAATATTTTCTAAATGTGTAACTTCGGTCATGTTAGATTTACCAAGACCAATTTGTCTCATCATAGTATTACACTTGTGTACTTGCATGTGATCAGCATCAAGACTTTCACTTGACCACGCCTTGAAACAGTCGTTAAAGTCCAGACAGAAATTAAGGATTATGGATTCCCAATCACTGTTAGATGTTGGATATCCAATACCACCAGCCAATTCACGAAATTCATTGCTTTTATCGGTAAACAACATTTTTAGCGATTTTTTTGCTTTTACTGCATCATAATTATCAAGTGCGTTTGATCCTTGCATGATAACCCTCGAATAATATTCTATTTTAAGTTCACCCCCATTGAGGCTGGAAAACCGGACAAAATCACGTGTTGTTGGTTTTTTCACCATACCCAGATAAGATAGTTGAAAAAATCATCAGCGCAGGTCAGATCTAAAAGAATCAAATCTTAAATATCAAACAATAAAGATATCCATAGTAACAATGAATTCAAAAATATCCCTTGCGGCCATTGCGCTTTTAACAATTTCATTCATGGCAGCAACTGCACAATCTCCAATCACTGTAACAACCGATAAAACAGCATATTCAGACGGTGACACAATTATCATATCAGGTACGGTAGCAGACCAGCTCAACATACCAGTATCAATAGTAATTAGAGATAGTTCTCAAACTCCGGTATACATTGCACAAACAAATCCTGGAGCAAGCAACACATATTCTGCTACAATAATTGCAGGAGGCAGCCTTTGGAAAAATGCAGGCACATATGAAATCGATGTAACATATGGAGGAGCAGACAAAACTGCCAAGGCAACATTTACCTTTGCACCCATTCAATCAACACCTGCTTCAAATGTAGCACCACAAACTAATACCACCATTCCAGCAGTTCCAGAATTTGGCCCACTATCAGCAACAATATTTGCCATAGCCATCTTGTCAGTCATAATCATGTATGCAAAGGCAAGACCACTGCTTAAAATCTAGAAAATTCTGAAAAGTTCAAACTAGTTTTATTATTTTTGGTGTCCATCTATTTTACAGAATATGCAGATATCATAATATTGACTTGAAACATTTCTGGTGCATCCACATTTACAGGTACAATTTCTTAAATTCAAATCAAGTTTTCACCAGACATATCAACAACATGTTAATTTCCAAGTATATCATTCTTTAACTCGTCTTTTCAATCTCGGATAATTCACACATGAGACAACAAGATCTTGTGAAAGAATACTAAGTTTAACAAGACTGTCTTAGATTGCTTTTTCATTTTCTGCGCCAGTAGCAATGTCTACAGCACGTGAAAGTTTGTACATGAAAATCTTGCCAAGCTTGGCATTACTGCGAATTATGTTTACCACCTGATTCTCATCTTTTTCTTCTACTATAACAGTTACAATATACTTGTCCGAGAATTCAGGAATGAATGTTTCAGTACCTTTTGCTGCGTGTAATGCAGGTCCAGCTGTTTTACCCCTTCCACGAACTTTCATGATTGTAATTCCGCCCACATCAATTTTTTTTAATTCATCACTAATAGCCCTGATGTCATTTTGTGGGACAATCGCGTCTATACGTATCATGTAAATCATGACAGAATCTGCACTAAATAATATTTTTGCTAAAAAAAGACTCAGATTGCTTGTTCGTCTTTTTTAGGAGTTTGGATGTCATATGCTTCTGAAATTGAGGTGACAAATATTTTACCAAATTTAGAAGAGCCCCGAATAGCTTCAATTACCTCATTTTTCTTTTCATTTGGCACTATTACTTCTAGAATGAATCTTTCTCCAAATTCAGGAGTAAAAACCTCTGTCCCTTTTGATGCATGAATCTCTTTTGCAATTGTTTTCCCTCTGCCCCACCCTTTGTATGCAGTGATTCCACCAACTGGTAATTTTTTTAGTGCGTCACTAATTGATTTTATTTCATTTTCTGGGAGTACTACTTCAATCTTTAGCAAGATGTAAGGAAATGAAATAACATATTAAAAAATCTTATGGATTGATTTCTGATCCGCTACAATTCTAGAAAAAACAAATTTTTTTATACTTCATCTTTTCTAAGAAAGAAATCTTGCCAATTGACACAGGTGATACAGCCTGGATGCTCATAACTTCCAGCCTTGTACTATTAATGATCCCAGCTTTAGGATTATTTGAAGCAGGATTATTACGACGAAAAAATACTGTCTCAATTTTCATGCAGATCTTTTTCGGATTAGCAATTCTCAGTGTAATGTGGTTTACATTTGGATTTAGTTTATCATTTGGGCCGGATACAGGAATGGGTCTTACCGGAAATATGGATTGGGCATTCCTCAATAATGTTCCATATGATTCTGGCCTGCATTATGCCCCCACAATTCCAGGAGTTTTATTTGCAAAATTCCAAATGATGTTTGCAGTAATTACGCCGCTGCTGCTAACTGGTGCAATTGCAGAGAGGATGAAGTTTAGTGCATATGTTATTTTTATCGTGGCATGGAGTGGTCTCATCTATTATCCCCTAGTCCACTGGATTTGGGGAGGCGGATGGCTTGGCCAGATGGGAGTTGTAGATTTTGCAGGAGGTATTGTAATACACACCAGTGCGGGAATGGGAGCACTTGCAGCTGCCCTAGTGCTTGGAAGAAGACTCAACTATGGACCATCAATCATGATTCCACACAGCATTCCAATTGCAGTTTTAGGTTCATCATTATTATGGCTAGGATGGTTTGGATTTAATGCAGGCAGTGCACTATCATCAGGAAGTTTAGCAGGTAATACAATCATCAATACTCATATCGCATCATCAGTTTCTGCATTAATTTGGGTAGGACTTTCATGGATGCGAACAGGCAAACCAAGTGTAATTGCTGCAATCAATGGAGCAATAGCAGGACTTGCAGGTATCACACCAGCTTCTGGATACATTAGTGTAGAGCACGCATTTGTTTTGGGAATGGCAATTGGAATAGGATCATATCTTGCAGTCTTGTTCTTCAAGGAACATCTCAAGATAGATGATGCATTAGATGTCAGCTCAGTCCACGGTGTTGCAGGAATAATCGGTTCACTTGGAATTGGAATATTTGCAAGCACATTGGTAAATCCAAACGGTCCAAATGGACTCTTGTTTGGCCACCCTCAACAATTACTCATTCAAGCCATGGGTGTAGGAGTAGCAGGAGCAATGGGATTCTTTGGGACATTTATCATAATGAAGGTAATAGACAAATTAATTGGAGTCAGAGTATCAGCCAAAGTCGAAGAGGCAGGCCTTGATATCGAAGAGCATGCAGAGCGTGCATACTCTGATGAAGATGAGTTTGGCAAAATGTAAACTGGTTTTTATATCAAAAAACAAGAATTGATTGTAAAAATTTATTTTTTAACCAGCGAGTTTTTTTCGTAAAATTTCAAGTGTGGTTGTAGGGTCTGCCTTGCCTTTTGTCTTTCTCATGACTTTGCCAACCAAATAGTTGATGGTATCTGGATTTTGTTTTGCCTCTGCTACTGCTTTTTCTTCTTCTTTGAATACCTCATCAATTACTTTTTCAATAGAGCCTGCATCACTGACATGACCCAAGTCAAGACTAGACATGACATCGGCAAGTGATTTACCAGATTTTACCATCTCATGTAATGCAGATTTTCCAGAGTTTCTTGTTAGTTTGTTTTCCATTATAGCATCTGCAAGATCAGAGATGTGTTTTGATGTAATTTTTAATTCAAGTTTCTTTTCTCTAGTATCTGCAACGCCCATCAGATCAGTTGTAATAATATTTGATACTTCTTTTGCATTTTTTTCGTTGTGAGATTTATCAAACAAATCAGAGTAAAACCTGTCAGACGATAAAACATCTGCCACCTGTGCAGGCATGCCATATTTTTTGATGTATCGTTCTCTTCTTGCAACAATGCTTTCTGGCATCTGTGTTTTGATTTGTTCAACTGAATCATTTCCAATTAGAACAATTGGTATGTCTGCCTCTGGCAAGTATCTATAATCTTGTTCATCTTCTTTTGATCTAGATGAGACTGTAATTCTTCTTGCCTCATCCCAGTGTCTTGTTTCTGCAAGTACTGTGATTCCTCTTTCAACAAGGCTTTGTTGTCGTGTAATTTCAAAATGAAGTGCTTTTTCAACATCTCTAAAAGAGCCCACATTTTTAATCTCAACTCTATTTCCATCACCTTCTGAAATGTTACCATCTACTCTCATTGCACCCTCAAGATATGGGTCAGCAACCCCAATGTTTTCAACCAAATCTGCAAGCACATTCAAAAACACACGGACTTGTTTTGGTGTCTCAAAGTCTGGCTCGGTCACTATTTCAACAAGCGGTGTACCTGCCCTGTTATAATCAACTAACGTAATCATGGTTTTCTCAGAAGTACCTTCGTAGACTAGCCTACCAGGATCTTCTTCTAGTTGTATTCTCCTTATTCTAATTGTCTTTCCTTCAATCTCGATTTTTCCATCAGAGCCAATACTTGTAGGACCATATGCATTGTACTGGGTAATTTGGAAATTTTTTGGCAAGTCAGGATAAAAATAATTTTTTCTAAAGAAACCAATTTTTTCAGGAATTATACACCCTAATGCAAGCGATATCATTGCAGCTTTTTCTACTGCTTTTTTGTTCAACAGTGGAAGTGAACCAGGAATGCCAGCACAAACAGGACATATGTTAGAGTTTGGCGTAGTGTTTCTATATTCTGCCTTGCATGAACAAAACAACTTGCTTGCAAGTTTTGTAAGCTGACAGTGAATCTCTAGTCCTATTTTTGTCATAGTGTAATCTCCGGAAGACTGGTGGTTTCTTGTAATGCATGAGCCGCTTGAAGCAATTCTTTTTCTTTAAACGAGTTTGCAAATAACTGGATGCCAATTGGCAATCCTGAACTTGACATTGCAAACGGAACCGAAATGGCAGGAATTCCAGACAAGTTTGCAGTTACAGTGTTGATATCAGTAAGATAGAGTTTCAACGGGTCATCAATTTTTTCTCCGACCTTGAATGGCAATATTGGCATTGTAGGAGATATTAGATAGTCTACCTTCTTGAATGCCTCATCAAGTTGAGCCTTGATCATGGCCCTGACTTTTTGAGCCTTGAGATAGTATTTGCCATAATATCCAGCAGACAAGACAAATGCCCCAAGCAACATTCTTCTAATTACCTCAGGTCCAAAATTACTTCGTGCCTTTGAGATAAAGGCCTTGAATTCATACCCTTCCGTACCAAAATCAAAGCCATATCTTAGATTATCATATCTTGAAAGATTACTGCTTGCCTCTGCGGCAGCTATTGTATAGTATGCTGCAACAGAATGCTCTACGGCATCAAGAGATATGGAAACACATTGTGCTCCAAGATCCTGCAATTTTGATACTGCAGTATTTGTTGCAGATGCCACTTCTTTATCCACTCCATCTCCAGTCATCTGTGAAATTATTCCAATCTTTTTTCCAGAGATTCCAGATTTCAAATCCTTGACATAATCAACACTTTGATTTTTTGCAGTGGTATCATCATGGACATCATGGCCAGATATGATATTTAGTAAAAATGCTACATCTTCAACTGTCTTTGCGATAGGACCAATCTGTTCTATACTATTTGCATAAGAGACTAGGCCATACCTGCTTATCAGACCATATGTTGGTTTCAAACCGACTACAGAACAAAAACTTGCAGGACTTCGAACCGAGCCTCCCGTATCAGAACCCAAAGAAGCAAGGCACTCTAGTGCAGCTACTGATGCACCACTACCTCCAGATGAGCCTCCTGGTACGTATTCGATATTCCAAGGATTTCTAGTTGGGCCAAAGCTGCTATGTTCAGTTGTAGAGCCCATTGCAAATTCATCAAGATTTACTTTGCCAATTATTATGGCATCTTCAGATTTTAGTCTAGAAGTAACAGTTGCATCATATGGCGCAACAAAGTTTTCAAGCATCTTTGAGGCACATGTTGTTCTCAATCCTGCCGTGCAAATGTTATCTTTAATGGACACAGGCATTCCAAAACAGACCCCTGTTTTTTCTTTAGATTTTATTTTTTTGTCAATTGCCTTTGCTTTGTCAAGTGCATTTTGTGAGTCAACCGTGATGAAAGCATGTATTTTTCCATCTACTTTTTCAATTCTTTCCAGTGTTTTTGCAACAAATTCTTCTACAGATATTGCTCCTTCCTTTACCTGAGACACAAATTCAGTGGCTGAAATTCCTAAATTCATTTAAACCATTTTTGGAGCACGAATGAAGTTATTTTGATCTTTTTTGAGATGCTCAATTAGAGAATCCCCATATGGTTCATGGACATCATCTCTTAGATCATCTTTAGCAATTTGAATTCCTAGTGTATCATCTGAATGAAATTCTACATGGTCAAGCCTATCAAAATAATTTAAAATCTGTTCTACTTGTTTGATGTATTTTTCTGGTTCATTTAGATCAACCTTGACTAAATCTGCCAGATGTTCAATCTCTTTTTTTTCAACCATGTTACTTCATCTACGGTGTAAGTCTATCTACATCACGTGGATAAAAGGTAGCATCTCTAATGTTTTCAGTACCTGTAAGCGCCATCATTAGTCTTTCAAGACCTATACCACATCCCGCATGAGGAGGAACTCCATAATCAAAGACGCGCAAGTGATAATCAAATGCCTCAAGCTTGAATCCCTTGTTTTTCATCCTATCTTCAAGTTCCATTCTTTTTTCAATTCTAGTACTGCCAGAAGACAATTCAAGATCTCCGAACATCAAGTCAAATGATTCAGAAATTTTTTGGTCATCATTTTTGGCCTTGACATAGAATGGTTTTGGAGCAAGCGGCCAATCCTTGATAAAGTAAAATCCGCTGAGATTTATTTTCTTTAATTGTGACGGATACAAATCATCACCCCACTTTGTTGTGGCCCCAGCTTTTTGCATCTTGTCTACTAGTTCAGTGTAGGTGTATTGTGGAATTTTATCTGGAATATCTGGTATTTTGTAATCCTCAGTTTTTACAGCGTCACAATAGTCTTTTACTGTTTTAATTGAAGTTTTAATTATATTTTCAACATGAGACATGACATCATTATAATCTGAGAATGCTTCCTCAAGGTCTATTGAAATTGCCTCAGAAAGATGTCTGTTGGTTCTAGATGCTTCTGCTCTAAATATTGGAGCAATTTCAAAAATTTTCTCAAATCCCAATGTAAGTTGTTCTTTGTAAAGCTGAGGGCTTTGTGCAAGAAAGGCCTCCTTGTTATAGTAAAATATTGGAAACAGTGCAGCTCCACCCTCTGTTGCAGTTGCAATCATCTTTGGTGTATTTACTTCAAGAAATTCTTTTTCGTATAGATAATCACGAATTGATTTTAGAACTAGACCTCGCATCTTAAAGACATGTTGTAAAATATTTCGACGAAGATCTATTGCTCTTAATTCTAATCTAGTATCTATGTTTGGGACAGTTTTTGTTTGCCATTGAAATGGTGCAATTTTTTCAACAACTGAAAATACACGCAATTCACTTGGAGATATTTCTACACCTTTAGGAGCCTTGGCAGATGGCTTTACGATACCCTTGACTGCAATAGTTGATTGTTCTTTTAGTTTTACCAGACTCTCCTTGATATCATCAGGACATACTCCTGCTTTTGCAGTAATTTGCATCTGACCTTCTTTATCATTTAGTAAAATGAATACCAAATTTCCATGATCTCTTACACTTGAAATCCATCCCATCACCACAACTTCTTTTCCATCCATAGATGGATCAAGTTGGTTAGAATAGATGGTCCTGCGCCAATTACCAAGTTCTGTACCTATCATGGTTTCATCAAATGTGTTTTTGTTAGTGTTAATTTGTGTTACCATTAAAATAATGTACAAGATCCCTTGAAAATTACATAAGAGTCATATTTTCAGAAGAATATAACAAAAAAACACCAACATGACTGACCTATACCGAGTTTTACCAGAGGAGATGGATGATCTTGTCACAGAACTTGGCCAACCACGATACAGAGCAAACCAATTACTTCAAGCATTATACCGTGAATCTCCAAAAAAAATGTCAGATTTACATCAAATTCCATCTGCCATGAGGGATGCGCTTGTCAAAGCTGGATATACCATAGGTTCTGAAGATGAAGTTCATCGAGTCGTCAGCGAAGACGGTCATACTACCAAGTTGCTTCTCAAATTTGGTGAGAAGACACTCATTGAGACAGTCCTTATGCAATATGGTCCATCAGAAGACAAAACCCATCCAAGGTCAACAGTGTGTGTCTCAACTCAAGTAGGTTGTCCAATGGGTTGTGTGTTTTGCGCAACAGGACAAATGGGTTTTGAAAAAAACCTCAAAGCCGAAGAGATTGTTTCACAGGTGCTCCATTTTGCACACATTCTTCGACAAAGAGAGGAACATGTTACTAATCTTGTATTCATGGGAATGGGAGAACCACTTGCAAATTATGATGAAACTATAAGAGCTATTAGATTATTGACACATCCTCGTGCATTTGGATTAGGACAACGAAGTATTACAATTTCTACCGTTGGTGTAATACCAGGAATAGACCGTCTTGCAGATGAAAACATCCAAGTCAAACTTGCAATTTCACTTCATGCCCCAAATGATGAATTACGTAAAAAACTTGTTCCCACTGCAGGGCCTCATTCAGTTGGAGATTTGATTGCTGCTGCAAAACGTTATTTCAAAAAAACAGGACGACGTGTTACTTTTGAATATGCATTAATTGATGGCATCAATGATTCTACAAAAGTAGCATCAGAGCTTGCATACATTTTGAAAGGCAATGGTGCACATGTAAATCTCATTCCAATGAATCCAACAGCCGGAGGATTCAAGCGTCCTGAAAGAAAAAGAGTGTTAGCATTTCAGCAAATACTTCGTAATGGAGATGTAAACTGCACAGTACGTGTTGAAAAAGGATCAGAGATTTCAGCAGCTTGCGGTCAGTTACGAACAGACATGATAGAGAAAATTCGCTAGCAAATACCTTGGAAAAATAATCTGCAAACGTCTAAATAAAAAAGAATATGATTTAACCATATGACACTCTCAAACCGTGAAAAAACAGTAATAATCACATCTCACTTGGTCTCACTTTATTCACAAATGATTGAAGATGGAAAGATTCCGCAAAGCCAATCAGTCATAGACTTTTTGATGAAAAACATTCCTCAAGAATACAAGTCAGAACTTTCAATAGATTTGATCGATGATGTGTTTAGTTTCATCTCAAGTAGACCCATGGAACTTTCATAAACCCCAAAAATAGAGGACATATCATGACTTCAATTGCTACCCTTGGCTCTCATTGTGCTCTCCAGGTTCTCAAAGGAGCAAAAGATGAAGGCTTTAAGACAATACTAGTTTGCGAGAAAAGACGTGAAAAACTTTATCGAAGATTTCAATTCATAGACGAGTTTGTGCTGGTTGATTCTTTCAAGGAGATAATGGACCAGAAATGCTCCAAAATACTCCAAGAAAATGATTCTGTGATAATACCACATGGTACACTAATTGCTCAAATGAGTTCATCTGAAATAGAATCTATCAAGACACCAATTTTTGGAAACAAGTGGATTCTCCGATGGGAATCTGACAGGAACATGAAAGAAAAACTCATGGTAGAATCAAACCTAAAGATTCCAAGATCTTTACAAGGTCCAAGCGATATCAAAGGATTAACAATTGCAAAAAGACACGGTGCAGCAGGTGGTAAGGGATATTTTCTTGCAACAAATGAAGAAGAGTACATAAAAAAACGAGACAAGCTTGTCAGAGAAGGAATAATCAAGGGAGACAAAGACTTGTACTTGCAAGAATATGCATTAGGAGTTTCGGCATATTTGCAATACTTTTATTCTGAATTAAAAGAAGAGTTGGAATTTTTCGGAGTTGATAGAAGATATGAATCAGACATTGATGGGTTGGGAAGAATTCCAGCACAGGAACAAATCGATGTTGAATTGATTCCATCATTTAATGTTGTAGGCAACAGCCCTCTAGTATTACGTGAATCTTTACTTGAGGATGTTTATGCCATGGGAGAAAGATTTGTTGAAGCAGCAAAGAGACTTGTTGCTCCAGGTATGGCAGGACCGTTCTGTCTTGAAGGCGTATACGATGCAGATGGTAAATTCACTACGTTCGAGTTCTCTGCAAGAATAGTAGCTGGAACAAATCTCTATGTAGATGGTTCCCCATATTCATCATTAATTTATGATGAGCCAATGAGCATGGGAAGAAGAATAGCTCGTGAGATCAAGAATGCAGCAAGCACGAATAGTCTATCAAAGATAGTTACGTGATAGAACAATAGCAAAATAGAATAATTTTGATTTATGCTCCACCAAGTGTCACAATAAGATCAGTGATGAAACCTGCACACAGACCAACAAAAATTCCCACCATCAAAACATTGTTAGTGGTTTGTTTTCTTCCAGAATTGTACATCAGCATGGACACGTAAATTAGAGCGCCTCCTGCCATTGATAAAAATAAAATGTATGCAACATCAGATACCCACAAACTACCAAGCATCGTTCCAACAAATGTAGGACCTCCCCCAATCAGTCCCACTTTGGCCAGGAATTTCTTATTAGGTTTTTTCAATATTCCAGTGAGCGGACCTGCAATACCAAATCCTTCAGTAGTATTGTGTGCCCCAAATCCTATTATCAATATGATTGCAAGACCAATTTCTCCTGCTACATAAGATTGGCCAATTGCCAAACCTTCACTAAAATTATGCGCACCAATTCCAACTGCAATCATCATTGCAAGCTTGTATGCATTTGCTTCATGGAATAATCTACGAAGATGATCATCGCCTTCCTTGATGTTGTCAAGTGACAATATTTGTGGAAAACTTTTTGTCATGAATTTTGTCTCATAAAACACCAATCCCAGTAGGCCTATTGCAATACCACCAAACAGTGCTGCAAGATCAACTACTGCGTTTTCAATCGAGCCTTTTCCAGAAGCTGCACTAGTTGCAGCTGTTGATGCAGTATCCCATCCATGACTGAACACATCTATTATTAGAAATACCAAAATTCCAAGCGCAAATGCGTTAAGGAATCCTTTTCTTTTGTGACTAAGATTCTGTAATGCGGCAACTGGAAGACCAAGAAATATTGTAAACCCAGCTATTGCTCCAAGTAACAAAAGTTGCCAGTAATCAATCACTGATTCAGTTAGGATTAGCTAACTTTATTTAAATTACAAACTTGTTCTAAGTTCTTAGAATAACGCGCGTCGTTTAAATAGTTAGGCTTGCCTAATTCAAAAAATATTGAAAAAGAAAGTACCGCTATCTCAACTCAAAAAGTATGATGTAAATCAAAAAATTCTTGAAGCATTAGCTGATGCCCAATCAAGATCAATATTGTTTTCAATCATCAAGGAAGGAATGACTGCTCTAGAATTATCAGAAAAATATAGAATTCCATTGAGCTCAGTTTACAAAAAGATTTCAGACCTTGAAGAGTTGACACTTGTCAAAGTAGACAAGTGGGTTTTGTCAGAGAGTGGAAAAAAATTCAAGGTATACAAGAGCAGAATAAGCAGGGCAGAGGTAAGCATACGAAAACCAGAACCCACCATAACATTGAGTCCCAATTAAAACACTGGTCAAATAGTTAATATTCAAAGAAAATCCATTAAAGAAAAGTGAAAAGATACTATTTCGTAGTCATTCCCATCATAATTACAATAGCTGCCGTAGTCTACATGGCATCTCCCCATGAAAACAAGGCTGCTACCGAATTAACCCCGCAAATGATCATGGAGAATGGTTCACCAATTTTGGGCGATCCAAATGCAAATGTAACCATAGTAGAATTTGGAGATTACCAATGTACATACTGTCACTTGTTTCATGAAAATACCAAAGCTGCATTATTGCAACAATATGTAGACACAGGCAAGGTCAACTTTGTATTTCGAGACTTTCCTCTAAATGGACCTGATTCAGTCTTGGCTGCAGAGGCAGCATACTGTGCAGGCGACCAAAACAAGTATTGGCAATACCATGATGAATTGTACAACAACTGGGCAGGAGAAAAGACAGGATGGGTCAATCAAAAATCACTAGATACGTTTGCTACAACAGTTGGCCTGGATTTAGGCAAGTTTGATAAATGCATGGCAAATAATACGTATGAGCAAAAAGTGTTAGACAATCAAAAATTTGGTGAAAATATCGGAATAGACGGCACTCCATCATTTATCATATTCAGCGGTAAACAAATTACAAAGATAGTAGGTGCACAACCACTATCACAATTCCAACAAGTCATAGACAAATTTCAAAATAGCTAAAGGTAGTTGAACAATGGTCAAACCCAAGATAGAAAAACAAGATTCTGTAAAGTTATACAAACTACGAAAGATGTTAGAAGAGTTATCTGATCATTCAGGACGCGGAACAGAACTAATCACACTTTATGTTCCTCCGAAAAAAGCACTGCACGAAGTCATAAACACACTTCGTGAAGAACAAGGAACTGCTGACAACATCAAGTCTGATCTTACAAGAACTCACGTAGTAGATGCATTATCAAGAGTAATTCAGAGACTAAAGCTGTACAAGGTATCTCCTGACAAGGGCCTAGTCATGTTTTGTGGTGCACTTCCACCACCAGGAGGAGGGCCAATCGGAAGTGAAGTGATAAAGTTGTTTGAGATAGAACCGCCAAAGGAATTGCAGACATTTCTTTACAGATGTGATGATCATTTTCATGTAGACATTCTCAAAGACATGCTAAAAGACGACAACATGATTGGCTTTTTGGCAATTGATGCAAAAGATGCAGGATGGGGATTGCTACGTGGTGACAAACTAGATGTATTATCAGAGACATCATCAGGAGTAGCAGGAAAACACAGACAAGGAGGCCAGTCTGCAAGAAGATTTGAAAGACTCCGAGAGATGGAACTCAATGAATACTATAACAGAATTGCACATACAACACGAGAATATTTCATAGACATTTATCCCGTAAAAGGCCTCATAGTATCAGGTCCAGGACCTACAAAAGAGAACTTTATCAAAGAAAATTATTTGGAATACAGACTGCAAAATAACATTCTTGCAACACTTGATTGTTCATATGCAGGCTCTGAAGGTGTACGTGAAGCATTTGTCAAAGCTCAAGAGGTTCTTACAGATTACAGAATGGTAGAAGAAAAGAAACTTGTAGACAAGTTGTTCAATGACATACATTTTTCAAGAGGACTTGCAACATATGGCCTCAATGAGATCATTGATTTGCTAAAAAGAAATGTTGTATCCATCATACTGATTACAGATGATACCAATTTAAGAAAAATCGATATCACTTGTAGAAGATGCCAAAATATACAAAGTGAGATACTTGAACGTCCCAAAGTAATTCCTAGACTGCAAGAAATACTCAGTCAACCATGTCCAAACTGCAAAAGCATGGACATGGAATCAACTGAGCGAGACATTGTAGACTATTTAGATTTGGTTGCAGGTCAGACAGGTGCAAAGGTCGAAGTCATTACAGGTGCAACAGAATATGGTGCCATGCTTTCAAGCATAGGTAAAGTTGGAGCATTTTTGAGATACAATCCAAACCAGTAATTTATCAAAACATAACTCTAAATAATTTAAAATTCAATTCAAGTTTATGGAACATGTAAAACCAGAAGAATTTGATTCAAAGGTACTTGGAAACAAGAAGACCGTTGTTCTTTTCTATGCAACATGGTGTCCATACTGTACAAATTTCAAACCAACATTCGAGTCTGCAAAAATTGATACTGCAAACAAGGTAGGCTCAATTATTGATGAAGATGAGAATCCACTCTGGGATAGATTCAACATTCAAGCAGTGCCCACAATCATTGCATTTCAAGATGGAAAGATAATTTCTAGAAGAGATGCTAGAAAGAATACAGGTCTGACAAAATCAGATATGGATTCTATCGTTAAAGAACTAGCCTGATTTTATATTATTTCGAATCTCTTTTGCTAATGCATCAAGATCATTTTGATTTGAAATCATTCTTTTTGTCCACAAATTACCCACTTGGCCATATCGCGGAATGATATGCACATGTACATGTGGAATTATTTGGTTTGCAGATCTGCCATTGTTTTGACCAATGTTAAATCCATTTGCGCCAGTTGCTGCAATTATTGCACGTGCTATTATAGGCACTTTGGAAAATAACTTGCCAACTTCATCATTTGTCATATCTGTAACTTTTTCATGATGTATTTTTGGCATTACTAGCGTATGGCCTTTTTGTATAGGATACTTGTCCATGATTGCAATATGTGAATCATCTTCGAATATCACATAGGCATCTTCTTTTTTATTGATAACATTACAAAAAAGACAATCCATGTCTTTTTCTGATACATATTTTATTTATACTCACCTTCAAGATTACTTCTGGTCATCTCAGATACTGTTATTTAGGGTAAAATTTTGACTTGGATTGTCAAATGGGAAAAAAAGATAGAGAAGAGCGAGTTCAGGAACGAGAGACTTTTTATCAAAAACGACAAAAGACCCAATTTAAGAACAAGGCAATAGCCATCGGCATACTAGCAGGAATTGTAGCAGTCCTTGGAATTTCAAGTTATAATTTTTATGTATTATCATCAACTGTAACACCAAGCGGAGAACCACCAGGTTCAGGTCCTCTTGGAAAAATTCACATCCATGCAGGAATTTTGACAATGATTTATGGTCAGCAGTTTGATTATTCATCTACAGCTTATCAAATCAAGAGTCCATACATCAGCTTCCAAAAAGGAAATGGTGAGACAATACATGCAATGGCAACAAATGTAACCATGGGATTTCTATTTGATTCCCTACACATCGGATTAGACGACAAGTGTTTCACATTCCCTGACAAGCGAGCATTTTGTACAAATGACAATTACACACTAAAGTTCTATGTCAACCACCACCAAGTTCCAGACATGCGAAACTATGTCTTCAAAGATCAAGACAGACTCTTGATATCATATGGTAACGAAAACGATACACAAATCAACGCACAACTAGCAAGACTAGACGGATTCCAGTTAATCACTTAGGGCTCTGAAAGTTCGTCTCTTAGTTCCTTGAATTCATCTACAGTAATTTCCCCTTTTGCCAATCTATTTTTGATAATCATCATTGCATTATCATCATCATTTTGATTTGATGGTGCCTCAGATGGTACGATGGTTTCTTTCTTTACCTTGACAGGCCCTCCCAATGGATTTCGTTTCTTTCTAATATACAGGATGTAAACAACAATGCCAACTCCTACAAGAGAAATTATTGGATATATTGCAAGACTAGCGTTAAAGTTCGTAGTATTATTTTGTGTAGAATTATTTCCAGATACATTTGTTGAATGTTGCACCCCAGGACTTGATGCATCATTTACGCCCATTGTTTCATTTAGCTGAATGGTTTGAGAATTACTAGAAGGACTTGATGAAGATGGATTGTTACCAGAAGAACTTGGTTGCGCAGGATTACCACCATTAAGTAATTGTTGTAATCGTTGTGCATCAGCTAATCTTTGTTGAAGTAGTTCAGCAAGAGAAGGAGTAGATGAGTTGGTAGTGTTTGTAGTACCTTGTGTTACAGTTTGGCCAGGAGTTGGCAAGGTAGAAGCAGTTGTAACATTAGAAGGAGGACTTGATCCAGCTTGGTTTACAGCATATACCCTGTACATGTATGGAGTGTTTGGAGTAAGGCCAACATCTGCAAATGTTGTAGACGTAATGGTAGTAACTGTAGTAGACCAAGTAGAACCCCCATCAATAGAACGTCCAATTTGATACCCAGGAGATGATACACCACCAGTGTTAACAGGAGCAAGCCAGTTGAGATCAATTTCTGTTGATGAAACAACTGTTGCACTCAAAGAAGTAGGAGAAGATGGAATTACAGGAGAACCGTCAGGTGAGAATACAAAGTTTACAGTAGTTCCATTTGCCTTGTTTGTAACAAAGGCAGTTGCATTGTACGTTCCTTTGAGTGTAAATTCTTGTTGTATGCTGGAATCAGTGCTGCCAGTATCAATAATTATTTGAAAATTATCATTACTGTCTGCAATTCCAGATCGTAACAAGATAGTTATTTTGAGGATCAAAAATCAATATTGTAATAGTTCTGGAATCAGTAGGAAGAACAGTACCAGAAAAGGTGATTTGACTACCTCCTTTGTAAAACGATGCATCGGTTTTAAGCGAAGTCACTTCGGCATAAGCAGGAATTGTAGTGATAGATACCACAATTACAGATAACAGGGCTAAAAGACACAATCCGAATTTACTCATATCAGAAATCTAGTATTCTAATTATTAAAAACTCAGTAGAATTCACACTTGTCGACTCTTAAGTTCAATTTATTGATAAAAAACAGAACATTGTTTTCCTACAAATGATCGTTTTCTCCAGATATATGATGAGTTGACAAAATCCAGATGATAATCTCATACATGAAATTATCTAGTATGTATAAAATAGGGAACAAAACATAGTGACAATCATGGAAATATCCAGTAGAAATGTAGTAGAAGGCCCTTCAAGGGCTCCCCATAGAGCCATGTACAAGGCAATGGGTTTAGACGATAATGATTTAGGAAAACCATTCATTGGAGTATCTCACAGTGGAAACGAGGCAACCCCATGTAACATACATCTTGGAAGGTTGGCAACTCATGCTAAAGCAGGAGTTGAATCCGCAGGTGGTACACCCAGAGAATTTTCCACCATCGCAGTAAGTGACGGCATTGCAATGGGACATGAAGGTATGAAATCATCACTTGTTAGCAGGGAAATTATTGCAGATTCAATTGAATTAATGGTCAGAGCACACCAGTATGACGGACTGGTAGGAATTGCAGGTTGTGACAAGAGTCTTCCAGGTACAATGATGGGAATGGCTCGTCTTAACTTGCCGTCAGTCTTTGTATACGGCGGTACAATCATGCCAGGAATTTATGAAGGAAAACAAGTTACAGTTCAAGATGTTTATGAAGCAGTAGGAGCATATGATGCAGGAAATCTAACATTAGAAGCTTTAAAGAATTTAGAAAACGTTGCTTGCCCAAATTCAGGTTCTTGTGGTGGAATGTATACAGCAAACACAATGGCTTCAATCAGCGAAGCAATTGGAATTGCACTTCCAGGAAATGCATCCCCACCAGCAGAAGATCCAAGAAGAGAAAAAATGGTATACGAAAGCGGCAAGGCAGTGATGCATTTACTTGAGATAGGAGTCAGACCAAAAGACATTTTGACATATGAAGCATTTGAGAATGCAATCGTTGTAGCCAATGCCACAGGCGGGTCTACAAACGCAGTATTGCACTTGCTTGCATTATCTCGTGAGATTGGAGTAAAACTTACACTAGATGATTTTGAAAGAATCAGAAGAAAGACACCACACATTGCAGACATGAGACCCGGAGGAACATATGTCATGCTAGATCTTGACAAGATAGGTGGAATTCCATTGCTAATGAAGAGTTTACAAAAGAAAAATCTCATTCATGAAAACGCCATGACTGTAACAGGTAAAACAGTCAAACAGAATCTTGATTCAATGCAAATACCATTTGATGCAAATCAAAAAGTGTTAAAATCAATCGAATCTCCAATTCATGATGTTGGAACTCTTACAATACTTAGAGGTTCACTTGCTCCAGATGGTGCAGTAGTAAAAGTTGCAGGTGTACACACAAAAGAATTCAGAGGTAAAGCCAAAGTGTTTGACAGAGAAGAAGATGCATTTGATGCAATATCCAAACGACAAATAAAAGAGCAAGACATTGTCATAATAAGATATGAAGGTCCAAAGGGCGGACCAGGAATGCGAGAGATGTTAGGAGTTACTGCAGCACTTGTTGGACAAAACTTGGGTGAAAAAGTTGCACTGATAACAGATGGAAGATTTTCAGGTGCCACAAGAGGATTCATGATAGGCCATGTTGCACCAGAGGCAGCAGTGGGAGGAAACATTGCACTTGTAAAAGAAGGCGATGAAATTATCATCAACCTTGAGAAAAATTCCATCGACTTGATGGTACCGGAAAATGAGATGACACAAAGAAGAAAAGAATGGAAACCAAGAAAGCCAAACTATGAAACCGGTGCTCTTGCAAAATTTGCATCACTAGTATCCTCTGCAGCAGAGGGTGCAATAACAAGACCAATCTGGTAAAAGTACAGATTTTAAAAAATTATTCTAGTGAAATGTGATACTGGCAGAAAAGTCTCAAGTTCAAGCCTATTCTCTTTGCAGTAATGGACATTCCATCATCCAAGCCCTTTTGACATACAGTGCAGACTGCTTCAGCCGCAGTTGTGTGCACTATTGGCTTTTTCTTTGCAAAATACAGGTCCTGGAACAGTAGTGATTTACTCCTGCCAAAGTCCGGAATTAGGATCTGAGACATGGTTAGATATACACAAAGATCGCATATAAAGGTACCGTACCATACCGTAATATGTCAAATCTCACGTGTGGCTTAATTTTAAATAGAGATGTTGGATGAGTGTGTTCATGGGTGGCCACATTTGGGCATTCAAGCCTTAAGATAATACCCCTAGACTATACTGGCTCTCAATTTGATCTATACAACAAAATATCACGTGAATTCGAACATTCTTTCTTCTTTGAATCACTTACAGGTCCAGAAGAATTAGCAGAGACATCACTGATTGGTTTTGACCCATCAGTAATCATCAAGGGGTATTTTGACAAAGTTGTACTCCATTACAAAAGTGGAGGCTCTATGACCATTCAGACAAGTGATCCCTTGGCTGAGATCAAGAAGATAGTATATCGAGTACCTGATCAGAAATATCAGGTACGTTGGCGGCGCGGTTGGAATTATCAACTATGATGCAATTAGACTATGGGAAAATATTCCAAATTCCCACAAAGATTCAGACGAACCCCTGATGGAGTTTGGAATCTATACAGATGGAATTCTTTACGACAATAAAGAAAAAAAATCATTTTATTTTTATTATGATAAAAATAGAATCGACCAAATATCATATGCTAATGTAGATTGTGGCAAATTTTCTATTTCAGAAATTTCTGAAAATTTGAACCAAGACAAGTTTGCAGAGATGATAAAACAGGCAAAAAAATACATTCATGATGGAGACATTTTCCAAGTAGTACTCTCAAGAAAATTTAATTTTGATGCAGACGGTGATTATCTCAAAGTATACAAAGTTCTGCGCCAGATAAATCCATCACCATATCTTTACCACATGAAACTAGGAAAGAGAACTATAATTGGCTCTAGTCCAGAAATGTTGTTACGTATTACAGGAAGTCAGGTTGAGACATTCCCCATTGCAGGTACAAGACCAGTTACAAATGATGAGAAAAGAAATGAAGAGTTAAAAGACGAACTGTTACACGATGAAAAAGAACTTGCAGAGCACACAATGTTAGTAGACCTTGGCAGAAATGACATTGGTAGAGTGTGCAAATATGGTTCGGTACATGTCAAAGAACTGATGGCTGTAAAAAAATTCAGTCATGTACAACACATCGTAACTCATGTAGTTGGAACTTTGGATAAAAAATATGACATGTATGATGCCATGAAAGCAGTCTTTCCAGCAGGAACAGTATCAGGTGCACCAAAGATACGAGCAATGGAGATAATCGACGAATTGGAACCTGATGCTAGAGGACCTTATGCCGGAGCAATAGGTTATTTTTCATTCAATGGTTGTTGTGATTTTGCAATTGGAATAAGAAGTATTTTCATGAACGGCTCAAAGGGTTTTGTCCAGACAGGTGCAGGCATAGTGACAGATTCTATAGCGCAAAATGAATGGATGGAGACAGAACACAAGGCAAATGCAATGATAACAGCCCTAAAGGAGGCAACAAAATGAAATTCTTGATAATCGACAATTATGATTCATTTGTGTACAACATTGCTCAACTACTTGGAGAACTAAATGTCGAGTCAGATGTAATCAGAAATGACAAGGTAACAATTGACGACATTAAGAAAGGAAACTATGATGCAATAATAATTTCTCCAGGACCTGGAACACCAGAAGATGAGAAATATTTTGGAATATGCACCAAGGTAATCAAGGAACTCGGACCTACAAAACCAATACTTGGTGTATGTCTTGGCCATCAGGGAATCATACATGCGTTTGGTGGCAAAGTTGTCAATGCAGGAAATGTAAGACATGGAAAGACAAGCCCCGTAGAGCACACCAAATCACCTCTGTTTGAAGGAGTACAGAATCCATTTCGTGCAACACGATATCATTCACTGGTAGGAGATAAGACAATAATTCCAGATGACCTTCAGGTAACTGCCATTGCACAAGATGACAAGGAGATAATGGCAATCAGTCATAAAAAATATTTAATCGAAGGAGTCCAGTTCCATCCCGAATCAATAATGACTAGCGAAGGCAAAAAGATTCTAAGTAACTTTATCAAATTGGTGCAAAAATGATCACAGAATATATCACAAAAATTTCTTCGAGTAAAAACCTCAGTCATGATGAAATGTCTCAAATCATGGATGAGATATTGACTGGAAAAGTTTCTGTAGATGAGACTACAAGTTTTCTTGAAGCATTGACAGAAAAGGGAGAGACTGATCAAGAACTTGCTGCAATGCTTGACAAGATGCAACAAAATGCAATACACATACACCCAAAGATAAATCAGAATATCATAGACGTGTGCGGAACAGGCGGAGACAAAATGCACACGTTCAATATTTCAACTACAGCAGCATTTGTCATTGCAGCATCAGGAGTTGTAGTTGCAAAACATGGAAACCGGTCAGTTTCTAGTACAAGTGGAAGTGCAGACATTTTTGAATACTTTGGATATGATCTTAACATGGAACCAAGTCAAGTTCAAGAAATAATTGAAAAGTTTGGAATTGGCTTTATGTTTGGACCCAAGTTTCATCCCGCCATGAAAAATGTTGCAGAAGCAAGAAGCCGCCTAGGTAAGAGAACTGCATTTAATTTACTTGGTCCCTTGTGCAATCCGGCTCAAGTAAAACACCAGCTTGTGGGAGTATATTCAAAAGAATACCTAAGCCGAGTTGTATCCATTTTAGAATCAAGAGGAGCCACAAGCGTGATGGCTGTAATCTCTGAAGATGGTCTTGATGAATTGTCTACAACGGCTAAAAATCACATTTATCAATTAAACAAGGGCGAGGTCACAAGCTCTGTACTAGACCCTGCAGAACTTGGTTTGAGCAAGGCAAAAATCTCTGATTTTCAAATTTCAACAAAAGAAGAGGCGATAACTGCCTTTGTTTCAGTTCTCAATGGAACTGCCAAAAAAACAATGATAGACATAACTGCACTCAATGCAGCAGCAGGATTGATTGTTGGTGGATTTTCAGAGAAATTTGATGAGGCACTAGAGATTTCTCTCCAATCAATTAAAAATGGCAAGGCATACAATCTCTTCAAAGACTTTGTAAAACATTGTGGAGATGTAACAAAGTTGGAGGCTTTTGAGAAAAAATGAAAGACATGTTAGAAAAACTTGCCAAGAATTCGCAAAAGGCAATAAAAGATGGGACGTATGAAATCAATTACAAGACCCCCAAGTCAAAACAAAACCTAGTCAATCAAATCAAAAACAACAAACATGCTTCATTGATTACCGAAGTAAAATTTTCATCACCATCACTTGGCAACATAAGAGATGTATCTGATCCCGTAGTCATTGCAAACCAGATGGTAGATGGAGGTGCAATGGGATTGTCAGTTTTGACACAGCCATATTTGTTTAATGGTTCACCAGATTATTTTACAAAGATTAGAAAAAAGATCAAAGTTCCATTACTGATGAAAGATATCGTGGTTGACAAAATACAAATCGATGCTGCAGAAAAACTAGGTGCAGATGTTGTTCTTTTGATTCAAGCAATATTTGACAAGAAATTTGCAAAAGACATTGACGAATTTGTATCATATGCACACAAGAAAAATTTGCTAGTATTACTTGAATCTCATACAAAAAAAGAATTTACAGATTCTACAAAAACACAAGCAGACATACTTGGAATAAACAACCGCAATCTAGACACTCTAGAGATTGATCTTGATACAACAAAATCCATACTAGAGGACAGAGATGAGAAACGAATCATAATATCAGAAAGTGGAGTGGAATCTCCAAAAGACATCAAGTTTTTGGATAAATGCGGTGCAGATGCTTTCTTGGTAGGCAGTAGCATAATGAAGAGTAAAGATATCAAGGGACTAGTGTCAGAGTTGGTGTCAGCAATATGAAACTCAAATATCCCAAGAACGGTAAATTTGGAGAGTTTGGCGGAAGATACATTCCTGAAACCCTAGTTCCTGCAGTAGAAGAGTTAGAGCAGGCATACCTAAAATACAAAGATGATGTAGAATTTAAAAAAGAATTACAATATTACCTGACCCAGTATGCCGGAAGGCCCACACCGCTATACCTGGCAAAGAATTTAACAAAATTTGCAGGCGGTGCCAAGATCTATCTAAAAAGAGAAGACTTGCTACACGGAGGAGCTCACAAAATCAACAACACTCTAGGACAGGGCCTTCTTGCAAAGAGAATGAAAAAGAAGAGAATCATTGCAGAAACAGGCGCAGGACAACATGGAGTTGCAACTGCCATGGCATGTTCTGTACTTGGAATGAGTGGTGAAGTATACATGGGTTACAAGGACACCCAGAGACAAAAGCTAAATGTGTTTAGAATGAATTTGCTTGGCTCCAAAGTGCATCCAGTAAAAGAAGGAACACAGACCTTGAAGGATGCAATCAATGAAGCCATACGAGATTGGATTACAAATGTAAAATCAACATACTATCTTTTAGGATCTGCAGTAGGCCCACACCCATACCCCGTCATGGTAAGAGATTTCCAGTCAGTCATTGGAGACGAAATTCTTGTCCAGATGAAAAAACTTGAAAAGAAATCTCCAGACTCTGTAGTAGCCTGTGTTGGCGGAGGGTCTAATGCAATTGGAACATTTTATCCATTAATTGATGAAGACACCAAGATGTTTGGAGTCGAAGCTGGCGGAGAAGGAATCAAAAGTGGTCACCACTCTGCAACTCTAGTGGGAGGATCAAAAGGAGTTCTCCATGGTATGCTAACATATCTTTTACAAGATGACGAGGGACAAATTAGTGAGACACATAGTGTATCTGCAGGATTAGACTATCCAGGAGTAGGTCCAGAACACTCGTATCTAAAAGATGCAAAGAGAGTCAAGTATGATGCAGTAAATGACAAGGAAGCAATAGATGCATTTCTCTTGCTCTCAAAACATGAGGGAATAATACCAGCGTTAGAATCAGCTCATGCAATTGCATATGCAATAAAGATTGCAAGAAACATGCCAAAGAGTGAAAGTATTGTTGTAACATTATCAGGCAGAGGAGACAAGGATGTTGAAGAAGTTGGGAGATATTTGAGTAAAAATGTCAAGAATAAAAATTAAGTTCCAAGACCTAAGGTCAAAGAACCAAAAGGCATTGATAGCATATGTAATGGCAGGATTTCCAAGCGAGAAAGATACTCTTTCAGCAGTAAGAGGACTGGTAAAAGGCGGTGCAGATATCATAGAACTTGGAATGCCATTTTCAGACCCCTTGGCAGACGGACCTGTGATTCAACACGCAGGATTTCAGGCATTACAAAAAGGCATGAATCTTGACAAGTTTCTATCACTGGTAAAGAAAATTCGCAAGGAAACAGACGTGCCACTAGTTTTGATGACGTACACAAACATCTTGTATAAACATGGGTATGACAAGTTCATATCTACAGTAAAAAATGCAGGAATTGACGGATTGATACTACCTGACATGTCAATCAATGAATCAAGAGAATTTCTGCAAGCAGCCAAGAAAAATAAGATGGATGTCATATTTTTAATCTCTCCAAACACGGCTTCAGACAGAATCAAAAAAATTGCAGATTCATCATCAGGCTTTCTATATTTGGTATCAATATTTGGGACCACCGGAGGACAGCAACAATTCCAAAACTATACAACACATGCAATTAAAAATACCAAAAAAATATTGGGTGGAAAAATTCCACTAGGAGTTGGATTTGGAGTCAGCACCCCAGATCAGGCAAGATTCATAATAAAATCAGGAGCTGATGCAATAATTGTGGGAAGCGCATTTTTGAGGCTGATGGAAAACACACCTGCAGAAAAGATCGAAAATAAGATCGGACAGTTTGCATCCAGTCTAAAGAAAGTTACAATCACAGAATAAGAAATAAAAGGATCTCAAATCCATCATGGATATGCAGACAGAATCTACAAAATACATTTTTGTAACAGGTGGAGTCATGTCTGGCCTTGGAAAAGGTGTTGTTTCATCATCTATTGCAAAGTTACTTCAACTTTCTAATCAAAAAGTCTCTTGTGTAAAATTTGATCCATATCTGAATTATGATGCAGGTACAATGAACCCAATAGCACATGGTGAGGTCTATGTCACTGAAGACGGAGGAGAATGCGACATGGACATTGGAAACTATGAAAGATTTCTCAATCAAAACATGCTAAAGACTCACAACATTACTACTGCTCAAATTTACTCTAGTGTAATAGATGCAGAAAGACGAGGAGAATATCTTGGGGCATGTGTTCAGATAATTCCCCATGTCACAGATGCAATCAAGGAGAGAATAAGACACATAGTAAAAAGCGAGAATCTGGACATGCTTGTAATAGAGTGTGGAGGAACAGTAGGAGATATTGAGAGCCTCCCATTTCTTGAAGCACTAAGACAGATGAGGCTTGAAGAAGGACCTGAGAATGTAATTTTTGTCCACGTTACACTTGCACCATCTCTTGAAGTGGTAGGAGAACAAAAAACAAAACCAACCCAGCACAGCGTCCAAGAACTACGAAGAATCGGTATCCAGCCAGACTTGCTAGCAGTAAGATGTACAAGACCACTTGAAATGGCTGCAAGGAAAAAGATTTCATTATTTTCAAACGTCACAGAACGTGACGTATTTTCATGTCATGATGCAGAATCCATACTTTTGGTTCCTCAGATGTTGTACGACCAAGGTATAATCGATGTCATATTCAAAAAATTTGGCAAAGTTGGTCTTGTCAACACTTCAGCAAACTGGGACAGATGGAACACAATCATAAATTCATTTCAAAATGCAAAAGAATCAGTACGAATTGCAATGATTGGAAAATATGTAAAACTTGCAGATAGTTATGTAAGTGTAAACCATGCACTAAAACACGCTGGTGCCAAAATTGGAAAAGACGTGATAATTGATTGGATTGATTCTGAAGAATTAAACGGTGATTTGAATAGACTTTCAGCATATAATGGAATAATTGTTCCAGGAGGATTCGGAGACAGAGGAGCAGAAGGCATAATCAGTACAGCAAACTATGCAAGAGAGAAAAATATTCCATATCTTGGAATCTGTTTTGGTTTTCAGCTTGCTGCAGTGGCATTTGGAAGACATGTTTGTGGATTGACAAATGCCAACTCTACAGAGATTGCTCCAAATACAGAAAATCCTGTAATTGACCTCTTACCAGAACAAAAATCAGTCGAAAACTTGGGTGGCTCGTTGCGTCTAGGATCACATGAAATCACAGTTGAAGAAAATACCATGGCATTCAAACTTTACAAATCCACAAAGATTCACAAAAGACACAGACATAGATTTGAGTTCAACCAGAAATATTTGGAGATGTTCTCTTCAAAGGGCATGAAGTTTTCAGGATATAGCGATAACAAAAAACGCATGGAAGTGTTAGAGATTCCAAATCACAAATTCTATCTCGGAGTCCAGTATCACCCAGAGTTTAGCAGTAGACCAGGATACCCTGAAGAATCCTTTGAGGCATTCATAAGGGCATCAGCAAACGCCTAGAATTTATTTTGGAATTTCGTATATTCGTTGTCTAGTATCACGAAGTGAGACTCTTCTTTTGACATATCCCTTTTCGAGTAAATGACTTAGTGCAAGTCTGACAGTTCTATCTGGAAGTAGTGTCTTTTCTGCCAGTTCTTTTTGAGTAAGAGATCCTTCATACTCTAAAGTTTTGAGTAACAACTTGGAACTTGGCGGCATGTTCAAGAGCTCATCTGCAAGTTTTACTTTTTTAGCCAGTGCAGAGACTGTAGTAGAATCTTTTTTCATACGAATTACACTTGCAGGTAATGGGAATTTTGTACAGACCACGGTCTTGTCAACTTTGAATCTGTCCTTTCCATCAATTACAACTTCACATCGAAGACTGGAGGAAATATCATCAATCTCAATGAAAGCACCCTCTGGAACTATGAGTGGACGTCTTGTGATATCAAGTGAGTTTACTGATACAATGCAAAAGACTTTTGAATTTTGATATATCGCAGGACCACCTGCAGACATGGAATATGCAGAAGAGCCAATTGGGGTCGATATGATAAGACCATCACTGCTATCATGCCACAACTCTTCGCCATTTACGCGCATGACATGCTCTACTAGTGTAGCACTCTTTGAAGAAAAAATTGCAACATCATTTAGTGCAGGATAGATTTGTTTTCCATCAATTTTTACACCAACTCGCGGTAAAGCCTCAATTGAAAAATCACCTTTTTTCAATCTGTTAAGATATGTTGGAAATTGTTTAAGATCAGTCTGGGCTAAAAATCCACTAGACTCGTATTCATTTATTCCAAGAACTGGAATTGTTGAATCTGTTACATGATGAAAATATTTTCTGACTCCACGGTCTCCACCAGTCACTATTACATAGTCAATGTCTTTGCCAAGAGGTTTTTTCCCCACATTTACAGACTCTATACCATGACTGTCAAGTGAGAGTTTTATTGATTTTACAGTCTGTTCTTGGTCTTGACTATAGATTGCAACTTTCACAGATTTGATTCACCTCTCACACAATAAAAGCTTAGACACTTGAGAACTGCATCAGGTTGTAAAGATATGCTGCATTTCTTTCAGTGTCACCTCCTGCTGGAACCTTGTCAAGACCAGTGGTACTAGCCTCAAGTGCTGCTTGTGCTGCACCTACTGCAAAACAGATTGCCCAGATAGGATCATTTTCTTTCAAATAAGAACAAGTAAAGGATGCACAGAAAATATCTCCAACGCCAGTAGTATCACCTATTGTCATATTTGGAATTTTCAAGTGATACATTCTATCTTTTACAAGCATTGTGATGTTTTGCTTGTTGGTGTAAAGCACATGTTTGACACCTTTTTTTTGCAATGCAAGCATTGCTTCTTTTTCTTTTAGTCCAGTAAGATAAAACGCCTCATCAGGATCTGCCTTGATTGCAGTTATGTGGGACAAGTCAAGTAGAGTTTTTTCAAAAAAAACTTTGTTGTCAGTTGCTACGCGACGTAGATATCCTTGAGGATCAAGTAACGTAAAGTCAAAGTTTTCTTTAATGCTATCCAAAGTATCTTCTGACACTTCATCAAAGACAGGACTTACAATTGCACCATCTGCATCAGACTTTATTGATTCAATTGGGTCGCATTTTGCTTTAAGATAAAGATCACGTTCAGTTCCAAATACATTCAACAAGAATCGAGTGGTCGGTGTTTCAGATACTGAATTCTGTGGAAGAAAGATTCCTTTTTTTTCAAGTTCAGATTTGAATGTAAAATCAGTACCTACTTTGGTATGAAGATCAATTTCAAATTTCATGTTTTTTGCAGTCAGTCCACAATAACACGCAGGACCTCCAGCAGTTTCAACCACTGTGCCATTTTGAGATATTTCATCTATTGTACAATGTGAAAAAATTGCAACCTTCATTTGATTTGATGTCTATACCTTTCCATTTAGTCCTTTTTCTGACTCTCTAGGCAGGATTGACAGGTGGGATTACCCTTTACCAGAATAACCTCAACATTAGAGCTTAGACAGACATTGCAAAGGCCACGCATATTTCAATCTAAAATCATACGAAATTTAAATTTTTAACAAATCAAATCTGGATCCATCATACATTCAAATTTTTCAAAGATGTGATAGAAGACAAGAATTTGTCTAATCATAGTAGAAATTTGACAAAACCAGACCGTCAAATATCGTTATAAAGAGGCTCTATACAGGTAAAACATGCCACTAAAACGTGCTAGTCGTGGAAGACAAAAAGGTGGAAAAGGATCAACTGGTCGTATCCAGTGTACAAACTGTGGTGCTACAGTTCCACGAGACAAGGCAAAGAAAGTAACATCAAGATTAAATCTTGTAGAGCATACTTTGGCAAAAGAATTAAGAGCACAGGGTGCATACATTGCAGCACCAACAGTACTCAAATGGTATTGTATTTCATGCGCAATACACTTTGGAATTCTAAAAATCAGATCAGCTGATTCAAGACGCCAAACTGGCAGACTACGATAGTCTAATCTTTTATTCCGTGAGATGTTGTTATTATTCTCTGAACAAATGTAATTCCTGCAATTATTGCAACAATTACCACGGCATAATTTAGAAAACCAATCATTCCAACTATTGCAATTACAAGCAATCTTTCTGCACGCTCACCTATTCCTATACCTTGGAGTTGAACTCCAAGAGATTCAGCTCTTGCCCGAGTATAACTAACAAGTAAAGAGAGACCTATTGCTAATAATACAAGATAGCCTTGTTGATATCCACCAATTAAAATTCCAATAAATATTGCAACTTCGGCAATCTTATCAAAGACAGAATCAAGGAATGCACCTTTTTTAGATGACTTTCCAGTGATACGAGCAACTTGTCCATCAACAATATCAAAAAACCCAGAAACAAGCAACAAGATTCCACCCAAAATAAAAGAATAGTCAAGATGAATAGCATAAACTATTGCAGATGCAAATGCAAAGCATAATCCTACAGCAGTCCAGAAATTTGCAGACAGACCTGTTGAAGCAAAAACTTTACCAATGTTTTGTAGAGCAGGCTTTAGACCTTCTCTAAAATTGTTAAGCATACGATATCAGCAACATATCTAACAATAATTTATACCATGTATCTAAGAGCATGTATGACAAGATTTCGCATATTTTTAACAAAATATCAAAAAATCTGATATAATAGTGCGTTTTAGAACTCTCATGGGCCTCATATCAAAAGGTGCAAAATGCAGTGTCACAGGCTGTGACAACGATGGTGTTCGTTCTCTTACTGCCTCAAAGGTAGATGGAACTGGAGTGGGCATACCACACGGTTTGAAAAAGGCAATCCTTTGCAAGGAACATTACAAAGAGTGGAAAAAGGCAACAAAGGACGACAGAGATACAGAAAAAGCAAGATTCAGTAGATTCTAGATAGACAACTATCTTATTGATTTTATTTTCAATATCCATTCCATCTTACACGATTAATTTATGTGAGAAAACTATTGCTTACTTTTTGCGTTTTTTGTCAAAATATGCCTTTGACAATCCTTCATAGTATGATGGTAACTTCTTATACAATCTCTTTGGTTTTCGTGGCTTTTCATTGCTTAGTGCATAAAGACAGAGTATTGGAAATGCAATAGTTGCATCAGTGTATACCATTATCACATCTTCATGGGCATCTTTTACCTTGCCCCAACTCTTTCCCTCTTGCAATGTTGCACCAGAGAGACCACCAGTATCAGGTCGTGCATCAGTAATTTGAATAATATAATTTTGGCCTCCATGTCCCAAGCCAAGTATCTGATCTAACAGAGGACCTGTTTGTTGCGCAGTGTTCTTTGGTACACCACCACCCAACTCCAAAATTCCAGATTTCTTTGAATTATACAATATTGCAGCTTGCTCTATTATTTCTCGTACAAAATCAAGATTATACATTTTATTTTCAAGTCGTAATGGAGCCAAGTCTAGTGCAAGTGAAGAATCCTTCAGTGTTGAGATGTAGACAGGAACATCATAATCATATGCAGTTACAACAAAGCTACGTTCTGGATTTTTAGAATGCTGTTTAGAGTATTTTCCCATTTCATTACAGAATTCGGCAGTAGTAAACGGTTTATCGATCAAGCTTTTTGTAAACATTTTCTGGACAATTTGGTCTTCGGCCTTGAGTGTTTCCTCGCCTTTGATGTACACGTCACGAATTCTGACAATGTCTTTCTCGTACAGTATCATATCATCCACCTCAAAGTGTCCTTGTTTTACAGGCAGATTCCATGCAAAGTGATCCTCATGGTACACGTTTGCACCAGTTGAGACTATCCAATCAACAAAGCCACGTTCTATCAAGGACTTGAACAAGCCTCCAAAGCCAACTGGAGTCATTGCACCTGCAACTGTAAGACATATGGTTGCATCATCTTCAATCATCTTACAGTATAGTTTTGCAGCATCTCCAAGTTGTCTTGCATTATAACCAGTACTTGCAAAAATTTCTACTAGATCATCAATACCCATATTGGGTTTTATCTTCAAATGTGGAATGTCTTTTCCCTTGAAATTATGATGGTCCACGAACGACTAACTCAATTTTGGGTTATAAATACTTGCAAGGATTTTACTTGTAGAAACTTGGAAATGTCAGGACAAAAATAAAAAAGTAGAAACCCTATTGTGGAATTTCTACTTCACGTGCATCATGTCTTGAAATTTCTTTATGCATAACAACATGTGACTTTTCTTTGAAGGTCAGGTTACATCTATAACAATGCCATGCTGTCATGCTCATGCCATCTATTACGTATTTTTAATATTTAAGACGTGTGCATCATTTGTACATTTGATAATTTATTACAATTGTTTTAGAACAATCTTCTAATCAACAAATGAAGTATCATTGTGAAACCAGAACAATACTTTCCACATAGTATTTTAAGAAGAAACCCAAGTTTGAACCAGATGCAACTTTTCAGAGAAGAAAAATGGGATTTAAGCGAACTTGTAAAGGATCCAGAATCACCCCAGTTTACCAAACGACTTGAGGCAATCAAAAAAGACGTCAAAAACTTTGAGAAAAACAAGAAAATACTCAAGCCCACAATATCTGAGAAAAAATTCCTTGCCATGCTTCACACTCTTGAGGAAATTACAGAGCAATTTGGTAGAGTTTCAGGCTATGCATCACTAGAGTATTCATCAGACACCCAGTCAGACAAGGCTACGTCGCTTGTCTCAAGGATGCGCAAGTTAGGCGCACAGTTGGAAAACCAGACCCTGTTTTTTGACCAATGGTGGAAAAAACAACTGGATGAGAAAAATGCCCAAAGGCTAATGAAATCATCAGGAGAACTGTACGAATTTTTAAGATACAAAAGATTACTTGCAAAATATTCCCTTACAGAACCAGAAGAGAGAATAATCAACACATTAGATGTCACAGGCCACTCGGCTCTTGTCAAAATCTATGACAAGATAACAAACGCATTCACCTTTGAGGTAAAAATCGATGGCAAGACAAAAAAATACAACAGGGAAGAATTATCAGTCCTAATCCGAAGCCCCAAGCCAAAAACAAGAGAAATTGCATACAAGGCATTGTTATCAGAGTTTGACAAAAACAAGGGTGTACTTGGAGAGATTTATCAAAACATAGTTTCAAACTGGAAAGACGAATGTATTCAGATACGTGGATACTCATCCCCAATATCAGTCAGAAACATTGGAAATGATACAGATGACAAGACAGTGAACGCACTTCTTTCAGTCTGCGGGAAAAACTCGGATGTGTTTCGCAAATTCTTTTTGTTAAAGGCACGCATCCTCAAGATGAAGAAACTGCGTAGATATGACATCTATGCACCAATTCAGAAAAGGGAAGAAAAAAAATACAACTATGACAAGGCCGTAAAACTTGTCCTTGATACACTAAATGATTTCAGTCCACAGTTGAGCGAATATGCAAAAAGAGTATTTGTCCAAAGACATGTTGATTCCACCATAAGGCCTGGAAAAAGAAGCGGTGCATTTTGCAGTACCATATCTCCAAAAATAACACCATATGTTCTAGTAAACTTCAAGGGTAGAACCAACGATGTGTTCACTTTGGCCCATGAGCTTGGACATGCAATACACAGCATCGCAGCATCAGGAAAATCAATATTTATTGCAGAAGCCCCATTACCCCTTGCAGAAACAGCATCTACATTTTCTGAAATGTTGTTATTCAATAAAATTCTAGACCAGACCTCAAAAGATGAACAACAATCTTTACTGGTAGAACACATGGATGACTTGTACGCTACAGTAGGACGACAGGCATACTTTACACTCTTTGAGATTGCAGCACATGAAAAAATTGGCAATGGTGCCATGGTTCAAGATATCACATCAGAGTACATGAAGACACTAAAGGATCAGTTTGGAAATTCAGTGGATGTAACACCAGACTTTGGAACAGAATGGACATGCATTCCACACTTTTACCATTCTCCATTTTACTGCTATTCGTACTCTTTTGGTAACTTGTTATCGTTGTCACTATACCAGAGATACAGAAAGGAAGGAAGATCATTTGCTTCAACCTATATTGACATCTTGGCTGCAGGAGGCTCCAAAAAGCCAGAAGAACTGCTCAAGGAACATGGAATTGACATTACAACAGAGAGTTTCTGGCAAGAAGGTTTTGAATACATCAAAAATCAGACAGAGAGACTAGGTAAAGTAATTAATTAAAAGCGCCTGGCAGTCAAGCGCCCCCAACTGCCAGGCAATGTTCCCCTACGGTTTGAACCGATGTCAGTGACATTATGTTTACATTATAATTTAAACCTAGAGCTTGGATCGAGAACTATTTTATTTTATGACGACCATTACTTGCCAAGTGAAATACCTAAGATGTTGCACTAGAGAACCAGAGTATTTGATTACTTATGATTGCGGACCTGATCCACAACAGACCATGCTTGTCTGCAAAAATCACTATAAGGAAGAACCATTCCAGAGATTTGCGATAAAAATAGAAAAATTGAGAGAATAACTTAATAGTTAGATTTCAAAAAATTGCTATAATTGAAAAACCTTCTTGCTTTATCCATAATTTTCGCATTATTGATGACTTCATTTGTTTCAGTATATGCGCAGCAGCCACAACTTGCATCATATCGTGAAACAGCACACATACTAGTTGATGAAAAAGTACAGAACAAGACTACGGCATTTATCACACTAGCATCAACAAGTCCAGTTGAGATGCGAGTGCCAGCAGACCTTAGTCAAAGCATACAGAATGCAACTAGTGTATCATCAGTCATCATAACAAATGCACAAAATTGTGTTGAAGGAGTTCAAGACCAAGGATGTGTTTTGGTAAACATTGTTTCACCATCCCTTATTCAAAGTTATAATATTACAGTAATCCAGTCAGATGCAAAACAGATTGGAGATGGTCTTATTGACCACATAAACAAGGCATTTGCAACAGATGCACAATTTAACAACGTGTATGTAAATCCAAAAGGACAGCTGAATAATGCCCTTGGCACATCAGGCATTGTATCAGGAAATAGGACGATATCCGTAGTATACACAATGTCAAGACAAGATTCTTCATATCTATTTGATGGACTAACTTCCATTTTGATACCAAAACAGATTCGTGATGACGGTGGATTTTTCAATGCAGCACAAACAGTGGCTCAAGATTCCAATTCCACAGTAACATTTGCAATTACACCATCACAAAATGCACTGCTTTACCAACTCCAAGTTTCCAAACAAATTCCAATCAAGACCCAAGTTACTACAATCAAACCATTGGAATTACTGGGCGTTACCAGTCTTGAAAGATCAAGTTACTTTAGCGTAGGATTCTTTCCTTTGAATTCAATATTGGATGTCACAGTAATATCAAACAAGACCGTTGGAGTAGAGAATCACGGCGGAGATTTGGCACCAACAGTATTCAAGGATGGTCAAAAGTTTCCAGCAGACTTGACCAAGGCAGGCTGGATAATAGACCCAGAATACGGACAACAGATTTCTGCAATATACCTATTTGGAAAAACTACATCAATTACAAACGACCAAGCTTCAATAACTTTGGGCAGCAGTGTTCCAAATGATACTGCAACAGGACAGGGTAATACAACAATAACATCATCAACACCTAGCACTCCTACTGATTATTCCATTTACGCATTAATTGGCATAGTTGCAGCAGGTGGAGCTGCAGTATACCTATTCATGAAAAGAAGATAAAAATTTAGAGAATTAATACTGCTGCTGTAAATACCGTAGTCCAGTTACCTTTTGCGTCACCCACAGCGCTTTGGGTTATGTTTCTAGTCTTGTAAATCTGTCCAGATATCTTCCATTGTTGTCTTTTCTCATCCCAGCTCTTGTTTACATCAAATGATATTCCAAGTGATGATGCAAGCATTTGTGCCGCAATGTCTTCAGCATAATCACCTGCTTCTTTTTCAGTTTCTCCAAAGGAGACGTATTCTGAAAGATATCCATATTTCGTATTGTCCTTTGGCTCTGCTATTCCAACAGAGGCAGCCATCAATCTATGAGGTTCATTGCTCTCTTGTCTAGAATATATTGCAAAAGTTACGCTTCCAGGCCTTATCAGTTTCAATCCTTCAGCTTTTGAGATTACTTTGCAACCTGGTGGAAATATACTAGAAATTAAAACCAAATTTGTTCCTGCAATTCCTGCATCTCTGAGTGCATATTCAAAACTTGTTAGTCTGTCAGGATGTACGCCCTTACCTTTGGTAAGGAAAATTTTCTTTGCTACTAGATCTAGCACAAATCAAGTCTTAACTCACATCTTTAAAAATATATTGAATTTACCAAAATGAAATTATTTCAAGTTCTGCAATGCCAAAATTATTTCTTGGCCATGTTTTTCAGGACTGGTTTCTCTGAAAATTTTTGAAATTTTGCCATTTTTGTCAATGATAAAAGTAGAACGTTTTGCAAGCCCAGCAATGTTCAATCCAGCATAAGCCTTGCACGTAGTCTTGGAAACATCACTTAGATGAAGATATGGTACACTATACTCCTCAACAAATTTTTTCTGGTCTGGTACAGTATCAATCGATATAGCAAAAAGTTCAGCATTTTGCTCTTTTATCTGAGGATATGCTGCAATTGTTGCCTGTGCCATCTGAAATACTCTTTTTGATGGACATGCAAACAAGTGGTTCTTTGGATAAAAGCATAAAACAATATTTTTCTTACCTTGAAAGGAGCCTAGTTTTACCATGCTGCCATCATTTGCTTGAAGTTCAAAATCTGGAGCAGTGTCGCCTTCATTCATAATATTTCATCTCCAATTACTAGTTAATACAATTTTTGTTAGATTTTTTTTATCAGAGGACTAGAAGATAGTTACTTTTTGAAGGTCTTTTTGTATAGTTTTATTCCATCAAGTACAGCCTTTTGTGCGCTTGCGGCATTTTTCCATCCAAGTATTTCCACTTTTTTTCCTTCAAGTTGCTTGTATGTTTCAAAAAAGTGTGCAATCTCTTTTGGCAGATGTTTCTCAAGATCAGAAATATCATGTATGTCTTGGTATCTTACATCATCTTTTGCAACACATAGTATCTTGTCATCCATTTCGCCACCATCTTTCATCTTGAGCATCCCGATTGGACGCGATTCAATTAGAACGCCAGGATAAGTTGGATTTGAAACAAGTACAAGTGCATCCATTGGATCGCCATCTTCTGCAAATGTTTGTGGAATTATACCATATTCTCCAGGATAGAAAAATGGTGAAAACAAAACTCGGTCTAATTTTATGACTCCTCTTTTTTTATCATATTCATATTTATTCTGAGAACCTTTTGGAATTTCTACTATGACATTTATCACAGACGGTACTTTGGAACCAGTCTCTATATCGCGCCACAAATCCATGTTGGTGACTCAGAAACAAGTCCTATTTAATTGAAATCATGAGAATAAAATTTCACCATAGCACATTTGCTGTTTTCTAAATAATGTAGATCTAAAACCAAGACTACGGAAAAGATAAAACGTCATTTCTATTTCAAGAGTACCATGAAGGCAGCATACGTTTCAGGGCCAGCAGATGTCCAAATAAAAAATGTAGAAAAACCACAGGTTGGCAAGGGCGAGATTCTAGTATCCATGAAAGCCTGTGGAGTATGTGGCTCGGACTTGGAAAAGATTTACGGTAAATACAGCCAACCATCCATGAGACTAGGCCACGAGCCTTCAGGCATAGTCTCTGCCACAGGAGATGGTGTAACAAATTTCAAAAAAGGCGACCGTGTCTTTACACATCATCACGTCCCATGCTATTCATGTCATTATTGTACACATGGAAATGAGACCATGTGTCAAAAATATTCAGAGACAAACCTCACACCATGCGGACTTGCTGAAGAATTTATCGTACCGGAATGGAATGTATCACATGGCGGAGTAATAAAACTGCCAGAACATGTAAGTTTTGAAGAAGCATCTATGATTGAACCACTTGCATGTTGTGTCAGAGCATGGAATAAAATAAAATTCAAGAAAGGAGATTCGATTGCAATTTTAGGTGTAGGTCCAACTGGCCTGATGCACTTGATGCTAAGTAAAGCATATGGAATTGAAGACATATTTTGTCTAGACATTAATGATTTTAGGCTAGACTTTGCCAAAAAATTTGGCATAACACAATCAATAAGATCAGATGACCCAGAAGCATATCAAAAAATTCTTTCGAAAACGCAGAACCGCGGAGTAGACATTGCAATGGTTGCAACTGGAAATGTAAATGCCATTGCACAAGCAATTGATTTTGTAAGAAAGGGTGGCACTGTCATGTTGTTTGGAGTTCCAACAAAAGACGTCAAGATGTCACTTGAGATGAGCAAAGTATACTCTAAAGAGATTACAATCACACCAAGTTATGCTGCTTCTGAAAACGATACAAATGAGGCATTTAGAATGATAGAACAAGGTACAATCAACGTACAAAAATTGATCACCCACAAGTTTGATCTTGTAGATTCTGCAAAAGCTTTGGATTATGCTCATCAAGGAAATGATTCCATGAAAATAATAATTACAAATTCAGAAACGCTTAACTAAGGCAAATTTTTTCGATGAAGATATGGACTGGGGACTCAAAAACAGACTGGCAAAAATAATCAAGCCACAAAATAGACGAGGTGTAATGCTTGCAGTTGACCATGGCTATTTCCTTGGACCAACAGAAAGACTTGAAGTACCAAGAAAGACAATTGCCCCACTATTACCATATGCTGATTCTCTCATGCTTACCAGAGGAGTTTTAAGAACATCGGTTGATGCAAACTTTCCAGTACCAGTAGTACTTCGAGTATCAGGAGGTGCAAGCATCATAGGAAAAGACCTCTCAAATGAAAAAATTACAACATCAGTAAAAGAGGCAATCAGACTAAATGCTTCAGCCCTTGCAATGTCAATATTTGTAGGAGCAACACATGAACATGAATCACTTGTTAGTTTGGGCAATCTTGTCAACGAAGGCGAAGAATATGGAATACCAGTACTTGCAGTTACAGCAGTAGGAAAAGAACTAGAAAAACGAGATGCCAGATACTTGTCACTTGCATGCAGAATGGCTGCAGAGTTTGGCGCACATCTAGTCAAGACATATTATTGTGAAAACTTTGAAAAAGTTGTAACATCATGTCCAGTACCAGTCATCATTGCAGGTGGTCCAAAACTTGCAACAGAACTTGACGTATTCAACCTTACACATGATGCACTACATGCAGGTGCATCAGGAGTTGACATGGGACGAAACATTTGGCAAAACGATCATCCAGTAGCAATGATAAAGGCAGTACGTGCCATAGTTCACCAAAGAGCTACAGTCAAAGAGGCCCATGAACTTTTCAAAAAGATAAAAAGTGAAACTCCGCAGACAAGCGAGCCTGCTAAGAAAAGCAAACCAAAAAAATAGATATCTAATCAGAAATTTTTGTCAAATGTAAATGTACTATCTTCCACTTGGCATATTTTCCCATGACAAATGTAGCTCGGCTTTCCATCGTCATGTGTTGGCCTCTGAAACTGTAATTATCTACAATCATGCCAGATTGTCTTACAGTAAAAGTTGCCACTGCAAAATTTTCAAACACATCTACTCTCATATTTTTTAATTCAAAATCATAATCAGATATGCTGACAAATCGTAGCTGTTCAAGTGCTGAAGTTGTAGCAAAATCCTTTAGATCAAAAGGCGGTACATCACTGTATGCAGAAAATCTAGGATCATCAAGTTGGATAACACCCAACGGTGCAACATTCTTTGTTTTCCCTGCATTGAAAAATGTCAGTACAATATCAATAATTTCATCCTGGTCGCTCAAAATCGGTATTGCTTGAGATAATTCTAGTTTAAGTCTTATGACATGCCTGATATCATGCCTAGATAAACCCAGTATTTGGAGCAAAATTCAGGTTTTGCTGGTTTTAGGCACTTTTTACCAACAATATATTTATTAACAATTTTAGAGAAAAAATTGTGAGTATGACAAAAGTAGACTCGACAAGCATTTCAAGTATTTTGTTGCTAGTCGAGCTTGTGCTGTAAGATACAGCAGTTTTCGGAGATAGAAAATTATGGAAAAAATATCTGGTGCTAGGTCTTTGATGATCGCTTTGGAAAAAGAAGGCGTGGAAATTGCCTTCGGGTTACCGGGAGGTGCAAACTTGCCAATTTATGATGAACTCTACAAGAGCAATATCCGTCACGTACTGGTAAGACACGAGCAGTCTGCTTCCCACATGGCAGATGGTTTTGGCAGAGTAAGCAGAAGACCAGGAGTATGTTTTGCAACATCAGGTCCAGGTGCAACAAACATTGTTACAGGAATTGCAACTGCTCAGGCAGACTCGTCACCAATGGTTGCAATCACCGGTCAGGTTCCTTCAAAGATGATAGGACGTGACGCATTTCAAGAAAGTGACATTATCGGAATTACAAACCCTATTGTGAAATATGCATTCCAGCCAATGAGTCCAACAGAGATTCCAGAGGTTGTCAAAAAGGCATTTTACATTGCAGCAACAGGAAGACCAGGTCCAGTTTTAATAGATATTCCAAAGGACGTACAACAAAACGAAGCAGAGATTCATTTTCCTTCTGAAGTAAAAATTAGAGGATATCATCCATGGGTTGACCCAGACATAACAGCAATCGAGAGAGCAACAGAGATGTTACTATCTGCTGAAAGACCAATAATTCTTGCAGGTGGTGGAGTAATAATATCAAGTGCATTTGCAGAACTTCAATCAATTGCAGAGTTACTCATGATACCAGTTGTTACAACATTCAAAGGAAAAGGATCATTCCCAGAGAACCATCCTCTCTCACTTGGACCAATAGGAATGCACGGTCATGCAGAAGCAAACAAGATGATGACAGAGGCTGACTGTGTTCTTGCATGCGGTTCCAGATTTTCAGACAGGTCAGTTGGAACATTTGAAGAATTTGAAAGAAATTTGAAAATCATACACATGGATGTAGACCCTGCAGAGATAGGAAAGAACCAAACCACAAATGTGGCTGTAGTCGGAGATGTCAAGACATCACTTAGAATAATGGTAAAGATGCTAATCCAAAAAGCAATCAAACGAAACGGAGAGAACGCATGGCAAAAAAGAGTAAAGGAGACAAAGGAATACTATAGAGAAAATCTCAAAATTCATCCACATCCACTTGCAGCATCCAAAGTTCTCAAAAAGTTAAGAGAAGTATTACCTGCACAGTCAATTGTAACTACCGAAGTAGGACAACACCAAATGTGGGCATCATTATTCTTTGATGTAATACATCCAGGTACATTTTTCAGCTCAACAGGTCTTGGAACCATGGGTTGGGGATTCCCAGCTGCAATAGGTGCAAAAGCTGCAAAGCCAGATGTTCCAGTACTTGATATTGCAGGAGAGGGAAGCTTCAACATGACAGAGAATTCACTTGCAGTATCCGTGCTAGAAGACTTGCCAGTCATTGTTCTATTGCTAAATAATTTCACACTTGGAATGGTAGCCCAATGGCAGAGAACATTTTACGATAGAAGAATGATAGGAGTAGATCTCAAAAACTGTCCAGACTATGTCAAAGTAGCAGAAGCATATGGAGCGCAAGGAATACGAGCTACTACAATTGACGAGATTGGTAAGGCAGTCCAGACAGACTTTGAAGAGTAATGTTGCCACAGTCATAGACATACCAATTGACCCACAAGAAGACGTGTTACCATTTGTAGCTCCTGGAACATCTCTCAAGGACATGATATTACCATCCTAGTGAGTACTATGTGGTCAATAATTTCCGTTCTAGTTGAAAACAAACCAGGAGTCTTGTTCAAGATTACAAACTTGTTTAGATCAAGAAACTATAACATCGATAGCATATCAGTAGGGATAACTGAAAATCCCGAAGTGTCAAGAATGACAATCACTACAGAAGCAGACGAAAAACAACTCAGTCAAATAGTAAAGCAGTTAGACAAATTAATTGACACATTAGAAGTAAAAGTATTAGAGGAGAAAAAGAGCATATATCGAGAGCTTGTCATGATGAAACTCAAAGTATCAAAACCAACAGACATCAAAGAGATAACAGACCTTGCAAATGCATTCAAGTGTGATGTACACGATGTCAGAAAATCCTCAATCATAATAGAGATTACCGCCACTCCAGATAGAATTAACGCACTAGAAGATCTTGTCAAAGGATATGGAATTTTAGAAATGGCACGAACTGGAATATGTGCACTAGCAAGAGGACATGGAAATGAAGATTAGAATTTTTGATACCACACTAAGAGATGGAGAACAGACACCAGGTGTAGCCTTGACTCCGGACCAGAAACTTGCAATTGCAAGAAAACTTGATGAACTCGGAGTTGATGCAATTGAGGCAGGATTCCCAATCATATCAGATGGTGAAAGACTAGCAATAAAATCAATAACAAACGCAGGACTAAAGGCAGAAATCTGTGGCCTAGCAAGAACAGAAAGAAAGGACATTGATGCAGCTGTCGCAGTTGGTTTGAATTACATTCACACGTTCATTGCAACATCAGACATACATCTCCAGTACAAACTAAAACTAACAAGAGAACAAGCACTAGCTAAAGCAGTTGATGCCGTCCAATATGCTAAATCACTTGGCTTGAAGGTTGAATTTTCAGCAGAGGATGCTACAAGAACAGATAGAGAATTTCTAAAAAAAGTATTCAAGGCAGTGACAGAAGCAGGTGCAGACAGGTTAGACATTCCAGATACAGTAGGATATTCCACTCCACAATACATTGCAGCAATTACAAAGGATACAATTGATGCAACACATCTACCAGTAAGTGTTCACTGCCATAATGATTTTGGATTAGCAGTAGCAAATGCAATATCTGCAATACAAGCAGGCGCACAATGTGCACATGTCACAATAAACGGAATTGGTGAACGAGCAGGTAATGCATCATTAGAAGAACTTGTCATGGGATTACAATGTCTACAGTTTGATAAAAAATATGAAACAAACATCAATACCAAACTTATCTACGAAACATCTCGATACATTTCAAAGATAGTAGGAGTACAGGTCCAGCCAAACAAGGCAATTGTTGGAGAAAATGCATTCGGTCATGAATCTGGAATTCACACCCATGGTGTACTAAGCAATCCATTGACATATGAGCCAATCAGCCCAGAACTAGTTGGCAGAACAAGATGGTTCCAAGTAGGAAAACACGCAGGAGCCCACGGAATCTCTGCAATGCTTGAAGAATATGGCATCCAGCCTTCAAAGGATCAAGTCCATGAGATATTAGAGAGAGTCAAAAAACTTGGAGACCTTGGAAAACATGTAACAGATGTTGAACTTCTTGGAATTACAGGTGAGGTCATGCAGCAACCAGGATTGAAGAGACTTGTCCACCTAGTTGGCTTTTCAGTATCAACAGGAATTGGAAACATGCCATATGCATTTGTCAAGTTAAACATAGAAGGAAAAGACTTTACCAGTACAGATTATGGTGTAGGTCCAGTAGATGCATCAATTAATGCAATACAAAAAATCACTGGAGAAATATCTAAAGTAAGAATAAAAGATTACAAGCTTGATTCAATCTCTGGAGGTTCAGAGGCCTTGTGTGAAGTTACAATCAAGGTAGAGGATCCATATGGCAACCAGGCTTCTGCAAAATCAGTAGGTGAAGATATTGTCATCACAAGTGTTCAGGCAATGATAGACGGAATAAACAGAATCATGCTCAAAAAAATACTCAAACAAAAAAATCTGGGACAGTAAATGTACAAGATAGCACTCATCACGGGAGACGGCATAGGCCCTGAATTATCAGAATCAGTAATTGATGTACTTGATACCATAAATGACAAACTTGGAGTCAAAGTCGAAGTTACAAAACTACAAGCAGGAGATGCAGCACTTGAAAAAACTGGCAAGGCATTACCTGATGAAACAGTAGAACAAATAAAAAAATCAGATGCATGTCTCAAGGCCCCAGTTGGAGAGAGTGCAGCAGATGTCATTGTGGTATTACGAAGATTACTAGACCTTTATGCAAACATCAGGCCTGCCAAATCTTATCCAAACATGCCAGCATTGAAGGAAAATATTGACATGGTCATAGTAAGGGAAAATACCGAAGATCTATACACAGGTATGGAGTTTGAGGTTGGAGAAACCATCATTGCATTACGTTCAATCTCAAAGAGTGCATCAGAAAGAATTGCAAAACATGCATTTGCCACAGCAGAGCAACGCAATGGAAAAAGAAAGGTAACATGTGTACACAAGTCAAATGTAATGAGAAAAACAGATGGCCTATTTGCAAAGACCTGTGAGCAAGTCGCAAAGAATTATCCAAACATTGCATTTGAGCACATGTATGTTGATGCCTGTGCCATGAATCTAATAAGACAACCAGAATCTTTTGATGTCATCGTAACCACAAATTTGTTTGGAGACATATTATCAGATGAAGCATCACAAGTGGTAGGCGGACTTGGAATGGCCCCTGCTGCAAACATTGGAAATAGATTTGCATTGTTTGAACCAGTTCATGGTGCAGCCTTTGACATTGCAGGAAAACAGATAGCAAATCCATCTTCGTTTATCTTGTCTGCAAAGATGATGTTTGAATGGCTTGGAATAAAAAATAACGACAAGTCATGCCAAGATGTTGCAAAAAAGATAGAGGATGCAGTGTACGGCATAGTCAAAGATGGAATAAAGACAAGAGACATTGGCGGAGACAAGAGTACAAAAGAATTTACTCAAAATGTAATATCGCGTATTACTTGAGATCAGATACAGGAGGTTCTCTTGACCAAAAGAACATGGCAAGACTAATTGGAATCATAATCATTATTGCAACCCCCAATGAAATCCAGTAAAAAGTTGGATCAATTCCCTTTATCAAAGGAACTGGAAATACAGTATAGGCCCAGACAAATGCAATAAACCCAAGCAAGACCTTGTTTTTCTTGAAAATTCTCCATCCAAGTTTTCTTTTTGCAATATAGCAACGCTTGCATCGAGTCCTGTCATCGGTCATGCATGAAGTACAACAATGTTTGTCACAAAAGTAACAGGTTCTATCTCCAAATTCCGAACCGCAGAAATCACACTGTCGCACAAGTTATCTGGAATTTTGTTAAAATTTATCTTTTTATGGAAATAACCGTTCTGGGTCACGAGGATACAAGACTACCTCTCTTACATTATCAATTTGTGTAAGTACAGTCATCAGCCTATCTAATCCCAGTCCCCATCCAGAATGAGGAGGCATTCCCCAGTCAAATGCACGCAAATGGTCTTCAAATTGCACTGGGTCTAGCCCTTGTTCTGCCAGCCGTGCTTTTATTTTGGCTGGGTCATGAAGTCTTCTGCCACCAGACGATAATTCGAGATAGCCATACTGGAGGTCAAATGACTTTGAAACTTCAGGATCATCATCTTTTTCATGTATGTAAAACGGCTTTAGTTTAAGAGGCCATTCAGTCAAAAAGTAAAATCCAGGATGAATCTCACCGAGTTTTCGCAAATGTGAATCAAGCAAGTCATCTCCAAACGATAGAGCAAGTCCTTGTTTTCCAAGTTCTTCAATGGCTTGCTTGTATGTAACTCTCTCAAAAGGTGTATTTGGTTTTTTAATTTCTATCCCCAGATTCTTTTGCTCTTGTGTGCATGTCTTTTCCACATGTTCAAAGACAGAGACTACCAATTGTTCTAAAATTTCCATGACATCAGTATAATCCATAAATGCAGATTCAATGTCGACACTTGTAAATTCAGTCAAGTGTCTCACGGTATGAGACTTTTCTGCTCTGTAAAAGGACGCGATTTCAAATATTCTTTCAAGACCTAATGTCAACTGTTCCTTGTAAAGTTGTGGACTCTGTGCAAGATATGCTTGTTTGTCAAAATATTTTAGAGAAAATAAATTTGCTCCCCCTTCACTTGCACTACCAATAATTTTAGGAGTATTTACTTCAAGAAATCCACGTTCGGTCAACACCTTACGAATGCAAAGAAGAACATGGTGTCGTATTTTAAATATTGAAGCAGTTTTTTGATTACGAAGATCAAGTGCTCTTGCATTTAATCTATTATCAATTCCACTTTCCAGTCTACCCAGCGGGTCTATTGGTAATGGATGAACTGCTCTTGATAGAATCTCAACTTTTTCTGCCTTTATTTCATATGCAAAATCTCTTGCTTTTGATTCCTGCACTGCTCCAGTTATCTGGACTACACTTTGTCTTGTAAGATCTTTTACCTGTAGCAAGTTTTCAGGACCTGCAACTACAATTTGTGATACTCCGGTTACATCTCGTAAAGTAAGAAAAGTTAGTTTTCCCAATTCCCGCAAGTCTTCCACCCATCCTCCAACCACAACTTTTTCTCCTTTCATGGAAGGACCAAGTGCGCCAATGTTGTGCGTTTTTCTAATGTCCATCAAATCATCCTACTTTCTTTCAAATTCCACTACTAGTTCTATCTTTCGAAGATCGTGTACTATTGCAATTACTTTATCAACATCTATTGGAAAACGCGGTGTCTTTTTTCCTGATACGATGACCTTGGTTTTTTGTAAACCTCCAGGGGCCCAGACTTGATTTATACCAAGTATTTTGATTGGGAAAAATACGTCTTCTATGAGTTTCTTGTCGTCAGAGTCTTGGTGTACAAGCCAAATCTTTCCATCGAATTCTCCTTGGAGTATCCTGTAAAGCTCCTGCTCTGTCTAATTGTCATTATATCCTGACTGCTAAGATATAGAACATAATTCCCATGAGATGCTCTACATGAAATTAGCGTAAACTTGTCTATCGGAGGTATTTTTTGGGAAAGTTTCACTAGTTTTATTGATGCGTCAACATCTGCCTTGGTCAGAGTACCCTGATCTAGTTTTGACTCGCATTGAGGACACAATATGCCATTCATTGCATCAAAACTACAAATTGGAGTCCTCAAGGAAATCGGTTTTTTGCTTGCAAAAACTAGAAGATAAATCATGCGAAATTGGGTTCTGCATAATCCACGATTGATCTTCTCTTTGTATAAAATCAGTTGATGAAAGTTCGAAGGGCTATTGTTAGGAATCCATCACACGGTATTTTTACTGAGGACAAACAGAATTTGGATTAGTATTGAGATCCCAAAGACAACAAAGAGGGATGGAATAGCCCATTTTAATCGGTCTGGCGATACCATATTCCTCTGAATCACAAAGTAGGAAATTGCCGAGATGATTAATGTAGTAATTACAACTCTTACAATAAGACTCTGACTTAAATCAAGCATGAAGAAATGAAGTAAAACAAGATAATGAATGTGCTGAATTGTTATTTTTGACTAGCGTTCTGAATGGTTCTGTATAATCCATAGTTGATCTTATTCACGTATAAAGTCGGTTGATGAATTATTCATAAACAGGCGAATGACCTTGTTGTGACTTTGGACTTCGACTATTGAATTTGTAATGTGTTTTTGTTGTCTTGGAATCCTTTAGTGTTTTACTAGTAAATTCATTGATTTTTTTATTCTTGTTGTTTTCTCGTTTCTTAGACTTTGTTTGAGGAATGACATTATCAATAAAAGTATAGTTTACACTGTTTGGCTTTACCACCTTTACTCTGTTTTTCTTTTTTGTTTTCATTTTTTATCCATACCCACGCACAAGTTATTTGATAAGATGACAATTTGTAAAATTTACAATCAAAATTAGTGTCACAATACTTTAACAACGAGGTTTTTGCTTATGGCAAATAACTTGATGTAGACACTGTTTGATGTTGTTTTTTTAGAAAATTTAAGTGTTTTTTACACTAGCATTTTGTAAAGTAATCCATTTGTCATCCCCTTCAACCTTCACTCCTGCCCATCTCAGAAGACTATAGTTCAAAACTCAAATGTAGTACTATTTCCTATGATAACTATGGTGACCCTATCCATAAATGATCTAGTGGTCCAGTACCAAAGCCAAAAAAAGAAAGTCCATGCAGTGGATCATGTATCATTTTCATACAAGGAGAACGAATCAATTGGCATAGCAGGGGAAAGTGGTTGTGGCAAGAGCACACTTGGCCTTGCAATCATGAAAACTCTTCAGGAAAATGCCAGTGTGTCAGGCGAGATTCTCCTGGGTGACAAATCCATACTATCAATGTCAGATACGGAATTTACAAAAAATGTTCGATGGAAGCAGGTATCAATGGTCTTCCAAGGAGCAATGAATTCGCTAGATCCAGTTTTCACAATCAAGAAACAATTTGAAGAGATTCTAAGAAAACACAATTTTGATGGAAATAACAAGCAGACAATTGAATCTGCGATTTTGTCTGTCGGATTGACACATTCAGTCTTGGACAAGTATCCACATGAAATCAGTGGAGGAATGAAACAAAGAGTAGTAATTGCCATGGCACTTGTTTTAAAACCAAAAATGGTAATTGCAGACGAGCCCACCACAGCACTAGATGTTTTGGTCCAGGCTCAGATAATGATTTTATTAAAAAAACTCAAAAAAGATGGATTGTCAATCATGCTGATATCCCATGATTTGGGCATAATTTCAGAGATTGCTGAGAAAGTTGGAATCATGTACGCCGGTCAAATTGTAGAGTTTGGCAATATGCAAGACATTTACAAAAATCCAAAGCATCCTTACACAATTGCCTTGTTAGAGTCCATACCAAAACTAGGCGAAACAAAGAAAATCACACCCTTGAGAGGCAATCCCCCAAGCCTTGTAAATCCTCCAAGTGGATGCAGGTTTTACGACAGATGTCCAAAAGCGATGGAAAAATGCAAAAAAGAGCCCCCTAAAATCAAGACTGCATCAGGTTTTGTCATGTGTTGGCTACATGAATAACAAACTTAAATTTTAGATAAAGAAACTTGTACGATATTTTTACTGACCGGTGCCGTTATCATACGAGTTGTACATTCTGAGTGCGTTATCCATGGAGGCTTGCTTTGCTTGTGCTAACAGAGTGTTTCTGTCTGCACCGTTTTCATCTGTTGTCACACTGTTCAAACCATAGTAGTTTGACTGGAGCAATGCAAGATGTCTGTCATGAATCTGGTTGAATATCATTACTGCTTTTGATAATGCATACGATTGTTGTGGAGACAAGTTTACAGAACCGCCACCTTGTTCATTTGTTACAGAGTTTGGCTTGTAAGTAAATTGGCTTGGGTCAACATATTGGCTCAAGTCAACGTATACTTGATCAGTTTTTGCAAGTTGGCTAACTAGTGATGCTGCTTCAGTTTCACTGTCATTCATATTTTGTTCAATCTGAGCTTGTCTATTGTAAGATGTAGCAGAGTCAGTTGTTGGACCTGCTTGGAAGTTTGCATAGTTTTGTCTAATCTTGATTAATTGGTCAATGACATTTTGAGCTTCTGCAAGTGAAGAAGATGTTGCAGAGTCAATCATTGCATTTCTATCTCTACCTTGGGTATCTGTTGAAGTGCTGTTAAGTCCGGCATATCCATCAGATGCAATGGCGGATAATTGTCTAACATGTATATTGTCAAATTGTGAAATTGCGTTTTGCATTGAAACTTGTGCTTGTGCATCAATGTTTCTACCTCTGCTTGTTTCATCAGTGGTTACGCTGGTAAGACCAGACCAGTTTCTTTTGGATTGATCCAAGTCTGCAAATTGGTAGTAGCTCATGTATGTTGCCATGGCTTTTTGTTCTGCTGCTTGTTGTCTTGCAGCAATGTCTGACCAAGGATCATCTGCAAAAACTACATGATTTAGAAAGACTGAACCTGCGCTTAACAAAAGACCTGTAATCATTACGAATGCAAGTAACTGAGACTTCACGAATTTCTCTCATATCTTAGCCTTTTAAAACTTTGCGATGATCAGTTTTTGACCCATTGATCGCTTGATATATTTGCGATCATATCAAAAAGTGATGGAAGAGATCCTTTCAGTCAAGGACCTGAAAAAATACTTTAGCAAAAAAGGATTTACTGGAACAGATAAAGAGACAATCAGAGTAGCAGACGGAGTTTCATTTTCAATCAAAAACGCCGAGACATTTGTACTTGCAGGCGAATCAGGATCAGGCAAGACCACTATTGCACGCATCATACTTGGAGCACTAGAGCAAGATGCTGGTACCATCACATTTGACGGACAAGACATAACAAGTCATGCAGACAGTCTCAAAAAGATAAGGCTTGGATGCCAGATGGTTCACCAAGACCCATATGCATCAATTAATCCAAGAATGACTATTTTGGACATAGTAAAAGAGTCACTTGAAATTCACAATATTGGAAACAAGGAAGAAAGAAATCGTATTGCATTACAGGCGCTAAGTCAAGTAAAACTAGAACCAGTTGAAGATATCGCATCAAAATATCCACACATGTTGTCAGGAGGACAACGACAAAGAGTTGCCATAGCTCGTGCCATTGTAACAAATCCGAAACTTGTCATAGCAGATGAACCTGTTTCCATGCTTGACGTATCAGTAAGAATTGGAATACTTGAACTCATAAAAGAATTGCAAGAAAAACATGGTATCTCTTTTCTTTACATAACACATGACTTGTCTACTGCAAGCTATATCGGTCACAGAATTGCAATTTTATATCGTGGAAAAATTGTTGAGACAGGGCCAATTAATGAAGTGTTATCCACACCACACCATCCATACACCCAGGCACTCTTAGATTCCATTGTAGAACCAAACCCTGATAATTTACACAGTGATAGAAAGATACGTATCAACGAATCTTTAGATGCCAATACGTATCAAGGCTGCAGGTTTATGACAAAGTGTCCTTATGCAATAGAAAAATGTAAACAGGAACCTGAGCTTGAAAAAATTTCAGACACACGACAAGTTGCGTGTTTTGTCAAGATAAACTAGTTTGCCACTTCAGGTACATTAGAAATTCTATGTGAAACAACATGTGACACACCATTTCTTGGAAAAACTCCGTAGATGAGAGTTGCCTTTTTGACTACAGAGTCTTTTAGTGATACCATTATCATCTGACTGCCTTTTGACCTCTCTTCAAGTATAGTAGCAAGTCTTTCAGTGTTTAATGCATCAAGATGTGCGTCAACTTCATCAAGCAAATAAAATGGAGACGGTTTTAGTTTTTGAAGCGCTAGCAAAAATGTAATTGCTGCAAGAGTCTTTTCTCCACCACTGATTGATGTTGATTCTCTTTTTGGTTTGTTTGGAAATTGCACAAGATATGATATTCCAGATGAGAATATGTCATCCTCGTTTTGAATTTCAAGCCATGCATTTCCTCCAGTCATCTTGCTAAATATTTCACGAATGTCCTTGTCTACTTTATCATATGATTCCAAAAAGGTCTGACGTTTACCCTTGTCAATTTCCTCAATGAATTTTACAATAGAGTTTCTTTCTTCTTCAAGTTCATTCTTTCGTGACGACATGGAACGATATCCATTTGATATCTCAAGGTACGCATCAGGAGCCCTAGTATTTATCGAACCAGATAGAGCTCGTTTTTCAGATTCCAACTCTACAAGAATACGGTCAACGTCAAATGATTCTAAAAGTGCATCATATCCATACGAATGCAATGTTTTACGAATTCTTTCTTCGTTTTCCACCAAGTCTTTGACATCTCGTGCTATGGAATCAGACTGTCTTTCCAAACCGTTTACTTCCTTGCTCAGTGTCCTTTCAGATTCATACAGGCCCTTTAGATTGGAATCATATTCTTTTAGTGTCGATACAGATGTTCCAGAAGTTGAGATTAGTTGTTGTTCTTTCTCTCTCAAGGTTACAAGTAGGGCTTCAGCATTCTCCTTTTCTTTTCCAAGAGCCCGTGACTGGACCTCAATGTCATATTTTTCATGATTTATGGAGGACTGTTCTTGGGATAAGAGTCGGACGTTAGCCTTGAACGAGTTTTCTTCATTACTTAGGTTAGTCAGATTTCCAGTCAATTCTCTAAACTGGGTCGATATAGTACTGTGTGAACCAAGCAAACTTGTACGTTTTTCATTCAGTGACGATAGTAAGACTGCCACCCTTGTTTGACCTTCGTCAGCATAGTTTTCCCTAGTCAAAGATATACGCTCATCTAAAGATGACTCGTACGATTGTAGTTTCGATATATTGACCATGATACCTTCCTCTCTTTTTCGTAGTTGTGAAATCCTTGAGGTTAGTTGATCTTCAGACATACCCAAGTTCTTCAGTTTGGCCTTGATGTCTGCAAGACCAAGACCGACGTTTGCAAAACCAGTCTCAGATGAATTGTATCTATTTTCAAGACTATCAGTGATTCTCTCAAGTTTTTTTAGTTGACCTTTTTTGTTTTGGATAAACCTTCTCAAAAGTTCAAGTGATTGTACTAGTCCATCTACAGATGTACTCAATAAAATAATTTTTGTCAAATGAGAAACCTTAGAGTTTACATCAACGATAACAGCATTAGCATCTGCTTCAAAGAACTGTCCATCAAGTGTTACTGCTTTGTAGCCTTTTTTAGACAACTCGTAGGCCTTGTTCTTTGAATCAACCAAGACAATATTTCCGAAAATGAAATTCTTTAGTGATTCGAATTTTTCTTCACACTTGACAAATTCAGACAAGACTCCAAGCACACCATCTTCCTTATTGATAGATATCTTGGAGTTAGATATGGCATCTAGTGGAATTATTCGTATCTTTGGTAATTTTTTCTCTTGTGCAAATTCAGCAAGTCCAAGTAATGTCGCAAAATCATTTACAACCAATCCCTTGAGCCAATCAGAACCAGCTGCAAGCAGTGGTCTCTCATATTGTTTATCCCAAGTAAGAATCTCAAATACAAGACCTTGAATTCCAAGTCTTCTAGAATCTTCTTTGAGTTTTGCAATAGAATAATCTTCATGCATTACTTCTTTGACTACCTTTATTTTTGCTTCATATTGTGCAGCAGCTTTGCTTGCCTTTTCAAAAATTATAGTAGTTTCTTCAATGTCTTTTTCTATCTTGACTCGTCTCTCACGAAGATTTCCAAGTCTTGATTTTAGATCATTGATTACAGATTCGTGTCCAGATCTTATCTGTCGGAGTTTTCTCTCAAGATTGAGTAGATTTTCTTTCTCGTCAAGTATTGATTTTACTCTTAACGAATTTTGTTCTATTTTATTTTGAATATCAGCACGTTCTTGTTCAAACTTTGACAAGGAAAGTTTTGTTTCATTTAGTTGATCTGTGAGTTTTCGCACAGTTTCATCAACACGCAGTTTGTTTGTAGCAATCTGAGATTGTTGCTTTAGTACCTGACTTATTTCCGAATCAACAGATGCAAGTTCTGCATTTGCAGTCTTTCGGGTTTCATTAATCATGTTAATAGAATTTTTCAGTTCAGTGATTTGATTTTCTAGTAATGAACGTCTCTCACCTAATGCTGCAAGCTCTGATTGGATTTCTGGAAGTCGTGAATCTATTTGTGATAGTCTTCTTGTGTTTGTTGCAAGTTTGCTATTTGCAGATTCAAACTGGTGCATTGCACCTGCAAGCTCTGAATCAATAGTAGCTTTTGTTTGATTGTACACATTTACTTCATCCATGAACTTTTGTTTTTCTTCTTCAAGTTTCTTAATTTCATCGCGGAGTTGACCACGTTGTTCATCAAATTTTTTGGCTTCAGACTGGATAGCATTTAGGTTTCGCTCTTTTGATATCTTGTTAGATTCGATATCTCGCAGCTTGTTAGAAGACTGGATTGCATAGAATCGCTTTATTTCTCTATCCAAGATATCAAATCGAAGTTGGTTATTTCTTTCAAGTTCCAACTCATCAATGCGTTTTTTTATTTCATCCATTCTAGCAAGTGCAATCTCTAGTCTCCTGTCTGCTTCATCAAGTTGTTTTAGCGATTCAATCTTTTTTTCGTCAAAATATGCAAGGCCAATTATATCCTCAATTATTTTTCGTCTTTCTTCTGCGTTAAATTCAGATATTCTAGTAATGGTTCCCTGCTGTACAATGTTGAGTTTGTGAATACCACAGTTGGCTACTTCAAGTATGTCTAAAACATGGTTTCTGAGCACCTTTTTTTGATTTAAATAGTAAATATTCTCGCCGTTTTCATCCATTTCTCGGGTTATTGTAACAGTATTGGAATCCACCGGAATCTTTCTATCAGAGTTGTCAAAATGGCAACTTACACGTGCAATCTTGGCGCCATGTTTTGCGTTATCAACATCATGTAACAATGAACGAAGTTTGTCTACTCTCATCACTTTGGGAGAGTTTTCTCCAAGTGAGAATGAGATAGCATCAAGTATGTTACTCTTCCCTGATCCATTTGCACCAGAGATTGCAACCAAGCCTTGTTCAAAATTCACTAGCGTATTTTTGTATCCAAATGACTTGAACCCAAATATCTCCAGTTTACGTATGTGAACCAATGTATCCGATAATGTCTGAACCGAGATAACCGATTATTGACAAGTTTCCTTGAGCTGCTGAATAAAAATTATAATGTGAGATCTTAGCTATCGCGCTTGCCTTCTACAAACTCTGCAAATGCCTTCTTTGCCTCATTGTATGGCATCTGGATAGGAGGATGTTTGAAGCAATAAGATGAGATGCTTGTCATAGGTCCATACAGTTTTCTATCAAGTGCAATCTTTAATCCTCTAATTGCATCGATCATAATTCCTGCACTATTGTATGCGTCAATTACTTTTAGTTTTAGATCTAACTTGACTGGGATCTTTCCAAAATATTTTCCTTCCAAGTTAATGTAGCAGATCTTCTCATTATCAATAAAATCAACATAATCACTAGGACCAATTCTCATTGGAATGTCATAGTCTGCCATTGCCTTGACTGCACTTGTCTTGCTTATTCTCTTGTCTTCAAGTCTTTCTTCATCAAGCATGTTGAAAAAGTCCATGTCACCACCAATGTTTAGTTGGTATGTTCCATCAATTTGCACACCCCTGTCTACAAAGAGTTTCACAAGTGTCTTGTGAACAACTGTTGCTCCAAGCTGACTCATCACATCATCACCTGCAAGAGGAACTTTTTTGTCAGCAAATGCCTGTTGCCATTTTGGCTCTGATGCTATAAACACAGGAATTGCATTAAGAAATCCTATTCCTGCCTCAAGTGCCTGGCTTGCATAGTGTTTTACTGCATTGGTACTTCCTACAGGTAGATAATTGACAAGCATCTCTGCGCCGGTATCTTGAAGAACTTTTTTGACATTAACATCTGGTTCCTGAGAAACAGTCACAACTCGGCTCAAATGTCTACCTATTCCGTCTAAGGTAGGGCCTTTTTGTACGGTTACATCCATGTGAGGCACTTCTGCCACTGTAATGGTATTGTTTGGTCTTGCATAGATTGCCTCTGAGACATCTTTTCCCACTTTGGTATCTGCAACATCAAATGCTGCAACCACTTCAATGTCTCCTGGCACGTATCCTCCAATGTTAAAATCTGTCAGACCGATAGTATCACTAGTATTTTCAGTATAGTATTTTCCGCCTTGAATAATTGCTGAAGCACAGTTACCAACGCCAGCTATTGCAATCTTTATTTTCTTACCCAACTTCGATAGCTACCAAATAATCCATTATATTAATTACTTGTGATCGGGAACAGAGGATTTTATAGCCCAAAGCCGATTTGTATTGCATGGTAGAACCTGGCAAACCAGTCAAGGACATTCACATCAAAAAAGATGACACCATTGATTCAATATTTGATCAAATGTCAAAGTCGGGTGGATTTGAATCAAAAAATCTTGTTGAGGGCCTCAACATTATGACTGACATGGTAAAAGACAAGGATTGTTTAAAGTTCATGTCATTTGTTGGCGCAGTTGTTTCAACGGGACTCAGAGGTGTAATAGCTGACATGGTAAAAAACAAGATGTGTGATGTGGTGATAACCACATGTGGTGCTTTAGATCATGACATTGCAAGACACTATTCTAATTATTTGGAAGGATCGTTTACCATGGATGACAGTGAACTTTTAGAAAAAGAAATTCACAGATTAGGAAATGTTTTGGTTCCACTGAAAAGTTATGGGCCATTGATTGAAGAAAAAATGCAAAGTTTTCTACAAAAGACATACAATGAAGGTAAAAAAGAAATGTCAACTTATGATGTAACAAAAATGATTGGTGAAAATTTGGGAGAGGATTCATTTCTCTATTGGGCAAACAAAAACAACATTCCAGTAATTGTTCCAGGAATAATGGATGGTGCAGTAGGAAGTCAGATCTGGATGTTTGCACAAAGCCATAGTGATTTTAAATTAAATGTTATTGCAGATGCAGATTTATTATCAGGATTAATCTTCAAGGCAAAAAAATCAGGTGCATTGATGATAGGCGGAGGAATATCAAAACACCATACATTGTGGTGGAACCAGTACAGAGAGGGACTAGATTATGCAGTATACATTACAACAGCTCAAGAGTTTGATGGAAGTTTGAGCGGAGCCCTTGTCAGAGAAGCAATATCATGGGGCAAAGTTACAAAGGACGCCAAGCAGACTACGATTCATGCAGAGGCCACAACAATTCTGCCATTTCTCTATTCTGCATTGCTTGCCAAACTCAAATAGTGTAAACTGTCTTGTGATAGACTTTCTCAAACCCCAATTTTGAATAAAACTCCAAGAGATTATCTTTCTCATACGTTTCCAAAATCAGAGTCAGATTTTTTGAATTGGCATGATACGATGCAAAATCAATCAATGAAGCAGCTGTACCATGATGTCTCCTAGAGGGTACGGTGCCAAGACAATACAGTCCCAAGATAGAGTTTTTTTCATACAAAGCCATGCATGAGCTGCCTGATTCATCTACTAGATAATCTACAGAATCTAGCGTGTTTTTCAATATAGATGCCACAGGGTTTGCCCAGTCAAGACAATCATATGCTTGACAAAAAATTTCCGTCCACAGATCAATATTATCATGTGTGATTTTTATGGTATTTGTTTTTGCTGCAGACAGTGTTCTTTTTAGGACATGTTGTACATCATAGTGTCTAAATCCTTTTTTTTCAAGTAGATTATCAAGTTCAGGATTATTCAGCGAGTAAACATATGGTACAGAGTTGTTTTTTTGAAAATATTCTATTGCTGTATCAATCATGTTTTCGCTAGTACATGTTATACCAGCAAGTTTGTCAAAAAAAATATCATCTTCAAGTTTTTGATTTAAAAAAAGTATGCCGCAGTCAAGTTTGGTGGCATTGCTCCATAGTCCAGTAAATCCAAGGTCGTTTGACTCAATTTGTTGTATCATGTTTTAGACCAAGCATTTTACACAGACGATTAAAATCAACCAGAGTAATGCTCTTTCCATTTTTCACCTCCATGCATATTGTTTCCAGTTTTGCAAGAGCCGTAGGAGAATCAAGATCATCATTCAAAGATTTTACAAAATCATGTATTAGATGTGATACAGTATCATGAGTAGTGTCAGAGACTTTGTGCATAGTTAGACGAATCAAATCAAGCAGAGGTTTTTTTGACATCAAGTCATTTTCAGAAAAATCCATGTCGTCACGATAATGTTTTGAAAAGATATACAATCTTATAAGATCAGAATCATATTTTTTAATCAAGTCTTTTACCCAAACAACATTTCCCAGAGATTTTGACATCTTTTCTCCAGCAGACAAAACAAGACCCACGTGAACCCATGCTTTGATTGGTTTTTCTAAACCAGACAAAAGTTGGTACTGGGCAAAATGTGCTTCATGATGAGGGTACACTAGTTCTCTTGCCCCCCCGTGAATATCATAATTATTACCAAAGTTTTCTACTGCAACAGCAGTATCCTGCATATGCCACCATGGAATACCTGTTCCAAATTCACTTTTCCATGAAAAATCAAAATCGTCAGTACAGTTCCACAACATAACATCTTCAGGATTTTTCTTACCAGGACCAATATCCAATCTGTGTAGATTTAGCTGTTCTCTAGTCTGCTGTGAAATCTGTCCATAGTGTTGTACTTGAGATACGTCAAGGTAGACATTGCCATGTGCCATGTAAGCAACTTTTCTTTGTAACAATTTTCTTATTTGTGTCTCTATACTTGAAACATAGTCTGACACATATGCAAGTCTATTGACGCTTTGTATGCCAAGAGACTGGAGCGCCACAACAAATGCAGATGCATAGAACTTTGCCACATCTTTGTAAGTTGTAGAATTTTCTTTTGCCTTGTCAAACACATTTTGATTAATATCAGTCAAGTTCACAAGAACATCAGTTTTGAGTCCCTGATCATTTAGGCATCTAGACAAGAGATCGTATATTAAAAATATTCTTGCATGTCCCAGATGAGTATAGTCGTATACAGTTGGACCACAAATGAACATCTTTGCAAGGTTTTTTTCAAACGGAACAAAGTCTTCTTTAGATAAAGAAAAAGAATTGTAAAGTTTGAGCATTTTTTGACTTAACGCCCGCCCTGAGAAAGGATCGGAGTCAATGTCACAGTGGAACGAACTTTTGGAAGTCTTCGTATTTGGTGTGTGATCAGTGCTTCTAGTGCAGAACTTGAATCGGCTTGTAGTTTTACAAAGATGTCATAGATGCCATATGTGCCCCTGACTTCTTTTACTTCGGTAATTTTTGCAAGCTCTGTGATTATTTCTACTTCAGAACCCAGATCACAGCTAATGAGTATGTAGAGTGTTTCCATAAGTATAAACCGCGTTGGGCACATAAAACGATATCCATAATTAAAACGCTGTATCCAACACTTACATCATGGGAAGCGAAGTATACGTCAGAGAAATCATTCCAATCGATATAAAAGAAGGTTATCTAATAGATGGCTTTCCATACACAGGTTTAGCAAATGCAATTGCAACCGAATCACTTGTCAATACTACATCTCAATTTGAATTGGCAGGAGTGCTTGACTCGGAACTTTTCCCTCCAATAAGCATCATAAGAGACGAGGTACCAAATTTTCCTGCACGAATTCTAGTCAACAAAGATCTCAAAGTAGCAGTCTTTTCATCATATCTTACCCCTCACGAATCAATTCACCGAGATGTGGCACGTGTCATGTTAAAGTGGGCAAGTGATCACAAATGTTCTTTCATCATAAGTAGCTCGGCAATCAAAAGTGATGATGGTACACCATCTGTGATAGGAGTTGGAAGTACTGAAGCTGCAAAGAAAAAATTGCGTGATGCAGATGTGCCAGTATTAAAAAATGGAACCATACCAGGAATTCCAGGAATTTTACTAAACGAAGGATCATTATCAAACATCAATGTCATTGTGTTATTGTGCAAAGCAAGAGAAACAGGGCCTGATTTTAGAGCAGGCGCAGAAATTTGTATGGCAATGGCAAAACTTGTTCCAGGAGCATCATGTAACCTCAAGCAATTACTCAATGAAGCAGAAGGTATTGAACAAAACTTGAAACAAACAGAACAGGATGCAGGCCCTCTCAGGGATGCAATCTACGGATGACATTTCAAGAAAGAACAATTCCAAGAGAGAGCCTCGAGAAAACTCTCAGAGTTTTAGATTCAGATGAGGGAATAAGGATAGATAACGAATCAAGTCACATATTTGTAAACAAGGCCTCAAAAAAATATTGTATTGACATATCTATAAACAACAAAGATGAATTTGTTTACAAAAATAGCCCAAACGAGGTTATTGATTTTCTGAAAAGTCACATAAATGAATCATCAAAAATTTTCGCATACTAGATCAACCGCAGTCCAATTCCTCAATATTTGATTTGCATTCATCATTAAATTTTGATATTTTAGAATTCAGAGCATCACAAAACAGCGGATCTTTTGTCTTGTCATATTGTGCAGTATCTCCTACAATGTTTAACTGTCGAACAGTACACACATTTGACAATTCAAATTCATAAGAAACAACAGATGCAATCAAACCGATTGCAATTATAATTAGAATCCACTTTAGTTGTCTATTGAGCATTCTGACTTTTTGAAACGTCTACTTCTATAGTTGAAACGTTTCTTTCTTTTCCATCGTTTGATTCAAGTCTCTCAGAGAAGATCCTCACGCCACTTACTTTGTAGCCCATTGCACTCATTCTTTTCACTATCATCTGTGATACGTCCACTGCAGTAACCATGCTTCTTCCTCTTGCTTTTATGGTCACAGTAGGCTCGTTTGCAAGAAGTGTAAGAGTAGCATTAAGATATGTCAGAATGGGTTTTTTACCAATAAATACAATATTAGGCGGTCTTGACACAAGACCACTCTTGTTGTGTTTTATTTAATAGTTAGCAAAGAAAAAACGTTGTTTGATCAAGAATACCACCTAGTCAAGATTCTTTTTTTCTATATACTGCTGTAAGATTTTTTCAATATCTTCTGACTTGGACTGCTTTACTTCCTCAACTATGTCTTTTTCTTCAATTTCATAACAATTGAGCATATCATTTTGATCTTTATAGAACAGCAATATTTTTTCCTGATATATACAATAATACATCTTGTCAACCTCCATTTTTTCAGATTTAATTTTTACACCTTCTGATTCTACAGTAATCGGATAGTCCATGTCCAGTTTATCCATGCAGCATATTTAGATGATGTTGATGATAAGAGACCCAACGTATCAGCAATAACGTAATAAGGATTTCAAATCATAAATGTACTATGAGTTACAGAGTCATATTTCATATCGACTTTGATTATTTCTATGCCCAATGTGAAGAGATGCGTAGACCAGACCTGAAGACAAGGCCTGTGGCCGTATGTGTTTATTCAGACAGAGGTGGAGACAGTGGAGCTATTGCAACTGCCAACTATTTGGCAAGAAAATATGGCGTCAAATCTGGAATGCCAATAAAGTTTGCAAAAAAGAAACTTGAGGACGTACCAGAATCGGTTTTCTTGCCTACCGATTTTGAATATTATTCAGAGGTTTCAGAAAATGCCATGAACATAATAAGAAACCATGCAGATGTCTTTGAATACGTTGGAAGAGATGAGGCATATCTTGATGTTACAAATAGATCTGAACATGATTTTAAAAATGCAGCACATCTGGCTCAACAACTCAAGAATTCATTACGTAGTATGATAAAACTCTCAAGTACCATAGGAGTATCTTCTAACAAACTTGTTTCCAAGATTGCATCAGGCTACAAGAAACCAGATGGTCTTACCATTATAGAACCACAGGCAATTGAATCATTTTTGGATCCATTACCAATACGAACCATTCCAGGAATAGGCAAAAAATCCGAAGAAAAATTCTCAGAAATGAACCTTGAAACAATATCACAACTTCGTAACATAGACGTCTTTACCCTAAATGGATTATTTGGAAGAAAAATTGGTACGTACATCTACAATGCAGCACGTGGGATTGATGAAGAACCAGTATCTCCAAGACATGATCCTATTCAATACAGCAGAATAGTAACGCTGAAACAAGATTCCAAGGATTTTGATTTTCTTGTAAATGATTTGGAAAAACTTTGTGATGATTTGCATAAAGCGATAGTAAGAGATAACATACTTTTCAGATCTGTTGGAATCCAGTTTGTCCAATCAGATTTGTCAAATAGAACAAAATCAAAAACTCTTAGAAATCCAACATCAAGTTTGGATGAATTAAAAAAAACTGTCATTCCATTACTAAGAGAATCACTTGAGGACCAAAAATTACTCATAAGACGACTCGGAGTACGAGTTTCAGATTTTTCTCAAACTAGTGGACAGATAGATATTACAAGGTTTTTTTAAACCAACACGCCTACTCGAGAAGCCAATCTTTTGTGTTCAACATCAGATATCCACTCTACATGTAGATAATCAAATATCTCTGCATCACTCATTCCCAGTCTCCTTGCCTCTTCAACTGCAATTGCATATGCCTCAATCTCAGTAGGTCTATCCACATAGGAATATGACTTGTCATAAAGATCAAGTCCTAATCTTTGTTGTTTCACATGCACCAATTCATGAATTATATCAAGATAGAGAATCTTTTTTTCAGAATTTTGAAGATGTTTTTTCCCTATCACTATTGATGCATCGTCATTTTGTACATGCATATAGTGTGTTTTTTCATTTACTATAACAGATATGTTCTCAAACACATCATCCAGATTTTCTCTAGTTTCAAATATTTTTAAAAGAATTTCTGTATTTTTTAGATTCACAAAAATTTCTTCAATGTCATACGTTCCGTTTTCTACATCATGGTTTACTTTGATTTGATCCATTTTTTGCAGCCTCTAATTTTTTGATACGTTTTGTTTCAACATATGTCACTATGAGCAGGAATATGAAGAGCCATGGCAGAAACATTATTTCACCTGCAATGCCATGAAATGACTCGAATTCATTTACGTTAGTCGATATCTTGAGTACAAAAATTGACAGTGACAAGATTCTGATTACGTTAACAGTGATTGTTCCTACCACACCTAAAGCAAAATAGACAATCTTTCTCTTACGTGGAATATTCATCTTTAACAAAAATGCCATCATCACAAGTGAGTAAATTATGATACTATGTACTCCTGCAGATGGCCAAAATACCTGCAATGCAAATGGACCATGTATTCCATCAAGGAACATCACATTACCATGAGAGGTGGCCAATCCCAGATGAAACAGGTTTATCAAAAAGACATCAATTTGTACAAGATATGGTACAACATACTGTAATGGACCTAGAGAATCATACGGGAAAAATGCATCAAGTGATAAAATAATGGCAGTACCTGCAGTGTATATTGGACCTGCAGGAGATATTCGAATCCATCTCTTGCCAAACAAAATAGTCATGCTTGCGATGAAAAATGCAGCCAGTACAATAAAGTCCCACATCCATGTCCAAGAGTCTTTTAGTAATACATGGAAACTAGGAGCAACAGATACCAGATAGGCTCTCAAACCAAATTCTAAACCGGTGAGATAAATAATTACAATTATAGCAAGTGGGATTATTGCAAACAAACGTTTTTTTGGAATTTCTAATTTTAGACCAATTAATTCTGCTGCAATAAACGCCATTGCAAAAAGAAAGCCACCCCTACCCTGATTCCACCCTAGACTGAACGTATTAGGAAATACTATTAGAGCAAACAGTACAGGAGAGGCAAGTATTGCTATCGCAAAGATGATACTTTTGTTTTGCAATAAATTAAGTCCAAAGTGTGTTAAATAAAAACTCTAGCAACTAGAAAAAATCTGATATTGATTTTTGTTTTTTTGCCAGATACAGTTTACTGTGTGCAAGCCATTCTTTTTTTCCAATGCTCAATCCCTTGCAAGCAAGATCGAGTCCTTCTTGAAAATTGGAAACAAGAGATGGTTTTTGTTTTAGCGCCATACGAATTCCTTCTCGTACTTGCCACACTCCTACGGGTACGGCATATTCTGGTCGTATTTCACGAAGCACCATGACAGCTGCTTGAATTTTGTTTTCAGCAAGATATTCCGAGACTGCAAGCCTTGAAGCAAAGTGAGCCCCCGCAGTTTCTGGATAGTGTTTCATGCCTGCAATATCCTCAAAATCAGAGCCAAATCCCACATTTCCTTGTTCATCATACCACGCCTCTTGCATTTCAAACATCCATCTGCTTGGAAACATGACAACTGCAAAAAAATTGCCCAAGTGATTGTACGAAAACACCAAAGAAATATCCAGAATCCCATATTCAGTTATTTTCTCTACGAGTGATTTTGAAACAATATCATCTGTTGCAGTGATACTCCACCTAGTTGGAACAAGTTTTCTATTTTTGCCAAACATTCCAATACTAAAACATTTTTGAATTCGTGAAATCTCTATGCCTCTGTTGTAGAGTTCCACCATTGCATCCTGTGCCAAAAGATCCTTGTCATAAAATGTTCTCTGTATATTTTTGTCAGATGATGAATTTGCAAATTTTGCAGACTTTATCTCTCCAATTGGTCCAAAAATTGGACTGTCGCGGTCAACTGTAACAACAGGAGATGCATTTTTTACCAATTCCATTTCTGCGTCAGTTGATCTTTCAGACATGGACATCTCCTGAAGATTTTCAATGTATTTTTGCCCAACATCATCTATTTTTACAGGTTTTATGCCACGAACCAAGCTTAGCCTATAGTTTACTATATCCTCAAGACTTTTTCCAGTCCATTTTTCTGGAGAATCTAAGATCATTGTATCACCGTGAACAGGAGGCAGCATTGGACCCACCAAGACTTTGGGATAACCATATGCCCCAACAAATACAGAAGGCGGAGTAGAACCGTCAATATGATTAGATGAAAACAGATTACCATAACGCGAAAGATATTCTTTCCAGTTTGATTCTATTGATTTTCGTATGTCAGCAGCAGTACGTTTCACATAAACGTGTAATGGACTGGTACTAATAATATTATTTAGATCATTTATTTCAAGTTATATTCAACTAGATCAAGATTAGATCAAATGGATTCAGAAACTTTTGGTGTTGAAAGAGGATATGGCACACAGGCAGTAGAATGGATGAACGAAGAAGCAAAGAGAGTGGGTTGGAAGTTTGAAGCAAGATTATATGATTATGAAATTCAAACAAAGAATTTTGGTGCATTTGAAATGTTTTCATTGATTGGAGACCCAAAGGCTGCAAGAGAAATAACAATGAGGGCAAGTAAACGCTTTAAGATCAAAGTAATAGAAGGCGGTTACAAGACAAGAAAGTTTTTGGTAAAAGTTGCAAAAAACGAGTATGGAGTGGTAAAAAAAGGCGACAGGATTGTAGGTCAGATCGAATTTGAATCTCCTAGGTTTTCACAAGGAGAATGGAAGATAACAAAGGAAGAGAGAAAGTAATACTCGCATAAAGATTTGACCAAGTTATGTAATTTGGAACGCATTAAAAGTGAATTTCGTATTCTTTTTCAAGATTGATGTGATTCATTTTTCTTGACTCTGGTAAATCTCCTATAGATTAGACCTATTGACATCATACAGGCAGCAGTAAGAATAGACCAGGATGTAAGAGCAACAGTATCAAGGTGAGTCAAATCTCACAAGATGTTATTTGATAGATCTATTTTAGTGAATTTAAAAATATTTCATGAGAAAAATTTAAAATTATTTTATAATTTTTCCGCTACCCACTATACGAATGGAGGTAGATTCAGGTTTTAAGATAACACAAGTATCCCCTTTTTCATATACTGCCGATTTTCCAAGTGAGAGTTTCATAGGATTCAAGGAGGCAATTTTGACAGGTCGTATTTGCAACCCAATGCTTGCAAGAAACATTTGGTTTTCAGAAACTGCATCTTTGAAGAATTTGCTTTGCACATAATCTATCTCAATTTCTTGTGAAACCAACATTGTATTTGGCATACAAAGTACGTCACCTCGCTGAACGTCATCTGGTACCACACCTTTTACTGCCAGACCAACTCTAGCAGGACATACTGCGTCTTCCACACTATCATCATGCATTTGAATCGATTTTACTACAACATCTGTTCCTTTTGGGAATAGTTTTAGATTTTCATATACTTTGATCTTTCCTTGTGCTATCTTGCCAAGAATTACTGCACCAACACCTTTTACATCAAAACAATGATCTATCACAATTTGTGGACTGCCATCTTTTGAGATTGGTTCTAGCTGATCAATTTCCTTTTTGAGATTTTCAGGGTCTACCAATTTGTATTGCTCTACAACTGTTCCTTTTATCATGGAAAGTAACTTTGTCTTGTCAACATCAAACGAGTGTGAAAGAATTCCTTGTTTTTTACCAAGGACGTCAAGTGCAATTATTTGCTCACCTGTAAATTTATCAAGTTTTGTTACATGAAATATTACATATTCACCCATGTTCATGGCTTGAAACAAGGACTGGATTTTATCCGGAAATGAGGTTGGCACAGTCCAAGTGCGTAAAACACCAGATTCTTTCCTATCATAAATTGCAATATCTGTAGTTGTACCTTTTTTTCCAAAATCCTTTGCCAATGATTCATCTGCAAGAAGTGTAAAATTGATTGATTTCATTTTACTTGTAAAATTTGTGGACTAGTAAAATATCTTGTGGAATTTATTTGAATACGTTATTTGTAAACTAGTCAGACTTGCAAAATATTATTGAGCAGTTGCCCAGCCACGTAGAATCAAGATTTGTACAGTGGATGAGTGGACACATGCAGGTGAACCATCTTCTGCTTTGATGATTAAACTATAACCGGATTGACAGGTTACAGATTTTGCAGAAATACCAGATTTGACTTGCTGTAATGGAGACATTGGACCACTTGGAGCAGCTGGAGTGGATGGTGCAGTCATGTTTGTCATAGTGTGAGTCGTAGGCATCCCCATAGTCGAATTTGTGCCAGTAGAATTAGTGTGCATTATCATGGTTGAGTTTGTACCAGTAGAATTAGTTGTCATAGTCATGGTTGCATTATCATGCATTGCCATGGTTGAGTTTGTGTTAGTAGAATTAGTTGTCATAGTCATGGTTGAGTTTGTGTGAGTAGAATTAGTCATAGTTTGATTCGTGCTAGTTTGACTACCAGATGATGAAGGTTGCATTGTACCACCATAAGTTTGTGCATATGACAAACCAACTGGCAACATCATAGAACTTGCAACAATCATCGTAACAATTAGCAATGAATTAATTTTCAACATTCATACTTTTTCTAATTACTATTTAAGTCAAAAGAAGAATTTCTGATAATACATGCAGTGAATATTTTTACACCAATTAGAAAAGTGACTCTTAAAGATATACCATATGAAAGTCATATTATCATCTCAACTTCATCGAAGTCCTTGAAAAATTACAGTCATCAGTGCTTTTCCCCCAAATATTGCGCCAATTGACAATCCCACATTTGCAAGAATGTTAATTCCAACAAGTCCAAGTTGTCTACTCTCAAAAAGATTGCTTGTCTCCAAGGCAAAAGACGACATTGTTGTAAGCGAACCACAAAAGCCTATTGCTATCAACAGTGCATACTTTTGATCAAGACTCCATTGTTGCGACATGACTGCAAATAATCCAAGAATAAAACTTCCAACTATATTGACAATCAAAACGTTTACCGGAAGACTTCCAAAAAGCAATGGCGATGCAGTCATTTTGTACCTCAAAAAAGTTCCCAAGAGTCCACCTGCAGCAACTAACACAATCAACAAGGGCTTCATTTTTGTTTAATTCACTCTTGTTTGCTCAATATAACTGCAAGAATTAGATCTACCTTGTAACTTAATTCAAGTCGCAAATTCACATGTAGTTTCCAGGAAATAAAACTTGGTTTGCCAGTGCCGCAAATCAACTTGAATCTCATCTGTCGTAGTCTTGTTCGAAGTGTTTTCCCATCAAGTCTAGTTTTAACAGAACTTTTTCCCCTATCATAGTCATAAGGATCAGACAAAAGCAAAAATCGTCTAGATTGCATACCAATAATTTTTAAAAATTGTAATGGTTCAATCAATTCTAAAACATTGAGTGCAACAACAAGATCAAACTTCATAGAACCAAATGGTTTTGACAGAGAATCTGCAAGAAAGAAATCCATGTTTTTTGTCTTGTGTTTCTTTGCTTCTAACAGTGCAAAAAATGATTTATCAATTCCAAATATCATACCATGATATTTTGCCAAGATATCAGACATGGTACCTATGGAACAACCATGCTCTATTACAAAATTGCATTTGGAAATTTTCTGAACTGTATTCTTTATTTTTTTCTCAAATACAGAATGTCTGCTTTTCTTGTAAATATCTGCCCAGTTTTTTTCCAAATCCGTTGTATCATCTCCAATTTTTTTGATATCTTGCAGTGATTTTTTTATCAGAGACTTTATTTTCGGATTTTTCACATGTAACAAAATATACCCACCAAGCTTTGCTCTAATAGAGAAAAAAGAAGAAAGATCTTCAATCAGAATAGGAATTGATAAAATTATAGGATATGTGCCAGTACAAGATACACAGAAAAGTAATCCTTCTATAATCTCAGTTTTCTTTTCAAATGTCTCCATTTCCAAAGACTGACCACATTTGACACATCGAATATACTGCAAACTAGACTCGTGCAATAAAGCTCAACAACCAACAAGAGATTAAATCTATAACGGTCTACTCTGAAATCTTGTTCTCTTGGAATGGTCCAGAATTATACCAGCAGTATCTAAAATAATCAAGGCACCACTCGTGAAACAGTTGATCTTTACTATAGAACACTTCTCGCATGTCTGCATCTCCTTCAAGAGTAGGAAACAACACACATGCCTCCTTTTCATTTAACACAACAACTACCTTGACATCTGCTTTCATCTTTCTTTCAACCAATCCCTTGTCAAGCAAGGCCTTCATTCCAAGCTTGTTTAGTAGTTCTTTTCTGCCTTTTGGTACAATCACATTGTTAGAAAATATGTAGTTAAATATAGTACCGTGTTTCACTCTTGCAAGTAATGGCTCAATAAGATCCAAAGGAACCTCGGTGAATATCTCATAGATGTATTCATCAGCATTCTTGTACACAAGTTTCCATTGTTCCAACACATTGACAAATCCCTTGATTTGTTGTCCCCCAGCAAGAGCGCCAATTCGTTGTATGAATTTCATTGGAACATCTCCAAAATCATGAGTTTCAAAATATTTTCTATTTTTTGATAAAAATAACAGGGAAGGCACTTGGGTACACATTGTCTTTCCCATATGTAGTAAGATCATAGTATCCATCTTTGTCTTTCATGATAAGTCCAGCATTTGAAAGACGTTCAAAGTTTCGATGCACCTCTTGTACAGTTGCATGCAATTCCTTTGCCATGTTTGAAATTTTTGATTTTTGTTCCAATAGTTTGAATATTATCTTGAGTCGCTGTTCGCTTGCAAGTTCTAGAAAATCATTTGCGGCATTTTCATAAATTGTACCCACAGCACATTTGGTTCAAAGTATTTATGTAAATCTTACTAACCCAAATCCCATACAGAGTATAATTTAGAACAAATTTTGATAAAAATTTTACATGCTAAAAAAGATGTTTTACAAATCAGATTGTTAGACTCAAATACCATACAAAATCTCAGACAAGCATGATCACAGTAGATTGTAAAGATATACTTCCTCTCAAGTCGCCCCTTGCCATCTACACAGCAGACCAAGTAGGGGCAGCACCTGCATTAAAAACACGTGAATTTGTACTTGATTCCATAAGCGATGAGGACATTGATACGGCTAGAGTCATAAAAGCAATCAAGGATTTTCTTGATTCATTATCAATTGCAAAACATTTTGCTGTCATTCAGAACAAAGACTTGATCTCAATAGTAGCAATAGATGATTTCAAGGTAGAGCCCCAACCAACACAGCCAACTGACCAGTTTTTTTCATGCATCCATTGTGGTTATGTCACACAATTTGAAACAGTGTACAACAATCACATGAAGATACATTATTTGTGATATACAATCAGACAAGTTGTAAACTAGAAAAATTCCAGATGTTCCTATTGAGACACTACTTCGTAAAATGTAGGCTTGGGTGGTCCTTCCATGAAAGAATGACCCTTTGATTGAATTCTAAAATGCTCTTGTGTTTTGTGCATTGCTTCAAACTTTGCCTGGGTTTCAAACTCTACTAAAATTACATGCTTGCCAGCACGTGTTTCTAATAGTCTTCGTCTTACAAAACCATCAAATTTTGAGAGTTCTCCATTAGATTCAGTTATCCAGTTTTTGAACTCGCCTTCTGAGCCCTTTTTGATTTGGATTTCTGCTGCAACCATAAACATATGCTTGAACGGAAATTATACGAATAATAATATTTCTAAGATTTCCATGCATGGCAAGTCACATGCGTCAAAATCATGCCAAATTCAACACACACTCAATAATTCTAAATAACGGAGTAAATCGACCAAGAGTATGAATGAGAAGCTTTTGGCGTATGGATCAATTATTGCAGCCATTGTAGTCATGTCAACTATCGTATTCCCGTTCTGGAATCTCATTCCATCCATGATTACAGAGACAGTCAAAGTTGTATACGTAGAAGGAGGAGGCAAGTGTACCGTAGAAACAACTGACGGTTTTGACATACGAGGTATTGCTTGCGGTAATGCAAAGGCAGGAGACAACATCACTGCATCATATGACGTAAAGGTAAAAGACAGAGAACATAAAATTTAGCAGACTAGAGAAGTTTTAGATCCTTTGTAACTTTGTCAATCATTTCTTCTGGAGCCGGACCTATTGATATGCAGGTTACGGTTCCAGGTTCTATCTGAGTATGGCCAGCATCAGTAACCTCAGACCAAGGTAAATCATGAGATATTGCCTCACGTTTTATTTTTTCAAGCTCTGACATGCTAGATACTTTGACAACAACTTTTTCTTGGCCATATCGTTCCCATTGATCAAACCATTCTCTTTTTGATTTTCTCACATGTTCGGCCCCCAGAACACATGCATGGCCTACCTGCGCTGCAATTTTTCCTGTACCCATTCCAAGATCTTTTCTTACAACAATTACCTGTTTGATTGTACCCATACTAATTTGGAATCACATCAGGACATGTTAAACTTTTGAATCAATGCGTTTAACAGAAAAAAAACCATTTGGTTTTCAGATCATAGCCATAAATAACGGCAGCATTTTACTAGATCATGCCAGGTATGAAATGCGTATCATGCGGAATTGGATTCTTTTCTGCCACTGGTTCAGACAAATGTTCCAAGTGTTCAGACAAGGGAGGCCATCATGAAGCCGAAGCAAGTCATGACTCTTGTGGTTGCGGTCATAGCCACTAACCCACTTTTTCTTATTATAAAATAAAACCAGATTTTTCGAAATCCGTATTGAATTAATAGTGTATACATGAAAAATAAAAAACATGGATTATGACGTAGTCATAGCAGGCGGAAGTGTTGCAGGACTCTTGTGTGCAAGAGAGATTGCAGGCAAGAACCATCGAGTACTAGTGATAGAAGAAGACTCTGAACTAGGAACCCCAGAACACTGCGGTGGAGTTGTCAGCATCCCTGCAATAGATGACTTGGGAGTCATACCAATGAGGGCCACACTTGACAACAAGATACGCTCTGCAAAGATAGTAGCACCATCTGGAAAAGATTTTACAATTGATGCAAGAAATCAACAAGTCATAGTCTTAGATAGACGAGAATTTGACAAGCAGATTGCACACCAGGCTCAGGTCAAGGGGGCAGAGATTAGAGTAAAAACATCATTACGAGAGATTACAAAAGAAGGAGTCCGAACATCAGACGGCGATATAAAATGCAAGTTTGTGGTAGACGCAAGAGGTGTAACATCACTTGTTCAAAAAGACAGAACTGGAACTCTCCAGTCAGCACAATACGAAGTTTTTGCAGACTGGATAGACAAGGATAGAATCGAAGTATATTTGGACCAAGAAAAATATCCAGGATTTTTTGCATGGGTCATACCTACCAGAAGAGATGAAGCCAAGGTAGGAGTAGCTGGAAGAGGAATCAATCCAGCTTTAGCAATTGAAGAATTTCTCAATAAAAAAGGAAAACATTCCACCATCAGAAAAATATTTGCCCCAATTTGGATAAAAGGACCAATCAAAGAATTTGTCACAGGAAATGTAATTACAATAGGTGATGCGGCAGGACAAGCCAAACCCACAACAGCAGGAGGAATTTATTCATCAGGAATTGGAGGCATTCTTGCAGGCAATGCAATTTCCAAGTTTTTAGAATCAGGAAATAAATCAGAACTTGACGAATATCAAAAAGAATGGAATAAAAAATTCGGCAAGGAATTTGAAAACATGCTTCTTGCCCGTTCTCTTCTTGAGAGAATGGACAACAAAACAATCGATTCCATATTTGGTTCCATAACACCAAAGATATTAGATGAGATCTCAAAGGAAGGAAGTTTTGATTTTCATACTACATCTGTTGCAAAATTACTTGGTGTGAAAGGATCGGTCAAGGCAGTACAAGCAATTCTTGGAAATGAATTGAGAAGATTGCTGAGCTGAGCCAAAATTGATAAGCAAGGTATAAATTCGGTAGAAATCGACTTTTTATCATGTCATCAACGATAGTATTACCGGTGTGTAGTTCTTGTCACAGACCAATAATGCCTAACGACAAGTGTGTAAAATTCAATTGTCCAAACTGTGGCTCGCTGTTGCTCTGGAGATGTGAAAGTTGCAGAGAAGCAGCTAGAGTATACAAATGCAATTCATGCACATTTGAAGGACCTTAAAAATTGGCACGACTCTCACTTAGAGCAAAAATTCTTCCAACTGGAATTGAGATAAATCTAGACGATATTGCAAAAAAGATCAGTTCATCATTAACCGAAGGTATAACACTTTCAAAATATACAAAAGAGCCACTTGCTTTTGGCCTCTATTTCATTAGTGCAGAGTTTGCCCTAGACGATAAGGAAGGTCAAATGGATTCTCTTGAAAATGCAATACGTGGAATCGAAGGAGTTGGAGAATTCGAAGTGCTAGGCTTGAGCAGAACATCTGTTGATATGAAGTAGGTGCCCAAATGGTAAAAAAAGACGAACTGCTACAAATGCGGGTCGGCGAAGCAAAACAAAGAGACGTCGGAAAAAGACGAGCTAGAATAGAACCAGAGGCAATGGAATTTTTAAAAGTTGAAGCAGGTGACATGGTTGAGATTATTGGAAAAAGATCAAGTTGTGCCGTAGTGTGGCCTGCAGATGATGACAACAAGACACCAGATGTAATTCGAATAGATGGTCAGACAAGAAAGAATGCAGGAGTTGGAATCAACGACTTGGTAAATGTGAAAAAAATAATTGCCAAGCCTGCAAAGACTGTCACCTTGATGCCAGTAAACGGAAACGTTACAGTTGACAAGGAATTTACAGATTTTGTAAAAAACAGACTACGCGGATTACCCCTTTCTGAAGGTGACGAGATATCCGTAATGATTCTTGGAAATTCAATGGATTTTAAAATTCACAAGATATCACCAAAAGCTGTTGTAAAAATAGAACGAGGCACATCAGTTACCATACTTACTGAAACATCAATTGACAAAAAAGTCAGAGTAACATTTGATGAGATAGGCGGACTAAAAACACAGACAAAAAGAATGCGTGAAATTGTAGAGTTGCCATTAAAACATCCCGAAGTTTTCACAAGACTCAACGTAGAACCACACAGTGGAATATTGTTGTACGGTCCTCCAGGATGTGGAAAGACATTGATTGCCAAAGTTCTAGCAAGCGAATCAGAGGCCAACTTTTACTCTATCAACGGTCCAGAAATAATGAACAAGTATTATGGAGAGACAGAGGCAAGACTACGAGACATTTTCAAAGAGGCAAAAGAAAATTCGCCAAGTGTAATATTCATTGATGAAATTGATGCAATTGCGCCAAAAAGAGAGGAAGCATACGGAGATGTGGAAAAAAGAGTAGTGGCCCAGCTCTTGGCCTTGATGGACGGTCTAACAGACAGAGGAAATGTTATAGTACTTGGTGCAACAAACAGACCAGAAAGTGTAGACCCTGCCTTGCGAAGACCAGGCAGATTTGACAGAGAAATTGAAATCACAGTACCAAATGCAGACGGTAGACTAGAGATACTACAAATCCACACACGCGGTATGCCGCTTCAAGATGTAGATCTCAAAGTACTTGCTGCAGAATTACACGGATACACAGGAGCTGACATCAAATCATTATGCAGAGAGGCTGCAATGAAAGCCCTCAGAACATTCTTGCCAGAGATTGAAAACGAGACTGAAAAAATTGCGCCAGAGATATTAGAAAAAATGATGATAACATTACAGGACTTTTACGATGCAATGCGCGAAATTGTGCCAACTGCCATGCGCGAATTTTATGTTGAGAGTCCAAAAGTATGGTGGAGAGAAGTAGGCGGACTGGATGATGCAAAAAGAACTCTAGAGGACAATTTGATAACTGCAATAAAAGAGCCTGCCAAATTCCAAAAGATGGGAATCAAACCTCCAAAGGGTGCACTATTGTACGGTCCATCAGGATGTGGAAAGACATTGCTTGCACGAGCTCTTGCAACAGAGAGTGGTGCAAACATGATACTTGTAAGAGGACCAGAGATATTATCAAAGTGGGTTGGAGAATCAGAGAAAGCAATAAGAGAAATTTTCAGAAAGGCCAAGACCTCATCACCATGTATAATAATATTTGATGAACTTGATTCACTTGCTAGATTCAAATCAAATGAAGAGGGAGGAATTGGAGAGAGACTACTCAGTCAGCTTCTCACAGAGATGGAAGATGGAGGAGCTTCAAGAGTCATAGTGCTAGGAATTTCAAACAGGCCAGACCTTATCGACCCATCACTAATACGACCCGGCAGACTTGATTTGATGATCTTTGTTCCACCGCCAGATGAAAAAGGCCGATTTGAGATAATCAAACTATTTACAAAACTGATGCCACTTTCAGGGGATATTAACTTGAAAGAGATTGCAGTGGCAACAAAAGGATATAGTGGAGCAGATCTTGTTGCAGTATGCAGAGAAGCTGCAGTAAATGCCATGAGAAACAATATCCAAAAAATAAGTAGCGCAGACTTTTCTGCTGCACTCAAAAATGTCAAGCCATCAATTACCAAAAATGTTGAAGATTGGTATTCCACAGTTAAAGATAATATATCATACGCATTACCAAAGCCAATGGACAAGGCATTTTACGGTTAGATATGGCCATTCCATTACGAAATACCATATACGAAAAGATCAAGATTGCAGGCTCCCTTACTGATTCAGAATTATCAAAGTCCCTCATCAAGGCAGGCATCTCAATTCCAGAAGACGAGTTTAACAAGACTCTACTCAACTTAGAGATTTATGGCCTCATCAAGGTAACTTGGCTAACAAAAGACGAACGTAGAATAGAGATATCTGAAAAAGTAGAAGACGAAGACGAGATAGAAAAACAAAACATGGAAAACTTGGAAAAAGAATACGAGTCAGGATTTCCAGGTGTCGGACAAGAAGAAGAAATTCCAGAATAATTATTTTATCACTGGAAAGTGAAATGCTGCATCAAGTGCAATTCCTACAAAGATGATTGTAAGATAAGGTGCAGTTACCTTGTATGCTTTCCATGCAAAGTCCGAAGTTGGAGTCTTGGTGAGTTTATAGTGATAAACCAACATGAGACCGCCTGATACAAGAGCAACTCCAAGATACACATATCCCAATCCAAATGCAACAAGTGCAATTGAATATGGTAACAGAATTGCAGTGTTGAGTAAAATATACTTGGACGTCTTTTGCATGCCAATCAATACTGGAAGCATTGGGACTTTGGCTTCAGCATAATCGTCTCGTATCTTCATTGCAAGACACCAGAAATGAGATGGTGTCCACACAAAGACTAGACGTGCCAACCAATGCTCCAAGAGTATCCATGGAACCAGTTGCTGCAGCCCATCCTGCCATTGATGCACAGCTTCCTGCAAATCCACCAATTATGATGTTTGACCAGTTGCTTCGTTTGAGCCAGACTGTATAGATTATCACATAGAAAAATATCCCTAACGCGATAAAGAATGTAGAAACAGGATTTAGTGTAAACCAAGCATAAATTACAGAAATGCAACTAACTGCAAGACCATATATCAAAACACTACGAGCTGCCATCCTTCCAGATGGAATTGGTCTTGTACTGGTTCTTTTCATCAATGGATCGATGTCTCTATCATAGAAATGGTTCAATGCACTAGAACCTGCAGATGAAAGTGCGCCTGCTATGATAAGATGGAAAAGTATGATGGTGTCAATAGGTTTGTGTGCGATCAATATACTTGCGGCATACATGGAGGTAACGGCCGTAATGACAAGTAAAACTATGATTCGCGGTTTAGATACTTCAAGTACTTCCTTTAATCCCACGGATCTATAGTCTGATTTGCAGGGAATTTAATTTCTTCGAAGATTACCCTACCAGGTTCAAAAGAATTAAGTATGTCACTTCATGGAACAACCACAAATGAGTGACTGGGACCTCATGATGCCAGGAATGGGACTATCAGCGATTGGTCTGGCAGGAGTAATTTTATCATATTTGGGTATTGCAAATACTTTCCTTACAGGAATGCAAGCTCTTTCAGGTTTAACCTTGTTTATCGGCTTGATCTTTTTATCAGCAGGAATGCTAAGCGGTGGAGGAATATCCACCAGTGGACGTGCCAAGGCGACTACACTTGTAATATTTGGCATAGCAGGCTCTGTTGGAACATATGCCTTGAGCTTGAACAAGGTAATCACATCATTGACAGTATTTGTCGGATTGTTACTAGTCATCTTGATACCAACAATAGTTCTTGCCTTTTTCTCAATGAAGATGCCAAAGCACTTCAAGCCAGTAGCAACAATATTTGTTGCAGCAATGATAGTAGCAGTGGGCTCTTACACTGCATTTGGTTTTATTGGACCAGGTGCACAGTTTCATCTTACTTCAATGCCACAAAATTCAACAAACTCGACAGCAGCTCCTGTTTCAAATGCACCAGTCATATCAATCACCATTCCTGTAAATGCATCAATAAAGGGCAATCCAAGTTTCACACCCAATGCAGTAACAGTTCCCAAGGGAGATATTATAGAATGGACAAACAATGACAAAGTCGGCCACACTGTAACAAGTGCGGACGGTACAACATGGGACTCGGGAATAATATCAGCAGGTAAGACATTCAGTCTTGATACATCAAAACTTAATGCCACAACATACCAGTATCTTTGTACGGTACACCCAATCATGTCAGGAAACATAACCATAACTGCGCCACTATTTGCAAATGTAACCATCGCAAAAGGTGCTTCAACACATGCTGCAGGTCAGAAATATTTCGACCCACAAGATAGTACAGTAAAGGTTGGAACAACGATAGTCTGGACAAATCAAGACAATGCTGCACATACAGTCACCAGTGGTACTTCTAGTGATACATCACCAGGTTCACTGTTTGACTCGGGCCTCATCAAGCCAGGACAAACATTCCAGCAGAACTTTAACGCAACTGGAAACATATCATACTTTTGCACAATCCACCCGTGGATGACTGGAAAAGTTACAGTAGGATGACAATACCCAAAGCAATAATTTTTTCAAAGAATCAAACAGAGACATTAAAAAAACATTCAGAACAAAACACTCCAAATGAAGCATGTGCAATTTTGTTTGGGAACAATACAAATGATGAAATCACAATAAAGGAAATTTTCCTTACAAAAAACATTGAGGAATCTCCAGTAAATTTTACCATCTCAAATGAAGAACTGATATTGGCATATAACAAGGCAGAGAAGATGAAGTTGGATGTAAGTGGAATATTTCATTCCCACCCAGTCTCAGTTCCATACCCATCGTCAACAGACAAGAAATACATGGAAATCAATCCAGTGCCATGGATTATCTTTTCAAACATAAATGACGAATTCAAGGCGTATATTTACAATTCAGGAATAGTACCAGTTCCAGTAAAGGTAATGTGATCTATTTTTTATGAACTTTTTTGTGTCGTTCAAAGTGCTCTTTATCTGTAAAAGTAGTGTCACAGTCCTTGCATTTTAGCTCGGTTTTAGCGCCCCACAACGGCAACTATAGGTACGAACTTGTGTAAAAGGATTTATTAGAATTTCAAGTCGGTTTTAGAAGACTTGGACACTAAGTCAAAACTAAGACTTGCGGAAATCTTCAAAGAATTATCAATACACAGGCACAAAAAAGGCAAAAATTTCCTATTTTTTCCTATTTAAAAAAACCAATCGGACAACAAAAATGTGCTTACAGACATCTAACGAATGATTGCTAGAGAAGATCGTAAGCACGAATACCCTTCTAAAACTGTCCATTATTGTCCATTTATTTTTGAGTAAAATCTCTTAAATTTATGAAATTTTTATGAGCAATAGTTCTGTAAACGATCAAAAATAGATCCTGCTTTACGATCGATCCTAACTTCATGTTTTATGTTAAAAACTTGTCCAAATTAGATTAAATATCCCTTTTTTTGAATAGCCATTATGGAAATTCACGTATACGATACATACGTAGAGGCAAAGGACGGCCATACGATGCATTTTGATGTCATTACAAGCCAGAAGGATCACGAAAAAGCAATCCAGTATGCAAAAGAATGGCTCAAGACCATCGGAGAAGCCGAGTCAAAGGTTTCAACCGAAGAGTGTCAATTCTGCCACTCACAAGGTGCACCTGAACCAATTGCCAACGAGATCCAAAAGAAAGGCTACTTCATCCAAAAGATGGAAGGCTGTCCGTAAGATCTAATCTCAATTTTTTGATTCAACCGTTATTTTTAAAAACTCTTTTTAGCGTGATGCATATGGTACTAATTCATGATAAAGAAAAGCGACTATAACAGATTAACAGTAGAAGGCGACATGCAAACAAAATGGATATGTGGCTGCTTTGAGACAGTGGATGGTTTTTTCAAGTTTTGTCCCCAACATAGCGAATTGATGAAACAAACCATAGTATCCCAGATAGACAAGCTTGACATGACTACAATAGTTGAAGAAAAATAATCCTGATTGGATTTTAATGTCTTTTTGAATAGGGCTTGAATGTCCAGCCTGCAAGACCACGTCTTACCATCTTGTTAAATCTCCTTCCATGACTCAGATATGGAAATCTCATGTGAATCAACTCGTGAACAATAGTATTTTCCAGAGTCTTTTCATCAGGAATTTTTCTGACATTGACAAAGACCACATTATCCTGAATATATGACACCCCCAGATACTTGTAGGCAGATGTTCTCCTCCCTTCAGTCACTTCTTTTGGCATCTCAAGCACCTCTTTTGTTGTCATCAATATCTTGGGCTCTGAAATACTAAATCTTGCAGAATAGACTCCAACTTTTTCAAGTATCTTAAAACGCAGATCAGGGTCTAACTTCACAAGATCAAAGGATAACATTCCAAGTTTAATTCATGTTGTCAAAATTCATGTTGGCAGTTGTGGATTTTTTTGTTTCAACCATTATAGTGGTAAGTAGGGTCAGAAATTCATTAGTTTAATCACAAATCATACAGCCACCGTCTCCTCATTCCCCGCTTAACTCATTGAACTCATTATAGATCTAGCCTTATTTCTTACCTCCTCTGTCAGGGATACAAGAACCAGCCCTTCATTTGGCTGGCCATACAATATTACGGAACCATCTGGCGCATAAACTGCAACTGGAAGAACAAGCAAGTCCTCCTCACCATCAACAATTATTCTCACAGGAGGTGCCATACCAAACGCTTGACGAATTGTAGAAACGCTCTCTTCTGTAATTTCTGCAGCAGGATTTTTACATTCAAGTATTGTTTTTACATATCCACCTGGCAAGTCCCTCTTGCTTCTTTTTTCAAGCATGTCTACAATTTGCAGTGACGGACTGAGACCAAATGATATCATCTTTTCTGTAGTGGCATCACCTACTGTAATTACAAACGCATCTTTTGGAATATTTTTTGAAACGTTTCCCCTAGTTACTTCGTAATCAGGTATGAGAATCCCAAGTGGTTTTTTTAATGCAGAGCGTAAATTTTCAGGAAGACGCACAATTTACCTTTGTTTTGAACTATTTTTGAGTTGCGACCTCAGCTTTTAGTTCATCACTTAGCTGAGATGCAAGTACACTACATCTTGCCGCAACATTTTTTGCGACAACCATGAATGCTTGCGACATACTAGAATTTGGATCAGTTACAAGTACTGGTCTGCCACTGTCAGAGCCTTCCATGATACCAGGGTTGAGAGGAATTGCACCCAAGAATGGCAAGTTGTGTGTCTCACTCATTCTCTTTGCACCCTCTTTTCCAAATATGTAATGGTCTGTTGTACAGTTTGGACATTTGAAGTAACTCATGTTTTCTATAACTCCCATGATAGGAATGTTTAGTTTTTGGAACATTCCAAATGCCTTGACAGCAATATTGCTTGCAACATCTTGCGGTGTTGTTACAACAACAATTCCAGTGATAGGAATGGTTTGTGCAAGTGTAAGAGGAATGTCTCCAGTTCCCGGTGGCAAGTCTACAATAAGATAATCAAGGTCAGACCAGTTGGTATCAACAAGAAACTGTTTTAAAATTCCAGAAATGATTGGTCCCCTGTAAATTGCTGCCTGGTGTGCTTGCTCTGCAAAGAAACCAAATGATACAACCTTTAGTCCATGGGACTCGGCAGGCTGTAATTTATTATTGTCAACTTCCATTGCAGATTTTCCCATTCCAAGCATCAATGGAACACTTGGTCCATAGATATCTGCATCAAGTAGACCAACCTTTGCACCAGTCTGTGCCAATGCAAGTGCCAAGTTTACAGAGACAGTTGTTTTACCCACTCCGCCTTTTCCACTTGCAATGCCGATGATATTTTTGACTGTCGGTAGCATCTGGTCCATGCTAAGGGAACGGCCTTCCATGACTTTGGCAGTAACTTTGAGATCAAACTTTGAAACCTCTTTTATTGTAGAAATTGCATTTCGAACATCTTGTTCGATTTCATCGTTAAACGGACAAGCAGGAGTAGTAAGCTCTAGTGTAAATTTCAGATCACCGCCGTTGATCTCAATGTCTTTTATCATACCCATTGAAACAATATCCTTTTTGAGATCAGGATCGATTACAGTAGCTAGAGTAGAAAGTACTTGATCAACTGAAACCATAATGTAAAAAACCTCGAATACGATATTTAAACATAGGCAAAAATAATATTCAGATTATCCAAAGATTCATAAATTCAAATTTTATGTCGATTTATGGATGTTTTCTATATCGACACTTACTGATGTAGTTAGAATACCTCCTAAACTATTTGGAGAGTCTCTCAAAAAGGCCGCAATCACCATCCTACGTGAAAAGTATGAGAGTATGATAAATCCAGAACTTGGCTATGTCATCATGATACTTGAAACCAAGGTAGAAAAAATGGGCAAAGTGATTGCAGGCGACGGCGGAACATATCACAGAGTAGAATTTACAGCATTAACATTTTCACCAAAACTCCAGGAAATCGTCCGTGGAGAAATTGTCGAGATTACAGACTTTGGAGCATTCGTCAGAATCGGTGCAACAGATGCGCTATTACACTTGTCACAAATTATGGACGATTATCTCAAGAGCGATGTCAAGTCTGGCATGATTCTTGCAAACCAGAGTGGAAGAACAATGAAGATTGGAACAACACTTCGTGCAAGAATTACCGCAGTGTCAATTGGCAAGACTGCAGCCATGAAGGTCGGCATTACATGCAGACAACCATTCTTGGGTGCAGACGAATGGATTGAAGAGGAGATTAAAAAATCCAAAGCACCAGCTGCTGCAACTCCAGAGAAAACCAAAAAGACAGCGGAGACCAAGTGATAAAAAATGGTAAGAGAATTGGCATGTCGCAAATGCAAGTATGTAACAGTTGGAAAAGTTTGTCCAATATGCAAATCATCAGACCTTAGCCCAGATTGGAGTAGTTCAGTTCTTGTTGTAGACCCAACAAATTCTCTTGTTGCCAAATCTCTTGGAATAAAAGAGAAAGGCAAGTATGCACTCAAGGTAACATAGGTTGCAATCAAGTGCAAAAAAACAACTAGAAAGATTTCTTGCCGAAGATATCAAAAGCGGCGACATTACAAGCAAATTACTTGAAAGAAAGAAAATTACTGCAACCATAATATCTCGTGAAAATGGTATTGTTGCAGGTGTATCATATGCAAAAGAAATTTTTTCATCTAGAGGCTGCAAGGTCACAGTACACAAAAAAGACGGACAGGTAATAACTCCAAACCAAAAGATAATGACAATTTCAGGGGACACCTATCCAATATTATCATGTGAGAGAACTGCATTGAATTTAATGTCAAGGATGAGCGGCATTGCAACCCAGACAAACCAGTATGTAAAAAAAATCCGTGCTGCAAACCCCAAAGTTGGATTATACTCTACAAGAAAGACAGCCCCAGGCCTTAGAATATTTGATAAAGACGCAGTAGCTATGGGTGGAGGGTACAAGCACAGGATGTCACTTGACCAGATGGTCATGATAAAAGACAATCACATTGCAGTATCAGATTCTCTGTTCCGTTTGATCAAGCGTGCAAAATTAAAGCATGTAAAAATCGAGGTCGAGGTAGAGAGCCTAGAGAATGCAATTACTGCATCAATAGAAGGTGCACAGATAATCATGCTAGACAACATGTCACCGCCAAAAATAAAAAAGATAATTCATGAACTCAAGCGTCTTGGTTTGCGAGACAGGGTAAAGATAGAGGCATCAGGGGGAATAAATCATTCAAACGTGGCGCAATATGCAAGATCTGGAGTAGACATGATATCCATTGGAAGATTGACTAGTGCAGTAATAGGCCTTGATCTAAGTCTAGAAATTAATTGATTGCAAGCATGCGCTCGATTGCAAGATGAGCCTTTTCTGCAATATTCCTTGGAACTTTGACTTGGTACTTGTTTTCTTGCAATGACGCATACACTTTTTCTAGTGTAATCATCTTCATGTATCGACATATTGCATTCTCTGACATGGGTATGAATTTCTTGTCAGGATTTTGTTTTTGCATCCTGTATAATATGCCAGTCTCTGTTGCCACTACAAATTCTTTGGCCGTAGAATTTTTGGCATGATTCATCATTCCTTCAGTGGATAAAATCTGGACTTGTCTTGAACCATAGTCACCTGATGCAACATCATACATTACTGAAGATGTGCAACTGCATTCAGGATGAACTAAAAATTCAGCATTTGCATGCTCTCGGAGTTTTTCTTGTACATCTTGAGAACGAATACCTGCATGAACATGACATTCACCTGCCCAGATGAACATGTTGCTTCTGTTTGTCATCTTTGCAACATACGAACCAAGAAACATGTCTGGCAAGAATAAAACTTCCTTGTCTTCTGGAATAGATTTTACAACATTAACAGCATTAGATGATGTGCAACAATAATCAAGCTCTGCCTTGACCTCTGCAGATGTATTTACATAGCCTACGGTAATTGCTTGTGGATGCTCTGACTTCCATTTTCTCAACTCTTCGGCATTGATGGTATCAGCAAGTGAGCATCCAGCCCCAAGGTCTGGAATTAGTACTGTTTTATCAGGACATGTTATTGCAGCAGTTTCTGCCATGAAATGAACCCCACAGAAAAGAATTGTCTTTTGTTCAGTCTTTGCAGCCTGCCTTGAGAGCCCTAATGAGTCCCCTACATAATCTGCAACATCTTGTACATCTGGTAATTGGTAATTATGAGCAAGAATGAGTACATCTTTTTCTTTTTTGAGTTTTAATATCTCTGACTTTAGATCCATGTACAAACTAACTATAGAATTGGTTCATCTTTAAAGCGTCATGATATTGACAAATTTATCGGCAACAACCTAACCAGACGGCAAAATTTACCAATCAGGTGCCAATGTTCAAAGGAGTACCGCAAATCTTTTTGAGGCACTCTATTGCAGCAAGCGTTGCAAGCCTGCTTGTTTTAGGATTGTTTGGACTGGGCACATTTTCCACCTTGATTGAGAACTTGCCAAACTTTCCTTCAGCCTGTATTTCATGAGTATTCTTATCAGTACTAGGATCTGCAATTATTTTGACTCTGGTTTTTTCGCTGCCAATTCCTGCAAGACTAAGAAGTGCGGCGACGTTGATATTTGCAGGAAACAGCCTTACTGCTTCTTGTGCACTTCCTTCATAGATTACAGTTGATTGTGTGATTTTATCAATGTCAATATTTGATGTCTCAAAAAACTTGGCACCTTTCAATGCTTTTGGATTTTTTGTAGTTACCAGAGTTACCAAGTCAAGTTCATCTTGTACTGCCCTAATTCCATCAAGTCCTATTATGGCACCAGATGGAAGATAGACGCGTTTATTGAAATCCTTGCAACCATCCATCACAATATCAAATATTGATTCATCAAGCAGTGCACCCACACTCATTATCATCACATCTTTTCTATTTTGTAGTATGCTCAGTATGTCATCTCGTACAGCATCTTGTGATGCAGCCTCTATTATCAGATCTACCGGAGATGCTGCAAGCAGACCAACATTTTCTGTCACAACCGGTTTATTTTGTAACTTGTCAACAAGTTTGCCAGAAGTGTCTTTTGAAAAGTCATAGATATGAGTAAGTTTTGCAGAAATTTTTCCAGAATCTATTGCAAGTGCGATCTCTGATCCTATTGCCCCACATCCAAGTAATCCCACTCGTTTCAATCTAAATTTCTCAACAGCTCGGCCTCGTTAAATCTGTTATCAGGTTTTGAATTAACAAAATATTGAATTATCAAAGTAACTAATACAAGATGGACAAGTTGGAAAAACATGAATCTGCATTAATTGAAAAAGTCCTGTTCAAGATAGCAAAACAGTGGATAGCAGGAGATACAATGGATGATGCTCTTAAGTCTGCGCGTCAGGCAAACGTGCATGGAATGAATGCAATCTTGAACAAGCTAGGCGAGCACATGACATCCAAAGCACAGGTTAGTCAGACAGTCTCAGATTATTTCACACTTGTTTCAAACTTGCGAAGATCAAAGATTACGGGGGGATTATCCATCAAGCCAACTCAAGTCGGACTAGCTATCAGTGCAAAAGAGTGTATTTCAAATCTTGATATCATAATAGAAAAAGCTCTACAATCCCAGTCTTTTGTTTGGATAGACATGGAATCATCAGAATACACAGATGCCACATTCAAAATATATCAAAACCTCTTTGAAAAATATGAGAGATTAGGAGTAGTCATACAAGCCAACCTAAAACGTACTTGAAACGATCTGGATATACTTTTGAAAAAAGGTGCCAAGATTCGTCTTGTCAAGGGAGCATATCATGAAAATTCATCAAATGCATACAGAACACGACATGCAGTAGATGAGAACTATAGAAAATTGATGAACGTTTTATTTGAACAAGGAAACGAGTTTGCAATTGCAACACATGATTCCAAGTTAATTGATGCTGCAATGGAACTATCAAAAAAATATGAACGAAAATTTGAGTTTCAAATGCTAAAGGGAATACGCGATGAAATAAAACCTGTTTTGGTAAAAAGTGGATTTTCTGTTTCAGAGTACATTCCATATGGAACCAACTGGCTTCCATATTCCATTAGAAGACTAAAGGAAAGAAAACGCAATATACTTCTTCTTGGAAGTTCGTTTATTCACTCACATCGAGTCTGAGTCTGTTCTCGCAGGAATTGTAAAAGATAGTATGCTCCCCCTGCACCCTTGCCAGATATTCCAGAGTCTTTCCAGCCCACAAACGGTTGTGCTCCAACCATTGCACCAGTAGTAGCGCTAGCGGCTCTATTGGCATATGTAACGCCAGCCTCGATTTTTTCAAAAAACTTTTCAATCTCATTTTTGTCTTGGCTGAAGACTCCAGCTGTTAATCCATAATTGCTCTTGTTTGCCAAAGCAAGTGCCTCATCAAAGTTTTCAAATTCTTCAACACATAGAAACGGCAGGAACAACTCTTCGCGTATCAACTCGTGATCTTTTGGAAGGTTTACTACAATTGTTGGCATGACAAAGTTTCCATCCTTGTGCTGCTCATCGGATACAAGAGAACCACCATACAATACTCTTTCCATCTTTTTTTGCAATCTCAGATGCCTTTTGGAATTTTTTTACCGCTGCATCGTTTATGACAGGCCCAATGTATGCATCTTTTTCCCATGGCTTGCCAATTTTTAATGCGCCAGTCTTTGCAACAAGTTTTTCCAAAAACTTGGGTGCAATAGATTTGTGGACATAGACCCTAGAACATGCACTACACTTTTGACCACTAAAACCAAATGCTGCACGCATGACACCGTCTGCTGCCTTGTCAATATCAGACGATGCAGAAACTATTGCAGGATTTTTTCCTCCCATCTCAGAGATAAATGGCCTAGGATGGCTGGTTTCAAATGTAGAATAGCCAGACATTCCAACCTCTTTTGAGCCAGTAAATGCAATGCCATCAACCATGTTGCTTTCAAGTATTGTTTTTCCAACTATACTTCCAGCACCTGTTACAAAGTTTATTGCGGCAGGAGGAATCTTTTGGTAAATCAATTCAACAAACTTGAATCCAGATATTGGTGCATCACTTGATGGTTTCAAGACAACTGTATTTCCAGTTATCAAAGCCCCAGATGTCATCCCTATCGCAATTGCAGAAGGAAAATTAAATGGAGAAATTATTCCCCAAACCCCATATGGCTTGAGAGTACTTTTTGTCTTCTCGTTTGGAGAAGCACTTTTAGTGTCTTTTGAAAATCCTTCATTTACCTCAAGTTGTTCAGCATAAAATCTCATAAAATCCATTGACTCATCAAGGTCACCCATTGCCTCAAGCCTGTTCTTTCCACTTTCAAAACTAAGGATAGCCGCAAGATTAAACTTGTCATGAGAAAAAAGGTCTGCAATCTCTCGAAATATCTGGACTCTATTTTGATACGGTACTAGAGACCATTTGTAAAATGATTCCTTTGCAGATTCAATTGCATGTAAAGTATCATCCTTTGTAGCAAGAGGAAAATTTGCCAATACAAGACTCTTGTCTGCAGGGGATCTAACTTGAAATTGATTACTTGAAAAGATCTCTTTTCCCCCTATTATCATCGGATAGTTTTTTCCAAAGTCTTTGCGTATTGTCATCTACAGCATTGTCAAATTTTTTGTGAAATTCATCAGTGGAATTGTTTTCGACAAACCGTGCCCATGTTCGTTCATTTTCAAACATATCAGGTATTACATGATACTGTCATTTTAACTAGTTAGATTTGTGTTGAATTTGCGTTAGCTTGGGAACAAATCTATTTCAAACGAGAAACATTTTATCTCTGCAGGCAAAGGTGTTTTATGCTAAATACGGTATACCGTGATGCAATAAAGAAACGTGAGGAGGCAAGATCAATTTTCAAGGGCGAAAAATTTGATCAGATAATCAAAACAGCCAAGGAAAACTGGATAGAGTATACGCCCCAGAAAAAAGATGCCGAAATTGCAGGAATAGACAGTAGCTACAACAGTACAAAGTTTCAGGGGCTAGAATTATGGGTAGTAACTGGCGTATCAATCAAATCAGATGGCAAGATAATAACAGAGAATCACAATCAGGGACTAGGTCAACCCACGCCTGAACTTGAGACACAGGCAAGCAAGATGGAGGTTGAGGCATGCATCAACTCAGTAGATAGCGCAGATTTGGTGATATTGGATGGCTCACTATATTCACAGTTTCTTACTAGACAGACATCACTTGGAAATTCCATCACATCTGCAATAAAAAAAAGAAATAATGTAATTTTCATATCAAAGACATCATCAGCAAGAAAACAATTTGAAAAATTTGGTTCCATGGCAGGAGATATTTTCTATTACAACCATGCAGTAAAGACACCAGGCTTTAGCAAAATATTTGTAGATACAAGTCTTGGACCTGGAAAAGTAGTATCATATGTCTATGCAAGACTAAGAGACTCTACTCCACTAATCAAGATAGAACTTTTAGGTTCAAACCACATGGAAAATGAAATAAAATCACTTCTTGACATGATAACAAAAAATAGTGTGGGCGGATATCCATACTCATTAAAACTTGCACATGAAAACTGCAAAATATCAAACTCAGATCTTGCAAGACTTGTTAGTCTATATGGACTAGGAAATGAAATTGGTTCAAGAGAGGTATTGAGTTGACAATAGGTGTAGTAATAGGCGAATCAAGACCTACAGATGTTACGGCTCAATCATCAAAGCCGCTTTCAGTTGGAGAATATGTAATAATTGATTCACAGGATGGACAGATTCTAGGGCTTGTTGAAAAATCAATCATATCAAGTGAAGCATTAACAGATGTTAGAAATTTTGATGAAGCTGTAGAAAGCAAAGAAGTTGCAGATATCAATTCACGAGATAAAAACTACAAAGTAAAGATAGGAATACTAGGATTTTTGGATAAATTGCAAAAGGGTCAGATGATTTTACCTGCAGTGCCTCCACTGCCTGGCACTTCAATTCTTGAAGCAACTCAAAAAGATCTTGGCGTGATATTTGGACCTACAACAGAAGAATGGGTAAGAATTGGTTCTCTTTTGAGAAACTCTAGCATCGAGGCCAAGATTAATGTCAACAAAATTGTATCAAGACATCTAGCCATACTTGCAATGACAGGCATGGGAAAAAGCAACCTAGTATCCCTAATTGCAAGACATGTTGCATCACTAAATGGTACCTTGATTATTTTTGATTACCACAATGATTATGAAAACCTGGATGTATCCAAGATGAATTACATGCTAGCAAAGATAAATCCCAGACTTTTACCTGCAGACAAGCTAGCAGAAGTAATTGAACTAAGAGAGAATGCAGACAAGCAACAAAGAGCATTACGAGAATCCCTTACAGAATCAGTGAAACAATCAAAGGATTTCTGGCAAGCCCTAGAAGAGAGCACATCATCTTTTGGTCGAACTACCAAGGGTTATGCAGACAGTGCAAGCAGAGTTTTAGACAAGATAGATGATGCAAAACACAGATTCTCAGACATACTAGACCCAGATTGTGGAGACCCAGTAGACCTCATCAAGGAAGGTAGGGTCAACGTATTGAACATATCAGAACTCAGCGAGAGACAAGCAAATGCAGGATTAGCATATTATTTGCAAGAATTACTGCAACACAGAAAAGATGCAGTCTGGGAAAGAAAGGGCAAGTCTTCAAGCAAAAGAAGCAACAAATTCCTTGCACCCATATTTGTGATAATAGAAGAGGCTCATGTCTTTATTCCAAAAGGCGAACATACTGACACAAAGTATTGGGCATCAAAAGTAGCAAGAGAGGGACGTAAATTTGGAATTGGTCTTGGTGTTGTATCACAAAGACCACGAAACATTGATCCAAATGTACTAAGCCAAATGGGCTCACTTGCAATAATGAAGATAGTACAAGACGATGATCAACAACAGATTGCATCAGCAGCTGAATCACTAAGCAAAGACCTACTATCACAACTTTCATCTTTGAATATCGGTGATGCTGTTTTGATTGGACAGTGGGTAAATCTACCATCAATTGTACACGTAGATGAAGTCAAGAGTAAGAAATCAGGATCTGACTTGAATGCAGTATCAGAATGGAATCAGACTGACAAATTCAAACAAGTTGCAAAAGAATCTACCACATCAATGATTCAAAAAGATCTGTTACTAGATTGAGATGATCTTTTCACATATTTCAGATATACACTTGGGTTTTGTACAATATCACTCAGAAGAACGTGAAAATGATGTGTACACTGCATTTGATGAGGCAATTGACACATCAATAAAAGATCATGTTGATTTTGTCATACTAGCAGGAGACTTGTTTCATGTCCCAAATCCAAGCGGAAAGGCAATTGTTGTTATGGCAAATGCATTAAAACGTCTAAAGAAAAACAATGTGGAATCATTCTTTATCCTAGGAGAGCACGATATTAGCAGAATCAGAGCAACCCCAGTTCCCTGGGTATACCACAATCTAGAATTTTCAAAGTACATTGGAAATGGCAAGCCAACCATCTACAAAGATGTCCTAATTGCAGGATTTGACAAGCACAGAAAGGCAGAGATAGAATCATTTGAAAACGATTTTGCCCAGATAGATGTAGAGGCAAAGAAACACCAAGGACATAAAATATTGGTCTTGCATCAAGGAATTGCAGAAATTAACAAGTTTGCAGGCGAGTTGAATTCCACAGATCTTCCAAAAAATTTCACATATTATGCAATGGGTCATCTCCATGAGCAAGAGCTAAAACACTTTTCCCATCTAGGAGGTCCTTTGGCATATCCAGGATCCATTGAACTTACATCAAGTGAGGGAATAAAAGAGACACAAAAGGGGTTTTACCAAGTAGATATTTCAGGATCCGAGGCACAGCCAACATGGCTAAAACTTGACACCAGGCCACAGTTTTCTATCAATACTTCAATGGACACCATTTCAAAGGATGTCGAGACATTATCTGAAAAGATCAGGTCACTTGTAAGAAAACCCGTGATAGAACTAAAGATCACAGGCGAAATTTCAGAGCCAGGACTTGTACAAGCGCAGATTTCTAAATTGTCGGATCTGACATTACGTTGTTTTTGGAAACATGTTTCAAAAGAACAATCTGTTGGGTCTGTCTTTGTGGACAAACCGCTGAAGATAGAAGAAGAGATGTATCGCATCGCAAAAGAGATACTTGGTTCTAATGACATGGCAAACTTTGCAATAAACGAACTCTTGCCACTATTGTCAAAAGGTAACACGGATGATGCAAATCAAGCAGTGATTGAGAATTTTGAGAGATTCAAGAAAGGAGTGAAAAATGTTACAGTCAGTTGAGCTGGAGAATTTCTTATCTCATAAGAGTACAAAATTAACATTTGATAAAGGTGTAACAGTATTCGTCGGACAAAATGGTGCTGGAAAATCAAGCATTATTGATGCCATAACATTTGCGTTGTTCGGTGAGCACCTAAGAAAATCAACAAAAGGGCTCTTACGAAGAGGAAACAACCAAGCATATGTCAAAGTAGAGTTCTCCATAGGAAATAGACAGTTTGAGGCAGTTCGCAAGATAGACTCCAAGGGAACTGTGGGTGCAGTGCTTCATGAAAAAATCAATGGCGAGACAATTCCTCTTGCAGCAGGAGAACGAAGACAGTTCGGAGAGTCAATGACAAAAACAATCGAAGACTTGATTGGATTAGATTTTGAAAAGCTCAAAGTTGCATCCATCGTACAACAAGGTGAACTGCAAGCAATAATTGAAGCAGACCCGAAAAAATTCAAAGAACTAGTAAATGCAATAATTGGCATAGACAAACTTGACATCGCATACGAATCAATGAAAAAATCAATAGACAATTTTAGAATTACAATCAGATCAAGACTGAATTATGATGATACAAACATTGATGCACTTCAGAATAGAATTGATACATTATCAAAAGACATAACATTGCTTGAACCACAAAAAAGAAAATTAGAGTCAGACAAGATATTACAAGAAAACGAGTTTTCCATTTTACAGCAAAATATAGAATCAAGCACACCTAAAGAACTAAAGATAAAAGAGATAGAGAATAAAAAAGAAGATCTTCTCAGACACATAAGAGATTCCATAGTAAAAATGAAACGAGATCTTGTAGAGAAGGAAAAAAGACTTGTCGAGTGTTCAGACAGCTTGTCAATCTCATCGGTCAAATCGCAAGTAGAATCAGATGCAAAGCAGGCACAATCAGACATTGATAGAATCAATACAGAATCAAGACAGATAGGAGAGAAAATTGCATCAATACAAAGCCAGCAAGACATTGCAAACAGACTGCACTTGGTTGACGGCAAATGTCCTGTCTGTGACTCTAAAGTCGACAAGCTAAATCCATTGTTTGACGAAAAATACATCATATCTGAACTTGATGCACTAAAAAAGAAAACAGAGACAATTACAAAAGAGAACACCGTGATTCAGACCAAGAAAAGAGAACTTGATGTAAAAATTCAACAAATTACAAAAGCAGAAGGAATCTTGTCTTCAAACAATATCAAAAGTCAGAGTGATTTGAGCAAACTGGAAGAAGAGATATCACGATTAAAAGCCAATACAAGAGACATCCCCCTTGAGATAAACACGGGAAATCTCATGCAATATGTAATTGACGAATATTCAACTAGTGTAATAAAATCAATATCTGCGCTAGTTGAAGAGACAAGAGATTTTAATATCAATGATTTTCAAAACTTAAAATCAAAACTAGAGCAAAAGAGAAAATCGCTTATCATGCTAGATCAAGAGATAGTTGCCGTAAATACAAGATTAAAGATATACCTAGATGATTCTGAAAAAATTGTTAAAGTGTTATCAGAATTACATGATGTAAAACAATATGTTTCAAACCTTGAGACAATACGTAGTCAAATTTACAACAGAGACGGCCCTGTTGCCACAAGTCTTCGTTCCTGGGCGTTGAGTATCATATCACAAAAAGCTTCGGAATATCTTTCAACATTTAATGTAAAAATTCAGAGAATTACACTTGAAGATAAAGCAAGAGACATTGGAATTATGTGTCATGCAGGAAATTTGGAACTTGATTTAGAATCATTAAGTGGAGGAGAAAAAGTAAGTGTAGCACTTGCATTGCGTCTTGGAATGGCGCATTTTATGGGATCATCGAATTTGAATTTCATCATCCTTGACGAGCCAACTACTCACTTGGACCAAGAAAGAAGAAAATCTCTTGTGAACGTACTTGCGCAAGCATTTGAATCAAACATTGATGCAATTTCTCAATTTATTATAATCACACATGATTCTGACATATTTGAGAATTCAAATATTGATGCAATCTACGATTTCAAGTCAACACCAGAAGGAACTGTTGTTACACCAATCTAGCCGCCAGTCATCTTGGCAAATTTTTCATTCTTAGACAGACTTTCCATGAATTTCAGATTTGACAATGCAACCACTGCAGAATCTCTAACCTGCTCACTTGAATCTTCAAGGGCTTTTTGCAATGTCTCCTTTGCATCTTGAGAGCCAATCACTCCTAGTGCAACAGCAGCCTCATGTCTTACAAACAAGCTAGGATCATTTCGTGTTGCATCTTCTAATGGTTTGATACCACTTCTTAGACACATTTGTCCCAAGGAAAAGGCAGCTTCGTGTCGTACCAATTCATTTGAATCATTTTTTAGCACACTTGCAACATGAGGAACAACATCTTCTCCGCCCATATCTACAAGAATACACACTGCTCTACATCTTATCACAAAATCATTATCATCTAACAAGCCAACAAAATACTCCTTGTCTTTTTTTTCATATTTTTCTTCCATCTCAGACAAGAGTTCAAGGCGTCCTGTGGGAATGACTTCCATGCATTCGTTTTTTATCATCGAATATTTAGTCGTTATTGACGCTTCTCACAGATGATACAACCAATGTCTTCACTTCACTAGTACTTGGAATATCACAAGAATGGATTTGGTTTTGTCACTCTAATCTGCAAGATTAAATTATATTTTTTGAAATATTTGTACAATACATCTTCTGATACAAGCAACTTGTCAGTGTACAAGTAAACATTTTTTGTAAATTCAAAGGTAGATACATCAGATATTTTTTGGTCTTTCATGGTATCATCAATACTGGAATCATTGTATTTTTCTAGTTCTAACAGAAATTTCGCTATCAGATCAGGAAGTTGTACATATTCATTACTCAGTTCAGAGATTATTATCCCAATGTGCTTGTGTTTTTCATCAGCATTCTGAATTGCCATTATTTGAAATTTTTTTGTATTTTTTACTTCCTTAGTTTTTTTGTCAGTCAGTACAAATTCCCAATTAGCATGAATTCGTGAGTACTGTGGAAATTCACTTTCTATCTTAGATGTCATTGTTTCAAAAACATCAGATTTCTTGGAATGCATGTGAGAGCAACAAGGAAATGAGGTTCTTTATGTCTAGCGCTAGATTATTTAAGCACAAAAATGGACAAGGATGTTTTCTCAAGTCATGATTTTTGTAAAAATTAAAAAACGATTCATCAGTATATCACATGCTCCTTTTGAGAACGTTGTATGATAGCAGGAATAATCGATGCAATCAAGACAAAGGTAGAAATGTAAAATATCAAATGGATTGATTTGATAAAACTCGGTATTGCTGCTCCAGCATTCAAGGTACTAGAAGAACCTAGAAAAATTGATTCTAGTTCAGACAGTGGGACGGTGCTAGCAAGCAGTGCAAATGACACTCCCAGACTAATTATGTTGCCTAGCGTTACAAGAGTGGTGCTCATTCCAGCTGCGACTCCACGTCTTTGAGGTGGAACTGAATTCATTATGGATGATCTATTTGGAGATGCAAAGAGTCCCATCCCTGCACCCACTAGTGAAAGTGGTAAAACTAAATCATTAAAGCTCGTAGTAGGTCCAATCTGTGAAAGTATTAGAAACCCAATTGCGGACACTAGCAATCCAAGTATGGTAAGAAACCTAGAACCATACCTATCGGATAACCATCCACTTATTGGTCCAAATGTTGCAATTGTAAAAGAAACAGGTATCAAGTAAAGACCAGCTGTGAGCGGATTGAGTCTCATTGATGGTCCTTGCAAATAAAATGCCATTATCAACACCAATGCACCTCTTGCCAGCGCATTTAGAAATATAGTGATATTTCCTGCAGTGAAAAATCTGAGTTTGAAAAGAGATAGATCAAACATTGGCTCCTTTACTTTTGATTCAACATATCCAAACAATAGCAACATGCAAAATCCTCCAGCCAAGAGAAATATTGCAGCAAAAGAAGGTATAACCTGCAAAGAGCCGAAAGTTATTCCAAGCATTATCATAACTAGACCCACAACAAGAACTAAATTTCCAGTCCAGTCTATCTTGCCTTTCACTATAGTTCCAAGTTCCCTAAGTTTTGCCTTAGACCAGACAATTGCAAAAATCCCTATTGGAATATTGACCCAAAAAATTGCTCTCCAACCAAGTGTTTCAGTCAAAATGCCCCCAAGTACTAGACCCAATGCAGAGCCAATCACAATAGATACCTGATTCAGCCCAAGTGCTTTGCCCCTTTCTTTCTCATCAAAGGCATCAGTCAAGATGGCAGCACTGTTGGAAAAAAGAAATGCGGCTCCAAATGCTTGGAGTATTCTAAATAGTATAAGTTCAGTTCCAGTCTGTGCTAAACTACATAGAAATGATGCAATAGTGAAGAGTATCAGGCCAAAGTTGTAGAGTTTAACTCTGCCAAACATATCTGCCAACCTACCAAAGCTGAGAAGAACAGACGAGGTAACAAGACCATATGAGAGAATTATCCATATTGTTTCAATCAGAGAAACATGCAGATCTGGTACTAGTCTAGGTAAAGCTATAATGAGAATATTAGCATCAAGGGATGCCATCAATATGCAGATTGTCGTATTTGTTAATGCTATCCACTTGTACTGCACTGTCTTGATGCAAATTAATTGTTATAAATCTCATGTTGATTACAAAATGACTTTTAGAGAAAACCGCGAATTTTATATATTGACAGCATATTTCTCGGGCAGATCGATTAAGATTAATTCTGTCGGTTCTTCAGCATGCATCACCAAATTGTCCTCTTGTGATATCATTGCAGCATCTCTTGTTTGCATCGCATGATTTCCTAGTTTTATTTTACCATCGATTACAAACAAGTATGATTTTCTTTCAGGTTCCAACTTGTGTTGTATTTGACCATTAGCAGTTAATGTAGAGAGGTAAAAGGTAGCATCTTGGTGTAGATGTAATGCATTAGCATCAGGATTATCTTCAGATACAACTACAGGCACTAGCTTGTTTGTCATTTCTTTTTTTGTGAACTTTTTTTGTTCCCAAGATGGCGTGAGATTTTTCTTGTTTGCAAATACCCACATTTGCAACAGCCTCAAGGGTTTGTCTTTTGAGTGGTTTGATTCAGCATGCATTATTCCAGATCCAGCTGTCATTCTTTGGACTTCGCCGGGATATATCACACCATGATTTCCTTGATTGTCCTTGTGTTCTAGTTCTCCATCTATGACATATGTTACAATCTCCATGTCCCGATGATGATGAAAATCAAATCCTGTACCAGGCTGTATTTCATCGTCATTGAATACACGTAATGGTCCAAAATTCATCTTGTCAGGGTTTTGATAGTTTGCAAATGAAAAATGGTGGAATGTCCTTAGCCAGTCAGTCTTGTTTTCATAGTGTTCGCCTGACCTGATTATCTCGATGCCCATTATTTCTCAATCTCCATCTTTTTTCTAAACACCTTTGCAACATTGCGTATTGTCACGCTACTGATACCTGAAGCCTTGGCTATCTTGTCTTGAGTTGCCTTTTCACCATTCATCATTGCAGACATGAATAACGCAGTTGCTGCTAGCGATAAAGGATTTTTGCCATCAGCAATACCTTTTTTCTTGGCAACTTCAATTATACCAAGCGCATCCCTTTGTGCCTTTTCGCTAAGACCCACAGAAGTTCCTATCTTTGTGACAAATTCTGATGGATTTAGTGAATCGACTTGTAATTCCAATGCCTTGACAAATACTCTATAGTGTCTGGATAGATCCTTGAATGAAATATTTCCTGCACTCGATATATCCTGCAAGGTTCTTGGCACTCCGGATTCTCTGCATGCCACATACAGTGCAGAAAGAATCATGCCAGAGATTGTTCTTCCTCTAATGATATTTTTTGTCAATGCTTTTCTGTACAGATATGCAGCCCGTTCAACTACAGCATCAGAAATATCAATCTTTGACTGGATTGCACCCATTATGACAAATGCAGAACGCAGATTCCTTTCAGTGGAATTTGATTTACTGCGACTATCCCATGTTCGCAGCCTGTTGAAGGTATACTTCATGTATGTAGATATGGAATTTCCTGATGCATCACGGTCTGTATTTCCAATCATAGTAGACAATCCCTTGTCATGAATTGACAATGCAGAGCCAAGTCCAGTTCTTGTACTATTATTGTACTCATCTACTGTAAACGATTTTTGTTCAGGTCCATAGTCCTCTACCTTGTCTGCAAGAACTGCTCCACATTTTGCACATATGATCTCTCCACGAGTGCTGTCAGTTACAAACGGTCCGTGTGATGTACCATCATGCAAACACGTTGTATCTTTTTCAATTACAAGTTTTTGTTTAGTAGATATCATTTGTATAGTTACTATACACAAGAAAAGTATTTAAAATATCAAGTGAGCATACGGAAAGCAGATTAACTAGTAGTAATCTACACCAAGATCTTTTGTTTGGGAATCAACAGCGCTCATGCAGTTTCTGAAGGTTTTGAATAGATCTCTTTTAAGAGTCGGGGTTTACCATCCTTGAATATATCCTTGGCACAATACTGCATAGAAAAGACAGCCATGGATTCAAGTATTGGGTTTAGAGCCAATCCCTTTTTTGTGATAGCATATTCAATTTTCACAGGCGTGCCAGCATAGACTCGCTTCTCAATTATACCATTTTTCTCCATTTCACGCAACCTTGCAGACAGGGTCTTTGGGTTTATTCCCTCTACCGAGTCCAAAAATTGGTTGAATCTGTTTTGGCCTAGTTTTGTCATGTTGCGTAAAATATGGACAGTGAATTTTTTTCCAATAATTTTAAAAGTATTATCAATAGGGCATGCCTTCAAGGATTCAAGGAGAACTTTGCACTCTTCTTCTTTCAACTTACCATCTACTCACTTGATAACTATACTATCACTTTCTGACTTATATGCTTACCTTTGTATATCTAATATAAGAAAGAACATGATTAAATCACAACACAAACACCAATGGACTGTCACATCAAGACATTGGCAATGCAGCACGTGTGGAAAGACATACGGATAACAAACTTTCCAACTTTTTTCTGATTTATTCAAGCGGCTTTGATTTATAACAATCCATGCAAATCTCAACTGTCTTTTCATATTTTGTTGAATAATATGCGTCAAGTTCTCGATGTCTGTTACACATAAAACAAAGGCCAAAATTCATGCAATAGTGACATCTATGTTTGTAATAGATTTTACGGGTTGCACTAGGTATGATTTTTGAACTTGCTTGAAAAAGTAAACAGCATAATGATCATGATAAAAGATACTCCAAACAGTGGCATTGCAAGTGGACCAAATTCAGGAACTGTTGCAACCATAGTCTTGGTTTGTGTGACAGTAAATCCATCTACTTTAGCACTAGCAATAATGTTAAAATTTCCAGATGTGGCAGTTGGAGGAATTTTGAACTGCAGAACAAAATTTCCATTTTGATCAGACGATACAGTCCTGATTAATATCAAGTTTCCAGACGAGTCTTTTATTTGCAGAGCGACAAGCGCGTTTGGTTGCCCTGTCACAGTTCCATTTAACGCAACAGTGTCACCAGGTAGATAGTTATTCTTGTTTGTAGTAATTACAATTGACTGTTCTTCTTGAGCAAATGAATTCAAGATTCCAGGCAATGCTAGCAGTGCAATTACCGCAAAAAACAGGAATCCACGAGGGGATTTCCTATGAAAGACCGACAAAATATGATAGTTCATTTGATTGTGGTATTCCTCCTTTATTTGGCCAGTCGGTAAATACATTTGCATAAACACTAGCAAGTCCAGTTCCAGATTGAGTTGGAACGTAATAAGGTAAGATTACTTCAGATTGTCCGGGGTTTATCGTATACTGTGCAGATGCAGTACCAAGACTGCTCACATTTGAATCAAAGAGGTTTACGGTAATAAGAGATTGCGTATTTACATTAGAATCAATTATCACTTTGATATATCCAGTTTGTCCTCGTTGGATTAAAGATACTGGATTTCCTTGCTCATCCGTAGGTTGTACTGATACAATGGAAACTCCAGTTGGTCCAGTAGAATTATTTTCAACATTGGAAATACATGGGTTTACTCCGTTTACAACAGTTAGTTGTCCTTCATTATTAAAACAAGATTGTATTTTGCTGTCAGCAAGACCATATTCAACATTTAGCTCATTGTTTAGGCCAACCATTTGAACATGATTCACAGTTGCATATTGGTTAAATGTTGCAAGTGCTTGGTCCAAGCTTCCACCACTAGTGATAACTGACTGCATGGCAGTATTTGCAACTGTGATTCTTTGTTTCATGAAATTAAATTCGTCTTGAAATACGGATTGAGTTTGGTTGTTACCGACAGTTGCAAGAAAACTAGCATATGCTGCATCAGGAGTAGTAGTAGCACTTGCTGTTGCAAGTGTAGTAAGATCTTGTTTGAGCTGACTAGCAGCTGCTTGTCGCTGCTGCAAAACCAATTGTTGGTTAAGTTGTGCAGCAGTCTGATTTCCAATTATGTTTGCCACTTGTTGCTTTGATTGTTGAATTTCCTGTAAAATTTTCAGTGCCACAGGATTATTTTGAAGATCAGGGCCTGCCAGAGTTGTAAATTGTGCTGAACTAATTCCAGTAGTATTGCCGACAATACCAGCATTTGTTCCATTTGCATCAAGACTGTTTAGATTTACATTTACTGTTCCAACAGAATTGTTTGCAACATTTTGTCCAGTGTTATTTGCATATGCAAGAGCAAGAAGATGTGCCTGTGTTGGACTCATAAATGTCATAGAATCATTTTGAATTGCAACCCCAAGTGTAACTTCAGCTTGGTTATTGGTCATTGCAGTAGATATCGCATTTCCAACTCCAGATGCTCCACTGGTAGAGCCTGTGCAACTATGTGGTGCAGATGGCACATACGAAACAGGAAGTGTGGATACATTTTGAAGATCTGCTGCAAGGCATGATTCTGCAGTAAGCGGCGTTCCACCATTATTTGGCCAGTCAGAATATACATCAGTGAAAACATTTGCCGTCCCTACTTGTACATTAGACGGGATGAAAAAGGAGAGAGTCATTTGAGATGTCCCAGGATTCAAGACGGATTTGATAGATGTAGTACCAAGACTACTTTGGTTTGCGTCAAAGAGGTTAAGTGTCAAGAGTGCAGGCATTTGTTCTCCGGATGAAAGTGAAACTTTGACAAATCCATTTTGACCCTGTGGTAGAATTGAGACAGGATTTCCTTGTTGATTTGTAATTTGTACCGAGTCAATAGTAACGCCACGAGATTTTATTACATTAAATTCGGTTGAGTTTGTATAGTTTCTACCATCAACAATTGCGTTTACTGTGTCTTGGTAGACACCAGTCTGATACGTATTAGGTATCTTGAACTGTAAAGAACCAGTACCATTTTCGTCAGTAGTTATTGTTCTTGATATAATATTGTCACCGCTTGGATTTGATACTCCAACGGCGATGTTTTGTAGACTCTGACCTGGAAGAATTACAGAGAGTGTAACCACATCACCATATGCATAATACGATTGATCAGTGTTTAACAAGAGCGATGATGGAAGTACAATTACTGTGGACTGGGCAGTACCAAAACTGCCAGAATGAGTACTGTCACCACCATATGTAGCAGTGATTGTCACAGCATTTGTAGAATATTTAGACGGAGTATATGACACCGCACAGATATTAGAGGAAAGTGTACAAGAAGTATTATCAAATGAGCCGCCTGCGTTTCCGTCACTCCACGATACAGTTCCAGTTACAATTGATGAGATTGAAGTATCTGCAAGTGTTGCTACAAACTGTATACTTAGATCCTTGTGCCACAGTAGCAACATTTGGTGTAACAGTGGTTACAGTATTATGCAAAACATCTAGTGTTAAAGCAGATGTTCCCGTACTGCCAGAATTGGCAGTATCTCCACCATAACTAGCAGTTATCGTTATTGCACCATTATAATTCAGAGGCGCAGTGTATGTAGTAGTACAAGTTCCAGATGAAAGAATACAGGAAGATGGATTGAATGTGCCACCAAGATTACCGTCACTCCAGGTTACAGTTCCAGTTGGAGTAATTTGTTGATTGGACGTACCAGTTACGGTAGCAGTAAATTGTATCTGAGATCCTTGATTTATCGTACCAGTTGCTGGTGTTACAGTGGTAGCAGTACTAGGTAGAGAATTTATTGTCAAAATAGATGTTCCAGTACTGCCAGAATATTCATTATTTGTACCATATGTAGCAGTAATTGTGACCAAGTTTGTTGTAGATGCAGGTGGAGTGTATAACACAGTACAAGTTCCAGATGAAATTGTACAGGAAGATTGATCAAATGTACCTCCGATATTACCATCACTCCAGGTTACAGTTCCAGTTTGAATTGTTGGCAAGTTAGAAGCATCATCCACTTTAGCCGTAAACTGTACTTGAGATCCTCGGTTTACAGTAGCAACACTTGGTATTACTGTAGTACTAGTATTAGGTAGAGCATGTGCCATCAGAGTAAAAGTTCCAGTACTTGTGGAAAATGATCCGTCATTTGTATAACCAGTAGTTATCAATATGTTGCTTCCATAATTTGCAGGTGGAGTGTATGATACAGTACAAGTTCCAGATGAAAGAATGCAGGAAGATTGATCAAATGTACCTCCGATATTACCATCACTCCAGGTTACAGTTCCAGTCGGAGTAATTTGTGGATTTGACACATCTGCAAGTGTTGCGGTGAATTGTACTTGAGATCCTGAACTTGTGGAAGATGTGATAGTTGTAGTAACACTAGGAATAGTCGTTGCAGTCAAAGTTGAGGTGCCAGTACTGCCAGAGTGTGTACCATCTCCGTTATAACTAGTACCTATCGTTATTGCACCACCATAATTTGCAGGTAGAGTGTATGATACAGTACAAGTTCCAGATGAAAGTGTACAAGAAGGCGGATTGAATGTGCCACCAAGATTACCATCGCTCCAGGTTACAGTTCCGGTAGTAATAGTTGGCAAGGTAGATGTGTCCATGACTCGCACAGTTAATGATACAGGAGAACCTTGTTTTGCAGTACCAGAGTTTGATGTAATGGTACTAGAAGTTGAATCAATTGTAATGGTTGTTTTAGGCACTATAGATGAATTTGTATTGTTAGAAATTGCTGTATTGGAATTTACGTTATTGGGAATAACAGTATTGGAATTTGTACTGTTAGAAACGACCGTATTGGAATTTACGTTATTGGGAATAACAGTATTGGAATTTGTACTGTTAGAAACGACCGTATTGGAATTTACGTTATTGGGAATAACAGTATTGGAATTTGTACTGTTAGAAATTGCATTATTGGAACTGTTAGAACTAGGCTCTATAGAAAAGGCATATTGTGGAAAGACCAGTACTACCATAACAGAGAGGAAGAGTAGAATTCTTAGATTCATTTCACATGATCTTCCATATTCAATAAATAAAGAATTGATATACATTGTTCAGGAACAATGTTACTCATGTCACGAATAGATTCCACATTCAACACAGTATTCATAGAATTCACGCCCTTGAAGTGTACGGTCTCACACTAGTTTAAAAGACTGACGTATATTTTCTCCTAGTTCGAACAGGAGATCATCGTTAAGATTTAGAAAATATGTTCTAGAAAAGACACCAACACCGTTGCAATACCAATTTCAAGCAATATTTTGGAACATATTATTTTTTTGAGGTAACGTAGACTCATTTCATTTTAATTTGAATATGTTCCCCATCAACATTCATCTTTATGTTCGAATATGGGTATATGGACAAGTCATATTTTGATAGATCCTCATCAAATGTAGCTATTGTTTTAGAATCATTATAGATTTGCTGTAATTGTTTTCCCCTCCCCAGATCTATCAAGAAAATGAGGATCTGCCACAAGCAATATTTTATCAGTTTTGAGATGATTAAACAGTACAAACGAATAATCATTTGGTGTGTTATTTTTATGAAATACATAGTGTAAAATCCACTCATATGTTGGATTGGCAAGCACTGTAGTATCATTGTCATTTACATTTTGTAGAATAAATGAAGTGGTCTGAAATTCAGAGTTTGTAACATTCACACTTATGACAAGAAAAGTGCTTATCAAACCAAACGTAGCAATCCCCAAAATCACAACAAAAGACAAGATTTTGTTCGGATTTTTCTTATTGAAGTGTTCCAAGATATTCACTGAGTAATACTGGATGCAGATATGCAAAATACTGGAAGTACTGGAATCCAGTAGAAATACTGGTTGTATCCAATCATAAGAAGAAATATTACAAATGGAACAAACCAAAACAAGACAAAATAATGTCTCCGTAAAATTGCAAATATAGTTCCGCCAATTCCAAGAACGAATAAAACTGGATCAAGCTTGAGAAAAACTAGCGATATGTATGACAATCCAAAACTTTGTCTTTGTGTCTGACCTATGACATCTCTCAGCCATATGTCAAATTGATGTGTGCTGACTGCCTGAAGCGGCCATATCATAGGTATTAAAAATATTGGAATCAACAACAGCACAAGAGCTTTGACATTTTTTCCAGTATTGAAATACACAAGACCTGCAACCAATGGAATCATTGCAAAGACAGGAATCTTTGTAAAGATGGCAACACCAAGACAAACTCCTGAAAGAGATGCTAACACATACTTGTTGTTAGAGTTTTTCGTCTTGAGTGCAAGCAGTATAGATGTAAGAAGAAACGGTAACAGTATGGAATCCAAAAGTATTCGCCTCACTACCCAAGTAAATGGCATCACTGCAAACAAGAGGGATGAAACAAGTGCTATTTTTTTTCCATATTTGGCATCAGCAATTTGATAGACAAGAAAAGTATCCAAAACTGCCAGTAAACCCATGATCAGTCTAGGTACAAGATAAAGTGACGCAATGAAATTTTGGTCAATTGAAGGATGCCATGAATTTGGAAATCCAATTAGACCAAAGATAGAAGCAAGAAAAATTTGGCCAAAATAAGGATGATCATGAAAATACCTGTCTTGCAGTCCAAGACCATTTAGCACATGCATTGCTCGTTCCATGTACACTCCTTCATCATAGAAAATATCTGGAAATCCCGTAGCATTCCAAAGATGTGTAAAACCTGACAGTGTCAGAATTATTCCCAAAATGTATATTGTTTTAACTCGTGGGAATTTGTTATTCAACATAGTCTACTTCCAATGATTTGTATTTTCTAGGAAAACTTGACCATATTTTTGGGCTATTTCTGATTCCAGTTCCCAAGTAACAGCACCCTTTTGTAGCAATTCACTTACCTGAGAAAAATAATTTTCCAAATCGGGTGGACTGATTATCAATACCTCTCCGCCCTCATTTCCCACGGTGAATTTATGAGGCGTATTTTTTGGCACAATGATTAGATCACCAGGTATAGCATCAATTATCCGGTTTCCAAGTACAAAATTGTATCTGCCTTTGACAATGTAAAAACACTCGTTACCTCGAGGATGCAGATGTAGTGCAGGCCCAACATTTGAAGGATGAACTGCGTAAAGTATTGTATAGGCGCCACCAGTCTCAGAAGTTAATGACTTGATTGTCATAGTAGTACCATGAAAGTCAAATGTTCCATCCATTGTCGCTTGCGTTTCAGATCATAATCAACAATATAAAAAAGAGTCTAGTTTTGATCCGTATGAATTTACAACATCAAACAGAACTGGACAAAAATTATTAAAAATATCAAATTATGAGAATGCGGACACCCGATACACCATAGTTTGTGTCTAGTAAGGCTCATTAACGGTGAATAATCATCGATTGACTAGAACATGAGCCGCTTGAGATATTGGAAACTCACCGTAGATGACGTTCGAAAGGCAGAGTACGATCCAAAAAAAGTATTGATCTGGGAAATAAAATGTCCAAAAGATGACAATGGTGCAGTCTTTGGAGTATACTCGTATAGAAATGGAACCCCGTGGGATTATGATTTAATCAAAGGTATTGTATTCTATCACAACATGATAGAAAAAGAAGAGGTAGACAAACTAACAAAATTCCTCAAGGAAAAGTTTGGTGGAGACCCAGCAGAAAAAAGCTCAAGAATATTCCTAAAGGGCTCGCGTGAAGTATATGCGCCAAAAGAGATTGCGGATCTTGCAGTCCAGTTGGGCGATAATTTTGAGGTAAGCACTGAACTTACGATAGAGTTTGAAAACTTTACTGTACCAGAGCAAGAAAAAAGTAATTTACCTGCAAGCAAGATACTTCCAATTCCAGGGCTATAGAAAAAACACTATTAATACAGATCTGTCCATTTTATAATTTACAATGGACAAGTCTATGACCATAAGTCAGCATCTTGAAGATTTAAGAAAAAGAGTATTCAGATCAGTTATTGCAATAGGAATAATCTCATTTTTTATCCTCAGTTTTCATCTTACATCATTTATGTACAACGGAATCAAGTTGTACTATCCAACATTTAATCCATTTAACAACATGGCAGCACAGGCAACAATATCGATGAAACACCATCTGTTACCATCCACAGTACAATTAATCCAGACAGCCCCAGGTCAGGCATTTTTTTCCCAGTTTTACATTGCAATATTACTTGGCATGGTATTTTCAATGCCGGTCATAGTCAAAGAATTTGTAGGATTTTTGGCACCAGCATTGCATAGAAAAGAGATCCAGATAATCAGAAACATAACAATTCCAGCTATTGTACTTTTCATAATAGGAGGCGTGTTTTCATATTTTTTTGTCACTCCATACATACTAGGATTTCTTTACAAATATGGCCAATCTGCAGACTTGCTCACATTTTTGAACATAATAGATTTTATCACATTTGTACTCCAGTTTATTCTTGCATTTGGAATATCATTCCAGTTACCATTGATAATGTATGCACTTACTGCATCTGGATTGATTAACCCAAAATTTTGGAGAAACAACATCAGGTATGCAATTATTGCAATGGTCATACTAGGTGCAGCAATTACACCAGACGGTAGCGGAGTTACAATGTGGTTTGTTGCAGTCCCAATGATCATATTGTATCTAATAGGGATGATAGTATCAGAGAGGCAAGTAAAAAATATTGGAACACTTAAATCTTGATCTGCCGCATTTAAGCCAATAATGGCATACGAAAATGTAATAATTGCTGTAGTAATAGTAGGGGTTTTGATATTTGGTGCCAAGAAGATCCCCGAACTTGCAAAAACGTTTGGAAAGGCAAAGGGCGAGTACGAGAAAGGCAGACTAGAATCAGAAAAAGAGCTCAAAGATTTCAAAGACAAGGAAGACCTCAAGTAGTTTTTTCAAAAATTCAATTCCATTTTTGCCAGGCGATTATTCTTAATAGGAAATAATCACGTTTTCTTTAGATAACGCTTTTTTACCCAAGTAAAATAGATACGACGTGATAAAAAAATCAGATATTATCGATATTGTAAATAACTATTCAGAACTAACCATTGGCGCACTTGGAAGTCATTCCGCACTTGAAATAATGGATGGTGCAAAAGATGAAAATTTCAAAACAGTGGTAGTTTGCCAAAAAGGAAGAGAAGTGCCTTATAGAAGATTTTCAAGACTTGCAGACGAGATCATAATAGTAAAAAAATTCCGAGACATGTTATCCCCCAAGATCCAGTCAAGATTGAGAGATTCTAGTACAATAGTTGTTCCACATAGAGCACTCACGGCATATCTTGGATACGATGCGGTGGAGAACAAGTTCAAGGTGCCATTGTTTGGAAACAGGTCATTGTTCCAGGCAGAAGAGCGAGCCAACAAAAAAAATCAGTACTACTTGTTGCAAAAAGCAAAGATACGATTTCCAAGACTGTTCAAAGATCCAAAAGATATTGACCGACCAGTCATAGTAAAAGTTCAGGAAAAAAAACGCAAGCTTGAACGTGCTTTTTTTAATGTATCATCATATGCAGAATACAAAGACAAGACAGAGACCAAGATAAAACAAGGATTGATTTCAAGAGAGGCTCTCAAGACTGCAAGTATCGAGGAATTTGTCATAGGAACTTATTTCAATTTCAATTATTTCCATACACCAATATCAAAAGAAGTGGATTTTCTTGGAATAGAAAGAAGATTGCAAACAAACCTTCACGACTTTGTTTCACTTCCTGCAAAACAACAACTTGAGACAAATATCGAACTACAAAATATTGAGGTAGGTCATACGCCTGCAAGCATTAGAGAGTCGCTACTTGAAAAAGTCATAGACATTGGAGACAAGTTTGTTACCGCTGTGAAAAAAGAATATGCCCCTGGAATCATCGGTCCATTTTCTTTGCAGAGTGTCATAACCCGCGACCTAGACATTGTTGTATACGATGTATCATTACGAGTTCCAGGAAATCCAATTCTTGCTACAACAAGTCCATATACAAAATACAAGTATGGAGAAACTTTTGGTGTGGGCCGCAGAATTGCCATGGAATTAAAAATTGCCCAGCAAGAAGGAAAATTGGCACAGGTATTAACCTAGGCTTCCATTTTTTCTTTCAAGAGATTTTTCCTGACCAATATTGGAATATTGTAAAATGTTGCAAGTGCTATAGAATCAGATGCTCTATAATTACGCATTACAAGATCATGTTTTCCGGTAAAGTAAACATTGGCGCGCAAAACACTGCCACTTTCATATACTTTGATCTTTACAAGTACAAGCTCATTTAGTTCTGCAATCTCTTCGACCATATTGTAGATGGTCGGAATTGCACCTCTTTGGCCCTCGATAAAATTAGATATGTGTCTTGCAACCTCACCTGAAAATGCACGCATGTGAAACTCTTTTCCATCATCGGAACGTAAGATCAAGAGTCCTTCAACACCATATGGGTCTACAAAACCAACATGTGTTATCTTGGTTTCAGCATAATCAGAATCTTGAGGCTCATCGATCTTCACGGCTAGATAAAGATACAAAATTACCCAGATAAACACTTTGGAGAAAATATGAGATAGAATTTAATGTCAGGATGGAAATTTTTTACAAGTGGAGAAACAAAAAACACCTAGTCGTTCTCATCTTGCACTCATACTAGTTGGTTTTTTGGCTATTGCCATATCATTTTTAGCATATGCAAAAAATAGCAATTTGATAATCACTCCAGCTGCCATGCCTGCATTGCAAAACCTTGCAGTTGCAACATATCTTGTATTATTTGCATCGTTTGCCTCAATAGGTTGGGGATTGTACAAGATGTACAAGATAAAGATTTCATCCACAGATTCTACCATCTCAACAATTATTGCAAATGCAATACACAACAAAAGATCAAAACAAATTTTCATCATTAGTGCAATAGGATACGGATTATTTTTTGCATTTACATCCGGAACAATAATCTACAAACCAGACATTAATGCCACAGATTATGGATTCCCACAACCTCCCCACATAGAGCTCTCACCATGTTGTGATCTCCCAGGTTACATGCCAATGATTTTTGCATTCTTTACAGAACACATAGGATTGCAAATAATCCCATTGAATTTGCTTTTACTAGTCATGGTATCATTTTTGGTGGGTTTGAACTTTGCATTATCATCAGCAGTATTTTCCATTGCAAAAAGCGGTGGAAAACTTGGTGCATTTGGAGCAGTGACGGGGCTGTTTGTTGGCTGCCCTACATGTGCTGGTACAGTTTTCACCATGTTGTTTGGTTTCGGAGCAGGAGCCACAACATTTACTTTATTTTTAACAAGCTTTGAGGCCCAAATCCAGACAATCTTTATTGCAATATCCATCCCAATTCTTTTTGTAACACCCATTATAATGGCCAAAAAAATAAAGTCGCAAAACGAGAGTTGTGCAATAGATTCTAAATAGATTTTACTACACGTGGGTTTTTCCAGTCTCCAATATCATAACCATCTTGTCTAAGATATTTCAGAGTAAGTTTGTACACTAGTTCATCATGTTCCACAGTCTGTAGAATTTCATCCCATCTCACTTGACCGGATTGGTTGATCTTTTCTTTTATCTGTAAAGTAACTGTCTTTGCAATATCCCTACATTGATCAAAAGTCTTTCCATTCTTGTATGCACGTGTTCGAGAATCACATTTTTCCATTGTATGTAAATCACATATGCAAGCTAAATAAAAAGATCAATTATTTGAAAGGTATCCCTGTAAGGAAGTCACATCTTAATACACCAGTACGTGACCATTTTTCATATTGAACAATCCTAATCCCAAAGATGTCATTTTATGGACACTACGACGGGGAGAAGGGGATATTGTAAACATGTACAATTACCTCTCAGGATTAATGCAGATTTCAACTGGAAAAAATTTTCTTAATTTTGGATATTGGGATGTTGCAACAAAAGATCCCACCACTGCTCAAGCAAACTTGTGTAATCTAGTAGGAAATATGGCAGAACTTGAAAAGACCAGATACATTCTTGATGTAGGCAGTGGTTTTTCAGAACCGGCGTTTCTTTGGAAAAAGGCATATCCAAATATTACAATCACCTGTGTCAACATAAACCGCAATCAACTCAAATTTGCAAATATACAGACAGACACCTCTGAGATAAACCTGGTAAATGCTACAGCAGTGAAAATTCCAATATCAGATGAATCATGCGATAGAATAATAGCATTGGAATCAGCGCAGCACTTTAAACCAATCAAGGATTTCATATCAGAAACACGACGAATTCTAAAGAAAAACGGAATTACAATTCTTGCAATACCAGTACTCTCAAAACCATCAAAGTTTAACATTTTGAAAATTGGCATTTTAAAGTTGACATGGTCTTCTGAGCACTATGACATGGAGACAATCAAAAAAACAATCCAAGATTCAGGTCTCAAGATTACTGAAATCAAACTTGTTGGATCAAATGTGTACTTGCCTCTGGCAGAATACTATATTCAAAATCGCCAGTTCTTAAGATCAGAGATCCTAAAAATATATCCATCATATGTAGAAAAAATATTGTTCAAATCAATGTTAAAAATGAAACAGGCTGCTACAGATCATACCATTGAATATGTCTTGATAAAATGCACAAAGTAACCCTTATCAATACAACAAATCTATAACTTTTCATAGCATACCAATTCCGTCTGGTTGTTATTCTGCGTAGGTTCTCTCTACGCAGAGCCTTTTAATTTTCATAAACATATTTTGGCAAGTTTTTCCGTAAGAAATATTATCTCAAATGGTGTGATTAGAACATGGGACTTTTCAAGAAAAAAGAAGGACCTGCTGAAACAAAATGTAAGGAATGCGGTCTCGAACTACACGATCCAGTAAGACTAGACAGACACATGAAAAAAGCACACAAACATGCACCACAGAGAAACTTTGATGAACCAGGAACCAGCACTGGCGGAATGTGGTAAGGATACAAAAAGATTACAGTAAAAATGAGGTAGATTGACAAAACATGGTTACATTAGACATCATCAATAATTTAGCAAATTTTGTGATTCAGACAATATCAAATACAGGCTATATTGGAATTTTCTTTTTAATGGTAGCAGAAAGTTCGCTCATACCAATCCCAAGTGAGATAATCATGCCATTTTCTGGATATCTAGCATCAACCGGAAAACTTAACCCAGTTTTGATAATACTTGCAGGCTCTATTGGAAACCTAGTTGGCTCGCTTGTAGCATATTTTATTGGTGTAAAGCTTGGCAGAGAGTTTATTGTTAAATATGGAAAATATGTGCTCTTGAAAAAATCTCACCTCGAATGGACAGAATCATACTTTAAAAAATATGGCGATAGATCTACATTTGTAAGCAGACTATTACCTGCCATCAGGACATACATTTCATTGCCAGCAGGTGTCGCAAAGATGAACTTGAAAAAATTTTCAATCTATACTTTTGCTGGCTCCATAATATGGAGCACCATGTTGACATATGTTGGTACAACATTAGGAGATCAATGGACCAAGATAAGACACTATTCAGATTACATTGATGGTGCAGTCATAGTTGGGTTGGTCATAATTATAATAATCATAGCCAAAAAAAGAATTGCCAAACCAAATAACAATTAACGATCCTTATACTTGCTCAATTCTTCTAGAATTATCTGAAGTATTGTTTCACTATCAAGTAGCACACATCTGATATCGTTTTCCTTGCATGCATTTCCAATCTCCACATCTTCTGTTACAACAATCATTCCATTTTCATGAGCATACTTTATCACAGAATAGTCACTTGACAGTTTTTTTCCTTCGGCTATTAGTTTTTTTACGCTAAATGCATCATAGCCAAATTCTTTGAGTTTTGCATCAAATCCATCATACATTTCATCAACTAAAACTTTCATTGTCAATACTCCGTTTAAAACTCATATTATTATGTTAAGATGTTGAATTTGGATCTTTTAACATATCATATTTAATAGTCTTTTATTGCCTTCAATAACCCAACATTATGCGACAGGTGGTTTTCCGGATAGCAATTGAGCATAATTCCATTCACCACATCATAAAATTTCCAGCTACTACATTGTGTATCATATTCTAGATTAGAATTATCAAATTTCCAGTCAAAACCATTACGTATTTTTACGTCAGGGTAATTATGACCACGAATCAGTGTAATTGTATTGGCAGAATAATTCACAACTATTTTGCCATATAGTGCATTAGGATAAAGGTAAACTACATGTGGGTGCGTAGTAATTGCATCAAACTCTTTTTGTGTAACATATTCATTGTGCAATAAAATCACTTTATCATATTGTAACAAAACCTTAGGATTTTTGTCCACATCAATATCTGTAAGTGTGTAATACCCCAAGGATTCTAAAACATTCACAGGCTTGTCCACTTGCAGTATATCCCAGAGGCACATTAGTGTAGATTATAGATGTTAGACAAAGGGTATCACAATTACCTGCATAATATGAATAAAAACCGTGTTCAGAGTACGCGGATGCAGTAAAAACAGGAATAATAACTACAGACTTTTTGGTGTCATTTTGTACTGAAATTTGAGATATTCTTTCTTGCTGTACCCTTGACACAAAATTGTCATCTAGTTCTATCACACCATTTTGAATCAGATATTCAATTCCATGAACAAACTCGCTGTCTGGAACATTTCCACGACTCCAAGAATACGCAATTTTTTTCACAGAATCAGGCATCATAAACCCATTTACATTTCCAATAAGGTCTTCGACCGGAATAATCCGATGTTCTACAAGCCATCTCATGTTATTTATAAAATCAGTATCAGAGATCTCATCTTGAGACCACAATAATGCAACTTGTTTTACCCATGCAGGGACAAGATTCATGGTAGCGTCAGCATAGACATTACCAAGTTGAATAAACAATCCAAACATTAGAGAAATCACAATGGTTGTCATTATGATTCCAGAGTTCACACAAGCTTTGGCCACATACCTGTTTTAGACATTATGGATGATTTCATCACATGGGTTTTACAACATACTGTAAAGTTCTAATTTTATCTTATCTTACAAACTTTTTTGCAAACACCCATAGATTATGAAAAATATTAGGTAAGTTTTTGTTCACGAATAAGTGTATATAAGTCCAAATTTTTATCTAAGACATGATCAAGACAATAAGTGTTGCAGGATTGCAAGAGGGAACACCGTTTAAGAAACCAACTGTCACCCTAGAAGAACTATCAGATATAGCATCCCCAGTGCACCTTACTTGGATTGAATGTGTAGTGGACAACATCATAGGAGAAACACCAAAAATTTTAGAAAAATTAAACATCACCATGGATCCTTCCGTACTATTATCAGGATACGTATCAAGTTATGAGGACAGAGGAGACACACTAGGACTCATGATACCTTTTGTTGTACCTGGAAACAACAAAACTTTGACTGCACCCATTTTGATTTTTATGAAAAAAGATCTGATTGTAACAATTCATGATGATTACGGTGGTAAGATTACGCGTTTGTATAATTATGCCCCCACACTTTTACGAAAACTTCCAAAAGAAGCTGACAGTTGGGCAGATAGACAGACAATACTTTTAGCAAGAATCATAGATGAAATCAGTGAATCTAATTTTTCCATATTACGCCTCATAGTAGAAAGAGCAGAACAATTTGAGATAGATATTGCAGGCTCAAGACAAGTTACAAGAGACATATCTTTAGAACTATCAAACGTACGAACATCATTATTGACTTTTTTGAATGCAACATGGGCAAGTTATGATACAGTACACAATCTAAAATATGGTGATGCTGAGATGGTTTCAGACAACGAAGTAATTCTTGCAAAATTTGAAGTAATTCTTGGAAGACTTGACAGACAGATACAAATGTCAGAAAACATCATGCAGATGGTCGCTACAGGAGTCAATGTAGTCCAGACCGAAGTTACAAACAAGGTAACCATTCTAATCATCTGGTGGACAGTAGCTGGAACAGCTGAACTTGTACCAAACACAATTGCCACAGTGTTTGGATTATACCCAAACCATGAGACAGTATTTTGGCCCATCGTTACTACTGTTGTTACATCTGCTGCACTGGCAACTGCTGTCGCCTATTTTTATGTGAAAAAATTCTTCGGTCAGAGTCTGGGATTTAATAAACTAAAAAAATTCCGAAAACAGTCGACCCAGTAGATTTTTTGTAAAAGAGTCTTTTCAAGCATTTATCAGTTTTAAATACTAATTTTTTGTAAAAGTATCACAATTTCTTTTAAAAATTATTCAAAGATGCCATAAATCAATAAAACTGCGATCAATTGTACAAAGTAAAAGATTCATAAATCGAGATTACCAATGTCGAAGAATTATAACTTATGAAAGAATTTGGCACCCTGGAATATGTTCTAGACACATATTCAAAAAACTGGACTTGGAAACTAACAGGCCCCAGAGCAGTAAGCATGGTAGCGCGAGTCATACCTCATGCATGGTATGGTAACGGTCCAGAAGAAGCCATAGTACCAGATACAATCCAAAATGTAGAGAAGATAAAATGGATAATGGACAGATATCCACTAGAAATAAGATCAAAGTCGATATGGCATAGAAAAGTTCGCAAGGTCATAGTTCCACAAAAAAAATGGACACGAATTGAAAAGCTCCGTAAGGCAAGCCCTGGACCTCAATTTCGGGGAAATTTGCTTGACTTTCAGAGAGAAGGTCTTGATTTCTTACTAAAATCATATGGTAACGCATTGCTCGCAGACGAAATGGGCCTCGGAAAAACTGTGCAGACCCTTGCATATCTTGCGACAGAAAAGAAGACATTCCCAGTATTGATTGTGGCCCCACTTGTTACACTAAACAATTGGCAGAGAGAAACTCAAAAATTCCTCAAAAAACGTAGTCGGAATGGAAAAATTTCTGAAGATGAATATCCATCATCAGTTTTGATAAGAACAGGTAAGGCACAAGAACTTGGAAAATATGATGTCTACATCATAAACTATGATTTACTTCACAAGAGGATAGACGATCTCGCGAAACTAAACATCAAGACAATTGTCTGTGATGAAGTACAACATCTAAGATCAAAGACTACTAAAAAATATACAGCTGTGAAAAAACTTGCTGCGCTAGATTCAGTCAAATACAGAGTTGGCCTATCTGGAACACCAATTTACAACAGAGGTTCTGAAATATGGCCGATTGTTGACATACTAAGACCCGGTCTTCTTGGAACATTCGAGGAGTTTTGTGAATATTTCTGTTATGTGAATGAAAAAGGAAAAGCAATTGTTCTTGAAAATAAACGTGCAAGCCTTGGAGAAGAATTACGCAAACATGTTATGTTAAGACGAAAAAAATCTGATGTACTAAAGGAACTAAAGGACAAAGTTAGGTACAAGGAACTTATTGATTCAGATATCAACTACTACCAAGCAGAACTTGGCAAAATTTGGGAGCGATTAGAGGCAGAACAAAAAAATGCAACAAGTGCATTTGATAAATTTTCATCATACAAGAGAGCAATACAAAGTGAAAGACAAGCTGCAGGTGTTGCAAAAGTTCCTCATGTGATAGAATTTGTCAAGAACATAATGGAGATTGAAGAAAGTGTCGTAGTATTTTGTCATCATAAAGCAATTCATGAATTACTTCATAGAAGCCTCTCAGAATATTCGCCTGCAGCAATCATTGGAGGCCAGAGCGACAAGGAAAGACAGGAAGGAATAGACAGATTTCAAAATGGTGAAACCAAATTAATAATCGCAGGCCTCAGGGCTGGAAATGTAGGCATAAACTTGAGCAGAGCAAGATATGTAATATTTGCAGAACTTGACTGGAGTCCTGCAATACATAGACAAGCAGAAGACAGGTTGCACAGAATTGGACAGAAAAATACAGTCTTTGCATATTATCTCATGGGCAATGGCACACTAGATGATCATGTGGCAAATGTTTTGGTAGACAAGAGCTATGAAATTGATGCAATTATGGACGAAAAGGTAGAGACGTTCGAGAATAAAGAAAAAGCAGAACTCATCCTAGCACAGATTCATGACAAGTTAACCCACAGTATGATAAAATAATTTATTCTTCTTGCACTCGGTATTGGTCAAAAAAATCTTGACCTTCACCTAGCTTTTGAGTCAGAAATGATTCTAGTTTTTTTATAATCTGAGATCTTTCCATTCTTCCCTCAATGGTATCATAATGGGTAGCTTTTGATTCACGGAATTTTTTGTAGCTCATTGCCTTCATAGTATGAAATACGGTGTACCTACACAAGTAGTTTTGTGTTATTATACCACTAGAGAATTTGTTCTTAGAACTTGGTTGCTATGACAAGTGTTGTTGTGGCAGTGACATTTGGAATCTTGCGGATCTTGTTTTCAATGATTTCCTTGAGCAGTTCCACAGTATTTGACTCGACAATGACCAAAATATCATGTGGTCCAGTTGTTCTAACACACTCTTTTACGCCTTTGATTTCATGTATATCATCAATTATTCTTGCTTCAGAACCAGATTCACAGTTTATCATAACGCATGTGGTTTCAATATCTCTATTCAGTTGTGATGTTTGAAGCATACACAGATTTGACTAGTTTTTACATATTATACATACTCAACAAAATAGCTGATTTTTCATAAAAATAAGCTTAATCGATCACATTATGATAAATAGACACAGAAAAAAATTACAGCGTGGAATATTTTGAACTAGATGTGTATAAAATTTCGTCCCAAGAATCAAATTGAAAAATAATATCAAATGAAAAATGCCAAATCAAACATTAAGTGAGTCTTGTAAAGACAGCTGACAAGATAACAATAGACGAGATCAAGGGTAAAAAAGTCACCCTAAAGATAAGCTGGTTTGATCTAAAAGGAGTAAGAAAGTCTAAAAAATTTCTTCTCAATGAGAAAGACAAGATAGAATTTTAAAAGTTTTCACATCTTGCCTTTGTTGCAAATCTCCCAAAACTCTCTTTTTCTATTTCACAATATTACAAACTAAAACAATACATAAGGATCATCAATAGTGGCATCATCTTCAAAAAACTCACGCAGATCATCATGTTCTTCAAATTCAAATTTGTCAGGATCTTCAATATTTTGTTCTAACATACCAAATTCTACGTCCAGATGATTCTTCACGTTGCAGTTCCTTTGCCCAGATTTCCTTTTGTTGTAACCGAGTGGTTCTGTATCATCAAATCAAAATTATTTTTGCTACCATCTAGTGTAACAACAAGATTACCCAGTACCTGACCATTGCGAGTGTTAACAACTTTGAAAACATAGTCACCTATTTTCATAGACCAGAAATATCCTTCACCATGAATGTTTAGAGCAGATTCAACTATTTTGGTCCCCTTGTCATCATACATGTCAACTGCATAGATGTTCTCAGATGAAGACAGGATCTGAGTTTGGTTGTACACTTTAACTGTAACAAGATTTTGTACTATGGGAGGCCAAGGTGCAATTAGTTTGATATCATTTTCATCTCCAGGTTGAAGTGTTACAGGTACAGAAGAAAATGAAAGATGTGTGCTTAGTGTGGCTAAAACAACATAATGGTCACCATATAACGTTGTAGGTGGAAGATAGAACTTGGGCGCCACTCCGTCAGGACCCGTAGTTACAGTTTCCCGCGTTTTATTATCTTGTGATATGACAGAAACGCTTGCATTAGGAATTGGAGTCTCCCCATCATGGTAATAGACAGTGACATGCATTGCACCACCCTCGGGTATGTTGACATCTAGAGCCTGTTCTGGACTATCAAGTGTAACCAAGTTTACGCTTGAGAACATACCACCAACATAGGTCTTTATTTTGTATTGATGATACATTGGAAGATTTACTACAGTAAGAGGATTTTCAGATATCTTCGATAATTTCAAATACGGTACTTGGTTAAAATCTTGATAAATTTGTAGAGATATCATATAAGCACCAACTCGTTCTTGGTCAAAATATTTCATATCCAGGGTAAGTGAACCATTGGGTGCAACCGGTGAAACAAGCCTAGGTGATTGTCCAGACTGATTTAGTTTTGTAATTGGTGTTGTTATAGGTGATGTAACAGTTGCGGCTACAACGGGTTTTGTAATAGATGTAGTATTTGATACATGTGTGACTGGTTTTGCATTTACATGATCAAGTCCTGCAATATCAGACAGAGTCACTATTTTCATGTGTTTCGATTTCGCATAATCAATTATACTTGAGAGTTCATCAAGAGATGCAGTATTAACAGTATTAGCATATTTCCCATTTGCAAATGTTGCAAAATTTTGAGGATGTAAAAGAATTACATCGTAACCATATTTTGAGATATGAGAGTTTATGCTAGAGATTAATATATCCTTTGGGATACTTGCCCAGTATGACCCATTTCCAAGATCAATTTGAAAATTAGTCATGGATGGCACATGATAAATTCCTAGTGAATCTTTGTTTGCAACTATCTTCCCATTTACTGTGACAAACTTGTCTTCGCTCCAGATGCTGGAACTTATCACGTTCATTTGCAGTTGTTTTAGTGCCTTTAGAGTGTCATCGTCATACAGATCAGAAGGCGGGATAAACACATTAGGTTTTTTCCCCAATATTTTTTGCAATTCTTGATTCGTGGTATTCATCAGTGAGATTTGTCCAGATAGAGTATGAGCAGCGAAATCATCATTCTGCCAACCATGATTTGCTATTTCCAGCAGAGCATGTTTTGGTTTGAGATTATTTTTTAGATATGAGATTAGTTTAGAATCTGCAGAAAATCCAGATCCTACAACTCCTATTGTAAGACTTGCATTTTTCTTCTGGAATTCATTCATTATTTTTGTTTGAACATCAAGCAGGTATGATCCCTTGATATCATCCAGCCTAAACACTATGCAAGGACATGAATTTTTAGAAGAAATCACATTTTTTATAGAGGCATTGTTTGCAGACACGATAGATGATACAAGTTGGGTCTTAGATGAAGAAGATGTGGAAACAACATTGTGTGTAGATGTGGCATTAGCAGATTGAATTGCCAGGACAGGTTGTATTATACCACACATTAGAAGCAGTGTAAAAATACCAAATAGTAAAATTTTATTATCATCATAAATTGCATTTACTTTCAATAGTTCCGTTTTTTCCGAATGATTGATAGGCATTTGGAGGCTAGTTGAGTCAAATGGTGTCAAAATTCTTAAAAAAACAAATTTCAATAGTACTATAAAAAATTATCAGATAGTTATTTTCTACAACCACAATTATAGAATCAAATGGAACACAGTTACGTCAGTTTTTTAAACTAGAAAACCAGATAAATCATTATTTGAAAACGTTTTTTCTTTCAATAATTGTTCTCGTTATTGCATCACAGACATTAATTACTAGTGCCTTTGCACAAAATGAAGTTACTGTTGAGAATTTGCATTATTTGATTCCCAAATGGTTAGCAAATGAGAGCCCATTAGAACAACACATTTCAGGAATTTCTGCAAGCAGTACGGTCTGTCAGGGCGATCTACAGTTAATCATAAAAAATGAGGACGGTTTTCCTGCATGTGTCAAACCTGAAACTGCCAACATACTACTTGAACACGGTTGGGCAAAAAACACCATCTCTACAATCTATGGAGTTTTAGAACAAAATTATCAAAATATGGAATATGGAAACGGAACTATTGCTGACTCTTATGACATATACGTGAAAACGGACATTACCAACATGTCATCAATATTACATTTTCAAGTTTTCTTTTCCAATGGAACGTTATACAGGAGTGATAATGTACCAATTAGTGATGTGCAACAAGACGGTTACAAATACCATATTGATATAAAACCAAATAAAAATATCAACCAAGAAGAGTTCAAGACCATCATTTCTTACAATAATGATTCATCCGTAGTATACATGCCACGCGCAAATGAATTACACGATGTTTTCGGAGTCAGTGAAATATACCCAACAAAAAAAGATGGAGCCTACTGGTACATGAATACAGACAATATTACAAATGACATGTCATTTTCTACAATTCCTGAGCCCAATAGCAGTTGTAACAATCCAATGTTGTGTACACTACTTTACAAGAATTCTGATGGAAATTCATGTCATGCGAAGAGAATAGACGTACCAGAAAATGAAGGAATTAGACTAGCAGTAAGTGCTCCACCAAACACACTTTGGTTAAACACTGAAATGACAGGATATTACAAATTGGAAAATAGTACCTACTATCCTCAGGAGTTCACCCATGTCATTAGGAGTGGTAGCCCACACTCTTCAATTTGTCTTGGATATTCATATTACTTGAGCATAACATATGATGGAAACCTAGCGGAGATTCAAAAATCACTTTATCATGCAGGGGATACATCAAGTAATTCACAGACATTTATTTCCAGTGGAATTACGACCCCATTAAGCGAGCGTTGGGTTGGAATGAAGACTATAGTATACAACATCAACGATACTGCTGTGAAATTAGAAATATGGATTGATAATCAAAACAACAACAATTGGCATATGGCATTTGAACAAATAGATACCGGATGGTCAGTTCCTGGCAATCCCGCAGAACACGGATGTAAAAATATTCAGACGGGACACCCCATGAGTGGTAACGACGTAATATAATGGGGCAGTACAGAACAACAGTTCAGAGCAGACGATGCAGAGATGGATTTTAAGAATCTAAGCATAAGAGAAATAGACCCGCCAACATCTTGAGATGGACGCATTTAGAGATTTCATTTCCAAATTAGCAATGACATATGAAAACATGGGGGGATTGAATCAATTCAGAAATACAATAAAATACAAAATTAAATATTAAAATCTATAACGACAGATCTGTTATTACGCAGGGCTGTAAAGCCAATTGCCAACAATATGGACATCGTCAATGCAATAACTTCCATTCCACGAAATTCTGGAACGGTCTGAATGTCTGACAAAGAAATTGACACGTTATCCAACCCTGTAACACCTGCAAATGTAGTAATCCGTAGGTTTTTTGACTTTATAGAATCTATTAAAGAGGACAGATCTTGGATTTCATTTGAAGATACAATATCAACAAATACGTTGTTTTCCATTTTCGCAAAATTCTGAGGATGTAGTAAAACTACGACATACCCATATTTGCTTACATAATTATCTATTTCAGTCAATAGTGTAGGTATCGGTATTTTTATCCATGTTCCATTCCCATTATCACTTTTGAAAGTTGTCATGGCTGGAAGATGATATAATGTAGGACTCAATTTTACTACATTTTTCCCATTTTGTACAAAATAAGAAGCCTTGTCACTAGACGTATCAGCGCTGAATATTTTAATTCCAACAGGTTTTAAAATTTGGATTGTATCCCCATTAAATCTGTTATACGGTGGGATGATTACTTGAGAATACTGTCCAAATATAGTATGTATTTTGTCATTCAGCTTTTTGTAAAGTTGTAAGTTGCTCTTCCTGACTTAGTTGTGTGTAATCCACGTGATCCCATCCGTGAACATCCAATTCGAACAATCCTTTTTGTATACCTTCTTTAATTTTTTCAGTAATTGTGGACACGGGATTTATTTTATGTGCGATTAGCCCCAAAGAAAGACTTTGATTTTTTTCTATAAATTGGTTCAATACACTTAACTGTACATTTGTAAGAAAATCACTATTTGTGTCATCCATCCTAAAAATAACGCACATACATGCACCCTGTGGAGATTTAGAAAGAATGGTAGAGTTTTCCATCTGTGTAGATGCATCACTCACAAACAAATAAGATATAGAATTAGATGACAAGATGAAAATCATTGCAGATGCTATGAGTTTTGTATTTATCGAAGTTTTCTTATTTTTAGCGTTGAATTTAAAAAGTGTCATTTACGTTCATGACTAGTCATAGTAATCAAAAAGGATATCAAACTTGCACATATTATTGATTTCGTAACTTTGTTAAGCTATAATTATAGGAAAATTCTAAATAGATACTCTATACGTATCATTCAATCAGAATTTATTGAAATGTGTAATTGGAATCAATAATTTTTTTATCTTTCAAATAATTAATGTCAGTTAAGACCTGTTTGTCAGATATGGTTCCATTTTCATTCCATGCAAAAACATCATTTAACCAACTAGGATATGGTTTGCCATTCATGTTAAACGGGATTTGGTTTAGAGGAACTATTTTGATACCATTACTTTTCATAGTGTCAATAAGCGATTCTAGGTTTTTAATCTGATTTTTATCCACTTCATTTGCATAGTGTGAGTGGATTCGAATTGCATATTCAGGAGGATGAAGTACCACTACAGAATAACCATACTGTTGGATATCAGACATCACAGTGACAAGAAGATGTTGATTATCATAAGGATGCCAAAGGTTATCATTATTTGTCAGGTTACTAGTCTGTGCATTCCCAGGCACATGGTATACTCTAGCATTCTTGACAAGAATCGATGGTGCGTCTTGAGATACATCTGCTGAGATGTATTGAAAATTATTTTCAAGAAATGCAATCATGGTATCGGCATTAACAGTATTAAAAGGTGGAATGAATGTAGAAGGAATAATTCCAAAGACACTAGAGATCTGATCATTAGTATTTTTCATGAACATGTTTTGCTGATCTCTGCTAAACTGGGTAAAATCCTCATGATTCCAGCCGTGGTTTGCTAATTCTAATCTAGGTGTTTTCCCCATCTTTGATTTTATATCATTTGTTAGTTTTGCATCCTGACCTATGTGATTACCAATTATGCCAATTGTCAGACTTGCATTTTTTTGATGAAACGTATCAATTATTTTTGTTTGTACGCTATCTAACCAATAATCCTGAATATCATCCAGTCTAAATGCCACACATTGACAAGATGCTGTAGAATATGCCGGAATTGCATAGACAGGTATGAAAACTAGAGACAACATCAGAAAGAATACAACTAGTTTTTGAAATATCATTTTATCTTGTCATACCTCCGTTCTGTAGAATCAAGTCCAGAAAATTTTTCATTTCGACATCTCCTTTTGCACCAATATTTCATTTAGGTGCAAAGTAACCGGTCCAGTAGAATCATCGTTAATCCTTATCTGAATTCTATTAATAGAAGACAAGTCAGGAGAACCAGTAATGACAGATGCTTTTGGATCAACTAAAACTTTTATCCATTCCCCAGATTTCATTTGGCTTGTGATTTGAATTTTGCAAGTATACCAAGATGATTTAAAACCATCATTTGAAAAATACATCCACAGTTCTTTTACTTTTGATGAATTGTCTATTTTTATCCAGATACCAATGACATTCTGACTTAAATCCAACACAGGTGAGATAATATTGCTACGAGTAACTGTAGGAAAACCAGTTCCATCAGTAACAAGTTTCATACTTTGTGAACCATTTATGAAATCTTCAGTATCATAAGATTGGTTTCCAGTCGATGATTGTTTAATCCAGCCAGTTTTAGATTGAAAATTAGAAATTATCACATCATGTATTGCACGAGAATTTGGTATGGATTGATTTAATTTCAGAAAGAGTAGTAATTGTCTTTGAAAGATCCACTCCAGTCAAATTGGCATGAGACAAATTGGTGCCAACAAGAATTGTTCCGGTTAGATCATCTCCAGACAGATTTGCGCCAGAGAGATTAGCAGCAGATAGATCCGCATTAGTCAGATTAGAGTTTTCAATAGTAGCATTACGTAGATCACTGTGAGACAAATTTGCGTCAACTAGATTAGTATGAATTAGTTTGGCTTTGAATAAAATAGATTTTGTGAGATCAGATCCTTGCAGACTAGTACCTGTTAGATTTTTCAATCCAAGATTTACTCCAGTAAGAATTGCATAATCTAGATTAGTTCCCCTCAGATTTGCGCCATTCAGATCTTTGCCAGATAGATCAACTCCAGTCAAATTGGCATTGACCAAATTAGATCCAGCAAGAACTGTGCCGGTTAGATCTTTATTTGCAAGATTTATGCCAGGCAAAATTGCATTACGTAAATCTGAACCAACTATCTGCGTTTCAACAAGTTCATTATCAGACAAATCTGCATTACGAAGTTCTACATTGTTCAGATTGGTGCCAGTCAGTATGGTCTTTCTCAAATTAACACCTGACAAATCTCCTCCTGTCAAGTCTGCGTCGATAAAGTTAGTCCTATACAGAAATGTACCAGTCATATTTTTACCAGTTAGATCATCACCTTGGAGATTTGCATAAGCAAGATTAGCCCCGATAAGAATCGCTCCAGTCAAGTCCTTACCTGCCAAGTAGACGCCTTTGAGACTTGTTCCTGTCAGATTTTTACCTGCCAAGTCATTGTTTCTGAGATTAGAATAATCCAGATTAGCCCCCGCAAGAACAGTGCCATCCAAATCTGTACTAGACAGGTCAACCCCACTAAGATTTGTGCCAGTCAGGTCTTTGTTAGATAGGTCAACATTAGTCAGATTGGCATGAGCCAAATTGGCTCCACGAAGTATGGCCCCATCCAAATCAGTACTAGACAGGTCAACCCCACTAAGATTTGTGCCAGTCAGGTCTTTGTTAGACAGGTCAACATCATCAAGATTAGCACCTGTCAAATCAGCTCCAACCAAGATTGTGCCAGTAAGATTTTTTTCAGATAAATCCAGATCATGTAGGTATGCATGACTCAAATCTGCACCCAAAAGAATCGTATTATTCATCTTTGCGCCATACAAATTAGAATATTCAAGAGTTGCACCAGTAAGATTCTTGTCTGACAAATCAACAGATCTCAAGTCAGCATCAGAAAGATCTTGGTAACTCAGATTGTTTTCGCTTGTATCAACAGTGCGTAGTGTTGTAAAAGATTGTAATTCTTTTAAAATAATTTGCGCAAGATCATCGCTGTAAATTACTACTTTAGGATTTTGTGCAACATGTTGCACATCTGCCCAAATATTGAGGTTAACATATTTGTCATGTAAATCATACAATGTCAATTCATTTTCATTAGAGAATTTTTCCAATGCTGAAAGAAATTGTGTAGTACCAGCATCGCCTACTGCATTCAAATAACTGCTTGTAAATGGCGGCACAAATAATATAACTTTGATATTATTTTTCTTAAACACAGATACCATCTCACTTAATTTTGTCAGTTCATTGTTCATGTCTCCAGGACATACACGAACCACATAATCCAGAGGCTTGTTGATTTCATCCAAACTCTTTATGTTGATAAATTGTGGATCTCTTTTTTCAACAAAATTTTCACCCAATATACTAGATGTAGAATTATTTACCACCGTAGAGCTTGAATTTTTGTCAAAGTATGATTTTAAAAGATCAACTGTAACATGTTTAGGATCAGCAAGATTTGAAAAATAACTTGTTTGTTCAGGAATCATCTTTTGGACATATGCCACCGCATCCTGGATTGCAGGCGTGCTAAAGGATGTTTGATTATTCTCAGATGGCATATTGGCTGATGCACAGTTAGGAACACTATCAGTATATGGCAGATATCCCAACTCGCGAAAACCTAATCCATAAACAACAACTGTAGGATGAGCTGATACCATTTGTTCTAGAAATTCACTTTGTTGAGAGGGATTACCAGCACCATTTTTTGCTATGTTGTATACCTGAAATTGTTGTAAACCATTTTCAGAAAGATATTGCTTTATGTAAGTCGCGTTTAGGCGTTCAACATAACTTGAACCTATTAGTAAGACTCTTTTTTCACCCAAGATAGTAGGAGAAATTTTTTCATTACTTGCATAACTGTATTTCCAGACGAATATAGATCAAGATAGGAAAAAAGCATTACAAATGAAATTATCAGAGCCACAGAGGCTGCAATACTTGTTTTTATGGCATTATTCATATCAATCACCTAAAATCTGAAATAGATGAAATCCTCCGGTTTTCCATCATAAAGAACTAGAATAGAGAATGTTACTGCAACAAGAAACATAATCCAGTATCGTAATTTCAGACCAGAAATTCTTTCTAACAAATTATTCTTTTGTAAGATACATAGTGTAAAACAATGAAACCTACAATGAGTAAAATTGGCAATTTATTTAATGAAATTACATTTATTGTTTTATCAACTGCAAAGTCCCATACAACATATTTCCAAATTGCATAAGTCAAGTGATCTGCATCTTTAACTCTAAATGGAATCCAAGTTAAGAATACAAGGTATTGTGTAATAAATATTGAAAAAATAATTCCCAGTTTTGTTTTGAAAAACTTGCTTTCTTTTAATGATGGGAATTTATCCAAAATAGATTTATGTATTGCAAGATACAATCCATGTAGCATGCCCCATATGACAAAATTCCAAGAAGCCCCATGCCACAGACCCCCCAAAAACATTGTAATGAACAGATTAAGATATGTTCTTACCTTTGATACTCTATTACCCCCCAAAGTAATATACAGATAATCTCGCAACCATGAAGACAATGAGATGTGCCATCGTCTCCAAAAATCAGAAGGCGATGTGGCAAAATATGGTCTGTTGAAATTGGCCGGGATTTTAAATCCCATTATCATTGCAGCACCTATTGCAATATCAGAATAACCTGAAAAATCACAGTAAATTTGTATACCAAAACCAATGGTAGCAAGAATAATTGTAAACGATTCTGCGCCTATAGGATAATTGAATATGTCATTAACCATCGGCGCAATGTTGTCACCAAAGAACATTTTTTTGAGAAATCCAAATGCCATCATAGTCACACCAAATTTCATATTGGATTCCTCAAGAAGGATAAGTTTCAATTTTGTGCCCATCTCAGACTGGGAAATTTTTTCCCGAAATTGGGGCAAAATTTGACTTGCTCGAAGAATAGGTCCTGCAACAAGAGATGGAAAAAATGTAACAAATAATGCAAATTCTCTCAGGGTCTTGCTTGGAGCAAGATGTCTACTATAGATATCAATTGTATATGTCATAGTATGAAATGTATAAAATGAGATTCCAATTGGCAAAACTAAATTTAGTAATGGTATATTATCACCAAGACCCAGACTGTTCCTAGTGCATTGAATTGCGTGATTGCAAAATCTGCATACTTGAAAAATCCCAAGAGACCCAAGTTTCCAGCCATGCTACAAATCAAAAGTATTTTTCTTGTTCTAGGATTGTCTGACTTGTATATTGCACCTCCAAGATAAAAATCAAAAGTGTAGAATAAATTAAAAGTAAAATGAGATAATTACTAGAATAATAAAAGAAAAAATAACTTGTAGTAAAAGAAACAAATGTTGAAATTTTCTTTTTTTAATAATTGCTATAGATGCTAATACGATAATAAAAAAAACAACAAATTGTATTGAGTTAAAGAGCATCTATCTATCAGAACTCCAAAACGGTTGATCAAATGAAATCATCTTATCGTGTAAGCCATTCATTTTTTCTAAAATTCCATAAAGCGGGAAAAACTAACCATGAAAAGATAAAAGATGCAACAAGATTCATAATTGGTTTATATTTCCAAGTTTTTATGTATTGACTCTAAATTTATAATCAAATCCATGTGACAGTCCAGTAAGAAACGAGCCCAATACGAAAATTAATGGGATCCAAAATTGATGAAGGATTACAGGTTCATAGAATAATACAATAAGAAAATAAGTGGTGAAGTAAAAGTTGTCATAAATTCAACATAAAAAATTAATGCCATCAAAGGATTTTTTTTCCAGAAAAACGAACTGACAAAAAAATTTGATCTTACGTAACCTTTCTTCCATCTTTTTTGTTGTTTAATGTATCCACTTACATTATCAGGAACATCTGTATACACCAAAGCAGATGCAACATAAACTGATTTCCATTCAACAATTGCTTGTGCAGTAAATATTCTATCCTCAGCATCATCATAATTTGCAGTATCTTCCATCATAGTTCTTGAAATAGGGGCCAACTCTGTTTTTGCCCAAGGAGTTGCAATTGCATATGAAGTAAGATCTCTGTCATCACTATTGTGAATTCTGGCTTTAACCCAATAGGGAATAAAATTGGCAATTGCTTCACGTCTATATCCTGCAAGGCAACCAGAACAACACATGACACTCCCAAAAACACTTTCAGTTGTTTTATGTATATTAAATGCATAATCATACCACACATCTTGACATTTCGTAAGAAAGTTTTTTTGTGAATTCCATGCTTTTGCATATCCCACAACCGCACCAACCTTTGGATTTGCGTTAAATGTTTTCATGAATTCAGTAATTGCATGTTTATCAATTACACTATCAGAATCAATCAGAACAATATAATCACCTTTTGAGGAATAAAATCCAGCTGCAACTGCCTTACGTTTTCCTTCATTTATTTTATGAATGATTTTTAGATTAGGATATTATTTTAAATATTATCCAAGATTTCTTTTGTACCATCTTTACTTCCATCATTTACTGCAATAACTTCTATATTTACATAAGTAGAACAATAAATTGCATCAATAACAATATCAATCATTGATTTTTGATTATATACTGGAATTATGACTGAAACTAGATCATTTTTCGCTACACCTTTTGCAGGATTTTTGTAGAAAAACCAACCAACAAACAATATAATAAATGCATGATTGGCATCAAAGTAGAATATACTATTAAAGGATCATTTAGATCCACACCTTTGAATAGATTAAAAAATATTACACATGAAATAGTAATAACGCTACAAATTCTAAGAACCCATGCTATTTTACGAATTAATTCTATCATTTTTTGCAAACTTTTGATTACATTTTGGAATTTGAATATTGTATCAGCATTAGATTGTAATGTGTTTTCAATTGTAAAAGTCAAGTGAATTCACCTCATGTACGGTAAGATCAAGGAAGTTAGTTCAGAAGCACTTACAAAACGAAAGTTTTGAGATTAAATTCTGAAATAAATTGATCAATTTGATATAGGCGTAGAATTATCAAAATTAATGAGGACAGGTTCATCTTGTGGATATGTCTAAAGAAACTCGTATAATATTTTGTTCCATTATATGTAACTAGATCAAACTTGAGAAATTTTCATTATAATATTTGTTATATTGTTCATTATATGAAAAATCAGCTAGAATATCTGATCTGTTCAAAAGAGAGTAAATATTGATATCGGTAGCACCATATGGCGCTCTGAACAATTTTGAATTTAAATTACCAGCCTTGTCAACTGCAGCTTTTCCATTTTTTACTTCTTCAACTGTGTACTATAATCAGAGATAGAAGGAATTGATACATAGTCATATGATTCACTACCAATATCTACATTTTTTGAGAAAACTTAACACAATCAGGATGTCGTTCTGCAACTTTACCAATTAGAAATACGCAGCTTTTACATTATATTTTGTCAAAACAGATGATAATTCATGACACCAAGTAGGAAGATTTTGTTCATTAGTTATGTTAAATGAAAGTAATATTGGTTGAGTTGGACTAGGGCGAAAAATTCTGGCACGATAAGTAAAATACCTAGTGTTATTACTATACCAGTAATTATTGCACCTACATGTACTATTTTCATACATTGTCAACTTCTTGCGAGTGGTACTTCCTGTGCAGATCTCTGAGTTAGATGGAATCGATATTGTGCATCCACCATCTTCGCTGCTCTCACCATACTTGTTACCACAGAGTTTCTTGAAAAGTCAAGAAACATTTGACTGTCTTTTGGAAGACAATGACCACCTATTCCATCCCTTGCATCAAGTACCTTGATATTCCATTTTGTATTGATAGAATCTCTGAGTTCTTCAAAATCAACAGAAGTGTTGTCACAAACCATTTTGAGTTCTTCAGCAAATGCAATCTCAAGATATCTATACGAATTCTCTACAACTTTTGTCATTTCTGCAATGTCAGGTGAGCTTACTTGATGAAGAGGAATTTTTAGTAGATCGCCGTAAAAGTTTTTTCCTTCTCGCAAGCAACATGGTTCACACCCACCAATCACTCGAATTTGTTTTACTCCATGTTCACTTTTTTCATGGACGTAGAATCTGTGTGGCACATGAACTACATGTAATCTATGACCAAGAATTTTTTTGATTTCTTGTGTAGTACCCCTTGTTATAGTAGAATCAATTCCAACAAGGGCACCTGTTTTGCCTTCATGTGAAAGACGTTTTGCAATATCAACTAGCCCATCAAGATATGGTGTAAACATGTCCTCTGGTCTGTGTGTTGAGATACAGATGACATAGTAGTCATACCCATGAAAATCCGTAGCTGCTTTTTGTATTACCCGGTCTCGTAAGGCCCTAACAACTGCATCTTTGTTGATATCAAATCCATCGACATTTAGTCCAAGAGATGTCATATATTCGGCATTACTATGCCCTATCTGACCAAGACCTATGATGAGGATCTTTTTTTCAGAGACTGCAGAATGTGATTTTTCAAACATTTTGTTTTTCCTCCTGTGCTTTTTTCCAACATGTACCATGATACCAATTTTCACCATAAATTACATCATTTTCTACAAACTCCATCTGCATACCACACACACAGCATGATACGATGTTTGAAAAAACCATCGTGGATTGAAATTCTGTTTTGTTTCCATTTTCTGAAATTTTGTTATGGGTTTTGTTTTCTTGAATTTGTTCTATCATTTGAGTGAGTTCACTGAAGAAAAATTGCTTATAGGAATTTGGGTTCGTTCTGTGTCAAACTGTGTCAGATATAATTTTTATGAGAAAATTCAAAAACTACTATTCCCTTATGGTGTGATTCATTTGATATTATTATTTTCAATGATTCCAATATGACCCGTACATATTTTTGCACAAATATCGACCATTTAGAATTATTTCCGGTACAAAATACTAATCTATAATTATTCCCCATTACTTTGTGCGTAAACTCGAACCAGCTACAATACTTGTCAAGTATTATAAAATAATTGTAAATTACATGATCAACATCATACTGTAATCCCATTATATCAAAAAGTTTCTTTACAATACCCGGGCCTTCTTTTACAATATCATCCACATCATGTTCTGGTATTTTTGATACAATAGAAAAAAACAAATCATGCGGTACAATCATGTGTGGAATCACGTTTACAGTTTCATCATACGCGACATTTTTGTGTAAGACGTTTGTTATCATTGCATTTATTGTAAGATCTTTTTTATGTGCATTTCGTTTAAGAACTTCCAAAAGATCACTTTGTAGTCGCAAGGTTAGCCTATTGGTAGAAACTTTCTTCAATATCTCCACATCACATACAACTCCAAGCAGGGATTTGTCGCAAACCAAATTCTGCATTGGAGTCATATACAGAAATATCATCCCCTAATTTCAGATATTTTTCAGTCAAATTACCATCCATAGATCTCACATTTTTAAAGAGGATGTGTGTCAATCTGCGTCTACTTGCGTCAAATGATGATGTTTTTTGCCCAAAAAATGACAAAAATACAATTTCAAGTCCCATCTCTACATTTCAGACATTTTAATTCTATTAAAAATTGCGTAGGAAAGAGATGAATGAGTTATACTTGATAAAAAATTCTATGATTTTGAATACATGATCAAAAATAAGAATATTGTGGACCATTTTTACAATAAAAAATCAAATACGATACATGTCATTTCATTTGTCAGGATCAAAGATAATTCTTTAACAATGTTCTACACTGTTAGTTTTTTGTCATATACACTCACGTTGTGAATTTAAAGATCACGACATTTCCGTGAACCAATTTAGAATTTATCTTGATTCCCAATGATTCCAAAATATTTGTCACATACATCATGAGAAAATCTATCCATTTTGTGCCTAATTGTGTTTCAAAAACTAGCCTGTGATTTTCACCAGATCCCGTATTTGTAAAGCTGTACCAACCACAATATTTTCCCATTATTACAAAATGTTTGTCCATAATTTCTTTTAATGTGTATTCAATGCCTTGAATTACAAAAATTTTTTTTATTATATCAGGTCCTTCTTTTGCGATTTCTTGTAAATCAGACACATCCAACTTTTCTAATATTCTTGAAAACAATACATCGGATATTGTCACTGCAGGAAGTGTGTTTATTTGCATATCATAGGAGACATTCTTAAAAAGAATCTTTGTGATTAACGCATTCAATGGAAGATCTCTCTTATCTGCCTCTTTTTTTAATACACTTGAAATGGAATTTGGTATCCTAAGTGTCATGCGTTGTGTTCCAGATACACTCTCAGTTGTCTTCCATTGAACTAGTCCTTATTCACATGCATTACATTTTCTATTTAAGATCATGTGATTACAAAATGAGTTAAATCTTCGTCCCATCTGTCCATTACAAGAGTCAGTTTACTTGTTTTATGATAGAATCATCTGTTCTATTGTAACATGATAGTAGAAATTGTTTAGTTTGAATTCCATCGAAGATGTATCAGTGGTGAAATTTACTCCAAAATTGGTGTCATTTGTTTGTGTTTCAGGCTAGTTGCTCCACTTTTTCACCTGCCAATTTCAGTATGGAATCAGCCTCATTTTGACTAATGTTGGTTGTAAATGTATGCGCACTAGGAGAATGGAGGAGGTGTAAATTTACCAAAGGCCTGATCAATTGCATTTTTTAGTACAGGAATAGCATCCAGAGTGGAATTATCAAGAATTGTAGTATCACTATCCATATTTGAAAGATCTTGTTGTGTGTGGACTTTTACATTACCAGGAGTTGTTTCAGCAGTAGCACTCAGTTGAAGCACAGCAGTTGTAGTTTTTGGGACATCTAGATAAAGTATAATTCCAACTACCATGATGCAAGCAACAATCAATCCAATTACCAAAGCCTTCATTGTTCTAATATCAATTTGGTACTTGTTATAATTTGTGTCTGCGTTTAACAAAATTAGAAATTAAACAATGAAATAATCAGATCATTGTTTCTTCACACGTGGTAAAAATAAAAGTACTGTTCCTAGCACAATAAGAATTCCAACTAACGTAGTATACATCAACGCCAATGGCAGTGATTTCATGTAATTAGTCGCAATATTTGGAATCAAAAAGTTAAACCCAGCAGATAAAATCCATATCAAGAAAAAACATCCAACCAATACAACAATATCAATAATTAGGATCTTTTGAAAAGGGCTCATAAAATCACACGGGAGTCACCATTGTTAAACAGTTACTATCATATTGCATCATATTCTGAATGATTTTCTGTCCGGGCATTAACTGAGCATGACTTTCAAAAAAGATTCTTTGATTTCACTCATATTTTCCAACCGATCAGATTCCATTCGAATTTCTTCTACCACGGAATAATATTCATTTTCATATACTTCTTTTAATATATCTCGCAAATGTTCAGGATTATCAATACATTCAAAAATCCAAGAGTTATGATAAGACTGAAGTTTAGCTAGAACTAAATTATAATTAGTGTTTCCTCGTCTCATCAACACCACTTCAACGCAAGTCATAAAGGCAATTTTATTGTCCTTTTCTTGAGAATCCACGTATAGGTTTACAATTATTGTTTTATAATGTTTACCGGACAAAATATCCAAAAAATAGTTTTGTGTTGGACAATATTTTGTTCTAATAATTTAGATCTACAATCAGTTCTGTTTCATTTGTTTCATGAATTCTTCTCCTGCCTTTTTGATTTCGTCAGGAGTCATGTCTTTTGTGTGAGTTGCAAGACTCCATACATGACCAAAAGGATCTACAATTGATCCAAATCTGTCACCCCAGAAAGCGTCCATCATAGGCATCTGGGACTTTGCTCCTGCAGAAATAGCCTTGTTAAACACATCATCTGCATTTTGAACATACAGAAAAATTCCACTGCTGGTGCCACCAACAGATTGTGGAGACAGACATTTCATTTGTGGATGTTCATCATTTAGCATGATTGATGAATCGCCTATTTTTATTTCGGCATGCATTATACTTTTTCCATCAGGTCCTAGAAATCTCATTATTTCTTGTGCGCCAAATGCTTTTTTGTAAAATTCGATTGCATCAGATGCTCCTTTCACTATCAAGGTTGGAGTTACAGTATGATATCCGTCCGGGATGGATTTTACCATAATGACATTTCTAGGAAGATGGAGTTTAAACTTTACTCTAGATTCATGTCAAACTTAGATCCTATGAGACTTGATATCAAATGATTGTAAATCCGACCCGCTCTCCTAGAAAATACTTGAGTCAAAAGGTACAATCTATTGGGATTTTCGGCGTCGCAAGCTAAACCAAATCCCCAGTATAATAACTGCAATTCCAACAGCTGCAACCCACAATCCATTTACAATCCATTTTGGATTTGAGTACATGAAAGAAGATGTGGGACCCACAATTGAATTTCCCTGTAGGAAGAAGATTATTCCAAATACAGAAATTATTATTCCAACACTGATTATTGGTATTCCTATTTTTCTCATATCTTAATTTTCTCAGGTAATGGAACTCTCTTACTCAATAAAATAGAAAGTATCAACGCCACAACAGAAAGTATTGCAGCAGTAAGAAATAGCATGTTGTATGATAACGCAGAGGGAAATGAGCCAGGTATGCCCTTTATTGTAGTTTGATACATTCCCATGTACATTCCAGCCATGGCAGGCCCTATTGAGGATCCCACTATACGTATCAAAGAGGTGGTTCCAAGTGATGACGCCCATGAATTGTTTGGGTGTTGCTAACATCACTATGTTTGTTATGCCAACTGCACTTAATGACAAACCTACTGACAATATGGCCAGAGTCTACAGAAATCAAAGATTCAGTAGAGTGGAAAAAATACAGACTGAAAAATGCAACAAGGCTTGTTACACTTCCCATAATAACAGGCTTGGATGATCCTATTTTTGAAATTATAAAACCAGACAGAGGCCCAAAAATCATTAGTACAAGTGAAAATGGAAGTTGAACATACGTAGTGGCAATAGGATCGCCTCCAAATCCTAAAGGTATTGGACTTCTTATCAACACAGGAATTGTTTGAAAGACCATGAACATTGAAAGTCCCACTATGACCATCATGATATTTGCTGGTAGAATGGTCTTGTGCAATAATATTTTAAAATCAATCAATGGGAGATGCCGCTCTTTTTTCTATCATTATAAAGGCCGTGATTGAAACAATTCCAATTATCAAGGGCTCCAAGATCTGCACATAGTTAGATCCCGTATTTTCCATCATTGTCAAGATGCAATCAAAAATGACGCAATCGAGATAGCAAGTGTAATTGCCCCCTTGATATCAATTACTACCTTTTTGTTTGTCATTATTTTGTCTCAGTTTCCTGTGATAACTGTGGGTTTATCTAATTTAATGAATTTTGCAACCACAAATAAAAGCGCTATCACAATAGGTATTATGGAAAAAAATGTTGCTTGCCATCCATAATTTTCTATTATGCGTCCTCCAATCAAGCAATCCAATGACAGAGCCTGCTCCAAACATGGATGTTATAATTCCCTGTCCAATTGCCATTTTGGCGGGTGGAAATTGTTCACGAATTATTCCAAATGCAATTGGAAACATGGACATACCCATACCTTGCATTGCCCGAACCATAATCATGAGAGGAAAGTTTGTTGCAAATCCGCCTAATGTTACTCCTGCTGCATAAATTGCCAAAATTATCAGCAAGATCTTTTTTCTACCATACACGTCAGAGAGTTTGCCACTAATAGGCGTCATCACGGCTCCAGAAATCAAGAATGTAGTCAGTATCCAAGATGAAGAACCGTACGATATAGAAAAGTCTTTAATTAAATCTGGGAGTGCAGGAACCAACATTGTTTCTGCATACATTGCCATTGTTGCAATTGAGCTTAGTATCACCAGCGTTTTCCAAGCAGAGGGAGGAATTTTAGCAGAAACGTTATCATTCTAATGTTGGACGATCGTCATGAAATCCTCCGAGTCAAATCTAAGAGATTTAAGAATTTTGGAATAAAATCCGGTTGTACATGGTAGATTTCATTCTTTTGCCAGCCTCTCTACTTGTTGAGTTGCTTTTTTTATCACAGAAAGAAGTTTAGACCTTTTCTTTTTGTCAATCTTTTTCATATATTGAAAAAACTGCATCCTTGAATTTGGCCATCACATACCTATCAGATATCATATTATCCTTGTTTTGCTTTCATAGTTGTCTGGAACTTGTAAATCTCTTTTCATCTCATCTTTGGTGCTTATTGGTTCAAAATTTTTAATCATGAGATTCATTGTACGTTCGTGAATCTTTGTCAAATTGTTGAGAAATTTCTTGCCTTCTTTTGTAATATGAATAGACTTTTCTTCTCTTTTCCTCAATGTAAGAAACAAATCCGCGTTTCTTCAGATCCTGTAAGAGTGGATAGATGTAACCAGGCGATGGTTTGTTGCCACTCATGTTTATTTTTTTCATGAGATCATACCCTGATTGTTCTTTTGCATTTAACTCCTTTAGTACCATCATCTTTATCATTGCTATGGCCATATATCGTTAACCGATATATCTGTGAACGATATATCCATAAATGCTTTACTCATTTAGAAAAACAGTTGATTTTGTCAACTTGCAATAAAAATAGGCCATATTTTCAACATCGCACAAAATCTTTGCAGGACAAGTTGTGTACATGATATTTGAGTAAAAAAATCCTCGTTTGAACGAGGTTGTTTGGATATACTTTACGATGATTCGTCTCTAGAATCAGGAGCCGGTTTTGGTACTAGATGCAATACCGCAATTCCCCCTTGGATGTTACAGGTCCAGACACAAGCATTATTGGATACCTGTTGATGGAAAAATGAGTATGTCATAAACGTATACACATACTTTTTCATGTTTGATCTCTACCAGCTGCACTTTTACCATTTGTATTAGTAGTTCGTCTTGTCCACTTGTTGGCTCACTTGTATTTCTGAAACTAACTTGGGTAGTAGAATAATTCCGGACTAGTTGTCTTAGAATCAACATAAAAATGAAAAAGGAATGATAAGGCATTATGCCTAGATCTTATCTACGTCTTACTGCAGTCCAGATTCCAATACCTGTCACAACTGAAAATATTACAATTCCAGCAACCCATGCAGCTACTTCATCACTGGATGGTCCAGGTGATGAGTTTACAGGAGTCTGACTGGTAGCATATTGCTGAGTTTCAGTTGGTGTTGTTGTAGTTGGTGTCGTAGTTGTTAGTTGTTGTAGTTGTTGTAGCAACAGGAGTTGTTTCAGTTGGTGTTGTAGTTGTGGTATTTGCAACTGGTGTTGTTGTAGATACTGTCATGTTTGACATTGTAGTTGCAGTAGTGTTAGTAGTTGATGTTGTAGTATTTGCAACTGGTGTTGTTGTAGTTACGGTTGTATTTGACATTGTAATTGTTGCAGATGGTGTTGTCGTAGTATTGGACATTGGAGTCATAGTCATGTTTGACATTGTCGTACTTGGTGTGGTACTAGCAGCTCCTACAATCACTTGGCCTGTCATCCAGGGATGAACAGAGCAAAAGTAATCGAATGTGCCGGCATTTGCAAAAGTAAATTGGTATGTACTGCCTGGTTTGATCAAATTACCGCTGTCAAACACAGATCCGGTTGTTTCATCAGACGGTTTACCGCTTGTCACATAATGACTTACAGTATCAGTATTTTTCCAAGTTACTGTTGTTCCAGGTGCAACAGTCAAAGGATTTGGAGAAAAGCAATTGTTTGCAGCTACACAATCCGCTGATGCGGAAGCGCCTGCACCTTTTACCATATCAATTTCATTTGCTGTTTGTCCAAATGCTGGTGCTACACCTAAGATAGCAACTAGTGCCAAAAGACCAAATAGTGCGCCAAATGGTTTTGACATTTTCATCGATTCCTTCGCTTTAAATCTATTAATAAATTATATCCACTATTTCGCTATACCGTGAAATATCTACCCTGTATTTTGTGCTAAATAACGACCACATGGGATCTTAAATTACAAATAACAGACATTTTTGAGATTATTTTGTAGATACACAACATTAGAAAAACTGGATAAAAACAATAAACATGTAATGATGAAAATACATTTCCAATACATACTATTTAGACATAATTCTGCAGTTTGAATAATGCTCATTTTACTTGACATGTAAAACATTAATCATGATTTAAAAAATTATCATGTTTTTTACTAGAGCATAAATCCATATCAAATAATTCAAACTAGAATAAGTTTAATGCACTAGAAAAACGTCACAGTATATTGAATGCAAGATTAGAGTTTGCCAACAAGTATCATCTTTTGATAATATTAATACTGATAGTTTCTGTTTTTGTCCATCTTTGGAACGTAGCTGGTTTTCCAGACATTTTCTTTGATGAAGGAGTGTACATGCGCAGGGCAATGCATGTGCTAAACGGTCTTGGTCCCCAAGAAGGAACATTTTATGATCACCCATTTTTTGGGCAAACATTTCTTGCAGGAGTATTTGGTGCCATTGGATATCCCAACTCTTTACATTCATCAGGTGATGTCAACTCTATTGCCACACTGTATACAGTACCAAGAATTGTCATGGGATTACTTGCAGTTGCAGATACATTTCTCATATACAAGATATCAGACAAGCGCTATGGACAAAAAGTAGCATTAATTTCTGCAGTATTATTTTCAGTGATGCCAATATCATGGATCTTTCGAAGAATATTACTTGATTCAATCTTGTTGCCTTTTCTTTTGCTGTCAATATTGACTGCACTCCACGCTAAAGATTCCAAACATGGTACATGGTTAGTTTTGTTATCAGGCATATGTTTGGGACTAGCAATATTTACAAAGATTCCAGTTTTTACTGTAATTCCCTTGGTTGGAGGTATTGTTTTTTTCAGTAACACCAAGCGTTTCAAGTTACTTGCATTGTGGCTCGTACCAGTGATTTTGATTCCACTCTTGTGGCCAGTCCAGAGCATAGAGACAGGACAGTTCAACTCTTGGGTGCATGATGTATTTTATTACCAGACACATAGAGGTGGAGGCGCTGATCTGAATTCAATCGCAAAATCATTTGCAGGTATAGACCCTGCGCTATTCTGGATTGCAGCAGCAGGTATTGGCTTTGCAGCAATCAGGCGAGACTATTTGATACTAGGATGGTTTGTCCCGTTTGTAGTTTTTCTGTATTTCATAGGCTATAGCCAGTACTTTTACTGGATTCCAGTCATACCTGTGATGTGTATTGCTGCAGGAGTATTGATTGTAAAGTCATTTGAAAAGATACCTAGAAGAAAAATTTCCAAAGATGGTATGCTGATATTTGTTTTAGGAGTTTGCGCCTTTGGCATGATAGGTCTTGTGCAACTTATCACTACAGACATGACAAGCGCCGAATATTCTGCAACATCTTTTGTTGTAAACCAGCCAGCTAGTAATGACACTACCATTCTTGCAAGCCCCACATACTCATGGATATTTAGCGATGTGTTTCACAAGCATAATGTCCCGCAAGATTATTCCCAGATACTTGCGTATCCCATCAACACAACCAAAGTTGTCCTTGTGGCAGATCCCCATTACATATAGATTTTAACAGGGGAAGACAGATTGGTGACATGTACAACTCTACGCATCTTGTTACTACATTTAATGATGACATTTCAAAATATTTCACTGACCATTATCCTTACCAGAGTCTCCAGTCCACCATCGAGGGCATGCACATAGAGATTAGGGAGAAAAATTAATCTTTTAACGTAATATTTGAAAATTAAATGTGATATTTATGAGATTTGACTTATTATCTTATCCTTGTATGCAAGTACTGCTTTTTTAATCTCAGAATAACTATCTGACAAGTTTCCAGTCTTTTCAAAGTCTGTCAACGTGGACTCTAGTTTTTGCACAAAGTCCAGTGCATCATCGTTATTCTTTTTTAGTTTCTTTTTCAGTCCATCTATTTGACCAGATTCCATCACATCTTCTTTACACTGGATCAAGTATAAACATTGTTTCTCAACAGCATTTTAGAAATTATAAGTTTTTAACAATATGTTTATTTCATCATCTTTTATGACGATTTGATGCATCATACTGTTTTGCCCTGGTTTCATTATAGTTGATTTGCAGCATGACATGTCTGAGTTTTTTTCGCTTGTTCTCATCAGGAAAGTGAATCAACATGAATTCATCTAGTTCCTCAACTCCCCGGTCTTCAAGAATTTCAAGTCCAATCCTTCCTGCTTCGCGTGAATTGTCAAGTCCGCATTTGCTACATGCTACCCCTCTGCTAATCCTGGCCCTACATTTAGAATTGACACAATGCATCATGAAATGAAATCTCCGTTCAAGAACTATAAAAATGACCCGAGCACGAGTCCAAAGATAATTCATGAGACAAGATAACTAGAGAACAATAGCAGAAAAACAGTCAGAAGCATTAATTTGTGTAAAACATCAGGATAAAAAAGAAATGAAGAGAGCATGAATGTCTTGAATGCATGTCAAAGAATACTGGTCAATACATGGATCCAATTGAGAAAAGCGACGGAATGCATTACTATTTCCTATGTGAAGACTGCAAATATGAATGGGAAATTGTACAAAAATAAGAAATCATCATAATTTTGCTTGACAGAGACCGAAATACAAGATTGTTTCACTGTATCATACGATACATCAAAACAAAAAAAGAGGTTTTAGGGATTTCGTGTAGGCTTCCAGGCTGAAAACCAAGACTGGATCATGCTCACATCCATAGTTGTGAATGCCTTCAAGTTGTCATTGAATGTCTTTATGTTCTGTCTTGTTGCATCTATTGCAGTTATCATTGCCTTGTTTTGTAAGGAACTTGTTTTTACAAATTCATCTGTTGCATCATTGATTGATTTTAGATAGGATTGTGGAAGATTTGAGCCAAGACCGCTCTTTGTTACCACATCCTGCTGGAATGCAATTGTATTATCCATGGCATTTTTGCATGCTGAGGTAAACTCTTGTTGCAGTTGAGAAACTGCCTCAATGTATTGCGTTATGTGTTTCTCAACTTCATCAAAGTAACGGCTCAGATTCTGTCTGTACACTGCATAGATTTCTTTTGTTTCAGGTTTGTTTGTTCTTTCACTTAGCATTTCAGTTTTGCTCATGGTTTTATTTTCTGATTCCACACCATAAAGATCTTGACAATAAATTGCTTAGAGCCACATATGATATATGAGTTAAATGATTCATACGTATAATTACTTGAGAAACATATTCCATATTTCTTACAACGTGTCACTTGAAAGATATAGTTAATTACAATGTACAAAAATCATACAAGACATGGGAGATGGAATAGGCGGACCAGTAATTGCCTGTTTGTCAGGAAATACTTTTCAAATGTCAGTAACACATTTTCGTAAAGACAACAAGGAAGAATATGGCAACATAGAAAGAATAATGATTGCCAAAGTCGATGATCCTGCCAATCCACAATATGAAGAAAAAACAATTTTTGATCTAGAACGTGCCCTAAAAGGCAAATTTGTGACATGCAATGTACAATACAGAGACTCAAAGACAGACATACTGGTTTGTAACGTATTTGTTCAAAATCCTCCAGAATAGACAAAGATTTGAAGATCAGATTTCTAAGTTTTTGACTCTTGAAGATTCCAACAGGTTTTACACAGATATCCTTTGAGATTCCATTCATTTTTTGCACGACGTGGCATAAAACCAAGTTTTGCATTACATACAATACAGTTTTTTTTCAATTCATTGTCTGACTTTTCCCATTCATTAAAACAAGGCTCGCAAAGCCATCCCTTTAATCCCCATTCTTTTTTTGGTTTCCACAGATTTAGTCCGCCTGGCTCGTCTCCGCATGCAACACATAGGTCATCCGGATTAGTTTTCTTGGTAATTGGTTTTTTCATAAAATCCACGTAACAGTTTGCACACAATTCACCTTTGATATTCCACTCTTTTTTGGGCTTGCTAGTACGAGGAGTGCGCTTTTTGCAAACTGCACAATATTCTGTTTTTTTACTGCCAAACAAGCCCATTACAAATACACTTGATACTAGACTAAAAAAGATTGACCACAGTATCTCAATCGGTCAAAGGATTGCCATACTAACATCATCCCGTGAGTCCTGATGGTCAATATTACATCACATCAGACAAGATAAATTGTTTACTAGGATGATATCCTTTTGTGACAATAGAAATTGCTAAATCATCTACCAATCAAGATATTACAAATTGATAAAGTCATTTTTTGGCATATCGCTAATTACATTTAGCCTGTCTGTATTATCATTTCTTGCCATGCACACTTTCAAGTCCAGCATTGCAGGATGGAGCGCAGTTATTTTCGGATTTATTGCCATTATCACCATGATGATTCCAGGAATTAAAAAATTACGTACCAATAAAATTACAAAACCAAAGGCCTAGGCATCGTCTTTTTTTGGAGCAGGTTTTTGCCTACGGAAATATATTGTAAACCCGCCACCAACCACAACTAACGCAATGAGTATAATTCCAAATTGGGTAGGATCTACATAACTCCACATGACAGGATCGTTACCTGGATCAACTTGTGCAAGAGCATGATTCATAGTTAGAAAGAACAACATTGAAACTACAACTAGTCCTGCAGATATCCTCATGGAAATTATAGTTCAAAATTGCCTATAAAGAATTATGGATTTTATCAATTTCTGATAGATAGAACGAATAGTCTAGAATAATGTCTCTACGGATTTTAAGACATCCCATACAGGACTTACGTGGCCAAATTCATCAAAAGCTATCTGGCGTACCTCGTGTATCTTTCTCTTGTTATCAGGATCATCCCTTAGCAAGACAACCAAGTCTTCTAGCCTATCTGCAAGTTTTGAGTGATCTTCCTTGTCTACATCTTGGATTGCTTTTACCTCATCAGGAGTTAAAATCGTTAATGGTTTTTTTGATTCAGACAGTGTTTTTATTATTTCATCTATTTTTAGAATTGTTGTCTCTTTATCCAACTATTACCATGGAAAAAATCCATTATTTAAATTGAGTTCTAGTTTGCAAACGTCAAGTTTAACCAGTTTTGAGAACTATACATTGTCTTAGAAGTAGGTATAGACTGGACATCTACAAGTAATTTGATGTTTCAATGGTTGTATGCAATCAGGCGAATTATTCCCAATACATTTTCTGTCTAAAACCATCATGTTTACCAGGATGTGCCGCATGAAAGTGTCTCTCCAATCTCACATGGTCATCAAATTGCATTCCACATTCTTTACATTTGAAATTCTTTTGTTTGTCATCCATGTTCAAGTATGATTTTACTTGATTCTAAGTTTTACGATACATGATGATATTATCACGATAAACTTTAATCATAAAGATTAGTCACAGATAGGATTACCAATGCAAGAGAGATCAGCACCTGCAGTATTAAGACCGGAGACATTTGCATCTTTAAGATTAGCACCCGCCATACTGCCTCCACCTCCAAAGTTTCCATTAATGAGACTTGCGTGTGTCAAATTAGCACCAGAGAAATCATCCCCAAACATATTTGCCTGTTCAAAGTCAGCATTGGATAAAGTAGCATTTTGAAAGTTACAGAGTTCAGTATCAGCACCTGAGAAATTAGCACCCATCAAATTTGCACCTTGAAAGTTTGCAGTTGGGAATCTAGAGCCGTGGAAATTAACATTCTGCATATTAGCATGTGAAAGATCAGCATAGTAGAAATCAATGTATTGAAGATTTGCGTCAACCAAATTAGCACCAGACAAATTGACAACGTTAAGATTAGCATATTGCAGATTTGCGCCTGCAAGATTGGCGCCGGACAAGTTAGTAGCATACAGTCTCATACCCTGTAGATTTGCACCTGAAAGATTTATTCCAGTAAGATCACGATTTGCAAGATTCATGTAACGCATATCACAATGTGACCAATCACTATATGGGGTCGGTTTACCAAAGCACATTTTTGTTGCAGATGATGTATTCATTACACCTGACATGGAAGACGATGAAGTAGCAGATGCTGACGAGGCAGAAAACGAGATCAATAACACAGAAATTATTCCCATCAATAATACTTGATTTTTCTTCATCATTTTTTTCTACTTTTTATTTTTGTTTCAAATATTATTTAATATGCATGGTACAATCGGCGAATGTACAAACTTGTTTCACAATTCTGAGTTTTATTAGTTCAGATGTGTCTTTGCTTGACATCACTATTTTCTCATACGGTATATTATTGACAAACCATTCTTCAACTTCAGGTTCTTTGAATGGGTCAGATGTATTTTTTAGAACAATTGTAGAATCTTTGACTTTGATTGAAAAGCCATACCCCTTGAGGAATTTTACGTTGTAATGATTCTTCTTACCTTTGAGAGTCAATTTAGTGTCAACATTTTACATATGACATTATTTTGGTATTATCTCTCTCTACAATAGTAAGAGTGTTGAGGTCAATTGTTACAGTTGATACCCAACCACAATCTGCACTCGGTGATGATCTTATTCCGTCTATTACAAGACGAACATCGTCATACCATGAATAGTGTGAAGGATATGGTTCTGTAAATAATACTTTCCAAGCAAAAGGTTCTGATTTAATTTCAGGATCATTTCTAATAACATCGATTACATGGTCAATCTGTTCTTGAGATAGAAGACTTGTCGGTCTCACCATATTGTAATGAGGTGCAGGACCATAGGTGCTTCGTGCACCATACCATTTGAAAATAGGTGTAGGCAAATTATCAAATCCAGTAACATTAGATTTTAAAAGTACACATGTGGCGTAAGAACTATTTATTTTAATTATTTGTGAACATTTTTGTATATCCGATACCATGTATTCGCCCATTGCCTTTGTAGGATCTTTTTCAGTTACAGAAAAAATTGGGGTTGAAAATATTTCATAAAGTACTACACTTGTAATTCCACCAATAATTACTATTAATGCAACAACAAAACGATCCATTGTAAATTCTGATCTTTTCCAAGTTCTAAAGTTTTATGACATGTAGCATATTCCCACGAACAAATCTGGGGCGTTCTCTTTTTACTCGCTGTCGACAAAAATGGAATCCCCCCTCTTTGTTCCTAAAAATACGACGCAATTAGACATAATCTTGGGTTATGATTTGTTGGAAAGAGTTTAAGATTATGATAAAAGTATTGTTTCAAGAATGGTGTATTGCAAGCCCATTGATGACTTAATTTATTAACTTTAATTTTTATATCAAAACTATGGGAACAAAAATTTTTGTAAATCTGCCGGTAAAAGATCTAGACAAATCTAAAGAGTTCTTTGCAAAACTCGGTTTTACCTTTAATCCCCAATTTACTGATAAGAACGCTGCATGCATGGTTATCAGCGAAGACATCTATGCAATGCTTCTAGTGGAACCATTTTTCAAAACATTCATCAAAAAAGAAATTTCAGATGCCAAAAAGAGCACCGAAGTTCTTTTAGCGCTATCTGCAGAAAGCAAAGAAAAGGTCAATGAAATGCTTGACAAAGCTTCAGCTGCAGGCGCAAGGGAACCAAGAGAACCGCAGGATCAAGGCTTCATGTATGGTAGAAGTTTTGAAGATCCAGATGGCCATATTTGGGAAATATTTTGGATGGACTCAAAGGCAATTGACCAATCCTAAGTTCGATTAAAATCTTACGTGCTTGTCTTTTTACTCGCTGTCAACAAAAATGGTTTATCCCCAAATTACGCTTGTGTACATGTTGTTGTAGTAAAACTAAGATCATGAACTAGGAGATGGCAAATGTAAGAAATCATTTTAGTTATTCAGATAGTGATCAAATATCAAATAACCTTGGAAAATCCGTCGGTTATTTCATACTGCTAACGAGTATTATGGCCAGTGCACTGCCAACTATTACTACTGACCATGGTACCGGGCCATAGTATTTTTTCCCAAACTTTCCTTTTTTTGAGTTAAAGACCATCCATATCAGAAATGGTATGATCCAGAATATTGCAGAAGAATGATTCTTGAAGAGTATATTGTTTGCAACAAATATCATAACAACAGATACAACTGTAACGAGTGTAACAATACCGAAATGTTTCTTATTCCATGGCGCTACATTACTGCTTGGTTTCATATACTTGTCAATTGATGCTATACTATAACACATTCGGTTGATCCAAGGGCGGTATTCTTGAGAATAATCTTGAATCTTTTACTTTGATTGAAAAGCCATAGCCTTTGAGAAATTTTACATTGTAGTGATTTTGATTTTCCCTTCACTGTCATTTTGTTTCACTTGGATTTGTTCTCTTGCGTGAAATTAGCAAAAGTACAATAGCAGATACAAAAAACGTCGCTGTGAATCCTACAAGATAATACCAAAATGGATCAGGACATCCGGTCGGTAAACCTCTTGGCGGATAACAATTAGCAAATATTGTATATGTCGGGGCTAATGAGAGTCCACCAAAGATAAAAAGAACAATTGAAATTTTCCAAATCTTGTTCAATACCATCATTACTTTAGTATTGATCTTAAACTCTTTCCAACAAATCATAACTTACGTAATTATCTAGCAGCTTCAGTTTTTGTGCCTAAGGGAGGGGCGTTCTCTTTTTACTCGCTGTCGACAAAAAAGGAATCCCCCCGATTTGTTCGTGGGAATATGCTACATGTCATAAAACTTTAGAACTGTTAATCAAATAAGATCAAACAATATTGGAAAACCAATAGTAATCGCTTTTGCAGAATATACAACAACAGTAGAAAAGTTTCATTGGATAGATGTAGAAGTTTATTTTCTATGGAAGTCCCAGACCGCCTAGACCTAGGCCTCCTAGACCACCCGAACCAAGGATTCCTCCCAGCATCTTGACTGAATAGGTATCTCCACCATAGATATTGACAAGACTTGATGTTGATGCAGACTCGATTCCGTTGGAGTCATACACTTTGATGTATGCATTTAACGGCATTGGTAGATTCGCTATATCAAGAGTAGCCGTACCTGATGAATCCACCGGAGATGATGCAACTACTGTTCCTGTACTGGACGATGTTGGCACCACAATGTCTACTTTGGCAGCAAGGGCAGGGTTGTTAGTCACTTTTACATTTACACCAGATGCTGCAAAGAAATTTGTAAACGATCCACTTAGCATTTGGCTGGCATAATTTGTTTGTGGCTCAAGGAACGCAACGAGTGGATTGGTGTACTGTAGATTCATCGTGTTACTCTTGAACACAATTGCATCATTGAGTATTACTTCAAGAAAATTAGAGCCATTTGTAATAATCGTACAATCGCCTGTGCGAGGTTCAGTCATATCCATGGGTGATGCCCACAATATACTTTCGCTCAAGGCTTGGTTGCTATCTCCTACTGATGAGGCTACCAACCATTGAGTTCCTATGATACCAGTATTTGCTGCACATGTAACATAGCTTACATTGTAAGGCCCATTTTGAACATACATTCCATTATTGTACCAATTAAAATTTGAGGGTATTGATTGATCTGGTGTAGTTATAACCGAGTGAAATACCATTGCAGGAGTATTTGGTGTGACAGCATAATATCCTGCCCAGGTTCCATTAGAAGGAGCTTGCGCTCCAATATGCAAGCCCTGAGTATCCCTTGAAAATGTATAAGACGCATTTTCCAATGGTGCATCGCCACCATATGTCCAGTAACCAGGATTTGCTTGAAGTTGTTGTTGTGATTTTGTCTCATTTATCAACGAGTCTGATACTACAAGACCAGACTGTGTCTCACTGATAGAATAAACAGACAAATGAGATAGAGAAACTGTTCCCAAATTAGGCAAAGTTAGAGGAATAGATACGCCCAACCCACTTGATGGTATGAGATTTTGTGGTATCGGAGTAGGAGGAGATATTGTAAGGGCTTTTGCAGGTGTAATTACTGTTGGTGTCAACAGAATCAGAAACACCATTATTGTGCCTAAAATTATTTTGAAATTCTTCATTTGATATTACACACTCTTTGGTGTTTATACAACTATCTTGTGAATGTTCTATAAAATTAATACAGTTTCAAAAATCCTGGATTACCATAAGTGTCTGTTAAAATGACATTGACATTCTTCTCTGAAAGTAATTTTATAGCGTCTGTTGAGACATACCCTCTGCCTGAAATTACTATCCTCTCATAAGGCATACGAGTTACAAAATATTCTTCAGTCTCAGATTTTCCAGTGATGTCATTTTGACCGTCTTTGAGAATTACTTTGTTGTCTTTGAGATTAATTGCTACCCCATAGCCACGTAGAAGTTTGACGTTGTAGTGATTCTTATGATTTTTCAGAGTCATTTTCGAAGATTCTTAAAATAATCATTGTATGCTTGTTGAGATTTCCAGTAGCACCCATTATTCGTAAGTGATTCATATACCGTATCATTTCCTCGCATCTCTTTTTTTAAGGGATCAATTATATTCTTAATTTTATCCCATGTTGCATAATATGCATTTGTTTGTTGAATAGAAGATGAATTGCCTTCACCTGCAAATGTTTTGTTGTTGAACTCCTTCGATGCCTCCGAATATGCTATACGCGCAAATACTTCTGCCAAATCAAAATGACCTTGTTCGTGTTGTAATAGCTGTTCCGCTGTTTCATTACTGCATATAGTCATATTCTGTTTATACCACGATTGATCACTAACAAAAAACCCGTGAATTCTGATATTTGATACACTGTATTTTAGGTTAGGATAAGAGCCTATGAAATGAATATCATCAAAGTGTATTCCAATAATATTCCAAGTCGTCCACGCAACAACGTTTTTTGTAAAGTTTGGTTTGCCAGTAAAATCGCTTATCTTTAGATGATAGTTTGGTTTCCACTGTATTTGGTTCGAGTCGTTGAAGGTATAATCCTGAGGAACTGACGGAGGAATAACAGGTGCTGCCATTAATGTCTCAGATCTTGGAATTGTAGATTGATCTTGAGATGGATTTGTAACATCCAACAAATTCCAAATGCCATATGCAGAGATTGAGAGGGAAATAGAAACCCCTACAAAGACCACGATATCCTTTTTCTTCACAAAATTTTGTTGTTTTATAAGATCTTAATCTTTACGACAACAGCATGTCCCCACGAACAATTTGGGGGCATTCCATTT
>CAVQVB010000011.1:0-96157 GCA_963716995.1 uncultured Nitrososphaerota archaeon
CCACAGGTTCTACATGATTCATCAGGCATAAATATTCAAAAAATTTTATGATAATTAAAGAATAAGAAGAATTCGTCCTATGAAATTCTACCTAAGATTTAAATTCAAAAAATGCAGTCTTGCACAGATTTACTCTACGGTTACTGTAGTATGCAATACATCAGTCAATGGAACTGCAGAAGTTAAGCTACTCCAGACAAATACTTCAACAGTATATTGTCCAGAAGTCTTTGGAATCCATACTTGAGATTCTGTAAGAGTTTGGTTACTAGGAAGACCATTACCAAGTAGTGAGGACCCTTGTAGAAAATCAGTGCCTCCATTACTATCCATAACTTGGACCAGATAGGTGAGCTTTTCATCAGACGTACCATGATTTGTAAGAGTGGATGAAATACCAATTTCTTGACCAACTTGAAAACTGGAAATTTGTTGGCCAGATACATCCACCAAGGCTGGAGGAGTCAATGTAATGCCACTAGTCATTGCCATTGCAGAGTGTCCAAATCCAAACATGAGAACAGATCCTAAAAGTATAGAGCCAAGTAGAAATAATGAAGTCTTCAACAGTTTGAGAAAACTGGACATAGCTATAAAATGATTGCTTATGATTGATAAGTAAAATTCGTGTGTCTTTGATTAAATATCACTTGTAAAAGATTAATCAACTGTGATTCTTTTTACTACAATTTCATGTCCTTCATAAACATGTGAGGCATGATTTGTTTTTATTATTTCGCCCATTTTTTGATCTGTAAAGTATTTTTCATTATACCTACCTAGACTTTTTTTACAATTAAAGCAGTAAATTTCTTTAAATTCCATAGTACGAAAAACGGTTTTATCGTATTTAAGATGCTATAATGGAAAATCGGGTTGATCTTTGTTTTGATGGAACTGGATTTTAGAGACTTTGTAATAAATCACTTCTCCTCGTCGTTCAATTACCGCAAGTACAGGTTCCTTTCCCATAGTAGTGATGTCTTCGATTTGTTTTTGCAGTAAACCTATTTTTTCTCTCTTACCTTCAGTCATGCCAAATACAACATATTTGGCACCCTTTTCTCCAAATTGTCCTCTCTCATAGACTCTAAAGTCAGAACCAAATCCGAATCCATCTTTTGCCACATATCCCTTAGTCCTTAGATCTCGATATATGAGAAATTTAGTAAAAGAATCAGGATCATTTTTCATACATTCAGTCATCATAGAATCAAAATCTATCTCGTATTTTCCGCGTAAAAGTTTGAGTTTGTCAACATAAAGCAAGTATAAAGATTCAAACGGCTTGAGAAAGAATTTCTTTTTCATCATTTCCCCAAATCCTTTCTGCTCCAAGTTATGTTGCATTTCTTTGTCAGATACAAGGACGTGATCTTTTACCAGTAGTCCTTCTACTTTGGACTCTAATTCTGACATTAAGAGTCATGAAGCCATTAGTAATATAATAGATCTTGCACATTTTGATAGAATTTCAATATTGACAAAAATCAGCAGTCTAATCAAAAAAGGTAAGATGTGTGACTAGAACATTTCAATCCGAATAGTACATAGAGCAGTTTAGAACTCACGGTTAAAATATAGGGCCCCAATAAAAAGAAAAAAGTGTTATTATGCACGGAGCAAACTACCGCGTTGGAAATGGCCAACCATATACAAGAAAGAAGTACATCAAGGGTAAACCACAGATAAAAATTGCAAAGTTTTACGGAGGAAAAAAAGATGGTGATTATGATTTTTGTGTACAACTCTGTTCTAGTCAAAAGATGCAGATAAGACACATGGCAATAGAAGCAGCTAGATTGTCTGCAAACAAAGCAATAGAAACAGTTACCGGAGAAACAGGCTATTATTCAACACTTAGAGTATATCCACACATTCTCCTAAGAGAAAACAAGATGATTTCTACTGCAGGTGCAGACAGATTATCAGAAGGAATGAGAGGTGCATTTGGTAAAGCTGTAAGTTTAGCAGCACGAATTGAGATTGGTCAAGTAATAATGGAGGCACATGTCAAAAAAGAACATCTTGAGGCAGCAAGAAAAGCACTTCATGGTGCATCTGTGAAATTACCATGCACTCCAATGATCAAAGTAATTCCGCTAAAAACTGCCTAGTCTGATTTTAACAGATTAAGAATTTCTTTTTGTTTCTTGTTTAAAATTTCAAGAAATTCTTCAAATTCTTCATTTGTTGGATTACGTTTTAGGATTCTCCTACATTGATAATAAAATGAATTGTATAATCTCCCTATGACAATTCCATAACCAAATGAATTAGAATTAGCATTCAATTCATCCAATGATTGTGTAACTTTTAAAATTTCATCAGACTTGTCTGCAACCTCACTTATTTTTTGATTTAGTTTTTCTTCTAGTTGTTTATCCATGATATACATACACAACATCATGTTAAAAAATTGTATTCCAAACAGTATCCTTTAATATACTAATAATTTCTAAATCGGTTAAGCGGTTGTAGTATGGCTTGGTTATTATGCGGGATTGCCAATTCTGCGACCCGGGTCCAAATCCCGGCAACCGCATTGTATTTCGGATCTAAAAGACTTGCACCTATACAACATTACATATTCAGTACAAAATTTTATTGTGCTCAACTCCACCTAGTTAGAAAAATTCAAGAAATCCATTTAATGATTAATTAAGATGTTAACGCGCCATGTACTATGTCAATCTCCCCAGTCATCCAAGGATGTACTTGACAGTAGTATGGTATGTTTGCTTCTTGTGTGAACAAGAAAGTGTAACTCTTACCAGATAGTATTGCACCAGACCCAAAGTTTCCACTGTACGCATCTTTGAATGGTTTCACTGGTGTGACGTAGTGAGCAGCATCATCATTATTTTGCCATATCATGCGGTTGTCAACTCCTAATTGGATTGATTGTTTTTTTGGTAGAAAGTTTTGCGTTTGAGTTTGGTCTACAGAGCCTTTCACAATGGCAATAATAGTTGTTTGATCAGGATTTTTTACTTTATCAGGAATTGACGGTGTGGCGTTTAATTCAGGTATGAAATAAAGTTGATAATATGAAACTCCAATTGCTACACCTATTATTATCGCAATTAATCCTATCCCATATGCATGGCTTGATGTTGAGAGGCTCAACTATCTATTTTGACATACTATATATTAAAATCTACGGCGTCTTCCCTCTAGTTTTTTAATAATCATAAAAATCATGGTTTAATAGATTTACATAACATCATGAGTTTCAAGCAAACCATTCAAAGATGTTTTTATCTTCAGATCTTTTATGTCTTTTATTTCTTTTGGATAACACTTTAAAATTATAGAAATTATGAAAATAAATGGAATCAAGAACAGGTAAAAGAAATTCCGTTTTAAATAAAATGCATGATCATTTTTTGCATATTGCTCCACAGTATCGTCAATTAAGAACCACAGATCTTGGACCAATATTGTTTATCACTAACAAGCTGCGTGACTTGCCAAGCATACATGCGGCAGATATTGGATGTGGAACAGGACGATATAGCCTAAAATTTGTACAACATCTGGGAGAAAAATGTCATCTTTTTTGTCTTGATAACAACAGGGAAATGCTAAGGCAGTTAAAGAAGCATTTTGTGGAAAACAATATTCAAAACTTTACCACAATACGCAGCGATTCACATAAGATACCAATACAAACAGACTCACTTGACTGTGTGATGTCATTTAATGCGATACATCACTTTTCACTAAAGGACTTTCTAAGGGAATCATCCAGAGTTCTCAAAAACAATGGTAAGCTGTTTGTATACACCAGATTACGAGACCAAAATGCTAAGACAATATGGGGAACACACTTTCCCTCGTTTACCCAAAAGGAAAATCGCCTTTATGAATTGGATGAGCTAAAGTTAGCCTTTGAAAAGGACAAGAATCTGAACATAAACTCTGTCAAGTTCTTTGAGCATCATCGGGTGTATCCTCTGGAAAAACTTGTGGAACAGGTAAAACATCACCATTATTCCACTTTCAAGTTTTACAAAAAATATGAATTCAAAGAGGCATTGCACAAGTTTGTACAAAACTTACTGAACCATTACGATGATCTGGATAAGATATCATGGAAAGATCAGAATACCCTTCTTGTTATAGAGAACAGACAGTGAAGATTTAGCGTGTAAATCATTATTGGATTATTTGGTGTATGCTATAGCTATTCTGTTTTCAACATAAGTACACTCTGAATCAGTCTTAGACCCATTATTTTTAAGCGAATTGTTTTGTTTAATTCTTTTTCTGTATGTTTTTGACCTTTTCTGAACTACAAGTCAACAACCGCATTTACTTATGCAATCCCTTTCTGATGATATCTAATGCATTTTCAGCTCTTTCAGGTCTTGGCAGTTGTATCATAAACACATTAGAGCTTCCAAATTGCGAATTAGAAGACAATGCAAGCAATGCAGTTTCAGCCAATGCTTCAAAGAAATCTACTGCTTCATTTGCATATATGAGAAATTTTTCTTCAATGTTTCCGTATGAAAATTGCAATGTAACTCTGACAAAAACATGGCCAAGTCCATCTTGTAATATGTTAAGATTTGTCTCAACGGAAACAGGTTTTCCTGCAATGACTTTCATGATATCATCAAATTTTTTTCCATCTACAACAATGCAAGGTACTTGTTTTCCCTCAAAATCAAACAATGTTACATCTTTGTGTCGCTGAGAGAGAAGCTCTTCAAGTTCGTTGTTTGTCATAAAAGGAACATGTATGTTACTTTTTAAAAAGATAACCGATAAAATCAGATAATGCTTAGAGTTTTTGCCAAGAGTTCAATTCGTTCATTGTCTTCTTCGGTGATTTTTTTGCCAGCATATTTGTTATTGAAATATATCAAATCTACTACTTTAGACTTGTCCAGGGTCACAATTGTAGCATTGTATGGAGTCTGAATCTTTTTGTTTGTAAGTATGATTAACTTGTCTACTACAGCAGCTTTTGACATATCCGAGATTTGTTCCAAGTCAGGAATACCTAATTCAGTAGCAATGACTGCCAATCCAATTTTTGATCCAAAGTTGTCTTGGTAAACTGCATCAAGAAGTAGATTTTGTTTCTCTAGTTTTTTTATTGTACCCATTTCCTGAGCAAAAACAGTTAGACTTTTTACTGCGTTTTTGATCTCCGTTCCATCGTTTCCTGCATTTCTTCGTATTGTCAAGAAATCAGATATTGGTATATTCATAATACTTCCTCGCACTCGAAGTCCTGGATATGATTGTCTTATCGCTTCATCAATTACGGATTCATCAATTTTTTTAGAATCTGACTGGGTTGCTTTTTCCATTGCTTGATACAAAATATTAATGACAGAACGCACATTTCGAAATTCTGTAAATTCATCGTACAAGACTTGGATTTTTTCATTCAATTCTTGTTGCTCTTCAGATCCAAATTTGCCGTTCTTGTCGCTGTGTTTTATGTACTCTGTGACAATCTCAGCAAGTTCATCTTTAGAGTTTGATCCTGCTAGATCTATTTTGTAATTTGCCTTTTCTAGCCTATCAAACACAGATGGGTTGGTATTTTGAATTTCCAGGTAACCTGATGGCGTAGTTATCAATAATAGTATAGATGCCGGAAGATGCGCATTTATGATGCCCTTGACAAATTCAATCGAATCCTTATTTCCGTCAAGCTCATCTATTTCATAGATTAGAATTTTTCCCAAAAATCTATGAGTTAGTTTAGACATGGAGGATAGCATTCCAATCAGCGTTTCCAAATTTTTAATTTCATCAAATGAATTAGATATGATATTTTTTATCAAGACTGATTCGTGATATTCAAATTTGTGTATCAGAAATGCGGTTAGATTTTCTAAAGACACAGACTGTTTTCCAGCTATGATATCCTCAGTCTTTTCTTTTATTGTCATGCCAGTGAGTTTATTTACAAATGTATAATCAAGTGCCTTTTTTGCAGAATTATCGCCTTGTTCTGCATTTTCTTTTAGATAATTCAAGAACTTTGAACGTAATTGTACAAAGAATTCATTGTCAAATCCCTTCAATATTGCATCATAGATTCCTGATACGGTTTTTGGCGAAATTGTAGACAAGTCAACATAGGAACATTCTGCATTGTGTCTGCCTTTGATGCTTTTTACATGCAAAGCCAAGTGAGTTTTACCAGAACCAACATCTTGTACAACTGTAATTACACGAAAATCTCCATTTTCTGCAGTCTTGCCTTCTACTTTTCTATTTAGATCCTTCACGCATTCAACTATGGCAGCTTTTGCCTCCTTGTGTCTTTTACCCCCAAGTATCTTTGCATCTTTTTCTGTTGGGGTTGGACTACTTGGATATGGATTTAGATCTAAATTATATGGATACATTAGATTTTCCTCACATAACCATGAACTAGTCCACGCATTACAATTCCTTCTTGACCGCCTGATGAAATTTCATATCTATCTTGGTGATTTTCTATCAAACTTGTTGTCATTTGATAGAATTTTTCTTTAGACAAATTTTGATTCTCACAGACCTTTTCTCTTATTTTATCAAATGGAATCCATCCAATAGATGTGGATGATTCATTTAATGAACTGTTAAAGACTCCTTCAAAATCATCATTTCTGGACACATTCTCTCGTGGTGAAGATCGTTCCAATTCTTCTTGTAGTACATCAGTATGCGCCTTTACTTTTGCAATAGATTGGTTTACACCTGCAAACATGTTAAGCATTAGTTTGAATTTTGGGTCATTTTGTGTGACATGTTGAACGTAATTCTCTCTTGTCCAAACAAAGTATGCCACGCCTTTTTTTTCAACAAATATTTGTTCATCTGCCTTTAATTCCTCAAGTATACTCTCACAGTCCTTTCCAAATGTTTTTTTCAGGTCAACCTTCTTTACTCCACTTATCCCAGAAGCGTTGATTTTCTCCAGTATTTCCCCTTTCACATACAAGGCTCTACAAAATTTTATTTAATATCCAAGGTGATACAGGATAACAATTTGGTGAAAATTTGTTATCTCCAACACAAGAACAGGCGTTACATGTAAGAAATCGCCTCATAAATGCAGATCAGTCATAATATAAGGCATCATAAGATAAGGTGTCATTGCAGAATGATGATTGGGTATTCTGATATCATTTGATGAATTATACCTGGGGTATCTGACTGCTTGAAAAATATGAGACTAGGCACATTAACTCAAGAATTAAATCCTAAATGACCCAATAGAAGAGTCATTGGAACCACAAAATGATCCATGGAAAGACAAGCTTACCTCGGACCAATACTTTGTGTGTAGAATGAAAGGTACAGAATCGCCTTTACTGGAGTATATCACGATTCAAAGGAAAAAGGGATTTACAAATGCCTATGCTGTGGAACCGAATTATTTAGTTCTGAGACAAAGTTTGATTCAGGAACTGGATGGCCAAGCTTCTGGGAATCAATTGGAGACAATGTGAAAGGCAGAAGAAGATACTAGTCATGGCATGTTAAGAGTAGAGGTATTATGCAAGAAATGTGGTGCCCATTTGGGACATGTTTTTGATGATGGTCCAAATCCCACAGGTTTAAGATATTGTATAAATTCCATTTCGCTGAAACTTGAAAAATAAATCAGATAACATGGTAATAGCAAAGTTACCTTGTTATTAATAGTACCGTATGATACCGTAACATATGTTAAATTGCGAATTTTGTCCAAAACAGTTCTTTGAAACTGCAAATGGGTTGGTAGCAAAGACATTTCATGAAAGTCTTCACGATCCAGAATTAGTGAACCACTAAATCTGGTTCTTTTTTTGTACCATACAAAAATAAACCCTAACTCTTTTATCGGCTGCCCTCATTCTAATTTAAAGTGACTAAAGCAAAACGTGCGGAATCAAAACCAAAAGATTCTACACATGATGTTGTCAAGAAAATGTCTTCAATTTCAGATGCTACCAAGACTCTAGCTTCTGAAGTAAAAACAATGTCAAAAATATTTGCAGAAAATCAAAAAATCCTAATTTCTCTTAAGGACATGATATCATCAGTAAACTCTGCATTAGATCATATCCAGAAGAACTCTAGACAAATAAACATAATTGAAGAAGATACACAACGCCTGTTTTCTGGAATGACTCAAGTCAAAGCACATTCTAACTTGATAGACAAAATAAATAATCAGATAAACAAACTTCAAGACCATGTAGAAAAAATTCGAGACAAACAAGAATCCATGCCAGATACCAATAAAATCATGCAAAGTATTGCTGACAACCTGGATTCTACTAGAAACAATACAAAAATGATAATGCACGTATCAGAGAAAACTGAGAAGGTACGTGAAGAGATTAAAAATGCAATGACTAGTTCAGAGTCGTTATCCAATATTACTAATGAGATAGGAGAGTTACGAAAAGATACAAACGACATATCAACTAAAACACAATCACTTTCTAACATACATCAAGAGATTGAGGAAGTAAGACAGAGTACTAGAGAAATAGCCTCAAAAACTGGAAAAATGTCAGAATTAGAGAATAGCATATCCAATTTAAAAGGCGAGATTGGCACCATATCCACAAAGACAGATTCCATATCAGGTCTGAGTTCTCAGATAAGAAATGTTGGTTCCGAGATTGATTCATTGATTAAGAAAACAGAGTCTCTGTCTTCATTTGGAAACGACATTAGAAACATCAATTCTGAGTTTATCAATTTCAAGGAAAACATGATAAATAAGAGCAAAAATCTCGACGAAAAAATATCAGATTTTACAGAGTTATTAAATAAAAACTCGGCATCGATATCAGAGTTTAACAAGAAAACATACGAGATTGCGCAACAACTAGAGGATGTTCGTAGTGTTACTCACAAGACATCTCAAAACACCTCACATGAGGTCATGGGCCTGCTTCGCTTGTCAGAATTCCAGTCAAACATCAGAATGCGTTCTGAATCAAAGTATGGTACACTAGAGGACATAGAAAAGATGACAGGTCAAACTAAAGATATGGTGAATTTGTTTGATCGAATTTCCATAGAAGTAGAATCAAAGATGCCATTACCCTTAGAGGTAAAACAATGGAGCATATCCAAAGTTCTCGACTGTGCAGACAAGTGGGAAATAAGATTTACAGATGTATTCAGACTTTTGATTACAGAACTTGGCTCAGACATTGTAAAAGAAGCAATTAGGATAGAACAGGTTCGTGATCTTTTTGGAATACGAGCAGTTGATGAGATAAGACGTGAACTGAATATTACCTAATCTTCTTCGGCTTTGTCAAGGGATTGTTTCTTCTTCTTCAAGAGTGCAAAGATTCCAATAATTACTGCAACCCACACAACACCAAACAACATGTTTGAGATACTGACGTACATGTACGGTGTTGCATCAAGCAAATTGAATACTATAGTAGTAGCTTGAGAGTGAATGTTAAGCATACCAGTGTGAAATGCTGCAGTATCTTCAGAAGTAGTTGAAACTTTGTCAAGTGTAGACGACATTGTACTAAGATCTCGTTGCATCATTCCAAAGTCGGTATCTTGTGTAGGAAATATCCAAACAGGGTTTCCAGATTTTGGAAGTAATTGTTGGACTGTTTTGATATCATCAGCAATAGTTTGAGGATCAGAGGTAGCCTGAATTCGGATCAGAATTCCCCGAGATTGATCAAGTGGATAGATTGTACTTCCATATTCTTCAAAGGCCAAGACCACACCTGCTGCAATTAATCCAATTATGCCTGCCAATGCTAGTTTATAGTAATTATTTGCCATTTTTTCTGCCTTTGATTCGACTCTACCTCTTGATTTGCCTTTTTTAAATGTTGAATGAGAGATGCTAAGATATGCGATGTAAAGAAATCCAGCTACCTGAATTCCTATAATTGGTACAAATACAGGATTATTAGAAAATATTGCAACAAACATACCAACTATTCCATATACACCAAAAAATATCTCAAGTAGAGTAGTTTTTGTAAATGGAAGAGCATATGCTTTATCCCTCCAATCATCATCATTTTTTATTATTCCAAACTTTGGTGTACGCAAAAACTCGTTTCTTTTTCCAAAGAGTGCATCAAAAACTGCTACAGTGTTATTGACAGACATGCCAGCAGAATAGATTATCAAATACAGATAGGAAAGTGTCTTTGACCGCCATTTTTTTTCATACATTTGTTGAATGACCAAGATGTATGCCACAGGTCCCATTGCCAAGTAAGCAAGTATTGTAATTGCTGGTAATCCGCTTATCACATAGAGATTTATTTTTGAAGCCAAAAGTATTGGTAAAATTAAAAATTGTGCCAGAACTAGCGGATGTACAATATGTCGCGTAAGTTGAACAAATGCCTGAATTTTTGTGTCAACCGGCATTTTCTTTATTGCAACATCTCCAAGTAATTTGACTGCACATTGAATGGAGCCTTTGGCCCATCGAAATTGTTGTCTTTTTGCAGAATTCATCTGGACTGGAAGTTCTGCATCTACTACAATATCAGGAATAAAGACACATTTCCAACCTTTCATTTGTGCTCTATAACTTAGGTCTAGATCTTCAACCAAAGTAGCAGTATGCCAACCTCCAGCATCCTCAATGCATTTAGTTCTCCAAATACCAGCAGTGCCGTTAAAACTCATAAAAAGATGAGAATTGCTTTTTGCTTTTTGTTCTACCAAGAAATGAAAGTCAAGACTAAGGGCTTGTGCCTTTGTCAGCGGAGAATATCTCTCGTTAATGTGACCCCACCTACATTGAACTAACCCAATGTTAGGACTAGAAAAGTAAGACAGAGCTTTTTTGAGAAACCATGTAGGAGGAATAAAATCAGCATCAAAGATTGCAACAAAGTCACCCTTTGCAAACTTCATTGCATTTCGAAGTGCACCAGCCTTGTACCCTTTCCTGTTTGATCTTCGTATATGATGTATGTCAAATCCTTTACTTTTGTAGTCTGCAACTAGATTCTCAAGCAGATCATATGTCTCGTCAGTGGAATCATCAAGTACTTGAATGCATAATTTGTCTTTTGGATAATCCAGTGCACAAACTGCATCTACCAATCTAGAAGCAACATATTTTTCATTGTATATCGGAAGTTGAAGTGTAACAGTTGGGAATTTCTTTTAGTTCTATAGAACTACTTTTTTTATGACGTCGAGCAACTACAACAAGATAGTAAAAATTGCACGTATAGAGTGTGATTATCATTGCCATTCCAATGAAAAGATTCCAGAGAAATTGTGTTAGAGTATTAGGAAGAACGTGTGTAAGCATTTGGAGTTTTTCAACTCTGGAGTCTTTATAGCCGTACCGCTAAAATTTTATCCTTTCTTGGATATTTTTATTGCCTGAACAGGGCATACGTTTTCACAAGCTAGACAAAATATACAATCAGGTTCTCGTGCCATCAACGGTTTTTTCTCAGAAGCTGGATTTCCAGCAAACTCAGCCCACTCGTAAACTTTTACAGGACATGCATCTATGCATGCACCGTCACCTACACAGATATCATAATCAACTGAAACAAATTCTCCCCAAATTCCAAGTATTTCATTACCCTTTCTTTGACCAAATACTTTGATCTTGTGACTAGATGGTGCAGTAAAGGTTTCAACAACTTTGAGTTTTGCTTTAAAGTCAACATCTATTGGACCAGGCTTGGCTCCAGATGGTGTCTCGAGTTCTTCAACTTGTACTACTTGTTGTCCGGGTTGAGGAGCTGCTGGTTTTGGTTTTGGTTTTGCATTAGGAACTATCTGAGCTAATGGAGTAAGCTCTTCCAATGTCTGTAGAGCTTGCTCTGGTGACATTTGTTTTATTTTTACATCATGCTCTAACATTTTGTCAGCAAGAACACTGTTTCGTAAAATTGTATCAATCACCATTTTTGCATTTACATCAGCTTTCTTTCTATAATCTTTAACCCAAAGACCATCACCATATTTTTCAACTGGATATATTTGATAGATCATGTCAACCACTTCACCAGTTACTATCTCAACTTGAACTTCAAGATCTATAGACTTGTATCCAGAATCATCTGGATCTGGCAAGTTCTCTTCTTTCCAGCGATATGTAGCATAAACCCTATCAGCAAATTTATCCATTTCAAAGACTTTTTTAAATCCAGAAACAATAGAGTCAATTTCATAAGTATCTTCAAGTTTTATTGGAAGACGATAAAGACCAAGTTTGTAGCTGTGTAAAGGATAGACTCCTCTTTTTGATGTGGCTGATTGAACGGTATACACTTTATCCTTTAACAGGAGTGACATCTATCTAGTCTACTGAAAAAGAGTTTAAAAATGCTTCCTAATAATCAGGACAAGTCTCTTCTCGGATCTTTCGATATCTCTGTTCCATCTCAGATGCGTGCTCTAGTACATTATCAAAACTGTACTCTTCCTTTGGAAAATACCATCGGATTCCCACCTTATGCCCTATTCCATCCATATCATAGATCATTCCTTTATCAGAATATACACCATATTTCTCATCAATCGATCTTTCTTGCACAGTAAGACCGCGTTTAGTCTTGTCTTCCATTATGATGTAAACGGGATCATCAAGTATAGCATAGAAAATACCTTTTTTTAGAATTGGTAGTTCTTGGCCTGTTTCGTTATTTTTCGATTGGGTTTCCAATCATATTACCCCATTCAGTCCATGATCCGTCATAATTTCTAACTTGAGGATATCCAAGTAAATATTTTAGAACAAACCAAGTATGTGAAGATCTCTCTCCAATTCTACAGTAACATATGACATCCTTGTCTGGCGTGACGCCTTTTGTTTCATAGATTTTCTTTAGTTCTTCTACAGATTTGAAAGTACCATCAGTGTCATTTACTGCACTAGCCCAAGGAATATTATTTGCATTTGGAATATGGCCACCTCTTTGAGCATGTTCCATAGGATATTCGGCAGGAGCAGTTATTTCACCTGAGAATTCTTTTGGTGAACGGACATCAACTAGAACTGTATCTTTCTTATCAAGTGCTCTTCTTACATCAAAGAGATATGCACGTAATCCTTCATGTGGTGGTTGTGCAACATAGTTTGTTTTTTGTATTTGTGGTTCATCTTTTGTATAAGATCTATTTTCAATTTCCCATTTTTTTCTTCCACCATTCATTATTTTCACATTTTCATGTCCATAATACTTGAATATCCAAAATACAAATGCTGCAAACCAATTATTAAAATCGCCATACAAGATAACTTCAGATTGTGTTGTTATTCCATTTCTTGATAGTAAATCCTCAAACTGTGATTTACTGATAATATCTCTAGTTATTGGATCATTAATGTCTCGTTTCCACCAGATAAGACTAGCCCCTTGTAGATGTCCTGCCCTGTAAGCATTTTCAGGATCATAGTCAACTTCTACAATTTTCAAAGAGTTGTTGCCCAGATTCTTTGAGACCGTTTCCGTATCAACTAAAACTTGTTGTGCATAATTCATTTTGTCTCTACCATACCAAACTCAAAGGGTTCTTAATATTTTATACTTACCAGATGCTTTTTAAGTGAAATTAAAATTAGTAATTTCTATTGGAACTTCACAATGTTGCGCTAATAAGCAAAGTAGGTTCAAAGGACTCAGAGGATGCAGTAAAAAAAGTTGCAAAAAAGCTACTTGCAAAAAAAATCAAGGTATACACTGTTTCAGCGGTAAATGTAGATGGAGCTAAAAAAATCAACGATCTAGCAGATCTCAAGACCACAAAACTGGATTTGACAATTACCTTGGGTGGAGATGGAACAACTTTACGAACTTTTAGAGATTTAGAAAACGAGGTTCCAAATCTTGCAATAAATGTAGGAGGAAACAGAGGCATATTATCAGAAATAACACTTCCCCAAATTGATACTGCTATTGAACAAATTATTGCAGGCAAGGTTTTTTTTGACAAACGAACTCGAGTAGTTGCATCTTGTGGAGGTCAAGACTTTCCTCCAGCACTAAATGAAATTTACATCAATAGACAGAACTTGACAAAGACATCGTTGTTTGAGATCAAGTTTCAAAGCGATACAGTAACACAAAAAATGGATGGTGTGATTGTTGCAACTCCAAGCGGTTCAACTGGTCATTCGTATTCTTTAGGAGGTCCAATTCTTCACGAAAGTTTGGATGTTCTCATCATAACGCCAGTTGCTCCAGTCAATAAATTACCATCAATTGTAGTTCCTGATGAAAAAATTGAGATCATAAGTAATCACGATTCAAACATAATCATGGATGCTCAAGTGATCAAAACTGCTAGATTTGATGAAGTGATAACTATTAGAAAATACAAAAAGCATGCCGTATTTGTAAGACTGAAGAAACAAGGTCTGAGACAGATGAGTAAGCTTGGTTTCTAGAATCTTAGATGCCACATCATTTTATGCAGGAGTGCCATTTTCTTCACAGGAACAAGGATTTACAACTCCTCTAGTTTTTGAAGAGATCAAACACATTAAAAAAAGTCATGGTGCTGTGCAGACTCTAATTGATTTGGGTAGATTAAAAATTGTAGAGCCGGAAGAAAAATTCACTAATATCATTTTGGAAAAATCAAAACAAACAGGAGATTTTTCCGAATTATCAAAAGAAGACATATCAGTACTTGCATTATGTGCGCAGTTAAACGGAGAATTAGTGACTGATGATTATACAGTATCAAATGTTGCTAGACATTTGAATTTCAAAGTCATTCCAATAATGACCAAGGGAATATCCAAGGCGTTGGACAGCGTATACGCGTGTCCTGCTTGTGATAAGAACTTTGAGAAAATGTCAGATTGTCCAATATGCGGAAGTAAATTAAGGAAAAAATCATCCAAGAGGAAGTCTTCTTCCAGTCCAGTCCGCAAAAGAGCCATCATATAGCTTTACGTTTTCATATCCAGCCAATCGTAATTGAGTAAAAACATTTGCAGCCCTATGACCAAGTGCGCAATAACATACCAATTCTTTGTCTTTAGGTATTTGTTGTTCACTAAAAGTCCTCAAGAGTTCATCTTTTTCTTTAAAGAGTAAACCTTCTTCCCCTACGCCATCGGTAAAAGGAAAAAGTATTGCATTTGGTATTTTGCCTGCCATAAACTCTTGAAAAGATCTAGTATCAATAATTATAGACGTATCAAGTTTTTTGTAAAGTTCCTCGGCTTCAATTCTTATCAGAGAATTTATTTTTGGAATAAATGTTACAGTTGTAGGTTTTGGAATTTCCCGGGTAACTGGAAAACCTTTCTTTTGCCAAGTAGCCATTCCAACATCAAGAATTTTTGTCTTTTCGTGTCCAAAATATAAAAATGTCCAAGCTATTCTTGCAGCAGATGGATCCAGATATTCTCCGCATATTATGACAGTTTTTGATTCATCAATTCCAAGCGAACCAAATAGAGTTGCTGCTTGATCGTTATCAATTACGAGATTTGCACCATACTGATTGATTTTTACAACTTTTTCAATTCCCAAAGGTTGAGAATTTGGAATGTGAGCATAAGAATATGGGACATTTCCACGAGAATCCAATATTACAAGATCAGGATCATTGTAATGTTCTGCCAACCACTGATGCGAAGACATCAATTATTCGATTAGAATCAAGATGACATATTTGAATAATGTGTCACACATCATGTAATGTTTTTTGATCAGTCTTTTTTGCATCCTTGTTTTGTGTATCAAGTATTTTGCGTATCTTTTGAGCACGTGCATCGCCCATTCCATTTATTTTTGACAATTCTACAGACGATGCATTCAGTGAATTGCTCGTTGAGCCAAATTTTTCTAACATTCGTGTGGCAAGTTTTTCTCCAACGCCTGGCAAGCTACACAAAATTGATAGCTGTTGTTGTTTTAGATCACCAGACTTTCTAATTTTTTTAAGAAATGGTCCCTTTACTGCGCCTTGTCTTGCACACATCGATATCAATAATTTTGCAGTATGCGATGCATTAGGAGTTGGAATTACAGGTATTTTAAAATCCAACACCACAGAAGACATGGCGCCATAAAATACCAGAGGATTTTCAGTAATTTTGTCTATTTCGTCAACATTTCCTTCTATTATAATCGCAGGATGCTCAAAGTGTTCTTTTAGTCTACTACATTGATCAAACAATCTACCGTCAAAAACTGACGATATGAAATCACTAACGCTTTTTCTCTCTACAATGGTTTCAGGTGCAACAATATAATCTCCAACAGGTAAATTCATAGTCTCTACTTTTACTCCAATTTGTTTTATAAGATCAGGAATTCCACTCTTTCGTTCTCTTTCGTCAATTACCATTCGGAGATCTTCAATTTTCATTAAACCATTATGTTTCTGTAAAATATTTTATTTAGGAGTATCTGTCTTTTGTAGTCCAGATGGTGGAGCACCCTGTCCTCTCAACATTTCCCGTATCTTGGCTTCAGCTTCTTTGAGGTTTTCTTTTATTCTAGTTTCTTGTTTAGACAACACCGTAAGTCTGGTATTTGCAAGCTCTTTTTTTTCTTCCAATTCTGAAACCAATACAGTCTTTGTAGATTTGACAAGAATTGATCCTGCTGTTCTGTAAACAGTATCATCATCATTTGCCTTTTGTAGAACTTCAAGTGCTCGTTCAGTTTCCAAATGTTCTGATTCAAGATGTTGTTTTTGCATCATGATAGACTGGAGATTTTGTTGTAATTGTTGCATTCGACCTACTTGTTCTTGCAACCACGGAGGAATTTGTTGTTCGCCTGCAGACATGAATCTCTGCCCTGCTGTTTTGCTTATATCTTTAACGGTATTACCAAGTTGCCTGGAAACACATCATAATTACCTTCATCGCCACTCATATCACAAATTTTACCTAGATTACAGTTTCATTCCAAGCCCATCTTTACCGATTCGATTGAATCATTACTTGTTTGTACAAGTCTCAAAGTAGAATTCAGATTTGCACGTAGATGTGAAATTTCTTGAGCATCAATTGTAATTACGATTTTTTCATCAAGTGAAAAATTTGTTTTGGTAGGATTTTCATCATAAAATTTGTTATCAGTTTCAATAGAGTGAAAAATTGATTTTGTTTTTTTTCCGGCAGTGATTTCTATTTTAGCATTATAGTTTGACATCGTATGCCAAGCCAGCTACTTTAAAATTGCATTTTTTACAAGCCCATATTCCTACTGCTTCTCTTCCAAATCTCTCAGAGCCACATTCTGGGCATTTTCTCTGTGCTTTTAATTGTCGATGTACTGAAGTGTATTTTTTTCTTGGTTTGAGACCATATTTCTGGCCAAGTCCTTTGAGTGAAGCAGTTTTACCTTTTACCATTTCTACATCAACTTCTCAAATTGCTTCCTTATTTTTCTTCCTACAGTAAGTGCCATTTCAGAACACTGTAAGAGTTGTTCAGCAGTAAATCCATCACTTCCTCCCTTTTGCACAGCACAGATGTTACCATCAGAATTGGTTGTAATTGTAATTCTTGCATCCATACAAGATTCTTCATCTTTGGTAGGATCAATAATAATATGGTCGCCAATTCTTGCCATGGTAACAGACACAGGTAGTGTCTTTATCGGAGGCTTGGATGTTACACCTTCAACTAAAACAGGTGCCTCATTTTGTATTTCATATTTTGGAACAGTGCAAGAAAGGATACCAGCTACAGATGCATAAGAACATGCATCAAAGAGATTTCCGCCAGAATCTATCACACTGCTGTCAATGAACATTCCAATAACAGATTTATTTTCAATTAGAACTAGTTGATGCAAATCAATCATTTCAGTTTCTCGTATTCCTCTATCAACAACTCTTGCAAGTTCTATGACTTCTTCATTTGGTGGTCCAGGTTCTGCGTTAGGATCTGCCAATGGCAAAATCTCTGCAGTACAGATTAGAATTCCCTTGTCTCCAAGATCTGGAAATGGTTTATCAGGCTGAATTTTTACACCGGTTATAATTTCAGTATCACCTAGTTTTACTCTAGCAGAACCATTTGCCTTTGGAATAACTCCTGTTTCAATAATTAATGGTCTTTGTTCATCAAGTGCTCTACCATCAATTCTTTTTCCAGTTTTAAGTAGATCGAGTATTTTACCTCGTTTTAGTTGATCTAGTATTAGAGAATTCAATTTTATTGCTCACCGTTTTGAAAGTATTTTTCCATTAATGCTTTTCGCTGAACTTCATAAACGCGTTTGCAACCTACTAGAGCAGTTTGCATACATGTTTTGAATTCTTCTGGTTTTAGCATACCATCAAGCTGCAAAAGTGTAATTTTTCCCATATTTGGCATCAATGCAACTGGCATATCTGCCTGTCCTTCCTGATCTTCTTCATTATTTACATCCAAGACTATTCTATCTGCAACCTTACCTGCAGCACATGCAGATACCAAATCACGCATAGGTATGCCTGCATCTGCAAGAGCAACAGCTGCTGCATCAAGTGCAGCACATCTTGAACCACCATCTGCTTGAAGAACTTCGATAAACACATCGATTACAGTACGTGGATAGTCTTTTAGTATTACAGCAGGTTGTAATGCTTCCTTGATAACTTTGGAAATTTCAATTTCTCTTCTTGATGGAGCAGGATTCTTTCTTTCAGTTACAGAGAAAGGAGACATGTGATATCTACATCTAAGAATTCCAGAATCTGGATTTGCCATATGTTTTGGATGAACATCTCTAGGGCCAAAGACACCAGCTAAAATCTTGTTCTTTCCAAATTCAATATATGCAGAACCATCTGCATTTTTTAGTACTCCAACTTTAATAGAGATATTTCTAAGCTCGTCTAATCTCCGTCCATCACATCTAATTCCATCTTCAGTCATTAATTGTGTCATTGTTTTCACCATCGGGTACCCCAAGCATAGATTTGACTCTTTCAGTCAAGTTCGGCGTATGCGCGAGGGCATCGATCATTTTCACTGCTTCTACTGCCTTTAATAATCCCTCGGAATCTTCGCACGATATTACTATCCATCCGTTTTGACCTATTGTTATAATTGCTTTAGTAGCCATTTCTATTGTTTGAATCATAGAACCTCTTTTACCGATCAGTCTAGGAACTTTACTTGGAGATATAGTAACTAGTTCACCTGAATCAATTTTTCCAAGATCTCTATCTTGTACTGTAAGAAGAGGATCTCTTGATCTATCAAAATTAGCAATTCTAGTTGCAACCAAATCACCAATATCGAGTCTTTGTCTTAATTCATCTTTTGTAGGAGAATAATCTCTACCAAAAACATCTTGAGCAGGTAAAAATCCAACAAAACATGAATTGATATCAAATTCCCAAGAAAGTGGTGAGGTTCCAATTACTTTGCCAATGACCAAGTCATTTGACTTTGGCATATATCCCCCAGTGAGAGGAATTACTTTAACAGAATTTTCAAAAATTTCAGATATACCAACACATGTTGAAATCATTCTATCACCATCTTGATACACATTTTGTTCTGGTCGTAGAGGTCCAGTTGCTATTACATCACCAGGAATAACGTATCTTCTTTTTACATCCATCATTTCGAAACCTCAATAGAAGCAGTACCTTTTGTTACAGAACCTAACCTATCCATTACATTTGCCCTTGCCGCCGCCGGTATATCTAGTATTACTTTAAGTGCACCGTTTGCTTGCCATTCTTCTTTTTTCAAAGTTCCAAATGACTTTAACACAGAATAAGATTGAGCTGCAAATTGTGCTGGTACTACAATTTCAAGAAGCATGTTTTCAGATTTTAATGGAATTATTGAACGAAGTTGTTCAATTATTTCTTTGATCTGTTCATCAGTATTTTGGAAAGGATCGACTGATACTCTTGCGTCATCCATAGCTTGTTCTATTCTAAGTGGCGGATGCGGCAGGTGTGATCTTGGATCAACATATGTTTTTGAGATAAAATCCACTATCTGTTTACGTTTTTCAGAGACCATCTTTCTTCGTTGATCCGTAGTAAGATTCAGATCTCCTTTTTGAAGCATTATAGTTGCAACCGCAGTTGCATCCGCAGTTTTGAATGCCTTCATCAATTTTTCGGTAGATGCCCTAGTACCTTTACTGGAATCAGAATAAATCTCGTCTGAGATCAAGACACCTGAAATATCCTTGCGCTTGCCTAACTTGAACTCCAAGGCAGGATCTGGTTTTACCAATATCTCAAATTTTTCGCCTTCTACTGAAAATCTGACAATTGTTACTTTAGTATCCATAATTGAGGTAATCATGCTCAGTATTTATCTATAAAGAAAAACTCGCTAGATTTTTATTTGGAATTTCATTCTTTTTTCGTAAGATTTGACTTCTTTAGAGATTGTACAAGAAAGTGGTAACACTATGGTTGTTAAGTTAAAGGGTATACCTGTCCAATACGCTAATGCGCTCAGACGAATTTGTCTGGCAGGAATTCCCACATTTTCCGTTGATGATGTCATAATTATTGAAAATTCCTCAGTTTTACCTGACGAGGGAGTAGCTCATAGACTTGCTATGATGCCACTTAGAACAGATCTTGAAAGATTTGTAGAACCATCTGCATGTGACTGCCACAGTGAACTTGGCTGTAGTCGATGTAGAGTATTACTCATGCTGGATTCAGGCAATTCAGATACAACTCGTACTATCACATCATCTGAAATTAGTTCAGAGGATGAAGTTGTCAAGCCAGTCAGTCCCAATATTCCAATTGTTGCACTGGCTCCAAGTCAGAAATTAAAAGTAGAGGCATATGCAAGATTAGGTAGAGGTAGCGATCATGCCAAATGGAATTCCGCTACAGTTTCAGCCCTCACATCCACAAACAATCCAGATGAACACATTTTGACTATAGAGACGACAGGTAGCTTGACTCCAAAAGAAGTCTTACGTGCATCCATTGATGAACTCGAAAAAAGACTAGGCGAATTCCAAAAGAATGTAGCCACACTTGATTGAGCATCATATATTATATTTGGGTAAAAGTGGGCATTATTACACATGACTAATCAGATTGTTATTCAAATGGTGAAGACCTTGCGTGGCGCTTATAAGAAAAACAATGCCCCAATATGGGAGAGATTAGCAGATCTGGCTTTAAAACCAACCAGAGCAAAGAGAACAATGAATTTAGGTCAACTTGATAAATTTGTATCAGACAATGATGTAGTCGTAGTTCCAGGAAAAGTTCTAGGAACTGGAAGTCTCTCACATAAAATAACATTATGTTCATTTTCAATATCAACAACAGGTGCAAAAAAAATAATACAGTCAGGTGGAAAAATATCAGACATATCTGAGATCATCAAGAATCATCCAACTGGAAAAGGAGTAAAAATAATTGGTTAAACAAGTTACCGAAGTAAAATCAGCAGAAAAGAAGGGTGTAGTACAACCACAGACAATCATAGTTGATGGAACAAACATGATAGCAGGTAGACTTTGTTCCCATGTTGCAAAACTACTCATAAAAGGAAACAGAGTATCAATTGTCAATACAGAAAACATTATGATGTCAGGAGACAGAAAAATGATAATAGAAGAATATAGAAAATTCTTGGAAATTGCAAGTATCAATAATCCTAAATTCGGTCCATTCCACCCCCGTAGACCAGACACTATCATAAGTAGAATGGTACGAGGAATGTTACCAAAGAACAAGCCATCAGGTCAAACAGCTTTGAAAAGATTAAGAGCTTATCTTGGTGTACCAAACGAATTAAGATCAAAGAAAACAACACAATTTGATGATGCTAAAATTAGAAGACCTTCTCCATATTACACAACTCTAGGAGAATTAGGCAAAATGGTTGGGTGGCACGAATAATGGTGAAATTAGAAAGCTATTATGCATCTAGAAAGACCGCACGTGCACATGCATACATCACAAAAGGAGTAGGTCGTGTAAGAATTAACAATATTCCAGTAGAAATGGTTCAACAAGAAGTAGCACGAGAAATCATGCTAGGCCCATTGGAAGTTGCAGGAGAACTAAGAAACAAGATTGATCTTTCAATAAAGGTCAAGGGTGGAGGTTTTGTCGGACAATCTTATGCAAGTGCAATTGCAATTTCAAGAGCCATGACAGGTTGGACAAAATCTAGAAAGGAACCAAAAGATCATCCACTCACAAGAACAGTAAGAGAAGATCTTAGAAAACGATTGACTGAATTTGACAAGCACTTGTTGAGCGGAGATGACAGAAGAAAGGAACCAAAGAAATTTGGTGGCCCTGGTGCTAGAAGAAGAAAACAGAAATCATATAGATAGATTTGAAAGCTGTAATTTTGGCAGGAGGCCGCGGAACACGCGGACGGCCATTTACAGACTATATTCCAAAAGCAATGATTCCAGTCAATGGAAGGCCACTTGTTTATTACATTGCCAAGTATCTTTCCAAATTTGACATAGTTGATGAAATAATCATACTAGGTAACTTCTCAGGCATTGGAAAACAGATAGAAAAATATTTTGAAAACCACACTTCATTTAAAAAAACCATAAAATTCATCCAAGATTCTCAGAATGGAACAGGAGGAGATCTTGTTCACCTAAAAACATCTCTTGGTAAAAGTAAAGAGTTTCTCTTGTGGTTTGTGGACAACTTGTGCCCAGTTGACATAAACAAAATGTATCAATTTCACAAGGATTCCAAGACAGATGCTACAATAGCTGTGAGAAGATATAGAAAAGAAGAGACAGGATTTGCCATAGTTAAAAATGGAATAATTCAGGAATTCAAGGAAAAACCCACAATTGAATTACAGATGGCAGAATGTCTTGGGATATACATCATAGACTCTAAGAATAATCAGTACAATAAAGACCAAAAGCCAACGAAAAAAAGATCTGAATCTTTCTTATGACATATTGCAACCATTATCCAAGAAAGGAAAAATTGCTGCATACGACATAGGAAAAATCCAGTGGTTAGACATTGATTCACCGACACGAGTTGAGAGAAACAAAGAATTGGTTAATTCAATAATAAAGAAATTGAATTAGATTTTGTGAGACTTCTCGTAGATTGCAATCTTATTTTCATGTAGCAAGGTTACTGCAATATCATCCAGACCTTCAAGTAGAATTCTTTTCCGATATGGTTCTATATGAAATGAGATTGGTACACCATCTACTGTAATTGATTGACTCTCTAGATCTACTTCAATTTCGGATTTTGTTGAGAATAATTGTTGTAAAATTTCATCAGAGACCTGGATTGGAAGAACTCCATTTTTGAAACAATTATTGTAAAATATATCAGCAAATGATGTTGAGATTATCACCTTAAAACCATAATCATCAAGTGCCCATACTGCATGCTCTCGGCTAGAACCGCAACCAAAGTTATCCCTTGCAAGCAAGATCTTAGAGTTTTTGTACGCAGGATCATTTAAGATAAAATCTTTTTTTGGAGTGCCTTTCTCAAACCTCCAGTCGTAAAACAAGTATTGGCCAAATCCAGTTCTTTGAATTAATTTTAAAAATTGTTTTGGCACTATCTGATCAGTATCAACATTTACCTTGTCAAGTGGAGTAACTATGCTTTTTATCTTTTTGAATGGCTGCATTCTAGTTCAAATCCAATTCCCGTACATCTACAAAATGTCCATTTATTGCAGCTGCTGCTGCCATCACAGGGCTAACAAGATGTGTTCTTCCCCCAGTACCTTGCCTCCCCTCAAAGTTTCTATTTGAAGTACTTGCACACCTTTCTCCTGCTGCAAGAATATCAGGATTCATGCCAAGGCACATACTGCAGCCAGATTCTCGCCATTCAAATCCAGCATCTTTGAATATTTTATCAAGACCAATCTCTTCTGCATTTTTCTTTACAAGTTGTGACCCTGGTACCACCATTGCACGCACTCGTGATGAAACTTTTTTTCCTTTTACAACTTTGGCTGCCTCCATCAAATCTTCTAATCTGGAATTTGTACACGATCCAATGAACACTCGATCAATTGTAATATCAGTAATTGCCATGCCAGCTTTTAGGTTCATATATTGAAGAGCTTTTTCTGCACCCTTTTCTTCCTCGGGATTTCCTTTCCCATATTCATCTGGAAATGGTACAGTGCCTGTGACATCAGTTGTCATTGCAGGGTTTGTACCCCAGCTCACCTGAGGGGCAATGTTTTCTGCACCAAGTGTAAAGGACTTGTCAAATCTTGCTCCACTATCAGTTTTCAAGTTCTCACGCCAGAGACTGACATATTCATCATAATTGTTTGGGACATATTTTCTTCCTCTGAGATATTGGTATGTCTTTTCATCAGGGGCAATCAATCCAGCACGCGCTCCTGCCTCAATTGACATGTTACAAATGGTCATCCTTTGTTCCATTGTCAATTCAGATATTGTGTCTCCACGATATTCAATTACAGTTCCTGTTCCCCCAGCAGTTCCAATTTTTCTAATAATTGAGAGAATGATATCCTTTGCAGTTACAGCATGAGGATTTTTTCTCTTTCCTTGAATATTAATTTCAAAAGTTTTGGGCTTTTCCATCATTATACATTGAGTTGCCAAGACATGTTCAACATCACTTGTACCTATTCCAAATGCAAGTGCTCCAAAGGCACCATGGGTAGATGTATGACTATCTCCACAAACAATAGTTGTTCCAGGAAGCGTTATACCTAATTCTGGACCTATGACATGCACTATACCTTGATTTGGACTGTGAATGTCAAATAGAGTAATTCCAAATTCTTTGCAATTTCTTTCTAGTGCTTGAATTTGAGTTGATGATGTTTGGTCTATGATAGGTAATGATCTATCACTAGTAGGTACATTATGATCCATGGTAGCAAAAGTAAGATCAGTACGTCTGACTGTTCTTCCATTAAGACGTAAACCATCAAAGGCTTGCGGAGATGTAACTTCGTGAACAAGATGTCTATCCACATAAAGTAATGATCTCCCGTTTTCCTCTACAACAATATGAGAATCCCAAATTTTCTCAAATAACGTCTTTGACATTTAGATCATCATAGTCGAAATCTTGAGATATAATAGTATAAGATCCAAACTAGGGTTTGTAATTGAACAATCCACCGGCTTGTATTATTTTGCCAATTAGTTCTGGAAAAGGCTTCATTTTGTAGGTCTTGTTCTTTGTCAGATTTTTAATCTCATTTGTAGATATGTCAACTTCAAGTGAATCAGTATCAGAGATGTCCTTGTATGCGCTTTCGTCTATCTCAATTGGAAGTAAAAAGGCTCCATCTACTGCATTTCTGTAAAATATCCTTGCAAAAGATAATGCCAAGACTGCCTTTATTCCAGAATAAGATAACGCAATTGGTGCATGCTCCCTAGAAGAGCCACATCCAAAGTTCTTTCCTGCAACGATAAAATCACCAGGTTTGACTCTCTTGTGAAAGTCTTTATCCAATCCCTCCATGGCATGTGTTGCCAACTCTGCATAATCATGAATTTTTAGATAAGGACCTGGTAGGATTACATCAGTGTCAATGTTATCGCGTTCATATTTTATTACAGAACCCTTCATTTGAGGTCCCTCGGATCAGTTATTTTTCCTGTAACTGCAGATGCTGCTGCAACAAGAGGCGATGCAAGATATGTTTGTGATTCTATGTGTCCCATTCTTCCTGGAAAGTTTCTATTTGTTGTACTGATACAAATTTCATCTTTTGCTAGAACACCCATGTGAGCACCACAGCAAGCACCACATGTGGGAGGTCCTACAACCGCTCCAGCATCCATGAAAATTTTCAATAGTCCAGTATCCATCGCTTTTCGAAATATCGACATTGCTGCAGGCAATATTTCAGTTCTTATCTTTACTGTCTTTCCTTTTAGGATTCTTGCTGCAGCTTGTAAATCCTCTAGCTTTGCGCCAGTGCATGAACCAATGTATGCCTTGTCAAGTTCTACAGAAGATAGATCTCTTGCAACAACTGTATTTTCAGGCGAAAATGGTTTTGCCACAATAGGTTCCATTTCAGAACCTTCATACTCGTAAATTTTTTCATATTGAGCATCTGCATCACCATGAACTTCATTGTATTTTGTAACTCCTCGCTCTGCAAGATATTCTCTTAATTTTTGATCAGGTTCCACTATGCCACTTTTAGCACCCGCCTCTGTTGTCATGTTTGTCAAAGTCAATCTACTTTCAACAGACATTTCCGATACGCCGGTTCCACCAAATTGCATAGTTTTGTATGCTGCGCCATCAGTTCCAATATCACCAATTATTTTTAATATCAAATCTTTTGCCATCACATGATCTGGAAGTTTTCCATTTATCTTGAAGAATAATGTCTCAGGTACCTTGAACCATATTTTTCCATTCAACAAGACATATGCAACATCAGTATGTCCAAGACCTGCTGCAAACGCACCAAGAGCTCCAGTGGTGTTTGTGTGAGAATCTCCTCCGACATAGACTTCCCCTGGAAGCACCATTGCTTCTTCATGAGACAAAGTATGACATATGCCATACTGACCCATACCATATTTGAAATGCTTCTTGATTCCAAATTGCTTTGTGAAATTTGTTAATAGTACAACATTTTGTGCAGATATCTTGTCAGCTGCAGGTACAAAATGGTCTTCTGCAACCCACACTCTTTCAGGATCCCATACTTTGTCAATTATCATTCCTTTCTTTCTTAATTTTTCAAATACTGCCAATACTCCAGGTCCAGATACATCGTGGACCATTACTTTATCTACATTGACAAAGACCACATCCCCTGGTGAAACTTGTGTCTTACCAGAAGCACGAGCTGAGAATCTTTTCAGTAATGTTCAATAACAAAAATCAACGTTGAAGAAATTAAAATGTTTGCAGAACGCTAAATAGTAATTACAATCTAAAAACAGACATGTCACTTACAGTTTTACCCGTAAAATCCACATTGAAAAAAGAACTATTCTATTTGTTTGAAAGCATTGTAACAGATCTGGCAGATGCAAACATAGTTCCTCAAAATGGTGATGTCATAGTAATTTCAAGCAAGTATGTTGCAAATTCACAGGGGAGAGTTTTAGAATACAACAAAGTGGTGCCTTCCACTGACGCAGAAAAAATTGCCAAGAGGTTTCGTATGAAACCAAGCATTGCAGAGATAATCCTGAGAGAATCAGATACAATATTTGGTGGAATTCCAGGGTTTGTCATCACATCATCAGATAACATCATGGCACCAAATGCAGGAATAGACAAGTCCAATACAAAAAGCGGAACACTGGTGTTATATCCAAATGAGCCATATCTTGGAGCAGAACATCTTAAAAGAAAATTTCTGTTAAAGTATAATGTTCATGTTGGTATAATCATTGCAGACAGCAGACTGATGCCTGGAAGAGTTGGAACTGTCGGAGTTGCAATAGCATGTGCAGGCATCGAGCCCACATCTGATCTCCGAGGCGAAAAAGACTTGTATGGAAATGCTCTCAAGGTAACTTTTCAAGCAGTTGCAGACGATCTTGCATCCATTGCCAATCTAAAGATGGGCGAGGGCTCAGATGCAACTCCATGTGTATTGATTAGAAATTCAGATGCAAAGATTACTGACAGGAAGATAAGAGAAAACGAGATGGCAATCTCGTATGAACAATGTGTCTACGTTCGTGGACTAGGAACGAGAATTTAAAACAACTATAGTTTTAATATAGCTGAAATGGACGCCAAGCTATGGTAGAGTTTCTTACAAGATATCCCAAGACCATGGCTTTTCTTGACGGCAAGAGCGACAAAGTCAAGGTGGATACAAAGGGAGTAGAGCAACTTACCATAGTTGTAAAGAAAAGCGTGGAAGAAATGTTAAAGATCTTTTCTAACGAGGGTTTTACTCATGTAAAGTTTGAACACAAGCAAGAAATGCAGATTGGCAGTGGTCTTTCATTGAAACTGAAAAAACCATGGGAGATGCATGTTAGACTTTTAGAAATGAAAAAAGGTCTTGTTGCAATACAAGCAGAAGTAGAGGTTTCACGTGATTATCTGCAACATCTTTTTTGTCAGAGAACTCCTGTATTTTATGAGATAGAAACGCTATTAAAAAAACACCAGATCGAATACAAGATTTGGAACGAACGAATAAGAAAATACGTCAACACAGTTCTTGATAACTATAAAGTTAAACTTGCAACTCCAAGTTTCCCAGTCTTAGCATGGAAGCCTATGGTATACGTAATTGCAACAATAGGTGTATTGTACATGTTCAAGTACATGATGACAATTTAGAACATTCAAACAATAAGACTGAAAAATAAAATTGTTTTATCTTTTTAGAATATCACGTTACATCATAGCCTCAAATTCATTGCCATATCAGGCACAGATTGTTTCCAAATGATAAAAACTAGACATATTTTTCAGGTAATTTTGTTTCATAAAATTTAAATTTCTATTTTCCAATATTGTATTGAAACGAAAACTGCACGTTCTACAAAACCAAGCCTAATCATAATATCATGTATGATTATGATTGGAACACTTGCCATTTCGTATTCTCTCCAAGCCTCGGCTCAAGAATCCTCAATTCCAAGTTGGGTGAAAGATACTGCAAAATGGTGGTCACAAGGTCAAACTACCGATTCAGATTTCTTGCAGACCATGCAATACTTGATCGATAATAACATTCTTCATGTTCCAGGTTCTGACCAGTACACCCAATCAAATTCAATTGTCAAGCAACATGTCAGATATTTCAAACAATCAACTTACTGCAAAACTAAACGATTTACAGATCAAGTACAATTCTCTTGAAACAAAATACAATTTACTAGTTCAACAAGTAACAAGTCTTGGAGATCATTCAACAAACATAGAAGATAACAATGCTACAATATCTGCCGTTGCTGTAAGCCCAGTGATTCAAAGTGACGGCTTTTTTGAGACTACATCATACCAAGGGGCAGTACTCAAAATTACAGTAGATGTTCGAGATGGTACAGGACTTGTGTTAGTAAATACAGCCATTCCAACAGGAGTTGATTTTCAGACTTCGGCAAAGACGGCAGTAACAGTAGCTCATAACGTTACTGGAATTGATCTATCCAAGAAAGATGTTATTTTCTCAATCAGTACTGGAAATAATCAAAACTTGCAGGCAGTTGATGGAGGCAGTGCAGGGGGTGCCATGACAGTTCTTCTCATCTCAGACATACTTGGTAAATCCATAAACAATCAAGTATTGATGACAGGTACAATCCAAGCAGATGGAACAATAGGACCAATCGGTGCAGCAACAGAAAAAGCAGATGCTGCAGGACAATTTGGTGCAAAGATCTTTTTGGTTCCACAGGGACAGGGAGTAATGTCAGTTCAAACATGTAGTCAGACAAACGAAGGTCCAGTTACCTATCAAACATGCACTACAGAAGAAAAACCACTTTCTCCTGCAATGGAAAGCAAATACGGAATGAAAGTAATTGAGATAAACACCATCCAAGATGCGCTAAAGTATTTCAACGCATCTTGATAATTTACACTTGTTCTAGAAATAAATTTTCCAGAGTGAACCTTTAATTAGAAATTTTCATCATCACTGTAAATAAACATATTCAAACTTATCCTTGAGATTTTTCTAATTGCTTCGTATGATAAACAATAGATCTTTTTTACAATTTATCAAAGTTTTAACAACATGATACATAGGACAATCTACGAGTCTAATCTTCTTTTTGCGTATCAGAATGAATCTTTCGTAATGCTTCATGTACCTGATTTCGAAAAATTGTCAGTCCTATTCTCTTTGCATGTGGTTCTCCTTTTGCAAATGATTTAGCCATCTTACTTACTACTTTGAGATCTACTTTTGGAGGCATTGGTGGCTCAAATGGATCTACATATGCCTCTATGATAGTCGGTACTTTTTGCGACATTGCTTCATGCATCACTTTTTTAATTTCACTTGGATCCTTGATAGAATACCCCTTGCCGCCGCATGCCTCTGCAAACTTGACAAAATCTATTGGAGAAAATTCTACTACATACTCAGGATTTCCAAGAAATGCCATCTGTTCCCACCTAATCATTCCAAGAATGTCATTTTTTATTATAATCACTTTTATTGGAAGATCATATTTTACAGCCGTAGCAAATTCTGCCATCAGCATTGCAAACCCACCATCACCTACAAATGCTACAGACTGTCTGTCAGGAAATGCAATTTGAGCTGCTATTGAATATGGCAATCCACATGCCATTGAAGAAAGAGTCCCAGAAAGTGAAAACTTCATGCCTTTTCGTATATCGATGTGACGTGCTGCCCAGATAGTATTGGTTCCACAATCAACAGAGATTATTGCATTATCATCCAATTCATCTGAAACTGCGGTAGCAATTAGCTGTGGCTTGATTGGTTTTGCCATAGGATCTGGAGAATGCATGAGACTATTCCATTTCTCCATAGATTCCTGTTTGGATTTTAGAAACTTGTCGTCCTTTTGATGCAATAATGGTAATAACTTTTCAAGAGTAAGTTTTGCATCACCAACAAGACCAACTTCCACAGGATATCTCAGTCCAATTTTTTCAGGAAACAAGTCAATCTGAACTCCTCTTGCGTTTCCTGGCTTTGGTAGATATTCCATATACGGAAAAGAGGTTCCAATCATTAACATGGTATCTGCTTCAGCCATTGCATCGCTTGCAGGTTCAGTCCCAAGCAGACCAAGACCTCCCATACTATATGGATCATCATCAGGTATGACAGCCTTGCCAAGAAGTGCTTTAACCACAGGAGCAGAAAGTTTCTTTGCAACAGAAATAACCTCATCACCTGCATCAAGAGCCCCCTGACCCACTAGCAGCACTATCCTGTTACCGGAATTTAGAATGTCTGCTGCTTTTTCAACCAACTTTTGATCTGGAATTCTTGCAGGAGTTGAAGAAAGAGCATGTGCAGTATGACCTCCCACGTTATGCCGAGTATATTGTCCTTTGAGTTTTCTTTCCTGTATGTCTATAGGAATGGTCAGATGACTTACACCCCTTAATGCTAGTGCACTTCGACATGCAATATCTATGACTGATTCTGCATGTTCTGGACCGTTTATCATGTTATTGTAAACTGCAACATCTGAAAACAACTGTAACAGGTTGACATCTTGTTGATATTTCGAACCCATCATATCCGAGTAAGTATTTCCCGTAATAGCAAGTACTGGGGCACCATCTGCTTTTGCATCATATAGTCCAGTCAGTAGATGAGTGGCACCTGGCCCCGATGTAACTACACATGCTCCGAGCTTGCCAGTATACTTGGCATAAGCACATGCCATAAAAGCAGCAGACTCTTCGTGTCTTACTAGAATGAATTTGATCTTGTCTTGACGTTGTCTTAATGCTTCAATTACCCCATTGATTCCATCACCTGGCAATCCAAAAATTACTTCTACACCCCATCGGAGTAATCCTTCAACAATTATGTCGGCTGTTCGGAGTCCTTCATATTCTGTCACAAGATAAAACTTCCCACACTTGGATAAGAGTATTCTTTAGATTACCAAGTCAACTGGTGTAATCAATTTTATGCCTTTTCTTGACTGGGAAACAAATTTCCAAGATGGAAAAAGGACTAGAATAAACAGGGTTTTGTCAATTGTTGTTCTTTATGAGTGACAAAACCAAATCATTATCATACCGTTGTATACTATATAGAATTAAGTGAGTTTGATTGATATCAGATTTTAACACATTATGCGAAAAAATACTCGAGATTGACAAGGACATACGATCCGCACGTGTGATAAACGGTATGGGTCGATTGATAGCTGGCGGAATGAGAAAGGGAGTGGAATCATTAGAGGATTCGAAAAATGATGAGTTGTTATTTATGAACTTGGCACTTGAGGTGAAACTCAGGCATGATTTTGATGATGAGTTTGGAGCTGTAGACTTTGTGGTATTTCATCGTGAAAAAATAATCATTATGAGCTTTCCATTCGATGAGAATGTACTGTATGTATCAGCTGAAAAACAAATTGATTTTAAGAAAACTCCACTTGAAATTCTTAAAATATTGGATAAATAAAATTTAGAACTAATCCTACAAAACTATTAGAAATTGCACCTTGATCAAAGAATCACAGTATGAATTCAAGTTATTAAATCTCAGACAATGTCAGAATTGCTCATGAATATTTCCAGTTAAAAATTATCACTAAAGTTTCTCATGTGTGAATCAAGATCATCTTGGGGAAGTGGGTTTGCTACTTCATGTTTGTGTTCAGCCTTGTGTGCTCTGTTTTTTAATTTCTTTTTGTGTTCCTCTCGTGAGTGATGTAGTCTATCCTTTTCATGTATGAATTCTCTCCCACACTCATTGCATTTTACTATATCCAGATGATGTTCGTGTCTAACATGACTAACAAGTTCTTCATAACTTTCAAACTGTTTCTTGCATTTCTCACATGAGATTTTTTTATTGAATAGATTCATTCCTTTTTTAATATCCTTGTAACGTTCTCAGAACTATCTGTCTTGGTTGTCTTGTTTTCCTTTTGGTATGTATTGTATATTTTATTTACATCATTGATTGCTTTTATCACGTTTCTGTTATCTTCTGTAAGATGAGGTTTCCCTTTGACATTCATGGTTTCGCCATATACGTTATAGAGTTTGTTCGTGTTTTCAAGCATGGAAATAATATTTTTTGACATGACGGAATGGTTAGATTTCCAAATATCCATGAAATTAGAATACCACATATCAACACTTTGTATTGTATTTCCAAAAAATCTGTTTCTCAAGAATTGGTATGTTGTAAGAAAATAATATAACGTGGGATTGTATATGTGTAGATTTTTTTCTATTTCAAGATACTGGTTAATTATTTCATATGAATATTTTACAGATTCGTCTGATAGATCAAAATAAAGATTGAATAAATCTTTAGATACAATATTGAGTCTTTGTAGGTTTTGATTATAGCTTTCTTTTATTTTTCTAAAGTATGTATCCTCACAGACTGGACAACCTGTTTCTTTAGCAACAGTGCTAACATCTGTCCCGCATGCATCACAAACATTTTTTTCCATTACTTCACCATCACTTTGCATATTTTTCTACCATCTCCTCATGGATTTTTTGATTTGACTGGTCTACCTTGATGGCTTGTGTTGGACAGACAGAGACGCAAGCCATGCACCAGATACAATCCTGTTCACGTATGGGCTCTGACTTGTCGGTGTAATCTTTACGTCCCTCCTTTTGGTGAGATTCCCCGGTTCCAGCACTAGTGGCGTTTACCATCTGTACTGCAGGTACATCGTTTTCTGTTCTATACCATTGATAGACTTGAACAGGACAGACCTCGATACATCCTCCATCAGATATACATGAATCCCAATCTACTGCAACAAAGGTTCCATGTACACCTATTGGAACATATTCTTCGCCTCGTTTTTTGTATGCATCAAGTATATTTTTATCCGTTGAAGATTCTGCGTCATCCTTTCCTGGGCCCCAGACAAAATGAAAGTGTTCCCTGTCTGTATGTTTGTGTTTTCCTATTACCTTGTGGTTTTTTGGAAATTCAAGATCAATTGGCATTATTTTACCACCAAGACAGGTACCTTAGACTTGTGTATTACAGAATTTGCTACGCTTCCAAGAAACATCTCCTTTATTCCATTCCTACCATGAGAACCTATCACAACAAGATCATACTTTTTCTCGTTTGCAAAATCTGCTATATCGGTTGCCGCAATACCATAAAGAAATTTGCCATGAAAATCAACTCCGTTACGTGACGCCATTTTTTTTGCATCGGTCATAAATTTTGCGGCAGCATCAGTCATACTGTCTCTAAAGCCAGATTGCATTCCAGGCATCGTGATGGGTGGAACAGTTGGAATTACACATAAACCTGTAATAGATGCATTCACGGGTTTTGCAATGAGAATTGCTTCTTCCAGACCGCTGATGGAATTTTTTGAGCCATCAAGTGGAACAAGTATACGTTTGATTTCACGGTTAACCATGTATCATTGAGACATAGCAAAATAGAAAAGGCCTTGCAACCATATGCACTAATTTGAGTGCATAAAATTACTACAACATAAGAACAAAGTTATCTTTTTTCACCTATGAATAAAAAACCATACGCAAAAGAAACAAGTATTTGTTTCATAAGAATATCATGGCCAAAGTCCTCTAGACTCATGTCAAAGAAGAATATGTAATACAAGTCAATGCCATGATGAATTTACTTTATCTATTTTTATAACTAGTGTGTTGTCAGTATAATCAAATTCTGTCTTTACTCCAAGATCATGAAAAATATTTTCAAAATAGGTCTTAAAGTATATTGACCAGTTTTCACCCATATTGTGTTGCATTATAAGATCATGCTTTCTTTCATCCTCATATTCTGTAAGGTCAAACGCAGATCTAGCACATCTCAGCTCGTATCACTGATAACCAAGAGGGAAGATCGTGTTTTCCTCTCATGTATAGAGCGATATCTTTTGCCATTCGTGAAGATAATTTAGTTACTATTTTTTCAATCTTATCACTTTCGATGACTTTGAATAATTCAATAAGAAATGGTTTGGGCATGACTGCCCACCCTGCATCTGCAGCTGTTAGTTCCCAGTCAAGATGTGAGTCAAGTATTTGACTCACTAGAGCATTAGGACTCAATTGTTGTTTTTTAGCAACAACTTTGAGTTTATTCCAAGTGGATTTATCAAGACGCAGTGAAACAGACTCAGTTTGTTTTTTTTCCATCAATGATACACGTCCAACTCGATAATTTTCATAACCAAGATGGCATAATTAAAATGATCACAATATTTTCATCGCCATACATTATCAAATGAAACACATGTAGAAAGCAACCAATGTTTGAAAAATAGGCCAATTTTTCATATTCATCATAACGTAGCCCAGCATGTTTTTTCAATACCAAGTTGATTTATTCAATATTTAATTTTGATTTATGATTTGGCTAAAATTCACGGATTCGTTACTTAGGATCTTCAAATCAGATAATCGATGCCTAGATGATATCAATTGTTTTATCGGATCTACATCCTCTTTTCTGTTGACCAACATTACAGCATTTACTACATTATTGTCAACATAAAATTTGGCAAATCCACCATTTTCACCTATCTGTCCTCTTGTGATTACCGTATCGTATTTACTCATATCTCCGTAAACTTCTATTCTCAAATTGAACATGAATGAGAAAAAATATGGCAGATCCGTGAAAGATTTTTGTTTTCCAGTCATATTCATACCAGCTGTTTCGCCTTGTCTGATAGCAAGATCATAATGCTCCAATCTCAGGTGTCTTCCAAAGACTGGACTGAAGAAATTTGCAACATCACTTGCAGCATACACGTCAGGAAAAGAAGTTTCAAGAAACTCATTAACAGTTATTCCATTATCTACCTGTAGTCCAGCATTCTGAGCAAGATCTACGTTAGGAGATATTCCGATTCCCACTACCACAAAGTCAGCAGGTATTTTCTGTCCAGTCTCCAACTCTATTGCAGTTACTCGCCCATCATCTCCGAGAAATCTTGTTGGTTTAGTTTTTGTAATTATCTTGATTCCCTTTCTTGCAAAAAAATCCCCAAGCCAGTTTGCTGTATCCTCATCAAAAACTCTACCCAGAATTTTGCTTCCAGCTTCAATTATGATTGTATTGATGTTCTTTTTTGAAAAAGCAGAGGCCAATTCACAGCCTATGAATCCACCCCCAATCACAACTGCATTTGTAGATTTCTGCATCTCCTTTTTTATTGCCTCAGAATCATCAATTGTTCTGAGATAAAATATATTCTTCAAGTCAGAACCTGGTAGAGTTAGATGTCTGGCATGTCCTCCCGTTGCTAGTAAAAGTTTCTTGAATGAAAATTCTGAATCATCGTTTAATCTTACTAGGTGATTTTTAGGATCAAGTGATACGGCCTTTCGATCTTTTATGATTGTGATTCTCTGTTTTTCATAAAAGTCTGACTTTTTCATGTACAATGCATCTTCGGGCATATTTCCAGTAAGGTAAGTTTTGGATAATGGTACACGGTCATATGGCAAATGATTCTCATCTGTGATTATAGCTATGCTGGCCAATGGGTCATTTTCTCTAATTGCCTTTGCTGCATGGCCACCAGCTAGCCCGCCTCCTATTATGACATGATCAAATTTTTCCATTTTAGGAATACAAGCCAGAATCTACATAAGCATATTGTAAAAATCGCATGAAAATTAATGCATATTCCTACAAGGCTTTTTCTACTTAATGGATGGATTGACTAGAATGCTACAATTGGAAAGAAACTTTGCATCTCTAATTCAACCCCTCTTAAAACGAGGAGTTAGTTGTGTTGGAATAATTAACAAGAATGGAAGATTAGACGAGATTGCGTATAAAGATGAACTTCCATTTTCAACAGTAAAAAAAGAGATGTTTTGCATGTCCATTAGACTATCAAATTCTATGCAACGTGATTTTGATGCAGAATTACAATCTGTTTGTTATACCGTAACTGAAAGAGGAAATATGAAAATTGTTTCTATTCCAGTTGGAGAAAGAGTAATGTTTTCGTTAATGGACAAGAAAAAAAGTCACATCCGAGTTATAAAAAACCTTTACAACATAGTTAACGGTATGGAAGCATTTGCTCATCCGTTAGAATTAAATCAATCCATTACTGAACCTATAAAGTGTAAGTGATATGGTAGAAAAATATATTAAAAAAATACTGGTGCCTTTGGATGGCTCAAAAAATTCCATCAGCGGTCTGGAAGAAGCAATTCTCATTGCAAAACCCGTGAATGCATCTATTACAGGTTTATGTGTAATTCCATCATATCCACCATTACCATTGATGGGTAACCAAATTCCTTATGAAAAACACATCTTAGAGCATGTCAAAAAATTCATGTCGGAGGCAAAAAAGACATGTACAAACCATGGGATAAAATTCAATGAAAAAATAATCAAGGGAATTGCCACCGCAGATATTTCTAAATTTGCATCTGACAACAAATTTGATTTAATAGTAATGGGTTCTAGAGGAACGAGTCCAATCAAAGAATTGTTCCTGGGTAGCGTATCCAACGCTGTTGTACACAAGTCTAAGGTTCCTGTCTTGGTGGTAAAATAATGCCAATTGATCTTTTGTTCCATGAAAAGGTAGTGTAAAAATTATGGAAAGAGAGAGAATTAGAAAAATTCTTGTTCCACTAGACGGTTCAAAAAACTCGTTACGAGGTTTGAATAAAGCAATTTATCTTGCACAGGAACACGAAGCGTCTCTTGTTTTCATTCATGTGATACATCGCTTTCCAAAGAAAAAAGGGAAAACGGTTCCTGAAAAAGGACTAACACAAGATGACCCTACATTTTTGGTGACTGCTGAAATGCTTGCTAAAAAGAACGGAATTCCATCTAGCGGTAGGGTGATAGTTGGGGATCCTGGTCATGCCATCATGGATTATGCTCATACACATAGCATAGATTTGATAGTTATAGGAGCAAGAGGTCTAAGTGCTTTCAAGAAAATCTTTCTTGGAAGCGTCTCAAGTTATGTTTTACAAAAGGCGAAAATTGCTGTGATGATAGTCAAGTAATTCAAGTATGTCATGTGATGAGATAAATTGATACCATCGTTATTTTGATCCGAATTTAATGTCTCTTACAATTCAAGAAATCCTGAAACCCAATATTATTTTGAAACCCATTTTATTGTTGTCTTTTTTATCTTTTTGACTACCCAAATAGTTCCAACTGTAGTTACTATGTTTGTTAGAATAATAACATAAACTGTCAGGCTGAGAAATGTATTTGCAAGCGGAAGTCCTTCATTTAACGCTACTATTGATAAAGTTGCAGGAACTATACCCTGTGCACAAATTAGGAAGATCAAACTCTTGTCTTTACCAATCTCTGATCCGCGAGTAGAAATCCTAGTAGCAAAAAATCTAATGAACAACAATATAGCTAGAAAGATGAGTCCTAGTGCCAAATCATATATAATTTTATCAGGGTTTATGAGAAATGTCAGGCCAAGAAATACAAAGAAAAAGGTCTCCATCAAAAATGACATTTCGCTTTGGAATTTGTTGAACTGTTCCCGCGTGTCACTAATAGTAAACTTTTGTCTCAATAAAGGGAGAACTGATTTTTCATTTCCAATTAACAGTCCAAAAATTAATACTGCTATCAGACCACTGCCTTGCAATACTTGAGTTATTGAATAAGTGGTAAAGAGCAATCCAAGTGTAAAGACGTAAGTGTATTTGAAATCACGTAGATATCTGAGAACAAAAAGCCAGACGATTGAAAGACCAATGCCTACAGCTATGCCAATTACAAAGTTTTCACCTATAGTTTCTAGTGGAATTGTCCAATTGGTGGTGCCGTGTTTGTACAGGTCTAGAAAAGCAGTAAACATGACGATTGATAAAATAGAGTTTAACAAAGACTCCAAAGTAAGAAATGTTATTGTCTTTTCCTGCAGCTTGAGAGTTCGTGTTAATGGAACCACAACAGCTGCAGTTGTTTCCCCGCCAATCATGGAGCCAAAGATCAAGGATTGAACTAGTTCCCATTTTAATACAAAGTGTGCAAATAATCCTATTGTAAATATACTCAAAATTACATATATTGTGACCTGGGCTAGGGTTCTGCCACTGCCTAGAATTACTTCTTTTATTTTCATATCCATTCCACTGTAAAACAAAATCATGATTAGTGTAAAAGACGAAAATATGCCAAGCACTGGTATAATGGGTTCTCTTGGAAAAACATGAAAAATTGGCCCCAGTATTATTCCAATAAAAATCAGAAACAAAAAGTAGGAAATTCCAGTCCTTTTGAAGAAAACCGCTCCGCCAAACCCTAGAAAAATTATTCCTGCAATTACTGAAAAAACTATGAGTTCATTGATCAATTATTTTGCTGATGAAATATGTGATAAATTTGTTGCTTTGTGTTATTTTTATATTATAACTCCACTAATATTATTTTACACATGACTCATTTGATGACATGTTTAACTTTGAATTGAGCATGTAGTATCTTCTAACACTCATTTTATTATAAATTTTGGTCAGTATACACTGCAATCATATTTTTTTAAATGTAACAGTGACGGAACAATATCATGACGGAACAAATTCCTCATAGAAATGAAGGCCTTTCAAGAAGAGACTTTCTTAAACTGCTTACAGCGGGAAGTGTCGCACTAACATTTCTTCCGTTTGTGCAATGGGGAAAGTTCATGCCAAACCCCTCTAGCATAACTCCGGAGAAGGCTAAGGTGATATTACCAGATGGTAATCAGGCAAATGTCAAGGTATTTCCAAAGAATAGTGCCGAAGTGATAACTTATCCATTATCTGGTGATGCTGTACTAGATCAGGAGCCATTTAAGAAATGGCAGTTTATAAGATTGCCAGAAGAAATGGGGGGTGGCGTAGATGATGTCTCTGCATTCCGTGTGTATAGCATGGTTTGCTTACACCTTTGGTGTCTGTGGAAATACTGGCCACAAGAAGGTAGGAAAAGAGGTGAATGTCCTTGTCACGGAAGCATGTATAATATTAAAAATGGAAAGGCGTTTGCAGGACCAGCTTCACTTCAGGCGGCACCCTCAAATGTTCTAGCAACGCTTTACCTTGAAGAGGATAATAATGGTGACCTATGGATAAAACCTGCCATATGGAATGTCAATCAGAATGGAGTAGTAGGATATGGTAGATTCCTACAATCATAAAAACAATACAGTAGACTCTAATCATTTACTGAAAAATAAAATATACAAAAATTACCATTTCTGTATAACAAGAATTTTTTTTATTTCATATTTGTAAATCAGAATAACTATTTTAATTAATAGAAATTATATTTCCTTGTTTGAACATTTGATGAATTAGATAACATCTTCTTCAAAATGATTGGTTAGAAATGAACTACCAAAAATATAAAATGTTAAAAACTATACATCAATTCTGTGGACGAAGATGAATAATATTTTGACGTGTGAGATGTCTTGCACTGTATACGTCCTAAATATATCTTAATTATGTCTCACCTTTATCATGATGCAATCAATGAAACATGAGCATAAATGGTCTGTTGAACATGGCCATTGGCAGTGCAGAGTCTGCAATAAAAAATATGGAGAGTAAGTACTCTCCATTCCTATGATTTGTTATTTCTTGTTAGATTATAATAACAACGAATGATGTAATATGGGGGGAAATTGCTGAGTATTTTCTATTTAATGTGACAATCATAACAAATCAACAAAGTCGGCGAAGTCTTTCATGTGTACCTGTTTTGTTTCTTCCCAAACTTTTTTGAATTTTGGTATGGTCATCATAGTTTTTATCAGTTCTTGCCATCGTGACCATATCCCAAATTCTATCGTTTTTGCTTTATTCATGAGATACAGAAATTCAAATAAATCAAGAAATGCCACAGCTGTATAATACTCATCAGGGTTACCTACTAACGAAAAGCGCGCTGCAAATACTGGACTCTCTTTCGCCATTTTTGTAAAAGTCTCAGTTTTTTCAAGGTTAAGTCTTGCCTCTATTATTCTTGCATAGATCTGTTGTTCAGTCTGAATACGCATCTCTTTTTTTACTGTTGAAAATTGCCATAAAGAGATTGCAAGTATACAGGTAAGGATACCAACAATAACAAGTTCTAGATAATCCATAAGTCTATCAAATAAATGGAATTAAGGGTTGATTATTCCTCTACCCGTAATTTTGCCTTCTTTTAGCATGGTCAGTGCGGTTGTTGCCTCACTTAGCTTGAATCTATTTGAAACGACTGGCTTGATTATTCCTCTTTGGGCAAGAGAGACTAGTTCAATCATGTCAGTCAACGAGCCCGTATAGGAACCAATTATTTTGTATGCTCTTGTTGGCATTGATACCAAGTTTAGTTGCAATGCACCTCCAAATAGCCCGACAAGTACAACTCTTGCTCTTCTTCGAAGTATTTGCATATCGGTTTCTACTGTTTTACTGGCATTGACAAAATCTATGACAGCATCAGCCCCTAGATTGTTTGTCAATTCCATTATAGATTTTGTCACATCTTGGTTTTTGGAATTGATAGTAAAATCTGCGCCATTTTGTTTTGCAATTTTTAATTTTCCATCATCTATATCCATTGCAATTATTCTGGCACCTGTTACTGCTTTTGCAAGCTGGATTGCCATCAAGCCAAGACCTCCAGTACCCACAATAACAACATTGTCACTAGGTTTTAGGTGCGTGTTTTTCACTGCACCATAAGCAGTAAGCGCGGCACAAGATAACGGTGCACCAGTATCAGTATCCATGTCACCGAGTTTTACAAGATATTTATAATTTGGAACAAGCAAGTATTCCGCATAACCGCCATCGCGATATACACCCAAAGATCTAGGCTTGTCGCAGAGATTTTCATCTCCAATTCTACAGGCAGGACATAGGCCTTCTCCTATCCATGGAAAAACAAGAACCTTCTCATCTTTAGCAAATCCTTCTACTTCTTCACCCATGCTGTCAATTATTCCTGCAACTTCGTGACCTGGAGTAAGCGGATATTTTACGCCCCTGTCAGTAGTCTTCATGAATTGACCAGCTAGACCCTCGTAACCCCCTTCCCACAAATGTATGTCACTGTGACAGACACCTGCTGATTGAACTTTAATCAAGACTTGTGAGCCTCTTGGCTTTGGAGTCTCAAGTGTCTGTATTTCTAATGGTTCTTTTACTCTAACAATTCTTGCTGCTTCCACACGTAACGGATTGACGTATTATGATATAAGATATTGCAATAAATTGCACTAATGTTTTGGCATATTATTAAATTAGTTAGATTACTACACCACGTATGAAAAAAATGGGCGAGAACAACATTGAAGTAAAAGATCGAAAAAAAATCATCATCCTAGGTGGAGGATTTGCAGGAATTGAGGTTTTAAAACGATTTGAAAACAAGTTTGAAAACGATTTTACTGTAGACATTAGCATAGTAAGCAAAGATAATTTCTTTTTATTCACTCCGATGTTGCCAGAGGTCTCTTCAGGCATGATTGAAACCAGACACATAGTAACACCCATTAGAGCATTTTGTAAAAGAGCAAGGTTTTACGAGGCAGTATTAAGATCAATCGATTTTCAAAAAAAACAGGTCACCATATCAAACATGATAGACAATAGAGACAACCAAGCAAATTGGCATGACCATGTTTTGGATTACGACTATCTCATAATATCTCTTGGCGGAGAAACTAATTTTTTTGGCATGGAAGATGTCAAGAAATGCGCGCATACCATGAAAAGTCTTGGTGATGCAATTGTTCTACGTAATCATGTCATTGACATGTTAGAGCAAGCTAGTATAGAACAAGATGCAACATTAAGAAAAAGTTTAATGACCTTTGTTATTGTTGGGGGCGGATTTGCAGGTGTGGAAACGGTGGGTGAATTAAATGCACTAGTTAGGGATGCAGTCAAAGTCTTTTATCATGAGATTGATATCAAAGATATTCGAGTGGTCCTTGTTGATGCAATGGACAAGATACTACCTGAAGTAAGTGAGGATCTTTCAAAATTTGCTACACAAAAGCTGAAAAGAATCTGGGATCGAAATAATCTTGAAAAATCCAGTCAGTTCAGCAACGTCATCAAATGTGAAACTAAAAGATGGTACGATTATAGAGACTCAATACACTAGTATGGGCCGGGGGCGTAATGCCAGAAAAGATTGTCAAAGAGTTACAATGTGAACATGATAGAGGTGGACGAATCATAGTTAACGAATTTCTTGAGGTCAAGGGTTTTGGTGGAGTGTATGCACTAGGAGATTGCGCCTCCATTACTGACCAACATACTGGAAGACCATATCCTCCCACTGCTCAAAACGCAGTGGAACAAGCAAAAGTTGTGAGCAAATAATTTGATATCGACAATAAGAGGAGGAAGTAAAGTTAGTTTTAATTACAAGTCAAGAGGAATAATGGCTCAAATTGGAAAAAGAAATGGTGTTGGCATACTATTTGGCATAAAGACTCATGGTCTGCTTGCCTGGATGATTTGGAGAATGTACTACCTCAGCCAACTATCTACTTTTGAAAAGAAATTGCGAGTACTGATAGATTGGTCCATAGACCTATTTTTCAAACCAGACATTACTAGATTGAAAATCTTTACGGAGAGTCAGGAGGCTCAAATAAAGAATTTTCCAAACACAATGAATTTAGCACCAGAATCTAAAACTAAAAGTGAGACAACTTGAAATCCCAGAATGTGATTACATCAAAAGAAAAAGACATTCCTCTTGAAAATGTTCTTGTGTTGCAAGGAGGAGGATCACTTGGTGCGTATGAATGTGGGGTTTTCAAGACACTGCATAAACACAACATAAAATTCGATATCGTATCAGGAACTTCGATCGGGGCAATCAATGCTACAATAATTGCAGGGAGCAAACATGACAACCCATCAAAAGATCTTGAGGATTTTTGGCTAACTCTAATTGAAAAATCAATCCCATCATTTTTCCCAGAAAAATTCAGGGCGATCTCATCTTCCATGTATTCAAGTATTTATGGAAATCCAAATGCTTTTGCAGCCATGTGGCTAAATCCATGGATGTGGGGTGCTTCATTCAATCACCCGTATCTCTACGACACTACTCCACTGAAAGAGACGCTGAATGAGTTTGTTGATTTTAGCAAATTAAGAAATTCTGATAGACCACGTCTTATTGTAACTTCAACAGACATACAAAAAGGAACACGCGTAGTATTTGATAGTAAGCATCATGACATCAAGGTTGAAAACGTACTTGCAAGTGTTGGTTATCCATTCTATGGGATATCTTGGACAAAAATAGATGGCAGATACTTTTGGGATGGTGCCCTTCTCAATAATACGCCATTGATTGCTGTCATGGATGCATCTCCCAAGAATTCCAAGATGGTATTTGTGACCGATCTATTCCCACGCGAACAGGATGAGATTCCCAAAAACATGATGGATTCATGGCATCGAGCTCGAGATATCATGTTTGCAGATAAAACACAGTGGACCATAGATGTCTCAAAAAGAACAGAGGCTCATCTTGATCTCATACAAAAAATGTATAACATTTTAGAAACCAGTAATCTTAATGAGAAGGTCAAGTCCGAGATTGAATCGATTAAACCAGAATACAACAGACTTGTGTTTGAACAAGGCGCAGTAATAAAACAAATAATTAGAATAGAACGTAAGGAAGATGTACATTATCTTTTTGAAGACTCGGATTTTTCATCTGATACAATAAAGAAACTCATTGAAAGTGGAGAAAAAGATGCTAAAGAAATTCTTGAGAATACACAGAGATCTAGAAAATGAAGGCTTCTGACTTGCTTGTTAAATGTCTAGAAGAAGAAAATGTTGAATATATTTTTGGGATTCCAGGAGAAGAAAACGCCGACCTCATGATATCTTTACTTGATTCACGCATTAAATTCATCATAACCAGACATGAACAAGCGGCTGCCTTTATGGCCGATGTCTATGGTCGATTGACTAGAAAAGTTGGAGTTTGTCTGTCAACACTTGGTCCTGGGGCCACTAATCTTGCAACTGGAATAGCTAGTGCAAACATGGATAGATCAAGTGTACTGGCCATCACGGCTCAGACTGATTCACATAGACTGCACAAAGAGTCACATCAAAATATGGATGTAATTACCATGTTCAAACCTATAACAAAGTGGAATCAATCTATTCGCAATGCAGACAACATACCAGAAATTGTCAGAAGAGCTTTCAAGATCGCGACCGAGGAAAAGGTAGGTGTCTGTCATATCGAATTGCCGCATGACATAGCAAAAGAGGAATCACAAATAAAACCGATTGAAAAACACCAGGTTCTCCGTTCCCAACCCAACAAATTCATGATAAAAAAAGCCGTAAAGATAATTCTTGAATCAAAAAATCCTCTGGTACTTGTAGGCAACGGTTGTATTCGTGGAAATGCCAGTAGTCATGTTAGAAGATTTGTAGAGCAAACAGGGATTTATTCCGTGAATACTTTCATGGCAAAAGGCGTTATCTCGGATAGATCAGATCTACACTTGCAGACAATAGGAATCAAGGAAGCTGATCATGCATTGATAGCCATGAAGGATTCAGATGTGGTAATTGCTATTGGATATGACTTGGTAGAATACAGCCCACGATTTTGGAATGGTGACCTAAGTAAGAAGATCATTCACATTGACTTTACTCCTGCTGAAGTTGACACATATTATCCTCCTGCTGTAGAGATTGCCGCTGATATAGAATTAACATTGGATGAGATACTCTTTGAATTAGAAGATGAGAAGAAACAAAATACGAACCTGAATGGCTTTCCAAGAGGTCAAGTTTCTGAACTCTTCAAAAAAATAAAAAAGGAGGTAGTTGAGCGAGTTCGAAGATATGAAAATGACTGTTCGTATCCAATTAAACCGGAAAAACTCATTGTTGATGTAAGAAATGTTCTTGGCGACGAAGACATAGTAATTTCAGATGTGGGGGCACACAAGTTGTGGATAGCAAAGGTATACAATACTTATCATCCAAATACGTGCTTGATTTCAAACGGATTTGCATCCATGGGATTTGCATTGCCAGGAGTGGTTGCAGCTCAGATTGCATTTCCTGAGAAAAAGGTGGTTGCAATGTGTGGAGATGGAGGCTTTCTCATGAATGTTCAAGATTTAGAAACTGCTGTTCGCCTTCAATTACCTGTGATAATAGTCATTTGGTGTGATGGAGAATTTGGATTGATATCATTGAAACAAATTGATGAATTTGGGAAGAAAGCCTTTACCGAATTTAATAATCCAGATTTTGTCATGCTGGCAAATAGTCTTTGGTGCCATAGGATACGCTGTCAAATCTACCGATGAATTTTCAAAAGTCTTGGAAAAAGCAAAGCAATCAAAACATGTGCCCGTCATTATTTCTATCGATGTTGATTATACTAGAAATCGCATCTTACTGGATGATAATTTTACGAGTTGAGGTTAACTGCAAGTACTTTATAACATATTGTTAGATTATCAGTTTTGATCAAAGCTCAAATGTCTTACATTATCATCCAAGGGGAAAGAAAGCATCACAAGGTGTCCTCTCAGATACGTAATAGTCGATTGGACCATAACATTCGTCAAAATCTCTACACATAGATACTTGAAGAACACATTGCATGAAGAACATCTCGCTCATGTTGTCTTGAAATTTCGTTGTAAACTGTGATCAGGAAATTTTTTCAACTGGTCTTCTCTGTTTGTTGATCAGTATGACAGATTGAATATTCTTATTGGTAGATAGAATTGAATTACATGATGTATCATTGACTAGACTCTGACATTTTGTAAATCAGGATAGTCCGTTACTTGCTAAAAAAACTAGCGATCAGGTAAAATCATGCATAAATAGACGATTGACTGCTCCTTTGATGCTTTAATAGGTACATGAAAGGACGGCGGTAATTTCTGAGAATCAACATTCAACTTTTATTTTAGTAATGTTTTCACATAATAGAAATGACAAGATTAGTAAGAAAAGATGCTACAGGACCAATGGAAATTAAAGTTGGAAATGAATCCAAGTGGATTTGCATGTGTGGTTTGAGCAAAAATCAACCTTACTGTGATGCTTCACACAAAAAAACTACAGGAGAAGAACCAGGCAAAGTTTACACATATAACGAAGACGGAACCAGAACTGAAGTCAAACAATGAATATAATCTGAAATATATATTTTGTATAAGTTTATCCCATTAGAAACTTTCAAGATAGTTCCTAAAAAATAATTCTGCGACTCTATTGGTTATTTTTTTATTACAAATTTTTTTGATTTTTATTTGAAATTCTAAAGAACTATTAACTGCAAGTCATAATCTATTTTCATTGAATCAGTTTAAAAAATTCTCAAAAATATTAGTTGCAATAGACGGTTCTGATAATTCAATGGATGCTGTTAACTATGGCATCGCATTAGCAAAAAAAGACAATGCAAAACTTGTTGTTATCAATGTGATTTATACTCCTGCTTCTACTTTTACCTATACTAAACAAGCATGGTTTGATGAATTTCTACAAAAAGCCAAAAAGGAAGCAGAAGAATGGTTTGATAAAATCAGAAAGAATGCTACAGAAAACGGGGTAGAATTTAAAACAGAGACAGTTGAGGAAATCTATTCCATCCCAGCGGCGATTGTAAAGTATGCTGAAAATGAGAATGCCGATTTAATCGTAATTGGCAGTACTGGAAAGACAGGATTTAAGAGACTTTTACTGGGAAGTGTTGCAGCTGATGTCTTAAAACATGCAACATGTCCTGTAATGATTGTAAAATAAGTACCACCATCAATAGGGATTTAGCCAAATGCACGAAATTTGAAAAGGAATTTATCCTGATTTATTCCAAAACTTCTCCCAGTGGATACGTAATCTTCCGGCCTTCCACCTTGGCAAACGGTGTGAGGACGTGTTCACGAGCAGATATTTTACTTGATATATGTAGAGCCTTGACATGTCGTAGAAGGAGAGCATCTGATACCAATGATCTATGACATCGAAAAGGATTCCCTTCTGCACACATGATTGCTACCGTATGTATTTTGCTTAATGCAATCAACTCTTTCAATGAAGAATCAAATTCTTTTGTTTGCATGTAATCAGCAAAGCCACGAAATGATGAATTATGCCATCCCAAATTAATTGAATTTTTATCAGGATGCCTCAATCCGCCTAGGCCCTTCAAGTGTAGATATCCTATCTTACTATCTTTCAGTTTTTTCTCCAAAGCATCCTCATTGAATTGCGGATTGTGCCTTGACTTTGGTATTGTCCTGATATCTACAAGAAAATTGATTGAATGTGCCTTCAACAAATCTATGAAAGATTCTATTGTTCGTGTCGAATGACCCATGACAAATATGTAATGCATTTATCTTTAGATCTCATCTAATATTATTGAAGTTATTGTGATTTTATCGCTGCTTTGACCTTTATCGTGATATCTTGTCATTTAAGCTGAGTCATGCGTCCTTGGCTGAATCATATAATGTTTTTCTCTGAAATAACCCTAACTCAAGGCGCAAGGAGAATCATTTTATAATCTTTCCAACTAATCTGAAATAATGTCAGAATCTAACATAATAGAATGGCAGGTGGTAGACAAGATTACAGAAACACCATCCACATGCACTTTTGTCTTTTCAACTGGTAAAAAATTTGATTTTTCAATAGGCCAATTTGTTACCTTGGGTGCATATCTCAAACGTCCTATTATTGGAGGTCTAGAAGAAAACTGGGCTGAACGTGCTTACTCACTTGCATCATCTCCAACTAGAAATTTAGTGGAACTTAGTATAAAATCAGAAAAGCCTTTCGGTTTTGTAAATCCATCTTTGAAAAAGGCAGATGGATTTGCAGCCTATTTTACAGAGCAGATAAAGATAGGAGATAAAGTGAAAGTAAGACTTGAACAAAAAAAGGATCACTTTCTTTACAAGATTGTGACGGGGTTAGAAAAAAATATTGCCTACTGGTCAGGTGCAAATGGTGCTGAATCTGTAAGAGGTTTAATTCAATTCATGGAAGATAAACCTGAAATAGACATCAAACTCGTTCTTTTCTACAGTAACCCTCACTTGTACACAAGTGAGACTGATAGAACTATTAATGTTATTTACTACAAGTGGTTGATTGAGAAAGCCAAGAAGATAGAAAATCTCAAAGTTGTATTTACTTTTACCAGAGATAATGAGATACCTTCTTCTGATCATCCAAGAGTGATTTTCAGGAAGGGTAGATTTTTTGTTGATTCTAACGGTACCCAGAAAAAACTCTTACCAAATACAGCGAAGTTGTTGAAGGAATATTCAATCCTATTTGTGGAAGCAGCGGTTTTGTCAATGGTGTAGTTCAGGGTACCGATGGAAAATTAGAGAGAAGAAAAGGAATAGTCCAATCTCTGACTGAGATAGAAGGCGTAAAACCCGAAAAAATTGACAAAGAGCAATTTTACTTGGATCATGCACACGTTAGTCCCTGAAAATCTGATATTGTAGTAAACTTTATCTGAATTCAATAACAACGTCAAGTGTCACATCAATGACTTTATTCTTATCTTGATTCACCAGAACAATGTCGCCAAGTGACACAAATATAGTAAAAAATCTAATGGTTAAACCAACTAGTCACGTGCTTATCACACATGATATTAATTCATCTACTTGACTATCGATAGAAGATATTTTGGATTTGTAAACGATCTCATTTACATATTTCATAGATTATAAAAATAAAGATATGTGATTAATCAGTAAAAATTTAATATTTGTTTCAGTCAATAATAATTAGGACATAATGTGTGAAGGTATGACTAAGAGGGTTTCATGCGTTGAAGAATCTGATCAACGACTCTTCGCATTTCAGAGTCAGAGCCAGCACTACATATTCTTGTAAGGTCAGTTGCTGTTACAATTCCTATCAACCTATCTTCATTGACTACGGGCACCTTGTGGATTCTTCTTAATTTCATAATCTCGGCCAACTCCCATACCGATTCATTCTGACTAATTACAATCAATGGTGATGACATTACTTCCCCTACAGGTGTAGAAAGCGGTTTTTCATGAGTTATTACTTTTCTTACAAAATCTCTTTCAGTCAGTATTCCAACTGCAATATTTCTTTCCACAACAATGACACAACCAACGCCAGTATCTTCCATTATCTTAGCAGTATCTCTGACGGTGACTGAAGAATCTACTGTAATTACTTGGTGTTTCATTATGTTTTTAACTAATTCAGTCACACAGTTTGTTTGGTTTTCTTGCTTAAAAACTTAAAATTTGATTATCAATAATGATAATCGTTTGTACGTATACAATTTTAAAAGAAAATTAGAAAACAACTCATTCCAAGAAACTACCTAATAGATATATTATATATTTAAGATAAATCCTAACCTCTAAAATAAGACCAGCATCTCTTTTTCAGGATTAGTTTAACTATATGGATGCAAGTAGAATTAAAATTATTACACAATAATTATAGGGTACTACAGGTCTCACACATGAAACACGTATTTTGAATGAGTTTATCTATTAGACAATACCAAATAAAAAACAGTATCATTACAAATGAATATTAAAAATATACTAGTACCATTGGATGGCTCTGAAATTCTTAGTTCCTTGAAACATGCATCAGATTTGGCAAACCAGTGTAAGGCTTCAGCTATTGGCTTGCATGTAATTACAAATATGAGTCTCTTTACTGCTGTTCATGCAATGATTGTAAGTGAGGACAAATGGCCTAATGACATAAGAGATTTCATGAAAGATGCCAAGAGAATTGTTACAAAAAAGGCAATACCTTACAAAGGAGTTGTTATTGGTGGAGAGAATGCAGGTTTGGACATTGTTACTTTCGCTAATAGTCCGAGTAATGCAATCGATTTGATAGTGATGAGTCGTAAAGGATCAAATTTTTTCAAGGAGGCAATTCTTGGCAGTACAACAAATCTTGTTCTACACACATCAAAAACCCCATTGCTTGTAATAGAGTAAAAAGTTTGGTGTTCTCTTGAGTACAAATGAAATCTCACCACGTGAATGGTATTCAATCAATAGATCTGTTCTAGAACTAAAAGGATCGTCATCCCCTTGCGTGTCAGTATACTTTCCACATGAAAACGTTTCAGAGATAATTGACTCAATTCATGAAAGCAAAAGCGATGAAAATATTAAAAAAATTGAAAATTCGATAGAAAAAAGAATCATGTTCCTTACTGGCAAGAAAAAAAACTTTACAACCAGCGATGAATTTGAAAATACTTATTGCATATTTGGTTGGAATGATGACCAAAAAATTACAATAAAGGAAATAATAACATCCAAGAAAATTCCACCCGTACACATCGTAGGAAAAAGACTTATCTGAAACCTTACATGATATTCTGAAAATTGATTATGAGGTTTTACTAATAATTCTTGATCATAAATGCGCTGTTCTTAGACATTTTCGTGGAGATAAATTCTCAGGAATCCAAAGCAAGCACATTCTTGAAGAATAAGCATAGTAAGGGTGGTATGAGTCAAGGAAGATTCGAAATAGACAAATCCAGATTGACCAATCTTTAAAAAGGTTACATGTAGAATAAATGAATTTGATTGGTAAACAGACTAATATTATTGGCGGTCCGGATTTGCTAAAAAAGAGTTTCAGGCATCACTTGATGTTGAATTTGTAAAGAAAACTAGAATAATTGAAAATATAACATTTTCAACATCTCCATTGAATTACGAAAAATTATAGTCGTCTTTATCAATATAGGAGAAATTATGCTATTGCTTTGATAAACAAATTGAAAATTGATAAAAGATAGTATGACAGAGACAGAAATCTAAAATATTACAAGCTTGTCATTAGGAGAAGTGGATATTTGATAGTCTCTGCTAATTATTATGATACTGCACCATTAGAGCATAAGAAAATACTCCAGATGATAGAACTGCAGAAAAAACAGATGCGAAGATTGAATTTATTGTAAATCCCATACTGTTGGCAAAGATGACCATACGATGGTGTCGTCAGCTATATTGCGATACAAACTCAAGTAAAATTAAGAGCAATAACTTATCATGAGTTGCGTAAAAAAATGTGAAGGGGAGAACTAGATAAAATTTTGGATTATAATAATTACAGAAATAGAACTAAAATTCAAATAATGAATCCAATCCAAAACGCATGTTTTGGATAGTCCTGTTTATCAGACAGTATAAAACAAAAACAATATTGATAAAAATTAAAATCAAAAAAATACTAATATCTCTTGATGGCTCAAAAAATTCGTTCAAAGGATTCGATGAAGACTATTTATCTTGCAAGACAATGTAATTCTACAATAACTACACTGTGTGTAATTCCATCATAACTAGACAGAACGTAAAATTAGCAAAATATGGAAATGTTTCGGATTCCACTTTTACACTCATTATTCAGGTCAAATATATGTCCTAGACTGCAGATCATGTACGTGGTATTGAAGATAGACGAACTTTTAGTTGGCAATTACATGTCAGAGTATCCGATATCAGTAAAGCCAGAAATTTCTTTCAAGACTGTTGTTGACTTTATGGCAGAAAGTAAATTTTCCACATTAATTGTAATGGAGGAAGAAAAAGTAATTCCGCTAGGAGTATTTACAGAAAGAGGGATCATTAAACATGTGGTATCTGGTAAAACCATGGACCAAAGCATCAAGCAAGAACTTATTCAACCATTTGTCTCCATCACACCAGACACTACCATCATTGAGGCTGCAAAATTGATGATATCTAAAAAATCAAGAATTTTAGTATTTGTCAATACTAACAAGCTAATTGGAACCATCACAGCATCGGATATGCTAAGAGCGTTTGGGGACACAGACAAGGCGTCGAATTTGGGAAAAGTGATTAGCAAAACGGTCTATCACTGCCCCTTTGATACTACAATTTTAGATGCGGTAAAACTACTTGATGAGAAAAATATTGGTAGCATACTGGTAACACGTGATTCGTTGCATGGAATATTTACACAAAGAGATCTGGTCAGGGTTCTTGCAAAGGGAGAAGATTTGGAAAGTAGTGTTGGTAACTATGCTTCATTTCCACTCGTTACAGCAAAGAGAGACATTTTAGCAAATGAAGTTCAAAAATCATGGATCAATGAATATCAAAAGATTAGGATTAACAGAAAACAATGTTCTTGTTGGAATTGTTACTGCCAGAGATATTGTTGATGCATATCAAATCGATATATGTTGATGCATCTGAAATTCAAACCAATGGTAGACATGCAATAGCATGTCTCTTCAAGTAGGTCACATCAAGGGAATAAGCATTAAGTTACATTTCTCTTTAATTATAACATTTTTCATAATAGATTGGACACTTGCCACATATTTTATGCCGCAATATGTCAAAGGTCTAACACCTGTGGATTACTGGACCATGAGTTCCGTGGCAACTATACTTTTGTTTTTCTCCATTTTACTTCACGAATTAGCACATTCGATTGTTGCAAAAAGATACAACATACCTGTGAAGAGCATCACGTTATTTATTTTTGGAGGAGTATCAGATATCGCAAAGGAACCAGAGGACTTTCACCAAGAATTCAAAATGTCCATTGTAGGTCCCCTTGCAAGCTTTGGAGTGGGAGCAATTCTCGCTTTTTTTTATTGGTTAGTTTTACAAAATGATTTGAGTTCTGGTAATTCTATTTCACATCTTGGACAAATCAAAGGTATATTGTTCTATGGAGCAATTGCCAACATAATGTTAGGCATATTCAATCTAATCCCTGCATTTCCTCTCGATGGAGGAAGAGTATTACGGGCAGGATTGGTACGGTGGAAAAAGGACTATCATGAGGCAACAAAGATTGCAACAACTATGGGTGTGATCATATCGTATATGTTCATGGGGTATGGATTCATGTCACTTTTTAGAGGCGATTTTATCGGAGGCTTATGGATAGTTCTGATAGGCTGGTTCTTGCACGATGGTGCCAGATCATACATGTCACAATTTGAGATAACATCCATGTTAAGAGGAATGAGTGTCGGAAAAATTATGAAGACCCAAGTAATGTCTACCAAGCAGAATGATTCTCTTGGTCATATTTTCAAGAACTTTTTCATGACCAGCATGAAAAGCGAACTTCCTGTAACGGATGATCAAGGACATCTTTTAGGCATGATAACTCTAAAAGGAATACTGAATGTGCCAGAAGATCAAAGAGAGAATCTTAAAGTTGGAAACATTATCATTCCAAAAGAACATCTCGCGGTCATGCAGCCAGACAATGAAGTAGAAAAGACTCTTCTACAAATGGTTCAGAAACGTGTAGGAAAAGTCTTCATCTGTGATAAAGAGAATAAACTTTTGGGCGTAGTGAGCAAAACAGACATCATGGAACTAGCAAGTGAGAGGCAAAATTATCTTCATACTTTAAAGAAACTAGATAAGACAAAAATGTGCAGTTAATGCGACTCACCGCTTCAAGCAAAAGTCAAGTTTTACATACATTAACACATCATAGTAGAAATTTCAACTTTGATAACAATCATTGTTGATAATATTCCAATAATCTCTTGAAATTTATTTTTACAGTATAGTATTTGTTAATATATTAGAAGGTGTATAGTGTCGCCTATGAAACAAAAAATTAGTAAGATTCTAGTTCCAATGGATGGTTCTGTAACATCATTCAAGGGGCTAAGAGAGGCAATTTATTTAGCAAGACAGTGCGGAGCAACAATAACAGGATTGTGTGTTACACCCGTCTATACTATAAATCTCGGATCTTTACTCACTTCTCTAAAAACTCAGACCTTGAAGGAGGCAAAACAATTCATGGCCAATGCAAAGAAACTCTGTGCCCAAAATGGGATAGTGTTTCATGAAAAAATAATTGTCGGAAATGAATCATGGCAGATTACTGAATATGCATCTTATAGAAAATTTGATCTGATTGTGATTGCATCTCGCGGACTGGGTCCTATGAAGAGTGCGTTTCTTGGAAGTGTGGTAAACGAGGTTGTCCACAAGTCCAAAGTGCCAGTTCTGATTGTCAAATAATCCTAAAATAATGTACTATAATTGAGTTAGACGCTATTCCCAATTGTCAAGCAATTTCAAACAATAATTGCACACCGGATATCCATTGTCATCATCATATGAGGTCTTACAACGCTTACAAATTTTCTTTAATTTTCCTACTTGATGGATTTTCGCATCCATATGTTGTCCCCTTCTACTTTTATTTCATATGTGGAAACAGGAGATTCTGCAGGAGGGGATTTTACTTCGCCAGTTCTTATGTCAAATCTAGCACCATGCCAAGGACACTCTACCTCATAATCGCTAAGAACTCCTTCAGATAACGGCCCGCCTTCATGAGTACAAATATTATTTATTGCATAGAATTTCCCTTCAATATTAGCAACACATACTGTCTCGCCCTCAAATTCTACTGCCTTCATCTGACCTGGTAGTATCTCATTGACTTTTAAAATATTTTTAAAATCCCCATCCATGGAATAACATATCACAAACCAATATAAAAAATAGTGTAAACACATGCATGAATTTTCATGCAATTAAAGCGCGTTCGCTAAATATTACTAAAGAGTATAACTACAATGATCAAAATAAAAAGAATTTATGAAAAACATTCTTCTGATGATAGTTTTAGAATCTTAATAGACAGACTATGGCCACGAGGAGTTTCAAAAGTTAATGCCAAAGTGGATTTATGGTTTAAAGACATAGCTCCTACAGATCGTTTAAGAAAGTGGTTTTCTCATGATCCAGAGAAATGGGAATCATTCAAGAAAAAATATATCGAAGAATTGAAGAAAAACAGATCATCATTAGATAAAATTAAAGAACTTGAAAAAGAACACAAAACCATTACACTTGTTTTCTCTGCAAAGGACGAGCAACACAACAATGCAATTGTCTTAGGTGAAGTCTTACATGCATTATAACAATTTAGAGGGAATAGGAACTGGACAAGAAAAATAGCGAGATTTCAAAATCTAACATATCAAGAATCATTTCAGTTGAAATCAAGAACATTGTTGATGAGATAGAAGTATTAATATCAAATAGAAAAAAAACTGAGAAAGACTTTGAGCAATTACGAAAGAAACTTTTGATTGGAAAGAAAACAAACGTGATTGATTCATCAAACTGGGAGGATTGGAAAATGTTAAGTCTTGAATATGACGAAATAAAACAAATAATTAATAAAATAGATGAAAAATGGTTCCTCCTAAAACAGATTCAATCTAATCCAAAGAGAATGTACAGTAATATAGATTGAGGTAACTTTTGGTTTGATACGATACAAGATATCAAGGAATATGCAAATTCTCTTTGTAGGAATAAACCCTCATCCGGGTTCCTTTAGACGCGGCGTACCATTCTCAAATAATAAGATGTTCTGGTATCTTTTGAGCAGAGCAGGCGTGATAGAAGAAGGTATTGACGAGTTAAGAGATGACAAAAAACTAAAGCACATGTATAATACAAAATTTGACAAAGTATACCAGTTAGGTTTTCTAAATGTAGTGAACAGACCCACCCGTGTGGTCTCAGAACTAGCAAGAGGAGAGGAAGAAAAAGGCAGAAAAAGAATTTTGGAAATAATTAAAAAATATGAGCCTATAGTAGTATGCTTTGTAGGAAAAATATCTTATGAGAAATTCTCACACATAAAGAAATTCAAATTTGGCTGGCAAGACAATATTTATGTCTCCAAGTCATTTGTAATGCATTTTCCACTACGTGGAAAAGCATCTGTAAGAATAAGAGATCTCAAATTAGTTCTAAAACCAGGGATTTGTCAATCATCATCCCATTAGATTAATTGTTCAGTCAACGTGATTTTCAATTTTAATTCAAATCTTGCTTATTCCATTTGTATAAGAACCGATTTGTGCCATTAGAAGAATTTTCCAGAGTGAACCTTTAATTAGAAATTTTCATCATTAACTGTAAATGAGCATATCAAAACTTCCACTTTCCTTAAAATTTTACGGTATTTCGCCATGGGAATTGGAGGTTCTCTATAGTCTATTACATAATTTGTTCAACGTACAAGAAGATCCCAATGCAGAACAAGAGGAAGATTTTACAACCATGGTTGATGTTACGTTTCCACTAGCATTCAATGATGTTTTTTTCAAACAGTTGGGAGTTGCCAGATGGGACAAGATGAAGGGCATCATAAAAGAGATGAAGAGACGAAGGGGGGGAGGAAAAAGTTTACGTGTATACATCAGATTCAATGCAAACCCAAGCATCATATTTGTTATAGATCTTGATGATAGACATTCATTTGATACTGCAGTAGATAAGATAGATTTTGTGTTAGAGTTATTACCATATCATCTTGATCCAAAAAAAATTCCAAAAACGATCACACAAATTTCATATCAATTTGATGACATGACTGGAAAATGGAACATTAGTGCTAATTCAGAAGATCAGACATATCACTTTGCAGAAAATGAATGGAAAGTTACTTGATTTCTTTTTCTAGAGGTTCTAGCATGAGAATGTAATTCACGGTATTTTTTTTCAATAAAATCAATGGATTCCTCCAATTTTTTGGATTTACCATACTTGTATCGAATGAGTTCCCTATGTCTCCAAAAATTCTTTCCCTCTCCAACAGATAGTGTACTAAAATAATCAGGACCTTTTAGACTATCAGGGATTTTTATATTATAAGGAAAAAGAAATTCCGCCATAAACCATTCATCACCGTCAGGATAATCAGAACCCGTATCAATATCAAAGAAAAGATGCAAAAGATTTGTCTGCATCAATCCATCATCTCGAATGGTAGGATGTTTTACATTTGATTTTTTAAAATCTAGTTTTACAAGGTTTGGTTCGAAATACCCGTCGATGATAGATTTTCGAAATATCTTGTTTACTTCTTCCAAATTCAAAGTAGAATTACTCTTTTTACGAAGATGCTAATAACTTATATCATTATTGGAAAAGATTATCCAATTGTTTCTATAGTATAACAAAATTGTCAATCAGATTTCTAGTTTATCAAGCATTTTAGATATGTCGGTTATTGACTTGCCAGCAGCAGAAATTTCTTGATATGCAGGAGGGTTTTCAAGATAGTTTGGAATTCGTTCTGCCATTCTTTGGTCATATGATTGAGCGATGTCATTTTTGTAAAATATTCCAGTTGGAATCTGTGCATCCCATTCATTAGACTTTATCAGGGCTTGAGTTAGTTTTTCGTTTTCTTCTTGTGGCGAATCTATATGCACAACTGGATCATATCCTACATCCTCAAGTTTGTATATTCTAGGTCTTGGCCTATTTGTCATCTCATCAATGTTATCCATTCCTGAGAACCAATCTCTAGTATTGATATCGTTGTAAGTCGGACATGGTTGTAGTACATCAAGAAATGAAAGACCCCTATGTTTTACTGCTGCAATTATCAAATCTTTGAGTTGTCGTACATCATATGCATAACCTCGTGCAACAAATGTAAATCCGCTTGCAATAGCTAGTGCAATTGGATTTACTGATTGGTTAACATTTGGTTCAGGAAGAGATTTGGTTTGTAGTCCAAGCTTGAGTGTAGGAGATGCTTGTCCTTTGGTAAGACCATACACTCCATTGTTAAAAATAAGATATGTCATATCCACGTTTCTTCTGCCAGCTGCAACAAAATGTCCTGCTCCAATTCCCAATCCATCACCATCCCCACCTACTGCCACTACAGTCATCTCAGGATTTGCAAGCTTGGCACCTTGCGAAAATGGTAGTACCCTGCCATGCAAAGTATGAACACCATACACATTAAGATAATGTGAAGTCTTACCAGAGCATCCTACTCCAGAAAAAATTGCAGCCTTGTGTCTTGGAATTTCCATTTCTGCAAGAGCCATTTGAATTGCACTTACTATACCAAAGTCTCCACAACCTGGACACCAGTCATTATGAACCTCTGTTTTGTAATCAGCTACATTAGACACCATATGTTAACACCTGTTTTTTCTCTGCCTTGTTGTCGATAATTTTCTTGATAGAATCAAAGAGTTCATTACAAGTCATTGGTCGTCCTGTGTATTTTAATATGTAATAGTCAACTTTTCTATCCAAGTATTCATTAAGTAATGATCCCATCTGTCCAGATTGATTTGCTTCGATATCAATTATTTTCTTAACCCCTGAAAGCAAGGACTGGATGTATTGAGTTGGAAATGGATGTAATAGTTTAATTTGGATAAATCCAACCTTATAGCCTTCTTTATTGAGCATCTCAATAGCATCTAAAATTGGACCTTTTGTAGAGCCCCAACTAAGAATACAAAAGTCCGATATGCCGTAATTTATTGCCTGATCTTCTTTTGGAATTCTTTCTAACGCAAGTCTCCATCTTGTGAGCACGTTTATCCATCTTGTAGATACGATTTTCTGGGTCTTCTGATATGTGACCAGCCTCATCACTTTCATCACCTGTATTCCAAAATATTCCATTTTCAAGTCCAAGTCTTGATCTTGGAGATATTCCATCTGGTGAGGGTGTAAATCGTTGATATCCAGGTGCTTCAATTTTTTCCAAAAGTTTTCCACGCTCTATTGTTATCTTTGTGGGATCAAATCTTTTTACGGTAGAAACTGTACTTGCAATGAATTTATCCATCATATGTATGACCGGTATTTGATAAATGTCAGCAAAGTTGAAACATTTTGCAGTATCATAGAATCCTTCTTCTGTATCGCCTGATGCATATACAATTCGTGGAAAGTCACCGTGTCCTGCATGTATAGCAAATTGTAAATCATCTTGTCCGTGTCTTGTGGGAAGACCAGTAGAAGGACCACTTCGTTGATACAGTGTTACTACAATTGGAACTTCATTTATTCCAGCCCAACCAAGAGCTTCTGCCATAAGAGAGAAACCCGGACCTGATGTACTTGTGGAAGATCTCAGCTCCTGTCAAAGATGCACCAATAATCATGCCGATTGCAGATATTTCATCTTCAGTTTGTACAACTAACGTAGATCCAGGTCGATTGTTTTCTACCTCAAAAATTTCATTTGATTCCAAAAATACACTTTCATCGGATGCAGGCGTAATTGGATAGTATGATTGAAATCTGCAACCACATGCAATCTTTCCAAGACTTGTAGATTGAAAGCCTTGAGCCATCATGGTATGTTCCTCTTTTGGAATTTGGGATAATTGATATCTGAATTTAGAATATTTTACTGTAGCAATATTGTAAGCATAATTTGCTGCAATTTTATTCATCTCTGCAATCTCTGCTTTTCTTGAGAATATTGATCCTACAGATTTCAGCAATGTTTCTGGTGGAAGTCCTAGCAGCCCAATAGATATAGAAACAGCAAGAACATTCTGCATACGAAACATCCCACGTAGTTTTGGATTCTTGGTCTCATCGGATAGATTAGCCAGAATTTCTTTAAATGAAACAGGATAGAGAACAACGCCCCTTTCCTTCGCTGCGTCAAGCGCACCTTGAATGGTTAATGGTTTATTTTTTGATAAAAGATATTTTTTGAGACGTTCTTTGAATTGGGCATCAAGAGTATGAACTTCGTCTATTTTTATTTCAGATAGATCAGATTCATACACTATTCCACCATCATTAAAGACTGCATCTGCATGTCGAAATAATGTCTCAGCATCAAAACCTACTAGCATTGTAATTCCGCTTACATTTGATCGAATTGTTTTGTCAGAAACTCGTACTCCAAAGTAACTATGTTCACCTTTAATGTTGGAATAGTATTCTCTTTTCCCAAAGACTTTCAGACCGCAACCAGCGCATGCACCAGCAAAGATATTTGCTGCAGTTTCAACACCGCCTCCTTGAGGACCACCAATAACCCAAGTAAAATCAATAGAAGACATGTTGGATCTAAACGCTCATCAAATATTAATAATGCTATAAATCTCAATATGAAAATTTATCCGCCGGTCACTGCATCAAATAAAGCACATTCACATTTATCTCGCTCCCCACAAAATGGGCATACACATACACATTTTTCTAGAGGGTTTCTACATTGTACACAAATAGCAAATTCATCTTTGTGTTTCAATTGTATATCATTACTTTGATTAATTATAAATGAGTTGTTGTGATAAAAGAGGAAATTCTGTGTGGAATATCACTTGTTATCATCTAATTTTTTACCATAATACGCTTAAAATTGCCAACGTACCATAACAAAATAGTTGAAGATCCTACTTACGCGAAAACTTCATGATTTTGCCATAAAGGAACTCAAAAGAAAATACGATGTAGAAATTCATACAGGAGTCATTCCAATGCCAAAAAAACTGTTAATATCAAAAATCAAGGACAAGGACGGTTTGATTTGTTATCCTTACGACATTATAGATTCAGATGTTATTAATGCAGGAATCAAGCTCAAAACAATTTCTACATACAGTGTTGGCTATGACCACATTGATGTCAAGGCTGCTTCAAGAAGAGGCATAGTTGTAGGACATACACCAGAGGTATTGACTAGAGCTACTGCAGATCTTACCATGGCTTTGATGTTATCTCTTTTTAGAAGAATATCAGAGGGTGATAAACAAATTCGAGACAATAAATGGCGAACAATATTTGGTCCATACGAATTCCTTGGAACTGATTTGTACAAGAAAACTTTGGGCATATTTGGAATGGGACGAATAGGTAAGGCAGTAGCAAAGAGGGCAGCAGGATTTGAAATGAACATAGTATATCACAACAGAACTAGATTGTCAAAAAAAGAAGAAAGAGAATTAGGAGTAAAATACACATCATTAGATGATATGTTTAGAACGAGTGATGTCATTAGCATTCACACACCACATACTATACAAACACATGAAATTGTGAATTTGAAATTATTTAATAAAATGAAAAAGACAGCATTTCTTATCAATACATCACGCGGTAAGATAATAAATGAAAAAGATCTTGTCATTGCATTAAAAAGAAAAATGATTGCAGGAGCAGGTCTTGATGTATTTCAAAAGGAACCAATTGATTCCAAAAACCCCATTACAAAGATGAACAATGTAATACTAATGCCTCATAGTGGAAGCGCTACGATAGAGACAAGAAAGAAAATGGCAGAAATTGCAATCAAGAATTTAGTATTCGGACTCTCAGGTAGAAAACTAATCTACCAAGTCAAAACATAATTAATTATTCAATTTACAGATCAGAGTTCAATCAAGTCATTAGGATTTACTTTGATACAACTAGTACCCACAGGTTTCAGACCAGTAAAACTAATTGTTCCTTGTGGGACTTTACCTTCTTTTTGCAATGACGCTAATTTTTCTGTAAAGGTAGTTTTGTGTATATCACATGTTACTCCAACCATATATTCCTCATCATTTGATTTCACAGAAATCACAAATTCTGGCGGCATTGGACAATCTCGTCCTTTTTTTCTAATAGAGCAACGTTCTGGAAACATGAGTTTAGTTTTTTATTTTAGAATATTAATCTATGAAACATACTCTCATGTTTATTACCTAAAATGGAATCAAAAAGGCGCCGGGAGAGAGATTCGAACTCTCGAACCCTTGCGAGTACGCGCTTTATGGTATATCAATTTCCAGGCGCGCGCCCTACCAGGCTAGGCGACCCCGGCATCACTTCGCCAATCGTTTTCGTTGTGAAATCTACCATATATTACTGTAAGAGACAATCATTTTTCAAAGCAGATTTCAATAAAAACAAGAAAGTCAGTAAAAATAGTTGAAAAAATTACGTCAGTATGTTTATGGTAACAGATCGCTGTATCATATTTCCATTATCCAAAGCTGCATTTGAAATTATTTTATATCGTCCCTGATACGTCTTGCTTCCATCGGTCTTTGTCTGATCCCATACAAAGTTTTTTTCTTCTTTTGGATCTAACTTGGAAATCACTTGTGCAGATATTGGAGAATATATTACTGTACCATCAAGTTGTGCAATTTTTAAGCCATATGATGAATCTGCAAATGTAAGTGGTACTGTTCCCGAATTTATTATTCTAATATGGATTTGCTCACCTGGACGATAGTTTATTTTTTCCGGAATAATAGTGAGAGAAGGTCCATCAGTATAAACAAGTGTAGGAATTTGATTTGCAATCTGTAAGAGATATGTCCCCAACAACCCAGCAGCCACCAGCCCTACTATGAAAAATATGGCTGCACCTTTTGGAATCAACTTGAAAAATTTAGGTTTGGTTCCTTTTTATTTGTTAACTACAGCCTTTGATCTCCAACTTTTTGGATATGTGTTTGGAGCCATGATGATTCTCTTTATCTTAAAGGCAAAACCTTTTGTATTTTCAACAATCTCATCTTCATTCAGGGTTGCTTCTGCAAGAGCCACGATTTCGCCCTTTTGTGTATATATCGCAACAAAATCTCCACTCTTTAGTCCAGGCGATATTTCAAGAATGCCAGGTATTGCAAGCTGAACTCCATGACACAGCGCATCAACTGCAGAATCTCTTATTACAACAGATTTTACTTCACTCAAAGTAACTTCTATTGGCATCATTATTCTTCGTAATTTAGTATCATCACCATTTTCTTTCCATAATGCATATGCATCAACTAGGTCATGCATTTTTACCAGATTAGAATCCTCATTAAAGTGACCTACTCTAGTTCTACGGAGCTCAATCATAGTTGCACCCTCACTAAGAATTTCTCCCATGTCATAGAAAATTTTCCGAACATATGTTCCGGCTTCACATAAGATTCTAAGAAGCAAGAGTCTTTCTTTTTGCTCTATGACTTCGATTTCATATACATGTCTAATCCTAGTTTGTCTAGATACCGCAGATCTTTGTGGTGGTTTTTGGAATATTTTACCTGTGAGTTGTTTAAGCACATCACTGAGTTTTTCTTTTGGTGGAAGCGTATGTAATCTTCCAAGAGCATGATATTCTTTTGGTCCAAGCAATAAAACTATGAGAGCTTTAGTAGCTTCGCCTAGTCCTATTGGTAAAAGTCCAGAAACTTGAGGATCAAGTGTTCCACTATGACCTGCTTTTGGAATATGCAATATTTTTTTTACCCACGATACAGTTTCATGGCTTGTCGGACCATTTGGTTTGTCAAGCAAAATAAAACCATATTCTAAAAGTTGTTCAATTGATCTTTTGTCATAATATGTACCATAGGCATCATTTGTGATGTCTTGGTCTACTACTCTAAGATTTTGTAATTGTTTGAGAGTCATAGTAATTTTTCACCGCATTTTTTGCTTGTTCCAGAACTTGGTCTGGTCCTAGATTATCAGTAGCTATTATTGTATTAAACACAGATAGATCATCGCCAAAATTAAAACCATAAAGTTTGTGGTATAGCGTCTTATTTTCATCATATCGTTTTTTGACTATCTCAAGTGCATCTTGTACAGATATGTCATCTCTTGTTGTCATCCTTTTAGCACTATTTTCATGTGATCCTGCAAGCCAAATTTTAATGCCGTCTTTAACCAACCAAGGTAACGTATAGCTTGTTATGATGACATCTTCTGTCAAAAATATTTTTTTCAGTTTTTCATCTACTTCTTTATCAAATTCAGGATTTCCTTTTCGTATATTTAGAAAATGCATTCCTTCTTCAGTATCCCAGAAATCATCCCTATCAGTTTGAAAGCCTTGATCGTTGGCCATTTCTTTTAACACATCACCTCCGCTCAAATATTTCAGATTGAATTTATCACCCAGTCCTTTTGCTATAGTAGTCTTTCCAATGGCTGGTGGACCAGAAATTATTACTGAGCGAAGCAATTTAGCTTGTATCCATTGTAGTTTTTGTAAGTCTCATTATGATACCACTAAAGGCAGCAGAAGAAAGGAAGTACCATGCCCAGAAATACAATTCGTTTACATGATGACAGATATCTGGATGTCCTGCAATTTGAGAATCTGCAACTTTGGCTGCAGTACAAGTCAATTCAAAAAATCCTCCAGGTATGAAGTTTAACGATATTGGGGATATTGCAACAGTATAGGAAAATAACGGAGGAAGTACAAAGTAGAATACAAGAATCAATGGAAGAAAAGTAAACATCATTGGTCTCATGTTCATCTGCATCACTTCCATGTTCATCTTGTTCATGTATGCAGATTTTTTGTTAAGCTCATCTGTCTTGGTCTGATCTTTTGACTTGAATGCAGCCATTCTTTCCTTTTGCCAAGCCCTTGTTTCCTTGAGCAATCTTTTGAGTTTTTCTTGGTCAACCATCTTTCGTTTTATTATTGCATTAAGCAGGTTGAGGCCTACAGATATGCCCATTATACCAAAGGCAGACGGGATCATTCCTTTCACTATAGGATTTGCACTACCCAATGGTCCTCTACTCAGACCAGGTATCTGAAGTGCTATAGAATTGATGAAATGAAGAAATATGCTATGTTCCATTGTTAAACCCCATTGCATTAAGAATACCTCGTGCCGCTTCATCAACTTTGCCTTCTGTGTTAAGAACCATCTTGATTGGAGAACCACATAATATTGAACAAGTTGATAACATTGCACTTGTGACATCAAGCTCTTTTTTTATTTCATCAATGGATACAATGTCTCTAGTTCTAGTTGTATCAGTCATTCTACGATTATAGATCTCTTCAGGTCGTGCAGTTATCATAATGAAACTGTCAGGATTGAGAATTTCTAAAACATTGTGTGGAAGTCCAGGATAAAATCCCTCTTTTGTTGAGATGAATGCGTGTGTATCCACAATTATTACATCATCATCAATAGAAGATATGGTTTTTGCAGCCAAAGATTGTAATTCTTTTTGTTCCTTGACAGAAAGTTTTCTGAGATCATCTCGATTTTGCACTCCTTTCTTTTTTGCTTCATCAAACATTACTGTTCCAAAAATTGATACACTTACCTTGATACTTTTTTCTTTTAACAATTCTACTACTCGTGATACAATAGTGGTTTTTCCAACACCTGGAATTCCCACAATTATGATACGCTTACTTTCTGCCAAGCAATGCACCCAGGGTAGGCATTACTTCCTCGACTCTTTCTCGAACAAGTAAATTGTAATAGTTAATCAAGATATCAACTGTTAACAACATTCCTGTCCCTGATCCAAATGTTCCTAGTACATCAGAAGTACCAGCTAACAATCCCAGTATGATAGAACCAATTATAGTGACAGATGGAATGTATTTTTGAAGTAGGTTTTCAACAGGTTGGTTTGAACGTCTAAAGCCAGGAATTTGTACCTCAGCATCAAGCAAGTTCTTGGCTGCGCTTTTTGCAGAAAGACCTCCAAGCTCAATCCACAATCTACCAAATAAGACAACTATTCCCACCATGAATAAAATATACAAAACAGCTCTCGATTGGATCTAATGCAACAATATCAAGACCACGTGGTGCTGTAACATAGTAAAGTATACCTCCAGTAGGAGTGGATGGAGAGGTGGGATCAAACATTCCCAAGAAATTCATGATGGGGTTTGCGTTTCGCGGATTAAAGTTAGCCCACATGATTTGTCCTACAAACACAGCATTAGCAGTAAGTGCAGAAGCCAAAATTACTGGAATGTTGGATACATACATCAACTTGATTGGATATACTGCAGAGAATCCTCTGTATTTTGTAGATACGATAGGTATTTCGATCTTGATTCCTTGCGTATAGACAAGAATCAGCAAGACTCCAGCTGTTATGAGTAGACCAAATATGCCAGGCAGCTGATTAGATCTGAAAAAGAGATTAGAAAAGTCATGATGTAGTGCACCATGTATAATATTTGCAAACACACCTACTGGACCTCCATCTCCTGCAGGTACTGGACTGAACAAGCTCCAAACTACCTGCTGTGCTACACCTGCTGCAATGAACAAACTAATTCCACTGCCAAGTCCCCATCCCTTTTGAACTAGTTCATCTAGTAACATGATTATCACAGATGCACCAATTAACTGTCCTATCAGAATGAAGATAGCTTCGTGGTTTGGCATTCTTGGTCCATATACTGCCATTCCGTACAAAGAAGATTCTGCTACGATTACTATGTAAGTAACAATCTTAGTTGCGGTTTGATACAGTTCTCTGTCCTCTGGCTTTTTAAAATCAAGATGAAAAATCTCAGAACCTTTTAGAAGTTGCATCAACAGTCCAGCAGTAACAATAGGTCCTATTCCAAGTTCTATCAGTGTACCTTGTTGTGATGCAAAAATTACTCTGGCAAATGCAAGAAAATCAAAAGACGGTGTAGATGCTCCATACAAAGGAGTTTGACCCATTATCATGTAAATGAACAATGCAATTCCACACCACATCAAACGGACTTGAAGTGAAATTTTCTTTTTTGGTTTTGGTACTTGTGGAATGTAGACTTCAGCTTTTGAAATAATAGTTTTTAAAAAACCGGCAGAGGCTGTACCTTCTTCTGCTGTCAAGCTACTGCTTGCACCTCGCCACCAGATTGTTTTACCTTTTCTTCGGCGGAAGCAGAGAATTTTTCCACCTTAACAACATAAGCATTTTCAGTCTGTCCTCCTCCTAACAGCTTGTCGTAGCCTAGTTCAGTAAGGTCTATCAATTTCTTTCCACCTTCCTGTTTTCCAGATTTTGCAAAGATATCATCCAAATCTCTTACGCTGACCCATTTACGGACAAGATTTGGATGTGGTGGGTGAGTGGAATCATGACCGAAATGTTTCGGATCAGTCAGTAGCATCCTTATGAAATGATGTTTGTGTAAACCAGATTGACCAAGTCCTCCTTTGTGACCACTTGCTCTGTGTTGACCTATTTGTCCCCAACCACAGTGTCTACTTCCTCGGTATTTTCTTGTTTTTCTAGTTCTTGTTGGCATTTTACATCATTAGCCTCACTTGTGCTAGAAGTTCCTTGTGACTACCAAGAACTCCTCCTTCCCCATACATCTTCTTGGTATTTCGTTTGAATCCATGTTTGGGTGGTGATAGAGCAAACCATGGCTTGAGTGGTTTTAATTTAGATAATGTAACAGAACCTTCAGCAAGTGATTTTGCAAGTTCATCAGTATTTTTGAATCCTAATTGAGCCACATCTGCATCAGTAATTTTTTGATATCCACCCTTGCGTGCCTTTTTCTCCAACAATTCTTTTGTGGTAGACACATCAATTTCCTGCCATGATACATAGTGCTTAATTTTGTCAAGCATTCCTTTTGTATTATCTTTCTCTGGAATTATTGTAGCCCTGAATCTTTTATCCAAGTTTAGAAGATCCATCGTAGTGTTGGCCCAATAAGGAACATTGACAGTTCCCTTCATTCTAACTATTAAGAAAGCTTTACCCATATCTTCATTCAACCCTGACTAAATGTTTGTCTCAAACAGTCCAGAACAGCTCGTGATGTAGAAGTCATGGTGTTTGTTGACCCTGTACTTTTTGTCCATGCATCCTTTAAACCGGCTAATTTTAGGAGATTTCTAATATTTCCACCTGCTACAAGACCAAGACCTCTTGGGCCCGGAATAACTTCCACTGTAACACTTCCACCTCTTCCTCTGACTTTGAATGGAACTGAATGATGTTGTTCACATCTACATTCCCAACTTCCACAGCCAAGTTTTACTGGACTCACATTAAGATAAGCTTGATTTGTTGCTTTTTCAATTGCGATTCTCATTTGTTTTGACTTACCTTGTCCTATTCCCAACCAACCATTTTCATCGCCTGCTGCAACAAGTGCTTTAAATCTAGTATACTCACCGTTGGTTGTCTGTTTTTGAACAATTCCAACATCTATTACTTCAGTTTTAATTCCTGGCAATAATTTTTTAATAATTCCAGCTTCTTGAATTCTATAACCATTTTCATAAATTTCTTTCATGGATGTTATTTTATCAGTTGCCACTAGTGTCCCCAATTTTGTTCTTGGAGTCCATATTTGTTCTGGTTCTCTTCTTGGTGGTCTTGATCTCTGTTCTGTTCTACTCATTTGGATTTAACCTCGTTATCTATTGCAGATTTTACTTTATCAATTTCATTTGCAATTTTAAGATGCTTACCACTAATCCTCTCTTCAGATGGAAAAGTTTCTGCGTCTGCTGGCACTTCTACACCTGCATCTATTATTCCTTTCAATGCTGCTGCAATTCTTTGAGTATATTTTCTAGTACCAGTATAAAGTACTGCACTCTTTGTTCCACTTGCAAGTGCTTTCTTACCTGCCAAGTAACCAGTAAGATATGCTGCAGGTATACTTTTTCGAGATCCCTTCCAGCCCTTATTTAGAAGCGATCGAGAATGTGCTGATGAAAGAACCTTGTCACCTTCCATTTCAGGTTTATGGATTTGTACAAGAGTATTTTCGTTGGATATCTGAACTGTGATAAAGTCTCTCCTACCCATAAGAAGATGTCTTCTTTTCTTATAGTTGGTCTTCTCATCCCTAGATCTACGTAATATTTGTGAATATGCCATCTGCTAAACCTATTTACAAAAAATTTTGGTGAAGCTCTTATAAACGTTAGACTCTGAGCAGAAAAGCCATCAATGCCTTTTGCGCATGAAGTCTATTTTCTGCTTCATCCCATATTACAGACTGTGGACCATCAATTACTTCGCCTGTAACCTCTTGACCTCTTTTTGCAGGAAGGCAATGCAAGAAAATTGCATCGTGATTTGCTTTTTTCATTAAATTAGAGTTTACCTGAAAATGGGGTAGAAAATCCTTCGTCCTATCTGTTGCTTGATGATGAATTGAAACAAATGTGTCAGTTACCACAACGTCCGCATTTTTTACTGCTAATATCGGATCGCTCAGTAATTGAACATCTATGAATTTTTTTGATTCTTTTATTACGTCATGATTTGGTTCGTATCCTTTAGGAGTTGCAATGCTAATGTCAACAGATGTTTTTGCACATCCATAGATCATAGAATTGCATACGTTATTTCCATCTCCTATCCATGCAATTTTCAATCCTGCAAGCTTTTTCTTTTTCTCTTTAATTGTCATAAGATCTGCCAATATCTGACACGGATGAAAGGAATCCGAAAGTCCATTTATTACAGGAACTGTTGAATTTTTTGCCAATATTTCTATTTCATCATGAGAATACACCCTAGCCATAATCACATCAACGTACCTTGAGAGAGTCTTGGCAGTATCTTCTATTGTTTCACCCCGTTTTAGCTGTAAATCATCTGCAGACAAATTGAGAGCATGTCCACCCAATTGAAACATTCCAGTTTCAAAGCTTACTCGCGTACGAGTCGAAGGCTTTTGAAAAATCATGGCAAGTGTTTTATTTTTTAAAAGAGGTTTTGAAATTCCTTTTTTGAGATCTTTTTTTAGTTTTATAGCACTATCGATTACTCCAAGTAATTCATTTTTATTCAACTCATTGAGCGTGAGTAGATCTTTTGTTTTCACTTTCATTTCTTCATCCATCCAAACAACGAACGTTTCTTTATAGGCTTCTCATCGTTTGATTCTTCAATTGTTTCCTTTTCAGTTTTTAATTCAGATTTAGGTTCTGCTTTTGGTTCATCTTTTTGTTTGGTTTTCGGTCGTCCTGCAGAAATCCACTGTCGAATATCGGATGCAAGTTTCCTTGCTTGACTATCATTCTCAGGTGACGGTACATCAAATAGATCAGAATATTTTTCTATATCTTTTGTGGATATTCCAGTAAATGGATCTTCAGATATTTCTTGTTCAGGTTCTGGTTTTAGTTCAACTTTAGGTTCTGGTTTTAGTTCAACTTTAGGTTCTGGTTTTAGTTCAACTTTAGGTTCTGGTTTTAGTTCAACTTTAGGTTCTGGTTTTAGTTCAACTTTAGGTTCTGGTTTTAGTTCAACTTTAGGTTCTGGTTTTAGTTCAACTTTAGGTTCTGGTTTTAGTTCAACTTTAGGTTCTGGTTTTAGTTCAACTTTAGGTTCTAACACTCTTTTCTTAATACCTTCAACAGATTCTTCAGGACCAAAGAGAGTTTCTAGAAACACATCTTTATCAAAAGATTTCAGATCCTTGTATTCTTGTCCAATACCCAAGTAAAGAATTGGACTTGAGGTTACTTTTACTATGGATATTGCAGCTCCACCACGTGCATCTGCATCACTTTTTGTAAGTATCGCACCATCAAATGTAGTATAATTATGAAATTCCCTTGCTTGGCTCACAGTATCATTTCCAGCCAATGAATCTCCAACAAATAGTTTGAGATCAGGATTTACCACCTTGTTAATTTTAGATATTTGATCCATTAAATTTTTACTAGTTTGCATTCTGCCAGCTGTATCAACAAGTATACAATCTATTTTGTGCGATTTTGCATAAAGAACTGCATCTCGTGCAACTGCAGCTGGATCAGATCCATAGTTTTGAGCAATAACTTTGATGTTGAGTCGTTTCCCGTGTTCACTTATTTGCTCTATTGCACCTGCTCTGTAGGTATCAGCTGCTGCAATTACAACAGAGTATTTGTTTTCACGTAAAAGATGTGCAATTTTCGCTATCGTAGTGGTTTTTCCAGTACCATTGATTCCCATAAACAATATAATGCAAGGTTCTCCTTTTTCCTTCTTTTTTTGAATATTAGAGAGAATATCCACCGTGCCTGCTTTATCAAACATATCTGATATGCTTTTTCGTAATTCTTGTTTTACAACTTCAGCAACAGTATCCTTGTTAACTGTAGAACCAACAAGTTGTTTTTTCAAGTCATCTTTTAGTGCATCAATAACTTCTGTTGCAACATCAGATTCCAATAGTGCAATTTCAAGTTCAAACAAAACTTCATCAACATCTTTTTCCTTTAGCTCTTTTTCTCCAAAACTTTTTGCGGCTACAGAAAATGCATTTCGTAATTTTTCAAACATGATGTACTGCCTTACTGCGTTGGACTATGGTTAGATTGTATAAGTCTGTTCATTTCATGTTGTCCCTGTTCAAGTTTCATAGATACTTCGTGTCGCTGTGATGCCAATTGTTGTAACACAATATCCAGTTCCTTAATTCTAGATTCCATATAGTTTATTGCAGAATTCTTGTCTTGTTCTACAGAAGCTCCAGCACCTATATTTACAATCATTTTTTGTTCAGGATTTATTTTTGCTTTAGCATATACTCCCAAACCGATTGGTACAAGTGTTTCACAGTCAACATTACCTGTCATTGCCTTCATTGATTCTACCGCATTTACTGCTTCCTGTAAAAGTTTCATTACTGTTTCTTCACGTTGCACTAGATCACTTAGATAAGATTCAAGAGCCTGCATCTGTTGCAACAAAGATTGAGCCTGTTCTTCACTCATTTGCAAAAAATTCGCTTGTTGGCTATAAATTCATTCTGAAAATATCGAGTGAAACAAAAAGAAGAAAGGAATTATGCCTTTATCTTTGAGAGTCGTGAATCTATTTCGTCCCAGTTTACTACATTCCACCATGCGTTGACATAGTCTGCACGTCGATTCTGATATTTCAGATAATAGGCGTGTTCCCAAACATCTAATCCCATCAATGGGACAAGATTCTTGGTACGTGGACTTGTCTGATTTGGCATTGTAGTAAATTCAACTTTCTTTGTCTGAGGATTGTAAGCTAACCAACCCCAGCCACTTCCCTGTATAGCAATTGTGTCCTTGATGAATTTTTCTTTGAAACTGTCAAAGTTTCCAAACACCGAATTAATAGCTTCTTCTAAGCTACCTCCTGGTTTTCCGCCACCACTTGATTTCATACTATTCCAAAACAAGGCATGGTTCTCATAACCGCCTCCATGGAAATTCACTGCGCCACGAACATTTTCTGGAACTTGATTCAAGTCTGAAAGTAACTTGGGTAGTTCCATGTTTTGTAGTTCGGTACTCAGATTTGCCAATGCATTGTTCAAGCCATCAGTATATGCTTGATGATGCTTTGTGTGATGAATTTCCATTGTTTTGGCATCAATGTGTGGTTCCAAGGAATCATACGAGTATGGTACTTTTGGAAGTTCGTATTTTGCCATAAAAATTACAAGTCTTTCTTTCAATTTATGGCTTTGGTTGCAAATGCATTTTATCTAGTCTTAATGCAGATACGATGTGATAGAGAAATTACTAATTTTTTCTCTTGTTTTTATTTTATGTACCATATGTTTTATTTCATATTCTTATGAAGAAAAACAAAATCTACTTTCAAAGAGTCTACAACTAGTTGGCACCCAAGTTCCACAGCAGCAAGGCTTGGATGGTCAAGGAGTTAAAGTTGGAATAATAGATACAGGAATAGATTTTGATCATCCAGATTTACACGGTTATGGACCATCAGGAAGAGTTTCAGGCGGATATGATTATGTCAACACTGATGAAAAGCCGATTGATGTCAATGGTCATGGTACAGAGATTGCAGGCATAATTGGTGCCAACGGAAATTTTTCAGGTATTGCTCCAAAATCTCAGTTATTTTCATACAAGGTTTCATCTACTGGAGAGGCAGTCTCATCAGAATACATCATACAAGCCATTGCTCGTGCCATAGAGGACAAGATGAATGTAATCAACATCAGCCTTGGAGTAAATAGAACTAATGATGAATTAGAAAATGCAGTTGATGAGGCGGTAAAAAAAGGAATTACAGTAGTTGTAGCAGCTGGAAACAATGGACCTGATGACAAAAGCATTGGCAGCCCAGGCAGAGATTTCAACGTGATAACAGTTGGAGCTTCGTACAACAACGTAACATCAAGTCTTGCATCCACGCTAGAAGTTGGAAACAAGCAGTACGATGCGCTGCCAATGCTTGGTGTGAATGCTTTAAAAAATTCAATTGAAGGCAAGATGATTTACGGTGGATATGGTAGAGTCAAAGATCTTCAAGGTATCAATGTTAAAGATTCCATATTGCTTGAACAAAGAGGTAGCAATACAACTGGCGAGAAGGTATTTTTTTCTGAAAAAGAGAAAAATGCTGCAGACATGGGTGCAAAGGGACTAGTAATATACAATAATCAAAGCGGAGTTTTTTTTGGTGAACTCATAGGACCTAACTCAACCAAAGGTTATCGTCCAACAATTCCTGTAATTTCAATATCAAAAGATGATGGTCTTGAATTAAAATCAATGTTGAAAAATAACACCTCGGGCAGGTTGAACATATTTTATCATCCAGACTTTGTAGCACCATTTAGCTCACGCGGACCAGTTTCTCCATTTTACATAAAACCAGATCTTGTTGCTCCAGGAGTGTATGTAAACACCACAACAATTGGAGGAGGGTACAACTTGACTAGTGGTACAAGCATAGCAGCACCGCATGTTACAGGTGCAGTAGCAATATTACTACAAAAATATCCAAATTTAGATCCATCATCCATAGCATCCATAATAACTACAACAACTGATCCCGTTACAGATGCTTATGGTAAGATATTTCCGATTAATGTTGCAGGCAGTGGAAGATTAAACATTACAAGAGCAAGTTCTGCAGATTTAATCATCTCACCTCACAGCCTAGTTTTCAATCTCTCGTATGAAAATTCTAATGATACCAAGACACTATACTTGCATTCAATTAACAACACACTCATCCCAAAATTAAAAGTACAATTTTCATCTAGTGAACCAAGACTTGTTTTCAATTATACAACAAGTAACAATACACTAGATGTACAAATTACAGACAATGCACGAAACATAGGCAATTATGACGGATTCATAACAATTGATGATTCAAAAACTTTGTACCGCATTCCAGTTCTAGTACATATTACAAAGGGAACAATAAAGGAAAACCAGAATGGTTCACAGATTGATTTTACAGTAGACCATCCTGACAAGTGGTCATATGCAAAGATTTCTTTAATGAAGGCAGGCTCACAAGATGTAAAAACAATTGGAATCACTCCACAAGATACAAAGGGCATTACAATTTACAGCACAGGAGAATATTGGATCCAAGCTGATATCAAAGTTGGAAACAAAACTGATCATGCATATAAAATATTAATGATAAATCATGTTACAGAAAGTTATCTAGATATTGAAGAAATTTCACATATTCCAATTAAACAGGTAATGATTATTTTTTCAATCATAATCATTGCAGCTGTAGTGGTACTAGTAAAGCGCAGATAAAATTAGACGTGTGGTCCAGCATCTTTTATTTCTGGTGACACATTTCCAAATTTTTTGAAATTATCAACAAACATTTGTGCTAGTTTTTTAGCAGATGCATCATAAGCATTTTTGTCAGACCAAGTATTTCGCGGATTTAAAACCTCAGAAGGAACATCAGGGCATGTTAGTTGGAACATCCACATTAAAAACCTCATCGTGTCTATATTGCACTTTATCCAATTCTCCTGAGAGTGCAGCTGTAACCATACTTCTGGTATAATGAATATTCATTCTTTTTCCAATTCCATATGGACCACCTGACCAACCTGTGTTTATCAGATATACGATTGCCTTGTGTTTGGTAATTTTTTCTCCCAACAGTTTTGCATAAACTGATGCATGTCGTGACATGAAAGGCGCACCAAAACATTCAGAGAAGGTTGCTTTTGGTTCAGTTATTCCCCTTTCAGTACCTGCAAGTTTACTTGTATATCCAGACATGAAATGATACATTGCTCCTTCTTTTGTGAGTCTAGATATTGGTGGCAATACACCAAATGCATCAGCTGTTAGAAATATTATGATTTGAGGATTTCCACCAAGACTTGGAATTACTGCACCTGGAATGTAATCAAGAGGATATGCAGCTCTAGTATTTTCAGTTAAACTTCCATCACTGAAATCTGGCATCATGGTTTTCTTGTCAATTACAACATTTTCTAAAACTGCACCAGATCTTATTGCATCCCAGATTTGCGGTTCAGCATCTTTGTTTAGATTTATACATTTTGCATAACATCCACCTTCAAAATTAAAGACACCTTTATCAGACCAACCATGTTCGTCATCACCTATCAATTTCCTATTAGAATCAGCAGACAGTGTAGTTTTTCCAGTACCTGAAAGACCAAAGAACAAAGACGTGTCTCCATTTTTTCCAATATTAGCAGAGCAGTGCATTGGAAAGACACCTCGTGATGGTAAAATGTAATTCATTACAGCGAACATTGCCTTTTTTATTTCTCCGGCATATGAGGTTGCTCCAATCAGTACAACTTTTTTTGTATAATTGAGAAGAATGAATGTATCAGTTTTTGTGCCATCTACTTCGGGTGTTGCTTTGAAATCATTTAGTGCAATAACAGTATACTCTGGATTGTGAGACTCTAGTTCAGAAGCAGTTGGTCTAATGAAGAGTTGTCGTACAAAGAGGCTTTGCCATGGATGATCAGTTATGATTCTAATTGATAATCGATGTTCAGCATCTGCACCTACAAATCCATCAAAGATAAAAATTTCTTTGCCAACAACGTATTGTTTCATATTTTCAAATATTTTATCAAACTTGTCTTCTGGAAATGGGTGATTGATTTTACCCCAATCAACAGTATTGTGAGTTTGTTCATCATCAACTATAAAACGGTCATCAGGAGATCTTCCAGTATATTTTCCAGTTTTCACGGCAATTGCTCCACTTGCAGTCAAAATGCCTTCGTTTCTTTCTTCTATTAGATCAATGAGACTTTTGACCTGTAAATTTCTCTGTATCTTGGCAGGTTTTAATCCCATTTGCTCCAATTGAGATACAACGTGACGAGTGATCGTTGGTTCCAAATCCTCTATCATCTGGTAAGACGATTCCCTATGAAAATCCTTATTATCTCTTCGGATCCCGCAAGCCCAAGCAAGAAACGTATTTATTGTAAAATTTGATCAGAGTCGTATACATGCCAATCAACAAAGAAGCTCTTGAACTTAGGAAAAAGGTCGCAGAACATAGACCAGATTTTGTTAGACAAGAGAGCTGGAGATATGCAAGACTTGCAGAGACATGGAGAAAGCCAAAAGGTATGGACAACCATCAAAGAAAACAAAAGAAAGGATGGCCAGCTCTAGTACGAATTGGATATGGAGGACCAAAGATCGCAAGAGGATTACACCCTTCAGGATTTACAGATAATTTAGTTCACAATTTAAAAGATTTAGAAAAACTTGATCCTAAAAAAGATGGCATCAGATTTGGTCATGGAGTAGGAAAAAAGAAGAGATCTGAAATCATTACAAAGGCAATAGAGAAAAACTTCAAAGTATTCAACGCGAGAGTGTCAGCTAGTGGTAGTAAATCTTAAGTCTAAAAGACAACTAGTCTCCAGAATTCTTGGAGTCGGAGTAGGAAGAGTAAGATTTGATCCAGAATATTTGGATGATGTAACAGATGCAATTACTCGTGATAACATAAGAAGTTTGATAACTGCAGGAACAATTCAGGTAAAACCAATTGTAGGAACTTCAAAAGGAAGAGCCCATTTCAAGAAAGTCCCAGAGACGCAAACGTGGAACTAAACAAGGCTCCAAAAAGGGAAGAAAGGGATCTAGAGTAGGAAAGAAGGAAGTATACGTCAAGAGAATAAGAGCAATGAGACATCAACTAAAAGTATCAAAATCAAGAAAAGAAATACCAAACGAAAGTTATTGGAAATTATACAAACAAGTTGGTGGAAATCAAGTAAGAAACTTGGCTCACCTCCGTAGTTTGATAGAAGAAGTTCGTTCCAAGAAATAAATTCAGAATCTATAGATTGTATCTTTATCAAGAATTTTTCCTTTCTTGATTGCTATTCCTTCTTTAGAAAGCATGTTGGTTTTTACCTTCTCACCCCATGCATAGCCTCCAACTTTACCAGTAGATAGAATTACCCTATGACATGGAACTATAACAGGAAAGGGATTTTTGTTCATCATTCTTCCGATTGCACGTTGCCCATTTTTTAGGCCTACGGCTTTTGCAAGTTCAGAGTATGTTGTTACCTTACCTTTTGGAACTTTCAAAAGTTTTTCGTATACTTTATGTTCAAGTTTCAAATCTTTATCATCTCTAGATCACTTGTATTTATCATCTCAACTATTTTTTGTTTGCTCTTTCCAAGTCCACTCCAATCTACCAGTGCAAATTTAGCTTCATTATTTCGTTTCAATATATGATCAAAAAGATGTGAATCAAGATTGTCAAGACCATGTTTTGGAATTACAGTACCTAGTGCAAAATTACCCTCAAGAAGTTCCTTGTTGAATTTTCTAGGATAATGAGTACCTCCAAAACAGATAGCTACATCATGTTTGTTTGGTGATTCAGACATTTCGTTTAAGACAATTTTTGCCACATTTTCGCATAATTTTGTATCAGTCCATTCTTTTTCAGTTGTACCTATTTCAATGAATAATGTTGGTTTGTTCAAGGCAGTAGGCCCGTGATGAGTAGCCTCTATTGTTATGTCAAATTTTGAAAAGAGTTCTTTTTGTTCCCATAATCGTTTCATGTATGATTTTTGCCTATGAGGATGAGGTATAGCCACCTGTCGTGCAAATCCACCAAACAGGGCATCTCCGAAATTTCCCGTACTATGACAAGTTAATGCAAGTTCTCCACTTTCAGCAGCATGTTTTGATAAAAATACATAGCCATCATAATGATATTTTTCTTCAAGCCAATCTGCAGATATTGCCGGAGTTGGTATTATTACAAGATCAAAATTATTTCCATGAAAAACTCCATCATCATTTTTTTTCATGTTCTTTGAAAGAAATGTTGCCATGTTAAAACCGGCAGGATCAGATTCGTATGCTACCAACAGTTCCATAAAAAATAATCAAGATACTACTTTATTATCGTAGGGGAGATCACAGATTTGTCAATACACATAGAAAAAGTATCTTTCCAAATATTTACTTTAAAATTTAAATAATACTAGTAGTATTAGAGAAACATGAGAATAAGGTTAGATCCAAATGTAAAGAGAGATACAACATCAATCAAGATAGATCCATTTGTATGGAAGGAAGCAAAAAAAGATGCCATAGATAGAGAACTTGATCTATCTCAATTAGTAGAGATTGCATTAAAGACATGGTTAGAAGATGAAGATCCTAAAAAAGTCAAAAATGAATTAGGTGAAAGATAGAAAAATGTATCATTCTATAAAATATGAAAATGTAGATGAAAAGAAAAATGGGAATAAAAAATGAATGAGAAAATGACGTGTAAAAATCAACAATCAAACAAAACATCTTCAAAATATACAGAGCCATTAAAGATACTAGGACTAAGAAGTAGAGAAGATCTCATTGAAGAATGGTTAGCCTTGAATCCAAAAGACGTGACAGATTTTGACCGAGATGGGATTAAAAAAATCACCACCCAAGTCACCATAACATTTGATTTCGGTAAAGAAGAATACCTGTTAGCGTTTCAGCCACTAAAGTAAGATAATTGAAGAAAAATACTTCTCAAAACATACCAGGAATTAGAACTAAAAACGATCAATGTTTCCAAACATCACGTATGTTGAAAATGTAACAATTCATGTCCAAAATAAGAATTATAAGGACACTTTGGGAAAAGTCCTCCAATGGTAAAGATAAACCCAAAGCAGATGCTCAAGGACATGGTTAACACAATGAAACTTGCCAAAAAGTCAGATAAAGAGGACTATATGGAACACTTGAGACTAGTAGCTCTTGGAATGGCCACACTTGGAGCCATTGGATTCATAATTCAGTTTACATTTGCTGTTATTAATTTAGGACATAGATAAAATGGCTCAAGAGACAAAATCACACTTTTTTGCAGTTAGGACCACGGGAGGTCAAGAAAAGGTTGTCATGGGACTATTAGAAAATAGAATTAAACTAAAGAAACTTAACATACAATCAGTTCTTTTGTTAGAGAACCTCAAAGGGTATGTTGTTGTAGAGGCAATAGATGCAAATGCAGCATTTGATGCGCTACAAGGAATTAGACACATCAGAGGTCAACTAAGAGGAGAATTGACATTTAAGGACATTGAGGGTTACCTTGTAAAGAAATCTACTGTTTCAGAATTGGCAGTGGATCAAGTAGTAGAGATTATTGGTGGTCCATTCAAAGGTATGAAGGCTACAGTCACAAGAGTAGATCATGATAAAGAAGAAGCTACTGTGATTTTACTTGATGCACCATACCAACTGCCAGTTACTGTTGATGCAAATTATCTCAAACCCTCAACTCATTAGCAAGGATTAAATTTACATTTAAGAGGGAAGAAAAAATATGGCAGATATACAAACTGTTTCTGCATTAGTAACAGGAGGCCAAGCCAGTGCAGGTCCTCCATTAGGTCCAACTTTGGGACCATTGGGTGTAAACATCTTGCAAATAGTCACTGCCATAAATGAAAAGACCAAAGATTTTGAAGGAATGAAAGTACCTGTTACAGTCAATGTCGACAAAGGAACAAAGAAATGGACTGTAGAGGTCGGAATTCCTTCTGCTGCAGCTCTAATTTTAAAAGAAGCAGGAATCCAAAAAGGATCAGGAACTTCCGGTGCCACATGGGTAGGAGACATTTCACCAGATTCTGTTGTCAAGGTTGCCAAGTTGAAAATAGATTCTTCTTATGCGCTTAATGTGAAATCAGCATCAAAAGAAATAATCGGAACATGTCTCGCATTAGGAATTAAGATAAGCGGTAAGAATCCAAAAGAAGCAACTGCTGATCTAGAATCAGGTAAATGGGACGACAAATTCAAGTAAATTATTCACTTACAGTATAGACTTGATCTTTATCTGTTTTCTGTAATTCTACAAAAGTTTCAGTGTTTTGTATTCCATCTATCTTTCCTATCTTTTCGATAGCCACAGTATGTAATTCTTCGAGGTTCTGCGCTCTTAGTGTCAATAAGATATCAAACCTCCCAGTAACTTCAGATATTGCAACTATTTCTGGAGTTTTCAGCAATGCCTTGTGGATCTGATCTTTCAACTTTGGATCTCTGTTGACACCCATGGTTGCCCTCACTCCAATACCTATCAAAGACTCGTCAACTACAATTGTAAATTTCTTGATTAGTTTTTTCTTAACAAGTCGTTTTACCCTGCTATAGAGAACAGATGTGTTGACACCGAGTTTTTTTGAGAGATTTGGAACCGATGTATTACCATCTCTGCTAAGTTCGGTAATTATTTTCATATCTAATTCATCGAATTTGTGCAACTTTGCGACTTGTTTTTATTACTATTTAATAAATGTAAGTTACTTTTCCAAAAGTATTCTTATTTCAAGACTAGTATCATTACAAGAAATTTTTACAATTATATAATTCTCGAAGGATTTTGTCGCTAAAGGATTTTAAATAGGCAAATCAGAATGCTTTCGTAATGATTACCGAGTCCCAGATAGCTCAAATGATAACAGATGCTAAAAAGAGCACAAAGGAGAGGAAATTCAAGCAGGCAGTAGAGCTAATCATGGTTTTCAGAGATATTGATGTAAAGAAAGGATTTGCGATAAACGAGACAGTTCAGTTACCCAAAAAAATGAACCAGTCATCTTCAATATGCGTTATTGCATCAGGAGATCTCGGTGTAAAAGCAAAGAGTGCAAATGCAGACTTGGTAGTAGACAGCGCACAAGTAACACAGATGGGATCAAACAAAAGAGAGTCTCGTAAATTAATCAACGGTTATGACTTTTTCCTTGCAGATACTTCAGTAATGGCAAATGTTGGTAAGACATTAGGTCAATTCATGGGTCCAAGAGGAAAGATGCCAACACCACTTCCATTTAATGCCCCAATTGATTCAATATTGGAAAGATTCAGATCATCAATCAGAGTAAGACTGAAAAATTCTCTTTCTCTAGCATGCAAGATAGGCGATGAAACAATGTCAGATGAAGATCTAGTTGCAAATGCTCATGCAGTAATTGGTACAATAGAAAAGAAATTACCAAGTGGAGATAAGAACATCAAGAAAATAATGATCAAGACCAGCATGGGAAAGATCATCAAACCAATACAACAAGGAACAAAGTAATATGCACCAAAACAGAACAACGTATCCTCAAAAGAAAACTCAGATGTACCAACAATTACAAGAGTTACCAAACAAATACAATGTCATAGCACTTGTTAGAATGGAAAAAGTAAGATCTTCACAATTATTACCATTAAGAAAAAAATTCAAAGGCGAAGTAGAAATTGTTAGCATCAAGGATAAAGTTGCACAAAAATCACTTTCTACACTAAAGATTCCTGGAATTGAAAAACTTGCAGCAAATCTAGTTGGACAATGTGTATTGATGTTTACAAACATGAGCCCAATCAAACTAAACATTTTGCTTGGCAAAAACAAGGTAATGATGGCAGCAAGAGGCGGAGACAAGGCAAGCATAGATGTAGTCATAAAAGCTGGTAACACTGGAATTACTCCAGGACCAATTCTCACCGATTTCAAAGAAGCAGGAGTATCAACCAAGATTGATCAAGGAACTGTTTGGATAACAAAAGACTCTGTAGCAGCAAAGAAAGGAGATACCATATCTGGAAAATTGGCCACCTTACTGAGCAAACTTGATGTCAAGGCAGTAGAGGCAGGCATAGTACTAAACTCAGCTTTGGAAGACAAGGTAGTTTACAATCAAGAAGAACTAACAGTAGATGTAGAACAATACAGGACTGCATTTGCTCAAGCACACCAAGAAGCACTATCATTATCCATAGAGATAGGATATGTAACTAAAGAAAACGTCAACCTGATACTAGCAAAGGCTGCTCAACAAGCAAGATCACTTGCAATAGAAGCAGGTTTCCTTACTGATGATACCAAGGAAGCAACAATACAGAGAGCACATGGACAGGCAAAAGCATTATCAGACAAACTAAAGGGTTACAGCCTTCAATAGATTAGTAAAATAATATTTTAGTGTACTTTGGGCAGATTCCAGTTGTATTTCATAGCAACTAATCGTAGTATACTTGTAACCAATATTGCGCCAATTGTTGCTATCTCTATTTGAAGTTGCACCATTAAGAGAATGTAAAAAACTACAACTCCCAAAAAACTTGCTGAAGCATATAGCTCTTTGACAAAAACCATAGGTATTTCATTTACAAACATATCTCGCAGAATTCCTCCACCTACTGCTGTCACCATTCCAGCCATAGCCATAGCCAAAAAATTCATTCCAAATAATTGATATGCCAAGGTTGCCCCAATGGCAGTAAACACACCCAATCCAAGAGCATCAAATTTTAAAAACAAATTCCAGTGTTTTTGCATTTTAGGATAGAGAAAGAATATGATGATACCAGTAACAGTGGTAATTATTACATAATTTGGATCAGATATAGAACGCGGTGGAAAATGTCCAAGCACTATGTCTCGTATAGTACCACCAGCTACACCAGTAATGGTTGCAAGAATTATAATTCCCACAATGTCTGCTTTGTGTTCAATTGCCTTGAATGCACCAGTAACTGCAAAAGCCATAGTTCCAAACAAATCCAATATCAATACAATAGTTTGAATTGGAAATGATAGTTCAGTCAAATGATATAGTAACCAGAACTATAGTAAATAATGTTTAAGAAATTACAAAAAAGGGATAGATTACAGTTTTAACCGAATAGTGCAGAAAGGCCTTCCATTGCCTGTTCTTCGGTCTTTGCAGATGGCATCTCAGCTTCTTTCTTTCCTTCTGATGCGCCTCCACCTGATGGTGCTGCTGGTGCAGCAACTGCTACTGGGGCAGCTTTTATTGCTTCCTCAATGTTTACATCTGCTAGTGCAGCAACAAGTGCCTTCACTTGTGCTTCATTAACTTCAGCACCTGAAGCCTTTACAACATTAGCAATATTTGCTTCGTTGATTTCCTTCTTTTGTTTGTGCAAAAGCAACGCAGCGTATACGTATTCCATGATGAACAAATTTTGCAAGAGGCATAATATAAAACTATGGAGGCGTAGAAAAAATAAATCTGAAATGATTTTTCTAGTTTAAGATTTTAAGACCTCTACAGATCGAATACATGTATTTCTTCAAGTCCTTGTCATAAAGTGTATCCATTCTTTGTTTTAAGACTCGTTTTGCTTGTTCCTTTTCTGCACCATCTGGCAGAGAAAGTACGTTGTTAATCAATTCAGGGATGGATTCTCTAACCCAACCAGAAATAATGTTGTGAATATTTTTGTGTATTTTTTCAACAGGATCAGTGTTGATATCAAAAACTCCAGTAAAATTATTGTGCTCTACCCTATAGATTAAAGCAAATATGCATTCTTTTGGATTCGGATTCTTGAGAAGTTCTAGTGATTGAGGACCAGCTTTTCCTTGAGATACTTTGTTCTTCAGACCTACAGGATTTATTATCATCCCATTAACTCCTATGTTGGAATTTTCCACTCCTGTTACAATTCCTACAACAATATCCCTATGTTCACCATTTGGCTTTGATGCAAATACATGGTCTCCTTCTTTCCAGCCTTTTTTTGCAAACATGAGAAACTTGCTCAATAAATCATATTTAATGTGTTGCTTCAGAATGCTTAATATCAGTCAGAAGAAAAAATTGTGAAATGGACAAGGATGAGATCCTTTCAAAGTTTTCTACTGATCCAGATAGATACTACAAGGTCGAATTATTTGAAAATGAAGGATTTAGGAGAAAATCATGTAACAAGTGTCACAGGTTTTTCTGGACTTTGGACGACAGTATTATCATGTGTCCGGATCATATAGAAAATAGCTATTCGTTCATTGGCGATCCTCCTACAAACAAGAGATTTGATTACACGCAAGCATGGAAAGAAGTAGAATCATTTTTTGTACAAAATAATCACAAATCAGTTGGAAGATATCCAGTAGTTTGCAGATGGCGTGATGATCTTTATTTTACAATTGCATCTATTGTAGACTTTCAAAGAGTGATGGGTTCCAAAGTTGTCTTTGAATTTCCTGCCAATCCACTTGTTGTTCCACAAACTTGTCTTAGATTCAAAGACATTGAAAATGTCGGAGTAACCGGCAGACATTTTTCCAGTTTTTGTATGATAGGACAACACAGTATACCAAACTCGCAAGGATATTGGAAGGATAAATGTGTGGAGCTTGATTTCAAACTCCTTACAGAGAGACTAGGAATCAACAAAAAGGAAATAGTATTTGTAGAAGACGTATGGGCAGGAGGAGGATCCTTTGGATCATCACTTGAATACTTTGTAAGAGGATTAGAACTTGGTAATGCAGTATTTACTGAATTTCAGGGTGACCTAACCAATTATTCCACATTGGATCAAAAGATTATCGACATGGGTGCAGGTCTGGAAAGATTCGCATGGATTACAATGGGAACTCCTACTGCGTATGATTGCTGTTTTGGACCCATAACAAAATACATGATAAACAAGATAGGTATTGACATTGATTCCAACATAATATCCAAGTATTTCATGTCAGTAGCAAAGGCACTCTCGGAATCAGACGATATTTCCATAGTTCGAAAGATGGCTGCAAAAAGTGCAGGTTTGGATGAAACAAAACAAGATAGAATAATTTCTCCACTTGAAGGTGTATACATGATAGCAGATCATTTGAGAACACTTGTTTTTGCAATTTCTGACGGTGCATTACCAAGCAATGTTGGAGGAGGTTACAATTTGAGAATACTTCTTAGAAGAACACTTGCAACTATTGATAGGTTTGGTTGGAGTTTTGATCTCAATGATCTCATTGATCTTCACATAGACTATCTAAAATCGACATATCCAGAACTTGAACAAACTCGTAATGATGTAAAAACAATAATTGAGATAGAGAAGAACCGTTACAATGAATCAAAAGTCAGAATGAAAAATATGGCAGCTACATTCAAGACACAAAACAAGAAATTATCAGTGGATGATCTCATTCGTTTGTACGAATCAGATGGAATAACTCCAGATTTTCTTAAAGAATCTCAGATAATACCAGAAATTCCCTCTACATTTTATGAAAGGCTATCAGACTTGCACCAATCTGAGAAGACAGAGAAAAAGGAAGAATTGGACCTAGATGGAATACCAGATACAGATTTACTATATTACAAAGATGATCCACACGAGTTTAAGGCCAAAGTACTCAAAGTAATAAAAAACAAATTCGTCATACTTGACAAGACATCATTTTATGCAAGAGGAGGAGGACAGGAACCAGATCATGGGAAAATTGAAGAGTTTGATGTAGTAGATGTCAGCAAACATGGAAACGTTGTACTGCATGAGATCAGAGATGGAATACCAAAAGAGGGTACAATTGTAAATTGTAAAATCGATTCAATGAGAAGATATGGAATAACACGAAATCATACCAGTACTCACGTACTAAATGCATCTGCAAGAAATACTCTAGGTTCGTGGATCTGGCAACATTCTGCTTTCAAGGATGCAGACTATGCAAGACTTGACATCACTCATCATTCAAATCTTACAGAAGAAGAAATAATGAAAATAGAGGATCTTGCAAACACCACCATAAGAAGAGACATTCCAATTTTGATTAATCAGTTTGAAAGGGGCGATGCAGAACAAGAATATGGTTTTAGAATTTATCAAGGAGGAGTAGTACCAGTAAAACAAGTACGAATTGTAAACATAGAAGGATTTGACGTAGAAGCATGTGGAGGAACACATGTTCAAAAAACTGGAGAATTAGGATTAATAAAAATCACAAAAGCTGAGAGAATTCAGGACGGAGTAGTCAGACTAGAATTTGTATCGGGCCAATCAGCACTAAAGTACACTCAAAATCAAGACAGAAAAATTTCACACATAGTAAAATCCCTTGGCTCTAGCAAAGAAAAAATGTTAGAATCATTTGAACATGTAATGAAAGATTCGGATGATGTAAAAAGAAAATTAAAACAGATAATCAAAAGAACAACTGAAGCATCTGCAAGAGAGAGTATATCTCAAGCAAAAAACCTGGGAAAAGTGAAATTGTACTCAACAGTAGAAGAAGAACTTGATGAGGAATTTCACATATCAGTTGGAGAAATGGCAACCAAGATGGACAAGTCTCTCATTTATTGTGTGTTTATAGTGAAAAACGAGTCAATCAAGATAATATCATTCTCTGGTACTGATGCCGTTTTTACCAAGAAAGCAGGTGATCTAGTAAAAGAAGTCTCCAAAGTACTGGGAGGTTCAGGTGGCGGAAGAGACACATTTGGCCAAGGCGGAGGAAAAGATCTATCAAAGATAAAAGATGCCCTACTGACCATAGAGAAATCAATTCTTGGAGAACGATAATAGATGGATTGGATGTCACTTGAAGAAAAATGGAGACGCAAGTGGGAGGAAGAAAAATACTTTGAAACTGATCCAAATAACAATAAAAAATTTTTCGTTACAGTAGCATATCCATATCCCAACTCCCCTCAACACGTTGGACATGGAAGAACATACACGTTAGCAGATGTTCATGCAAGATTCATGCGCATGTTAGGTTACAACGTATTATTTCCCATGGGATTTCATTATACTGGAACACCAATTCTAGGCATGGCCAGAAGAGTTCAAGATAACGACCTAAAATTATTAGAAACGTTTCGTACTCTGTACAAAGTCCCAGATGACAAAATTAGAGAGTTTACAGAACCAGTAAAGATTGCAGATTATTTCCATCAAGAGATAAAGACAGGAATGATCGAGATGGGGTATTCGATAGACTGGAGAAGAGAATTTACCACAATAGATCCAGTATACAGCAAGTTTATTGAATGGCAGTTCAAAAAATTAAAAGAAAAAAATCTCATAATTCAGGGTACTCATCCTGTAGGATGGTGTCCAAAGGATCAGAATCCAGTATCTCAGCATGACACACAAGGAGATGTAGAACCAAGTTTCACAGAATATACAATTATCAAATTCAGATATGACAAGTATATCATTCCAACTGCAACATTACGACCTGAGACTATTTTTGGTGTGACAAACATCTGGATAAATCCAGAGTTTATTTATGAAATAGTACAGGTTGACAATGAGACATGGATAGTAACTAGTGAATGTGCAAGAAAGTTAGAGTTTCACAATAAAACAATTACAAGACTAGACAAAATATTAGGTAAAGAATTAGTTGGTAAGAAAGTTCAAGTTCCTGAAAGAGACGAACAGATTCTAATTTTACCAGCAAGTTTTGTCAAAAGTGAAAACGGTACTGGCATTGTAATGTCTGTTCCGGCACATGCTCCTTTTGATTATCAAGCCCTAGAGGATCTCAAAAAAGAGAGTACAAAATATCCAAACATATCAGATCTTCAAAATATCAAGGCAATATCAATAATTGAGACAAAAGACTATGGTCAAATTCCTGCACTAGATGTCATAACCAAATTGCAAATTGAAAATCAAAATAGTTCAAAGCTAGAAGAGGCCACTAAAGAAATATACTCAAAGGAATTTTACGGTGGCAGATTAAAACAGAATACTGGAAGATTTGCAAACAAGACAGTTGCAGAAGCAAAAGACGAAGTAAAAAAATGGATGCTGCAAGAAAAAAATGCAGATATCCTATACGAGTTAAACGAGATCCCCATAAGATGCAGATGTGGTGCAGAATGTGTAGTAAAGATTCTCAGTAACCAATGGTTTCTCAATTATTCAGATCCAGAATGGAAAACAAAAGTACATGCATGGATAAATGAAATGAAGATTCTTCCAGAAGAGATTAGAAATGAATTCAACAATGTAGTTGATTGGCTTAGGGAGAGAGCATGTGCAAGACAACATGGACTGGGAACAAAATTACCGTGGGATAAAAACTGGATAATAGAAAGCCTTTCGGATTCTGTAATTTACATGGCATATTATACTATAGCAAAATATGTCAACAATAAAGAAATTACACCAGAAAATGCATCGGATGCTTTTTTTGATTACATATTTTTGAACAAGGGAAACTCAGAGAACATATCATCCCAGTGTAAAATATCACTTGATCTTTTGGAGAGAGTAAAAAAAGAGTTTCAATATTTCTATCCAGTCGACGCAAGACATTCAGGAAGAGATCTAGTACCAAATCATCTGACATTTTTTATCTTCAATCACATCGCAATATTTCCAAGAGAATACTGGCCTGAAGAAATTGTAGTCAATGGATCAGTCCTCATGGATGGAAAAAAGATGTCCAAATCAGAAGGAAACATAATTCCATTAAGAGATGCCATAAGAAACCATGGTGCCGATTCAATCAGGCTTACGATTTTGATCTCTGCAGAGTTGTTGCAGGATGCAGATTTCAACCAAGAAGCAGTAAAGGGAATAAAGAACAAATTGGAAAACATGTTAGAAGAGTGTTCAAAATATAGATCATCCTCTTACGATGCAACACTTGAGCAAGAGGACAAGTGGATAAAAAGTAAGACTGAACAATTGATTCTCAAAACAACTTCTTCCATACAAAAAATGAGATTAAGAGAAGCATTGCATTTTATTCTCTACGAATTTGAGTCAGACCTTCAATGGTATATGAAACGAGCGTTGGCAAAGAAACGGGATAATTTTGTAGGAATTTTGCATGATATATTTTCTACACGAATATCAATGATGTCACCTTTTGCACCATATGCGTCAGAAGAGATGTGGTCAAGACTAGGAAATACAGATATCGTATCAAAGTCTTCCTGGCCAACATATCATGAGAGTATGATTGATTTTGAATCAATTCAATCTGAAAATCTATTAAAAAATACGATTGACGATATCAAGAATATAATCAAGGTCACAAAAATCACTCCAAATAAAATAACAATATACACATCTGCACAATGGAAAGTAAAGGCATATCAAAAAATTCTGTCCAGCGTAGTGGCAGGTGAAATAAACATAGGTTCTTTGATAAGAACTCTTATTGCAGATAAAGAAACAGAAGAAATAAAAAAAGATCCAGACTTTGTTAAAAAAACAGTCAATGACATATTATCAGAATCACAAGAAGAAAGAGAATCAAAAAACAAACTTGGTCTTGTCGATGAAAAGAAAATTCTCTTAGAACTTGATTCACTTGTGCAAGCAGAATTTGGAATCACATCTCAAGTATTTTCAGAATCAGATCAAGACAAGTATGATCCAAAAAATAAATCAAGAACGGCAAGACCATACAAACCAGCTATCTTAATTGAATAACAATTGCCACATGTTTTTATTAGGTGATTTTTTGTATAAGATTGTTTGAAGATAGCTGTAGTTGGCATAGGAGTAGCCGGAGCATATCTCCTTGCAAGATTAAAGAATCAACATGAGGTGGTAGGTTTTGAAAGATCTACACAAGAGAATCATGATTCCATATGTGCTTGGGGTACATCAAAGGCACCAATGGAAGAATTTTCAAAAAAAGCGGGACTTGACTTTGCTGATTATGTAATCCATGATGGAAAACAGATGTATGTTGACATGGGTCTAGAACGATTTCAAATTAAACTCAAAGGACTTTGTACTTACAACAAAATTGGATTGATAAAAGACATGGCAAAAGGATGCAAAGTGCACTATGGTACTGTTCCAAAATTACAAGATTTAGAATCAGAATTTGACATAATTGTGGATTCTACAGGTTTTCATCGATCGTATCTCCCAAGACTTGAAAAAGACTTTCACCTGCCAACATATCAGTACAAGGTAGAATACGAAAACGGTGTGCCTTTTGATGATTTTTATCTCAAACCATTTTCCTCGATTAGTGGATATTTCTGGTATTTCCCATTAGGCGATAAAATTGCGCACATTGGTGCAGGGGATAAAAACAGAAATCACATTGTGGAAACCAATGCATTCTTGAACAAATATGGTGGAAAGATCCTAAAGACTGTTGGAAGACCAATACGTCTTGCTACCCCAAATCTCTGTGAACCATTTTACCATGGAAAAGTAGTAGGAGTTGGAGAATCCATTGGAACAGTCTATCCATTACTTGGAGAAGGAATAATTCCAAGTATGACATGTGGAGATATTTTTGTTGATACGCTAGGCAATAATGAAAGATATAGACAAATGGTTCTTGAAAAATTTGCAATTTATTCAAAGGTATTATCATTTGTAAGAAATAAAATGGAAAGCAAGTTTGGCATCATGAAAAATTTCATGGACATGCTATCTATTTACAGATACATGAAGAAAAATGAAAAAAGATTTGGAATGGAAATTAAAATGACAGATATGATGAAAGTAGCAAAGGCTTAGGATCACATACTTACATAACCAAAATTTTCTCTTGTTGTTCGGTTCGAGTTCATAGTGTAATCATAGATCATTTTAGAATACTCTAGTAGAATATCTTTCATCTCATCATGAGATTTTGCAAAATAAAATCCTGGACAGTCACCTGTAAATTGAAATGTAGCATGAACTCGAGCTTTTCCTTTTTCATTTTCAAGCCATGATGAAAATGGATACAGGTAGCACACTCCCGGTCTAGATGGATGAAGTCCACAATAGCCTTTCTCATCAAGAAACCTACATCGAATATGAGTTCCATCCTCTGATTCTTTTTCATCTTCTTTACGTTTTAGATTAATCATAGTCATTACAACCGAGTTTCCCGCAGGTCCTTTTTCTTCCCACGTGGCTATGTTAGTCTCTTTTTTTACAAAATCGGATACTTTATCATATTTTAGATTTTTACTTATGGTTATCAGATCACTGCTTGTAAGCGGCAATCTACCTTGTCTATTACAACAATTGTGACAGTCAGGCCAATAACATTTCCACAAGACATAACCATTTTCATCTTGTAAATACGGAATATGAAAAATCACATCTTTAACTTTTATTTGAAAATCAGAAACATTCGTTTTTTTACCCAAAATAAAATCTTGAATTATGGGTTCAATTGTCCAGTTTTTTGATAACAGTTCTAAGGCTTCTTCAATATTTGATGCCATCAACTAATAAATTGAGATTAGAACTTTTTGAACGTTATCAATGCTAGAAGAAAAGGGAAAATATGCATCTGCCACGCAAAATCGAAGATTTGTATGGGAGAAAGTCATGTGGCCGTTAATATTAGAATTGAATACAACTAGTTTTACCAATCAACAATACAAGAAGAGACGTGATCAAGTATGCAAAGAACTTGACATACCAGCTTCTCAAATTGCAGGAGGTTTTGTATCATTATTGATAAAAGGAATTTTGTACAAAGAAAATGATCTATACTCTATTCATTACAGATTGATTCCTTACATGAGACTTGGTGCAAATTGTGATTACGCCACTGCAGTTCGTGAAGCCAGTACAAAATAATATATTCTCAAGAAATACCAGTCGTCTCGGTAGCCCGATAGTCTAGTGGCCAAACAATTTTGGGTTAGGGATCTCAGGCTCTGGATCTTACGAGAGGACACCTGGGGACGGCAGTTCGAATCTGCCTCGGGCTATCTATATTTTTAAAAAATAATTTCTTTATCTAGAAGCCATTGCAATGCGTTCTAGTTCATTCTTTTTCTTGACGGATGGAGCATTCATGTCATTTGCTGAAGCAAGTATAAGATGCTCTGCAAGATTTTCCTCTACTGCTTTTGGATTAGAAAATGATGCATCTCTAACACCTTCTGCAATGAATCGTAATGCAAGATCAACTCTTCGTAGTGGTGCAACATCTACTGAAACGTGATAAACAGTTCCACCATATACTATTCTAGTGGTATCTTCGTTTGGTGCAGAATGCTCTACAGCCCTTATCAAAACTTCAACTGGATTCTTGCCAGTTTTTAGATGAATTATGTCAAATGCAGCCTTGACAGTATTGATTGCTCGGATTTTCTTTCCACCCATTCTACCAGTGTTTTTGGCATATTTCTTTCCAAAGTGAGATAGTTTGTTAATGAGTCGTTCAGCTATGTTAACTTCAGCCTTGTTGAATCGTTTAAGAGCTGATCTACCAAATGATAACGGCATTATTTCTTGTTTAAGAGATATTACATTTTTCAATCCTGGATCTTTGATATCAATATTTGAGATATCCCATTTTCTGAAAAGTAAAAGGTTTTGTGTTTCAGTCATTTCTATCTCCTCGGTTTTTCCTTCTTTCCATAGACAAGTTCCTTAAGTGAGGTTCCATTCACTTTGAAAACCTTCCACCTTACACCAGGAATATCACCAAGAGCTCCTCCCATGGATGCGCCCATACCTTCCACATGTACTTCATCATGTTCATCAACAAAGTTGAGTGCACCGTCACGAGGAAGGAAAGCGGTTACAGTTTTACCATTCTTTATCAATTGAACTCTAACACATTTTCTTACGGCAGAGTTGGGCTGTTTTGCTTCTATTCCAACTTTTTCTAAAACTATACCTCGAGCTTGCGGAGCACCTCCGAGAGGACTTGCTTTTTTATCAAGACCTAACTCTCTTCTCTTATAGGTACCGATGGACCACTTTTGTCGTTTTCTCTTATCTTTGAGAACTCTTCCTGCAAATAGACCTAGAGGTGATTTTGCCATACCATTACTCCATTATTTTCTCCGGACTTTGAATAAGAACACTAGAAATTTGAAAGTATCTCTTTGCTAATAGTCTTGCTTTTTCTGCATTACGGCCTTCTCTGCCCACTACAATTCCTTTCTTTTTAGCATCAACTAGAATAATTGCTTGGAGCGAGCCATCAAGTCTCTTGTTTATTTTTACTTCAGAAACTAATTTTGGGTTGAGCATATTTTTTAGAAATTCAGCTGGTTCTTCTGAGTATTCTACAAGTTCAACATTTCTTTTTACCACATTTTGTAAGTTCTTTATTGTAGAACCACCTTTTCCAATAGCTAAACCCATTTTACCATGATTTACCACAAATATAACTCGGTCTTGTTTTTCATCTTCAATACAGTCTCGTGCTGTAACTCCTGTCACATTCTGAAAAAGTGACATTAATTTTATTTGATCTGTTGATAGTTTGATTGTTTCCGTCATGTCGTTTTTAAACTCGATCTCTTGGTGGGACATTTAAATCTTGATAGGAAATAGATGAGGAAAAGTACATTTGATTATTTCGTCTCTGTTTCAAGTTCTTTTGTTATTGCTTTGAGATTAGTATCGCTTAGAGTCTTAAGCGATAATGCAGAAATTCTAAATTGTGTACCACATAATCTACCAAGTTCTACTGATGAACCATTGAATTGTAGTGTAGGAACTTTTGCATTTTTAGATACTTCTTGTATTTTTTCTAGTGTTTTTTCCTTGATAGAGTTTGATAATACAATAACTTTTGAAGTTTTTATTGTACTAATTGCTTCCTTTGTACCAAAGGAATATTTTCCATCTTCAATTGCATCTTTTATTATTTTTTCTAATAGTTTAGCCATCTTGAACCACTCTCATGTATAGATCCACTGTTCCTGTACCAATTGGAATATTTGCTCCCACTATAACATTTTCTGTTACACCTTTAAGTTCTTCAACTTCTCCTGCTAGTGCAGCTTCTGCAATTGTTGGAACGGTGATTTCAAATGCTGCTCTTGCAAGTACACTAGTCTTTGTTCCTGCAATTCCGTGTCTTCCAATTTGTTGCAGATAACCTCTAGAACACATCAAGTCTGATACCAACATAATATATCGTACATCTACTTCTAGACCTTGATCTTCTAGAGTAGAACTCAATTCATTTATCAATGAATTTCGTGCAGCTTCAATACCTAATGTACCTGCAATCTCAAAGATGTTATTAGTTCGAATATTTTTCTTGTCAATTCCATCAATTTCCCATACTTTTGCTATGTTTGAGCCAGATGTTTGTATAACCCATTCTTCACCTTGTTGTACAATTGTAACTCGTTCTACATCTGTCACGCCCTTTACAGTAGTAGATAGAATTTTGTTTCTCATTGCAAGAACAGTTTGAGTATCAGATTCTTCTGGTAGTGTCAGTGTAATTGAATTTCCACTTGGTTCAATCTCAAATTTCTTTTTGGATGATTGTAATGCATCGACTACATCTTCAATGGTACATGCTCTTTCCCGTAGTTTGTCTTGATTAAGATTGAGTTTAATCTTTGTAGAATAATCAGTTTCAGTACTAGAAATCAATGCACTAATCTTGGTGTGTAGAATTTCTCTTGCTACTTTGATTGCTTTTTCTTTTGATTTCTTGTGATTTTCTTCCAAGTAAATATCCATTGTTGGTGTTACTGGTTTCTTTCTTGCATCAACAAGTTCAATCAATCTAGGAAGTCCTAGTGTTACGTTTCTTTCTCTGATACCTGCAAAGTGGAATGTTCTAAGAGTCATCTGAGTACCAGGTTCACCAATTGATTGAGCTGTGACTACACCTACTGCCTGACCAGGTTCAACCTTGGCATTATCATAAAGTTCTAGTGCTTTTTTACAGACTTTATCAACACCTTCTTTGCTAAGTTTTGATTCAAGTAGAGCTTCAAGCACAGTTTTTGATAAACGTGGATTGAATGTCTTTACATATTTTTTAACTAAATCAGTTATCTCTTCTTTTGTAGCTTTCTTTCCAGAATCAATTATGCTCTCAGATTCTATCAATCTAGCAATTCTAAATGCTTCACCATGATCACTTTTTGCTACATCAATACCATCTTCACCATAGAGAAATTGTATTATGTGACCGTGTGGATCTCTTACTGTTCCATCATATTCTAGTTTAAGGTGTTCAAGTGCATTGATGAGTCTTCTCTGCATGTAACCACTTTGTTGTGTTCTAACTGCAGTATCAACAAGACCTTCTCTTCCACCCATAGCATGGAAGAAAAATTCTAGAGTAGACAGTCCTTCTCTATAGTTAGATTTTACAAATCCTTTACCATCAGGATTAGCATCATTTTCTTTAAAGTGTGGTAATGCTCTATTACTATAACCTTTGAGAATTCTTCTACCTCTAATAGATTGTTGACCCAGTGCACCTGCCATTTGACCAATGTTTAATGAAGAACCTCTAGCACCAGTGGTTGCCATTATTCTACCTGCATTAGTTTCATCAAAAGATTTATCGGCTGAGTTTCCTGCCTTGTCTCTTGCTTTTGAAAGTTCATTTACAATGTATGCTTCCAATGCTTCTTCAGCAGAAAGACCTCTGCTAAGTTGTAGAGTACCTTTCTTTGCTTGAGCAATGAAATCATAGACTTTGTCATATGATTCTTGAATATTTTCTAGAATTCCATCTTTTGTTTTTGTTGCAAGTTCAAGATCAGCATAACCATAACTAAATCCATAACCTGTAATGAATTGTTTTAACATAATTAGAATGGAATTAAGAAAGTTCTTTGCCTCTTCATATCCATAATCTTTTGTGATTCTGTGTAAAACACTATCAGGTTCTTCTGCTCCAATAGATGCTTTATCAATCACACCGCTGACTAGCTGACCATTTTTGATTACAACATCTTTTACAGGACCTTTTGTACCTTTAGACCATTTTGATGTTATGACATAATTGAAGTCTTTTGGTAAGAACAGTGAGAATAGCTGTTTACCACTATAAAGTGATCCACCCTTTGCTTTTACGGCAGGATCTGGAAACATTCCAGTGTAACCACCCAACATTGCAAGGTTTGCAAATTCTTGAGGTGTTAAAGTAGTATCATCTTTTGTAAGTAAATATGCTCCAGTAATGAAATCACGTAATGCGCCAATTATAGGACCTCCGTATCTTGGAGAGATCAATTGATCTTGTACACGCATTAAGAGTATAGCTTCTGCTCGTGCTTCTTCACTTTGAGG
>CAVQVB010000012.1:0-42103 GCA_963716995.1 uncultured Nitrososphaerota archaeon
GCGGCGGAACCATAAATACCATGACTATAGATGCCCAAAGTTTGTCAGTAATTGTTTCAGTAAATTCCACAAGCGATGGAACAGTCACACTACAATTACCAAGAACTTTGATCGATGCAAAAACAAGCTCAGGTCAAGATGACACATTTATCATCCTAATAGATGGAGCAGAAGTCAAACCACAAAGTGAATCTGCAAACAATGATTTTAGAAACATAACTGTTCAATTCTTACAAGGAGATCAAGATATAGAGATAATCGGTACACAGATAATTCCAGAGTTTGGCCCAATCGCAGCTCTAGTGTTTGCTATTGCAATAATATCAATAATTGCAGTATCAGCAAAGACTGGACTAAGATTTATGCCAAAATACTAGAACTAGAAGTCAAATTTTCTTTTATCAATACATAAATACTCAAGATCCTTGAGTATTGGCTAGCAGGCATGAGAAGAGCAAATATCTTTATCATAGTTATGATCACAATAGTGGCAGTTTCTATATCACTTAGCATACCGGTTTTTGCCCAAAGTGCACCAACTAATTCAACTACTGGAACTAACAATATAATAGGCGGAGCTGGTGCAGGACCACAAAATCCAAAATATTCTGACGCCAATGAAACTGCGTATGATCTCTTACAACAAGAATCTAATCAGACAGGAGTAAGTATGTCCACAATACCACCTTTGTCCGTCAATACAGATTTACCTACATACAATCAGGGCGATACAGTAATCATGACAGGACACATCAAATATCCAGAGAATGCAACTGCTGTAACAATCAAAGTCATTAGCCCATTGAAGAATTTGGTTTTCATTGGCCAGTTATCACCTGCAGCAGATGGAAGTTTTACAAAGACATTTGCAGCTACAGGACAATATTGGAAGGATGCTGGAAATTATACAATAGTAGCTCAATACGGATTAAATTTGAATGTAACTGCAACTTTTCATTATAATGGAGGAGATGGAAGTGCTACAATCACCAAAGCTCTCAATGGAACATACCCATTACAGTCAGGAAATCAAATCTATAACATACCCTATATCATAAAAGGCGGTACCGTTAGTAGTATGAACATATTCGCATCGCAATACACCCTTGAAATTGCATTAAACACCAATGCAAATGGTTCTATCACAGTCACTCTACCTAGAGCTATGATAGATTCAAAGCTACCACCACCTCCAAATCCTGATGCAAACTTGACTGGAGCAAAGGTTAACACTGCAGAATTAGATGATAGCACATTCATAGTCACAGATGGCGGCAAACAGATCACACAGTTCAGTGAAACAAAGAATCAAAATGTAAGAATACTTAGCATCCCATTCAGTAACGGAGATTCTAAAATAGACATAGTAGGTACAATCATAGTTCCAGAGTTTGGCCCAATCGCAGCTCTAGTGTTTGCTATTGCAATAATATCAATAATTGCAGTATCAGCAAAGACTGGACTAAGATTTATGCCAAAATACTAGAACCATTTCACCCCACATTTACAAATATTTTCAATCCATTGAAAATATAATCCCAAAAAAAACTAATACCAACATGAATCATAATTAAAGATAAAGAACACACAAACAATTATCGTTCATGTAAGATCATAGATTATTATACAAGACCAAAGAAAGATAACTATGGATTTTGAATTTGAAGAATTTGATTCTCCTGAAGACATATTTATTGCCATGTCTACAATGGCACCGCCAATGAAAAATATTTTACCCATAAACTCATACAAGGGATATATTTTTTCAATAATTCCCCTAACACCTGCTTCCGGAAATTCATATTTGATGATATATGTAAAAGGAAAACTTGATGGAAAACTATTAGAGTTTGATATGAATCTAAAAAAATTTAAGAATGTAGAAAGTGCAGAAAGATCAGACAAGATCTATTTTGTTGTTTTGACTCCAAAATCAAATACTATTGCAGATGCAGCAATTAAATTATTAGAGAAAAAATCTATCTAGTATAAGAAGGAGCATTTACGGATCTGCTTCTTGCATATTTTTCCATTATATCTTCTGGAAGCTTACCATTGAACAAGTCTTTAGACAAACCTCTTAGATATCGCATTATTGCCCAAGTTCCAGCTTTTATCATGCCATACATGACAAGTTTCATAGGAGGTCCAAATGTCTTGTTTCTAATAATTATAGGAATGATATCATTGATAACTCTTAGATTGTGTTCCCAAGACTTCCAGAACAATGTAAATTGAGCCTCATTAAGATTGCCAAAGTGCATGGAATTCTTTTCATTGAAATCTTGATACAACAATGGTGCAACAAGACCCCGCATTCTTGTTTTCTTGAAATCTTCAATCAAATCTATCGTATATTGAGTTTCATCAGGAGTCTCATCAGGCCAACCAATTATGATAGTAGCTGCTGGGAACCAATGATTTTCGTTTAATATTCTAGCACCTTCTCTTACAACCCAACCCCATTCATCGGTTGAAAACGGTTTTGTTTTTACACCAAGATGTTTCTTCACCATTCTTGGCGCTACTGTCTCAATTCCAAGATTTGTGGCAAGCCATTTTTCATCGCTCATGCCATTTACTTCAGACATATCATGTAAAAGCTTAGGATCAGCACATACAGCTGAGAATGTCATGTGAGTTGTTCCAACAAATCTTGCACCCAAAGACTTGAGACCTTTCCACAATTCAATTATGGCATCATAATTTGGTTGAAAGTTTCTATTGTCACATCCATAGAGAAGCATTTCATCAGAGTGTAACCAGATAGAATCAAAACCATAATTCAAATTCATTTGTGCTTCTTGTTGTAATCGTTCTAGTGGCAAATCTTTTTTTGATCTTTTGTTGACATCACAAAAGTCACATCCTCTTCCACATCCGCGCATTGCTTCAATTAGAGAATTAACAGTAGGTCCTTGAATCATTGGAATATTTTGAATGTTCTTAACAAAACAGTGCATCAATTCAGGAGCATCGCCTTTTTCAAGATCATGGAAAAGATCTAAAGCTTAACTCATCTGCTTCTCCTACCACAACAGTATCAATTCCATGAATTTTCATTCTATCAGTCTTTGCAAGCTCCCATGCTCCGTTCCCACCAACTACAACATGGAAATTATACTTCTTCTTTAGCTGAATTATTTTAGCACACATTCTCTTGAATTTCATTGCAACGTAAGAGAGTTTTTCTGGAGACATTGTAGTAGTCACGGGGGCCATACCAAGTGGATCCATTACATTTATTCCAACTACTTTGGTATCAGGACCAATACATTTTTCAAGATAATCAGGATTTGCAATAAACACATCTTCTCTTTTGTAACCTTGTAATAGTGCAGATTCTACTCTACGCAATCCAACTTGAGCAACCTTAGCTTCACCAGTTATTTGATCAGTCTCAACTGGAGGACAAAATACTTTATCAAAAACCCATTCAGGAACCACTTCATAAGGACCACATGCTATGAAACCATACAGAAAATTACCCCTATAGTTGGTCATAAGGCTACGATCTGCAGTTAGAACTATTCTCCTTCCTGCCATTTCTTTCTTCGACTTCTTTCTACTATGATATAAATCGTTTACCTTAGTATATCATTTTGAAAATTTTTACTTTTGACATATAAACAGGTATTGCATACTATACACAATGAGTGGAATAGAACCGCGACATGTTGAAGCGCATCAAAAAGAAAGTAGTTCAATAAGAGATTTCGTATTTGGATTTGGAGATGGTATAAACACATCATTAGGATTGGTAGCTGGGGTTGGAGGAGCAGAAGTATCTTCTAACATAATCATACTAGCAGCCATTGTTGCCATGTTTACCGGTGCAAAAGCAATGGCAGTTCAAAATTATCTTGCTGTGAAATCGCAAAGACAGATTTTAGATTCAGAAATTGAACGTGAAAAATGGGAGATGAATAATGTGCCAGAAGCAGAGAGAAGCGAAATAGAAGAGGTGTACAAAACAAAGGGATTCACAGGACAAGACTTGGAGAAGATTGTAAACAAAATAACATCGGACAAGAAAGTTTGGTTAGATACAATGATCACAGAAGAACTCAAATTAAATTTAGAGATAGTAGGAAGTCCTCTAAAAAGCGCATTTCGTATGTTTGGTGCTTTTCTAGTAGGTGGAATCCTACCAATCATTCCATATTTCTTTTTGAGTGGACATATTCCACTTTTTGTAGCAATTGGAGTTAGTCTTTCTGCATCTTTTATAATTGGAGCAATAAAGTCAAAGATTGCAAATATCAGCATGTTGCGAGGGGGATTAGAAATGGCAGGACTTGGGACCGGTATTGCTCTCATAGGATACGGAATAGGCTCAGAATTAGGAAGCCTTGGAATTATCAAGACATGATTTTCTTTTGTACACTTCTATTTGCAATATTAGCTGCAAATGCTCCTGCGCCTATCCCATTATCAATATTAACAACAGATAGTCCAAGAGTACAACTTTGTAACATAGATGCCAGTGCTGCAATTCCCTTTGCTCCATAACCATATCCAACAGAGGAAGGAACTCCAATTACAGGTATGTCAACCAAGGATGAGACTACTGATGCAAGCGCACCTTCCATCCCAGCAACTACTATAATTACATCCACCTCTTCACATATTACTTTCTTGATTACTGGAAAAAGTCGATGAATCCCAGCTATACCTATATCATAACTACAAATACATTGACACCCCATGGATTCACACATCAGTCTTGCTTCTTCAGCTACTCCAATATCCGAAGTTCCCGCTGTCAGGATACCTACTTTTCCACCTGTAAAATGTAATTTCGTAGAGAAGAGTATGGTCGTAGTATTTTTACCCGTGTGTATTTTTAATTTATTTTTTCTAGAAAAGATCAATATTTTCTTGTAATGATCTTTGTTTATTCTAGAGACAAGAACCGAATCTGCTTTAGATGTAGTTTTGAGAATTATTTTCTTAATATCTGCAAGTTCTTTTTTTTCTGCAAATATGACTTCAGGTATTCCGCGTCGCAATTTTCTACCCATATCCACCTTGGCAAAATCTTCAATTTTCTCAACAGAGTAAAGAGAAAGTAATTTCTTAGCTTGACGTACACTTATTTTTCCAAGATCAAGTGATTTTAATATTTCCGTAAGATCCAATACCATTTTGATAATTAGTGCGTAGTTAAAAATTTAATCAGTTTTTAGAGATTAGAGATGGCATTTTTGACACTGTCTACACCCTTTTTGAACCACTCTTTTTCATTTGAATCCAAATCTAATTCTATTATTTTTTCAACACCATTTTTGCCAATAACTGCTGGAACACCAATAGATACATCAGAGTAACCATACTCTCCATCCAGATATGTTGCTACAGGAATGACTTGTTTTGTGTTGTTCAATACTGCTTCTATTATAGTAGATATTGCATTACCAGGGGCATGAACTGTGGCACCCTTGAGTTCTATTACTTTTGCTGCAACTTGTCTTGTTCCTTGTACAATTTCCTCAGTTTTCTCTTTTGATATGATTGAAGTCAAGGGTATTCCAGAAACAGTTGAAAATCTTGGAAGCGGTAACATATTTTCACCATGTTCTCCAATCACAAGACCACGTATGGAGTTTCTAGAGTAACCAGTAGATTCATGAATAAATTGTGTAAAACGTGATAGATCGAGCATGCCTCCCATTCCAAACACTCGGTTTTTTTGAAATCCTGAAACTTTGTATGTAAGATATGCCATAGGATCTAATGGATTAGTAACTGGAATTATCATTGCATCTTTAGCATGTTTCTGGATATTTTCTACAACGCCCTTTACTATTGACGCATTTATTTTCAAGAGATCCATTCTTGTCATTCCAGGTTTTCTACCAGAACCTGCAACAACAACTACAATATCAGATCCTTTCATTTCAGAATAATCATTTGACCCTCTAACGTTGACGTCAATTCCTTTTTCTGCCAACATGTGGTTTATGTCCATAGACTTCTCCTTGTGGAAGGCCCTGAACTACATCTAGTAATAATATCTCATCTGTTACTTTTCGAAGAGCTGTGAATAGTGCCGCTGCTCCACCAACTTTTCCTGAACCGATAATTGTAATCATAAAAGGCCCTCCATTTAATCTCTAATTAAACTTGACTGTTTTTTATCAATCTACGTGACAGTTACATAGTAACCAAAATTATGAATCAAATTACAATTTATATGCATTTCAGTATGTTGAGAAAATAATGGTACTTGTAATTGATGCACAAGTGGCTGGAATTTCAGGTGACATGTTACTTTCTTCACTAGTCAGCATAGGCGCAAAGAAATCCAAAGTTATAGACGGAGTATATTCAGTTGAAGAATATCTCAAAGATTCTAAAATTGTAAAAATAGATTTTGAAAAAACGGTCAAACATGGAACAGAGGCTACGTATCTTATGTTAGAGACAAGTGAGAAGCATCACGAAAGAAAAGGAATTGAGATTCAAGAATGTATATTATCCACATCAGACAAGATAGGACTGTCCGAACAAGCCAAAGTTTTTGCAAAAGAAAGCATTAGATCATTACTTTATGCAGAGTCAAACATACATGGAGAACCCCTTGAATCAGTACACTTTCATGAAGCATCAAGTATTGACACAGCTATAGACATCATAGGTTCTGCCATTGCATTAGACGACTTGAAATTATTTTCAGACGAGATTATTGCAACCCCAGTGGCAATAGGTGGGGGAACTCTAACATTTTCACATGGCACCGTATCCAATCCTGCAAGTGCAATACTAGAGATATTTCGCGGTTCAGATATAGCAATTTGCGGAGGACGGATAAAGGAGGAACTTACCACTCCCACTGGTGCAAGTCTGCTTGTAAATTTGGCAGATAAATGCTCAGAATTTTATCCAACAATGAAGATAAAATCAATAGGGTATGGTGCGGGAAGTAAGAACTTTGATGGGTTTCCCAATGTCTTGAAAATTGTTCAAGGGGAATCAACAGAAGAGTTTCAATTGGATACTATACAAGTTCTTGAAACAAACCTTGATGACATATCTGGTGAGACAATAGGACACATGATTGACAAGCTAATTGCAAACGGCGCAAAGGATGTTACGGTAACAGGTGGCATAACAAAGAAAGGAAGGCCAACAAATCTAGTTTCTGTCATATGTGATTCAGCGATTACAAACACCTTGATTAGTACACTCATTTCAGAAACTGGCACTTTAGGTGTACGAATAAGATCATCTAGTCGCTATGTTGTTCCAAGAATAGTTGTTTCAGTACCTATCATGATACAAGGAAATAATTTTACTGTGAGATGTAAAATTGTGAAACACAATGAAACGATAAAACACTTCAAGGTAGAATCAGATGATATCAAGACAATTTCAGATTCGCTATCACTATCATTCAAAGAAACATCAGATCTGATATCAAGTGAAGTCAAACTGAGGCTAAACATAAGATGAAACAGATTAAAGATCTAGTGTCTTGGTTTAGTGGAAAAGAGAAAGCATTGGTAGCTCTTTCAGGAGGAGTAGATAGCGCCCTAGTAGCATGTGCCGCTCAAATTGCACTAGGTAAACAAGACTGTTGCTGTGACTGCGGATTACAAGACATTGTCTCAAGAAGAATTAGACTCTGCAAAAAAAGTTTGTCAAGAAATAGGAATTAGACATATAATTATCGAATATAGTGAATTAGATAATCCAGATTTTGTAAGAAACGACAAAAACAGATGCTTTCATTGTAGAACTGAATTAGCAGAACATCTTGTTGCGCTATCAAAAAAAGAAAAAATCAACTTAATTGTTGATGGTACTAATCTGGATGATCTAACAGAATACAGACCAGGAATAATTGCACTCAAAAAAAGTGGTGTTCAAAGTCCACTCGTAGAAAGTGGATTCACAAAATCTGATGTCAGAGATGTTGCAAAAGAGAATAATATTTCCATTCATGATAAACCATCCAATTCTTGTCTAGCGTCACGTATCCCATGGGGTAATACTGTTACAGCTGAAAAGCTTGAAAGAATAGAGAAGAGCGAGATCATGATAAAACATCTTTTTGGAGTAAGACAGATAAGAGTCAGAGATTTTGGAAACAGAGCAAGCATAGAAGTGGATAAAAAGGAGCTAGTCTTTTTAGACGACGAAAAAAAAATGTTGATACTGGAGAAATATATGAATGGATTAGGATTTGATAACATCCTGATTGATCCTAACGGCTATAGACCAGGTAAACTCAATGTGATAACAGATTGATCTATCTAGATAACGCTGCATCTACACCTGTTCATGAAAAAGTCATAGAAGAAATGATTCCTTATTTCAGGGAACAGTATGGAAATCCTTCTTCCATACATAGACATGGTAGAGTTGCAAACACGGCCATTCAAAATGCAAGGAAGCAAATTGCTTCACTCATTAATGCACATGGTAATGAGATACTTCTAACTTCTGGAGGAACAGAATCAAACAATACAGCAATCTATGGCATAGCATCACAAAGTAAAGGAAAACACATCATAACATCATCCATTGAACATGATGCCATACTAGAACCATGCAAGCGTCTTGAAAAAGAAGGATATACAATATCTTTTCTTCCAGTGGATAAACACGGTTTTATAGATCCTGAAGATCTCAAAAAAGAAATCTCGAGTGATACATGCCTGATTACAATAATGTATGCAAATAATGAAGTTGGAACAATACAACCTATAGAGAAAATATCTCAAATTGCGAGAGAAAAGAATATCATGTTTCACACAGATGCAGTTCAGGCAATAGGAAAAATTCCCATAGATGTAAAGGAACTTGGAATTGATTTGTTATCAATATCATCTCATAAAATAAACGGTCCAAAAGGTGTAGGAGCATTATACATCAAGAATGGTGTAAAGATGTCTCCTTTAATATTAGGTGGGGGTCAAGAAAATGGACTTCGATCTGGCACAGAAAATGTGGCAAGCATAGTAGGATTTGGGACAGCATGTATGCTTTCAAAAAACAACATGAATGAAAATTCAATTCATCTTAAAAAACTAACTTCAAAATTAACTACGAGAATATTAAACGAAATACCCGCTACAACTTTTAATGGACATCCAGACTCGAGAACTCCCAATAATACTCATTTTACTTTTTTTGGTGTAAATGGAGAGGATTTGATAATAAAATTGGATGAACATAAAATATCTGCATCCACGGGTTCAGCATGTTCCGTTAAGATACAAAAAGCATCCCATGTTTTAAAAGCGATGGGCTTTTCACATGAACAAGTTACAGGATCATTACGTCTTACAGTAGGAATAACAAACACAGAACAAGAAATAGATGAAACCGTAGATACGTTAAAAAAAGTTGTTCAAGAGTTGCGTGCAGTGTCTCCATACAAAAGCAAATACAACTTTTAATTCAAAAATTCAATTATGGTAGAACTTGAATTTTGTATTGACTTTGATCGACAAGTGGTACTAGAGAACCCATTCCGTCCCATACATAGACTTCAGCAGAATAGATACCTGATAGTGTCGGTATCCAACTAATTTCTTCATTTGTAGTAGATAGATTCACAAGATTACTCTCAGACCATTTCAGAAAAACTACTTTGTTGCTATTATCTTTTATTTGAACAATGTATGAAATTTCTTGAGAATTTTGATGTATGTTTGAGAGCATGCTCTTGAAGTTTATCGTTTGCCCAACATGTGAACTTTGTAGTAAAGGTCTTCCAGATTGATCACTGATTTGTGTAGATATTGAAATCATTGGAATTGTGATTGGAGACACATATTGATTTGTACTTGTAGGTTGAGTTTGAGCAGGAGTTCCCACTGTAGAACCCACTATCACAGATCTACCATATTGATCTCGAAAGTCATGATACCACGCTTGGACATTACCTCCCACAGGAGATATCAAAGAGGTTCCATCTTCACTGCATATCTGAGAAGGCATTTTAAAGACCCCTTGGAAGACACCGGTACCGGGTCCAGTTTCAGTCAATGTGAAACCAGTAGCAGCAAGACCTCCATATGCCACTCCATTTACTGTGCAATGCTGAAATCTAAATCCTTTAATCCAAACTTCCAAGAGTATGTTTCCATCATTATCCCCAACAGTATCATCTGCAGAAGAGCCTGGATCATTTACACTCGGGTAACTTACTATAGTATTAGCATCAGTAACCAAATCGGGATCAGTAACTGTTATTGTGACATCTGAACCAATCCTATAATTTGAAGAATCAAGTGTTACTGTACCAGCATGTGTTGGAAGATTTTGTTGTGAAGTAACTGTTGTTGATGATCCACTTTGTGTACCTAAAATAGAAAAATGAATTGCATTAGCATCTGTAAGTTCAGTGTTTACAAGAAATTTAATATTACTGCCAAAAGTTTGAAGGCCTTTGATTAGATTCGGATCAAATTGGTTTAGTTGATTTATTACAGTATATTGAATTGTTCCTGAAAATGTACCAGAATTAGCAGATGTTTCTTGCAGTTCTGCTCGATAGATAGCATTGTTTACTTGTTGGTTGTTATTCATCCCAAAAGAAAAAAGATCAAACACAATTGGTTGAGTGTCACTAGGATTTGAAATATTTCCCAGAGTGTTAAAGTTAATCTCTAAGAATACAGGCAGACTGGATGACATTGAGTTTATTGAAGCTACAGCGTTATCACTTATCTGAAGTAGACCATTACCAGACACAATTTCCCCTGGTGTTACAATTGTGACTGGTGAAGAACCGACAGATCCAAAATACAGAGTCATGCTGGTACTGGAAAATGAGGTGATCCCAAGTTGTTGCTGAAAAGATCTGAGATCATAATTAACCCAATTGGTTCCTTTTGAATTTGTTTGACTAGTATCTATGAGTAAGTTCTTGAGAGATTGAGCAGAAATACCAAGATTTAGGGTAATTTTCTGAAAATGTGACATTGATTGAGATCGGGTATCAATTATCAATCGTAATGAATTAGCATCAAACACAGTAGATGGTACACTGATCGAATTTGAACTGTTATAGAATGTAACATCAGAAGAACTACTTAGTGTTAATGGATTTCCAATCTTCAAAGTAGGTATTTTTGCAGAAGTCCTAAAAACATTTAGTTGATCAATCAGATTGGAGTTGATGTTTTGATCATTATCTACAAGAGTGATTGTTTCTTGTTGACCGGGACCAAATTGACTCTGACCACTACCAACATTGAGACTAGCAGTTGTAGTACCTGAAACAATAGAAACACTCTGAAGATTATAAGTAATTGAACCAGAATGAGATCTAGGAGCATTTGATAATATTCCAATGGTTGATACGCCAGCAAAGGAGCTCTGAAAAATTCCAGTATGTGGTCCAGTTTCTACAAAAGTTACCAACTTGTCATACCCACCATTAAGAGATAGACTTGTCTGAACAGAATTAGTTTTCAGGTTAACAACATCTGATGTATCCATACTTAATTTTCCATTATCTTTGAAACCAAGACTGCTCAAGTACGGCGTTAGATTTACAATACCAGGACCGCTTGCACTGCTACCTGATTCTGCAAAGGCTTGATAAAATGTGGCAGGAGTAGAACCAACATTAAAAGTCCATGAATCTTGTGATGTAGGATCTATACTTAATTCAGCATCATCAATGGTTGCAAACACATCAGAACCTGATGGATATTGAGTTCTATCAAGACTTAATGAAATATTTGGAATATCAGAATAATCAAGATCAACACTTTGTGTACCTGTAGATCTATCATATTCTATATGCACATTACCACTAAGCGTGAAGAGTTGAATCAGAGGCCATACATTTGGATTTATTCCTATTTGGCCTGACGGAACTTGCGGATTAGAATTCAATGAGGGAGGACTTCGTATAACATTATTTTGACTTGATGGTGTTGTCGGTGTACCGCTACATGAATTAAAACCTGCAGTTCCTTGAGTAGTACCAGATAATCCTGCAGAGTCTGGAATTGCCACCCCATCAGTCTGAGACACATCCACTCCCAAAACAGAAGAAGGTGTAGAGCTTGAACAAAAAACTCCAAAATCAATACTTTGTCCAGGAGAACCAGATGATGCTGCTTGGTCAGCTTGTTTTGCGCTATCAGTATTAGCAAAAAATGCATACCAGTTACCATCTGAACCTTGAGCCATCAGAAGATTTTTTCCATTTATTGAAACATTTGGCTGACCTATTGTTTGATCTAGCTGAGTATTATCTTCCTGTACAATAACTTCTGTTACCATAGGTCCAGAAATATGATTATCAAAAACACTATTTTCTGAAGAGACAAAAAGATTAGGATGATCAGAATATGCATTTACATTAGGTGAAGATAATGGCGGAACAATCATTGAAAAAACTAGAAGAATTATCAGAATTTTATGCAACTTTCTATTGTGAGAAGACGTACAAGATAACGTTATCGAATGATTCATACTAAATTTCATAGTATGTTATTTGTACATTAGGTTTTAACCAGGGTAAGAGATCATGAGTGATGTGATCAAGCCTAAACCAATTCTAATAGCAAGTGGAATATTGGTATTGGTAGGCATTGCAATAACAGCATATCAATCACAAATAACTTCAGAAAATCTTTCGAATCAACAAAACACCCTAGATATTGGCACACAAATGATTGTTACAAAAGAAATGAACCCAGATAACAATCAGAAAGGAGTATACTCTATTCAAATAACAGATTTCAAAAATGAGGATAACATCAAAGCAATAGTAACTGATCCTACCGGCACGCCAATAATAACAAACTCCATAACAAAAAGCCCGATTCAAGAAACATTCAAGATTTCATCATCAGGGAATTATACATTACAGATAGAAAATCATGGACAAAGTGAGATACAGGTTCTTGGAATTATAGGATACTATCCACAAAATATAGAATTAGCAGACATTTCAGGATTCATAGCACTTCTCATAGGCCTTAGCGGACTTGCAGTTGGCATGATGTACCTGATTAGAAATCGTGCAAGATCCTAATTGAGAAATTGATCTAGTTCAGTTAAACCATCAACTACATTTTTAAAATTATCATCATTTTCCATAATTTTATTTAGTTTGTTAAGATCAACTTTGAAGATTTCTTTACCATCATTTTGATTTATCACAACAAACTGATGTTCCATTACATACGAAAGAAGACTTTTGATCTGATCTAGAGAGAGTTGCAGTTTAGCTGTAAGATATGCAGCATCTTTCTCGCCCCCCTCAAGCTCGGCAAGAATGGATGACACATCTGGATCTACTAGAATTTCCATCATTTTTTGTTTGTCAAAACTTTCACTCATGTCCATCAACCATTCCTAGAATGTAATATTTTTTTCCCATTAGATATAAAATCACTTATCAAAACCCTATCAATTTTCGTTATCTCATCGTTTATCCACCGCCTTATTTTAGCATGGTTTTTATCGGGGATGCTGAGGATTTTTTGTACTTGTCTTCACAAGAATTTAGACACATAGTTAGAATTGCTGGTAAGGACATTCCAGGTGCTAAAAAGACCATTATCGGAGTCGGTCAGGTAAAAGGAATCGGATATAATTTTGCAAAATCACTTTTAGAAGTATTAAAAATCAATCCCAACAGTAATGTGGGTTTTCTTACGGAATCACAAGTAGAAGAAATAGAAAAGGCCATGAGAGATCCAACATCAGTCAACATACCTACATGGTTCCTAAATAGACGAAAGGATATGGATACAGGAAATGATTTTCACCTTATTACTTCAGATATTGACTTTAATGTAAGAAACGATATTGAACGAGAAAAAGGTATGAACAGTTGGAGAGGATTTCGTCACACATATGGATTAAAAGTTCGCGGACAAAGTACACGCACCACAGGTAGAAAAGGTGGCGCAGTTGGAGTTAAGAAAGGTGGTAAAGTTTTACCAGCCGGTTCACCTGGTGCTCCAGCTGAGGGTGCAGCTCCCGCAGCAGCTCCAAAAGCTGGTGCAGCTCCCGCAGCAGCTCCAAAAGCTGGTGCAGCTCCCGCAGCAGCTCCAAAAGCTGGTGCAGCTCCCGCAGCAAAACCTGCTGCAGCGGAAAAGAAAAAGTAGGTGTAGGAGATGGGAGATCATCCAAAGAATTCACGCAAAATGTGGAGAAAACCAAAACGTCCTCTCAATTATGATTTACTAAACGAAGAGTTACATGTTTTAGGTACTTTCGGACTCAAAAATAAGAGAGAGTTATGGAAAGCACATACAGAACTTTCAAGAATAAGAAATCAAGCAAGATCACTTTTGGCGTTAACTCAGGATGTTAGAAGTACAAAGGAACCGATATTGATGAAATCACTTGCAAGAGTTGGACTGGTTAAGGAAAATTCAACGTTAGATGATGTACTTAATCTAAAGGTGACCGACTTTTTATCTAGACGATTACAGACAATTATCCAGAAAAAAGAATCAATAAAGAGCCCATATCTTGCAAGACAGATAGTAGTACACGGTCATGTGATGATAGGGGAGAGAGTAGTTACAGTTCCGTCATACACGGTAAAAGTTGAGGAAGAAGATCAGATTTGCTTATCACCAGAATTAGATCTTAACAAGGCAAAACAACAACCTGTTCAAGAAGTAAAAACTGAACAACCAACTGAGTAAAACACACGCAATCATTATTTATCAAGAATATGTATACGATATCAACATGTGTTCAATTATAGGATATCTAGGCGTCAGTTCTGCGGCACCAATAATAGTCAAGGGATTAAAAAGAATGGAATATCGCGGATATGACAGTGTAGGAGTAGCAACTTTTTCAGAACATCAAATCAATGTAAGAAAGGGAGTCGGTAAAGTTTTAGAAGTAAACAAAACAGCAAAACTAGACGAGCTTTCTGGGACTACAGGTATAGGACATACAAGATGGGCCACTCATGGAATGGTGACTGATACAAATGCACATCCGCATTCATCAAGTTCAGGAGAGATAACTATTGTACACAACGGAATAATTGAAAATCATGAAGAATTAAAAAAAGAACTCCAAGAACATGGTTATACTTTTAAAAGTCAAACAGACAGCGAAGTAATTGCAAATCTTCTTCAATATAATTACGACAAGACTAGAGAAATTAAGAAATCTGTCATAGATACAGTGGCGAAACTAAAAGGAAATTATGCTTTTGTGGCTGTCTTTCAAGATGGCACATTATCTGCAGCTAGATTACATGAGCCACTGATAATAGGCGTAGGAAAAGAAGGATATTTTATTTCAAGCGATGTGTTAGGGTTTGTAGAATATACTGATGAAGTGATTTACCCAGACAACAGAGAATTTGTAATCATTGACAAAGAAGGATTGAAGATCTTCGATTTTGACGCAAATCCAGTACGCCATCAGATAACCAAAGTATCAAAAGAATTTGCAGATGTATACAAGGGTCAATACGCACATTACACTTTGAAAGAAATTTCAGAACAACCATCAACAGTGTTGAATGCAGGAAATAACACCAAACTTGAAATCGATCTGGTTTCCGATTTAATAAAACATGCAAGAAATGTATACATCACAGGAAGTGGAACAAGTTACAATGCAGCATTAATTGCAAAATTTCTTTTTTCAAAATATGCAAAAATAAAGATCGACCCATTGATTTCCAGTGAAGTACAATTTTCTCCAGACATGTTTGAAGAAAAATCAATCTTAATTGCAATATCACAGAGTGGAGAAAGTGCAGATGTATTAGAAGCTGTAGGCATTGCTAAAAAGACAGGATCTAAAATCATATCAATTGTAAACATGATGACATCCTCATTAGTTCATCAATCATCCATTTCAATGGGACTTAACTGTGGTCCAGAAATAGGAGTTGCCGCAACTAAAAGTTTCACGTCACAACTTGTTGTACTATACAAGATAATTGACAAAATATGCGATGGCTGTTTAGAACTAGATCTTACAAAAGTATCAGAAGCAATCAAGAAGATACTCTCTAATGATTCCAAAATCAAAGACGTTGCAAAGAGACTGAAGAATGTTTCAGATATTTACGTATTAGGAAGAGGCATACATTATCCAATTGCTTCAGAGGGATCATTGAAGTTGAAGGAACTTACATACATACATGCAGAGGGACTTCCAGGAGGAGAGTTAAAACACGGCCCCTTGGCATTAATGGATTCTAATTCATATGTTTTAATCATAAATCCCAATGATTCTACCTACAATGATACACTGACATCAGCTAGAGAAATAAAAGCAAGAGGAGCCAAGATAATAGGAATTTCAGATAAACCAAGCGACGTATATGATTATTGGATAGACATACCTAGTATCAACGAGTCATTATATCCACTTGTGGAAATAGTACCAATACAACTTCTTGCATATTATGCTGCAATAGACAAGGACTTTGATCCAGATTATCCAAGAAATTTGGCAAAATCAGTAACAGTCAAATAATTTTTGAATATTCTTTTTCAGTCAAATCCAGAAGACCTTTTGCATCAATTCCGGTTTTCAACATACAACCAATAGATGCACCTCCTGCGCCTGCACCTTCTTTTACAAATCCTTCAGCGTATGAGCTCAACCCAGAGATTTTTGATTCTGCGAGTTTGAGTTTGGCAACCAGTATAGGCACATCCATTATCTGGGATATTATGTCAGTTAGATTTGCAGATTTATCTTCAGATACATAAGAGGTAGTTCCAATAGCAGTATTCTTTCCTTCAAATCCAATACTTTTTGCAAAAGCAAGTACAGCTGCCATTTGTGTTCCACCAGCTGAATAAAACTCGAGAAATTTCAGAGGCAGTACTAAGAATACCAGCAACTGTCGGAATCATCGGATCACCCAATTGTGATACAATTTCAAATGGATCTTTTGATTGAAGTCTTTTCAATGCATTTTTTACTGTTTGAATCTTGAGCTCTAAAGGATTTTGAGGCATGCTGCTGCTAACAGATCCTGTAATTCCAAATCCTTCAAGCACTCCAAGAGCTGTAGTAGTACCGCCCGGAATACTTTCACCAACTATAACACAGTCAGTTGAAGCTCCAAGAAATCTTCCAATTATTCTGCCATATTCAACGGCTTTTCCAACATCATCAAGACTAAGAGCTGGTTCTTTTCCAATATTTCGCCCATAATTCAAGTTCATATCAAGGAAGGGAAGTTTTGGTGACACCTTGCTACCAGCATTTACAACAATATTTGGAATGCTTGCTGCCTCCAATGCAGTTTTTGTTAACAGTGCAGGAGTTGGTTTTCCATCAGGAGTCATTGGAATTACAGAGATGCTCCTACAATACCCATAGTGAATAAATTCAGCGTCAGCAGGTCCTGTAAATTTTATCAGATCAGGATGTTCTCCAGCCATAGTTATTCCAGGGATTTCAGATGTTTCAGTATAAGATATCACTAGAGAAAAAATAAATTTTTTTTGTTCAGTTTGTTTTATAAATTCTAAACCTTTTTGCTCATTTCCAAGTATTTCAATGTCTTGCAATGATTAACCACTGCCCATGAAACTTAGGAACTCGGATTCTGTTCTGGGTTGTAATACAAAATTTGTCTTTTTTTCTTTATCTATGGTTGAATTTGGAGAGTTCCCATAATTGTGTCCAGGGTACAACACTAGGTTACCGTCAAGCTTGTAAATAATGTCAAATAGACTATGATAAAGTTCCTTTGCACTTCCTCCTGGCAAATCTGTTCTGCCACAATTTCCTACAAAAAGTGCATCGCCTGAAAAGATTTTTCCATCACCAACCAGACAGATACTATCTTTTGAGTGTCCAGGAGTGTGTAATACCGCGAGTTCGGACTTGCCAAATATTATTTTGTCACCATCAGATAGTCGTATGTCATTTTTCAGAGTAGAAGATTCATGCTGTAAGATTTTGGATTTAGTATGTTTTACCATTGCATCATTACCTATGGTATGATCAAAATGATGATGTGTGTTAATGACATATTTTACTTTTAGATTATTTTTCTCTATTATTTCTATTACCAACTCTAGATCCCACGAAGGATCAATGATAACAGATTCCTGCGTCTCTTCATCCTCAAGAACATAGGTAAAGTTTTGCATATTTCCTACTTGAAGCTGATGTACTTTCATATCAACACTCCAATCTCTGCCTCAGGTGGAATTCCTATCTTTTCAACCATTATTTTACCACACATATTTTGGTTTTTTGGCATTCCAATTTTCATCTTGTGAAAAGTTATAGTGATGTTGGTTTTCACACATTTGTCATTTACCGTTCCTGTATCTGGATCAAGACCTGATGGAACATCAACAGCAAATTTGAAAGCATTTGATCGATTTATCAAATCTATTGCTGAGGAATACGGTTCTCTAATTTTTCCAGACATTCCAGTTCCCAACATTCCATCCACTATTACATCTATATCATTAGCAATTTCATCAATCGCAGACGCAAGCACGAGGTTTACAGAATTCATTTTTTCCAAAATTTGCCAGTTAGAACGAGCTTCTTCTGTTTTTATTTTATCAGGATGTCCTAAAAGTACTACGGTAGGAGTACAACCAAATGCAGCCAAATGCCTGGCCACAACAAATGCGTCACCTCCATTATTTCCCAATCCAGCAAAAATTGTTATCTTTTTTGATGTTAAATCAGGATAATATTCTACCATGTGTCTTGCGGTAGCTGCACCAGCATTTTCCATCATCAATTTTCTAAAAAAACCCATTTGATGTCCATTCTCTTCAATTTGCATCATTTGCTTCACAGTAATTTCCATAACAATACAAGGTTTTATGTCAAATAAGGGCTTTACCAAAACTCGTATTCACAAAATACAAACCAAACATTCGTCAAAGTCTGAAAGTGTGTAAAAATTAATGAAAAATTTTGCAGTGTTAACATAGGTTTCAATATTGCACTAAAATTAATGCCACACTGTAAGAATCGCTCCAATAATAAATAGAAAAAGAATTCATCGGCAGGTCATTGAGGATTTATCTATCAGATATACAAATTTTTGAATACACTTATGAAATTATTAATGCGGGAGATGGGATTTGAACCCACGAAATCCTAAGATACTAGCCCCTCAAGCTAGCGCCTTTGACCAGGCTGGGCGACTCCCGCAATTGGTTTTACCCATGTATGGTTTTTATAAGCCTTGATTACTTTTTGTGACTGTGCTGATTCCTGTTAGATGTTTTACTTGTGGAAATTTGATTGCTGATAAATTTAAGGAATATCAAAATCGCGTCAAGGGCGGAGAAGATCCTGGAAAGGTTTTAGATTCTTTTGGTTTTAAGAGATATTGTTGTAGAGCAATGATACTGACATCTGTTGAGACAATTCATCAAGTCATTCCGTTTTACGAAGCCATTAGAAGAAGAGAACAAGAAGTAAGATCTGAACTAGAATAGAATGCCTAAGATTACATCAATCAAAGGCAGGATACTTTACAACAGCAGAGGAAGTCAAACTATAGAAATTGATGTAGTATCAGATAATGAACACCTAGGACGAGTTTGTGCTCCGTCAGGCGCAAGTGTTGGAAAACATGAAGCTCAGAGCTTTCCACAGAATAAACCAGAAAAAAGTTTAGAAATATTAAAAAAGAATGTAAAGAAATTTGTAGGTCTTGATCCATCCAATCTGAAAATAATTCATGAAACCCTAAGAGAAATTGACTCTTCTCCAAATTATTCAAAAGTTGGTGGCTCACTTGCATTTGCATTAACTATTGCATCAATCGAGTCTGCTTCAAAATCATTACAGATTCCAATGTTCAAATTACTATCAAAAGATTCAATTTTTAGATATCCATTTCCGCTTGGAAATATCTTGGGAGGTGGAGCACATGCTGGCCCAGGCACGCCTGACATTCAAGAAATTCTAGTCTGTGCGACAGGTTCCAAAAATATTCACGATGCAATAAAAGTCAATTTGATGGTACACAAAGAAGTAGGAAAAATTTTAGCAAAAAAGGATCCAAGTTTCACAAATGGAAGAGGAGACGAGGGTGGATGGGCTCCGAAATTAAAAAATGATGAAGCTCTGGAAATATCTGCAAAAGCCTGTGAGCAACTTGGCTTTACATTAGGTAAAGAAGTTTCTCTAGGAGTAGATTTTGCTTCATCCACACAATGGGACGAAAAGAAAAAAAAATATGTATACAATAGGGCAGGTTTTGAAAATACTCCAGAAAAACAGATTGAGTTTGCAGCAGAAATAATAAAGAAATACAAACTTGTCTATGCCGAAGATGCAGTTCATGAAGAGGCATTTGAGGACATGGCAATGTTGACTAAAAAATTCCCACATGTTCTCATAACTGGCGACGACCTTTTGGTAACAAATACAAAAATTCTCAAAAAAGCAGTGAAAATAAGAGCTTGTAGTGGAGCAATATTAAAAGTAAATCAGGCAGGAAGTCTTTATGATGCACTTGAATTCGCAAAAGAGGCAAACAATAACAACGTGAAACTAATCACATCACATCGATCTGGTGAATCAACAGACTCTCACATATCACATATTGGGCTTGCTACAAAATCTAAGATGCTCAAGGTTGGCATATTAGGTGGAGAAAGAATGGCCAAGCTAAATGAACTGATACGGCTCTCAGAGTATGATTTAATACGTGGAATGGCCGAGATTTAGAAACACAGAATGAGCAAACAAGAAGATGTTGAACACATGGAAAAGTATGTACTTTCCACAGGAATAAGGGTAGGCACACAAGTAAAAACAAAATTCATGACTCCGTTTGTCACCAAGGCAACAAATGAAGGACTTTACATTATTGATAGCAAAAAAACATTATCCAGAATTCAAACAGCTGCTAAATTCATCAACAGAGCAGACATTACAAAAATTTTAGTTTGTTCCGGCAGAGAATATGCTAGCACTCCTGTTGAGAAATTCTGTGAGGTTACTGGTGCAACCCCCATGCTTGGAAGATTCATGCCAGGAACTCTAACAAATCCATCATTACCTTACTACAGAGAGCCAGAACTAGTTTTTGTATCAGATCCCCAAGTAGATGAACAAGCTGTTGTAGAAGCTACCAATGCAGGAATTCCAGTAATAGGAATTTCCAATACAGATAATGTTACATCAAAGATTGATCTAGTAATTCCAGCAAACAATAGAGGAAGAAAATCCCTTGCTGCAGCTTATTGGCTTTTAGCAAGAGAGATACTAATACAAAAAGGCAAGTTGAAAAATGCAGAATCGATGAAATACCAAATAGACGACTTTGAGACTAAAATAACAGAAGAAGAATTAGAGGAAGAAACCGAAAGGACGCCTCCTTCAAGAATGAGATCACAGAGGCAATAACACAATGCAGGTAAGGACACCAGCTGTTGCTGGGATGTTCTATCCAAAAACAAATCAAGAATTAAAATCAAGCATAAAAAATTGTTTTTTACACAAATATGGTCCAGGGATGTTACCTCCAGCTACAGATGATAAAAAAATCATTGGTGTCATATGCCCCCATGCAGGATATGAATACTCGGGCCCCATAGCCGCAAATTCATACTATACAATCTCGTCACAGAAACCTGAACTTGTGATAATCATAGGACCAAATCATTGGGGAATAGGAAGAGATGTTGCAACAATGAAGGAAGGAATATGGAGAACACCTATTGGAGATATTGAAGTAGACACAGACTCTGCAATTGAAATTAACAAGATTTCAAAGATGATAGAGTTTGATTCATTTTCTCATACAAGAGATCATTGTTTAGAAGTACAACTTCCAATGCTTCAGGAAATATTTTCATACAAGTTCAAGATTTTACCGATAATCTTAATTGACCAGAGTTACCATACTGCAATCGAAATTGGTGAATCAATAGCAATGATTTCAAAAATTAAAAATACCATCATAATTGGTTCTTCGGATTTTACTCATTACGAACCAAATGATTTTGCACATGAACAGGATAAATCTTTGATAGATACAATAGTGAACCTAGATGTAGATGCATTTTATGATGTATTGCAAAAAAGAAAAATTAGTGCATGCGGTTATGGAGCGATTGCTTCCACCATGATAGCCTGTAAGAAACTTGGAGCAACCAAGGGAACCTTGATCAGATATGCAACTAGCGGAGACATATCAGAAAATAACAAGGATTCAGTGGTAGGATATGCGTCGATAGTGTTTTCATGAAATCCATTGCCTCTGCTCCCGGTAAGATCATTCTTTTCGGGGAACATTTTGTGATATATGGCATAAAAGCAGTGCTATGTTCCACAGACAAGAGAATAACGGCAACTTCACAATTTGTGGATGAGAAAATAATCAGAATAAGATCCGCTTTTGGAGAATCAGAAATGGACATAGATTCGCTAGACAATTTAGAAAATGTACAACAGAAATTTATGAGACCTTTTTTCCACATAGCAAAAAAAACACTAATGGAGAATTCTACAAAACAAGGAATAGAGATAATCATAGAATCAGAGATACCCCCAGGAGTTGGGCTTGGTTCATCATCTGCTGCTTGCGTAGCAGTTACAGACTTCAGTCAATGGGTTGTTTCGTAAATTATCGAAGGATGAAATAGTAAAATTAGCCATACAAGCAGAACGTACAATATTTGAGCAGAATTCAGGGGCAGATGCATCAGTTTCCACATTTGGGGGACTTGTGTCATATGATCTAAAGGAAGGATTCCAACCAATTCCATCAAGAAATAATCTGAGTTTCATAATATCAAATTCTGCACAAGTTCACAATACCCAAGATGTTGTGAGACAAGTCAGACAGTTTAAAGAGAAAAATGAAGATCTCTTCAACAAGTTATGCAGAGAAGAAATGGACATAGTCAACAATGCGAGTGACATCTTTGAAGGAAAATAACTTGAATGAACTAGGTTCGTTGATGCTGAAAAATCACGAATTATTAAGACAGATCGGAGTTTCAACAGAAAAAATAGATCTCTTGATCAAAGAGGCAAAAAAGACAGCATATGGTGCAAAGATAACGGGAGCGGGTGGAGGCGGATGTATTATTGCCCTCGTAGATAATTCCAACACCAAAGATACGCTTGACAATTTAAGAAAAATTTCAGATTGTTTTATAACAAAAATAGATTACAATGGGCTCCAGTATGTATAGAATATAGAAATTTTGTTCTAATTGAAAACTCAATAGTTTACAGGTGCCATTTAAAAACAAAATAAGGCATACCGTCATCTCAATCAAAGAATTGTATAGCCATCTCAGTGAGATACTTTTTAAAACCGTCCATAGCATTATTAAAAATCATGATCTTGATGAAACTAGGAGGTTCAATAATTACCAACAAGGAAAAACCATTAACGCCAAATAGAAATTCAATAAGAAAAATTGCTACAAGTCTCAAAAATGTAAATGAACCACTTGTCATAGTACATGGAGGAGGTTCATTTGGACATTATTGGTCTGTAAAATATGACATGCATACAAAACCAGAAAGACATGAAGCCAAAGGAGTTTCGGTTGTCAAAAATTCAATGACAGAACTAAACAACATTGTGCTTGAATCATTTTTTGAATCCGGTCTAAAACCATATTGTTTACCTCCAAGTGATTTCATGATGGGCGACAAGCCATTAACCAATAAAGTCAAGGAAATTCCCAAGATTGCAAAAACAGGATTAACGCCAATTTCTTATGGAGATGTCATGTGGTACGGGAAAAATAAATTTTACATATTATCTGGAGACAGGATCATGGGAATTCTATCCAAATTGTTACGGCCTCGCCTAGCAATTTTTGTTACAAATGTGGATGGAGTGTATTCAGATATGAAAAGCAAGAAGCTTTTGAATGAAATCACAACAGAGAAACCAATCACGTCAAAAGTATCAATGGATGTCACAGGAGGTATGTCTCGTAAAATAAAAGAAGCATTTAGCATATCAAAGCATGGAACAGACGTTTTCTTTGTAAATGGAAACATTCCAAAGAGAATAACAAATGCAATAAATGACAAGAGTTTTGAAGGAACAATATTTAGAGGATAATCATGGAACAGCTCATTCTTGTAAACAGTGATGATAACCAAATAGGAACTGAAGAAAAAGTGAGATGTCACCTACCAGATGGAAAACTACACCGAGCTTTTACTATATTTTTATTCAATAGAGAAGGAAAACTTTTGCTCACACAAAGAAGTATGAGTAAGATGTTGTGGCCAGGAGATTGGGATGGAACCGTAGCTAGCCACCCAAGACAATCAGAGGATTATATTTCATCTGCAGAAAGAAGACTACCAGAAGAATTGGGAGTTACGTGCAAATTAGATTATTTGTACAAGTTTGAGTATCACGTACCTTACAAAAATATCGGATCAGAAAATGAAGTTTGTGGCACTTTAATTGGAATATTAGATGATCCTTCAAAAATAAAGCTTGTAGAAGATGAAATTTCAGATATCAGATGGGTCACACTAGAACAAATATTATCAGAGATTAAAAAAACACCACAGATTTTCTGTCCATGGATGCTAGTGGCATTGTATTTTATATCAGAATCAAGTCACAACATAAGCGACGCACATAGCGAGATTCTCAAGATGTGGAATAAAGACAATATCAAGAGTCAACTAGAAGAATCATTAAAGTATCATTTTCCAGATCACAGATGGGAGCTAAAAAAAGAATGAAATTAGAAAAACTTGCAAAAACAACATCTAAAATAGACTCGTTTCTCTCGTCCAAACTTTCTGGAGAACCCAAGGACTTGTACCAAGCAGCAAGTTATTTGATTGATCATGGAGGAAAGAGGTTGAGACCATACATGGTCATAAAGAGCTGCCAACTTTTAGGAGGGACTACAAAACAGGCAATACCAGCTGCTGCAGCAGTTGAAATGGTACACAATTTTACATTACTACATGATGACATCATGGACAATGACGAGGTAAGACATGGTGTACCTACAGTTCATGTGAGATTTGGAATGCCCATCGGGATTCTTGCAGGAGATTTGTTGTTTTCAAGAGCATTTGAAACCATTTCAAAACCATACCTTCACAAGTCAGGAAATGCAGGTCTGAACCTTGTTACTACATTAGCCAAAGCCTGTACCGATGTGTGTGAAGGCCAAGCACTGGACATCAGCATGGCAAAATCAAGTAAGATACCAAGTGAGGATCAATACATAAGAATGATTGAGAAAAAAACATCATCGTTATTTGTTGCATCTTGTGCAATGGGTGCAATAGTAGCAAACAAAGATTCTTCAGATGTTACAAGGTTGTCCACATTTGGAAGAAATTTAGGAATTGCTTTTCAAATAATTGATGATTTAATTGGAGTAATAGGAGATCCAAAAATTACAAAAAAACCAGTTGGCAACGACATCAGAGAAGGAAAGAAATCATTGCCAATTTTGATGGCAATCAAAAAAGCAGACAGCCAAGAAAAAAAGATAATCCTCAATGCATTTGGTAATTCATCTGTTTCAAAAAATGAAGTAGAGAGAGCCGTTTCTACAATTTCTGCCCTAGGAATAGAGAACACAATAAAACAAAAGGCAACATACCACTCCAATGCAGCCAAGAAATCAATATCGATATACGATGAACCTGCAAAAAATGAATTACTTTCTTTACTTGATTTCGTGGTAGAGAGGAGTCTTTAATTGGATGATGAATTAAAAAGGGTAATTCGTGGAATTGCTCTTCTTAATGCATCTGAACATGATGGAAAAACCAGAAATGATTCAATCATATCAAAAGTGATTGGCACCAAACCAGAACTTCGTTCCAAAATCAAAGATGTCATCCCGCTTATTTCACAGGTAGTGATTGATGTTAACAAATTATCAGTGGAATTACAAAAAGAAGAGATAGCAAGTAAATATGCCGAACTTTTGATAGTAAAACCAAAACAAGAGAGAGTTGGTCTTCCACCCCTTGAAGGAGCAGAACAAAATAATGTAATCACGCGCTTTCCCCCAGAACCTAATGGTTATCCCCATATCGGTCATGCAAAGGCATCGATAATAGATGAAGAATATGCAAAAATGTATGGAGGAAAGCTCATACTAAGATTTGATGATACAAATCCAGAAAAAGAACGCTTAGAATATTATGCAGCAATTAAAGTTGGACTGGATTGGTTGGGTGTAAAATATGATCTCGTAAAAAATACCTCAGATGACATGGAAATAATTTACAAGAAAGCCAAGGAACTCATCGATGCAGATAATGCATATGTGTGTACATGTGATAAGGAGACAATTAGTAAGAATAGAAGAGAAATGTTACCCTGCAAGTGTAGAGCAGGAAATCTTGATCAAAATAATACCCGTTGGAATAAAATGTTTGACAAATTCAAACCTGGAGAAGCCATAGTGAGGTTTCGAGGTGACATGAGTTCAGAGAATACAGTCATGCGAGATCCGACCTTGCTTAGAATAATAGACGAACCACACCCAATCCACAGAGACAAATACAGAGTTTGGCCAAACTATGACTTGGCGGTTGCCATCGAAGACAGCATAGATGGAATTACCCATGCATTTAGAACCAAAGAATATGAATTACGAACTGAACTCTATTATGCGCTTTTAGATAAACTGAATATGCGTAAACCAAAGATGCTAGAGTTTTCAAGGTTAGAGTTTGAAGGAATGCCTGTTTCCAAAAGAGTACTAAAACCTCTAGTAGAGGAAGGAAAAGTATCAGGATTTGATGATCCTAGACTTCCGACTCTTGAGGGGTTACGTAGAAGAGGCATAGTTCCAGAAGCTATTCGAAAATTCGTTCTCTCTCTTGGCTTTACCAAGTCTGACACCATGCCGCCATTTGAGACACTTGAATCATTTAATCGAAAAATAATTGATCCAAAAAGTGTAAGACTGTTCATTGTTTTTGATCCAGTGAAATTAACAGTAACTAACAACAATCTTACTGAAATTGAAATTTCAAACCATCCACAAAATGACATGGGTAAAAGACGAATTGAAATAGACGGAAATTTCTACATACCTAACAATGATACCAAGACATTGAAGATAGGTGATGAAATAAGATTGCTAGAATTATACAATATAAAAATAACAAAGATTGGTCCAGAGATAGAAGGAGAAATCACGGGCACTGGTTACAAACCAGACATTCCAAAAATTCAATGGATTTCAAGAAATAATCCAGTAAACATAGAGGTCTTGATATCAGATGTATTGTTCATAAATGACCAGTTTAATGAGAATAGTTTACAAATCAAGCAAGCCATCACAGAACAGTACTACTTAGAGTTAAATGTGGGAGCAGAAATCCAATTCGTAAGATTCGGATATTGCAGAAAAGATTCTGCAAATCAAGCGATATATACACACAAGTGAAGAAAATGAAAATTGCAAGATTGCTTAGACAAAATATGGAAACATATGCTTTTGTCAACGGAGAAAAGGTTTTGACAAGAGAGAGTATGACATCACAGACTGGAATTCCCATACCGCAGAGCATCAAAGATTTCTTGTTTGATGGATGGTATGACGAAATAAAAAATAGCGTAAAAAATCTGAGCTATAATGAAAATTTATCTGAATTCAAGTTTCTTCCACCTATTCCAAACCCATCCAAGATAATTTGTTTGGCTTTCAATTACAAGGATCATGCAAAAGAACAAAACTTGATTCCACCTGATGAGCCAGCAATAGTAATAAAACCCAGAACAACACTCAACGGCGCTACATCAGATATAGTCTGTCCATCTTTTGTATCAAAGCTTGATTATGAAATTGAACTTGCAGTGATAATCGGCAAAGATTGCAAGAACATATCAGAAAAAGAAGCAAAGGATGCAGTCTTTGGATACATGGTCTTAAACGATACATCTGCACGAGACATACAAGCAAAAGACAAACAGTTCACTAGAGCAAAAGGCTTTGATACTTTTGCACCATGTGGTCCTTGGATAACATCTGCAGACGAGATACCAGAACCGCAGAATCTCAAAATGGTAACCAAAGTAAACGGAGATGTCAGACAAAACTCTTCCACATCAAATATGCATCTAAAGGTCTATTCCATTGTATCATTGCTAAGTAAAGCAATGACCTTAGAAAAAGGAGATATCATATCCACTGGAACACCGGCGGGAGTCATGCTAAACAAGCCAGATGCCATATTCTTGAAGGACGGTGACAAAATAGAGATGGAGATAGAGAATCTGGGTAAAATACAAAATACAGTGAGATTCGTTTAATCTAGAATTTTAACGATTTCACAACAGACATTAAAATTATTAAGAGTCAAAGTTTTCCATTTGTTATGGGAAAGATAATTGTTGGCAAAGTAAGTGATTTTGCTCCAGGCAAAATACAGAAAGTTACTATAGACGGTAAAGATCTTCTTGTTGCAAACATAGATGGAAATTACTATGCGGTAAATGACACATGCACCCATGCTGGAGCAAGTCTTTCTGAAGGAAGTTTAGAAGGATCAATCATCACATGTGGTTGGCATGGAGCAAAATTTGATTGTAAAACAGGTAATCTTTCTGCTTTTCCTGTCAAAATAAAAGACTTGAACTTGTATAAAGTAATAGTAGAATCAGAAAACATCTTTGTTGAAGTATAGTGCAAACTTTATAAAATAAGCTCAATTAGCATAAGCTTGAATGGTACAATGGTCGAGAAAAAGGATCCAAATATTGACACTTTGAACATGGCCCTCAACACGTTAGCTGAAATTGCATCAAATCCTTCCACTCCAAGAAACATCAAGAAAGATTTGACTGACCTTGTTGCAAACTTGAAAAAACAAGATTCCCCTGTTTCTGTAAGAGCCGCAAATGCAATAAGTCTCCTTGATGACATATCTCAAGACCCCAACATGCCATCATATGTCAGAGTTACACTATGGCAGGCAGTCTCTGCCCTTGAGAGAATAAGAGAATAAATTTAGTGTAGATTAGAATCATTTAGTGAAAATCGAGGAATACCTATCATCGCTTCCAAGTTCCATAATAAGTGGAGAGGACGTGGAATTGTCTGATGATACATTAAGAGAGATATTTGGATTTGCAGAAATGACAGAAAACGATGTTTTCTATCACTTAGGATGTGGAAGTGGCAACAGTATTGCAATAGCTTCGCAAGAATTTGGAGTAAAGAGATCTATTGGCATAGACAATAACAAGGAGAAAATATTACAGGGAGAAAAACTACTTGATGAGAAGAAGGTCATAAACGGATCAATTAGACATCAGGATATAACCGATGCCGACATTAGTGATGCAAGTGTAATACTTTTTTGGTTTTCAGATGAGAAAATAATTGAAAAAATGATTTCAAAGTTTCAAAATCTGAGACCCGAATGCAGGATAATAACCATATGGGGACCTCTTACTGGATACATGCCAAACAAGGTAGACTTTCCATACATTCTAAACATAACACCATTCAAGAAGGCAGAATCATTACGAGATCAAATGCTTGCAATATTTGATACAGATTGTATTGACTTTGCTGTTGCATGGGAATATTCAGACAGATATTCCAAAGCTATTGGTTCGAGAAATGTTGAAAATGACAGATTTCTGACAATACTTCAGACGCTTGTAATATGGATAAATGCAAAAAATCTTGGAATTGCATGCGGGGAAGAGATACCCGAACCGGTAAAGAGTTACATCGGAATTCTCAAGACTTTTTTTAATATAGAAGTAGAACATTTGCTTGACCATTAGATCAATTATCAGTCATGTTTTTATTCACAAATGTTACATTTCTACATAGTATGCAAGAAAGGATAAACATCAACGTATCAGCTACAGATTATGAAAATACTAGCAAGACAATCATATCTACACTTAGCAATGTAGAAAAAATGGTTCATGGAGAAAATGAATTCATAGTAACTGACTCGGAATTTGCCTTCGGATGGCATTTTTATGTTGTTTGCGTCAACAAATCTCTGGTAAAAAAACTATCAGACCAAATGGGACCAGATTTTGAAAAGATGAAGGGAAAGGGATTAGAACACAAGTTTTTGACATGGCTAAGTGAAAAGATTAGCCAAAAAAATCTCAAGGTCAAACTAGCCATCAAAGAAGAGATGGAATCAAGCAAATTTGGAATTTTTTGATATTTTAGGTTTTTTCCAATACACATACACATTACAAAATATTGAAAGAGGCGGGGTTTTGTTTACAGGTCTAGATCTTCACTTTAAAACATGGTAGATTCTAGATTGAATTAGGATCCAAATGATCTATTGCACACAAATTTTAAAATTTGTTGTACATTTAACAACTTTTAACTGAAGAGTCATCTGAATATAGTCACTCAAAATGTCTTCAGATGTCAAGAACCAAAAGTTAGACAAGATGGATCTGGCTTATGCTACAATACTCGGATTGACAGTTGTAGTATCAGCATGGTGTGGATACCAACATGAATTATGGGGTAGTGCGTTGACATTTGAATTAAAAGCTGCAAACACCGCACATCGTGAATATGCCACTGCAGAATTAAAAGAAAAACAATCCATGATAATTGATGTTGTTGCATTTAATGGATATCTCGTAGCTGCATCTAATCATGATCAAAAATTAATGGATTATTACAAGAACAGTTTTCGGCCAGAAATGAAAACAGCTTTTGATGCATGGCTAGCGACCAATCCATTAAACGATACAGGCGGAAATACTACTATGCCATTTGATTTGCCTCAATATCAGATTCCAGCAGATAATGAAAAAGTAATTCAGCTTTTTGCAGTTGGCTGATGAAAAATCTCAAAATGCAGATAAAATGAGCAGTATTGCATCAAATTATGTTTACTTTACAACAATGTATGCCAGCATTTCATTTCTTGAAGGAATTGGGAGAGTCTTTGCCTCTAAAAAAATGCAGGCCATATTTCTGACAATGGGAATTGTTCTTTTCATCATAATTACAGCAGTTTTGTTTTTGACACTGCCAGTCTATTCTACAAACGTCTTACTGTGATTTTATTTTTGGTCATTTTACTTTTTACATGTGTTTTAAATTTTATTTCAAGTCCTGATTGTTCTGGGATCTGATTCAAGTTCGGTACGACCCGATTACTTTTTCGATTTAATTTTAAATCCATTTAGTAGGATTATTAGTTCAAATTCTCTCTTTATCAAATTCCGTCAAAAAACTATTAGACGGGCCCTTGAGGGGAATCGAACCCCTGTCCGGGGATCCACAGTCCCCTATACTCGCCACTGTACTACAAGGGCCACATAAAGAAAATCGTTCTCAATCCAGTATTAATCTTAACTCAACTAGACAAATGCCAACTTTTAGTGTATCAGTATTACTTTTTGCTACAATCAGAAGGAGTTTATGGGTTAATTATTCCCCTGCCGATTATCTTTCCTTCTTTTAGCATTGTTAATGCCTCTGTTGCTTGATTGAGTTTGAATCTGTTTGAGATCACAGGTTTAATTATTTCTCTGCGAGCAAGCGAAATCAATTCAATCATATCGGTCATAGAACCGGTGTATGAGCCCATAATCTTGTATGCTCTAGTAGGCATCGTTACAAGATTCAATTGTAGAGAACCACCAAATAATCCTACAAGAACAACGCGTGCTCTACGCCGTAGTATTTGCATATCAGTTTCTACAGATTTTGTAGCGTTAACAAAATCAATTACAGCATCAGATCCCAAGTTACCTGTCAACTCCATTATAGCTTTTACAGGATCTTCCTTGGCAGAATTAATTGTAAAATCTGCACCACTTTGTTTTGCAATCTTTAATTTATCATCATTAACATCCAATGAAATTATTCTTGCACCACTGATTGCTTTAGCCAACTGTATTCCCATCAACCCAAGTCCCCCAGCACCCACAATTACGACATTATCACTTGGGTTTAATTGGGCAGTCTTGATTGCACCATAAGCAGTAAGAGCAGAACAAGACAAAGGAGCACATACATCTGTGTCCATGTCATTTATTTTTGCTAGATATTTGTAGTTTGGAACAAGAACATATTCTGCATAACCGCCATCATTGTAAACACCCAAAGATCTTGGCTTGTCACAAAGGTTTTCATCACCCACTCTACAAGCAGGACACAAACCTTCACCTATCCAAGGAAACACCAAAACTTTTTCATTCTTTGTAAATCCCTCTACATCTTCACCCATACTTTCTACTGTTCCAGCTACTTCATGTCCGGGAGTCAACGGATACTTTACTCCCCTATCAGTTGTTTTCATGAATGAGCCAGCAGGACCCTCGTATCCACCATCCCACAAATGGATATCACTATGGCATACACCTGCAGATTCTACTTTAATGAGAACTTGAGAACCTCGGGGTTTTGGAGTTTCGAGAGATTGAATTTCAAGAGGTTCTTTTACGTTAACTATTCTTGCAGCATTCATGTATTGTGGTTATCAACATGTCATATAAGATAGTTTTGTGTACAGAACAAATCATCAAACAATTAACAAGATCTTCAGACAAGTTGTAACATATTTTACCAATTATTTTCTGAAAATCAAAGTTAGGTTTATTAGCAACAGAAAAACTAATCGGAAATGTGAAGATAAGAATGTGGTGGGTTTCCATGGGAATCGCTGCAGGAGTGGTCTTTTATGCCATGTTATATCTAGGTACAGTTCTCTGTGTCCCGATGGAAAATGCTCCATGTGTAGCATTTTTGAAATAGGTTACCCTAGATTTATTTAAAACCAATGCAAGAACTAACCATGAGCTGTTCTGGAGAGACTGTTGAAACTGAGAACGAATTCATTCAGATCAAACCGGTTATTCTAAATCAATTAAAAAAAGCAAAATACGGAATTTCAGATCATGCGACTGTAGAATTATGTCACTGGACAAAAAAATCATTCAAAGATGGTGGTCAGTGTTACAAACACAAGTTCTATGGCATTTCAACTCATAGATGCATGGAATTTTCACCAGCTGGAATGTTTTGTGAAAATAGATGCGTATACTGTTGGAGACCAATGGAATTTTACAGTGCCCTAAAAATGCCAGTAGAAAAAGTTGCACCCCCAGAGGTAATCATGACTAACTTGATGGAAGAGCGGAGAAAGTTGATCATGGGTCATTATGGAGATCCAAAAAGTAACAAAGAAAAACTTGACGAATCATTGCTTCCCAGTCATTATGCAATTTCATTATCAGGTGAACCTACGATGTATCCACAATTGCCAGATCTAATAAAGTATCTAAAGAATCTGCAGAATACAAAATCAATTTTCCTTGTAACCAATGGTCAGGAACCTGAAATGCTAGAGAGACTAAGGGACGAAGACGCATTACCAACCCAATTATACCTCTCAACAAACGCCCCAAACCCCGAAATATTCACACTAGTAAACAGACCCAAGTACAAAGATGCGTGGGAAAGATGGAATACAAGTCTTGAGATGCTTGCAGATCTTGATACAAGAACTGTACTACGATTCACGTTAATCAAAGACTACAATGCAGATGAAAAATTAATTCCAGAATATGCAGACATGATAAAGCGCTCAGATGCACACTTTATAGAAATAAAATCATACATGCATGTAGGAAGATCAACTAACAGGCTAGAATATTCAAATTCTCCAGATATGTCTGAGATAAGACATTTTGCAAATGAACTCGCAAAACAGAGTGAGATCTATTCAAACATGGATGAAAGCGAGATGTCAAGAATTGTTGTTCTTCAAAACCAGAGACGATTTACAGATCGCTTGATTTCTTCTTATGCAGATACCAATTAGAAAAATTTTTCAGTGCTAGATATCTATGGGAGATTTTATTTTTTTCTGCAAGCTGAGAATATGTTTTATTTTTCCCAGATGGAATAAAAATAGGATCAAAACCCCATCGTTTACCCCGTTCTTTTTTTGATATAGTTCCATTCACATCAGCACTGAACAAATGCACGTCATTACGTTTTTCACAATATGCAATAACAGATCTAAATATTGCATCACGTTTCATAGACACAAGTCTTAGAATTCCTTTGTTACCAATAGTATCAAATACAAATGACGAATACGGTCCAGGAAATCCATACAATGATTTTATGAAAAGACCCGCATCTTCAACAATTACGGGTCTTAAATAGAGAGAAAATGCCTGCATAGCTTTGTGTGTTGCAATTTCTTCCAAAGTATTGGCTTGAATTTCTTGCAGATGTGATTTTAGGAATTTCAGTTTTAGACCAAATTCTGATGTAATGTTTTTTGCCTCTTCAAACTTGTGTTTGTTTGAGCTTGCAAAAAATACATCAGATGACATTTGCATACCTGCCCCTTTTTTCTATCACCAAAACTTGATTGAATTATTTTATCTGTGAGAAGACTTCCCAGTATCTTTTTGTATCCTTGTATAAAGGAGGCCCATGATTCATCTACAATTTGGGCATGTGCACTGTTTAGAACCTCCTTGAATAATCGCAAATCAATTGCATAATCATCAATCTGATTAGTTTTTTGTGAAAGCCCAAAGTCAAGTATCACCAACCCTTGTTGAGATAAAATGAAATTTGACGTAGTCAGATCCCCGTGCATTACGCCATTCTTGTGAAGAGTTCCAACTATTCTTCCTATGTCCTGACATATCTTTACAATTTGTTTGACAGGCAAGTCTCTAACTAGTTTACCCGGTACAAACTGGAGATATATCTCACATTTCTTCTCATCTACAAAATAAACAATAGGTGTAGTTATTCCAAAAGATTTAGTCTCGGAGATCATTTTTGCTTCCCTTATCGTTCGGAGAGTTCGTATACGTGTATCAAGTGAATGAACTCGATAGTTTTTCTTTTTTCTAATTTTTAAAATAGAATTATGACCATTCCAAGATGTAAGATAGATATCTGCCTCTGCACCTTTTTTGACAAGTTTCAACAAAAGATCAAAAGGTCTTAACATAATTTAAGTTACAATTATGAAATATCATAGAATTAGTTTTTTAAAATAATAATTTCCTAAATATACAATTATAACACAGGATACAAGACAAGTGACATGGAACCAGATGAGAAACGGATATCGCAAGAGGATTGTTCCGAAGATTCACTAGGTCCCGGTATTCTCACGTTAACAAACAAGAGAATTGCTTTTGACAAGACAGCAGGAAGAATAATTGATTTTTCAAAAAAGTTTGAACAAACAGTTCTTGAAGCCAATCTCAATCAGATAACAGAGGTAGCAAAAGAAGGTAGATTGATAAAAAAAGTGAAAATAACGATAAAGATAGAAGAAAATGAAAAAACCTACAAGTTTGGAGTGTATAACACAGGCAAGTGGGAAAAGGACGTAAAGGAAGCGATTTCCAAATATTTACCCTAGTAAAGAATTTCAACAGTATCTAGACGCCACGATTGTTTTACAAAAGCATCTTTTACATTTATTCCAGATTTCTTCGATGATTCCAACAATCCGATCCAAGATATTTGAGAACCGCAATCTCCAGCATATTCTTTTGGAGCTACAAAAAACTTGCAACCATGTCTTGTGCATATACTTGAAAGTATGTGTGACAATCTCTTGTTTGCAGCAACTCCACCAACAACCAAAAGTTCTTTCTTTCCAGTAAATGAGAGGGCTCTTTCCGTGGCTTCTCCCATCATAGAGAATGCAGTTTCTTGCAATGAAAAACATGCAGCCTCTATTCCCTTTGGGATTATTCTTTTTGTTGCAGACAAGAGACCTGAAAATGACACATCGTTTCCTTTTACAACATAAGGTAATGGTACATACTCTGTAGATTGCGATGCAAGTTCTTCGATCTTTGGACCACACGGTGATGCAAAACCGGCATATCGACCGATTTGATCAAGCAATTGACCTACAGTAATATCCAATGTTTCACCAAAAACTCTCCATTTCTTTGAAAGAAATGCCAGGATCATCGTATGACCACCTGAGACAAGCAATACAAGTGGATCTTTTGCACCAGTCAACATTTTTCCAAGTTCGATATGACCCAATGCGTGGTTTACAGGATATATCGGGATGTCATAATACGAGGCTAGAGACCGGGCTACAACTGCACCAATTCTCAAACAGGGCCCAAGTCCAGGACCTGCGGCATATGATATCATATCAACATCATCAATCCTCACATTTGCTTTTTTGAGACATTCTGAAAGGACCTCTGGAGAATTTTCAGCATGGTGACGTGATGCCTCTCTAGGATGAATTCCTTGTCCAGCTGGAGGTCTGTAGATCTTTCTTACATCAGAGAGAAGTCTTCCTTTTTTTCCTTTTCTTTCTGTTATAGCACAAGAAAATGTATGGGCAGTACTTTCTATTCCAAGACAGAGCATTTTATCCCCTACTCAAAGTTGATACAATTTTCAAGACATCGCCATTTTTGAGATGATATTCTGCACCTACCCTTTGTTTTGTCTTTGCATCCACCGCAAAAAGAAATCCATTTGCGAGGTCTTGATGTATGGATCTTGCCAAGTCTCTTGCGGTAGAACCCACACGCAAGAGCTTTGCATCCGGTAACACTTCTCCATTTTTATTAGATAATTTTGTTTCATCTTCGACTGGAAATACAGTAATCAATTTTAGAAGATCAAAACATGCATAATCAATAGCCTGTTGGATTCCAGTTCCGCCTAATTTTGACATGACTTTTTCTGCCAACTCCAATGCCTTTTGTTGTTGAGGATTCAGATTTATTCCATTTTTTATCTTGAAAGATTTTGCACCTGGTAGATATTCTATGATTCCACTCTTTGCTGCTTTTCTGAGCAGAAGTTCAGTTTCTGCACTACATGCGATAGTTGGATGTATTTTACCAAACTCATCCAAAATACCGAGATCATGGCAGAGATCTGATTTATTTGCAGAGATTAGAATTGGCTTGGTTTGTTTTCTAAGCGTTTTAACAAATAGTGAGAGATCATCTTCACTCCAGTCATGGGGTTTCTTTGATTGCAAATTCAAGTTATGTATTACATGTTCTACATCATACTCATCTATTCCAAGTCCGCTAAATCGTTGTGCAATAGCCTGAATTACTTTGCCACTTTTACTTTCTAATTCTCTGGCAAGTTTTTGCCATTCTCGTTGAAGTATCTGTTTCATCCATTGATCAAATTCTTCCTCAACAAATTTAACATCTTCAAGTGGGTCATGAGATCCTACTGGCACAGATTGACCCTGTATATCAGTAGAACCAGACGCGTCTATTACATGAATTAAAACTTCAGATGTTCTTGCATCATCAAGAAATTTGTTACCAAGTCCTTTGCCCTCATGAGCCCCTGGGACAAGACCTGCAACATCAATTAACTTGATTGCAACATACCTAGTTCCATTAATACACAATGGATGATTATGTTCTATGGCAAAATGCTTGCACGCACAATCAGTTTTTACATAAGCAATTCCCATATTTGGTTCAATAGTTGTGAACGGATAATTGCCAATTTGGGCACTAGTCTGAGTGGCAGCTGAAAAAAACGTAGATTTTCCAACATTGGTTTTTCCTAGCAGACCAATTTGCATGCAAAAGAGTCAGGAGGTATGCTCTTATTAGTATTCCAAAAGTGTTTAATTTCAATCCATTTTAGGATATTTATTGAAAATAATAACTGGAAATCCGGGCACAGGTAAACACACCATAACAAAACTGATTGCAGAAAAGCTAAACCTTGAGGTTATTGATATTAATAAAATTGCAATAGAACAGAAACTAGTCCAAAAAAATTATGGATCTCTTGCTGTGGATGTAAACAAATTGAAAAAAATAATAGACAAAAAGACATTAAAAAATTCCATACTAGTGGGACACCTTGCACCATATGTGATATCAGCAAAAAATGTCGAAGTCGCAATTGTATTAAGAAAAAGCCCATACAAACTTCAATCCATATACAAAAAAAGAAAATATTCGAACAAAAAGTCACTTGAAAATCTTGGCAGTGAAATACTAGGTATCACATATCATGATACCGTACATGAATTTGGACAGAAAAAGACCTTTCAAATTGATACAAGCAGTGAAACAATTTCTAATACAGTAAAGAAGGTAGAATCAATCTTAAAGAGAACTAGAACGAAGGACGATAAAGTAGATTGGCTGCAGACGATTCTCAAAAAAGGAGACATGCAAAAATTCTTTCCATACTAGATTCAAATTACGTCATATGAGGTCATAATGTAAAATGTTTGAGATAAAAAAATCAGATCTTGCTGGAAGAATAGGAGTACTTCATACAAACCATGGTAAAATTGAGACTCCTGCATTTGTTCCAGTAATTCATCCAGTCAAGCAAAAAATTCCCGCAAAAAAATTAAGAGAAATGGGATTTGATCTCGTAATTACAAATGCATACATCACACTGAAGAGATACGGAGATGAGGCAATAAAACAAGGCATCCACAAGATAATTGATTATGACGGTGCAATCATGACAGATTCTGGTGGATACCAGGTCTTGGAGTATGGGGACATCGATGTAGATTATAAAAAAATTGCAGATTTTGAAAAAGGCATAAAGACCGATATTGCAATTCCTTTAGATCGTCCAACGGGACTTGGACTATCAAAAAAGAAGGCAATAGAATACGTACAACATACACTCAGGGTGTCAAAAGAGACTCTTGACTCCAGAGATGATAATGGTCAGATATGGGTTGGTCCAATTCAAGGAAGTGAACATTCGGATCTAGTTACAAAATCAACAAAAGCACTTGTCGAGTCAGGTTTTCAGATGCTAGCATTAGGCAGTCCAGTTGAATTCATGGAATCATACGAATACAATTTGCTTGCTAAAATGATAATAACTGCAAAGAAAAGCATTCCAGATTCTATTCCGCTTCATCTGTTTGGAGCAGGACATCCACTTACCATACCTCTTGCAGTAGCTCTGGGTTGTGACACCTTTGATTCTGCATCTTACATGCTATATGCAAAACATGACAGATACATCATGGAAGACGGTACTGCACATCTTGCAGAGATAGCCTATTTTTCCTGTAATTGTGAAGTATGTACCAAACTAAAACCAAAAGAGATGTTATCACTAGACAAAGAGGAAAGAACCAACACAGATAGCACTGCACAATTTGTATGCAATAAAGGCTGAGGTGGACAGAGTAAAGGAGGCTATTCACGAAGGCAGGTTATGGGAATATACCATAAGAAAAGCAAGAGCACATCCCAAGTTGTTTGAAAGCATATCCATTTTTACCAAGAATGCACCATTTTTCATGGAAACTACTCCACGATACAAGGATAATGCAGTATTTCTTTTTGCCAAAGAGGATCAATTTAGACCCGAGATTATGAGATTCCATTCACTAGTACGTAACTTTAGAACAAAGAAAAAAACACTAGTTATCATACCAGATGGTGGAGTAAGACCATTTTACACTTCATCAGAGTATAACAACCTGAAAAAGAGATTTTCTTCAAATCTTGATGATATACAGTTTTGTCAATACAATCCATATCTTGGAATAATTCCATTGGAATTGTCAGATATTTATCCTGCTGCGCACTATGTCATATCTAACATAGATATATAATCAAAAGGAATTTCCAGAATTTAATAAAACTTGGAAGATATTTCTTGAACATAACAAATTCAAGAACATCCATACAATAAAGAATGAATTTTTAAAATATCATTCTAAAGGCGTGAAAATAAAAACTAAATTTTTCAATACTAAAAAATAATAAAAAAGAAGATAGATTCCGCTTTTTATAGTGCGGCGTCTTCTGCCCAGCCTTTTACGAATATACCATTCTTGTGTAAAGGTACTGGTTGGCCTGGAGTGTAAGTCATTGGTCTCATCCAGAAGATTGCTTTTGTTGGGCAAACTCCAATGCATGCTCCGTCTGAGATGCATCTTTCTGGATAAAATACAAATGCTTTACCTCTCTTCCAACCATCTACTGGTTTTACACGAAGAACGTCTGGGCCGAGAGAAGTACAGATTTCTACACATAGTGCACAGCCTATACATCTCTGCTCATCAACGTCTGGAAGAATTGCGATTGGCATTCTGTTTTTGATCTTTCATCGTTTGCTATTTAAATGATCTGCAAAATCTATAACGGAGTTATAGAATTATTTCAATTTTAAAAAGAAAAGAAAAACAAAAAGAAAGTATAAATGATATTTTTACTTCTTTATTTGGCGCATTGCTTCAATCTGGCCTGATGTTACCCAGTCAAGCAATTCCGCAGATGTAGGATTTAGATCTCCTTTCTGATTCATCATATTGTGAACCCAAATCCAGTTTATTTGATTCAATAATGGTTTATTTCCTTCATCGCCTCTTCGAACTTTTTCTCTGAGGTCTTTTGGGATTGTACTCCACCATTGTTCAAAAGTTCTACCCATACTCGGATCATTTTTTTTTGATCTAATTAAGTCTTTTGTAAATTATGTAAGCAGTATAACAGATCAAGTCAAGATCAAGTGCTAAAGATTTAAAAGTACTTTGAAAAAGTTTTGAATTCTTGCAAGTAAGAGTGCTGGGTGCGGCCAAAGAAGTAGGCAGATCAGCTTTTCAAGTCAATTGTGATGGAGCTAGTTTTCTATTAGACTATGGAGTAGAGTTAAAAAAGGAATCACTATACCCCATTGCAGTCAATCCACATGAAATTAATGCGGCCATCATAACCCATGCCCACCTAGACCATTCAGGAAACATGCCATCACTATTTGTAAACGGCAGTACTGACGTATATGCTACCCCCCCAACATTTGACCTTTCAAGACTATTGATTGAAGATATGCTCAGAATTCAAAAAAGTCAGTTACCATATGATTTTGCCAGCGTATCAAAGATGATGATGCACTCAAAAGAGATAAAATATAAAGAAAAAGTAGAACGAGGAAATGCTTCTTTTCAATTACTAGAATCAGGCCATGTTTTAGGTGGTGCATCAGTTTTGGTTGAATCTGAAAATAAGAGATTATTCTATACAGCAGATATCAATCCAAGAGGATCCAGAATGTTAAGGGATGCAGATTTTGATTTTGGAGAGGTTGACTTGGTCATTACAGAAAGCACATATTCTCAGACAAACCAAATGCCTCGAAATGAATCTGAAGAAAAATTCATGGAGTTTGCATACGAGGTATTAGATAGAAAAGGCTCACTCTTTGTACCTGCTTTCTCAGTAGAAAGATCTCAAGAGATTGCATGTGTTTTGAAAAATGCAGGATTCAAACATAAAGTAGTGATGGATGGAATGGCTGTCAAAGTAAATGAAATAATGTTGAATTATCCAGAATATCTACGAGATCCAAAAGTTTTTGCAGATGCTGTCCATCAAGCAGTTTGGATAAAAGGAGAGAAAGAGAGAAAGAATGCATTGGAAGAACCAGCTGTCATAATTTCACCGGCAGGTATGTTAGTAGGCGGCTCAGCAGTATTTTATTTGCAAAACTTGGCAGCAGATAAGAGAAATGGTATTGCGTTGGTTTCGTATCAAGGTGAAGGAACACCAGGAAGAAAACTTTTGGATACTGGACGTGTAAGTACTAGAGGAAAAGAGTTCAAGTGTGAGGCAGAGGTAAGACAATTTGAATTTTCAGGACATGCCGATAGAAATTCTCTTTTTGAGATGATGAAAAAAATAAGAGGTAATCCCAAAGTTCTTACCATTCATGGAGACAGCGATTCCTGCACAAAATTTGCAAGCGAGATACATGAAAAGTTTGGATTTGATGCTTATGCACCAGAAGCTGGTGAAACAATAACCGTATAACATGCAGAAAATAGACTCGATAAACATAGAAACTACAATCAACAGCGGCCAAGTTTTTCTCTGGAATAAAATTGAAGATCAGTGGATAGGTGTAGATGGCCAGGATCTTATCATACTAAAACAATCTCCTTTTAGTACCAGATCATCATCTGGTAACATAGATAATTTTCTTAGATCGGATGACAATCTAAAAAAAATATTAGCAGACATTAGTAGAGACAAAATAGTAGGAAATGCAGTAAAACACTCATCAGGTTTGAGATTAATAAGACAAGATCCGTTTCAATGCTACATATCGTTTATTTGCTCATCAAATTCAACCATACAAAACATCAAATCAATGCTAGAAAACCTGTGCAAAAAGTTTGGTACAAAGCAAAAATTTGGAGGATATCTATTTTCCAC
>CAVQVB010000013.1:0-118448 GCA_963716995.1 uncultured Nitrososphaerota archaeon
TTACTCGCTGTCGACGTATTCGTCTGGAGTTGGCACTTCAGGTGCAAGTCCCTTTCTCTTTCTAATGTCAGCAATTACTTTGGTCAAAATAGAGTTTGGAACTGGAGTCCATGCCTTAAAGTGGGTATTCCACATGGCACGTCCCGCAGTCTGTCCTCTCATTATCTCAGATAAATCAAATGTCTCAGATGCTGGAAGCTCACCTGTTATGATATGTATGACACCTTTTTGTTCCATGTTTAACACCTTGCCTCTCTTGCCAGATATTACACCTGCAACGTTACCAATCATTTCTTGTGGTACACGTACCTCGATTCCAAGCATTGGTTCTAGCAATACAGGTTGTGATAAAAGCATGACACCAGTACATGCTCTTCGAGAAGCTGGTCCCAATTGTGACAAGCCTCTGTGAGCTGGATCTTCGTGTGGAACAAAATGATGGAATGTAAACTTGCATCCTCTTACTTGTTCTCTTGCAAGAGGACCTTCCTTTACAGAATCTTCAAAACCTGATAGAATAGAATCAGTAGATTCGCCTACAAACTGGACACCCTTGGTTCCATCTACTACCACATTACCTCTAATATCAAATCTCATGACACGTTTTGCCTCATCGCCATCCCAGCCTGCTGCTTTCAGTATAGTAGCAACTTCCTTCTTGTCCTTGTACTCGTTTAGTGTTCCATTTCGTATCATTTCAGCAATTTTCTCATCCAATGGTTCAACCTTCATGAAAATTTTGTTGTGTCTGTTAGGTGACTTGGACATGATAGGTCCTGCACCGCTACGAATTGTTTCTCTATAATTGATCAATGGTTGTGATGTTATAATCTCCACCTTGGCATCAGCAATAAGTGCAGTTGCAATTTCAAGGTGTAACACACCCATTCCTGCAATTACAGTCTCACCTGATTCTTCGTTAATTTTTACAACCAAGTTAGGGTCTTCAATTGTAATACGGTTTAGTGCTTCAACTAATTTTGGTAAGTCTTTAGGATGTTTTGGTTCTACTGCAATTTGTACAACAGGCTCTGATACATAGTGAATTCCTTCAAATGCTTGAATGCCTGCAATTGAAGACAGTGTTTGACCTGCTCTTGCATGTTCCAATCCAAGCAATGCTGGAATGTTTCCTGCTGCAAGTTCTCCGACCATTTCTCTTTGGTTACCCATGAAAAAGTTGACAGATTGGACTCTACCTTCTCGTTTTGTATCAATCAAATGTATGCGGTCACCGTCTTTTATTTTACCAGAAAACAAACGCCCAATTGCCACAGGACCTGCGGCAGGATCTACTGTCATGTTTACTATCATCATTACGGTAGGACCATTATCATCACAGTTCAAGAGTGCCTTTCCAATATCAGATTCCAAGTCACCCTTCCAGATTTTTGGAATTCTGTATTTTTGTGCAACATCAGGTGATGGATGATGTTTTACAACCATTCCAAGTACTGCGTCATACAATGGAGCTTTTTCTGCAAGTTTCTTGACATCTCCGCCTTCAGAATATGCTTCGTAAATATCCTTGAATGAAATTCCTTTCTTCTTCATTACATCTGCGTTAAATCCCCACTTGTCTTTTGCAGAACCAAATGACACACTACCGTCCTGAATGCTTACCTTCCATTTTTCCTTGTATTCAGGTTCTGCATAGATATCGATTAGTCTGTTAAAGTTTGTAATAATTTCAAGCAACCATTCTTGCATCTTCTCCGGAGGCAATCTTAGCTCCTTTATGAGACGGTCAATCTTGTTAATGTAAAGAACAGGTTTTACTCTCTCTTCTAATGCCTGACGAGTTACAGTTTCAGTCTGTGTCATTATACCCTCTACTGAATCAGACACAACAACTGCACCATCTATGGCTCGAAGACTACGAGTTACTCTACCAGTAAAGTCAATGTGTCCAGGAGTATCTATCATGTTGATTACATATTCTTGGCCTGCTTGTTCGTAAAGTAATGTAACGTTTGCTTGAACGATTGTCATCTGTCTGTCTTGTTCAAGTTTCATTGAATCAAGTGCCAAAGCTTGGCCTGCAACGGACGGACTGATAATTCCACTAGAAGCTAAAAGACTATCACTCATGGTTGTCTTTCCATGGTCTACGTGAGCTATGACTCCAAAGTTTCTAATATTTTTCTTGTTACCAATAATACTCAGAATTTGATCTGTCGCCTTGAATTTCATGGTTTAGCTAAATCCTTTTCCGGCCGCTATTAAACGTTTAGAAGAATTATAAAAAAAATCAATGGATCATGGAAGATCTAGCATGTCATGATTTTTTATATTTACAGAGAAACAAATTTCTTTTTTTATTTTATACAAACATGGTGAATTTGTAAACAAGAATTAGACCAAAATTAGATGATCGATGTTAATTGGAAATAATCCATACAAACTTGATTTTTATAATAGACATAAAAATTACTAATCATGGATATTACAATAGGTCACACACCTGATGCAGATGATGCTTTCATGTTCTACGGAATGCTAAGTGGCAAGGTTACCTCACCTCTCTTTAATGTAAAACACGTGGTAGAAGATATCGAAACCTTGAACAAACGTTCTCTAAAGCACGAGCTTGATGTAACTGCAGTCTCAGCCCATGCCTGTGCATACCTTGATGAATATACCATATTGCGAAGTGGAGGCAGTTTTGGAAAGGGATACGGTCCAATTGTAGTTGCAAAGCAAGACATGGATGCAGAGAGATTGCGAAAGTCAAAGATAGCAATTCCAGGCAAACTTACCTCGGCATTTCTCCTACTAGAGCTCATGATTGGTAAATTTGACCATATCGAAATGAAATTCAGTGACATTCCAGATGCAGTGGCAAGTGGTCAAGTTGACGCAGGCTTGGTAATACATGAAGGACAGATTACATATGATCAAAAGAATTTGGTAAAACTCCTTGATGTTGGTTCATGGTGGAGAGACAGTACTGGAGGCTTGCCAGTTCCGCTTGGAGTTAACGTAATGAGTAATCATTTCGGAATTGATGTCATCAAAAAGTTTGACGAGTTTTTCCGTGAGTCAATCGTATACGGCATGGCAAGACCAAGTGAAGCACTTGATTACGCAATGCAATATGGCAGAGGACAGTCAAAGGAAACAATTGACAGGTTTGTTAGAATGTATGTAAACGATGTAACAATAGAGATGGGAGTACTAGGAGAGCAAGCAATAAGAAACTTGTTCCAGTTTGGAATAGAAAAAAGTCTAGTTCCAGAATTTGAGACTTCGTATAGCTTAAGTTATTTACCACAAGTCTTGAATTATTCTAATGGACAAACGTGTCTTTGTACTAGGTATTGCAATGCTTGCAACAGGCTTTTCAGTTTACGGATATCTAAATGAGAATGCTCCAACTGGTAAGGCAGACATGTCACAAGATGAGATAGATGCATTAAACCAAGCAGAGATAGTCAATGCAGGACTAGGTAACATTGCCGCAATGATTGGCGGCATTGGATTTTTCATTGTATTAATCAGCATTGGTTTGAAACGCAGGAAAAAAGGCGGAGACGGAAAACCAGTTACGCAAAAGCCTGCTGAAATCTAGATAGACGGCAACACACATGTAGAAGTGCGCTTAGCGATCAAACAAAGTTCTAGAACAATCTTTCAAACTATTTTATAACAACTTCTTCGCTATAATTCATCAATATGAATAATATCTCCACAATAGGATTTGACGAACTGTGCAATACAATTCTAGAGACTAATGACAACATCCAGTCAGTTTCCATCATAAACAAACATGGACGAGCCATAGAAAGAAGAGTTCAAGATAAGACTAGTTTACAGGCAGTCAATCAGAAAAGCGAGGAGATGTTTTTCATGCAATGCGCATTAACAATATCAATGGGAAGAGACTTTGACGATGAGTTTGGAGAGATTGGATACATTCACGTAGATAGAAAAAACTTGTCAATGCTATCATTTCCATTGTTTGACAACATTGTTCTTGTCACAAGCAAAGCCGCAATGAGTCCAATAGCGCTTGCAAGAAAAATAACTACCATAATCAAGAAACACTACATGCAAGATACAACTATGAAAAACAATACTTGGCAGAGAGAGATACCAAAAAGCATGATTCAGATTAGCATGCACAACTCTTAATTTTTAAAAAAACTATTTAGAATTTTTTTATAACATTGAAAAACGTGTCTCGCTGGGCAGGTTCTCGTCCAATTTCTTTAATCATATTTGCCAATTCAATTATCGAAGAGTTTGTTCCCTTGCCTGCAGCACGATAAATCTCTTCAGAAAAAGCAGTTCCAACCAAGTCATTTCCACCATATGTGAGTGCAACTTGAGCAAGCTTTTTGCCTAGCGCAACCCAGTATACAGAAATATTGTCAAGTTGATTTGCAAGCATCAGTCGTGATACTGCAGTAACTCGAAGATCATATGTTGAAGAACTCTCAGATGTTACCAGTTCCTTCTTCTCAAGTTCGGTGTTGTCAAGACTAAACTTGAGCGGTATCAATGTGAGAAATCCCTTTGTCCTCTTTTGAACCTCTCGGATTTTTACAAGGTGATCAACAATATGCTCAGGCTTTTCAATATGTCCAAAGAGCATAGTTACGTTGCTCTTTATTCCAAGATTATGAGCCTGTTCTATAGTATCAAGCCACTCTTGACCAGAACACTTGCCACGGACTATTTTATTTCGTATGTCAGGGTGAAATAATTCTGCACCGCCACCTGGCATTGTATCCAAGCCTGCGGTTTTCAATCTAGTTAATACTTCTTTTACAGAATTTTTTGTCAATCTCGCTATGAAAAATACTTCTGCAGCAGTAAGTGCCTTGATGTGCATTTCAGGATGACTGGTTTTTATCGTTTTGAACATTTCTTCATAATACTCTAATGGAAGTTCTGGGTGAAATCCTCCAACAATGTGGACTTCAGTTGCACCCAAGCTCTTTGCTATTGCAACACGGCCCTCAATGTCTTTTGCAGATAATGTGTATGCATCAGATTCGTTTCCTTTTCTATAAAATGCACACATTTGGCAGCTTGCTGCACAGACATTAGTATAATTCAGATAATATGATGCTGCAAAGGTTACTTGTTGTCCAACTCTTTTTTGTCTAACCAAGTCTGCTGCTGCACCTAACATGTAGAGATTATCATAAGACATTAACTCAATTCCATCGTCATACGTGAGTTCTTCTCCAGCAATGGCTTTCTCAAGCGCCTTTGAATCTTTGACTAGTTTTTCTAACACAGTATCACTTGAATCCAGTATCAATATAAAATTAACAGGCATTCGTTAGATTATAGTACACGTACAACACCCATCATTTGTGAAACTGCACCACATCGGCATTGTAGTTAGTAACATACAACAATCTCTTGGTGAGCTCAAAAACTATCTTAATTTTGAGACTACAAGCACAATAATGCCAGTCGGTAGCCAAAAAGTCAACATTTGTCTCTTAAAAATAGGTGATCCATTTCTGGAGTTAATAGAACCATCATCTCCAGACTCGGCAATTAGCGAGTTTGCAAAGTCAGGAGGTGGAATACATCACTTGTGCTTTGAGGTAAAAAACATAGAAACAGAATTAGAATCTCTTGCAAAAAAAGGTGCAACCATTCTTGTAAATCCAGTAAAAGGTTTTGATGAGCGTCGGATTGCATTTGTAGATCTTAATACAAAAAACACAAAATGTGGCCTTGTTGAACTTTTGGAAATGAAATGAGTTAGTCAGAATATTTCACATATGCCACTAAAGTTAGAATTTGATTTAGGATGTTTTTCTTGTCAAGGCAGTTACTGCAATAACAACTCCTGCCACACCAATACCGATTCCTACAAGAGCTACCATATACAGAACATCAATGGAATCCTTTACTTCTTGAAATGATTGTGCAACTCGAGCATAACTTTGGACTGCAGTGTTTGCAGAGTTTTTTGCGTCAGTTATATCACTTTCTAGATGATTGACAACAGTTTGAGATACTGGAGATATTGCTTGGTTGTTTGTACTTGACATGTTCGTTCCAGTAGTATTGCCAGTCATTGGAGGAAAATAATAATTGTCCTTGGCTTCAACTAGTTGCAATGGATAAGTAGTAGATGGAATTGTTGTTCCATTTATTGTTCCCTGGATGATTACGTTATAAGTTCCAAGTTGACCAGGAGTTAAAGCAGCAGTATACAATCCAGGTGTGTCATCACTTGGATCTAAAGTGAGCGTCTTTGTTTTTCCCCCATACTGGACAAGTATCTTCACGTTATCAAGAGCAGTGTTGGACATGGCTGGTGCAGAATCATTTGTTCCATTGTAAACAAAGACATCTATTTTGTTTATATCGCCAACAAGTGGCGGTTCATTACCCACCCAATTTTTACCGATACATTTTGAAATGTTTTTAGAATATGAGCTTCTGCAGGATGTACCAAGTATGGGGAAATTACAAGGAGTGTTAAAGCGAGCACTATTGGTATTACAAAAGTTCTAGTCTTCATAAGCACTCACAATTTATCAAGGAAAGTTATACTTGTCCTTGGCTTCAACTAGTTGCAATGGATAAGTAGTAGATGGAATTGTTGTTCCATTTATTGTTCCTTGGATCATTATGTTATAAGTTCCAATCTGGGACGGAATTATAGCTGCAGTATACAATCCAGGCGTGTCATCACTTGGATCTAAAGTAAGTGTTTTTGTCTGTCCTCCATATTGTATGATTACCTTCATGTTATCAAGAGCAGTGTTAGACATGGCTGGTGCAGAATCGTTTGCTCCATTGTAAACAAAGACATCTATTTTGTTTGTATCGCCAACAAGCGGCGGTTCATTATCCCACCCAATTTTTACCGATACATTTTGAAATGTTTTTAGAATATGAGCTTCTGCAGGATGGACTACAAGTGGTATTACCATCATCACAGATATAGCGAGAATTACAGGAATGATCAACTTGCTAGTTTTCATATATTGATTCTGAAAACATGTAATGATATTTATCTTATATAGATTCTGGTACAAAAGAAGAACATGCCGTATAGTCTGTTTTGTAGTTGTACCACAATTGTATTAAATTTTAAATGGTGATGAAAGATTGGATAATAGTACGATGAAAAATAAAAAGAAGAAATTATCAAAGATGTCATCGTCCAAAATAATTCTAGTAATCGTTGTAACTTTGTCTGTTCTAGTCATAACTCCAAATATTCCCAAATCATATGCGCACGCATTTGTAACCTACAGTAGCCCTGCACCATTTACGTCACTAAATACACCACCATCACAAATTGAAGTAGATTTTATTGATCCCATTGACATACGTTATAGTTCGATAAAGGTTTTAGACTCTAACGGAAAAGGCGTACAAAACAATGATTGGCACACCATCACACCTGATCACGAAAAAACAGTTGTAACATTGCCATCAGACATTCCAAATGGAATTTACACAGTATATACCAAAGTCCTTGATTCATCGGATGGACATACAACAACAAATGCTTTTGTTTTTTCCATTGGAGAACCCATACCACAAAATCTCTTGAACGTAAAAGAGAATGTTAGTTTCTCAGACATTGTATCAATTCCCGATGCAATAGCAAGATATCCATCACTTGTGGGACAAATCATGGTAGTAGGAGCTGCTTTCTCATCACTCTGGTTATGGAATCCCATTTCTAGAATTTCAGGACTAAGAGACGTAGTAGAATCAACTCGTGTCAAGATTGACAAGAGCATGACCAAGATTGTATTGATTGGCTCGATAATTATTTTGGGCGGAGATGTAGCAATGATTGTAGCTGAGGCCAGTGCAATAAATGCGGGATTTTTAGAGGCATTAAACACAACCTTTGGAAACTCGTGGCTCATCAGACTAGTATTTTCTTTGGCTTTGTTTGGCATTGCATTAATTGCATACATTAAACAAAAAAAATCAAACACCGTTTTACCGAGGAGCCAAGTCGCAATTCTATTTGGAATTGGAATAGCTGTCCTCACCACTACTACATTGATCAGTCATAGTGCCGCAAGTGGCAAGATATTACCACCAATATTTGACTTTGTACATAATGTTGTAGCGTCACTTTGGATTGGAAGTATAATATATCTTGCATTTGTCATGATGCCAAAATTAAAAGAGATGCAAGACAGAGGTGTGAGTTTGTCTGTTCTATCCATCATAATTCCACGATTTTCTACAATAGTTGTTGCACTTCTTGGAATAGTTGTAATCACAGGACCGTCTCTTTTGTATTCACTTGAAAACAATCTTTCAATAACTCTTGGATCAATATACGGAGAAATACTCATCATAAAATTATCATTGGTGGGAATAATTATTGGTCTTGGTGCTTTCAACCAGAGAATTATTCAGAAAAAAGATATCAGTACGACACCCCTCTCTTCTTCAGGTAGACAAAGTGGAATCTTTGCAGTTGATCACGCTTTAGATGACAGCAAGAGTCACAACACAAAATCTATTCTACTAAAGTTTGATAAGAGCATAAAGATCGAGGCCATATTAGGCCTAATCCTCATTATTACAATAGCATTACTTGTCGATTCTGGAACCCCAAGTATTCAATATCAAAATGAATTAGCACAACAGCAACAGCAAATTCCACACATTTTCGCTTTTTCCACACCACTGGATTCACTCCAAAACCAATTTACAGAAACAAGAGTCACCGATAATGGAAACATAGTCTTAACCATGAATCCATATTATGCTGGAAAGAATAATGTCACCGTCTCATTTTTGGATCATAACAACAAGCCAATCAACATAAACTCCACAGATATAACACTAAATCAAATAGACAAAGGCATAGGTCCTCTAGTCATAGATAATGCCCAAGAAATATCTCCAGGAGTATTTTCTGTAAATACAACCGCCTTTGCAATAGCGGGCCACTGGCAAGCACAGGTAGAAGGAGTAACGACACAAACTGGTGCACTTAATGCTGTTACAACTTTTGACGACTTGTATGTCAAACCAAACTTGAGTCAGATACAAGCAAATATCACAGAATATAAAATTCCAGACAAGACTGCATTACCATTATACCCAATTTATGATGGTATTAGAAATGTGGTATGGGTTGGAGACTCTGCAATAAACAGTGGAAGAATATGGGAGTTTGATCTAAATTCAAAACAATATACAGAACACAAAATCAATGGAACAAACATAATAACTTCATCAGTCATTGATTTCAACAATAATATTTGGTATATTGATCCAATTTCAAAAATTTTAGGTTATTATCAACCAGATAGTGGTAAGAACCAACAATATCCAATTCCAAACAATGGAATCGTTTCAGGTATAACCATAGATAGTTCAGATAATCCATGGTTGACAGTATCAAATACTGGAGAAGTTTTAAAATTCGATGTGGTAACAAAAACATTTCATTCAATTAATTTGTCATCGGATTCTGCGCCTCTCGGAATTTCCATAGACCAATCATCTGGTCAAATATGGGTAGCAGAAAGTGGTACTGGAAAAATTGCAAATATTGACCCAGCACAAAGTTACAAAGTAACCGAGTATACCCCATTTAACAGCACTCTTGCAAGTCCTACTGCAATCTCCTATGACCCTGTAACTGGCAAAGTTTTTGTCTCAGAACATGATGGTAAAGCCGTATCAGCCTTTGATCCATTAATAAAAACATTCCAAAAGTATAGCACTGATGCTCAAGGACTACCTTTTGGAATGACCTTTGATTCAAATCATGATCTGTGGGTAGCTCAGCATACTTTAGATAAAATTTCAGTAATAGACCCAAGAACTGGCAATACCAACGAATTTGACATTCCCACAAAGTCATCTTTTACTCAATGGGTAACAACTGATTCTCACGGAGATATAATATTGGCAGAGCAACGCGCAAATGCACTTGGAATTCTTACTAGCAGTATAACACCAGGATTTATTGAAAATACAGTACAAAAAAATACCACTTTAGGAGTGCCGCTTGAATTCAGTTATGCAGATTTAGCAGGTCCCGCAATGGCAGTAGGTTTGATAGCTGTTGCTATCATATATTCCAAAAATACAATAGACTTTGGAAATAGTAAAAAACTAGTAAGAAAAAATTACCAAACCAAGTAACTTCTAACCATCATCAGAACTTGATTTGAAATTAGAAATGAATTACAAAGAATTTCAATTAATATTCATTCGTAAATTAGATCTGAACGATATCGCAATTATAGAAACTATTGATACAACCAATGCAATGGATGCAAATGGACCAAACTCTGGAACAAATGTGGTGCTCTTTGAGAAGACTATAGTGTGGTTTCCACTCTGACCTTCCTCTTCCTGCCATACCATGTATACAGTATTGTTTAACGTGGCCATATCATTTTCATACGACTCACTTTTTGAATGGCTCAAGTTTGTTGGACTTTCAAAGGATGTACCTCCATCAGTGCTTTTTGTGATCAAGATGTCAAATTTTCCAGTGGAGTTGTCTGCCCAGCTTACATAGATATTTCCATCCGATGCAATTTGTGGCCACCCAGATGGGCCAGGGTTGTTACTTAGATTTATCGGCTGGTCAAAGGTATCACCATTATTTGTGCTCTTTGCAAAAAAGACATCATAGTTTATGCCAGTCATTGTTTGAGTCCATGTGACATAGACATTGTTTTTCCACACTGTAAGTTGTGGATATCCCGAGTCTCCTTTTAGATTACTAATGTCAACAGGTTTTTCAAATGTGAGCCCACCATCAGTGCTTTTTGCAAAAAATATATCATAATTTCCAGAGGTGTTATCCATCCACACAGCATATACATTATTTCCAGATGCAATTACCTCTGGCGTTCCAGATTGCCCATCAGTTGTGCTCATATCAAGTGGTACATGAAATGAAGATCCAGAATCACTACTTTTGCTTAGAAATATCTCATAATCTCCCCTACTGTTATCCTCCCATAGCAAATAGACATTATTTCCATCTGCAGATAGTTTTGGAATTCCAGAATTTCCCACATTGTGCGTCACATGTAACGGAGTACCAAATGAATTCCCTTGGTCATTGCTTTTTGCAAATATGACATTAGTCGAATTATCTGTAGACTTTTCAATCCAAGAAGAATATACATTATTTCCAGATAGTGCAACTTGAGGGAATGCAGAAAGTTGTGAGATATCACTTAGTTGAATGGGTTTTTCAAAACTAGTTCCACCATCAAGACTTCGTGTCATCAATATGTTCGAAGTACCAGAGAGTGCTGATTGCCATACAACGTAAACGTGGTTGTTATTTTCTGCAAATTGCGGATAACTTGACTGTCCAGTTGTGGTTGTAGACAAATTTATTGGATTATCAAATGTATATCCGCCATCAGTGCTTTTTGAAAATAAGACATTAGACTTTCCAGATTCTGTTTCAGTCCAAATTGTAAAAATTCCATCACTTGAAACCAATAGAGATGGCAACTCAGAATCACCAGAAACAGAACTAATACTAGTAGCATTTGTAAATCCAGGAGGCTCTACTTGTGCAAAGACATGTCCAATCCCTGCAAGTACAGACAAAGTCAAAATTATCGTAATTAGAATTTTCATACAGTTGTCACAATTTGCCAGTATAATATAGTAATCATGTAAAACAAAATTATTTCACATCCACCTTGTCTATTATGAGATTTAATTCCACATGCTCTTTTGTATTTACAGCATTTGTGAGATGTGTGATCAGTGTTACGTGATGTTCAGCGTTGGCAACTGTTAGAGCGGTTTTAATCAGAATTGGCTTGAAATCAGTATTTGGGCCTAACATGAGTTTTGGAATTTCTGCAGAAATTGACATATCAGGTATGATTGCTTTGATTTTATAGGCCATAGTATCTGTAAAGTACACACCTCCCCTAGTGGTTGGTTTCCGTACAGGAATAGTGGACTTGACAATAGATATTTTCTGAATTGAATATGATTTTGTGTCAACATACATAATACATGACAGATTTTGTATCTCAGATAATTTTACAACCATATCTTCATTTTCCATCATTTACAACATATTTTAAAAAAATCAACCACTAATAATCTTCTGTTTGATACCCCATACGATACTTTTACAAGATCAATTCTACAACCGATATTTGTGCAAAATTATGAAACCGAAGCAACATGGCACTACCACAACGGTACAAAGCACCCAAACGGAATGTTGCTTAACAGATTTCATGTATACCATCCCTCTCACAGACCAACACCTTACAAAATTTACAAGAACGTATCACAAATTAACCTGCCAATAGACAAAACCCCAATAGGGATTTCTGCACTTGATGCAATCTCTACAGAAAACATTGACAATCATACCATTCCTGATCTTGGCATACTTGGTAGAATTTTGTACTTTTCATCAGGCATTACAAAAAAAATAAAATTTCAAGGACTGGGAGAAATGGATTTTCGTGCCGCATCTTGCACCGGGGCGCTATATCACATTGAGATTTACATTGTCTGTTCTGACATTCCAGGACTTGATGCAGGAGTATATCACTTTGATCCAAAACATATGAAACTAGACACGATACGTCTAGGAGATTTTAGAAAATGTGTATCACAGTTTACTGCAGAGGAACCATTTACAAACCAGGCTCCAATGATTTTGATTTTTACAGATGTATTTGCCAGAAATTCCATAAAATACCAATCACGAGAATACAGACATGCATTTTGGGACAGTGGAACAATTCTTGCAAATACACTTGCCATCACATCTGCTCATAAAATTCCCTCAAAAATAATCACAGGTTTTGTAGATTCCAAGATATGTCAGTTGTTGGCATTAGATATCAACGAGGAGGCACCTATTGCAATCGTACCTTTAGGGCAGACAAAACAAGACACACCAATCTGTCTGCCAATAGAAGAAATCAACATTGAGGCAGTTTCATCAGACTATGAAATAGAGTATCCAGAGATTAATGCCATGCACGAATCATCCTGTCTTTTAACTGAGACAGAGGTGAAATCATGGAGGCGTCAAATCACGCTAGAAAAGAAATATTCCACTAGACTCATCCCACTTGGAAAAAACATCCCGATTCAAGAGTCCCTAGAGAATACAATAATCAGACGTGGTTCTACAAGAAAGTTTTCACTTGAATCTATAACGTTTGATCAGCTGTCAACCATACTCAACCAGACAACATCAAAAATAAACTCAGATTTTACAAGCATGGAATCACTATCTGACATTTACATCATTGTAAACGCAGTAGATGGACTCGAGTCAGGTTCATATTATTTTGTAAAAGAAAAAAATTCACTAGAACAATTACGTAAAGGTAATTTCAGATATGCATCAGGAAACTTGGGACTAGACCAAGATCTGCCGTATGACGCAAGTGTTACAATCTTTTTCATGTTAAACCTTGACAAAATTTTAGAGCATTTTGGAAATCGTGGTTATAGAGTAGCTCAGATCGATGCAGCAATAACAGGAGGTAAAATGTATCTAGCATCATATGCACTAGGCCTTGGAGCAACAGGACTTACATTTTATGATGATCTTGTAACAAATTTCTTTTCCCCACATGCAGAAAACAAGGAAACAATGTTTTTAATTGCTATTGGAAAAAAAGAAAAATCTACCTAGAATCATATTTTAATTTAAAAAACAACCAATTTTTTTCTTCTGGCTCAAAATGTACAAGACAGTATTTTCCCTGTAACCTGGAACCATGTATGTTCACAATTATTTTTCTGATACTATTATCTATGATTTCAAATGTACCCTTGTCCCAAATTCTGACCTTACCTGCTCCATAGTTTCCCTCTGGAATTTGACCTTCAAATAATGCATATCCAATAGGGTGATCATCAACTGATATTGCCAAGCGTTTTTCACCAATTTTTTGGGGTGGTTCTCTTGGCAAGGCCCAACTTTTCAAAGTACGCTCCATCTCAAATCTCAAGTCCCAGTGCAGTTTTGATGCATGATGTTCTTGGATTACATAGACAGGTCTTTCTAGTTTAGAGCAATCATGGTTTTTTACAACATCCTGACAAAATGACTCGGACGGCTCATCTTCCACGGTAGAATATAGTGATTGTCGTATTAGAATAATTCTGAATGCTTATATTTTTACTACCTAGTTCAAGATGGGTATGCATTCTAAAACTAGGTATGTCATACTTGCACTACTTGTTTTGATACCGTCGTTTGTGAACTTGGGAGTTCCCATATACAACAGAGAATCACCAGAGTTATTTGGACTGCCGTTTTTCTATTGGTTTCAAACATTTTGGCTTGTTGCATGTACCGGATTTTATCTTGCATATTCCAAACTAGTGGAGAATAAACCATGATAGGCTCAGATGTTTTCATCGTATTTGTTTTGCTGTTTATTGTGTTTATGGGATTAGGGTTTTACGGCAAGTATTGGAGAAGGGGAGATCTAAACCACGTACACGAGTGGTCACTTGCAGGAAGAAAACTTGGAACGACACTGGTATTTTTCCTCATTGGTGCAGACCTGTACACCGCATACAGTTTTGTGGCAATCCCATCAGGAGTATTTGCAAAAGGCGCACTGTATTTTTTTGCAATTCCGTATGTGATGCTAACTTTTGCAGTGGCTCTAGTTGCAATGCCTAGACTCTGGACACTTGCAAAAGAAAAAGGATACATCACAGCATCAGACTTTGTCAAGGACAGATTCAACAGTAAAACACTTGCAATCATGATTGCAATTACTGGAATTGTAGCAGAGTTACCATACATCGCTCTCCAGATAGTTGGAATGCAATCAGTGCTCACGGTAATGCTTGCAGGATATGCCAATTCGCAGATGGTTCAAGAGATATCACTTCTTGTTGCTTTTGTAATCCTGGCAGCTTTTACTTACACAAGTGGCTTACGTGGTGCAACCCTTACTGCAATATTCAAAGATATTCTAGTATGGATAACAGTAATTGTTGTCATAGTTGTAGTACCAATTAGCATAGGAGGTTTCGGAAATGCGTTCAAGGCGGCAAACAGCAGTTATGTTACATTACCAGAAAGTCTAGTTCCAGCATATGCAACTCTCATTCTCGGTAGTGCACTTGCACTTTACCTATATCCACATGCAATAAGTGGAGTACTTAGTGCTCAAAGCGTCCAAAAACTTCGTAAAAGTACTGCACTATTACCACTCTATGGAATTGGGCTTGCAGTGCTTGCACTAATGGGCATATTGGTCTATGCAGTTCCAGATGCAATGAAGTTCTTGTCGGGATTTCCAGAGAGTTCACGTGGAATACTTGTGGTTCCTTCATTGATCCTGTACACATTACCAAGTTGGTTCTCAGGGGTTGCGTTGCTTGGAATTTTCGTAGGAGGTCTAGTGCCTGCGGCAATCATGGCCATGGCCCAAGCAAATCTCTTGACTAGAAACATCATCAAGGAGATAAAACCAAACCTCTCAGACAAGTCAGAGATTAAAATCACAAAGATATCGTCAACTGTTTTCAAGTTCATAGCTTTAGGGTTTGTATTTTCAGTTCCAGCAACTTATGCAATATCACTACAACTACTTGGAGGAATACTCATAGTACAAATTTTACCTGCAGTATTTTTTGGGCTTTACACAAAAATGCTCAAAAAGACGCCGCTGATAATTGGCCTGCTTGTAGGAATATCATCAGGCATACTCATGGTAGAGATGACAAATAGTTTTGGTCCACTGACATCATCGTTACTAAAAACAATGTTTGGTCCAATTTACATAGCAGTTATTTCACTTGGAATCAATCTAGCAATATCATTTGGTGGAAGCATGATACAGAAAAACATGGATGTTAAAAGACAGAAAGAATAAATTATTTATAAAAATTTAGAGAATGGTTTTACGATTACTCGTATTCCATGAGTTTCTTTTCTTCTAATAATGTATGCAGATTGTGGACTGCGCGGTAGACTTCGGCCTCTTTCTTTGTTCCGGTACACACTAGTTTCCCAGATGCAAATATGAGAACCACTGAACGTGGGTCAAGCATCCTATGTATCAAGCCAGGAAATTGTTCTGGTTCATACATACTTCTTGGGAGACTTCTTGCGGCCTTTTCCAAATGAACTTTGCCGCCAAGACTAACAGAAGCTACTATATTTTGAATTGTAATTTCTGGATTCTTTTTTATTTTTATCTTGCCTTTTCGAAGTCTTTGTACCACTGTATTTACAGCATTTACTGCAGCCTCTTCGGATTTTGAGCCAGTGCAAACCATTTTGCCTGAGCTAAAGATAAGTGTCGCAGTTTTTGGAGACTTTAATCTAAAGACAAGGCCTGGAAATTGTTCAGGATGGTATTCAACGTCCGGAAATTCTTTTGTAATTGCCACGAGATCAATTTTTTGGTCTACTGAAGCAGAGGCAACCACGTTTACGATGTCGACAATCGGTTTTGTTTGTGGCATTTAAATAGGTTATAAAGTGGTACCATATATAACCAATTACATAACGACCATGACTGGAAAGGTAAAAGATCTTACAGTATGTTTTGAAAATGAAAAAAATTCGATCAAAAACTGATCGAGTTTTGCAAATTAATACAATTCTCCAAACAGGTTCAAAATTATCAGAACAATGTAACTTGTACAAACTTGATCTACGATCAAAATACAATGATTGTCAAATATGCTACCACATCATCTTTGTTTTCATCCATTAGATCAGATTGCATTTTTGCGCAAACAGGGTCAGATGATGATTTCATAGAAAAAGACATTACGGATCATTCCCAGATCCAGTTTTCACAGATCACTTGAAAACTTTTGGTCAACATGATAACAATGTATCAATTGTTACCAATAGCAAAAACACTAGATTATCGTATAGATCCTTAGATATTATTTTCATGTTTGAACACAGATAACATGCAAGATAAGAAAAAACTTTGAGAAATTTTCACAGTATATATTTTGGGAAAAAATATTTCAATATCAAATGCAACGTGATGACTCACATGAAAGATCGAAAGATGATGAAACTAGAGATTCTGACATATCAAAGATAAAAAATGAGATGGAGTCTGCAGATAAGATATTTTACAAAGAACTTTCAAGCAAATATTTTCTTTTGGACAAATTCAATATGGACCAGTTGAGAGACATGTGTAATAACCTACTAGGCAAGGGTCCAGATGTAGAATATTATGAAGATAAAAATACAAAAAAGAAAATAGAGTTACCCCAATACAAAGAAGACTTCATTCATTTCATAATAGAGGAGTTTAGATTTTCTGAGATCAAGGAGTATGCACTAGAAAAATGCATAGTTACCAGCCATTTTTTTGAGAAATAATAGGCATAAAACTAGGGCAATATGGACAAATCAAGGAATTTAGTGGTTGTCACCATCCCATCAGACGCACTTATTCCAACAGTATAATTTCCAGGATCTACCCCACCATCTCTCATAGTTAGTTGCACAGTACTATTATGAGAAAGAGTCACAATATTGGAAGAAAACTGTATGGACAGATTCCCGAGTGACGCAGTAGGAGTAATTGAACTTGATGCGTTAAGAAACAATTGGTTAGAACTGTTCATGTAATTCATAACTTGTAGAGCAACAACATTTGTACTGTGATTTTTCAGTGTTATTTGTGTAGCATTGAGATTTATTTCAAATGGTATAACAACATGTCCGTTTACCACTCCAATCTTATCTGTATTCCATTCTGAAAACCAGAGGATTTTTTCATCCAAGGGGTCTTGGGAAATATTAAGAGGATAAGTAAGATAACCATCTTTTGGTAACGATGGAATTGAATATTCTGTCAACGTTTTATTGGATATATCAAAACGTCCAATTTTATTTCCCTGATGTTCATTGAACCACAAAACTTTTGGATCAGCAATTCCTCTAATCCAAAAAGGAAGAGTGGTCGTATTGAAAGTATTTTGAGAAGTTGGATATCGTGTGATTTTCCCACTATTAAGATCATAACTTGTCAGAAAGCTTGTGCCATGTTCAGTCAACCACAAAGTGTTCCTGTCTACAAACAAATCAGTGGGAGATGAAAACAAGGTAGCATTACCTGATGGAATTTCTCTAATAATTGAAATGCTTTTTGTAGTGTAATTATCTTGGTTGATTTTATACTGGAAAATATTTTGAGAACCCACATTAGCTGTCCACACAGAATTATTTTGTAAAAATATTCCAGCAGGATTTGCGTGGGAAATAGTATCAAAAGTAGAAACTGTATAGGTACCATTTTGTGATTTTTCCATTACACCGATTGTATCTCCACGCAGTGTAGTAAACCAGATTTTATCACCATCCGCCTTCATCTGAAAGGGAGCCCCAGTTTCAGACTTGTATGAATCAAAAATACCGCTTGAAGGGTCAAATCTCCAGATAGATGTCGATCCTAGATGGGAGAACCAAATCTTTCCATCATCTGCCTCCACAATAGCCCAAACCATGACAGAATTTACGCCAGTATTCTCATATGGTATTTGCCCACCCTTTATCTCATAATTTTTCACCTGTCCACTTTGTGGATCAACAGAATAAAGCGTTGAATTCTTAGATGTTACCCAAACCAAACCTGACTTGTCTACAACCAATCCATTTGGAGCAGAATCCGGAGGCAATGAATATTCCGTGACATACGAATCATGCTTAGGTACTACAATCGAAGATGAAACTTCATTTCTAAAATTCTGTTCAAGACATACAAATACGACTATTGCTACCACAACTACCATAACTGTTAAAATTTTTTTTGATACCAACTTGTTCAAGATTAAATTGACAGCATCTGTCTTTATTAGTATCTCAGATCTTGACAATTCTTTGCTAGAACATGGTATTACAAATTACTTTACATCATAGTATCAGATGTTTTTCAATCTGACAAATAGAGGCAACGTAATATATGAACAAGCCTAATGTCACTTTGTGAATAAACGATTCTATCTTTTATTACCAATATATCTGAGCTTCTTCGTAGGACTTGGAATATACGAGATAGCCCACCCTCCATTTAGTACAGACTCGGCAAGGATTGGAGATTATGAAGTCAGGGTAGAGACCACTCCCCCAGTTCCAGAAGTAGGAAAAGATACAACAGTGCATTTCATAGTTCTTGACCAGAATGAAAATCCTGTTGATAATTTCAGAATGGGAGCTGAAATTTATTACAATGACAACATGGTAGGATCATTTCCTCCCGCAGACCACGATTCTGGAAAATGGGATGTAGATTACACATTCAATGAACCTGGAAACCATGTAATCAGAGCCAGTCTTGTTGATTTTAAAAATGGAGGAGTGTTATCATATGCATTCAATGTCGGTGTTCTCAATCTCTACATGAATGTGTTTACCTATCTAATAATAGCAGGTCTATCAGGTGCAGGAGGAATCATAATTGCAATAATCTTGTTTCAGAAAAAACTTTGGTTCAGAAAAAGTAAAACATAGGGCGTGGTCTTTATTGCAGGATTTTGGAGATTACCTCCTTTGGAATCAACGCCATTGCGTGTATTCATGTAAGATTCCTGCGAGACCACGCATCGTCAAGCCATTTGTAGTGACTCTACGATCACATATATCATATAATTTCAAATTATTTAAGAATTTATGCTAAAAATATATTAAGAAAAATATTATATGAAATATTTATAAAAATATAGTATTTTTTCACCAATTATTATACATCATATCAAATACTTGAATCATATTATCATTCAAGCATGTTCCAGAACCTAGAATATCGAAACAGACCAACCCATCCAGATATGAAGGAAATAATAGATAATGCAAATAATAGATACATCTCTCTCTTGCGATGTGCCAGATCAAGATTTAGAAAGATAAATGCGCCAAGCCCTATCAAACCAAAAAAAAGTATCAACCTACCAAGTCGTTTGAAATTCAACTAGTGACACACATCCATGGCGGAATATAAAACGGATCTGTGTTGCAAGAGTTTTGTAAATCCATTGTAAAATACTGCTACACAATTCCACATTTGTCATAATATTGTTGGTGGTACTCTTCTGCTTTGTAAAACTCTGTTGCAGGCGTTACTTCAGTTACAATTTTTTTCCCGTATTTCCCAGATCTCTCAATGCGTTCTTTTGACTGTAATGCCTCTTTTTCTTGTTCTAAAGTATGATAGAAGACAGCAGATCGATATTGTGTCCCAACATCAGGTCCTTGCCTATTCAGTGTTGTTGGGTCATGATTATTCCAGAATATGTCCAGAATTTCACCATATGAAATCTTGGAAGGATCATATTCTACTTGCACAACTTCCGCATGACCAGTCATATCTGTGCAGACATCCTCATAGGTAGGATTTTTCGTCATACCTCCCATGTATCCAACACTTGTTGATATAATTCCATTTTTTCTAAAAACATGTTCTATACACCAAAAACATCCTGCGCCAAAAGTAGCTTTCATCAATCACATAACATTCACACAAGAATTAAATTCTATCTAGAAGGCGCATTTCTCATTTTTCCATATTTTTCCAGTCTTGTACATAATGTTTGAGTGTAAGATACACAAACAAGACAAATGAAAACCTCTTTTAATCAGTGGATTATATTTACTGATTCATGAATGAAGAATTAATCGAACTTGTTGAACAATTAACAGAGTTTGGTTATGGCGATTCACTTAGGTTAGATTCCATATCTAAAAGATTACGTAATGAACAGCCGCTATATCCATCAGACCAGAAATACGTCGACATGTTAGTTTCCAAATATCTGTATCCACATGAGGAAGAAGTTGAAAAGATAAGAAAAGTAGGATCATTAGAAAATAAAATACAAAATGTAAAGCAGCGATACGGAGGAGAGATCAGCCCAGCAATTAACAGTAATCTTTCAGATCTATGTCCCAAATGTGGTTCTCCAGTACCAAGAATGTTTAGTTTTTGTTCAAAATGTGGAGCATTTCATGACGAACATAATTTTATCGATACCAGCAACACTCAACAAAAAAAGGAAACAGACATGATTCCCAACAATCATCTCAAGATACATCCATGAGATCATGTATCACATGTAATTCAAAAATATTCAAAACTCATGAATTTTGTCCAATATGTGGCGCATATCAAGGTAAAAATAAGTTAAAAGATGTTAAAAAATCTCAATCAAAGCAGAAAAAATATGCAGGTATGGCGGTTGCTGGAATAATATTCATCATCCTTGGTGTCATGCCAGCCATATCTTTATTCCAATATTCATCTCTTTGCAATTCCATTTTAGGACAATTCGCACAAATTTTTAATTCACAAGTACAAGAATCATGTAATTATGTCCAGTTACTAACTAGTGGTGGTTACGTATTCTTCATCATAGGAATAGTTTTACTTGTGGTCAGAGCAGTTAAAAGAAAAAGATCCTAGAGACAATGTTATTGTTCTAGACATAATAAAAAGATTGAATGATTACAGAATTTGAAAAAAATGAAATTAGACTATCATCTAGAAAGAAGATAGAGCGAACTTATCACATCTTGATCAGCGGCTTTACCATCAGTCCAGAGACACAAGGTTGTTTTATCAGGTGTAGAGATTACAGAATTTCCTTGTAACAACATCATACCATTTGATACAAGATATTTCATGCCAGCAGATAATTGGTTGTCAGATATTTCTCCAGCACACCAAAATCCCACCGTCTTCTTAGTCCAAGATGGAATATGACTTTGATCCGCTATTACAGATATTGAAAATGTCTTTATCACAGAATTTCCATTTTGATCCTTTGCCGCACAAGTCACTGTTGTTGTACCCATCATGAAAAAAGAACCAGAGACTGGACTGCATACAGGTTCTTGTAGATTCGATAATGCAGTGGAATTGATATAATTTACATTTGTTCCAATCGAGTTTGACGCATAAAATACCAGTGCTTGAGGAATCAAAGACAGAGCATCACTAGAGACTTGAAGCAGTTGTTCCACTTGAGCCAGAGTAAGCAGGCATACCATATGATCCCCCACCCACTGTTACAAATACACTTGAAGGCATGGATGGATCAGTGAATCGAAATTCTAACGTCGAACCCATCTCCACAGGAAATCCTGCTATTGATTTTGGTATCTTGACATTTACCTCAAATGTATCGGTATTAGGCCCAGTTTCCCTCATCGTATATGGATTGACATCAAATGTGCCATCTGCTAACGTAGTTTGTGCTCCTCCCATATGGACTTCAATCATGCTAAGTGGAATATCATCAGGCGTCTGAGAATCAAGATTATAGTTTGGTGCATATATGTCCAGTTTGAAATATTGTCCAATTCTAACATTGGGCGAAGAGCTTTCTACAGGACTTGGAAGGCGCACTTGATAGAACTACAGATTGTGTTACATCAGTTGGATTTCCAGAATTGTCTGCTTTCTGATGATATGTCATCAATAACAACATCACCATTTTGTAATGATTTTCCACCTACAGAGTCTGGCAATGTAAGCTCAAGTTGAAAAACTCCAGTATCTATTCCAGTTTCCACCATTGCATCAGGTCCAGATATTGAAACCCCGTTTATTGTAAAATCAACAAGTCCAGATGTAGATACCGTCATCACTGCTCGATGATCAGTTGACAAGTTAGAATCAGTCACATAAAAAGTCAGAACAGTTCCAGGCGTTGCAGGCTCTGCATAAGAAAGACCCATTGGCAACAAAAGTAAGAGAACAAGAAATCCTTTCAAGTTTGATTTATTCATAAAGCACCCTTTCCAGACGCAGATTTGATTTCATTTGTTATAGAATCAGAATTTGCAATCAAAGATTTTAAAACACTTCGAGTAACGTTGATGTCACTTTCAGATATGCCACGATAAATCATTTTTCGAAGCTGTAGAATTATAACAATTATAGAATCAACTGTTGATTCAGCTTTTTTTGTAAGAAATATTCTATTATTTCTCCTATCCTCTGAATCCGCCACTCTTTTCACCAAGCCATTTTTCACCATTTTATCTATCACTGGTACAAGTGTACTTCCATCAACATTAATTTTTTCTGCAATCTCTTTTTGTGTAGGTCCATCAACAATATTTAGAACTAGAATGATTTTCCACTGGGTAGGAGTTAATCCCAACTGTTTTTTCATCTCCATTTCTGCAAGCCGCTCCTGTGACTTTGCAGCAAGTGCAATCAACGTTCCAACACTGTCACTTAGATCAAGTTTACGCATGATATCTATACCATATACTTGTATACAAATGATTGGTATACCAATAGTTATATACTAACAAGTCAAATATTATACCATGGCCACGCCAGAGACACGAAAGATCATAGTCTCAGATATAGTGACAAGTCATGCAAGAACATGATAGAAGATCATTACAGTTCGTTCTCTTCATAATTGTAATAGCATGTACAGTATTTTCATTTCCATCATCCTACGCTGACAAAATGATCACAATACAAAAAGTCTCAGACGTAAAAGAGGAATCTTTGCTCAATACAATATCAAACGTGTCACAATATTCCAAAATATTTCCTGACAATGTAAAATACGTAAAAATACTAGATAACAATACAAGACTTGTAGACATTAATGCAGGAATAAACGGCATATTTTTTGACACTCAAGCAATATGCAAGACTGATTCAAATGGAAATTATATAGTTGATGTGGTATCAGGAGACCTCAAGGGAACAATCATGACCACCAGTTTAGAAAAGACATGGGGTTTTCATGGTCAAAAAGACGGAGGAACAATTGCAAATATTTCTTTAGATGTAAAGACATCAGGACTTTTAGCATGGATGATCAATTTTGTTCCAGACAGTTCAGTCTCAGATGCATTACAATACGGATTTGACAAGTTTGTCCAGCAAGCACAGATACAACAGATTTAAGCAAATTTTATTTTATTGTGCTAGTCTTTTTGAGGAGTTTTGGTTTTAATTTAGTGTTATTTTTCAAAAGTTCTAGTGCGATTGTTTTATTATTCAATGCCAAATCAAATTTTTTATCAATCTTTAGAGCAGCGTTGAAACATTTTATTGCGTCTTTTAGCAAACCAATCTCTCCTAATGAAAGACCCTTGTATGCTATAGCCAATGCATATTTTGGTTGAATCTTTAGTGCTTTATCATAACAATCTATAGCATCATGAAATTTTCCAAGCGTGTGTAATACAGAACCCTTGTTCACCAGAGCATCCAAGTTATTTTTTTCAACCTTCAATGCATCATCATAACATTTTATTGCTTTGGAATGCTTTCCAAGTGTCTGTAGTGTAACACCTTTGTTTATCAGAGCAATGACATTTTGTGGTTCTTTGAATAAGATTAGATCATAGAATTCTAGTGCCAGAGTATACTTGCCCTCTTCACATAACTCATACGCATCATCCAGAAGAGAAGATTTCATCATCAAGGGTTAAAATCTGTAGATATTATATTTTTAGAATATTTGATCACAAACACAGATCAATGTCAAGTAAACCACTATCAAACCAAGTTTATGCGATCAGAAAAAACAGTTTACAGATATTAAAAAACACATCAATGGAGTTTCAGATGTCTATTCCATAAGTTAAGAACAAAACACAATTTCACGGTCAATAATTAATGTGAACATAATCCACAACAATCTTTAACGGCAGTTTCTTGCGAAAATCTAATGCATACAATAATTTTTGACTTTGACGGTACAATAGCAGATACGCTGTCAGTAGTCATAAGAATTGCAAACAAGTTTGCAGATCATTACGGATACAAGAAAATCCCACTCAGTGACTTGCCAAAACTACGAGAGAAAAAACCAAGTGCAGTTCTAAAACATCTAGGAATATCAATATTCAAACTCCCAATCGTTGCAAGAAAGATAAGATTTGAGATGAATAAAGAGATCATCAATCTAAAGACAGTAGTTGACATAAAAGAAACGCTTGTGTATCTTAAAGAAAATGGATGTGTACTTGGAATATTGACTACAAATTCTAGAGAAAATGTAATGGAATTTTTAAAGAAAAATGATCTAGAATTGTTTGATTTTGTCTATTCAGGAAGAGCAGTCTTTGGCAAGAGTAGACTATTGAAAAAAATGATGAAAGAAAAAACAATTCCACATGAAGATCCAATCTACGTAGGTGATGAGATAAGAGATGTAGAGGCGGCCAAAAAGGCAGGAATTAGAGTGATAGGAGTATCATGGGGATACAACACCAAAAATGCTTTGCTCAAGTCTCATCCAGATCATGTCATAGAAGAACCAGAAGAACTCAAAAATATCATCTTAAACTAAAAATTAAACAGCATAGTCTGAATTGTCATAATGTTAGCTTATCAATACGTATATCTGTGAGAGTATTTGGTCATGTGTAACTTGCTTAAAAATTTCAGATACATTATTTTGTTGACAATATTTTTGACATCATCAGGTATAGGAGTAGCACATGCCCAAGATGTTTCAAGTACAACCACCCAGTTTTACAGTCCTGAAACAGCGGCATTACAAGCATTTGCAACTGAAATTGCAACCTCTGCACCAAAGATAATTGCTGCTGCAGTTCTTTTGGTAATAGGCCTGGTAGTAGGAAAAATTGTAGCACGTATAATAGAAAAGACAACAAAAAGAATCCTAAATAAAGCAAATCTTCAGAGCATTTCAGAATCCAAAGTTATTGAAGATACAATAGGAAAAATCGACTCGGCACACTTGATTGCAGCAACTGTCAAGTGGTTTGTTTACTTGTTTTTCATAGTAGCTGCAATAAACGAATTACAACTACAACAGCTAACAAGCGCACTTACATCATTATGGCTTTGGATACCTAATGTACTTGCATTTGTAATGATTGTAATCATTGGCTCCATCATAGCAAATTATATCATCAAGTGGATAAATCACGAACTTGTTACGCACAACTATGGCGGAAGTAAATACATTGGAATTGGAGTCAAGATAGTCATATACAGCATAGTTTTTGCAGTAGGTCTCACCCAGATTGGCATAGGACAGACAGTCATACCTACACTTGTTTCAGCATTTTCATGGAGCATAGCAATTGCAATAGGCGCCGCAATAGCAATCGGTTTAGGATTTACACTAAAGGACATTCTACCAACTGCAATAGCAGGAACATCTGGACATCGTTCAATATACAAAGTTGGTCAGGCAATTAGAATAGGTGACATATCTGGAACTATCACATCATCAGAGATATTCCACATAATAGTAACCAATGAAAAAAATGAGAGTGTTGTCATTCCTATCAAAGAATTAATGAACAAGTCAGTTGTCATACTACATTCAGATTCAAAGAAAAATTAACTCTCAAGTTAGTTTGAAATAATACATAACAATGCATCTAGTCAATGAGTTCTGATGTAACAGAGGATGAAAAAAAGACACTAACACCAGAATCAGGATTTGACTTGTGTGGAATTGATTACTTTGAATCATTTGGAAGAAGACTGTACTTTATTGCACATTATGAAAGATATCAAGATGCATTACAAGCAAAAAAAGAAAGAGATAGACCAGACGAATATTTGATTTTATACAAAGGTTCCACGTAATACTATTTTATCATAATTTTGTACAATTCATTTAGTCTTAGGATTTTGTTTTTTGTCTGACACACCTTTGAAGATCCTCACAGCTTCGAGATGTGAACAATTCGCCTTCAATCCTTTTCCATGATGAAACTTGTAGAAATTCTTAAACCCTTCACAATCACAGCTGTCAGATGTCACCATGTATGACTTGGAAGGATCACTTGAAGATTTTACTTGGTACAAGTCATCGTCAATCATGACTACGCCATTTTTTGCAAGTGCCTTGGCCTTTTTTATTGTATTAGCGCTCATATATTCCACAATGTATCTCAATTAAATAATCCTTAAGTTTTTTCAATAGTTGAATAATATGTCTAAAGAACCAGAAGACGTAGAATCTGAACTAATAAAACAAATGTTTGATGAAATAATGAAAATGATTCGTGAAAAACAAATCAGGTTAGAAACCATCATTCAGAGAACAATTGAACAGGGAACCATGCAACAAGAGTCGTTTAATCGCATATATCATGCCCTCACAGAGTATGGTAAAAAGAAACAATGGTTATCCCCCTAGCAAAATCTAGATTAGAAAAGATCATCTCATATGTACTGAAAGTCAAAAAAGGCTTTAACATAATACAAAAATAAAAAAATTGGAGAGGTTTCTTTGGTAGGACCCCTCCAAGAAAGTAGTACTTGCCTGGTCAAAACGCTGACTAAGAGACACATATTATGTGAATTACATCTTGACCTAACTTTCAGTTAGGATATAGACATGATTAGATATAGAACTCTTTCAGTAGAAAAGCTTAGTTTTCATAACTTCAGCTGATAAAAATTAGCCAATTGTTACAAAATAATTTTTAATATGACTATAATTTTACGTTCAGGTTTTTTATTTTTTGAATTATATCATCATGTTTTGATTCCGGTTCAGTTGACAGTATCAAGAGCCCATCATCAAGAAACAAAGTGATGAGTTTTACTTTTTCTTTAGAAGTTATCATCCAGTTAGTCTTACCCAGCTTTTCGTTGAACATTTCATCCCAAGATGCCTTGACAGATGCCTGATAGTGGACCATATTACTTAGTTCTTCATCAAGCAATGGTGCCGCGTTTGATTGTCTAACAAATGTAACCAATTTTCTATCTTTTATCCTGCCAACAAAACGAATGGCATCATCGAGTTGTAAGATCTGACCATATGGATCTGCTTGTTTTATACGCTGTGCCAATTATTGGATAATTAGCCCCAAAGGAAATTTAACTCTATGCCAGCATACAAAAACAAATCATGCCAAATGAAATTGACATCATGCTAGAAAATATAATGGAAAAATACCAGATCGATGAAAAAACTACATTGTCTATAAAACAGGCTTTGAATAGAATATATGCAATTGATGAATCCAAGACATTTAGATACGAATCAGTTGAAGAATTTGAAAGAAAATTACCATTTTTAAACACGCTAAAGAAAAAAGCAACTGAATCTTTCAGGCCATTTGCAGACATGTATCACACATCTCTTTGTGCTGCCATGGGAGTTCCCATGATGAATTCAATAGACAAGTCAAAAAAGGCTGGAAATTATGAGGTATTTCACGAGTTATTTGGACTGACAAACGCAAAAGCCAAGAAATTTGGACTTGCTGCGCTTTATTCATCAATTCAGGGTCAAAAAAATGAGGTACCAGACACATACAACATAGTATTTGATAGAGACTCCCCTTGGACATATCGAAATGAGGCAGAGCACATGGAAGAATATGCCAGATACCATTTCAACAGTTATATGATAAATCACGTAGTAGATGAAGAATCAAATCCATTTGTTCCAGTTATAGAGCTATACGAATATGGTGCAGCCGATTTTATATTCATGCAAACAGAACAAGATGGAACAATTAAAGAAAGACTAGCAACATTTCATCCAGTCGACATTCCAAAGATAGGAAAAGTTATTGCAATACACATGATTGGAGATGAAAAACTAGTTCACTATAGAAGATGGGGTGAGCCATATTTTACACTCAATTCAATCAAAGGACAGGTAAAATTAAGAGTAATTGGAATTGCAAATCAGAGATTTGTTTTAGATTAAAAATTAGCTCAATTTGTTAGGATCTTTTTTCCATATTCTGACACCATCAACGAAGACTTGTTCTGGTTCCTCAAATACTGTATGCCATCTGCCGTCATGCGGAAAGAGTTTATCCATTTCTTTTATTTTATCATTTGTTGGAAATGCATTGGTCAATGCCCCCCATCGCATGTTTGGGACCTTTGGCATTATTTCATTAATATCTTTCACGATAACATTCATGCTAAAACAACTAATAAAATACTATCCATTCGTTCAGAGTGACTAGTTTTCGTCATCCCTAGTCAATTAATTCCCAGGTGTTGTAGTAACATCATGACAACAATAGTCGGAATCAAGACAAAAGACGGAGTAGTACTTGGATCAGATAAGAGAGCAAGCAAAGGCTTTTTCATTGGATCAAAGATAGTACAAAAAATTGCAAAGATAGACGATACTCTAGCTGTTGCAATTGCAGGACAACTCTCAGACGCAGAACACATCATCAAGATGACAAAAGCAGAGCGAAGGCTCATAGAGTTGAGGAGAGGATTTCCCTTGAGCATAAAAGAGGCCACACGACTGATTGCAAATATCACCTATTCAGGCCTTAGAAACTACCAACCCTACTATGTAGAATTATTGGTTGCCGGGGTAGACAAAGATGGTGCGCATGTTTTTGCAGCAGACATGAGTGGAGCAATTACAGAAGAAGATTTTGCATCCTCTGGATCAGGTTCACCCATTGCATATGGTGTACTTGAGAGCTTGTACAACAACGACATCACAAACAAGCAGGCAAGTGAGATTGCATCACGTGCAGTATCTGCCGCAATGGAAAGAGATCCGGGTTCTGGAAACGGCATCAACATTTTGGCCATACAGAACTTGCAAAAGGAGGCCGTAGCATAAATGTCAGAAAGCCAAAACGGCAACAGATTTCCATTCTACGGTCCACAAGGAAGACTAGTTCTAGTAGACAGTGCCCTTGAAGCTGTAAACAGAGGTTCTACAACCATTGGAATCAAGACTCCAAACTTTGCAATGATTGCAAGCCAGATAAAACCAACACATCCATTGATGGAGCCTTCTGAGAAGATATTTCCAATTGATTTCCATGTTGGTGCAACAGGTGCAGGATATATCGGAGACATTCTGCAGTTAATTGATACACTGCGACTAGAATCACAAAAACATCGACTTACATATGAAACACCAATAGATGTGGATTCTTTGGCAAAGCATCTCAGTAGTTTTCTCCACAACTATACAACGTACGCAGTAAGACCGCAGGCTGCATCAATAATAATTGTTGGTGAAGATCAGACTGGAATCCAGTTGTATCAGGTAGACCCAAGCGGGACTTTCTTTAGAGGCTCAGGGTTTGCAATAGGTCAAGCATCTGAAACTGCACTTGATGTAATAACAAAAGAGTACAACAAAGACATGAAGTTGGACCAAGCAATAGAATTGGGTAGAAAAGCAATTGAGAAATCACTTGGAGAAAAGCCCATAGTCGAAACAGGAATAATCGAACCTGGAAAGGCATTTCGTAAGACGCGTACAGATAATGCCTAAAATCCAGATATTTCTCTTTTTTTAAAACCAAGAAACAAGAAGAGTGAACTATACACGTACAACTAAAAGGACCATCTAGTAGACATTAACACCATAATGAATCCAGCATACCAAACTTGTTTGAGATAATCTATACTGTAAAGATCAGATTAGAAAATAATCAGGGTTTTTTCGAGGGTTCAGATTCTTCAAGATCCAATACAATGCTTTTGAGGATTATTTTTACGCCTTTTAAAATTCGCAATCCATGTTTTTTTGTAGAACTATCTGTAATCACATGTATAGTATGCATTCATTACATAAAAGTCTGATCTTAAATTTCTATGATTTTAAAAATCAACCATTCCTTGAATAACAGTCAATTCGATACGGCTCAAAATGAGAATCCATTTCAAGACATTAATTCATTATTTTACAATATCTTGTGCCATGAAATTCTAAAGGAATACAAGATGAATCTTTCAATTGTACATGTCAAAAGAGTTGTACTGGCTTTTCTCATCAGGTTGTCCTTGACCCTCTTTAAGCAATTTGGTGATGTGTCCAAGTATTCGGTGTGCGTTTATGGTGGCCTCTGACTTGTCTTTGGCTCCCACCGCATCACTTTCCACAACTGCATATCTTGTGACAAGTTTGAGGTTGACATGATACTTGTCATCACTTGTCCACTGGAGCACATATCCTCCATCTCCCTCAACTATGCCAATCCACCTAAGCGTGCCAAACCACTTGCCGAGTAATTTGGCTACAATATCTTCAACTTTTACAGTGGTCGGTATGTATAGCTGAATTATCTGTTCAAATTGAGCATATTGATGTGAAATTGTCTTGGAAAGATTTTCAAGATCAATCCGAGATTTTTTTACAAGTACCGAGTCAAGACTTTTTGTAAGTTTGTAACCATAATCTGTTTTCTTTACAAGTCCTGCACCTTCCAATCTATGCAAGGATCTTGCCAAACTTTGCTGATGAATTCCTAATTTTCGCACAAGTCCATTGAAGGTATATTGATTGTCATTGACATTGCTGTCTTGATTTAGTAATGACAATACTTTCTTGTCATTTATTTGAAAATCATCAAGGGATACATCAGCTGAACTGTCAATTATTATTTGGACCATTTTGTCATCCACTTTAACTTCTTTTTCGTTTCCCGGTTTTTCCTCTTTTTCACGCGAGTCTTTAGTATCCATGTTTTATCAATTCCAAATAGTCTCTTTACTTATTTAAAACTAGTTTAGCTGTTATCACTTGATCTGGTTCTGGCACAATATCACGAATAGACTTTATCAAATTATCTGCCTTTTCCAGGATTGCATAATTAGTAGATTAAACCTATTTTTCCTAGACTTTGTATTTCTAGAATTTAATCGTAGTTTGTTATTACAACAAGGACATCTCATTCCAACGGATAACGAGTCTACAAATATTCCACATACAGAACAAGGACGTTGCCCTACCGCAAATCTATATCCTCCTAGTGGTTTTTTTGCCGCAAATCTATAGCAAATTCCTTTGCATTTCAAATCTCCAATCTACCTTGTTATGAAAATACACACCATTCTAAATAAAATAGACTAGGATTGACAAAACCTAGTCACATGTGTTTTTATGTAAAACATGTCAGCATGCCATTTAGTTTTACAGGTTTAAAATCCAAATAATGATCTGAATCTAGTTGTTACAACTACACCTGCAATTGAAACCACAACCAAGAGTGCCGGTAATGGAAATTCAGGCACTGTAGACACTCCAGTATTTGCTTCACCAACTTCCTGTATGTTGTAAGATGCTATTAGAATCGGATGAAGTTTTACATGAATATCGACCATGATGGTGTTTACATCAGATTTGTCATCAAGATCCTGTATTAATTTTGCAAATGCCGATGATATTTTTGTATTTGTGTCAGACTTGTCTGTGTTATTTGTAGCAAGATCATTGAACATATTTTGTGCTGTAGTCGCAAGCCCTATCGAATTTTCAAATGCATTTTGATCTACAACAGTACTTGACATTGACGACATATTATCAGACATACCAGACATGCTGTTTCCTCCAGACATGTTCATTTGAGACATGTCATTTAGATCAATTTTTGAATTTAATGCATTACCATATTTTTCCAAAGATTCTTGTAATACAAATACAATAGCCAAAGCACGTGTGGTTGAATTATCAATACTATTTTTGTCAACTATTACCGGTATTGATTCATCAAGATAGGTATTGAGCTTTGAGACATCTGTAGATACAGATACTTGGTTTCCAGCCTGTGCATCAGACAGGGTTGCATTTATGGTGGATGGAATTTCAGTTTGCAATGTAGTGTTCATTTCTCCCAATTTTAGAGTGTCATTTGCATTCCAGTACATACTTAATACATTAGAATAGTAACTAATTACATCTGTATTGCCAACATGTTTTGCAACTAAACCTATTTCTGTTTTTATCTCTGCTATTTTAGCAAGCCATGATGCATTTTCATCTACGCCAAAATTGTGAGCAAATACAGGATACGGATACATCAAACCAGATACAATAATCACAGATAGTAATAGTGCAACTAGTTTATTGCCCACGTTAAAGTAAAAACCAACATCACTTAAAATGTTTTTAGTACATCAGGCGAATTCTGAATTCTGTAAAAATCTCCAGACAACGACATCAATCATTTGACACTTCACTTTTGTAAAACATCACAAAAGAAAATTCATGTCAAAAACTTGCATGATGTATCATGTCAACCTCTTTCAAATTTCAACCCTAGTCTTTGTTACATGAACGTACTACCACATAACAAAGAACAGGGCAGGATGAAGTCAAAACGATATGCTACAATTACACCAGTATTTAATAAAATAAGGAAATTGGTACATTTGTCGAATATACCATATACATGCCAAGTATTATTCATAAAACAAGTTAAGACTATTCGGAGATTGTACCAGTTCGTTTAAATTCAATTTTTGACTATTATGTGCCATGTCCATGTATAGCAACATTATAGAAAACAGATCCAATTTGCTGACTGTGATAATGTTTACAATCATAGGTGTTTTGGCAATACCGGTAATTTTGCCACATATTTTCCATGAATTCCAGATCTTTCACATATTGATCCATCTTACTGGTATTAGCCTAGCAGTTTTCTTGAGCATAGTATCAGCAATTGCATACTCTAGAGTCAAGACAAAAAGATTATTTTTTACAATGTTAGCATTTTCTCTCTTTGTAATAGCGGAAGCATTGTCACTGGTGGATGCAGCATGGCAATACACATATTATTTGGGCCCATTCCCAGCAGGAGAGATTGGACATTTCTTTGAATTATCAACATTGGGAATGTTTGCACTCAGTGTGTTTAGGAAAGATTAGTCATGAGTAGAGAAACAGAAATCATCAGCATCATTGAAAAAAACCCAGGAATAAAATTCAGAGAGATAATGAGAGAAACCGGATTGAAAAACGGAGTATTAAGCTATCATGCAAGAAAATTAGAGGAAAACGGGAGTGTAAAGATAGACAGAAAATCAGGAGAAACAAGATTTTACCCACTCTTTGTTACAGAGGAAGAATCAGTGTTGATAACAAGTCTTAGACGAGATACTCAAAGATATATCCTGTTATCATTACTAGAGGGCAAGCCACTTTTATTCAGTGAAATAGTTCAAAAGGTAAAGAAAGCCCCGTCTACGGTTTCTACATTTCTTTCAAAACTTGTAGATGATAAAATAGTAGAGGTCAAGATCATAGAACTGAAGAAAATGTACTTTTTGAAAAACGTAGACATGGTGCAGGAAATTATAGAAAAATACAATCCAATATTGCTTGAGAGAACTGCATACAGTTTTGCAGACACATTCTCAAGCCTATAAGACAACAAAATATCAGATTCCAATTCATCCCACCTCATGTAAGAATCTAGTCAGTGCGATCAGATGAGAAGATGCCTACTATTTATTTAGAGTCGCAAGATAAGACTCTACAAATTGACAAGACTGGCAATCATAATAATAGTTTCGTGTGCATTACTGCCAAGTTTTGTTTTCATGTCAGCATATGGTGATGGTCTTGCAAGTGAGATATTACCGCCTGAAATGATTGGAAACAAAAATGTCACGCTGTCAATAAATTCGTCGCCATTTTTGATTGACAATAATCACGTAGGAACCCAGATAAACTTCATTTTACAAGATGCGTCAACTCAGGTGCCAATACCTCAAGTAACACTCGCAGTCTCAGCGTTTAAAAACGACCAAGCGCTTTTTGGTCACGTATTCATGAGTGATAGTGGAAATTTTCTGTTTGATGTGGCACCAGACAATTCAACAGATAAAATTACAATAAATGAGGAAGGTGGAATACTTCCAGGCCTTTTAGGTCATGGTGGAAGCTATCAGATAAAGGGCCCAGTTTTTGCATCAGGCGGATTGTACAAATTCAAGATAAATGTACTCACAATGGGCTCTTATGACAACCAAGTAAGTAAAACATACGATGCTGCAATATCCATTCCAATAACCAACGAGTATCCCATAACCGATAAAGACGATGGAAAACAGACAGTTACAATAATTGCATACTATGACCAAATTGGGAATTTCCAATATGATTCTAACAATAAGAAAATGAGTTTCTCCATGCCATTTAACTGGAGTCAAGACAACTTGAAGCAAGTAACAGTAGTACACCAAGAATTAAAGATCCCAAGAACATTTTCTAGTTTCATAGTTACAAAATATGATGCATATGTAAATGGAGTTGCATTGCCAGATAACGCAGTAAGCATAGACGATTATTCTTCAGACGATCAGAGAATTGTACACCTAATATTGTACAAGCAAGAGGTAAACGCAATTGCCACACAACAGCAAAACTCCTCCAAACCCGAGATGGATTTCACGCTATCTCCCAGTAATGAAACAGCATTTCCAATCATGCAATATACAAGAAATGCCCAGTACAAGATTAGTCTTAGTTGGGATCCACCAAAAATTTTAGCAGGTCATACAACAAAGTTTAGTTTTCAAATTCTTGATCCATATCTAGTAAACAAGACAGTAGACTCGATAGATTATGATTTTTCTATCATAGAGGGTAAAAATGGCTTGTTATTCCACAACAGCAGTACAACCAACAGCAATGGTGATCCAAATACAGAGAATGTCAACTTTCCAGCAAACTATACTGGTCCCATCACCATAGGATTTGAGAATCTAAATGGAAACAGTTTTTCAGATTCAGAGATTTCAGGAGTCGTATCACAACCTCACACAGTACCAGAATTTCCTACAGGATCTCTAATTGTTATCGTAGCAGTATTTTCATTAGCAATCATGTTTCCAAGACTTGCAAAAATATGAAGATCAGTAGAGGCATAGGAATTTTGTTAGCAGGAATAGTGATGTTCCTAGTAGGACATTTCATGTCACAGATTGTTCTTGATTTGATTCCCACAATCAATCCAGCCAATTCAAGCGATATTACTGATGCAAATTACCACATGTTATCCATTAGCAATCAATTATCAACTATCAGTCAATTTGGAATCATAGTGATTGTAATAGGCGTGATAGTTTTCTTTACTGATCGAAGAAAAATAAAAGCCAACTAACTAACGCCAGTCTTTTCATCCATCAGTCCCACAAGCACAGAATAACTCCATACAGGTTAGAATACATTTTAGTTTTAGCAATTTATGCAATAACAGAGTGAAACACTCAGCATTTTCGTATCGAGTCTAGTTAGCACACATTAGTGTGGTAGTGCACCGTACTTTTGACAACAGACGTATTTTTGTCGCTATGGTTTCGCGTATTTCATCAATATTTAGGCACTCTAATTTCACTATGACATCATAGTTACCAAATACGCCTGATACTTCCTTTACAGAGTCGATTGATTTCACACCCTCTACGATTGTCCCCTCCGCACCCATCTCACAGTTGATCATTACATATGCGGTTTCCAACTATCATATATCGCGTTCATGATATATGAGATTTTTGGAGACAAAAATTTTGAAATGTGAAATCATTAAGACATAATATGATCTTGAAGAACATTTAGTCATAACAAGTACAGGACAATTATTTTACTGTAGCAGTATTAAGGTACATTTAAAAAAAATGAAAAAATGTAAAACTACTTGTCTCCAATTAAGAAGGTTACATCTACAGTAGTTGTTACTTGTTGGTTTGCAGTAAATACTGGTGTTGCTTTGTCAGCCATAGACATTGCACCGTAATACATGGGAGACGGTGCAGGGTTAAACTCTGACAAGTTTACCATTTTTACGCCGATTATCTTTTGGCCTAGAGGATCAAGTACCTTTTGTGCCCGGGACTGGGCATTCAAAACAGCCTGTCCTAACAAACTATCTTGCATGCTTTGTTGTTTGTCAGGAGAGAGTGAGAATGCGATATTATCCACTCTATTTGCTCCCGCACCAACTGCAGCATCAACAATACTTCCTGCAAGTGACAGATTAGTTGTTTTGACATACAAAGTGTTCGAAGCCTGATAACCTGTTAGAACACTCTTGTGTATACCAGTTGTCAGATCAGGTATGGTATCATTATACACTGGATAAATTGAAAATCCAGCTGTGCTGATCTCATCTTTGGTCACACCACTATTCATAACAGCGCTTACCACAGCATTCATCATTTGAGCATTTGTACTTATTACACCTTGAGCAGTCTTTGCCTCAGTGTCAACGCCAAACTGAACAGTAACCATGTCCGGTGCAATAGATGCAGTTGCAGAACCTGTCACAGATGCGGTCCTTTCTCGTGATGCTGGAATTATAGGCGCTTGTTGTCCATAAGCCCCTTGTTGAGAAATCTCCAAGCTTGCAAATATTGCAGTTGAAACAATCAAGATTGCAGCAATTGTTGCAAGCACGGTTTTTTTCTGAGTTGTCATTGAACACCATACGTCTGCAGAGTTTATAGGCTTTGATTAAATTTCATTTTAACTTAATTTTTTTTAAAAAATTAGATCATAACAAGCAATACAATGTATTTTTTATCAAAATTGTGTCAAAGTATAATTTTGTATTATTTTTTCATTTTTCGTAATTTGTAAAATGTACGTATTCCAAAAAACACTGCAAAAAATGCAGCAGTTGCACAAGATAATGCAACTCCAATCATGATAGGATCTGTAGGTACAGCAGTTGATACAGGACTTGATTGCACATTTGATGCTGCAAATGGCGCAATGGATGCGTTGCTTCTCAGTGATGCAGTTGTATGTAAAATGGCTTTTTGTGCAACTTCTTGAACAGGTTCTTGATTTACAGCATTATTTTGTTCGAAGAAATAAACAAGAGGACCAATTATAACAAATGCTGCAATGCTTGCTAGATAATGACGTAGTTGTAAAAATATGGCTTCTTTTTTTGTTTTTGAGACATGGTTTTCAGCAGGATTTGTAGGTGGGACAATTACAAATGCTGTTTTTACAGGACCGTAATATTTCATTTTTTTATTTTTTGAGCTTAGTTCAATTTTTTCTACTTTTATTAATCCCACACCAAGTAAACGATTGATGTGCCAGTTGACAAGAGGTAGTGAAATATTTAGTGATTTTGCCAGATCATTTGTGCTTAAAACCCCTTGAGATATCTTGCCAAAGATTGCCCGGCCGGTATCATTTGCAAGTTCTTCCCCAATTATCTTGATTCTTTCATCTTCGGTACTGATTACTTCAATGCGTTCTTGTGCCTTGACAAGAAAATCAGAGTCGTCGTTGTCGTTTGACATTATCTAGTAAATCACATCATGGCATATAATTGAACAATATATCCACAATCATGCACAAGTCTTATTTTCCATACATGATGGAATGTTCCCACAGATACTACTGTAAATCCGTTTCCAGTACCAAATTGGAACCAATGATCTCATGCTAATTCCAGTCTGCTTTCATATCACATATGTAAAATGAACATATCTTGCAAGTAGCGATACAGTACATAGAGAAATCAAAAACATGTCAAAACAGGAAGTCAGACTATGAGTAAGATAGACAACAAGGCATACAAAACAATGGTAGTTCTTGCCATAGAGCATACATTATTGAAAACAAGCGCAAACACCTTGGAAAAGGTCCAGTCAGAATTATATCAAAAATTTAACTGTGACATATCAGAATGTTATGAACATCCAGAGTACCTAAACAAGATTCTCAAAGATCTCTTTGGTGTAGCACAACACGAGATTATCAAGAATGTGAACAGATATCTCGATGAATTTTCATACCAGGAACAAATAGCCAAATTTTTAGACAAGATCAAGCAACCATAAAACTAGTGATTGTCCACCCATACAGACAATATCATAGCACTCAAATCATTTCACTTACAATCATTTCACAACCGCGTTAACTGATACTCATAGACAATGTAAAAACGCCATATGCATCATCTTTGATATATCAATATGTTACCTCTAATTTTAGATATTTGGGGATGTATGACAGAGATCTCAAAGAATTGTATCGACATGAGCAATGCTTCTTCAACATACCTTGGAATCATAGGAGGTGTAATTACTGGAGGAATAGTCAGTTGGTGGATATACAACAGACAAAACAGGACATCTAAACAGCAGGATATGATACTGGGTAGAATAGAAAAACTAGAGGAGAATCATAGTGATATTTTAAAAAAACTTGCAGATTTTGATGACAAGCATGAAAGCTCATTTGACGCAATACAGGAACTTGATAAAAAGATAGACGTACTTTTAAAGAAATTTCAAGACGATGACAAGCGATGACAACATCACTTGTTTGAGAATGACCATTTGTCTTCCTTGTTAATCTTTAGTATTTGTTCAGGCGATATATCCTTGTGATCAATACCAATATGATTAGTGTATTCTATCAAACTGGTAAATTTCTTATTACACACAGGACAGTTCTTCTCAAATCCGCTCATCAGATATAATAAAGATCAATTTTATATTTTAAGATATTCCAGGTTCTCAAAGTTTGCCATATTCTTCTTCGTCAGAGTATGCCCTTTCTGCATGCTCTTCAATGTCTAGCCCTGCCTCTTCTACTTCAGGACTTACTCTTATGGGAATCAAGGCCTTCAATATCTTGAGAATTACCCACGTACCACCAAATCCCATCAGTACTGCAATACCTACTCCAATTGCCTGAGATTCTAATTGTCCAGGATTTCCATATAGCCAACCATTTATTCCAAGGTGGTTTACTGCAGAGTTGGCAAATATTCCCACAAGAAGTGAGCCGATAATTCCAGAAACACCATGAACTGCACCAATGTCAAGTGCATCATCAATCTTTAATCGCTCTTTGAATATTGGCACCATAAGTGATGATGCAAATCCTACAATAATTCCAATCACTACAGCAAATTCAACTCCCACATACCCAGAAGCTGGAGTAATTCCTGCAAGGCCCGCAACTGCACCGTTAATTGCAGCAATGATACTAGATTTTCTTGTCCGTATCCAGAATATTACAACCCAGATAAGACATGATACCGCAGATGCCATTTGTGTATTTACTATTGTAATACCAGAAAGAGAACCTGCAGAATATGCGCTGCCAGCATTAAATCCAAACCAACCAAGCCAGAGAAGCGAAGAACCAAGAACCGCAAGTGGAATATTATGTGGAACCATTATACCCGGACCAAATCCAAGTCTTCTTCCAAGCACTAGAGCAGCTGCAATTCCTCCAACACCTGTTGTTGTGTGAATTATCATTCCACCTGCAAAGTCAACCACACCAAGCTTGTGTAACCATCCATCTCCCCAGATCCAGTGCACCAAAGGATAGTAGATCAATGCACTCCAGGCAACAATAAACAAGACATATGCACTAAACCTCATTCTTTCTGCAACAGCACCAGTGAGAATCAATGGCGTAATTACAGCAAACATCATCTGAAACATTGCAAATGAAACTCCCGGTACGGTTGGCGCATAATGAAGTCCTTCTTTTTGTGAGACGCCGTGTAAGAATCGCCAGTCAGTATTCCCGGTTAGGCCTTCACCAGTATCAGGTCCAAAAGTTAGACTAAATCCAACTGTAAACCACATCACACTAAGCAATGCTAGACCAAAGAAGATCTGCATAAAGACAGAGACTGCATTCTTTTGTCTTAAAAGGCCAGCCTCAAACATACCCAGTGCAGGAATCATGAGAAGCACCAAGCTAGATGCTATCATAAGCCAGGCTGTGTCGCCTGTGTTTATCGGGATTGGCAAGATGGAATTAGGTCATAATATTGTATTATTAATTATTTTCCAAATACAGTAAAAAATAGAGATCTGAAATTATGAACTAGACAAATACGAAATATCTCATGTATTAAAATTATCTTTTCATAGAATCAATGCGAGAAAAAATTGGTCCCATGTATTTGCTTGATGCAACTACGGCACATGCAATACCAGTGCCAAGCAAAATCCCTCCAACCACATCCAGCGGATAGTGAACACCCACATAGACCCTAGAATATGAAACAAGTATTGCTTCAATTGCAAGAATTATTGAAGCAATCATCTGTTTTCCCTTGTTGAATCTCAAAAGAAGTACAGCCGCTCCCCCAGATACAATTGTTGCATGTCCAGATGGAAATGACGGATCAGATTCAGATTTTACAAGCAGATTGTCATCAAGTGGAATTGGTCTAGGCCTATCTATCTCAGATTTCAGTATGGTTCCAAGAGGAATTAGAATCAAGAATGTTATTGTAAGCAAAACTGCAGCCTTGCGACCATCTTTTTTGCCAACAACAAAAAGCAGAATAACCATTCCAATCCATACTACCTCTCGTCCATATTTGCTCAGTTCAACCATTATCTTGTCTACAATTTTGTTTCCAGGTTTGTTCACTTGGGTAAACGATACATGATCCCACTCTGAGACACCAGTGTTATTTTCAACAATTAAAAAAGACAAAGCTGCAAAACCTGCAAGTAAGATTACGGCAATTACAGCATATTTCATTTCAAACAGATGAAAAACAAGACCCATTATAAAACAAGCTTGTCAGATGACTTGAGGTACAATACAATTGCCTTGTTTTCTAATTATTGATACACATTAAAGCAAAGACGATTTTTCATTTCATTCTCAAGATGAAATAATCATTTCAACAACTTAACTTAACAATAATAAAATAAGCTTATGATATCTTATCATCTTGTAAGACTAACTACAAGTATGACAAACAAACCAACCACACCTTCAGTATGGTCAGCAGAGGTTCGTGCACCATTCAAGAAAGTAATAGCATTTGACATCCTATTTTTGGGATTAGGTGCAATCATCGGAGCAGGAATAATTACTGCAGTCCTATTCAACAGATAGGACTAATTTTTCAATTTAGAAAAATGTAATATTTTAAAAAAATTCTATTCCACATGGTGGAATGGTACAAGCTGATCATAATATCTTACAGACTTGACATTTACAAATTCAAGCATTCCATATCTTGAGAGTTCTCTGCCAAATCCACTTTGCTTGACTCCTCCAAACGGAACACGTGGATCAGATATGACCACATTATTCACAGTAACAATACCTGATTCTACCAATCTAGATAATTTATCAGCCTTGTCAAGATTCTGGGTCCAGATACTTGCTCCAAGACCATATTGTGATGAATTTGCAAGTCTTATTGCTTCATCCTCATCCTCAACTACAGTTACAGGTGCCACAGGTCCAAATACCTCCTCGTGTGCTACCATCATGTCAGGAGTTATGTTATCAAGTACTGTTGGTGCGTAAAAATAGCCCTTGTCTAATAGTCGCTTGCCGCCAGTAAGAACTCTAGCACCTTTTGCAATAGCATCTTTTACCATCTCTTCAATTCGATGTAGACCATCAGCATTTACAAGAGGACCAATGTCAGTACTATCAGACATTGGATCTCCCACATTTAGTTTTGCAGTTTTTTGTACAAATTGCTCGATGAACTCTTTTGCAATATTTTTCACTACAAAAAATCTTTTTGATGCAATACAGCTTTGACCACAGTTGATAAATCGTCCCTTTACTGCACCAGTTGATGCCTTGTCAACATCTGCGTCAGAGCAAACTATGAACGGATCACTTCCACCAAGTTCTAGAACACATTTCTTTATTTGTGATGTAGCCCTCTGTGCAACTCTTGCACCTACAACATTACTTCCAGTAAATGTAACGGCATTGATATTAGAATCAATTAATTTTTCAGCCATGCTAGAATCACTGACAAGTGTTTGAAATATCCCTTCAGGAAATCCAGTCTTTACAAACAGGTTCTCCATTTCAATACCACATTGCATTGTGGCACTTGCAGGTTTTAGTACAATTGTATTTCCAGCCATAAGTGATGGCGCGGCAAATCTCAATGCCTGCCAATATGGAAAGTTCCACGGCATTATACTTGCAATGACACCAATAGGTTCAAAGGTAACAAAACTTTTTCGGGCATCTGTGTTTATCACTTCAGGATTTAGAAATGTTTCTCCATTATCGCCATAAAATTCCATGGCCCATGCACATTTTTCTACTTCAGAAAGAGATTCTTTGAGCGGTTTTCCCATCTCTTGTGTAGCTACTTTAGCAAGAGATTCCTTGTTCTTTCTAAGTTCTACAGATAAAAGATGCAAAAACGTTGCCCTGTTTTTAGAATCAGTTTTCCATTTGGCAAAAGCATCTCGTGCTTTACTTACCTTATTTTTCAAATCGACTTCTGTAATATTTTGATATTCATGTATGACTTCTTCAGTTACAGGATTGATTGTCCTAATAGTCATCACTTAGGATATCAAACAATAATGTTATATACCTTTGGTTGGTTATCATTACCAATGAATGGTAACTATGACCAACCTGACCCATCGGCCATCTTTAGAGAATGGATCCAACGAAGCGGCAAGGCCCAAATGGACTTTATGAGAACATTTGGAGACATGATGAACCGCACAAACCAAACAAATCCATTGGATACACTAAAAGAGATGGCAGACAAGACCACCAAAACACAAGCAGATTTTGTACAAACTTTTGCAGAGAGTGGATCAAAGGCCATGTACAATTGGTTCAATCTTGCACAAAATTTACCTCAATTTTCATCATGGGGTGCGTTCAAGACATCAGTTGGAAGCAATGGTAGAATTTCCATACCCGAAGCAGAAAGAGAAGCAATTGGAATCAAGGAAAACGATCTGGTTCAAGTAATTGTAGTTCCAATCCATAAAAGTAATTCACGACAGGAGGTGAAAAAATGAGCAAGACAGAAGCAAAAGAGACATATGCAATATACAAGCAGAATGTGAATCGATATTTTGAAGAGGCAGAAAAGAATGTCACACAATACATCCAAGCAATTTCAAATCTACAGCAAGAATTTGCAACAGCATACAAAAATGCAGTAGAAACAGCAATTGAATTCCAACAAGAAGCAGCAACAAAGAGCGGCTTTACAGCAAATCTTCCACCAACTTACCTCAAAGCAATTAATGATGCAACAGAGGAGATAGTGAAAACAAGTTCAGTACAAAATAAAGCAGTACTAGCAGCAATGGAAGCAGCAAGACAAAACATCAAGACATTCAATGACAACCTAAAAGCATTCACAACAATGGATGCAAACATACTGCAGTCATGGTTCTCAGCATGGACTCCAAGCAAGAACTAGACCAATAATTTTTTTTTATTTTTTATTTTTCTGATCTTTCCACTAGCCATTGTGCATATTCTGGAAGAACCTTTTTTTGTGAAAATGAGCTTGCTATCATGCCCACATGTCCAGTGGGGTATATCTTGAGTGTCTTATCTTCACTTGATACAGCATAATGAATAGGCATACTACATTCCGGGGAGACCAAGTGATCACCCACTGCAACCTGTGTGAGTAAAGGCATTGAGATGTTTTTCAAGGATACCTGTTTTCCACCCACATACATTTTGTTATCAATCAGTAGGTTTTCTTGATAAATATCCTTAATCCACTGCCTGTACAATTCACCAGGAATTGGGGGCGTGTCTGAAACCCATTTTTCCACTCGGATAAAGTTTTCAACATATTCCTGGTCATGAATATTTTTGAAGAAATTAAGGTATTTTTCAAAGCCTTGTTCAAAGGGTTTTAGAATCGAAAAAACATAATACATCAATTCAGGTGGCATGTTACCCAGAGTATCCACCAGTTTGTCAACATCCATGTGTTTTGCCAAGTTTGACACTACAGTACTATCTCGTCGACCATCAATCACTGGCGCAGTTAGAGTCAGATTCTTGATTTTTTTAGGATATAGTGCAGAATACACTGTAGATAAGGTTCCACCAGTGCAATAACCTTGTAGAGATACAGTATCAGACAATGTCTCTTTTCTTACAAAATCAATGCAATTATCCATGTAACCATTAACATAATCATCAAATCCCTCATGTCGATTTATCTGAGTTGGGGTTCCCCAGTCAATCAGATAGACATCAATTCCTTGATTTAACAAATGTTTTACCCAGCTCTTTTTTGGATGTATATCCAAAATATGAAATCTGTTTATCAAAGCATAAGCAATCACAAGCGGTGTCTTTAGCTGTTTTTGGACTAGAGGGTTAAAGTGAAGTAATCTAACTTTTCCTTCAGTATATGCAACTTCGTGTGGAGTAATTTCAAGATTAATCTCATCAAGAGACTTGGCAAGATTTGGTGCCTCAAGTATGTTCTTGTTTAGTTTGATAAATTCAGCCAACATCTGAGGATCTACTTTAATCTCATTGGCCATTTGTGGTTCCTCCCTTGTTTGCTATTTTTTCAAGTTTGGCAACTCTTTTTCGCAAAGAGTGTAATTCTTTGTACACCTCATCCATCTCCTTCTTAGTAGGCATGTTTGCACTTTCAAGCAATGTAGATGCCATGTTGTTCCAGTGCTTGGCAATCTCAAGTTCACTTGATACAAGTTTGCCAAAGTTCTCTGCAAATTCAGTAGAATCAAAAAGTCTTGTAAAATAGTTTTCAAATATATCAATCCATACACGTTTTGAGGCCTCCATGTGTTCTACATCGTTTGGGAGTTCTGGTACTTTTCTAGAATATTCTTTCTGGGCCTCATTCCATGTATCGGTAAGTTGCTTATAGTATCCAGATAATCTAGTGTTAAACTCTGTCATATCTTCATTCATTTCTATGGTCTCGGTGCTCAGTGTTTTAGCATTGATTGCAAATTTTCTAAACGGTCCAGTGGCTGCAAGTGATTGTTGCCTGTTTGACATCAAGTACAACAAGTCAGTCCAAAAAAGAGAATTGTGTTTATAGTTTGCCAGAGATTTTTTAAAGTCAGGTGGAACAGACATGTGAGGTAGAGTAGATTAGAATTCTACACATATAGAGATTGCTAGCTATCAAGCGCGCATACAACAAATTGTTAAAAGGATGTAACTCCATAAATAATACAATAATGTCAAAATCCGAACCACAAGAAAAGGTAAATGTCAGACACTCTCTTTCTGTATGCGATGTAATGAGAGACAATACTAATGAGGTAATAATGAAGATAGAGGGTTTACTGCCTTCATATATTGAAAATTTTGCAGACTTGCAGGAAGAAGGCTTGCGTATTGCAAGAGACTTTTTTGGAACATGTTACATTGCAGAAAAAGAATTTCTGGATAATATGGGAGTGGATCAAAAAGCAATAGAATCATTTGACAAGTACTTCAAAATAATGACAAAGACTACGGTATCTGAAATAGAAATGATGAGCAATTTTCAAAAGACATTTGTAGAAAATACCATGTCAGCAATGAAGTCATATGATGATTATGTAAAACTTGCTCTGTCATCTTATGCAAAGATGTTAGAATATGCCACCAAAATGACAAAGACCTGATCGCACTGTAGATCGTTGTGAATATTGCTTTACTAATATTGTCATAAGTAATATCGCTAAAAACTTATTTTGTTTGCAAGACTTTCAGTGGACTGATGAAGGAAAAATTTGTCATGGTAAATAGAAATAATATTAGATATCTAGAAGACGGCGATCAGTCTGATCGCAATCTCATTCTCCTACATGGACTAGGTGGATATGCAGAAAGATGGAGCAACCTCATACCTTTCCTCAATAAAAAATATCATATTTTTGCACCAGACATAATTGGATATGGTCAGAGTGACAAGCCTTCAGTTGACTATACCCCCGAATTTTTCATAAAGTTTGTTTTTGATTTTATGGAAACACTTGGAATAAAAAAGACGCTCATTATTGGTACGTCACTTGGAGGCCAGATAACTGCAGAGTGTGCCGCAACCCAAAATCCCATAATTGAAAAAATAATTCTCATATCCCCTGCAGGAATAATGAAAAAATCTACTCCAACACTTGATGCATATACAATGGCAGCACTATACCCAAACAAGGATTCGGTGAAAAACGCATACCAAATGATGGTGGGTCCAGGAATGCAAGTGTCAGAGATATCAATTGAACGATTTGTCAACAACATGTCAAGACCAAATGCAAAAATGGTATTCTTGTCCACACTTTTAGGATTAAAGAATTCGCCAGACATTTTTGATAAACTAGAAAAGATCAACATTCCAACATTAGTTATTTGGGGCAAGGATGACAAGCTGATACCTTTTGAGTATTCACAACAATTTGTTTCGTTAATCAAAAACTGTGAATTTATGCCAATGGAAGGATGCGGACATTCTCCATATGTAGAAGATCCAGAGAAACTATCAGATATAATTATCAAATTCTTTTCAAAATAGTACATATGCAACATTCAAGGTCTAGAAAAAAATGACATCAAGTAGAGATAGGACAAGTTTTGCTACAAACCACAGACTGGTTATTTTTTGCCTGTTCTCTCTTGCCCTTATTGGTACCACATATTATTACTTGGATGATAGAAACGAGGTACGTCAAACGCAGTGGCTTGTTGCATCAATTGTATGGTACGGCGCAATCGGCTTCAGTACGATCAAGATATTTCACAAAGCAAGAATTGGCTATCTAATCGCAGGCATTGTATCATGGGTAACACTGGTATTTTGGTTACTAGACAATTATTATGTGATATTTCAAACAACCGTGATTGCATCAAGACCAGATCATATCATGACAGTACGAAATTTCATAGGAGTTGGGATAACATTACTCGGAATTTTGTCCTCCCACAATGCATTCCACAAGATCAACCATGTAAAATCTACTCAAGTGCTATAGTGCAGAGACATGAGAATCATAGAAAACATCATAATCTAATAATGTAATACATTCTAGTAGAATAACAAATGCACATAAAGAAAAAAAGAGAGTGTGAGGAAAATGTTTTTGTTCTCCAAGGTGGGGGTTCTCTTGGAGCATACGAGTGCGGAGTATACAAGACAATTGACAGGCTCAAAATAAAGATAGATGTTGTTGCGGGCACTTCTATCGGAGGAATCAACTCATCAATAATTGCAGCAGGTAAGAGCGACAATCCGGTAAAAGACTTGGAAGAGTTTTGGCTCACATTAGCACAGACAGTAACACCATCATTTCTTACTGACCGCGCAAGAGAAATTTCATCTTCGATATATTCTGCAATGTGGGGAAACTCTAATGCATTTGTCCCACTTTGGCTGAGGCCATCTTTTGGATTTTTCTACAATTCGCCATATCTTTATGACATGTCACCACTCAAAACAACGCTAGAAAAATTTGTGGATTATACAAAACTCAAGGATCCTTCAAGACCAAGACTTGTGATAACTTCAACAGACATACAAAATGGAAGACCAGCAATATTTGACAGCAAGTATGACAATTTCACATCAGAGCATGTCTTGTCTAGTGCAGGATATCCATTCTACGGAATATCATGGACAAAGGTCGGTAACAAGTACCTATGGGATGGAACACTACTTAGCAATACACCGCTAAGAGAAGTAATTGATGCTTCACCCACATGTGACAAGAGAGTCATAATTGCAAACCTATTTCCTCACGGACAGGAAGACATTCCGAAGAACATGATGGAATCATGGCATAGAGCAAGAGACATCATGCATGCAGATAAAACAGATCAGACAGTTCGAATGTCCAAAGTGGTTTCAAGATATCTCACCATAATAAATAAGATGCATGATATTTTGGAATCAATTCCACTTGATGATGCCAATAGGAAAAAACTTACAGAGATTGAACCTGAGTTTAACAAGCTTGCATGTCAGAGAGGAGCCATAATAAAGGAGATAGTAAGAATAGAAAGAAAGGAAGACTCGCACTATCTTTTTGAAGATGCTGATTTTTCAATTGCTACCATAAAGAAATTAATAAAATCAGGCGAGGAAGATGCAAAAAAAGCCTTGGAAAACTTTGGAAAAAACTAGTACTTCATACAAGCATATTCTACAAAATTATCTACTTTTCATATCAAGAATATTTCAAAAGTTATAAGCACAAAAGAAAGAAGTAAAACATGCCTGAAAAAGAAAAAGAGGAATTTCTAGATGAATCTTCTGAAAACGATGATAAGAAAGATGAATTCTTGGATGACGAATTTGAGGAAGAGATTGATTCTGAAAAATCTTGAGCCATACCAAATGTGACAATCACTTAAAAGCAAGAAATGACCGGAGGATATCATGAATGACGCGCAATACAATTCTCAGATTGAAACCATTGCAGAAATAATATTAAAAGATAAGATCTCTCTTGATGAACAAGATGAAGAACGATTAAAAAAATATCACGATTTGGCAAAAAAACAATTTCACTTGCAAGATGAACATGCAGTACAACTTGTGAATGAAGCATTTTTGTATCTAAAGCTCAAGGGCTCAGATTCAGCTGACCCTCTCCAACAGGGAGATCAATTTGGCGCAGGATTTAGCTGAAACGTGTTGTATACCTTAGGAAAACCTTAGCCTAGTTTTTGCCGATATTGCAACTATTGAAATTATTGCCATAACAAGCACTAGAGAAGATAATGTTCCAAATTCTGGAACTACCTGTGTGCCAATCACTTCCACCTGTCCAGTATTTTTTGGGATAAATACGGTTACTGTTCTATCAGTACTAGTCTTGTGTTCTGTAAATTCGGTATCGGCCCCATCTACTAATACAAAGAATTGATCGTCATTTACGCCATTTTTTGCATCAATGAGTGTTCGTGGAAGAGTTAGTGTAAGATTGCCATCAGCAGATGATTGTAGAAAGACCACAAGAGATGTGTCATGAGAACTAATTGACATTTCACTAACTGTCGCACCTGTTACGATATATGGCACCTGGAATGATTGACCACTCTTTGCATCTTTTACGACATATTGTTGTGACGTTTGCGCAAAGACTGGTGCAACACCCATTGAAAAAACAAGACAGATCATGATAGCATAAGAGTATAATTGCATAGATTCTTTTTTACCAAGCATTATTTGACCTTTGCTAGGGATTAACAGTGTTTAGAGAATTGAAAAACAAATCACATGTGCAAAAATGCCTCTCAAGTTTGTTTTCTACTAGACATGTTATTTTCTTTTTGATTCCAGCCTTGTTGTTTTGTATCAATATTCCATATAACCAAGCATCAGGATATACAACATACAACTTAAAGTCAATCATTACTATCAACTATGCAAATCACACATCGACAGGATACACAATTCTTGCAGACCACAATCAGAATTACACAATCTCCCAAGAACATTCATGGATCACAGATGGCATCAGATACAACCTACTAGCTTATTCCATTGACAACAATCAAGCCATCCAAATCAACAGAACATCTAATGAAAATTTTACCCTAGATGTTGCTGCAAACAAAAATCATTCCGTAATATTGTTTGCAACACCTCAATTTGAAATAATAACGCATGGAGCAAACAATGTGACTTTTTCCCCATCATCACCCACAAGCGACAACTGGTTTGATGTCAACACCGATGTACAGTTCACAGTACCCAACATGATACCATCGAATATTCAGGATACACGACAGATACTTGATGGATGGTCACTTGATGGTCCTGACATAAACGACATCACAAGACAAGAATCTGGCACTTTCACATCACCTCCCATCTACATGTCAAGTACACACAAAATTAATCTAGAGTACAAGACACAATACTACATCAAGGTCATTTCAAATTTTGGACGTGCTCTAGGAACAGGATGGTATGATTCAGGTTCAATTGTAGATGCATCCGTTACACCAGGAAATGACATTCTTGTAAACCACATATTTTCAGGATGGCAGGGACCTGTCATAGGAAACTCTAATCAAGAATCTATAGAGACAATGGCAAATGTGCCAAAGGTTTTGGTAGCTAACTGGTCTGAGGACTATACCAATGTATCCACAATCAGCATAGTCATAGTTGCAGTTTTAGTTTTACTTGTAATCTATCAAAAAAGGAAAACACCTTCTAAAACATGATGAAATTCGAGCGAGAACTTAAAACCATCAGTTTCAATTACCAACATGTTGCTACAGAATCAGGATCCAGTAGCCCTACGTGAAGAAATTCAAAGAATCATGGTAGCTAATGGCTTTAAGCGAGAATGTTACTCCAAGATTTTAGATTATACTGTAAATCTATTCGAATCAAAAGGCCTGGGCATAGATTATTACGGATATCACAACATCATTCATGAGTTAGAAGTGACGTATGTCACACTGCTTGCAGCCCAGTCTGAGAATACTCATAGCATTCTCATACCCGAAGACTTTCCTTATCTTTTTGTAGCATCATTATTTCATGACTATGACCCACAAAAAAAGGTAGACAAACCACATGAAGAAGATGCCGTAAAATTTGTCATGACAGATGAAAAATTAGATTCACTACTAAGAGATGCAAGCATTGACAAAAATTTGATTGCAGTACTAATTCATAGAACTACATATCCTTGGAGTGGAGAGATAAAAGAGGTAACAGAAAAAAAAATCGAAGACTGTCTTAACTTGTCAGAAATTACAAGAGATGACAAAAACAAGAGAGACCATTTCAAGAAGGTAGGTTGGTTTCTATCAGTCACAGACAGGATTGCAGGATATACTCTGGGGGACTTTGCAAAAGCATTAGAGATGGCACAAAAAAATGCCCACGCGTTAGCATGGCACCCATATTACATAGTTAGAAGATCTGTTGCATATTTTGAAGATCTTCTCAATAATGATGCAGAGATGTATCAAAGCGTCTTGCAGGCACTTCCAAAAGACATGAGAAAACACTTTACAAATAATGTATTATCATTTATGAAACTACGTGAACAAGAGATAGAAATTGAAGGATCACTTGTTTATGACAATACTAAATTCTTTGCAGTAATAGAACCCATGTCAAATAGACAAGAACCAGGATTCATAGAGACATTATCAGAAATACACAAACAGTTACCAAAGCCGCTCCAATTCAAAAAAGATGATTTTGTAGAATCAGTTATGGCAAAAGATACAATACTAAATACGCTAAGACTTGGAAGTGACAATGGTCCAGTCATCGGATTTACAAAAGGTGGACCCCTAGAAGCATACAAGCTCAGATCAGAAATAAATGACATAAACTATGGACTCAAAAATACCGCATTCATGGAGCCGCTTGCAATTAGGATGGGATATTGGGGACAGAGAGGTGGAAGAGAAATGAGATTGTTGTTTAACATGCAAGTACAGTCAAAAGGATACAAGTACCTTACAAGCTTTGCATTACGTGATGTAATTGCAAGCAGAATTGAAAGAAATGAGCCTATTGAATTTGTCAAGCAATTTGACCCAGAGCGCTGGGATTATTATCGTGTAGCTCTCCAATAGCTACTTGGAGATTTTTCTAGATATGATAAATTTAGCAAGATGTATTGCACCAATAAAGGGCCATGATGACAATAATATCAAAAATCCTAACCAGACAACCATACCATAATTCAGATAATTTGCAATCAAGTTTAGGGGAAATACATACTGCACCATGCTATTAGAAACAAAATCAGACAAAGACGGTTGTAGATAGACCTGGCAAGCATTCCAGCCTACAAATACGGTAAAAAAGAACAAGATCGTTTTTCTTCCCACATATTTTTCAAATCCTTTTCTTGGCATATTCTGGATTTTTTGATTTAGATCCTTTACGTCATTAGATAATCGTTCTATTGCAAGTTCGGCATTTTGCTGATAGGAATCTTTTGGACTGAGATAAAGAGGCACCATAATTTTCAGATAGTTTTGATCAGAATCTGTAAGTGGCTTTCCTTTTTGCAACATATCAAGAAGATATTCCAATCTACCTTGGTCACCTTTTCCAAGAACTAAGATTTGTTGGATTGCTCCAATTAGATCCTCTGACAACAGTTTGAACCAAAGTTTGCCCAGATAAAAGCGATGGGACTAAAAGTAAACTCAGATTAGAGTAATTTTCTCCAACCATGCACATGTCAAGTCGAAATCTGTTAAACAAAAATTAAAACTTGAAAAAATATAGTCATCTTAAGGATCAATTTTATTGATTTACTTTCGTCCTAACCATGAGCCATATCATTAAGCATTATCTTTCTTAATGTCTTCTTGCCGCTTTTGATACTTATCATAGGGTTTTTGTTTTCAAATTCTTTTGGAATTGTTACAGATGAGTCATTTCCTGCATAGACATGCTTTGGTTTGTCTAGATTTGTATCAATCCAGATGCATACATTTCTTTCACAAAGTATTACACAATCTTCTATTGTTTCCCCACTGTTTCGTATCCGAATTTGTGACGACATGGTAGATGACACATGTTCTAGTGTGAAATGATATTCTTTTGCAATTTTTCTTGCCACCTTGGTCCGGACAAACCATGTTGCCATACCAACAATACCAGATGCAACAACAGATGTGATAACACCATTTATCAAAACATTGTCAGCGGGTTGAGGTTTAGTAGGTTGTTGTAAAGATTGACTAGAATTTACAATAGGCGTCGACGATATCGTTTTGGTTTCATTTATAGCATGTAATGTTTGGTATCTCAAAATTCCTGAGAGGACATTATTTATTGTAGACGATGTCTGGGTTACATTTGATAGAATAGATCGAGGATCCTTGATGATAACAAGCTGTTGATAATCACTTTGTGACAATATTACTCCAGATAGCAAGACTCCATCAGGTGCAGTAAAATCAAGCTGTACATTATTTGCAACAGGCGATATTGTACCAGTTTGATCATATATCGTAGTAGAAGACGGTGTAGATGTAGGCGATATATTTTGATTCGGTGTTTGTACTGGTGGTGAAATGTATTCTAGTGTTGTTGCAGATGCATCATTTGATGGATTGCTGTGAGTTCCAGGATATACTGCAAATATTCTATAAGTGTAGGTAGTATTAGGAGTCAGTCCATCCAGATAATATTGTGCAGTATCATTGCCAGTATTTTCATCAATTACTTGATAATCACCCGGAGCATTTTTTAGATCAATTTCATACCCCAATAACTTTTGCCCATATTGATTTAGTGGTGGAAGCCATGAGAGATTAATTCTAGTAGAAGAGATAGCTTTTGCAATCAAAGGGGCTGGAACGGAGTCATCGTTTAGATGGTTATTTTGATACGCTAACAAATTATCAAGACTATTAGTTGCGGGGTCAGACGTAGGAACTACATCAAGTATTATGCTTCTAGGATCTTTTTTGTACTGCAATGCAAGATAATCACTTTGATCAAATACGACACCAGATAGAACAGATCCATCTGAAGGAATGAAATCAAATTTCACATTCGTTGTAGCAGATGAAACTGGAGGAGTCGGAGACTGGGAAGACGTAGCAGAAGGAATGGCAGCCGCAATATTTGATGGGTCAGTAGATGCATCATCAGAATAAATTGCCGAAACTCTATAGGTATATGCCATCCCAGTTTTCAGGCCAGTCATGGAATATGCAGTAAGTGTGCTGCCAGTATTGTATACCACGATATCAAATACACCAGGACTAAGCTGTTGTTCAATTTTATATCCGATGATTGTTTTTTCATAGTTTTGTGTGGGTGCAGACCAAAACAAGTTAATTTGTGTAGGAGAAACTGCAGTTGCAGACAATCCAGTTGGTTTGATGGTCAACACTTGAGGTGGAGATCCTTGCGCTAGATGCACACCAAACACTCCAATTAAAACAAGTACAATTACAAAAACAGGAAAGTATCTATATATCACATTCATGGCAGTCATTTGGCTCTAAATAAACCAGTCATATCCACTCCCAAGGATTGACGGAAATATATGTCAAGATTTGCCCACATGATACGATTTATTCAAATCAATCAACGAAAAAATATAATCTGAAAAGAATCTATTGTAGAAAAAACTCTACAGGTTTACTTGACTGTGATTACAGCATTCGGTGGTGATGATGGATTGACTACTGTAATATCCACTGTTGCTGAATCCTTTCCAAAGGAGTTGCTCACGGTATTGGAGAACACTAGATCCTTTGATTGTCCAAGAGATACATCTGGTGCAGTGAACATTGGTTTTGCAGTGTTTGCATTAAGCAATTGTACTGGATCACCTGAGACTTGTACCCAAGAGAATTTCAAATATCCACCAGTACTGTTTGTACCATCAAGTTGAACTGAACTTGCAGCAGTAACTGTTTGGTCTGGACCTGCATCTGCTACTGGAGAAGCACCTGGTTCTGGATATGCTGCATAAACATATTGTTCACAGCTTCCTACTATTGAACCGCCTTGATTAAGTGTTAATTGGAATGCAAATACACTACCACCTGAACCAGTTGGTAATGACACAGTGGGAGAAACATCTGTTGTTGATGAAATTGAAATTGGCATTCCAGATATCTGACTCCAGTTGTATGTTAATTGAGCATTAGATGGATTCTCAATTGATTCTACAAGAGTTGCGCTACCACCTTCATGTGATCTAATGATTGGACCACAGTCAAGTGATGCAAGTTTGTATACAGATGCGCTAATGACATGAACAAGAACAGAATCAGAACCTACTCCACCATATGGATCAGTTGCAGTAATTGTAAAGTGCAAAGTTGAATTGTTACCAGAATCAACTGCTGGTGCTGTAAACATAGTAGTGAGTTCATTTGGATTTGACAAGGTTACATTGGAACCTGCATCTTGAGTCCACGCATAAGTCATAGTGTCACCATCTGGATCAGTGGCAGTTGCCATCAAAGTCATTGCACTACCTTCCATTACTGTCAATTCATGATCAGTGGTTACTACTGGAGGATGATTGTTATGAATGACATGTAAGGTAAATGCTGTAATACTTGTAAGTCCCTGAGGATTGGTTACAATTAATGAAAACTTAAGATCTTTTACTTGACCTGGATCAACTGCTGGAGTTGTCAAAGTAATATCTGCATCAGATGTGGATGACAATGTAACTGGATCACCAGACAATTGTTGCCATTGATATGATATAGCTTGAAAGTGTGGATCAGTCGAATCTTCACCAGACAATGTAACAACAGTTTGTTCATTTACTGTAGCCTCACTGGTTTTAGTTGTAGATGTTCCAGTTTGTGCATATGCAGAAACTGAAGATACTGTCAAGGAAAGCAACATTACTGCCAATATTGAGAAAAGTACTTTTGAATTCAACTTGTGTGTTCTAAATTTTCGAATATTAAAAACCTTTCTCTTAAATGAATTGTTAGCTAGGATCGCTAAGAAAGTTGGCAACAAATTTTATCTTAAAACCGATTTTTGAGCTCAAAATGATCCATTTTTGATCAAAAAATGAGCAATGAAATTTTTTAGATCTGTAGAAATCAGACTTTGATCAAAAAGAATACCTGTTTTCCAAGCAAAATTCTCGTCACAGCATAAAACCATGAAAAAATAAAGAATAGGTGATTTTACTTGTTCCACATTTTTTGCCAAGTTTCGGCAAATTTATTCATCACATCACCATATGATTTCATTTGATCCATCCCAGATTGACTAAAGGACTTTTGCCAGTTGTTACCAAATTGTTTGAATGTCTCAATTCCTGCTTGGCTCATTGATTTTTGCCAGTTTTCAGTAAACTGACTCATTGTTTTATCGCTAGATTCTTTGAGCGCCTTTGCCATAACATCATTGTATTTGGATTGAACATCAGTAGTTGCTTTTTGAAGTGATTCAAAGGCGTACATCCACGCCTTGAGTGATTTATTATATTCAATCCACATCTTGTCCCAATCTCTTGGAGCAGCATGTTCTTTTGACATGACACCATATGGTCACATCACTTGATAAGACTATTGATATGATTACATGCAGGATTAAAAAAAATACACATTCAATGTCAGAAATATATCAATGTAGGAATGCCGAGTTTTGATAAATCCAAGGCGCTATTTTTTTTGGAGTTTTTGTTCTTTTTTGAAATCATACATTCCCATACCAATTCCAACAACGAATGCCACAATACCAGATGCTACCATGCCCACTGCTAGATGTACAGTGCTACATTTCATCCCATATGCTGCGCTGCAGTTGTTACCCAAAAATGGATCTTCACCTATTACAGCAGTGATTCTTACAGGTTGATTTCCAGTATCAAGCATCGTGAGATTGTATGATCCACCTTGCATGCTCCGTTGTATAATGTGATACAGAAAACCATTACTACTGTCTTTCTCAAAAGTCATGCCGTTTGGATCTACACCTTCTAGTTTGACAGAGCCCGAGGACGGTACAATATGTGCTACAATGACATTATGTTCTGCCAGATGTGATGAGGCTATAGTAGAATTGATAAATTGATTCGGAAGAATTTCCTTGTCTACAAATATACTAGATGTAGTTCCAATAACAGATTCTACTGACTGGTAGGATGTATCAAAAAGGTTAGCCCCAATTACAACAACAATCAATCCAATTGCTGCCATGACAGGACCACGAGCCAATGATAGTTTTGCCAAGTGTTAAAAACTTTCAAAGTGCCTAATAAGAAACTTCAGTAATTAGTACAATTGAGTAATTGTAGGCACAACATATTGATGTAGTATGTCATCTCAATGTTTATGACAGCCATTCACAGTACTAGATAACGTTTGAAGAAAATTATCATAGTTTCAATAATTATCATCTGTTTTGTTTTAATGCCTCAAAATGCATTTTCAACATCATCTCCCATACAGCTTAACAAAAAAACATTCAGTTGGACTGATAGAGTATACATTACAATCTATGCACCAGATTTTAATTCAGACCCTAACATAGTTGATGAAATAGGTGTCACTACAGATGACCAGATAACTGTATCCACAAGCGGTCACAGCATACCATATCGTTTAGTTGAGACAGGTCCAAACACGGGAATATTTAGTGGGTATGTTACACTTACAGGAGATCCAACATTGAAGGGACCAACAGGTGTAGACGGAGAGGGTACAAATCCAACAGGAATCCAGTCAACATGCAATCCCACATGTGGTCCTACAAATGGATTTCTTCCAAGTAGTAATAATGATGGAGTTACTGTCTCGTTTGAGTATAACCGTAATGAGGTAGTAACAGGATCAGGTACAATTCACTGGAACCAAGGCAACATACAATGGTTACAACCAAACTATCCCGTAAACAGTCAAGCAATATTACAGATAACAGATCCTGACATGAATCTCAATCCAGACGCAATTGATAAATTTGATACAAGTGTCTGGTCAGATTCTGATTCAGGTGGAATCAAGATATCAATGACTGAAACTGGTCCAGATACAGGAATATTCCAAGGGGTTGTAACTCTTACCACAGATTTGAGTTCATCAGGAAGTAGATTACATGTGGCATCAGGCGATACCATAACTGCAGAATATACAGACATGACTCTCCCATTACCACATTCAACATCTGATCAATTGCGTCTTACTGCAACTACAACTACAGGTACAGTTCTTGCTCCACTTGAACAAGCAGCTTTAAGCAATGCAAGAATTGTAGACTCGACTGGAAAATCATTGAGTCAAGTACGGGTAAACCAACAAGTACAAGTTGTTTCAGATGTTACAAATCAACAAACTAAAGATCAACCATTTGCATATCTCGTACAGATACAAGACAATAATGGAATTACAGTTTCATTGTCTTGGATAACTGGCTCAATGGCTCCAGGGCAAACCCTTAATCTAGGTCAATCATGGTTACCAACTACTCCAGGAACATATACTGCCCAAATCTTTGTGTGGCAAAGCATATCAAGTCCAAATGCATTGGCCCCTTCATTACCAATACAAATTCAGGTCGGATAACATTTTCATGTTTTTCACAAATCGGTAAACAGGCATATAGTGAAAAACATGATTAAATAATTCCCAAGTGGTTGTATATCACAATGTACAAAGAGGCATTCAAAATAGTCTATTCCAATAAGAAATATCTTTACGTATCAGGCGTAATATCTCTAGTACTATTTGTTTCTCTTTCCATTGTTTCAGAATTTATTTTCATCTCCCCAGTCTTTGTGTTTAACGTACCAGCAAATGCAATCGTGGACTTTGTGTTAATTGTTGCAATCTCATTACTGTCAGGAATTGTCACAAGTTTTAGCATTCACCGCATGCGCATGACAAATAATGGTTTGAAAAAATCAGGAATTGGTTTTGCAGGCTCTATCATAGGTGCCAGTGCAGGCGCATGCAGTTGTGGTTCACTTGGGTTTTCTGCAGTATCTATTTTTGGCACCATAGGAGGAACAGCCACCGCATTTCTTACAAATTATGAAATGCCGTTAAGACTAGTATCGATTACAATTTTGTGTTACACATATTATGTATCAGCAAAAGACATCACATCCAAATGTAAAATAATCAAATAGATTTAATCAAGAAACATCAGAGACAGGATCAAGGGCTAGTACATGTAAAGTTCCCATATTGTCCTTGTAGACCGACTGCTCTTGAAATTCCTGCTCCAGAAGTGTCATTTTGAATTGTAAGGGTACAAGATGGACTTGCAGGGTGTTTACTTGTTTCAAATTTATTTGCAAGAGCAAGTGCTGCAACAACAGACGAGTTTTCAGGATGAGATTTATCAAAGAAAGTATGACCTACAACCTCAGGTATCGCAATTAACAATACAAGAACAATTGCAAATATGTTAATTGTTTTCTTGTGATTTGAATCCAAGATATGAGCCACTTTGTAGAAGATCATTATAATTGTCAAGGTTATTGTCAACATTAGCAACAATATTCAATGTACAAGTGTACATGTGTAATTCGAATCCTTATCAGTCAGGATCACATAATGATATCATTGGGTAGAGCTGGTACTACATCAAAAAATGATTCCATGGAATCATTGCACAAAAAAGCACTTAGGCTACAAAAAGAAGGAAATCAAGAAGAGGCAATTTTACATCTAGACAAGGCTTTAGAGGCATCACCCAATAATGCGGAATTATTGTATGATAAAGCAATATCATTTCAGATGCTATTAAGATTTGATGATGCAATTGAATATTATGACAAATCATTGAAGTTAGACCCAAGCAACTTTGGTGCATTCATCAACAAAGGACTATGTCTTTCAAATCCAAACATAAACAAACATGAAGATGCATTATGGTGTTTTGATCAGGCTCTAAGATTAATACCAAACGATCCCGGAGCACTGTCGCTGAAAGGATATTCGCTTGACAACATTGGGAGATATCGAGAAGCAATAGATTGTTTTGATAAAATTCTTGAAACCAAACCAAAGGAAGTAAATATAATCATAAACAAAGGCCTATCTCTTTCACATCTTGGCAAGTATGATGAAGCTATCGCGTATTTTGATACGGTGTTAGATTATGAGCCAGATAATTTTTTTGCAATGCAGTTACGGCAACAAGCTGCAAAGAGCATGAGACAGAATTTTTCCCAATAAACCCAGTTATTACATCCGCATGATATGAAATTCGTAGTAAATACCAAATTAGAGAACCCATGCTATTATCAAGAACAAGTAAACAATGGTTATATAGCAAAAAATTAGAACATGTGTTATTGAATAAAAAAGACGCCCAAGGGATAGTAAAAGAAATACGAATTATCAGTCAGTATGTTAGATTTGCAGGCGTAATAGACAACAAGGGAAAGATAATTGTATGGGAGAGAAGACCTGGACACGAACCATTACTTAACATAAAAAATACAACTGATCAATTTTCGCATCTTGCAATCAAGACCCGTATGGCATCACAGTTCAACAAGCAGCTTGGTGATGTACAATTTATGTGGGAGGAACGAGAAAAAGTGCAGACAATATCTTTTGCAGTAGGCAAAAACACAGTCTGGGTGTCAATTGATAAAAAAGTGATTCGTTCCGAAGTGCTCAGAATAATAGACAATTGTCTACCAATCGTGAAACACTTTTCAAAGTAAACAACTCAATGAGAATCTTGAACAATAAATAGCGGCACAATCAACAAAAATCATGAATAAGGTAGTAATGTTCACAATTGCAGTTGTGATTATGACGACTCTATTTTCTACAAATATGGCATATGCTACAAGTCACAATGTTTCCATATTTTCAGATGCACTCAGATATGCAGATTCAAACAGCTACAAAAATTCCAACTATAGTATTTCCATCCAGCCACCAATCAACTGGACAGTTTTGACCAATCTACCACCAGATATATCAAATCAATCACTAGTGGTATTTTCAAACAATGACAAAACCCAGTTGGCTACATTTGGAATTTACCACAGATACATAACATCAAAATGTAATAGATGCCATAAACAACCATTCTGATAACGATGTTCTTGCCACCATCGCCCAAGAAATGACACATCAAGATGCAGATTCCAAGACCATAGTATACAATGGAGTAGTGGACAGATACACAGATGGAGTACGAGTTACAATTGGTTCTGCCACAAATTATGATGTAGACAATTCTACATCACTGAACGAAAATATAATTTATTTTCTTGATAACGGAAATCAATACACATTAGATCTAACAAGCGATTCAGACAACATTGACAAAAACTCCCAATTGTTTGAAGACTCGGCAAGTACATTTGTAGCAAGTCAAACCAATCCGGTTCCAGAATTTCCCATATCTCTCATAATACTGATAACAGGAATGCTCTCAGCCATTTTCATTTTTAGAATAAAAGGCATCACAAGTACAATAGGTCACGTATAATCAGGCAGTGGATAAAACAGTACCAGAACACTCACAGAATCGTGGTCACGGTTGACTCCAGATAGACAAACGTGCGATAAAGGTCTAAAAATCCTGAGTGAACAGTTATTATGTAGCATTTATCAACGAAGATCATGTCAACCGAAGACAGACAAATGTTTCCTGCCACATGCGCAGACTGTAAAAAAGAAACACAGGTTCCCTTCAAACCAGCAGAAGGAAGACCAGTATATTGCAAAGAATGTTTACCAAAACATCGTCCAGCACGCAGATTTTAGGCTGAAAAACGCTTAAAAAAATTTTTTTGATCTAGTCCCATATTGTTAGATCAGAAAGATTAAGTTATTTCAAGAAGAAATTCATCTATGCTCCAGATAGAATCAGCAGAGAATTTTGTAAAAGAACGATATCGAGGTAAAATAAAAAACGATGGCACCGCGCACCAAGAATATTTAGCAGCAGTAGTTGCAAGACTCAAGAATCTCGGAATAACAGATGATGATGTATTATCAGCTGCCTGGCTTCATGATACAATAGATAATGCCATGACAAGTTTTGATGAGTTAGACAAGCGATTTAATTCTAGAATAGCAGTCCTAGTATTGTCAATATCAAAAGACCAGAGTATTCCAAGATCAATGCAAGAAGAACAATATGTAAAACAACTAAAAAAATCTTCAATTGAAGCAAAGCTAATCAAACTATGTGACATATCTGCAAATCTCAAGGATTTAAAAAATTCACCATTTTCAAAGACCAGGAAAACAAAAGAATTGAAAAAGAAACTATACTATCTAAATGTGATTAAAACAGATCTAATCAAGAACAAAGTCCAAATTCCAGGAATTATAGGATTAGTAAACGGAATTAACGACATAGTAATATTGCATGGATTACGACCAGTCATAATCCAATAACTCAGTAAAACAACATATCTTGAAATTAGTTCAATAAACCTTTTAGAGTTGAGTTAGAGAAGAGATTCAAATGGTATTAGGTCCATACATTCGAAAAGAGTTAGAAAGCGCAATCAAGAATTGGTGCCCCAACGTTACCCTATTGAAAAAAGGTGAATCACGTTTGCAAAAGATTTGGAAATTCAAAAGCGGTTCAGATTTCATATACGGTTATCTTGTTGGCCAAATGGAGGGATATATTGCAGGCCTCATAGTTGGTAGACATGGAAAGATACCGGATCCAGAAGAGAGTAAAGAGATTAGAAAAATGGTAGAGGAAAGAGCAGAAGAGATCAGACAAGTAATGACAACATACGAGAAAAAAGACAAAACAATTTAAGAAATTTGTCCAATATCAGACTTTTATTGAACTAGATGAGTCGTTTAGATGTGGTATTAGATAAAAAAGATAAAAAAATTCTAGATACAATGATAGAAGAAGAAATATCCAAGATCCCCGGGCTTGTCAGAAACCTTCGCATTCCCCAATTTCAGGAAATCTTTCAGATAGGAAACGAATCTGAATATGTTTATGGATACACCCATGGTTCCATCATAGGCAAGTTTGAAACATATTATTTTGTAGTACACTCAGGAAAAAAACCAACAGGACCAGAAGCAGATGAGATAGGAAAAACAATCTTTGAAAAATCAGGCGAAATAAGAGATGCCATTTCTAAAGCTAGGTGAGATTATGATAAGCATGATGTGATAGGACATCACATTGGAAGTGTAAATTTGAATACAGAACCATTTTTGAATATAGAGTCAACCCATATTTTCCCCCCATGTGCATCTACAATTCCCTTACAAATTGCCAATCCAAGTCCAGAGCCTCCGTATATCCTAGGCTGTTTGCAGACACCCTTGTAAAACTTGGTAAATATTTTTCCAAGATCTTCAGGTTTTACCCCTTCGCCATTATCCATAACAAAGAACAACAAATTAGAAGATCCGTCTTTTTTGACCACTATCGTGATTTTACCATCAGTTTCAGGAACAAAATCTATAGAATTTTTTACCAAGTTTACGATAACCTGTTCAATCCTGCTTTTGTCTACATAAATTAGCCCATTTGCTTCTACCTCCATTTTTAGTTCAATTTGTTTTCCTACAATCAAAGACTGTAACAAAACTGCACATCCATCCATCAGACTTTGTATCTCCAATTGTGTTTTTGAAAACTCTAAGGATTGTAATTCGAGTTTATACACATCTGAAATGTCTCTAATCAGAAACTCTAATTTATCCACGCATCGACGTATTGTTCCAACCATTCGTTCCTGTTTTTCATTTAATGATCCAGGCACGTGAGACTCTAACATTTCTGCACACATTCTAATCGGAGAAAGATGATTCTTTAGATCATGAGTCATCGTAGACACATCTAAGGAACGTATTTCAGATACTCGCTCTTGTCGGTTTGAGACCAGATTCGTAGTCAATGATTTGTCTTCCAATGCAGATAAAAAATAATGTAAAAATCATCATATAAGAAACAGTCAGGACATTATGAACAAACACAAACAGGTACAGTATATCGATCATGGCATTGACAATAATGTAGTAAATGAAGATATTAGATAAAAATTGAGAAAAATATAGGAATCAGATGTTAATCTGAATTTCCTTATTTTATTGAGAACCTTCTACTAGTTCAGCAGAAGCAAATCTCTGGCCTACTTGGGTAATTCTTACCTTAGCATTCTGGCCAGCTTTGCCGTCTTTAACAAATATCACAAAGCCTTCTACTCTTGCAATACCGTCGCCTTTTCTACTGATTTCAGTAATGGAAACGTCGTATTCCTTTCCGGTTTCTACTGGTTTTGGACTATTATCAAAACTTCTACCGCCACCGCCGCCAAATCTTCGACCGCCGCCGCCGTATCCGCCACCTGATCGTCCACCGTATGAACCGCCTCTATCGTTGTAACTCATCGTCGCACCTCCTTCTAAACGTGATTTAGATATCACTCAATAAAAATGCTCGAAATTTGCTTTTGATGTCAAAATTTTGACTCTTTTTCGATCATTGCGTCATTTCATTATACTTAATACCGATACCGAAAGCAAATATCCATGGCAAAAGCCAAAGCAAAACCAAAAGCAAAATCAAAAGCAAAAGCAAAGAAGAAATAAAATAAGTTGACCTGTAAAAAAGGTCTTATCCTTTTTCCAGACTTTTAATTTTTATTCCACATTTTACTTTTAACAAATAAATCAATTTCGAATTTTTAATAGGGGGACAATTGTATTAATCATAGTGTCTTCGTCACGCGATATTGCCAAAAAATCTATCATGTATCATAAAAAACTAAAAGGTACTATATTACTAGGACAAAAATCACGTCGTCTTAGCATCAAGGAAATCCAGTTAATATACACACCAGGCGTTGCTGCAGTATCAAAAGAAGTGTTTGACCATCCAGAGAAAAAATTTGTTCTAACATCAAAAAGAAATAATGTAGCAATTGTTACCGACGGAACAAGAATTCTAGGACTTGGCAACATTGGACCATACGCTGCAATGCCGGTAATGGAAGGAAAAGCAATACTATACAAACAATATGCAGGAATCACCGCATTTCCAATATGTTTAGGCACTACAGATAAAAAAAAGATAATTGAAACTATAATTGCAATAGAACCAGTATTTGGTGCAATAAATTTGGAAGATATCGAGTCACCAAAAGTTTTAGACATTTCACATGAATTACAAGAAAAAATATCAATTCCAATATTTCATGATGATAGACACGGTACGTCGGTTGTAGCACTGGCAGACTCTGTTAAATGCACTCAAACTTGTGAAAAAACAGATAGGATCAGTCAAGATAATCATAGCTGGTGCAGGCTCTGCAGGAGTAGGAATTACAGACCTGCTCAGATTTGCAGGATGTAGAAATTTGATTGTCTCAGATTCAACAGGAGCAATATACAAAGGAAGAAGAAGAAACATGAATCAATATAAAAATGAAATTGCTATACATACTAATCCAAAAAAAGAAAAAGGAACTCTTGAAGACATTATGAAAGATGCAGATGTGTTTATTGGAGTTTCAGGAATAAGCAATTTGATTACAGAGAGTACAATTAAAAAAATGAAAAAAAATGCCATAGTTTTTGCTCTCACCAATCCAGAACCAGAAATTAATCCAGTCAATGCAAAAAAAGCAGGTGCCAGAATTGTTGCTACTGGGAGTTACCAATTTCATAACAGAGTGAACAATGCCCTAGTTTTCCCATACATCATGAGAGCAATCTTAGATCACGGAATACCCAAAATAGAGACAAAAATACTGTACGCAGTAGCCGTAGCAATTTCAAATACAATACCAAAAAGACAGCTGCGTTATGATAATATCATATCAAACGTGGGAGACAAGAAACTTCAACAAAACATATCCAAAGCATTAAAAAAGTTTTATAAAAAATAATGTTTGCAAATCAATGTATCTTAACGATCAATATTTGTCACCATAAGTCGATTTTTCACCAGTTCTCAATCACAAAGACATGATCATTACAGACTCAAAATCATTTGCTGCGACAAGATAGTTATGTTTGTAGAAAAATTCAAAGAATTTGAAAATATTAATTCCTGCAAAAATTAACTAGACTTTAGAGCATTCATCACTTTTTGCATGTCATTTATGGGGACAATCTTCACGGTACTGGTAGTTGAAATCCCTACGTGTATACACATTTGCTCTATATCATGAGCGTTTTCTGCATCCAGTATTATTATCCATTCATGTTCAAGAACTGACATGTAAAAACCCAGTACTTTTTTGATGCCAAATTTTTTTTGTGTTGCCGTTATTTTCCCTTGTATTCCCATGAATATTTTTTTGCTATTTTTATTATTCATTGGACATAAATCAGGACTATGTATTGCAAAGACTCCAAATAGCATAAAATACTCTAATTTGGCATTTCTAATAAATCTTAAGAAAATAAAGTGAAATTATCACCATACTTGTGATTTCACCAAAAATAAAAAGACATGGATTTGAAAAATTATTTAAGTCATAACAACCAAGCAAACATGTGATAAGTCACATCATGATTCCATATGATAAATCAGAGTCTGCCACACGCGCATTTGAATATGCAATAGATCTTGCAGAAAAATACAGTTCAAGTGTCAGTATCATTTCATGTGTTTCAATACAGGCTCCAACGGATCTATATTTTGGTGCAGCATACATTGAAACTACAAGGTTATTAAAAGAAGATGCTATGAAATCAATAACAGACCTAGAACCCCAATTAAAAAAATCAAAGGTACCGTATAAAATTGAAGTGTTAGAAGTAAGGTCGATTACAGATTCATTGATATCATACGCAGAATCTCATAATGTCGACCTAATAGTAATGGGCTCACGTGGATTCGGTGGTTTTAAAAAATTACTTCTTGGAAGTGTTGCAAGTGGTGTATCTCAGCATTCAAAGTGTCCAGTTTTAATTGTAAAATGACAAATGTGTAAATAAGAAATTATTTAAAATCATTTTCTATATCTTGACGCAAAGGTATTATCCGAATTATCCAAGTCTAGTACAAACTGCTGACGTAAAAGATTGCCATACACAACCAGATCTCTTGTCAACATATCTAATCTAGATTCTAGTTTTGGATTTATTTTTCCATCTGTAAAATCTTCACTATCATTTATAGACACTCCATAGGGCATGCTCCATCCATAACATTGTCGGATTACAGTTCTCATTTGATCCATTGCAGTCAAACCTTTTTCATGAGACGCACAAATGTATCCGAATGTTTTCCCTGCAAACTCTGCCCAAAAATAATCAAGGAAATTTTTCATCACACCAGACATGGAACCGTGATAATCAGGAGTAGAAAGAATCAAGGCATCTGCCCACACTACATCATCTTTTGTTTTTTTTATTTCAGGGTTTGATTGATTTTCACTTGGATCATACAATGGTAATTTATTTTGTCTGAGGTCTAGCAATCGTGTTTCTGCACCATATTTTCTTGCAAGATCTAATGCAATAGACAATCCATTTGTACTAGAAGCATTCTCACGCAGACTAGATCCGATGCCTAATACTCTGAATGCCATACATACCCCACATTTTTCTGGGATAAATAATCTCGTTTTAGAGGATGTCTGATAAGGTGTGACCAAGTTTTGCCAACCCAAGTCAAATAATAAGAGGTATTTACAAACACATTACAGGGAGAATAAATATAATTTGAAATTTTATATCGAATTTAATCCATGTAGAGAATGCAAAGACATCATCAGAGAAATAAATGAAAGTATACCTACAGATGACAACTCAAAGAAACTTTTACGGCATATAACATATAATCACACAGAAGTAGTACAGGCCATAATTGAAGAACTTCCTAAAAAAGCAGACAAGGAAAACTTTCCTTGGTTTGGATAAAACACCTTCTTCAAGCATACAAAACATGGGTCACATCAGAACTTGACAAAAAATTAGTTTCCATACCACTCAGTTGCAATTTTTTTAACCTCATCAACCGATTTCTGAATATTTGCTAGACTGGACTTCATTTCCAGCATTCATGCCCTCATTTAAGATCCCACGTACATCTGAGAATCCCATGAATTGAAACTCTATCTGGGTAAGAGACAAAGCATGCTCCCAGTTTACCATCGGTCCACTAGTGTAAAAACCGCCAGATGAGATAATTATCAGTGCTTTTTTACCACCCATCAGACCAGAATACTTTCCGTCTACAGCATTCCATGTCTGACCCTTTAACATGACAGAGTCAAACCATGCTTTTACAGGAGCAGGCATTGAGAAATTATGCATTGGAAAAGCCAATACAACAATGTCTGAAGATTTCATTTGACTCGTCATGCGATCCATTTTTTCCATAGATTTCTTTTGTTCACTAGAAAGTTCTTCTTTCAGATAGTTTCTGCTAATATACGCACTCATATTCTCAACATTGAACAAGTCAGGAACATCAATGCAAAGATCTAAAACCTCAATTTCAGAGTTTTTTATTTCAGTTTTAAAAGCGTCCAATAATTTTTTGCTACTAGACCTTTCTTCTCGTGGAGTATATTTTACAAGTAGTGTTTTCATACACTATTGCAAAATAGAAGACGTGCAATATAACATTTCAAAAAGATACTTAGAGGTATGAAGTATTTTGAGATTGATCAATACTGCGTTCTATTGCAGAATAGATAGGAGTCTCAAGTCTACTCAAAGTCTTTTTCTTTATGAATCCCACTGTCATTATATCAGCACGGAAGATTAAGCTAAGAAACCAATCAAATCCAACTTTGATCTTCTTTTCACGTGTTGGCAAATGTGTCCAATAAAATGATCTCCACAAGAGCCATGCAGCGAATCCATGTACTTTCCTACCATTAAGAAGTGCAACTCCAGTTCTCTTGCCTATTGTGGCCATCACCCCTTTGTTATGATACAGAAAGGGTTTCATCGAGTTCATTGCACCAGTGATTTCCGCAATCAAATTTTCTGATACCAGTTCTGCTTGTCGTATAGCAATTTGTGCTGTAGTAGGATACACAGTATTGGTTTTACTATCAACTAGATTAGCACAGTCTCCCAATGCAAAAATACTAGGATAATCCTTTAGTCTCAGGTACTGATCAACGACCAAACGACCTGACTGACCATGTTCACATTTTAGTGCGGATATCAATGGATCTACTGTGACTCCACCTGCCCAAATCAAAGTAGCACATGGAATTATTGTATTATCACTCAAAAGTACGTGATCTTCTCCAGCATCGACAGCCTTGGTATTTGTGATTACTTCAATTCCCGATTTTCTAACATGATCAAGTGCAAATTTACCAAGTTCTTCTCCAACCTCAGGTAAAATGCCCTCCCTTGCAGAGACAATTATAGTGCGGATTTTTGTTGAATCAATATTTTTATAATAATTTTTTGTAGCATCTTGTAAAAAATGGTGTATTTCTGTTGCAATTTCAACTCCAGCAAATCCTCCGCCAACTACTACAAATCTCAAGAGCTGTTCTTGAAGAATTTGATCCTTTTCTTGATCAGCACATTCTAGTACACTGATGATATGATTTCGAATTGCTATTGCATCTTCTAGTGTTTTTATTGTAAATGCAAATTCTTCGATGTTAATATTTCCAAAGAAATTATCTTTGCTGCCAAGAGCAAGAACAAGGTAATCATATTCCAATACAGTTTCTTTTTGATCAAATATTCTAATGATAGAGACATGTTTATTTTCTATATCAATTGAAAGAATCTTTGCGTGACAAAAGTTTGCGGTTTTACAAAAAGAACGAATCGGTGTTGTTACATCGCTTGCATGAAGCATGCCAGACGAAACTTCTGGTAACATTGGAGTAAAAAGGAAAAAGTTATCCTGACTTACCAGAGTAATTTCAACATCATTTCTCTTTGATTGTTTTTGTATTTCATGTAACACATTACTTCCAGCAAATCCTCCGCCAAGTATCAATATTCTAGTTTTTGCAGGATTATTTGTGTTAAATTTTCTTATCATACCACTAGACTACTCCACATATCCAATAAAAAGATAAAAAGAATGCGCATTATTCATACAAAATTTATTGTTAATGTATCAATAAACCAGTAGCTTCTTTGAGATGAACAAACCTGTAGAAAATATTTGTGTAAATATGTTGAGAGAGAGATTGTGCCTAGATATTCATCGAATATCATGCTAATCAGATAGAACATAGTTATCATAGGCACATGAGAATCAGGGTTCAAAAATGCCAAACCAAGAAAACCATAGAAGAAACAGAATCAAATTAAAGCAGGAGTTTATCTTCCATATCAAGAATCAATTATGAACAAAGATAGAGGTATCTGCAAAGGTCTGTGTAAAGAACACAAGATTAGAAAACCAAGAGATGGTGCCAGTCGTTATTTATCAGGCCAAGTTAGATGCCAGATCTGCGGAGTTTTCATGTCAAGAGAAGCATGTCACGACAGAGAAGACAAACCTGTAACTGAAGATACAGTGGACTTGTATTGTAGTTGTTGTAATTGCATGGTAAGATCAAGACCAAGAAATAAACCCGGAATCAAATCTAGTAAGACCACACAAGAAGAATATGATCAGTTAAGAGAACTACAAAAAAAGTATTAAAGACAACCTAGATTTGACAGCGATTAATTTTACCACTCTGATACAAACTTTCCAAGTTTAACAAGGCATCATGATAACTTGCTTTATTTGCAATTTCATGTTCCATCTTATTGATTCCATTTTGTACATTTGTAGAATCATGTACTCTAGAAGGATGAATGGCATGCAACAATTGATGAACGAGAACAATTGTAACCATTCTTCTATTATCTCTTGCATCATAACCCAGCATATCATGAATACATATTTTGTAAGACGGCTGGCTTGGTAGATCACCAATCAAATTGATATCGCCTGATGCATTTCCATTGTTTTGTATTTTCACACCAAAAGTCTTGTCTGCAAAGAATTTTGCACAATCTATGAAATTCCCATCATCAGGTTTTTCTTGGTGATGCTCCACTATCATATTTTGTGCATCTTTGAGACAATCAGACAACCAATAAGGAGTATCTCTCACAGTCAGAGTCACAGGTACATCGACTTTTTCTATATTAGATGTCATCGGCGTAACCGGTTTGTCTAGAGTTTTCTCCAAGTCACCATATAAAACGGATTCTTCCAGACTTGAAAATGAATCAGATTTAACATATTCTACATTTTGTAGCATTGTACATCGATGTTTATGCGGCAAGAGATGATCTTTACAATATACATATCCGCATAATTTACACAGATTACTAAGAGTTTCTTCTACTTTATGACCGTCATATGTACAATATTTGTCCGTGATTGTAAAATTGAGTCCATCAAAAATAAAGATGGTTGTTTACAGATTTGACTAAAGAGTATATGACATGTGAGTACGGTGGTTTCAGTACAAGAGTATTAGTAGATTGTTGAAGAGATGTGAGTGAACTGTACCGGTTATATCATATTCAAAGTTGTTTTGAGTGTAAATATCATTAATACAACTTCAAACAGGTACACGTCTCATAGTTTCTGTTTAAGGTAATACTGTAAATATTTTTTCGTGTTTTGGACAGTATTATAGTAATTTCATGAAAAAACTCTACATATGGTTTATCAATAGTACCGGACGAGTCTAATCATGCCAAGAAAAGAATACAAGACAATTACGGTAAAAGTTGATGCATTTCAGCAATTTGCTAAAGCAGTTAAAAAAGCAAAACAGGAAGATCCAGAACTTGACAATAGCACATTCCTAATATTGCTCATGGGCAAAAATCAAAAGATCAAGAAGCATCGTTCCTAAATGTCTGATAATACTCACAAATTCATTTGTGAAATAACTGTCAAAAATAATTTAAAATGGTAGATATTCAGATACTAGCCTTTTGCATGCGACACCCACAGATTCATTCAATGACAATGTAAAATGTCTTGGAACTGTAGAGTTGGTCATTTCATGTACATTAGATGCAGTAGTTGAATTCACACCGGTGGAGACAGATGTTGTATTCCACACTTTAGAAAGGGAGACATTCACATCAAACCCAGCCAAAATTCCAGTAAGCAGTGAAACAGTCTCTTGTTTTGCATTTAGATCAATTGCAAATCTTGCTGTATCACCTACTTTGAATACATCAGTATCAGTGGCATCAATAACAGTTGAGGAAAGACAAATTGGTACAGATGAACCACATGTCAGACTAGGAGATATTGAAATATGGACTAGTCCTCTACCCACAGGAGATTGAATAATTATTGTACCCTTGGCTCCATCTATTATTGTCCACATCATAACACCGTGAAAGTTACTACTTGGAGATATTGCACCCTTGATAGAAAAATTTGCAGTTTGTGCATATCCAACATGCATTAACGGTAACAAGGCCACATTTAGAACTAGCAGTATCACAAAGATAGTAAGCAGTTTTGATGTCAATTGTCTAACGTAGAACACCATAGTCTAAAAACACATAGCATAAAATTTTACAAATCAGACAGGCTTCATCAATATTTTGCCAAACAAGTTTCCCTTTAACATTTTTGTATGAGCCTCTACTGCATTTTCAAATGTATAAATTGAATCAACTATGGATTTTATTTTTCCTTTAGACATCCAAAAAATTCCTGATTCAAGCTCAGAACGTGTTCCTTGTGTAGAACCCAAAATATTAGTACCTTTAAAAAATATATGTCGTAAATCAGATATCACATCATAACCCGTTGTAGCACCAGTTGTAACTAGAGTGGCACCATATTTTAGCAGGGCAAGTTCCTTGTTCCAGTGCGAACCTCCAACATGTTCAAAAATTACATCAATTCCAGGACTGGATTGCTTTTGTTTTGCCAAGTCTTTTGATATTGCAAAAACTTGTTTGTTCCAATCTTCTTTTCTGTGATCTACTGCAAAATCTGCACCAAGTTTTAGACATTCTTCCAATTTATTTTGACTCGCAGTTGCAATCACGTCACAACCATAAAGTTTAGCAATTTGAATTCCAAATGTACCCATACCAGAACCTCCGCCCATGATAAGGACTGTTTGACCTGGTTTGATTTTTGCTCGCCCCACAAGCATGTGCCAAGAAGTTGTCATTGTCATAGAGGCAGCTGCAGCATCTTCATACGATACATTTTCTGGAATTTTCACGACATTTACCTCAGGCAGATGTGCATACTCACAATATCCACCCCAAAGAGGACCAGTTTGAAAACCCCAAATTTTTCGATATCTGCAATCATACTCACGACCTTCAGTACATGCAATACACACTCTACACGAAAGATTACCATGTGAGACAACCCTGTCTCCAACTTTGATTGTCGAAACATCTTCTCCCACTGCAACAACTTGGCCTGCGGCATCAGTTCCCGAGATATGGGGCATTGGTATTTGTATTGGTTTTCCACGCATCCCCCAGATATCATCATGGTTTAATCCTGCAACTATTACTTTGAAGACTACTTCGTTTGGTTTTGGTTTGGGTTCAGGTACATCCATTATTTTGAGTATTTTTTTATAATCATCATCAGGGGCATATTCTTCATAGACTAGAGCTTTCACAAGTCATGTGAAACACACTACCAATATTAAGAAAATGGTATTTGCTATCGGTATTCGTCGCCACAATCGCCTATTATCGCAAAAAGATCTTTTGATCTAGATGTGATTGATTTTATTTTACGGTCATCATCTTTGTCTAATTGTAATGAAAACACTTTCAAGTTGTCAGATCTATTATCAGAGATTCCAAGTCTGGTCCCAATTATAACTCCAGCCACAGCAGACTTGTCCAATATGTATCTCGTAGCAACATTTGCAATACTGGAATCATGTTTTATTGCAATGTCATTTAATGCGTACAATAGTTCTTGGAATAAATTCCAACCACCCCATTGATCAATCATATTTTTGTATTTTTGCAAACTGTACGTGTTGAGGTTTGATCTTGTTGGTTCTGATTTTCCAAGATATTTGTTTGATAGAAATCCTCCACACAGAGTTCCATATGTGAGAAGATGCACCCCATGTTTCTGACAAAATGGAGCCATTTTGATTTGTGGTCGTTGATCAATGATAGAATATTGCACCTGATTAGATACAAGTTTGAATCCTTGTTCCAATATCAATTCCATTGTATCAGTATCAAAATTTGTTAATCCAACATGTCGTATCTTTCCTTCATCACATAGCTTTGAGAGATGATGTAATGCATCGATGTATCTCGTATCATTATAATCCCACCAGTGAAACTGGAGAACATCAATTGATTTGACATTCATTCTATTGATGGACTTTTCAATATAATGTCTAACTATTGAGCTAGTCATAGGTCCCGGGTTTGGTACAAATTTTGTAAGTGCTTGAATTTTTTCTATTGCATCTTTACCTTGTTGTTTTTCTAGTCTTTTTCTAAAGTCTCCAAAGTATTGTTCTGCAGGACCATAGATATCTGCCATGTCCCACGTAGTGAAACCAGAATCATAATATGACAACATTTCAGATATTGCAGACTCGTGATCAATATCCCCATGACCTCCCGCCACTTGCCACATTCCGTTGAGTATTCGGCATATTTTTAGATCAGGCGTCAACTGCCAAGTCTTTTGATTTGATTCCATGAAATATTTTGAAGGTACGATATTGATTTTATAATCTTTCCAACCAAATGCTGTATCAAACAGATAGAGATATCAATCAATTACAAAAAACAAGAAAAAGACATGGTGCAATACAAATGAATTTGGTTAGTATTATGAGTGCAAGATCAAGTTATACAATACCTCTTGTGTTGTTCTTGGCTTCTGTTTTGATTTACGGATATAATCTGGAAGGACAGCCGCATCATGGAGATGAGATAAACTATCTTGGATGGGCTGGAAACTACATCCACTTGATAACCACGGGAAATCTTGCCAATCCATGTTTAATATCAATTGACAATTGTAATTCATTATATCACATACCTGCACATGGTGCCACGTACAGTCCGTTACGCATGGTCTTGATTGGAATACCATTAAGTGTTGAACATCAAGACACTGGAGATTATTATGATTGGTCTTGTTATTGGTTTACTTGTTATAATTTTCATAATGCGCCAACTGTTGAGCAAATGACTGCAGGACGTGCATTATCTCCAATCTTTGGATCACTTGCAGTAGTTGTTGCATTTCTCATTGGAAAGATTCTCTTTAACAGAAACGTTGGAATAATTTTGTCACTTATTTTCATGTTCTACAACCTTTGGGTATGGTATAGTAGAACCATAATGACAGAGGTTCACTATATTTTCTTTAGCATGTTAGCACTATTGCTTTTACTTTATTCTTTTAAAACAGGACATCTAAGAGTGAAATATCTAGTTTCAAGCGGTATGGCATTTGGATGTGCTCTGACTTCAAAGCTATTATCTATTGAGTTTTCCATATTGTTTGTTGGAATTATTTTATTGAATGGTCTGTTACAGAGACAATCAGGATCATCAATCAACAAGAGACAGATCTTTAAAATTAGTGTTACAATTGTCGTGTTTTTTTGTATTGCAATGTTTGCTTTTCTACTAACAGAGCCAGGATTTTATAAAAATCCCATTCTTCAAATCAAAGCTATGAAATCAGATATGGACAACTATAATCGAGATGTTTGGTTCATTGCATATCCCACAATACAAGGATTACAGCCTACTAGAATGTTCTTGCTCTCTTACTATACCCTATTTCCAAGCCCCACAGAAAATACCATACCAGGAGCATTTCCAAATTCCACTTTTAAACTAGGATGGAATAATCCATCAACTTATTCCAGCATACCATTAACCATCTTTTTTTTTATTGGTATTGGATATGCAATTCAAAAGGTGCGAAGATCAAAAGACTGTGTTCCGGAAGCACTTGTCTTAATTTGGTTTGTTAGTACCTTTATCACTACACTCATGATTGCAAGAGATCTTTCGCTTGAGAGATACATGCTACCATTTCTGATCTCAATCATGGTTATTGCATCGTATGGATTTTGGAGGTTTACAGAACACGTTACAAATAAAAAAATACAAATTTCATTTGTAGCCTGTGCTTTGTTTGCTCATGCTGTTACTTCAATGTCATACTGGCAAAAGATCTATTTTTCCCCTGCAACATTCTGGACAAATCCTCTACCATACGGAACACTTCAAGAGTCTCTTGCAAACCCAACTACATTGTTTATCAACATAATATTCATGATGTTTTTAGCATATCTAATAATAATTCGATTCAAAAACAAGGCACAGATAGCAGCGTAAGTAGAATCAGATCATTCTTCAGCATCACAGTCTTCTAGCCTATTTTCATCATAGTATATTGTGTTATTTTCAATTTTCACAATAGAACCTGTCAAGAAACACATTTCGCTTCGTTTTCCATTCATCGCTATTACAATAATAGATGAAACATCCTCACATGGTACAGAAACTAAGAGAATTGCATCCTTTTGATCATTTTGAGCTTCAACCCAACAGGCATTAGGTAAAATAGTTTTACATTCCATAGAGTTTGGCAGTGATATATTGACTGACATACAAGAGAGAACCCTAGTCACATATTATAGATTATTCGAAAAAATTCATCACTCAGTACAGAATTAAAATTATTAAAAAAGTACATATTTTCATAAATATGGTGATAGTAGAATTGAAATATTTAGAAGGCTATTTACTAGCAGTTGAAAAAACCCATCCTTTCATTAGTAATAGGAGGATGTTTTATTCTAGTCATAGCATTTTTTCTAGTTATTTTCTTACCAGTAATTCCCATCTCTGAAAAATATAGCATGTCAGTTGATCCAATAATAGTAAAAGACGACATGGGTACTGAAACACATGTTGCAATCAGAAATACAGGCACAAATGCTTTGACTAACATTATTGTAGAATACGGCGGAGCTACAAAACCAGATGTCATACCAATACTAAATCCCGGAGAAAAGATTTCACTCTCACCTCCAGATGGAAGTATACTCAACGAAGTACAAGTAACATCAGACCAAGGAATCAACATAACCAAAGAATACAGAACTCCTGCAAGTATTAGCTTTGTTGGAAACTCTGGTTATGGAGGATGATAGTATTTATATTAATTTAATCAGTCGAGCTACTGGATGTGAAACATTCGAATCTTAAGAGTCGGAATATTTTTTTGTAAGTTTTATTAATTTTGTAGCAATTTTTTCGGCATCAGAATTCGGCAATACAACACACAAGATTATACCATATCTGCCAAGTGGTGCAGTAATACGTTTTGCCTTCTCATATCTTGCCATAGCATAGAGAGGCTCACCAAGTGCCGTTTGGGATCTTCGGGTTACCCATCGTAATGATGCATCAGCTAGTGATTTTTCTATATTCTCTTTTGTTTGAAGATTTTTAGTCCCTTCACGTTCTTTAAAATATGATTCGGCTCTATAGGATATAGCTACTAGTGTAATGTCCTCATCAGATTGCATTATCTCATCACAGATTTTTTCAAGATCCATGTTTTTTTCCTGAGAGAACATCCCCTTTGTCATAACACTTGTCAGCAGAATCAAACAATCCAATTGACCGGTTCACTAGCTTGGGTGCATTTGTACGATCATCATTTGCTTTGTCAACTAACGATTGTGCAAAATTTCGTAATGCATTTGCTTTGTTATACCATGCATTTGCATACTCTGGATTTAGACTCAATTGCTTTGTCATAACAAACGATGGACGCCTCGAATTGTTTTAATCTAGATAGAATAATTCCTTTGTTATTCCAAGCGCTTACATGATTTGGATCCATCTCAAGAGATTTATCATAAGCAACTAGTGCATCTTCGTTATTACCATTCTTTGCATTTTCGTTTCCTGTAGTATACCAAGAATTATGGTCAGAATCGCCCATACAGAATTACATTACTTGGCTCTATTTTAAGAACAAGATGTCATCACACATAATTGTAAAAAATATGTTTCCATCAACAATTAGACATTCAAACTATACATAAATGGAAACTAGGCAACATGATGCCATTATAATCAAAAGACAGTTTTTCATAAAAATATAAAAAAATTATTTTACAAATAGTCATCAAGTTTCTAAAAGACGGCAACAAAAATGAATTGAACATCATATGATTCCAGCGGTAATAATCAATAAAACACATATGTAAAATTTTCATTCATAAAACATATAGTTATTTGAATAATTTCACAATTTTATGTGTTTCATGAAAAGTTTTTATGAATCATTTTGAATCTCTAAACTAAATGCCTACATTTATCGATGGTCACAGTTCAAAAGGTTTGACACATGAAGAATTAGAAAGACTAGTAGATTTACCTCCAGATAAATTTGGAGTTACTCATCTAGAATTATTTTTCAATAAAAAAGAGGACAAGCTTTACTGCATATTAGATGCCCCAGACGAAGAATCAATCTGGAAGCACCATGAAGCAGCAGGCTTCAAGTGTGATTTTATTACAGAAGTTGATCAGGTCAAGACAGAAAAAACTACAAAGACTGAGAAACTTGTGACTTTGGGTCAAATGAGCTCAAACATTAGTCACGATCTCAGAAATCCAATGTCAGTGATTAAAAACTCAGTAGACCTGCTAAGTATCAAGTACAAGGATCAATTCAATCCAGGAGTTTTAGACCAGATCTCAAAGATAGACCGTGCCATTTTTAGTATGAGTATGATGATAAACGACATACTAAATTTTGCAAGAACCCAGTCTTTGCATTTAGAGGATCATTCCATGACAAATACAATCACGCATTCTATTGCACCAATTAAAATTCCCTTAAATATCAAAATAACATTTCCTCAAAACGACATCACGCTAAAGTGTGATGGACCAAAACTAGAATCAGTTTTTTATAACTTGATAATGAATGCAATTCAATCCATGAATGAAGATCTGGACGGTGAAATCATTATCAAACTTGTTGAAAAAACAAATGATAAGATTCAGATCCAGATTCAAAATTCAGGTCCTCCAATCCCAGAGGAATTGTTGACAAAAATATTTGAACCTCTATTTACCACAAAACAACATGGAACTGGACTTGGCCTGCCAAGCTCCAAGAACGTAATTGAACAACATTATGGAACAATACATGCTTCAAACAATCCTACTACTTTTACCATCACATTACCAAAACATATTGAAAAACTACTTTCAGTAGACAAGAGATAAGAAGTTGTAATTGGTTTTGAGCGATTACCAATCTTTAGTTGGATCGCCTGAAAACATGTTTTCCAAATGTTCTATTATTTGAGATGAGCCGCCATCTATTCCCCATGTCACCATTATGAGATGTTTATCTCCAAGAGGCATTGTTAATCGTCTTAGATTTTGATATACGGCCAAGACGTACTTGCCTTTTCCAATTTTTGGTGCAAAGGTTCTTCGTATTTTCCAAGCATTTGCTGCATAGCGTAGAGTCTCTTTTGTATCCACATCATTTAGAAATGGTTCCACGCCATCACGTATTCGAGTACTTAGCTCATTCCCATCATTGTCAAAGACTGTTGCATATCTGATCTGTTTATCAGTATGCATAATGTTTTCCAGAATTCTATCAAAGTATTGGACAGATTGGGACATGGGTAACATATACACTTGATCGCATATAAGAATAGTAGTTAATCCTTCAAACTAATATTTACAGTCAATAAAAGTATTGTAGATCAACCGAGACTTTGACCTTGGACTAGTCAAAATATGTTACAAGATAAAACTACAACAGTAATCACATTGAAAAAAGATAACTAGAAAATTTACATCGTTCAAGTTTAAATTGCAATCCACGTAATAATGAACACATATTACAAATCCAACAGGCCCAAGTTATGCGCCAAAAGAAACAAGTGATGTATGGAAAAAACACTTTCATTTTTAGACTGAATATTTGAAGTATTATTCCCTATTGCAATATTGTAACCAGACCGCATGTGATATTTTCCCATAATACAACATACAGTTTTCGCAGAAAGAATCCCATTCACTTATTTCAAGTATGTTAAAAAACTCCCTGGTCCATTCATAGGTAGGTAATTTTCGGTATTGAAACTGTTGAATGGTAAAGATCTCTTTTTCCTTGAATTTATTTAGACACTTTTTGCATTGAGCATTTTTTGTCTTTTTTATAGAATCCATATTGCTTCACAGGTATTTGTTATGATATCAAGTTCATTCTGAAAATCATTATCAATGAAATCATACTGACAAGCAATACAAATCCAGTATAAGAAAATTCAGGTATTGCACTATGATTTGTTTGAACTGGCATTTGATCACCAGATGATGCTGAAATTGTATGCCCGTTAGCATATGTGAATGAAACAGTAACAGCATCATCACCTCCAGCAGCTAAAAATCCATCAGTTGGTCCACATACGGGAGAACATACAGAGGTGGTAGAAGACAATATCACATAACCTGCAAAATCTCCAGTATCAGGCCCTGTTTCCACTAGCTTGTATGGAATGCTGGATTCTCTTGTTGATACTGTAACTCTACTGCCATCTACTCCAATAGTATCAATGGCATACGAATTAGAATTAAAGTCAGGTGCATGAATCAAAATGTTGACTTGTGAACTAGGCGAGAGTGAATCTCTAGATATCACGATTTGTGAAACGGGCGCTTGCGAGACATCACTGCAGTTGACATTTGGGATACAAGACGCATACACGTTTGCAGTTGGGATAATACAATACAGCATTGCAAACAATACCGTAATCATTACAAGATATTTAGTCATCATTTTGCTTGTCTTATTTGTGAAAGACTTCAAAATAATACTTGTCCATTTCATAAAGATCGTCATCCAGTTAGAATTTGAATTCATACAGGAGCATTGTTATTGTGATCAACTTATTAGGAATGAATGTGATACTAACAGTTGGGAACATGTCTCAAAATATCTCCATAGTACGTCTTGATGAATATCTCCTAGTGCCAGGGGTTGAATTTGTTGGACTAGTTACTAGAAATGGTCGCCTTGTAGATTACAGAGCAAAAAACGGACTACGATTTTCAGAGGAACAAAAAGAGATGTTTTTCATGTCAGTGTCATTGTACCAAACTATGCAGCACGATTATGATGAAAATTTTGGTGCAGTAAAATATACAATTACAGAGAGAGAAAACTTTAGGATAGTATCAGTGCCAAATGGACAAGATACAGTGGTTATTGTGATGAAAGGAAAATTTTCATCTACAGTAAAAAAAGTCTTGGAAGCAATAGATCATGTAAAAAATCAGGACAAGTCCAAAAACCCAAAACCTTCAAACGGTACATAATACAAAAATATAATCAGGTTAACTATCTTGACATGTTAAAAATCTCAATTACCATGTAATATGATAAAAGTAGATTAGTTCCCAAGTATGGGCAAACAGGTTCACATGATATGGGGACGGATTTGGGTTTCTCCTCACAAGAGATCCTCCTGTTTGCCTAAAAGGCATATGTCGTATCAAGATTAAAAAAGAAACGTAGGATTCATCATTAAAATATAAATTTGTCACAATATCGTTCCACCTAACTAGTGTACTACCAGCGTTCTATATGGTAGATAACTTTGTTACTGAACAATGTATCACAACGCCTTATAGATTCTCAGTCGTATTAATGGGCATGATGAAAATGAGTGAGGAACTAGTTGAGGAAGTCTGGGTTTCTAGCAACTACGAAATGGTATTTTGTACCAAAGATGAGAAAGAGAATTACCTCAGATTCCTTAGTTCAAGAAGAGAGATACCAAGAGGAATGAGTATTGTATTCATCAGCAAAAAGCTGAACAAACAATACACCAAAAATGAGATAATGAATGCAGCCCCAGAACAGCTCAAGAAAATGATCAAGTAATTTCCAAGTCAATGTTTTTAAATTTTATAGATGATAGGCATCATTTTTGTATCCATCAAGAATCAATTCATAGTGATGTTGAAATATATTAATACTTGATTTGAAGATGCGTAGTAATACAGAATGACTAGTACTAAAAAAGACAAAAATCCAAAGACAGTCAAACCCTCATCCAATAGGAACAAGTTCATTGCACTAGGAGTCATTGCTGCCATAATAGCAGGAGTAGTATATGTCACATACAGATCAGATGATACAGTTGATACCAATTTTGCTTCAATTGACGGCATACCGTGCGAAACTCAAGAATATACAACATTTCATGTTCATGCGCACATGGACATTTTTGTAAATGGTCAACATACACCAATTCCAGCACTAATAGGACTTGAGAACACATGTCTGTACTGGTTACACACCCACACACCAGATGGAATAGTACACATAGAATCACCAAAAGAAAGAGACTTTACAATAGGAGAATTTTTTGACATTTGGAAGTCAACTCGAAGTGGGTATCCCACAGCAACTAACGGACCAGAAATTTTTGTAAATGGGAACTTGATAAGTACAGACTTGAACACTACAAAAATGAACGCTCATGACGAAATTGTGATTGTGTATGGAGACGTACCGCAGAACATGCCAACATTCTATCAATTTCCAGAAGGGGATTAAGTCCCAAATTATAATATCAGTAAATATAATATTGTAAAAATTATTGTGCTGTCACATCTGTAAGGGCCCAACCCCTACCATCAATACAGACGCACTAGAAGGTAAAACACATGCAGGCGAATTGTTTTCTGATTTTATAACTAGTTGAAAACCTGTCATACATTCCACTTGTTTTGCGCTTGTACCAGATCTGAATTGTTCTAGAGGTGATAGCATACTAGATTTTGATATTGCAAATGTAACAATATAATCTGAAATAGGTATGCTTGTACCACTTTTCGGATACGGTTCTACTTGAATAACTTGCAAGATATACCCTCCAGGAATTGTGATTGTTGCATTATTGTTTCCCAATCCGCTTGTCAGACTAGAGTTTCCTAGATTTTGATCATTTTTTATTACATTAACAATTATTGTGGATTTTCCTTGCCAGATACATGTTACACCAGTGGGACACCTAGAATCTTCAGTAACATTGAGAAATTTTACATCAATATTATTAGGCTCAAAAGATGTCTGGTTTACTTTGAGTTGAAATTGAACTATCTTTTGACTAGAATTTGTATCACCAAATGCACAAGGTGTAATTACCAATCCCACAACACATGTAATTCCAAAAATCAGGTATAGAATATTCACACAGAATGTCAAACACTAGTGTTTTTAGATTTTCCGACTGAATCAGTCACTGAATCGATGAGAGATATTACACATACGGGTTGATGGTTGAATATTTATTTTGGAATGTTGATGGTAAACGTAGTGCCTTTATTTATTTCAGTTTTGATATCAATATAGCCTCCATGTTTTTCAATAATGTTTTTACAACTTACTAGGCCTAGTCCCGTACCTATTTGTCTTGTTGTAAACAATGGATCAAATATTTTGTTCATCAGACTCTTTGGAATACCAGGACCTGTATCTTCAATTTCTATAGTTGTAAAATCTTTGTTTGCATCATCTGTGATTTGAGTGTCTTTTATTCTAAAATAGATAATTCCACAGTTATTCATAGCCTGAGTTGCATTTAACAGAAGATTAGTAAATACAATCTCTAGTTTTTCAGGATCACATTTAATGATGACATCATTTTGCGGTACATGAATTTGAGTATCCTTTGTTGTAACATTTAGGACGGAGGAATTTATCACGTCAAGCAATGAAACGTGTTCTTGAAGTTTTAATGGGTTTGGTATAACATACTCCATCACCTCATCTATCTGATGAGTCATTCTTTTTACTGCACGTTCAATCCTGTCAAATTTTGGCTGGTTGTTTTTCTCAAAATCTGGATTTTGAATTTTGATTATTTCAAGAGTGTTATGCACTACAGATAGTGGATTTCTGAGATCATGAGCTATACGAGCAGAGAGTTCTCCAATAGCAGAAAGTCTTTTTGTTTTATGCTCTTCAATTTCTTTTCTTGCATTATACATCACCGTCATATCTCGTAGTGCACCAATTCGTCCAGTCAAATTTCCATCGTTATCATAAAGATTTGTTGAAAGAAGTAGTGTAGGAAAAATATCACCAACTTTTCGTTGAAGCCAAATTTCCCTATTTCCTATTGAACCGGTATGATCCCACTCCAACATTGCATCCTTGAGATCATCAATACTTTTTTCTGCCACATGAACATACATTGATCTTCCCATAATTTCTTCTCGTGAATAACCAAGACTGGAACAGTACGAATCATTACAGTCAACTATATTTCCACTCAAGTCAACAGTACGCAAAAGATCAGGGGATTTTTCATACAAAGTCCTATACTTTTGTTCAGTCTCCAACAGGTGATCATATGCAATCTTGAGCGCTTCATTTTGCTGTTTTAGTTTCTTCTCGTTGACTTCAACTGTCTTTTGTATCTCATACAAGTCAGTTATGTCCCTTATCGTAGTATTACTTCCAATCAATTTTTCGTTAATATCATAAAGATTTGTGGTATTTATCAATCCGAGAAATTCAGAGTTATCCCTTCTTTTGAACCAGATTGTGGCATTTGATACACTACCCGTATTTTTCCACATTTGAAAGGAATTTTCATATTCTTCAATACTTTGAGTTGCCACAAAATCAAAGATGTGTTTTCCCACAACTTGATTTTTTTGACATCCAAGTCTTTCAGCATAAAATTCATTGCAAGCAAAAATAATACCATCAATGGTTGTAGAGCATAGCATACAAGGAGTTTTTTCATACATGTCTTTGTAATTTTGTTCCAGGAGCATGTGTTGACTAGATAATTTGGAAGAATTTGTCACAGCATAACATGGTGGATCATTCTGAAAGATTTTGTTCACATCACCAGATTGAAGCCTAGATTCTTTTTTTGACCTTATTCTAGATTTACTTGTGGTACCGGACATGTATGATATGAAAAAACATATGAGAATACTTGTCGTATGTTCGAGAAAAACAAGCTAGCCACAGTGAGATTATTTTGTAGATATCAAACGACTAATCGTTCAATGTTTTAGCTAACGCACCCAAGGTCAGACAATATCTTTGCAGTCATACCCAATGATATTGTTGAATTTGCAAGATCTGTCTTTACTTTACTACAGACAACAGGTGATATCGATGGAGGTGTTGGAAGTGGTGTCGGAGTTGGTGGCATTGGATATGGAGGTGGAATTGGCGAAGTAGAGTTGGACATTTTCATAGTAGAATTACCGGACATTTGTATCGTAGAGTTTGTTGATGCAGTCATAGTAGAATTGGTTGACATTGCATTTGTAGAATTTGCAGAACGTACAATCTGATCGTGATTTAGATTATCTTGCAACATTGTCCATTCACCAGGCGCACAGATGTGATCTCCGCAGACTATAGTATTACCAGAACTTGCAGTAAGATGTTGATTACCACCAAAAGAAAAGTCTCGCTTGATCAAGTTATCCATTGCAGTAGTTGTTTGAGCTAGTGCAGGGGGGGCTACCTGTCCTACGACAAGTATCAAAAACATAGATGTGACAGATATTGCAAGTATTGTGCTCTTTATGCCAGATTGCATTGAGATCTTATTGATCCCTTTTCTATTTAAAAATACCTCCTACTCAATCAGGATTACCAGTAGATACAGTTTACCACATTTTAGGAATGCAAGCCTAAATACTTTAACAAGTCCACAACCACACCTTTGTGCACTATATGCAGAACAACAGACTTGATTTTAGGATACCATGAAACAACAAATCTAGATACAAGAATATCGACATATTTCCATGTCAATTTACCACACGTGAGAATGATTGATTTGTACTTGAAAAAATATCTCCTAGCAATTCTTGCAGATAGTATTTTTTTGACATAAATAATTACATCGTGAGGTAAATTGAGATAAAAAGTCCAAGTCAGAGGTTCTCCATATGAGATGTATTCATTTTTTTGTTTTTCATACACAACCCCAGTATCAACATCTACACTTTTGGTGCGTATCGTTTGATAAGCCTCTGTTACCAACTTGAATTTTATATCATCTTTAGTTGATACGTTCTTGTCAGGATGATATTCTAGAACCATTCTACGATATGCGCTTTTTATCTCAGGTACAGACGCACCTTCTTGTAACCCAAGCAGTTCATAGCATTGTTCAATATTCAACAATAAAGCATTACGCTAGCCATTTTAATAAAGATTGATCGCATTTTTTTATCATAATTGTTAAAGATGTCAATTTTGGATCAAGACAGGGTTTTAAATTTTGCATATTTTTCAGAAAAGATGTTAGGAAATTAGTTTGTTCAAACTAAACAAAATTCATCTAATATATATTCAATAATGTACATAAATGGTGAAAGTTTCTCCGCAATCCCACTTGAACAGTATAGATAATTTCATCACGGCAATAGTGATTGATGACGACAAGGATACAGTATCTGTACTATCCGACTTTTTGATGATAAAAGGGATCAAAGTGATTGGAATTGGATATGATGGATTAGAGGCAGTTGAAATCTACAAGAAGCTCAAGCCAGATGCTGTATTTTTAGATGTAATGATGGAAACATACGACGGATTATACGCACTAGAGAAGATTAGAGAAATTCAGAGTGATGCACTTGTCATAATGGTAACAGCTGACTTGACAAGGGATACTCATGAGAGATTGTTACACCTTAATGCATCAGCCATAATTTACAAGCCTTATGATATTAACGAGATAATGCATATTTTGAATAAACTGCATACACTCAAGGTGGTTTCATAAATGAAACAAGAATTATTTGAAGATCTCGCATCTCAAAAAATCCTTCTCAAGGAGATGAATTCTGAGCTCAAGAAACGCGTTGACAGTTTAGAAACAGGTACAGCAAATCTTGAGCACGATATTTCAGAGAAAGAAAGGATAATCGAAGATCTTCGTCAGGACAAGAAAACGTTAACTGGTTTGTTAAAAAACGAACCGCGTAAAAATAAGATTTTACGAAATGTGACAATAGTAACTGCATTAGGACTGGCATTTTTCATCTTTGTTTCGTACGTGCCAAGTGATTTACAGTCGTTTTATAATTCCGGCAACACACCACTCAAAACACAATACTTGATACAAAACCTAAGAGGTAATGCAGTGGATACATGGAAACCATGGCATCTTGTAAACAATCAAACTCTAAACATCAACATACTAAATGCAGACATGGTGTCAAAAGAAAAAATAAATGCCATCAAGGATGCAATACTCTCAGAAGAATCTGTAAAAATAGACAATTCTTTGCTTGGAAGGGGACCAGTTGGTACCGTTTCAACATATTACAAAGGATGGGAAGGTGCAATTCAAAACATGCAAACTGAAAAATCAACATTTTACATACCAACCAAGTTCAACATAATCCAATCACCAAGTGAAGAGGGAGACGTTACAATAGTTCTCTCAGATCTTCAAGATCCAGATGGATATTCGGGATACACTAAAACTATTACAGATGGACAAGAGACATTAAAAGCAGCAATAACAATTTACGACGTAAACAATATCTCAACTGAGCGACTTGGTGCAATAGTCAGACATGAATTCGGTCATGCATTGGGACTAGGACACTCTAGTGATGAAGACGATTTAATGCATTACGTAATTGAGACAAACTTTCCATTCGTATCAGATTGTGATATGAATGCGATAAAGAATCTATACAATGACAAGGATCTAAGTGACATAGTATGCGGACCACAAAAATCTGCCTAGACTTTTGCCTTGAATTGGAAGAATACTTCTTTTCTGGTTCCTTCTTGATCCCAAGCAGCAACTTTGTATCTTCCTGAAATTTTCCATTGTTTTGTATCAAATCGTAGAACATTAGAGTATGATCCCTTTTGTGAATTCAAATACTGGTCTTCACTGAACACTTCTTTTTCAGAAGGATCAAAGATAACTAGATGCATTGCTTGTTTTGGAGAAAGCGTTTCATAATCTAATTTTATCTTGACATACTCTCCTTCGGTGTATATTGCCTTGTCAAGATTTATCAGTATTTTATTTGGCATTACTAACAATCGTTTTGACGGAATTTAATAGTCTTATGACATCATATTGGCGTCAATAGCTGCATGTGTGAGTTCAGAGTTATTCCAAACTTGTCTGCAAAACCTGCAGCAACCTCCAAGACGTACTGTGCCTGTGTTATGTCTTGACCGTATATAATACAAGGATCTGCAATGCATGCTGGAGCATTTTTTTCTATATGCAAGACATTTCCTGAACTGTCAAGCCAGATGATATCAATGGGAAATTGCATCTCCTTCATCCATATCGAGATAACCTGTGGTTGTGCAAATGGAAAGAGCATCCCCTGGCTGTATGACAACGGGGTGTGATATTGTAATCCTTTGTTCTGCCTCTGGGGCGTGTCTGCAATTTCAATATCAAGTAGCACATTATCTAGCTTGATTTTTCCCGTTGGCAGGCCAGTCAAATCAGTAGATGTATTATTTTGAGAAATTGGTAGAGATATCATACCGTTTGAGACAAGATATTGCATTGCCCCTGCAAATTCATCATTAGATATAGAACCTGATGACCAAGACTGTGCATCATCTTTAACCCATAAAGGAATCTGGGATGACATATTATCAGACATTGTAATTTGTGGGATATCCACTATTTTGTTGTCAATTAAATATTGCATATCTTGGATAAATTGTGTATCAGTCATTGAACCATCAGACCAAAACTTGGCATCATCTTTTATCCAAGACGGAATCAAAACCTGGCCAGTTGCATAATTGGAATAGGAAATTTTGTTTGTATCAATGAGTTTGTATGATTGCTGATCAACTGTAACCTTGCCACCTACATTTACAACATTAGATATTGCAAGACTGTATCAATATTCCAGTATCTTTGTCAAATTGCACCAGAATAGAATTTGTTTGATTATTGGTTTGAGCAGACAGTACATCTCTTGTATAGTTGTTAAATTGTACAAACCCTTCATGATATGCATTATTTAGTTTCAGAGGAGTCGGTAATAGGTACATGAAATTAGATGTATTGCCACTTGGTCTTGCAAAAAGTGCTTTTGTTAGATCAAGTGTATCATACTCAGATGCAGGTGAACCATTTTGTATGGCACTTGTTTTGACTGTAATGTTCTTGTCGTCAGTAGGATTTTCAAAGTCAAATTGTATAGTTTGGTTTAGATCAGATGTTGTGATCTGATATTTGAGATAATCTCCGGGCAATGCACATATCTGGTTTGTTTGACATGCAGGATTCGGGGTCGGTACAATAGAATTTTCATGTAGGGTTGTCACCTCACTTTGAGGGGCATTTGGCGGAAGACTAGTTGACGGTCCTTGTCCGTATATCACCATCACTGGAATTTGGTTTCCAGAAGGAGATGTTACTGATGCAGAATATTGTGGACAAACTTTAGAAAAATCACCTTGCTGGCAGTCATTTTCTAGTGCCTGGATGTAATGAACCCATGATACCGCAATAGTATCAGGCTCTCCGAAATATCGTAATGAAAAATGCGATAATTCATGAGACAATATCCATGCCCCCGCCCAGCTTTCTATCTGAGTGTCACAAGAACAGACATAGATTGCCTGTGTACCGGTTGCAGTTATTTCATACATTCCGTAAAATCCCTGCTGAACTAGCTGTTGACCAACAGTATTATCAGATATTACAACAGGAAGTGTAAATGTAGACAGTCCAGAAAAATACGATTGATAACTTTTCAGTGGAATGCAGAGTGAACCCTGTAGATCATGTGATATTCCATACAGCGAAAGATATTCATCTGTAACTACCTGATAAAATTTTAAACTCTGGTATTCAGAATCAGAACACTTGTCATTTTCAGTTATGTAAAATACTGCATAAGATAGATTTTGACTGTTCTGATTTTTTTGTTGCTGGAGTGTTTTAAAATCTTGAACTGTAGAATTTGTTTGTGCAAATGATGGTATAGTAGACATGACCAAAAGAATTGTCAAGACAATTGGGAGAATGGTTTTTTTCATTTAGTGAGATTGAGATGTATCATTGTATTATATGACTTTATCAGAGATCACATTTGGTAGTATACCACACTAGTACCAAAGTAGGTTCAATCAAGTAACATTGTTCTCGGAATCTTTAAGTTTTATAATATAGATCAAAGGATACATGGCTGAAAATAATCCAGACCTTCGAGAAAAGATAGTTGAAAACAGAGGTACGTGGAAAAAATTACAGCTAAAGATACCAGGTCTAAAGGAATACCGCAATCTTGAAGATCTGAGAGCAGCAGACCAATTGCTACGTAAACAAGTATCTGACAATCTAAACGAGTCCAAGTCCAAGATAGAGGATCTCCGAAGAGCCGTAACGACAAAGGGCGATTTTAGCAACCTTACCCTAGTTGGAAATACAATATCAGAGATACAGAGGATAGCAGGCACGGTACAGCATTCCCAGCAAGGATCTGCAGGAATATCGCCAAATATACGAATTGACGATGGAGTTCTTAACAAATTATATGAATATGATTTTAATTTTGTAAACACTGCAGAACAAATTTTTTCAACATGTTCAAATTCGGTGTCAGAATATAATTCAGGCAAATCCGCACAAGACATTACGTCAAACATTAATTCCATGCTTGATGCGCTGGATAATTCTTGGAGACAACGATTAGAGTCAGTCGAAAACATCAAGGTTACAAAGTGATAAAAATGGCAAAGATTGGAGATTGTTTGTAAATGTTTGGACGTAAAAAAGATCAAGATTCTAGTGGAAGTATAGCTGGTTCGACCACCATAGAGTGGGAATCACAATACAAGGAAGGTAATGTCATGTGGAAAGTTCCACGATTGATAAGACTCAACGACAACATTGTAGTTCGAGAAGACGAGGTTGCAGTATTTTTCAGAGATGGTAAGGTTCTAACTTATTTTGACAAGCCAAATAGATATGCCCTAACAGACTTTAATGCACCAATAGTAGGTGGGCTCTTGAAGTTTTTCACAGGAGTAGAACAAGCTGCTGAAGTTTATTATTTACAAAATAGATACATCGATGGTAAATTTGGTTCACAGGGACCATACCAGTTTGTCGACCCTGTTCTTGGCATAGTAAATTTAAGAATATTTGGAGAATTTAGATGGAAGATATCATCTCCTGAGAACTTTGTGAATCAATTTGTTGGAACATTTGCAATGCAGACATCAGATGCAGTAGAATCTCGACTAAAAGAACAGATGGTCCTTTTGTTATTCAATGCAATTGGAAAGATGAAAGAAAGTGGAATGAAGGTTACAGATTTAGCATCAAACTTGCAAAACATTGAGCAAGTTGTACTAGCCAATGCACCTTCAAGCTTTGGACAATACGGATTAGAGATAAACAAGATATCAGGACTTACAATCAGCCTTCCAGACGAGGTACAAAAAGCAATCAATACAAGATCAGAGATGTCAGTCCTTGGCGTAAATTACATGCAGTATCAAGCAGGTCAGGCCATGACAGAGGCAGCCAAGAATCCATCAGGCGGAGCAGGTTCGATGGCAGGTCTAGGAGTTGGATTTGGAGCAGGCTCTGGCATCGGATATGCAATGGCAGGTCAGATGGGTCAGGGAATGTACCAGCCACCAATGAAACAATGTCAAAAATGTGCCATGATGATGCCAGTATCAAATAATTTTTGTCCAAACTGTGGAGAGACCCAGCAACAGACACCAGCACAAAAATCTCAGGGAGTCACATGTCCAAAATGCAATACCATAGTTGCAACAGACTCTAAATTCTGTTCTCATTGTGGAAATGAGATAAAATCAGGATAGGTAAAGAAAATGTTTTGTGAAAAATGTGGCATACAACTTCCAGATGACGCGACTTTTTGTGTAAAGTGCGGTACAAAACAGACAACAACTACAACACCTGCTGCTGCCAGTCAGCCAGATGCAAGCACAGATGTAAAAGAGATAAAATGTCCAAACTGTAATGCATCGATTACACCCAAGTTTGGAGAGATGGTTGTAACATGCGAATACTGTGGGAGTAGTGTGAGTCTTGAAAATAAAGGATGGAAAAACATTGCAAAACATACAATGTTACCAATTACAATATCCGACCAAGACCAAATCACTGCAAGACTACATCAAATGATGGATAAAGGTCTCTTGCACAGACATCTCCAAGAGAGCTCAAAACTAGATGAGCTTGATCTCACCATGGTACCATATTGGATCATTCCAGTATCAGCAAAAACAAATCTTATTGCAACAGATATTGCAGTCCAAGTCGGAAGTATTGCCGCAACTGTTGCCATGGCAGGACTAATGGGAGGAGCAATGAGTGGTGGAAATTCTAGACAAGGAGGAGGAGGTTTTGGCGGAGGAATGATGGATGGAATGTTGTTTGGAACCATGATGGGTGGAGGAGGAATGATGGGCGGAGGCAACAATGCAACAAAGGCGCATACCGTAGATGAGAATTACAACTGTCCAGTAGTTTCAGTAAAATCATTGACAGCATACCAACCACATGGATACGAGTTTACACTTGACAGCAGAATTGATTTTGACGCAAAAAAGATTCCCAAGTCAGTCAAGATCTTAAATGGTGACATCAACGAGGACACTGCAAAAAGCCAGGCAAAAACCATCATAGACCAAGTGCAATCACAAAAAGTCCATTCTAAATATCACATGATAAGACAGATGGAGACTCAAGAAGAAGTTTCAAGCGGTGAACTCTTACATGTTCCAATATGGTTTGCCCAATACGACCACAAGGGCAAGAAGATAATTCTGATAATTGATGCAAATTCTGGAAATACCATCAACAGCATAGGATTATAGTTTTTTATAATACACTTGAAAAATTAGTAGAGATTTGCAGTTGCGTATCATTCCAAGATATATCTACTCCGACAAGTCGATTTTGAAAGAATAGTAATTTTTTACCATCAGGTCTTATGGTACATGACACATTCAGGAATTTGAGATCTCGGAGTGTTTTCAATCTCCGGTATACAGTACTAAGAGGAATATTACAAGCCAGTGAAATATCAAATGCAGTAATTGGTTTTTCAGTGGTTACGCCCAAAATGGCCCTACAGTGTGTATCCAGTAGAGTTTTGAGAATTAGATCTTCTTTGTTATCAGATTTGTTTCCTAGAGAAGATAAAACTTGCACATTTATCTAACTTTTTTAAAATATTAAAGTCGGTATGTATACACTGCAATACAATCAACCCATTATCACATCAAATGGTATAACACACAGTAGATCAAGTGTTGCAATTTAAAAAATATTAGACATGTAAAAAACTAGAAACTTGTTCGGGAAATTGCATCACATATTCAAGACGCCATATAAATAACTGGAAAAAAGCATACATGTGAAATGAATATTGCTGGATTTTTAATTTCGTTTGGAGGATTACCATGACACTGGATGAACACATGGAAAAAAGAATTCGAAAAAAACGCTTTCTTCGAATAATTCCATTCATCTTTGTTTTGTACATTGTAACATTTCTTGACAGAGTAAACATCAGCTATGCCGCTCTTACCATGACAAAAGACCTGCATTTTACTGCAGCAATATTTGGGTTGGGCGCTGGAATATTTTTTATCGGATATTTTGTGTTAGAGATTCCAGTCACAGTATGGATACAGAAATGGAGTGCAAGAAAGTGGGTAGCAAGAATAATGATTGGATGGGGCATTGTCAGTGTTCTTACTGCATTTACAAATACTGACAATCAATTCTATGCACTACGACTTGCGTTAGGCCTAGGAGAGGCGGGATTTTTCCCAGGCATAATACTGTATATTTCCCACTGGTTTACAGGAAGAGAAAAGGCTGTTGCGTATTCAATGTTCATGGCAGCAGTTCCAATATCACAGATAATTGGAGCGCCCTTGTCTACACATATTTTGTCAGTTGATTGGCTTGACATGCAGGGCTGGAGATGGCTCTTCATACTAGAGGGTTTACCGTCAATTGTACTTGGACTGTTTGCGTTTTGGTATTTGACTGACAGACCTAGTCAGGCCAAATGGCTTTCACCTGATGAGAAAAAATGGTTTGCATCCAAGATGGAAAGTGAGACCAAGATTAAAGAAGCCAAGTTCGGATTTTCATGGAAATCTGCCATAAAAGAAAGAGATGTGATTTTACTTGTCTTGATTTACTTTTTCTGGATAACGGGATTTTATGGGCTGGGATTTTTCCTTCCAACAATAATAAACGGACTAGGAAACCAATCAGTTACAAGTGTGGGATACTTGGTGGCAATTCCATATGTTGCTGCATTTTTTGGTTTGATGTTAGTTGGAAGATCGTCAGACAAGAGAAATGAAAGAAAATGGCATGCATTCTTTTCTTTAATTGTTGGTGCAGTAGGTCTTGGTTTATCCATCATGGTGTATCCAAATCTGTTATTTTCCATGATAATGTTTACAATAGCAACGGTTGGAATCTATTCTGCATTTGGCCCCTTTTGGTCATTACCTACAATATTTTTGACAGAGACATCTGCCGCAATATCAATTGGATTGATAAATTCCATAGGAAATCTGGGAGGATTTATCGGTCCATCCATTGTGGGATATCTAAAAACCAACACAGGTTCGTATAATCCAGGAAATGTCTTTATGGTTGCATCACTTTTGGTAGCAGCGTTTCTTATTTTAGCACTCAAAAAGACCAAAGAGTCAGAAGTTCAAGTGTAAAATCACGGTTGCACTTGCTTGCAGTATATTCCTAGTCCTTAATATTTTCAGGATCCATTACATACCATGACCTCAATCCTAGATTTTCAAGACAATAGAAAAATGAAAAAGTCTCTTGACATGCTCTTAATTGACAGGAGTAATGAATTCCATGAGCTTGCAAGAGCAATCGGATACTCGACAAATTATAGCGACTGGGAAGCATTTATCCTAAAATTTTGTCTAGAGTTTGATGACTGTTTTCAAATGTGGTCAGACAATGTAAATCATGAAGACCATCACAGGATACACAAGTGCATGGTAATAATGAACCAAATCGGGCAGGGAAGATCAAACATTACGCAGGTGACCAAGATTCAGAACATGGCATATAGGATAGCCAAGGATTTCAATGTCATGTATGACAGACTGTGATGTTTGTCACATATGACATCAGAATAGTTTTTCTTGATTTTTACCATGCCATGTGATGGAATCCAACCCCATTGCTAGTCGTAACTTGTTTGCAGTAACTGGAGAAAATCCTTCAAAATGGTTGTTTGCCACTATCACTGCAAGAGATACCTTGTTTTTTATTTCATCTAGTTTTTGTGCCCAATTTTTTATAGATTCTGTTTTATCCCGCTGGATTGTTCCAAACAAGTTTTCAGGAATTGCCCTGTCTCCAATCAATCTAACATAGACAAAGTCTGCTGTTACATCACATGGATTTAGCACACCGGAAACATCATTCCATACAAGGGACACGTTGTTTCCTGAGAGAAATTTGTATGCCTCGTCTGTAAACCACGATGGGTGTCTTCCTTCTACTGCATAACGATATTGATTGGGAAGATGGTTCAACATTTTTTCAAGATTTATTCTTGCTTCTGTAAATGACAACGATGGGGGTAATTGTATTACAAGAATTTTCATCTTGGTGCCAAGTGGCGATATAGCATTAATGAATTGGTCCAAGTATGGCCCAGGCTTTAATCTTGCATCATGTGTTATTTGTTTTGGCAACTTGGCAGTAAAGATAAAGTTGTCAGGTGTGTCAGAGAACCATTTTTTTGTTGTAACTTGAGATGGAATGTTATAAAATGTTGAATTTATTTCCGTAATACCAAATGTCTTGCAATAATGTTTTAGGTAATCAGAGCTTGGTACCGTCTTTGGATAAAATGGTCCAATCCAGCCTTGATAACTCCAACCGGTACAACCAATTTGAATATCCACGACATACCATCAAAAATGACTGAAAAATATGAACCAAATCGTCTTTTTATTGTATATTTATCAAATTAGATCGTTATTGGCTACATCATAACGAACATTGTTAGGCAACAGTTAAATTAAAAAACACCGGATTATACCCCATGGTGCAAATATTTCTAGTCATACTTGTAGCAAGTGTATGCGGTGCAATTGCCATATCCATCGGAATGCTATCAGCATCAGGATGGAGCACACCCGGTACATACACTGGAACAAGCGATGCATCTAGAACAGTCGCTAGCTCAACTAACTGCTATTCATTCCAAACAGGGTGTAATAGTACATACAGTGTGATACCACAAAACGCAATGGATAGTGGTGCATACTTGGGTAGCAATTACCAGCCATAAAATTCACTTTTTTTATATTTTTGAATCATAACTTGCTAGTGTTTTTATTTTAGTTTTAAGAACAACAACAAGTACGACCGAAACTATGGATATTATTCCAGCACTAGAAAATATTTGCATGTAAGACAATGCTGATGGAAATACACCAGGCACATTTGGAATTGTTTGGCTATACATCTGCTGGAACATGCCAGCAACTGATGGTCCAAGTGATTGTCCTACTAGAATAAGCAACACAGACATGCCAAGTGATATTCCCTCAACTTTTTGTGGAGATGATACCAGAATTATATTAAATCCACCTACAAATGCAAATGACAATCCTATAGATATTATTCCAAGTGCTGCAGATATCATAAACTCAGTCGAGTGGAATGCTACCAATCCAAAAAATCCTATTGTACATACAATTGTTCCAAGTGCAGTGAGTCTGAAATTTCCAACTTTTGATACGATAAAGCCTGATGCTGCAGAAACAATTAATGATATTATCATAAATGGAAGCTGGACATTTGCAGTTGTTATTGCATCACCTCCAAAGCCAAGTGGTTGTGGACTCTGGATCAATATTGGAATTGTTTGATATACCATGAATGTTGATATGCCAACTATCATCAGGATGACATTAGTTGGCAAGAGTATCTTGTTTGCAAGAACTTTGAAATCAATTAGTGGATGAGTTGTTCTTTTTTCAAGCATTGTAAATATCACAATAGATACTGCGGCACCTGCAAAGAAAACAAGTGAATTCATGTTACCATGAGCAATTTCTTCAAGGTATGACACTCCCATCAGGAATAAAATTACAGTGACAGAGAGTGTAATTGCGCCTGGAATATCCAGTCCATGATATTGTCCAGGATCTGTTTTTGGAATACGGATGAACTTTGCCATTATTACTGCAAGTATCATAGCAACAGGAAATACCGAGAAAAATGTTGCATGCCAGCCATAACTTGAGATGATTCTTGCTCCAACAATTAGTCCAACTACAGAGCCTCCAAAAAATGTCGATGTAAATATCCCTTGAGCGATTGCAAGTTTTTCTCTTGGAAAGATATCACGCACAATTCCAAATGCAATTGGAAACATGGAAATTCCAACACCTTGTGCAATTCTTGCAAATATCATAAAATAGAAAGAATTTGCAAATCCTCCACCCAATATTCCTGCTGCATATATCATCATCACAACAAGCAAAACCTTTTTCTTGCCGTATACGTCTGAGAGTTTGCCTGCAATCGGAGTCATTACTGCACCTGCGATAAGATACGATGACAAAATCCAAGATGATGTGTTGTATGTGATGCTGAAATCTTTTATGAAATTAGGAATTGCAGGCAAGACCATTGTCTCGCCATACATTGTAACTAACGCAAGACTACTGATTATTGCAAGTGAGATCCAGGCTGAAGATGATATTGTGCTGACTTGGGCATCTTTGTCTTTTTCATTCATGCAAGTATCATTTTCTTTTTGGTTTCATATAAGTTGCAAAGTTACTGTACCGTTACCAAGTGAGAGAATTGTAAGTGAAAAGATGTTTCATGTTTTAGATTTTTATTTTGATGTTGTAACATTGTGCGATCGTGAAATTCGTTTAAACGTTTAAACAAAAACGCTATTTTTGTCCAATTGTTGGACAAAATTAGGCATGAACTGTCCAACAGGGGGTGGGGGGAGTGTTGTGGTGATGGATCAGAATTTGTTCATATATTGTTTAACGTGTCATCAGATTTTAGATCGATGGTGAAAAAAGAATCATGATCGGGTCTGAAAAGAGAGTTCAGCGATATGTAGACATGTTGCAAAATGTTTACAAAACAATTTTCAAAAGATTTGAGATTTCTGCAAATTGTAAGAATTACCATTAAACGAAGACTGACATACAAAAATGCTATTGTATTCATATAAAAAAAATGGTTTTCCAAAAATTAGTGAGAAAACATATCAACGAGCAAAAACGGAATTAAATTCAAATGAGCATTTAAATGATATTGCAACAGAGGGGTTTGACGAATATTCTCTTGATACAATAAAAACAACTGCAGCAGTTGACGCAGAACTTTGGGATATGGTACGTAATGAACGGAGATCCATGGGTTAAACTAGAAGGGCAATCAAAATGATCATGGAAAATTGCCCGAAAAAATCTGAGGATTTTGAATCAGGTAAAGCATTAGCATATTTATCAGCAGTGAACTTGAGATGCACAAAAATAAGAACCAAAAAGAGATTGCAAAAGATGAATCAAAGAATATCGTGACAGAAGAGACGAAGAAAGACCATGTGGAAAAAAATTCGGAGTCTGGTTCCAGCTGACCTTGAAAACGGGACAGGATATAGATCTGCAAAATATCCCAGACGAATCATCGAATTTGTAGAAAAATTTAAGAATCATCAAGGGTCGACCTTTTTCATTTGACAGATCAGAGATTATTTACTGCAAATTTATCGTGACCCAGCAAAAAAAATTTACATTGGTCAAAGCAAGGACAAATTGAAATCACAGAATTTGCTGTGAACTGGCTACTGTATCAATTGCTTACGCACCCAGGAACCGTGGGACTCTATGTAAGTGATCGTGACAAACATGTGACATCATTTTCAAGAGATAGGTTACGAAAATGCAATAGACAAATCAGAAATTTTCAAAATCACTAGTAAGAGATGGTGAACAAATCATATTTGTAAATTTACCAACGGTTCCAGTGCTCCACATGGTCAGTGGGTGGGACAATTTTGAAGAAGCACGATCCTTTGCAGTAGATTTTGCTGTAATTGATGAAGTCCAGTCATTAAATGCAGAAGCAATTCCAGTACTAAGTGAATCATTGAGCAAATCAGAGCATGGTAGACTTTTTGTAATCGGTACGGGTTCAAACTATGGTGAAACATGGTGGAAACTGTGGCACACTGGAAATCAGATGGCAATGGGATTTACAGAGTAAAACATGGATTGCAAAAAATCCTGAGATAGTTGATGTAAGTTCTTATCACATTTCGCAGCACATGGCGTCATGGATACCTCCTGAAGAAATAGAGAGAAAAAGAAGAGAAAATACTCCACGTTATTTTACAAACGAAGTTGAAGGGTGGTGGCATAAAGGATGCAACGGCCTCTCACTGCAGATGACATGATGACATTTATTTGACAGAAATCTGGATGTTACGCCTGCAGAAAATGTAGACTATGACTTGCCAATATTTGCAGGAATTGATTTTGGTGGAGGCACTCAGGCCTATACCGTTGTGTGGATCTGGCAATTAGTCAATGAAAATGTTCCAAGATTCAAGGTGCTCAATATAATCAAAATTGACGACCCGTCAACAGAGAATCAAGCAGAATGATAATTAATTTAATTGACAAATACAAGATTGATAAAATAGTATGTGATAGTGGTGGAGGTGCACGCCAAGTTGAGAAATTATCAAAAAGATATGGTTCACGAATTTACAAATGTAACTATCACTACAATTCTGATGAACCATTCAAAATAATATCTGATGAATATAGAGTTCTTGTAGACAGGACTTGGATTATTGAAGTAATAATTGATTTGATCAAGAGACCAGAACCAAGTCAAACACATCCAAGTGGTGTACCAAGAATTCACATTCCATATGTTGACCCTGACAAGATCAAGTGGATAGTGGAACATTTTACCTGTATAGAGGCGGAAACTGCAAATCAAATGGGGAAAAGTTTTGTCAGATATGTGCACGGTGAAGAAACAAATGATGATGCATTACACGCTGCATGTTACGCATATTTGGCATACAAAGTTGCAAAAGGCAAGAATGGAGAGTAGCATAACAAAATAAAATTTTCTTGCAAACAATTATTTTTTCTTTAATCGTCCAACTTCTGGCAATCCCAATGCATAATGCACATGGATGCAATCACGGCCTTCGTCATTTGAGCAATGCATCTTTCCTTCCTTTAGATACACTTCAACAATTGTCTTTGTTTTGTTGTCTCGAAGTATGATGGTGTCACCAGTGCTTATTTTTTCTATATGCGGTGCATAGTTTTTCAGGAACACATCTTTTTCCACGTTTTGTAAAATGATTTCATTGACATAATCTACTAGTGTCAGACCCTTTTCTGCTGCCTTGCTCTTTGCTTTTTCATACACATCATCTTTTATGGCTACAGTTGGCTTGCGTTTGTGTCCTGTGTTTAGTGACATGTCTTTGACATGTCTTTTAGCATACCCCGTGATATACACCAACTGGTCAATAGCATGTGAGCGACAAGTTATATGCACGTAATCTTTATTACGTGTTGATGACATGCTATTGACATGTCATTGACAGGTTCACAGGAACACGGTAGACCAAAACGAGATCGAACTACCTTGCAGTATGACAGGATAACATCCAAGTTACTACACTATGATGCCAAATTTCATGGAAGAACCAAGGTACAGCAACTGCGTGAACTAGTCAAAGCAGACATCAAGCGACACAGGATAGTTGTACCCTCAAGACAAGAATCAAGGTCGTCATCAAACAGAGGAGTGCAACATGAAAAGTAGATCATACAACACCAGAGCAGTGCTTGTTATTTTATCTCTAGCTATAATAATTCCATCAATTGGAGTGGCTCATGCAGATTATGGATATGTAAAATCAACACCAGCAACAGAATATGGAGTGACACCAGGAAATACAACTGGAACAAATTCCATTCCTCTTGTTAATGTCTGCATATTCCAGCCCATAGACTTTACAATGGATCCTAGCTTGCCAAATCTTATTCTTGCCGAAGTGCAACACGATAACGTAACTGGCACCATAGTAAATGTGGTAAACCAAGCATTTCAAAATTACAATTGTGGACACATCATCAAGATTGATAGATCTACCAATCAAAACTATCGATTCACCAATCACACTATAAAGTATCAAGTAAGTGGAAATACTTTGACGATATACACCTACAAGACAAATAATCCTCTCATGGCTCTAGACCCAGCAAACGCCATGACAAATTGGGATTGTGAATACCAAGCCCAGACTACAACATATCAGAGTAACTATCACATCTCTCAAAGTGGATATGTGGATACATACACCAGTGGATGCAATCCATACCATTCAAATCATTCTGTGAGTGGTGAGCTCCCAGTAAATGTGATAAAACATTCAGTTGATATGGGTCTCAAAAAGTTGGGATTGTAAATTTCATAATATGCACTGTGTGTAGCATTTGTTACAATCCATTCTCAGAGTGACTTGAATTTCTTGATTGCCTCTCTTGTCAGTCTCTCTTTTTCTTCTTCAGATATTACAGTAGGATCTTCAGAGGCCAGTGCCTTGTTGTATTCGTCTTCAGTGTTTGACTTCATCTTTCTTTTTTCTTCCATGGTACCATTACAGGTGGTCTATTACATTTATCAAGATATCACTCCATCTTGGCTTCATCTACGACATAATGCTTCATTAGTGAAATGATATACGATGATGTGCGGACGTTCTCATGCGAATAGTTTGTATGAATAAACCTCATTTTTTCATGCATGGACATGGCTTTGGTCCATATTTGCCTCATGGTAGACCTATCAATTGGCCATAGGGTATCGCTAGTTGATACCATTATCCTGCCCCCTGAATACTTGGCAGAAAATGGCTTGGTTTGGGTTGCAAACTGCTTTGATTCTGCAAGGTCTGCTGTTATGATACCCCAAAACTCGTCAAACTTCAATGATATCAATAGGAATAATCTTTGATTTAACTAGTTTCACTGGATAATTTTGTTGTTGCAGCAAAAACAGGTATAGACAGTTTTTGATTCTTTTTCAGACTTGTCCATTGGTGAGCCACATTTTGGGACATTCCATGAAAATAATGGAGATGTTTATTCTACAATAAGATTGTGATTATTTTTGTCATCCATTACCTTGAGGGATTTGGTTCATCGTGTTCAAATTCCTCTCTCTTTAAAAAAATTAGACCTTGTCTTTATTTGTTGGATCGTAATTTTTCTTGAAAGTGTTTTCTGCAATAAGATGAGAAATACGCGGAGGATTAGGCCCTATGTGAAATGACCGTGCCTTGTCTTCCATTGCAATATCTGCTTTTGTGATACGCTCATGTTGACGTAAATGTTCAGTCCAGGATGCTGAAATAAATGTCTCAACGTAACGATTAGGATTTTCAACATCATGGAATAATCCCCAATTTATTGCACCATCGCGTAATCGTAGAGAACGAATACCATGCATCACAGATTCAAATTCATGTGAATTGTTCTTGTCAATATTATATTCAATTTCTACTAGTACTGATCCATCCTTGTGTTCATCAATGTCAATCTCAACATGTGGCATGGCCCAATGCATGGATGGAGTAAAATCTACATCAGTATGCGGCTTTAGTTTGTAACGAGTAGAAGCAATCAAGCCAATTAGTAATCCAATTGATGCTGCAAACAATGCAACCGGAATACCCCAAATCTCTGCAATAATTCCCCACACTATACTGCCAAGTGCCACTCCACCCCAATACACCATCTGGTGAACCGATACTACACGTGTTTTTACCCACAAAGTTACTGAATTGTATGCAACAAAATTCAAGCTAGATGTCACCACAATCAAGGCAGTTCCAACTGTAAACACTCCAATGAATACAGTGATGATACCATGTTGAAATGACAGGGTACCGATTGCAATCGCATACAGAATTGTTGCACCTATGACACGCTTTTCTATTGATATTTTCTGTAGCCTGGGCACTAGAAGCAAGCCGCTGATTAGGCCACCAATTCCAAACGAGCCCACCAGAATTCCAAATAGAATAGAGTTTGTACCTACTTGGTTACGAACTAGAAGAGGTAATAGTGATACCACAGAACTTGCACAAATTGTAAATGCAAAGTCACGAACAAAGAGTGAACGTACATGTAATGAATGTCTCATGTATCTCAATCCTGTGCGTATAGCTCCTACTACTTGTTCAGGAGGTAAGAGATTGCGTTCTGATGGTTTTTTCCACCTATGAAGAAATACAATTATGCCAACAAAGGAAAATGCGTTGAGTGCAAATACAGCCCATGATCCTATTGCAGCAACTACTAGACCACCAAGAATTGGACCGATTGCAAGACCTGTGTAAATTGCTACACTAAACAAAGTCATTGCTGCAAGGGCTTTTTTCTTTGGCACAATTTCAGTTTGAACTACAATATTGACAGGCAAGCTCATTGCATTACCAATACCTAGCAAGAAAGTAAAGACAAGAAGAACTGCAGATGTTGTGTATCCGCCAAAGGTTAGAACGCTTAGGATTATGGCTACTGCAAGTGAAAAATATTGTGTTACAAGGAAGAGTTTTCGTCTATCAATTATATCAGCAAGTGCCCCTGCCGGAAGTGCAAATAAAAATATCGATAAACTTGTGACCATTTGCAAAAGAGATATTACAAAAGGAGATGGTGCAAGCGATGTCATGAGCCAGCCAGATCCTACAGTTTGCATGGCAGCACCAATATCTGATGCAAACATTGTAATCCAAAGAAATCTGTACAGACCATCTTTTAGAGGACTGGATGATGTAGATGATACACTAGTCAGACAATATCACACATGTATCATATTTCATGAATCAAATGTATAAACTAGTTTGTTCCAGTGTTGTATAATTACATTCAAGTTTTGAAAGAGGATGTATTCACGCGGACTTTATCTTTCTTTTTTGTTTACACGTAGGACAAATTGGACCATAGTCAAGTTGCTTGCTAAAAATTACTTTTTTACAATCAAGACAATAATAGACTGGCAAGAGTTTCTCAAGATGGAATGATTTGAAGAACCATTTTAGCATTTCATAGAGTTACATGACTAGAAATTTTACTAATTGAATGGTTTCAGACACAAAAATGTCAGAATCTAAACAACGCCAACTTCGTGCAGTGTAATCAGGCCATTGTCATCAACTAGTTCTTTGATTTCAGGCAAAACTTTTTCAAGTTTTTGTAGCTCATCGATGACCTCAATAACAAGAGGCATGTTTATCGATATGCCTTCTATGTGAGTGGTAGAATCCCCTCTTTTGCCATATCCACCCATACCTGTCCAGATGGTTGCACCAGATATTGATCCTTTTTTTAATATCTGAAGTATCAGAGACTGGACCCGTTTTCCTTTTACAGTATCATTCTTTTTTATCCTAATGACAAGTGACCACATCTTTACTAGTCTCATTTCAACGCTCCAAGTATCACACTTGTCAAAGCACGTCCTCCAAAAATTGCGGCAAATGACAATCCAACATTTGCAAGTATCGTTATCATCACTAGTAAATACTGCTTGGCATCTATTAGATTAGCTGATTCCAAGGCAAAAGAAGACATTGTAGTAAGCCCTCCACAAAATCCCATAGCAACTAGCAATGCATACTTTTGATCCAAGTTCCATTGTTGTGAAAGTATTGCAAATGAACCAAGTATGAAACTACCAACCACATTTACAATCAAGACATTGACAGGCAATGCTCCAATCAATAATGTAGATTTTGTCATACCATATCGTAGAAAAACTCCAGCCAGTCCACCTGCTGCCAGAAATATTATTTCAATTCCTTTCATTGGTATGATCATTTTTCTTGATTCTCATCCACAGATGTGAAATATAGTAAATCATTTGTCATCCTCAAATCTGTCTGCCCAGTGTTTTCTTGTTTCATATTCAACTGGACCTGTGTAACCAATAACTTCATTTTGTCTATTCTTGACATTCTTTGATACCCTGCTGCTCCACCAAAATATGCCAACAGCTATTACAACAGCAAATGCTGCCATAGAATAGATCACTTGAGCAGAATAGTTTCCGGTAGATGAGATTCCACTACCTTGTGGAGGTTGAGGGCTAGAACCAAAGTATTCAATACCATTGATGTCTGTCACTGCAACGTATCCATCAATCTGTATGCTAGCAGAGCTTGCTCTCTCAGTATAGCTTACTGGATAATCAACATCTGCTTTTAAATCCGAATTTTTGACAATTGGAAACATGGTTCCCTCACTTATGTTGCTCTCACCAGTTGCATATGTAGAGACAACTATTTTTTGTCCATGATATCCAAGATCACTTGAATCAGCAATAGTATATGCAGGATCAAACAGATGTTGCCATTTCGATATTGGATCGCTCATAAGATCATTTGATGACATTAATGGAATTTCAAACAGATTTTCTGCATTAGACCCTTTCAATTTAGTATAAAGATCTGGGAGTTGTTTTTTTATGAAATCAATAGGGGAATTGATGTCAAACTGTCCATAATTTGGAATGTTTACCAATACTGGAGTCTTGTACTGTCAGTCCCCTCCACTGAGTATCAAGTATTGCAGCACTATCACTAGTTGCAGGCCTTAGCACATAGTTTGATACTGTTGGTACAAATGTTATTTTGTAATCGATACGCGCTTGACTATCACTAGGATATACTGTTGCTTCATAGGTAATGTCAACATCTGTAATATTTGAGGCGCTTTTGAGAGTTCCAATAATTTCAGAATCAAGACTCTTGATAAGAGATTTTTTTATCGGATCAGACGGGTCAACATGAAATGTCATGGTGATGTTTTTACCATTTAGCATGTTCTTTATTTCTCCACCTTGCGAATAATCAATCACATATGTTCTTTCAAATTGAAATGACGGTTTTGCAGTAGTTGCGGTAGTGCCAAGTTGTGCAACAAAGTCCACTGCACTAACAGGAACTATGAATCCTGTAATGATAACAATTGTAATCATTAGTAAGCACGCTAGATTTTTGTACCAGCCCAATTTTTGTTTTTGATTTTTTGTGTTCATTTGTCTACCCATTTAATTTCCATTAGGTAGACATTATCAGCACCATTCTTGGGCAGTTTAGGAGTTTATTCCAAGGCTAATGTCATAGCCTTTCTTAGGTGTAGTATATCATACTTTTAAGGTTTGACATTTCTTGTTAAAAAAATCATCAAAGCAGAGAAATATCCTCGCTAGAGATGATCTAATGTGAAGATACAAAGCCAGTACATCATACCAGGAATAATCCTGATTGTGGGTATTCTTATCATTTTATCATGGATGCATTTGATAACACCAAGACTAGAAAACAATCTGGATAAATTTTCAGAACTTGATTTCTACGTGGGTAAATCAAGCATAGTGGATACAATAGGGGATAAAATGCCAGATCCTACTACCATATACGTAATATACAATCAACAATCAAGTCCAGTAAATTCTACCACTGTACAAGTCAATGGTTCGTTTAACATTTTTGATGCTGCAACCGACAAAAAACTATGGGATTCCAACAGTACAAACCTAGTTGATAAAAATACTGGTAAATTCATCAAGCCTGCAAATACTTATTTCCGTTTTCCACAAAATACCCAAAAACAAAATTATCTAGTATACCTATACTCAGGTTTAGATGCACAACCATTTACATTCCAAGAAGAAACTATGATTGACGGTCTCAAAGTTTACAAGTTTTCATGTAAACTTACATCTGATTTATCAGACTCATATCCACAATTTCAACCAAAGACCATTTTATCAGACTATACATGTAGTTCATGGGTAGAGCCAACTACAGGAAACGAAGTATACTATCAAGAGAATTGGACCGACTATACAGTTCAAGACGGTAAAAAAATTCCAGTAGCTGTAGGCTATACCCACACTGCTCAATATGCTGAAGAGATTAACGTTGTAGAGACAAAGGAGAAAATGTATCTTTTTGGAGTTTATGAAAAAATAATACCAATACTTTTTGCAGTAATACTTGCAAGTATTTGCATAGGCATAGTTGCATATCAAAAACAAAAACAAAAAGTTGCCGAAGCCAGATTAAGAAAAGAGAAAGACGAAAAGTTTGCAATAGTAGGACTCTTGTCTTCAAGACTTGCACATGATATTAGAAATCCATTAGCCGTAATCAAGAACGGAATTGCACTATTAGAGCATGAAATCAAGGACCAAAAAAGCATAGAACGATTCAATATGATAAACAAGGCAATTTTGGCAATTACTCATCAAATTGATGATGTGATGGATTTTGTTAGAAACAGACCCCTAGATCTCAGCGAGAATAACATCATATCAATAGTCAATAGATCTGTCAAATCATTGATTGTTCCAGAAGGGAGTAATCATTACTGTAGAGCCCTCAGACATCAAGGTAAAATGTGATTCAAAACAACTAGAAACAGTATTCAACAACCTCATAACAAACGCAATTGAATCAGTTGGAGAGCATGGCACCATAACAGTTCGTGTCAAGCAAGTACAGAATTTTATTGACGTTGAGATCCAAGATTCAGGACCAGGAGTGCCTCAAGATATAATGGATAAAATATTCGAACCTTTGTTTACAACAAAACAGATTGGGACTGGATTAGGATTAGTATCGTGTAAAAACATTATCGAACAGCATGGAGGAAAGATTACAGTACACAACAATCCGACAATATTTACTGTGAGCCTGCCAAAGAACATTTGAATTAAAATTTAGAAAAATTTCACAATGGAAGTATCAGAAAGTAACGGGGTTTATTGGAGTTAAATTAGGCAACAGTTGATTCTACTAGATTTTTTGGATTTTTGTTAAACTTGCCTACTATGTATTGCACCTTGTCGTCTCCTTCGGGCATTGGATTTGCACATTTACCACATTTTGGTAAAATAACTATCGCATCGCAGTCAATCTCACCTATGAATCTGTCACAGTTGGAACAGTGGACGGATTTTTTATCATAGATATTCATGATATAATATGGTCTTGGACACTATTAAGGGTGACAGATGTTTTTCATCAAATGCAAAATAGTTCAGATGTCAACTTGTTGTTACAAACCTTTGACATTATCTGTTAAATGCCAGATATGAAATAACAAATCATGTCATACTCGGACTGGATGCCATTTAACAAAGAAAACATAGGTAAGGCCCCAATCAAAGCAGGAGTCTATTTTCTCGGTTCTGAACATGAAACAACATACATTGGTGCAAGCCATAACATCCAGGAAAGACTAGGAGAACACATGAATTCGACAGATACATGCATCAAAGGTACAATCTCATTTTGCCACCACGAAACGTTATTTCCAGAGGCAGAAGAGGAAAAACAGTTAACAGCATTCCAATATGAACATGGAAGACTGCCAAAATGTAATAAAACAAAATAAACGAATTGTCCACGAGTATAGAGTAGTTCAAATCACTCTCAAACCATATTTTTACTCCATCCACAATAACGTTAACTTCCTTTTGACACGGGTTTATTTTTTAATTTAAATTGCTCTTCTTTCCAATGTGTTCTTTGATCTATTACTATTAGTTTTTCATCTTCTAACGCAGTTCTCTCTTCTACGGTCAGATTGGTTTCATGAAGCAGTTTAACTAATCGAAAAATTCTGTCATTAAAGACTTTGACGGATTCATTTACAAAATCTTCGTACGAATCCATGGTTGTTAACCTATTTTGCAGTCTTTGCTTTTTCCAAGTCTTTAGTAGCAATCATTTTTTCAGATTCATACATTGTCCTTTGTAGATCACTAAGATTTGGATCTTTGAGCTTTGCATCTACCTGATTAAGTCGTTCTTGGTAGACTTGGATTGACTTAGCCATTGCGTCTTTCTTGTTCACAGTAAATCTGGGATTAAACCGGTGATTTAGCAATATCTATTTGTCACAAACACTACAAACATCTCCTTACGAATACAAAAAACGAAGATTGTTACTGAAGAATTATGAGACCACCTTAAAAATTACCTATACCAAATACTAGTGAATTGCAAGACACTACACATCAAACAAAAGACCCACAAAATGTCTCACATGATGCAATCAATGCACTATACGACGAGGGCAACCTACTCTTATGCATGGAAAAATACGAAGAGGCGCTAGTGTGCTATGATAGAATTTTGGAGATATCCCCATCTTCTAAAAAAGCAGCAGGCTACAAAGGATTGGCGCTTTTCAAGACTAAAAAGACATGCAGAGGCTTCACAGTGCTATGAAAGAGCATTAGAGTACGAAAGAAAAGACTGAATGTGATACATTTGAAGCCACTCTAGTATTATTTCCTAAACACAGTTTTCAATCAACTCAAGACACATGTGAACATCTATTTGCATATGTAATGTAGTTCACCATAGACATCATAGTAGATCGAGTGACAAAAGTTGTTAAATTATAATTGATCAATCACTAGAATAATTTGGATTTAATCTTTAAAACGGATTATGACATACACGAAAATCAAGTGTCAGAGATTACTCCCGAGCGATTACAGGCCCTAGCCCAACTTAATCGGCTAAACAATATTATCGCTCCCTCTATGTTTATCATTTACAAATAGGCATAGAGACACTTTTTTTAATTTAATCATGCATATACCAAGAAATACTTAAGATTTTGATTAGATCGCTTTCTTGCATCAAGAAATGGATCAAGAATCTTTGTGGCAATTTTCTCTAGTTTCTTCTCAGTATTACATAACAAGTGATTATCTCTCAAATTTTTTCGTCAGGAGTGAGGTTTTGAGAATCACAGTCTGCCAGAAAATCAGAATAATCACAATAATTAATGTTGATAGAAATTCTCGGAGACAACAAGAACAATTATTTCATTTTTGATTTAATAGAATTTGATCCAACCCAAGATAACCATGTATTAATTTTCTATCAAGAGTTTTAGAGAGAACTATTTCTTTTTGGCTTTAGAATCAATGTTACAAGCGGCACGCCATATATCACAGCATTAAAGCCATAGAATATGACCCAATGAGAACTGGTTTTAGATACACAATTGTTTTGTTTGTCGTTTAGATCTGCCACAACATGATTTTGAATAGAACCATTACAATCAAGGCTAGTCAATGTACCATACCAAAGATAAGAAACGGGTAGAAAGGATACAGTCATGGCTACAAGAATCACGACTCGAATTTTTATTGACTTTTGTATTTGGTGCCCACAATTTTATCTTCAGACTTCTAAACTTCTTCTAGGTTACAAGTTTTTATTCATAAATGTTACACTTGTGCCTAGTGATTTATCCAGATACCAATATCCGTATATCTTAGAATCACGTATCATACCCCATGTCTACACATACAGATTCGTATGCAAGAATAGGAAAACGACATGACGAATATTTGCCCATAGGATCAGCATTAATGATAGCATGCTGTCTTGTGACAATATTTGTGATCAGTCCACAAGGTAATGGATATGCTGGAGGCTCTAATCCACTAGCATTATGGGAAAGTGCCGGCGTGATTTGGGCAGGTGTGCTAGTAGGATACATAGCACTAATCTTCAGAGCAGTCTAAAAACAACAACTACAAACGGAACGTACATGTCAGCATCGCTTGTGCAAGTTTGTTTTCACATCAACTTGTGCAGGCATTTTTTAAAAAATTAAAAAAATAATTTATGACACAAGTTGTCTTCCGCATTTTGAGCATTTTACATGAAACATTTCCATGTATACTTGTTGTTTTGTGTCAACTTTGACACATTGTTTCCCACCCTCTTTGCACAGATGACAAAATTCTTGTTCCATAATGATATAATGGTGATTCAAAGATATAAGATTAGATCAAAAAATTTTAGTACAGGACGATTTTATCAAGACTCAAGCAAGGTCTAATTTTTTACAACAATATAAAACTTGCAAAACCATTCATTTAGCATATTTTTCCATAACAGCTTGCTCTCCAATGGCACGTATTTCACGAGGAGTTCATCTAAAAGACGAAGACTTTGTAAGATCAATTCTTTTGTTAATTTTCCAGTTGCTGTTTTATTGTTTAGTACCAATTTTTCATTATATGCAAAACTTGAGAGGCTTATACTATCTTGCATATTTAGACCCACATAGAATTTCACATAGTCAGAAACAGTTCTAATACCCATTTCTAGAAATGCAACCTTGACCCCATAAAAATATTGAAGTGGTTTTTCTCGAAATATCAAAAAACCAGGCACAAAAATGTCATATTTAGGAATCATTTTTTGCCCATAATTTTGAGAAATTGAACAATCTTCATCTGCAAATGTATGTAGTTCTTTTTTGATTCTAGATACCATAGTCATACGTGTATCACCAGGTAAATATCTCAAAGGTGGTAAACAGGATTTGTGGATTTTTATAGCATTTTACAAATGCTGACCCTTTGCTTTTCAATCCACATTATATTTCCGATCCAGATCATCAGTCTTTAATCAGTATCACTTCACCGATATTCCCAACATCAAAGCGAAGATCAAAACATCGCTTGTACAATCAAGTTTTGGATTTAGATATTCAATTCAGCAATGAATTTAGATATAGATTCATCATATGAAAATTCGCCCAGTCCTTTTTTAATCGACTCCATAACATGATAACGTGAATTTTGTATCAAGTACCTGGAGTATTTCATCAAGATATTCTGGATGATCATAACAATCTGGCATGATGCCATGATATTTTTCTTCCAATAGTTGTACAACTTTTTCATAAGTTTCCATTCCACTACCTAACAGTGCACTTTCTACCACTACAGAAATTAATGCGTATCGTACTTGATCGTTTCCATTGTTTCTATAAAATAAAATGTTGTCATGTGATTGCTCCATATCATTAATGACATATTGATTTACTTAAGTTACCATGGAAAATTGTTCTAGTGTACGATTCTAGTTATCATTACATTCAGACTTTGAATATACAGTTCCAGCTTGTATAATGGAATTTGGTGGAATAAAACGTCCAGGAAGAATTATCGTTCCGGCACCAATAGAGCAATTATGTCCTATTACAGAACCAAGTTGATCAAGTCCTGTAGATACCAGTAAACCATCCAATTTGTATCGGATTGTTTCTTTGTTAAGTAGTACATTGGTTGTTCCAACATATCCGCCTAACCAGCAATCCTGACCAAGTATGCTATCTAAGATCACGTCAAGATGCGCGATTCTACTATTACCCATAAAAAATGATCTCGCAATTTCACAGTTAAATCCTATAACCGTATCATCACCCATCATACTATGTCGAACAAGACTACCTGTACCAATTTTGGTATTTTTACCTAAATAGATAGGACCAATTATCTTGGTAAAATCATCAACAGATACACCATCTTCTATAACACATGGACCTTTTATGACGGCAGTCTCTGCAACTGATGCATTTTTTGATATCACTGTATTTGTAACGTCTGCATTAAGTACACTATGCATTACTTTGAGTATGTCCCAAGGGTATACCATTTTTTGTACAACGTATTTGTCAGTTCCTTTTGGTTTTGTAACAACAGAATTTAGCGATATCCTTACAGAATCAAATACAGTTAGTTTGTTTTGCTTTTTTTGCTCATCAATTTGAATAAATGGAAATTTATCTTGTATGATATTAGCAAGATGTGACGAATTTTCTGGCAGAATGATATTAGTAATATTATATTTTAAATCAAGTAATTTTTCAATGTTGTATAATATCAATGGCTTGCCCATTATCTTTAACAAAGAAATTCTAGAATCATCCTTTGAGTAGATAATATCATCAAGCCAATTTACACCAGATTCTACTACCAGAGTTTTTTTGTTTTCAGTATCAAGATTGCAAGCGGTTTCATTTTGAAGCACGCTTACCACCTATTCAAGAACATTACAGTCCCAAGAGTGTACTCACGGAATATACATCACCACCAAAGAGATTTGCCGGACTTGGGGTGGATGCAAGTTGTATTCCGTTCGAGCCATAGATTTTGATATATGCAGCTAGTGGCATGTGGAATTGTCCTATAGTGAAAGTTGCAGTACCTGATGATACTGGCGAAGTTGCAAGAACTTTACCTGTTGGATCCACCAAATCTACAGTGGTAGCTAGAACAGGATTGTTAGTTACCTGAACAGTTTCACCAGATGTTGCATAATAATCAGTAAAGGTTCCATTTAGCAGCTGACCTTGATAAGTCGATTGTGGTTCAAGATATGTGTTAAATGGCATAGGCATTTGTAGATTCAAAGTACTGTTTTCATACACCTTGACGCCATCAAGGTATACCTTGAGATAGTTGTTACCGTTTGTTATGATGGTACAATCTCTTGTAAGTGGTTGGTTTTGACTGCCGTCTGTGTATAATGTGTTAAATGTTGTTGCCTGATTTGCATTTCCAGTTACTGATATCACTCCCCAAAGTGTTCCCCATTGGCCAGTAGCAGATGTACATGTGACATAGTTTACTGATGATTGTGGAGTAACCAGAGTCTGAACATACATTCCGTTTTCATACCATTGTGGAGTTGGCAATACAGGCAGTACACTTACTGGTGTTGTGATTACAGAGTGGAACAACATTGCATTTGTATTTGGACTTTCTGCATATAGTCCGGCCCATCCACCATCAGGTGATTGAACTCCAATGTGAAATCCTAATGCATCCTTGAAAAAGTCAAAAGGTGCATGTCTTGCTGCCGCATCCCCACCATATACCCAATACTTTTGGTTTGCTTGCAATTGTTGTTGGGTCTTGGTTTCATTGTTTAGTGGATCAGATACCACCAATCCGGATTGAACTTGTTTTATAGAATAAAGAGAACCTAGTGGAGGTAATACTGAAACTGTTCCTAGATTTGGAATAGTTGGAAGGACTGGAGTTCCAGTAGGGGTAAGGAAAATGTTACCTGGGATAGGAACAGGGCCGGTAGTTGTAGCAGCCTGAACAGAGGGATTTGCAGATAACGAGACAACCATGAGAGATACAATTGCCAAACTAAAAAGCAGACTAATTTTTATCATTTGATAATATAAGATGTTTGATGTTTATCTCACTATACAATAAAATTACTAGAAAAATACTCTAGAAAAATATAATGAAGTGTTATTAGCATAATAGATGAAATGATCTGCAGATTGTATGTACTTTATGAAGTTAAATGCCAGATTTTTTTTATAGTGCGATTACAGATATAGAATATATGAAATCATCTTATGTAACATACATGTTTCAGGGGCTGTAAAAATTATGGATTATATAGACAGTGAAAATATCGAACAAAAAATAGACTCTGCCAAGGCGCAAGAACTAACAAGAAGATTCCTTAGTCAATACCACACAGTAATTGACACTAAAGTTGCTTTAGAAAAGGATGTATGGATTGTAACGGCATATCTTGGCTTTGCAAACACACAGACAAGAAAAGTAAGAATAGATGCAAATTCAGGCCAGATACTAGGATATACCTGATACATTACAAATTAATCAAAGATGTCATCATACAATAAACTAGATAGTGTTTTACAGTGTATTAGTTTTTTGAGTTGTACACTTTGTATATTGCCAGTAGATCGGTCAATTAGAATTCGTCTGGTTTGTCTATTTATCAAACCGATCTCTAATGTTATTATCCAGACTTCTCCCTCCAAAGAGGCAGACTTGAATGTGACAGATGAGTTGTACTGTTCAAAAAACTTTAGCGCGATAGTTTTTGCTCGTGCAAGATCAATTGCTCCCACACCATAATTATCGCATAGTATTTTTTTAAATATGGCAGTAAAATGTTCTATTTTAAAATATTTTGTATAAAAATTCGATTCATGTACTACACTCAATTAGAATTGTCAGATACAGAGTTCCCAGATACATTTGGAAAAGTTTTGTTATCAGTTATTTGTTCTGAATTATCTTCATTTATTATCCAATAGTCTTCTCCATTGATATCCCAGATAGAATTTTCACTTGTTTTTTGTGGAATTGTAGCCATGTAATTTCATAATTTCATTGAATTATACAGTTAACTTGGGAATGTTCACTAAGTTTTGTCTATAATCAAGAATCCCAAAGTACAGTTCAAAGAGAGGATGACTTGAGAAGAATCAATATTAAAAATTCTATAGAACAATATTAGAAGAACAATAAATAATATTAGAAGAAATTGCATATGTGAACATTCTAGCAATAGGAGCACATCCAGATGACATAGAACTGGGTTGTGGAGGACTACTAATAAAATCTGCAAGACAAGGTCACAATGTCTACATGTATTCACTTACAAGAGGTGGAGCAGGCGGAGACCCTAACCAAAGAGCACAAGAGTTGGCAAGATCGACTAGATTCATCAAGGCAAAACAATTATGGATGGATAATTTTGAAGACTCCAAGCTTACAGTCAATAATGAATTAATCAATCATATTGAATTTTTCATCCACAAAGCCAATCCAGATCTTATTCTTACTCATTCACATGGAGACGTACACCATGACCACAGAGCAATAGCATCAGCCACATTAGAAGCAGCCAGGTTCAACTCTAATGTTCTATCATACGAGATCCCACTTAGTCGAAACTTTGATCCAAAAGTGTTCGTTGACATATCAGATGTTGTAAATGAAAAGGTGGAACTCATAGAGATCTTTTGGTCTCAACAAAGTAAACTATACCTCAAATCAAATGCAATCAAAGGACTTGCAGAATACAGAGCATCTGCAGAGCAGATTAAACACCGAAATAAAATATGTTGAAGCTTTGAAGTGTTAAAGATTTGCCTTGCCAATGATTTTAAACTATTAACTGTTCCATATGACAAAGTAACAAATGAAAAAGCTGTTGCAAACCTAGATGAAATCTTGGAACTTGCTTAAACTCTTAGCGAGTTGTAACAATGTTCGATTCATCATCTACCATTGAACGCAGTGTAATGGGTTGGGGAAACCGTGGCTGGGTAGAAATAATTGAATTCATACTTGAGACATGTATAGATGGAGCATTAAAAACTCACATCATGTACAGGTGTAATCTAAATTCTAAACAGATAACACAGTATGTGGAATTTCTCACAGGTTGCAAATTACTAGATGCTAAATCAGAATCTCGTCGATCAAAACGACACATATACAAAACAACTGAACTTGGAAAAAAATACATTAGTGCATACAAACAGCTTTATGATATTTTCAACTAACAATAGGTGTTAATCTATTATCACTTTCTGAAATAACTTTCAAGCATTCAGGACCAATGTTGACTAGCATATCAATTATAGAAAGATCTGGTACAAACACTTGTGACAAACGTTGTGGATATTGTTTTGCAGCATATCTTTGATATTCTAATTTTATGTTATTTTTTGTAAACATGTTTTCATCCATATAGTTTCTACCCCCAATGCCAGAAACATAAGTATCAGCCCCAACTGCTTTACACAAGTTAACTAGTCTTTCAGTGGATGTACCAGCAGCATTCAATTCTGAGCTTTTTATTATTTCAATCTTAATGTCAAGAATAGTCAATTATTTTTTTGAGTATCTCAAAATTTAATTCAAAAAGAGAATTCCATTCTTTTGTGTATATGCCTTCAAAAAAACTCTCATATTTTTTAAAATATTTGGCGTTTGCATACGAATGACGAATTTTTTCCCAGTGTACATCCCTCCAGGAAATATCATTATTAATCTCAACTTGAGAGTTTGGCAAAAATTTATGATCTTTATTTATTGGCACAGTAATCCAAATCCAGCCATTTGTGGCCATTATCCTATTCCGATTTGTGAATCGTTTGTCGTATTGTACATCATCCATTATGACAAATACATCAGAGATGCTTAGTTTGTGAAAAAACCCAGGATATGGTAAATACTGTGGTTGGTGTATAGCAGCTTTCAACTTGATTTTTCATATGAAAATCTAGTTATAACATATTTGGCATATTGTTATAGAACTTTTTTCAGTATTTACATTTGATAAACTATAATGATGTGAAAACTCAGGTTTTTTCAGTTCTAGATTTTACCCATTTTGTTGTAGTTTTATGCAACTTCAACAATATGGAGTTTACATCATCAGACGGAAGATATTTGCAGACTGATTTCTTGTCTGCAAAAAGTCAATTCCAGATAGACATGAAAGATGCAAGTGTTCTTCAGTTTTTCTAGTACATTTTGTGCATATGCGTCTAACTGGTTTTCTACATTCTGGACATATAGAAAAATTAGTTAGATCCGCACCACAGAATCTACACAATTCATCGCGCATTTTATTCATTATTTTATTATGATTAATAACAGACTCTCACTGCCATGGCAAGTAAAATTCGTATATAGTCATCATCAGTATGATAATTCCTTTTTCATGTCTCGAAACTTTTTATTATACAAGACACTCCCTCGTTCTGTTAAAATTACGATCTCAAATCCTTCTTCATTTTTTTCTTTCATTATAAGATCCATAACTTCCATCCAATCCAGATAACGACAACATTTGTCATAACTTAAATTACATTTTGTTGAGATGTGAGTTTTTTTTAATTTGCTGTGAAAATACAAAATTCGAACAAGTCTCTCTATTATCTTCCAATCTATTCTTTGTATTTCATTTTTTATTTTATACACATGGGCATGTTTGTTCTTTTCAATTTTCAACAGATATGAGATCGATTGACTAAAGAGCAAAAAACATTACGCATGTTTACTATGAAGTTATCATGTGAACAAAGATTACCCAAATATACAAAAAATTGTTTTGACCAGTTTGTGCAACAGCAATTCATGGTAGAACAATGTTCTACAACTATAAAGCAAATTATTTTTATAACATGATCTTGTAATATAACCAGTTGAAGTATCGTAGTAGGACAGACATAGTGGCAATGATACTGCAGTCTGCGCACAATGGGGTAACAAAAACTAAGATAATGTACAAAGCATATCTATCATACACCCAAGTAAAAGAATATCTTGCATTCCTCCAGGATAATCATCTAATCAAATACGAAGAAGGGAATCAGATATACAGGATTACAGACAAGGGTAGAAACTTTCTAGATGCATACGACAAGATAAATGAACTAATTACTTCCAAAGTAGACGACAAAATGCTTAGAATGTAATTTAAAATTCCAGTTCAAGAAAAATTATAGATTTATTTTCCTGATAAAAATATGATCACTATTTTTGTAATGTAAGTTTTTTCTAAAACATTTTAGTGTTCAAATTTAGTTATAATTCTTGCAAAGAGCTTTAAAACTAGCAGTCAGTGATCAGGCTAATGTTAGTACAAAATGAAATAATAAAAACAGAATCCAACACATGTCTTTCATGCACAGGAAAATTAATTTTTGATCTTGAAAAAAATGAAAGAATATGCAGTGGTTGTGGTATAGTAACAGAACATGACATGGAACATCATTCCAATTATGACTGTGGGCCATACTCTTGGCAGCAATGAACCTACATCTTCAATGATGTATGACATATCTCTTTCAACTTTGATTGATAAAAAAAATGTAG
>CAVQVB010000014.1:0-12672 GCA_963716995.1 uncultured Nitrososphaerota archaeon
GAGGTAAAACTAATTTAATCAACTCACCAGGTGTCATACGAAATTAAAATTGGGAAGAAAACAAAATTATTTAATACAGCATCCTAATGGTTTTGTCAGTTTTTTCCATCTTTTTTTATATGAATTGGAACGCCACATCTTGCACAACGAACTTTGAGGCTGTCACATATTGAACGACTTAGTCTATCTTGATCCTCAGATGATACTTGATGCGGATCACACTGCATTGTAAGATCGGTCAGTGACACGTCTTGGGCAGGACTGTGTACAAAAGTAGGTGTTACACCAACACCAAAGTTGATTGTCTGAATATCTTTTTCTTGTGGAAATGACAAAAAGAATGCAAGCTCTACATCAGATAAGGCAAGACTTTTTGAATGTAATTTTTGAGGTATGAAAGTATAAGGATCAATTGATTTGACAGAAAACAATTCTGCAAGTTTTTGCTTGAAAGTCTTTTTTCCATGTATGAATTTGATTTTACGAGATGTAATTCTATGAGAAAAACTGTTGAGAAGAACAGCATTGATGATATCATCTAATGTCTTGGTTGACTGGACAATATCTGCCCTTGATCTTTTCATCTCCAATTTGAAAGCATCTTTTATTTTTTTGACATTGTCATGATGAATCTTGTTTTGTTTCTCGTATTCATTTTCGAATTGTTCATCGTTAAGGTCTTTTTTTAGATTAGCGATACGATTTTCAAAAAGAATTTTCTCTTGATTCACACTGTCTCTTTTTTCTATATCTAACTCTGAGAATTCATGTAGAGTTGTCTCTACTCCAAATATAATAAAACAATTATACAGATTATGTCCATCAAGTTTGCTTTTTGCCCCTGCAAGATCTGTCTTTCTCTTACTTGAAAATATGGCATTTTTCTTTGACATTCTACTCTCAAGTGAGGTCACTTTGCCGTGTATTTCGTTTGAGATTTTTCTAGTCTGGTCCTGAACAAAGCAGGCCATCATACACCTAGATGATTCCTGCCAGAATTTAGAATAGACATCACTTTTTACTATTTTGGCAAGGTCTACAAGAGGAACCATAAAGTGATTTTTTAACGCAAGATATTTTGTGACCATTCGTTCAAAGTGTGGCTGGTCTATACGTTCTACTGTAAGGCCATCAATTGTTCCAAAGAGATTCCTATCCTTATCTGTGGTTCTGACTATCAAACTCATTTCAGACTTGTTCCTGAAAACAAAGAATGCAAATTCTGTAGCATACTGGATTATTTTCAGGACTTGATTTTCTTGATCATCTTTGAATCTCTGTTGAGGCTTGAGCTCAAGCCAAACAAACTCCTCTTGTATTTTTGATGCCATTATATTTTTAGAAAAATATAAAATTTAAAGCAAGATTTTCCGTTTTTAAACAATTACTATTTGAAAAGGCATGTTGAAGATTATTTTGGTAGTTGCAGTCATTATAATAATCTCATTTTCCATTGCTGCAGTGCATGCAATAGGATTTGACAACAGCTTGGAACGTCTTGTCATTGCGAAACAAAAGGAATATCCATCATGGTATATTGGAAAGGACATTTTGCCGCAGCAAAATTACACATATCACATATGCGATTATTCCATAAAGCCTACTCTAAATTATGCAACTCCGTGTTATCGGGCAGAACTTGACTTTATTGGACTCTTGCAAGAACCAACTGGACAGACTTGGATAGTTCAAGCAATTTTTACTCCTGATGATTCTCACAATCAATGGTTTTCTATTTTGCATATATCTCAGGATTTTGCAACAATTACAACTGATGGCACTAGCATGAATTATGCCACATCACTTTCACATACTATATTTTATCTACAAAAATATGCAAACATGCACAAACCTCAATTGCTCAAGATAGGAACATCGTGGGGGTTGGTAGATGAATATGTATCACCAGTTCCACAGTTCACGGTAAATAGATTTACTACTATGCCCATGGGAGATACCATTACATCAGCATACCAAGTTGGGTTTGAAGTAGTAAAAGACAATACTTTTTACATCAAAGAGGACATTCCATTTCCAATAGAGAGTACGCTTTATGATTCAAACACTGCAAACACTGATGCACCAGCTCTCTATCAAGTAAAACTGTTGAGTATATCCAATGTAGCAAAAAACACTACTGCTTTGCAAGCCTGCAGCAACAATTCTGAACCTCAACAGCCAGTCATCCCACTTTCAAAGCAATCCCAGACACTGCCATTACCAAATGATACCAACAATACTTACTCAAACCAGACTATTCCATCAAACATTGAAAACAACTTTACACAAAATACACTGCAAAACAATACTGGAAATCTGGATCAAAATTATACAAATGAAATTAACTTTACCACAGAAGGCCAGATACTCAAGGCATTCAAGGGACTAGGTGGAAATCTTACTCTAAATTCAACAGGGTAAGACATATTCCAGATAAGGATAATGCAATGCTAGTCTCAGGTTTTTGATTTCTTTTCATACATATCGAGCAACATCTCTAGAAAATCGCTTGTGTACATCCTTCTATTTTTCTTCTTTACCTTGTGAACTACACTGAGAATTCTATCATAGGTTTCTCTTCGTAACGTGAGTGTATTGTATTCTCCCCTTGGCAATGACTGAGTTTTTTGTACAATCGTTGATAAATTGTTGCTAGCAAATTATTAGGAATTTTCTCTATAATTTCCCTGTATGTTATAGAATAATAGTGCGAATCTCTTAAATAGGAAAATGTACGGTGTATTGTACGGTGCAATGAATTCTTGCTTGCAAATGAGAACAGAAAAATTATTCCGTATTCCTTTAGAATAGATAGTGAAATTTACCCTTTGCTTGAAGGAGAGGCAAGACATAAAGAAATATCACTAAATATTTTGCTAAACCAGGTAGCAAAAGAGCACATCTTTAGGCAAAAATTCAAAAAGATTGGATGTGTTCTTACTCCAAAAGATGTCTTAAGGGAGGTTTTTGATGATGCTGACAAAAAGACGCTTGTTAAGATTGCAAACAAGCTTGGTTCAAAACATGCCATGGAGTACATGCAGCTATTCTATCATGATATTGCCAAGATCACGGCGATAGAGTTTCTGGAGATGTGGTTCAAGAGATTTCCAGAATCAGAACACAAGATACATGGCCTGATACATTCCTTTTCTGTACATCATGATATCAGTGAAAAATATTCTGCCTTTGAGTGTGAATTTGTACGGTCATTTGCAGAATCCATATTACATGAACCAGTAAAGATAGAATCAACTGCAAGAACAATTATCTTTTCTTTTGCGATCAATTCGTGATATCAAGATGAGCTGACTCTGAGCTAAAATAAATTGTGATGAGCTGATTTTGACTAAAATAATCCTAGCATTTTATTAATGATGTTTGTACAGTACCGTACATGCTTTACCATAACCGCGATATGTCGTGTGAAATACACGGCATGGTCAATCGATCGTGCGGTATGAAGAATGGACCGCTTCATACACACAAAAAGCAAAAGGAGAAAATGAAAAATTGAAAATGAACATAAATAACAAACAGAGAATAGTGATTGCATCTGTACTGATAATGGGAGGATTCACTACATTCATGACCATGAATATAACATCCGCCCATTCAGCAGTCGCACAAGTAGCTGACCAGCGTCCTATGCCTCCAGAACCATTCACAATTGCTGTCAACGGCCATGCAGAACCAGCAGTCGTTGCTACAATAAAGCGAGGTCAAACATCACAAGTTGATGTCTCAATCTCTCCAAACATATCTGGCATAACTGGAAAGGTGGGCGTTGCAAGTGTCTTTCCAATATGTGGAACAATGAACACACTTCCTGGAAAATGTATACCTAGTGGAATAACAGCCACAATATCAGCAAGCAAGGTAACATCTCCTACGCACATGGTAGTTACTTTTAGCGTTTCAAACGATATGCCAGTTGGCGTATACTCGTTTGAGGTTGCAGCAAGTACCTTCGGACTCCACGTACCGTTTCAGGCTGCTCCTGTAAATGTTGGCAACATCGATTCGTTTGCCATACAGGTAACATAAGGGTGAACCAAAGAATGAAGACAAATATCAAATATGCAAGTATCATGCTTGGTGCACTCTTGACATTGGTGCCAATTGCAGCAGAAGCCACACTTGCCTGTCCTTCTAATTGTTGGCAAGTGGGAGGACGTGACACCAGCGTAACTGCAGCAGAAGTCAGTGCAAATGTTGATGTCCCTAATGCTGTAAGCAACAATGCTGTTTCTGGCTCAACACAATACTGGATTGGAGGTTATACGACCAGTCCGCTAGGAACCGTTTTGACACAACCAACGTTATTAGCTCTGTCGACTTCTCCACATTGGAGAGGAGTATTTCAAACTGCTGATGCAAGTGGAAATGTAGATTACAATTTCACGAGCCTGTATTGGAATCATCCTGCTAGCATCAATTTGTTCGATGAGTTGTTTCCAAGTGGCAACCCGTTTTCTGGAGATAACTTTCAACAAATATCAGACAACAACAACGTCAATAACGTTGCCTCGCAAGTCCTTAGTGGAACAACCTACGGCCATACTATGTCTTCAATATATGGTGCATTAGAAAGCTATGACTTCACAGGAGCCGATTTCAGCGGTATAGATACCACACCAATCCACTTTACAACATTTGACTATGCTGCTACCTATGGTGGATCGTTTGCAGCAGTGCCATTGAGTGCATATTCAGATGCAAGTACGGGACATAGTGCTCCAACCTGCATTACATCAACAGCTGGTAGTGGTACAACAACAGTTACTGCAAACAGTTGCTAGTTGCTCGTTGAGCAAACTATCCTTTTTTTTCTAATTTATTTGCAAAAAATTTGATTTTAAATATCAATAACTGCGGTATGGATTAATGATAGATAGCTTACTATACAATATGAAAGTATGTAACTGATCCACTTTTCTTTTCATAATATTGTCTTCAAAATGATATGCATTAGATACAACTACTTTTGATTCGTCCACATCTTAATGACAAATGATATGAATCAAACAAAAACATTTGTCAAAATATCAAATTAATTCTTGATAATATTCTAATTTTACAATGTGTAGAATTAGATAACATCAATACATAATAGAGATGCTAAACGTTTAATAGTTTTTAGACGATTTGTCCGGTATATGAATTTCAGAAAGAAAGGAGTGACACCCATAGATGGAGTTGTAATTGTCGGTATTGCAATCTCTATAGTGTTGGGAATGACATTCATTTTACAACCAGCCTCATCACAAGAGAAACCGAGCAGCATGGCTACAAATAGCAGCGATCAAATGTTGGCGAAACCTACGTCAGCAATTACTCATGATGAAAAGATAGTAGTCCCATTATATTCGCCCCCAGATCCATTCACAATTACTGTCAACGGTCATATCACACCAGCAATCGTTGCTACAGTAAAGCGAGGTCAAACAGCACAAGTTGATGTCTTTATCTCTCCAAACATACCTGGCATAAAAGGAAGAGTTGGTGTTTCTAGTGTCTTTCCAATATGTGGAACGATGAGCACACTTCCTGGAAAATGCATACCTGATGGAATGACAACCACACTATCAAGTAATGTCACAACTGCTATGCACATGGTACTTACTTTTAGCATCTCAAACGACATGCCAGTTGGTGTATACCAGTTTGAGGTCACAGCAAGTACCTTCGGACTCCACGTACCATATCAGGTCACTACTGTAAATGTCGGCGATGTCAATTCGTATTCCATACGAGTAGTTTAGATATAGTTCAAAAACTTTAAGCGAAGAAATCTTCTAGAAAATCTAGAATTATTTTTTATATTGATTTATTTTTTGCACTACCTCGGCCGCATTTTTGATATTAAATTTCATATCATATGTGGCTACTCCCTCAGTCCAGGAAATCACAAGGCTGTCTTTTTTTGCTGCATTTGAAAGTATTTCGCCATACGAAAGTTCTAGGCACAATCCGCTGCCAGATACTTCTACTGCAATTCCAGTGTCAAGTAGATATAGTGTTCCAAGACCCATCTTGCTCTGTACTTTTATCTTGTCAAGAATTTGTTGCCCTTTTGCAAGACCTATCATACAATTATACCATTATGAAAAATAAAAGGAGTTGATCAACACCTTAAATGATATTGTATGATATACCGTGATGCTTCCACTTGCAATAGCCATAACACTTCTAGTAGTTGTTGGAATAGGACTGATAATGCTAACAGAAAGCCAAAATGTAGCAATTACACAAAAGGATAACGCAATAAACGTGATACATTCCAATAAAGAAAAAGAAACGATACAAGCAACACACAATGGTAAGACATTTTCTTTCAAGAATCCAGAAAATACTCCTGTAAATATAAAATACCTAAGAATTGTAGACGATAGCGGAAATCTAATCACTAGAATTCCATACACTGCCAGGATTTCAGCATTTACAAATTCTAGTCTTGATCTTAGCGGTGTGATACCATCACAGTACCTGAAATGACCAGGATGTGTAGCCCATGATAAAGGGCTACCTACGGGATGCACTCAAGGCTACAAATGACATTGACCGTTAAGGATATGACTAATTTAAGACCACAAATGAGAAATTTGATAGTCGATTAGGATTACGGCTTTGATTGTTCGCAGTCTACTCTTCAACCATCTTTTCTATTTCATCGATCATTCTTGGGTTGAGTGAACAATGCTGACCATAACCTGTAGATTTTGGAATAATTAGATTAGTCTTTGATCAGAACTTTGACGGCTTCTTTGACATCACCTCTCTCGTGTTTTGGAAAGCTTTTCTGAAGATTATCAACAGAAGTATGTTTGCCACCAATGTATCCGTAAAAATACATCTTTCTTAGAATCTGGATGGCAAAAGAATCTAATTTCATTATGTGATGTATTACACTGATGTATATTAATACTATGTAATTAATTACATACTAGTAGGTAAATATTTAAATAAATAAATATTGTTACTATAACTATGAGTATAACGAACCTAAAGAAAAGATCTGGAACTAAACTTTCTTCCAGAAAAGAAACAGTGTCTAAAAACATGACAGAAGTTGGACCTTTGGCAAGCACCTTTCCATGCTCAGAATCTAGAATCTTGGATCATATGGTTACAATGAAAGACTTTGACTATTCCATTTCAGACATTTCTAAAATTTCTGGAGTAGGTTTTAAAACAACTCTGAATATTATACACACGCTGGAAGACCAAGGAGTTTTGAAGAGAACAAGAAAGATTGGAAACGCCATATTGTATAAGATGAATCCAGATTCAGCTCAGGCAAAATCAATAGGCAAGTTAGCATTTGAGATTGCAAAAAAGAGAATCAGAGAAAAAATCTAACTCCATGTCCAATTCTTGGCAGACCCATCTAAAGATGGATGAGAATTGCCCTGTCTCAACTCAAATAGTGTATAACTGTTTAAAAAATATCTTTTTTCTTTAATCTGTGCAAAAAACAATATCAATCATAGTTGTACTTTGTATGTTGACACTTGTTGTCAATGATGCTTTTGCAACTCAGATTCAAATTGTTACCGACAATGGAAATATCTTTACTGTATCTGCAACAGCAAATTCAACTGCAAACAGTAATGGGAGTGGGAATGCCACCAGTAATGGAAATGGCATTGTGGCAAGAATCGTCACAATACATCCACAAGGAACTGTTGTATCTGGAATAGATAACGTCGTTGGCCAACCATACGCCTTGATACCTTACAATAAAATTACATCCGGTACATTTGCAGCAGGTTTTCAGAACAGTGATGATATAGTAAAACTAGTTGTGCCAAAAATGAACAGCCAATACATTTACAGCGGCGGCGTATTGATACAAAATTCTACTCCCCAGTCAAACACACTTGCACCTATTACTACTAGTGTTCTTGCAGGCTCAGGTTCTGCTACAACGTCTTCTAGTGGAATAACATTTACCGGTGCTGGCAGTACAATAGCAGTACAAGCTAATGGTGCAGGATCTTCAATAGTTGAAGGTACAGGTATAACTGGCGGCGGTCTTGTAGTTTTTGGAACCCTGGTAGATCCATCTGTCACAATTTCAGCGTATGATGGTGGCACACATGGATATACAATAATGTCTCCCACAATATCAAGCGGAACAGTTAGTGGAGGTACCGTAACAGTTCCTATCAACAAATATGTCAGTTCGTCAGCCAATGCATACGCAACATACACTTGGAGTTATTCTTACTGTGTCATGAATGCATATACTGCATGGTCTTGGTCTTGTAGTTCTGATGCAGGAACCGGTGTAGCAACAGTAAATGGATACGCATCTGGAAATTTCTATCATGTAACTTCTGTAAGTTATACCACTACTGATGGATATGCCACCAATTACTATCCATCTGGCAGTTCATCATCATGTGGGAAAGGAGGATGCTCATATTCCCGTTATGGTAGTTCATTTGTACCATACATTACTCTCTATGATAAATCACCACTTATACCAAGTACACTCCAATCATACACTTCAGACTTTACATCCCAAGTCAACTTTGCTCCAATACCGTATTGGTTTATAGTTGAACCTACATCTGGAGGTACCACGATAAAAGCAAGTGCATATGATCCTACGACCCAATTATTTTTGCAAGTAACTGGTCTACCTGCAAATGTACCATATCAAATATTAGAAAATGGAATTATTGGACTACAAGGTATTACAGGTTCTGATGGATCTTTGAAACTTTCTGCGGCGCAAATGGTTACTGGCGGACAATCCCTAAGTGGTGAACTTGACATATATCCAAACTCACCAACATACGTCGGTAACATTGGGACTGCAGTTTATGACTCTGTAAATAATAAAGTGTTCAACATTGCTAGTGGTACACCTCAAATTTACACTCCATTTGCATATGTGATGATACCAATGTCATCAACTGAAAATATTCAAAATGTATCAGTAGATGGAATTGCACCTATGCAATTATCCTATCTGTCAAAAATTTACACACCGGGTTCAAGCATGATGGTCCCAATCGTTCCAGGACTAAAGACAATAACATTTAGTATGAATGGAACTAGTGCAAAAATACCTCTTACTAGTATACCTCCCTCATTAGGAATTTCAGTGATATCACCAGGTACGGGAACTGCATCTCAATACAAGACCGATGGCACTGGGGCATCAGTACGGGCAAACACCGGAGGGGAAGGAGTCGTAATCGCACAATTGGACGGAACAATATACGCATTGGTTTCTGCAACAATATCAGCAGATGTATCCTTTACCGCAAATTCTGCCTACAATTATGTAAGCAGTCCTCCCACGATGATCTACATGGTATATGATTACATGACTGGTCTGTATGTTCAAAGCACATGTCCTCAGTTTAACGGATGTCAACCAGGATCTGTTTCAGCAACAGGTGCAACAAGTGGTCCGCTTTCACTCTATGTTGACACATATGTAAATGGACAAATGGTAAACTCACAAATCGTGTATTCAAATTCTAATCCAATTATATCGCAGTCATCTTCAATTGGCGCATATTCTTTTTCACAATCCTCAGCAGTGGCTATGCATTATTCCACAAATACTGTCACACAACTTGTCCAAGTATCTGCACATGCAGGAGATTTGATAGAATTTTATCTCAGAGCAAGTGTTGAAGCGGATGGAAATGCAATATCATACCAACCTCATCGTATGGAGTATTTACAACTTCAAATCAATTGAGCGTGGGAACGGCTACTGTAAATCTTTCCAGTGGATCCATACTGACTGGTGCAAGTTAGGCAAAGCAAAACCTGACTTAAATTGATAATACTTTTGAAACATTGTGAAAAAATTATTCTTTTTGCTTTTTATTTTGATCATCATATCTCCACTTCAAGTGTTTGGGCAGCTTGACTCGATCCTAAATGATACCAATTCCAATTTGTCATCACAGCAAGATGCGAGCAGTTTTACGATATGGATTCCAAGCAAAATGATCAGCGGTCAGGATTATGAAGGAATGGTACTTTTAGACAAGCCAGAAAACCAGCCAAGTATTTTTTACTTGTCTTCAAGTGATAAATCGACATTACAGGTACCGCTCTCAATAACGATACCTCCGTCAGAAAATCACGGAATATTTGCAATCAAGACACTCAAAGATGGGAATGCTACGGTATTTGGTGCATTAAATGGGAACTTGGCTCAAAGTGCAACCCTAGTTTACACTTCAAATTCACAACCATCGAAATTACAAATGATAATTCCAACATCTACAACTAGGGCACAAGATATGCAATCATATGTTTTTTCAGAAGATAAATTTGGATTACCAGTACCAGTTGATGCAGATACAGAAATAACTGTCACAACATCGTCCATGATAACCGCGCCGCAAACTGTAACCATACCAAAGGGACAGTATTATACCACATTACCATTATTTACAAAAGGCAGTGGTATTATTTCAGTATCATCAGATAGCTTGGGTGTTGCAACTGCAAATGTTACAAAAATTAGTGACAATGTAACAATCAAGCTAGCTATAGCTCCAGATACAGCATTGCCAAATTCACTTTCATATTATTACATATGGTTGGAAAAAAATGGATTACCATTCAAGCCCCCGTATACAATTCATGTATCCCTTACATCAAGTGATACAAATGTTGCAAGATTTGGAAATAATTACGATGTCACACATTTTAACGACATACTTTATTCTACTACAATAAGGGATGGAGTTGCAAAAGGTTTTGTCTATACACGAAATGTTGGGAGTACAGTAATTTCTGCAAGCGTAGACGGGTTTGGTGCAGCAAGTGCTAACCTCATAGTTGGACCATCAACGAACAATCAGGTAACAGGACAAAACATCACAAGTTATTGTAGTGTATTTGCGCCATGCAAACCAAACATGGTGAAAATTTGGACATACCCAACTACATTTGATGACTCTGGATATGGCATAGTTGGACTATATCGTCAGATAAACCAATCAGGTACCAGTACAATCATTCCACTCGTTGCAGACAGCAGCACGGTCCAGTTGTCATCAAATGGACCAGATACAAATTATGACAAACAAATCAACATGATACCCACTCGCATACCTGGAAGTAACGGGGAAACAGGGGTCGCACAAGCTGTAGAATTTGCCATTCAGGGGGGTGGAACCGGAAACTTTACCATGACTGCATCAGGCCCGGGAGAGATACCAGGCGTTGCAAATTTCGCTGTCCTGCCTAGATATGATGACTCGTACAGCATCAAGATAACTCCGCTTCCAATCAATGCAGGAATCAATCAAGATCTTGGCATAATGTACATCGCAGACAGTACAGGTGCAATGGTGGAACCGTCAAATGTTTTTGCAGAACCACCAAAAGTAGACATCAAAAGTACAGTCCAGAATATGCCAAAGACACTAGATTTTACATCAACCAACATGATACTCAGTGGGACAATCACTAAAAAATCAGAGCTGGTAGCTTCAATTCAAGGAATTCCATCTTCGGCAATTTCAATTGTTCCTCTGGATGTTGCAACAAACATAGAATTTGAATTACCGCCAAAAGTACACGTTGGAGAAAAATTCCCATATGTAGCATACAAAACAGATGCATTTGGCATACCGTTAGAAAGAATTGTACCAAGTGATGTATCTACAATAACCGGAGTAAACTTTGATCCTTCTGGTAGATACATGTCAGTAAATCAGGAAGGAAGGGTAACAGTAGCAGTACTCTCAGAAGATGGAGCAATCACTCAGTCAATCAATTCATTTTACAATGACATGAATGTAAACACTGATGCAAACTCGACAATCTTCAAAGTAGGAAAGGACAATATTTTCAATATAAAATCAGATATTAGTAATGTAATATACGAAGTACAATCAATTTTTCCTGTTATCAAAAAAGGAGACGGGGAATATTCCATTACACCATCAAGAGAACAGAATTTTGATGTGACTGTATTTGCACACAAGGATGGATTCAGACCAATATCGGAAACATTGCATCTTGTTTCAAAGAAAATAATTGACGTAACAATGATTGCAAAAGGAAATGATGGAACACAGTTACACATCAGTCCAACGTTTACTGTCAACAATTATTCCATTGCACAAAACACGCCATTTACTACAACAGTAAATGCTGGCAATACAGAGATACAATTGCCGCCAAAAGTGATTTTACAAAACAAAAACTATGTGTTGCATGTGATAGATATTGGCGACCAGAGTTATACGGAAAATAAAGTACAAACATACCTAGAAGATGACTCGAACATAATTGCAACATATGACTTGGTCCTAAGTGTAAATGCAACAGATGCGATAGGCGGAGGATTTTACTCATATGGAAGTACTGTTACGCTAAATGCCCCTGAAAAATGGCAAATGTCCTTCCTAGTACGACAGGTATTTGACCACTGGGAAGGCAGCAATCTACCATTTGATTCCAAGACAAACAATGTCAGTTTTACAGCAAAAGACAACGTATTTGCGACTGCAATCTACAGGCCTGATTACACATATCTGATGCTGGTAATAGCTGGGCCAATCACAGGAATATTTGCAATGAAAAAACGTAGTACTATCTCTTGGTATGCAAGGGAGATAAATGATAAACTGGAAAAATTCATTCCAAAATTACCTGTGAAGAAAAAATCTGATACCT
>CAVQVB010000015.1:0-32584 GCA_963716995.1 uncultured Nitrososphaerota archaeon
AAGTCACCGTTATGGATTCTCCACTACCATATGCAAGACAATTATCATATGATTCTCCATGTGAGATTGGAAAATTATATGAAATATTTGTAATGTGACTGGAGTTAGTGGCTTGAGCATCATCAGGCATTATGCTTGGAGAAGCACCATGATCAGAGGTGGAAACCAATCCTAGAACAAGAAATCCAACTACCGCAACTGCAAGAAAAGAGAGATGTAAATAATTCATAGATCTGGAGGCTTTCTTTGAAACGACTTGAACAAGTAATGGTCTTGGGCCTGAAGATGAATTTGTTATGCAGTATTGATGAGATTGCAGCAAAGTAACATGCTTACATATTTTGCATTTCTTTTGAGTAGGTTTTCTACAACAAGAACACAATGTATGATGTACTAGTTCTCCGCCACAGGTTCTGCACGATTCATCAGGCATGAACATTCAAAAAATTTTATCATAATTAAGGAATGGGAAGAATTTGTCCTATGAATTTCTACTTAAGACTTAAATTCAAAAAATGTTAGGTTTTAGAGATTTAATTTACAGTGATTGTCGTGTGCAATACATCAGTCAGTGGAATTGCAGAAGTTAAGCTACTCCAGACAAATATTTCAGCAGTATATTGTCCAGAGGATTTTGGAATCCATGCTTGAGACTCAGTAATGGTTTGGTTACTAGAAAGACCATTACCAAGAAGTGAAGATCCCTCGAGAAAATCAGTACCGCCATTACTATCCACAACTTGTACCAGATAGGTGAGCTTTTTATCAGATTCACCATTGTTTGTAATCGTAGACGCGATACCTATTTGTTGACCAACATGAAAGCTGGAAATTTGTTGGCCGAATGTATTTACCAATGTTGGTTGAGACAACGTAATGTCACTAGTCATTGCCATTGCAGAGTGTCCAAATCCAAACATAAGAACAGATCCTAAAAGTACTGTCCCAAATAGAAATAATGAAGTCTTCAACAGTGTGAGAGAACGGACATAGCTATAAAACGATTGCTTATGATTGATAAGTAAAAACGTGTTCGCTTTCGATTAAACATTATTTGGAAAAAATTAATCAACTGTTATTCTTTTCACTACAATTTCATGTCCTTCATAAACATGCGATGCGTGGTTTGTTTTTATTATCTCGCCCACTTTTTGGTCTGTAAAGTATTTTTCATTATATCTGCCTAGGCTTTTTTTACAATTAAAACAGTAAATCTCCTTAAATTCCACAATACAAAAAATGGTTTTATCATATTTAAGACTCTACACTGGAAAATCAGGTTGATCTTTGTTTTGATAGAACTGGATTTTAGAGACTTTATAATAAATCACCTCGCCTCGTCGTTCAATTACCGCAAGTACTGGTTCCTTACCCATAGTAGTAATATCTTCAATTTGTTTTTGTAGTAAACCTATTTTTTCTCGTCTACCCTCAGTCATACCAAATACAACATATTTTGCACCCTTTTCTCCGAATTGTCCTCGTTCATAGACTCTAAAATCAGAACCAAATCCAAATCCATCTTTTGCCACATATCCTTTAGTTCTTAGATCTCTATATATGAGAAATTTGGTAAAAGAATCAGGATCATTTTTCATACATTCTGTCATCATAGAATCAAAATCCACCTCGTACTTGCCTCGTAAAAGTTTGAGCTTGTCAACATAAAGCAAGTATAAAGATTCAAACGGCTTGAGGAAGAATTTCTTTTTCATCATTTCGCCAAATCCTTTCAGTTCCAAGTTATGTTGCATTTCTTTGTCAGATACAAGGACGTGATCTTTTACCAGCAATCCTTCTACTTTGGACTCTAATTCAGACATTAAAAGTCATGAAGTCATTAGCAATATAATAGATCTTGCGCATTTTGATGAATTTTTAGTTAGATAAAAATCAGATATTATAACCAAGAAAAGGGCAAATGTGTGACTAGAATATTTCAATCCTAGTAGCACATATCACATTTTAGGATCTCACGGTTAAAATATAGGACCTCAATAAAAAGAAAAAAGTGTTATTATGCACGGAGCAAACTACCGCGTTGGAAATGGCCAACCATATACAAGAAAAAAGTACATCAAGGGTAAGCCACAGATAAAAATTGCAAAGTTTTACGGAGGAAAAAAAGATGGGGATTATGATTTTTGTGTACAACTCTGTTCTAGTCAAAAGATGCAGATAAGACACATGGCAATAGAGGCAGCTAGATTGTCTGCAAATAAAGCAATAGAAACAGTCACCGGAGAAACAGGCTACTATTCAACACTTAGAGTGTATCCACATATTCTCCTAAGAGAAAACAAGATGATTTCTACTGCAGGTGCAGACAGATTATCAGAAGGTATGAGAGGCGCATTTGGTAAAGCTGTAAGTTTAGCAGCACGCATTGAGATTGGACAAGTGATAATGGAAGCACATGTCAAAAAAGAACATCTAGAGGCAGCAAGAAAAGCACTTCATGGCGCATCTGTGAAATTACCATGTACTCCAATGATCAAAGTAATTCCCTTGAAAACTGCTCTAGTTTGATTTTAACAGGTTAAGAATTTCTTTTTGTTTCTTATTTAGAATTTCAAGAAATTCTTCAAATTCTTCATTTGTAGGATTGCGTTTTAGGATTCTCCTACATTGATAATAAAATGAATTGTACAATCTCCCTATGACTATCCCATAACCAAATGAATCAGAACTAGCATTCAATTCATCCAATGATTTTACAATTTTTAAAATTTCATCAGACTTGTCTGCAACCTCAGTTATTTTCTGATTTAGTTTTTCTTCGAGTTGTTTATCCATGATATACATACACAACATCATGTTAAAAAATTGTATTCCAAACAGTATCCTTTAATAGACTAATAATTTCTAAATCGGTTAAGCGGTTGTAGTATAGCTTGGTTATTATGCGGGATTGCCAATTCTGCGACCCGGGTCCAAATCCCGGCAACCGCATTTCAAATCGGGTCCAAGATTCGCCTTTTTTACTCAATTTTCTTTCAAAATGGAGTCAAAAAAATGAAGCTATCGCTCAAAAAATCACCCTACAAGGATCTTCTAAAAAATAACCAGTTCAAGCTTTGGGTAGAGAATCTTGAAAGAGGAAGTGTGATAACAGCTGCAGAATACTTTAGACGAATAGGGCACATATGCAAGACATTTGATACAACCACACAAAAGCTTGCAAGATTAAATGACAAAGCTGCTGGCAACTTTCTGCTCCAAGTCATATCACATTTTGAAAACAAGAAAAGTGCAGGCACCAACATCAAGGGATATGTCAGAGCACTGAAGAGTTGGTGGAGTTTCAACGAGATTGAAGTAAGGAAAAAAATCAGGATAAGCGGCTCCAATGATTATTCGAAATACGAGAGCGAGAGAGTCCCAACTCCGGCAGAACTCCAAAAAGTTCTCGATGTTGCAAACATTAGGGCAAAAATAGCGTTAACTCTTGTCGGATTTTGTGGATTCAGGATTGAGGTTTTAGGCGATTATCTTGGACAAGATGGCCTCAAGGTAGCAGACTTGCCAGAACTTACCATAGAAAATGGTACAGTCGAATTCAAGAAAATTCCCACAATTGTAACAGTAAGAAAATGCTTGTCCAAAGCAGGACATCAATTTACATCATTTCTTCCTGAACAAGCATGTGAATATCTCAAGCAATATTTGGAATTAAGAATCAGAAATGGCGAGATGATAACTCCAGCATCTCCAATCATAACTGCTCTTGCTTACAACCCATGCAAGGTAGGTCAGCACATAGTATCAAACAATGTGGGAGATTTGATGAGAAAAGCGATGAGAGCAGCAGGCTTTCAGTGGAGACCGTATATCCTTAGAAGATATTTTGACACTAGGTTAATGGTTGCCGAAAGCGAGGGACTTGTAATAAGAGATTGGCGTGTTTTTTGGATGGGCCACACAGGGAGACATTGAACATGTCTATACTGTAAACAAAGGGCTCCCTGAAGATATCATTGAAAAGATGCGTCAGGCATATGCAAGAGGATCTAATCATTTGGTTACGACAGGAAAAGAGGAAACAAGCCAGGACAAGATACTTGAAACTTTCAACCTCCAGTTTCTGACCATTGCAGGTCATACAAAGGACGAGATTGACAAGTTGGGAAACCTCTCAAAACTTGGTGTAGAACAGATGCAGCAACTAATCAAAAAGAAATCCATGGAGACGCTTGGATTGAACGGGAATAGTCAGAAGGTAGTCAGCATAACAGAATGCAAGGATTGGATAATGAAAGGATGGGAGTTTGTATCTACATTGCCTGATAATGAAGTCATAATCAGGTTGCCTGTTTTGAACTAGATAATTCGGATTAGATGTCAATCTTACTGACCTGTTCCTTTTTCTAAAATCTATTTCTTTACTGCTTTTCTGAGTCTATCCTTTTCAAGTCATCAATACATTCTAGCTTTGATGGTTAATTTTATTGTAATTTCATTTTTCGTCAAGTTTCTGGGCTTTAGTCCTTTTCTTTGTCCGCAAAGTATGATATAGTTGAAGTATTGCACTATCCACAACATCTCTTATCAATTTTGAGGTTTCTTTAGCTTCCAGCACATAATCCTGATGACTCTCCAAAGCATACCAATAATCAGTTAATTTTTTAGCCTTCTTTCTAAATCCAAAGAAGTAAAGTAAACTTAGCTTTATCGCAGGGAGTAAATTGTATCTTGCGGCTTTTATGAAAAATTCTCTTTCATCAGTAGCACTATGTTCACGTAACCATTCGGATATTTCTTTAATCAAGTTGTTTGTATAGTCTTGATCATTTTGTCTATCGTCAGCTACCCTAATCAAAAATCTAACTGAATCAATAGGAATTGCAAGATAGTGTTTGTTTCCATATAGATATATGAAAGTAGACATTAATGCAGTTCTTTTGTTACCATCAGTAAAGATATGCCACCTTATCAGACCTTCCATCAATACAGCTGCCTTTAGATAAATATCAGGATAGAGATTATCAGATCCAAAGAGAGATTGATTTTGTTTCTGAATCAGAGCACTAATCAGACCTTCTTTTTCTACACCTTTCAACATATTTGGAAATCTATTTTCCAATTGTGTATGGATTGATCTAATGATATCTTCTGTAATGTCCTGAATCAACGTTTGTCTAGACTTTTAAAAATGATTTTGTGGTCTTTTAGAGTCATCTCTACAAGTGCTTCCAATTCTTCTTTTTGCATAGTCTTTTTTGTTTCTTGCATGATATTCCCCTCTAATTCCTAACTGTGATTTAATTAATCCGTTTAGAAGTTAAAAGGCTTTGTTCATAACTGATAAAAATAATGGCTCTTTAACCAATTTAAAATCATCATGGAAATGGATAACTTTCATTAAAACAAGCATTTCAGCAACGAATACAATGTATCAAATTTTGAGAATTTCTATGGCTTTATTCACGAATAAATCGGCCTTTTCTACTAGATTTTTTCCTTGCGTAGAAGATATTGATCCTGCTCTATCATACATGGATTCATTTCTTCGTAATCTTGCTTTTGAGAATGCCTGAAGGACCTCAGGGGGAAATTTTGATGGAAACACAGCTTGAACAAAAGAAACTACAGCAAGATGATGCTCTGCACTTTTTGCTCTATATCCTTTGAAAAACATCAGTGCTCTGCCTGCCTGTAACATTGCATTATATGCAGCATTATGAGCCCAGCCCCATTCATCTATAGACAACATTTTTTTGGCTGATGAAAGATCATTTTTAGCAATTTCAATTTCATTTTTTACCTGTTCTTTATCTGATTGAAATTTTTCAACTAGACCCTTGCTTAATAGTTCGCTTAAACTCATTTTCGTCTCCGACTATCATTATCACTGGTGTTTTTAAGATCTCTCTTATCAGTGGTATATTATCATGAGTCTTTAGTAGAAATTCATTTTCAGTCCAAAGGATAAAATTTATTGTACGACCAATTTGTTTTTCAATTTTTTGTGTTGACTTTAGAATTGAATCTTCGTTAACACTTCCAATTATCAACATATCAATATCACTTGATTTTAATTCAGTACCTTTTGCAAAAGATCCATAGATCAAGGCATATCTAATCTTCTCTTTATCATATAACAATGAAAGAATTTCTTTTCCAATACTTTCTGTTTTTAAAAATATTCTCTTGAGATCTTCTACAATGGGAGAATCTTTGTTTAATTTGTAAAGCACCATGTTTCCTTGTTTTCTATGAGTAAGAAGACCTACAGATTGTAGGTTTTTCAATTCTTTTTGAACATTTATCGGTATATCGTGTACTAATCTAGCAAGTTCTCGTATATGATATTCTGTGTCAGATTGGAAAAGAAATTCTTCTAATAATTTGATCCTAGTTTTTGATACAAACAACCTTTCCAACATGTATTATATAATAATACAATTGTATTATAAATCAATACGTTTCTATAGGTAAAACGCAGCCTTTGTGACACATTATCACCTCAAGAATTCTCTACAGCATGAAAACAGTATAACAATAATTAAACAATGAAATCCTGACAAAAATCACTTGTGCTCTAATTCTTGATAAAGCAGTTTAAGAAAAATTTCCAGTTTTGCAATTCCTTCTTTACCTAATAACTTGTCAGATTCTGAGAGTATCAGTATCCTCAGTACGCTGTTGGCGGGCAGCAACTTCCTGGCCAAATCCTTCAGATCTACAAGACTCAGTCTCCCTTCAATCTTCTCCGATAGATCTTTTGGTACTGCGATCATTTCACTCATGACATATGATTTCCATTTTCATTTTAAACAGTTGTACAAGAATGTCATCAAACATGATCATACCAAACAGGTAGGATCAGACTGAGGATCACAACAACAATTATTGATTACAACATAGCTGAATTTCAATCATATCCATTAAATCAAAAACCATTTCTAGTGATTGCGTGCCCACCTGTAAAGAATGCAATATTGTTTTTTACTCACAAGAAGGGTTTCAAGTACACGTTGAGAAAGTCCACAGCAAACCCAATTCATTGGATTCATTTGCTCAAAAACAGAAAGACAAAATCGCACTTTAGTTGCCTATAGATGTCATCGTGGCTTTTTTCTTGTCATTACCTTGCCGTTTTTGATATGAACATAATTTCCCCGATTTTCAAGCATGGTCTTTGCAAGAAGTCCATTTTCTGGATCTAATACCAGGTCCTTTAATCCTCGATCGCTGAGTTTTGAAAAATCAAACCCTACTGGTTTCTTGTCGTTTGTATCAGATAATACAGCCGTGTCATTTTTCTTCTCTGCTTCCAAATTATGCGAATCTGAACTTTTCAAGTTTCTTGCCCTCCTCTGTTGGTATGAAATATTCCTCTCTTTTGGTCTGGGTGATGTTTTTCCCTCCTTCCAAGGCAAATTTTGTATTTCTAGTCTCAATATAGCCACGTTCTGCCACACCTTTTTGTTCAAGTTTCCACAAAATCCCCATGACATCATATGCAGAAAGTTCTGCCTTGTAGGCAACAGACTGCGCCGTACCACCGCCTTTTAGTATGTTGTACACCTCAAGTTCCTCCCTAGTTAGATGAGTTACAGAATTGTTCTGTATGTTGCCAAGTCGCTCTACTGCATCAGGCGGGATGAGTACAATATTGTAAAACTGTTTGGCAATATTATTTTTGTTCATTGCATCTACAACATACTGTTTGTGTTTGTCTGAAAAAACTATAAACCATACATCGTATCCGAGTTCAAAGTTTTTCCTGAAATTTTCAACAACTTGAGATTCATGTTTTGTTGGGTCTGTCTCTACTTCAACTGCAATTATTTTTTCAGACCAATACAGAGGATCATATGTTATATCTTTTGAATCATCACGTCTTTGTGGCTCAAATATCAACAAGTCTGGTCTTTGTTCTCCCTTGTCACCAAGATCTGGAATACAAAACTTGAATGTCTTTTGCTGCATGTTCATTATAAGAAATATTGTAGTCTGGTGCAGTGGAGACCCTGCACGTCTTCCCATCATGGCTTGTGAGAAAAAACTATTGTATGCAAGGCCTGACAAAACATAACGAGTGACAAGTTTGTCATCGCCATCGTTAAATGTTGTATTTTTACGCTCTACTAGATGTAATTGATTAACTAGGATATCATCAAGTTTTGAAAAAACATCTCGCTTGTTTACTGGAAACATTTTGTAAACAAACTCGTAGATCTCGTCTTTTGTCATATCCCTATTTTCATTATACAGCAAGAGCAAGATTGTTGCCTCAAGTGGTGTTACTTGTGGGGAATAATGTTGTGACTTTGTTGGCATGACATATCTTTCAAGCGATGTTGGTTCGCCATACTTTTCCACGCTATATCTTGCCAATTCCTTCCAGTCTTTTTTCCTATCAACTATTGGAACTGCTATCAGTAATCCGGTATGCGGCGGGTCCCCCTGGGAATAAAAGGCAAATCTTCCCTGCGTCATTGATGTGAGTTGCTCGACTGATACCGGCATTACAGTCTTGAACATGTTTGCAGTCTCCATATCCACTTTGAAGCAAACTAGCGTGCGAACTAGGGCAGATATCTCCTTTGCAAACTCCCTTGGGAATGTATTGATGGTCTGGGTTGCAATTGTCACCTTCATGTTTGCCTTTCTCATGGTGTTTAGCAATTCCCTGAGCGCAAATGGGGCAAAAAGATGTGCCTCGTCGATATACATGAAAAATGGTTTTGTGGAAAGATCAGGCCTTCCAAATCTCTTTCTTGCTTCAACATAGACCATGTTGATTAGAATGGTCCCAAGAAATGATATCACATCATCAGAGCCTCCACTGGACAAATCTACTATTACCCACTTGTCTGATTCCATTATATCTCCAAAATCAATCGTTGATTTTGCAGTATCAAGTATTGCTGCAACCTGCGGCGTTGACAAGATCTTGTCAAGTTTGTTGTACGCTGAACGTCCGGCATCTTTTTGATACTGCTGAGGAAACAAGACATTCCAGAAATGTCTGACATCTCGGTTTGCAACTTTATTCATAAAAATAGAACGCATTCTATCATCTGTGATTATTTTTACCAGGTCTCGAAGTGTCGAGTCTTCTATTTCTACAAGTGCATTTGCACCATTTCTTAACAAGGCTTCAAGTTGCGGGCCCCATGAATCACGATATATGTTTCGTAATGCATTTACAAGATTCATGGCAACAACATATCTGTCGCCTCCACTCTTTACCTCAAGTGGATTTATTTTTACAATTTTTCCCCACAAGCGCACCGTATCCAGACTGATGTAGATCACGCGGTCCTTTTTTGATTCCGGAATCATTCTTAGAACATCTTGTGCCAAAGTTCCATGCGGGTCAACAAGCATGAATCCCTCATCTCTGTTTATGTTCTGGTTTATCATTATAGTATCCACAATACTTTTTCCTGAACCCACCTCGCCAAAGATTCCCATGTGTATCTGTTCATTTCGCGGTATTCCTGCAGTCATGCCATTGTCATTAAAACCTAGAACTGTTATGTCAGACTTGCCAGAACTCACAATTTGTAGAAATATTTTATTTTAAAAGCCGGGGATGAATTTGGTTTTCATTTTCTAAGGAATGACGTTAAACTCCACAGTTTTATTTCCAAGCGAAGTAATCATTGTGTAGGTGCCTGTTTTGTTAATAATTGGATATTGCCCATTTACATCTGTTACATTGTAAGAAAAAGTGGTGAAAATTCCAGGGTATCCTAGGGCCAATTCTGTATGTGTGACACAGTCTGGACAGTTGAACCAAATTTGAGTATCGTTTGAATCAAGGATCTTTATCTCAGGAGTTATACCATAGCCCCATCCAGTGTATTTTACAATAGCATGAATTGACTGGTCAACTTTGTAATTTTGCTGCAATCCAGTTATTTCCAGCCTCTTAATTGCTGGAGGCTCCAACAAACTTGCCATTGACTCGCCCCAGCCTCTTTCAATTAATGTTTGGTTAGTGCTTGGTCTAACACATGCCGGAGAATAATCGTCTAACTTGATAATTAATTGAAATTCTTTTTTGCACTCAATTCCATCCACTGTTCCACCTTGCTGTAGTGGAGGCAAGATTACTGGATAAGATGACCAGTATTCGGGAGCGAATCTATTTGCCAGATTAATTGATCTGTGAAATTCTTTTGAACCTATTGTGCCATCTTGATTCTTGGCATAAACCATCCAATTCACGCTACTTGATACATTTGTTATCTCAGAAGGTGAGTATATTGTTCCCAAGATTGTTTTCTCCTGACCTACTTTTAGAGTAAAGTTTCCAAAGTTAGTTTTAAAATTTTGCAAGACTGACGAGTTGACAAACGCAATGTGCACATCATATAGTGTAACATTTCCAGTATTGGTAAAATCTAACCCAACGGGTATTGCGACATTTGGCAGGATGTGACCACTGATGAAAAAATCTGAATAGATTTCAGGGATAAATCCACTCTGATTTACAAGTATTGCAGACGGCACGGAATATGAAGAATTGGTTACATCATATGCAAATACATATTGTATATCGAAGAAGGCAGTTACAAGCATGATTACAATTAAGATAAGTTGTAAAGTTTTCATTTTCTAAATCTAATCCTGTAAAATGCCATTACAGATACAAAACTAACAAGTAAAATTGGAATGGCAAATGGAAATTCAGGTATGACATGGTCTTCTCTCAGAATAATTGGATTTTCAAATGTGGTACCACCATCATTGCTTGTACTAAAGAAAATATTGTTATTTTCTTCGTAGTTGTCAATCCATCCAACATACGCATTATTCCCAAATGTAACCACCTGAGGTTTATCAAAATTCACCCAGGTACTGTTAACTTCATTTTTCACCACGCTGTCCAGATCTTCACTTAGATTGATTGTATTCCCAAAAGTCTCTCCATCATCTGAGCTCATCTTAAAGAATATCTCACTGTTGCTTTGATTGCGTTGCTCCCATGTTACGTAAACATTGTTACCAGAAGACGCAATCTGTTTATACAAATAATAGTTGTCCGAGGAGAACTTGTTGTTGCTTATGTTAACTGGCTTTGAAAATGTGGCTCCTCCATCCATACTGTGTGTAAACATTATATCTTTTGTATTGTTGCCATCAGTCTGCCAGAAGAGGTAGACATTGTTTCCATTTGTCAAGACATTAGGATATCCTTCCTGTCCATTATTGTCAAAGTAGACAGTCTTTCCAAATGTAGCCGCATTATCGTTACTTTTTGCAAATAATATCTTGCCAAAGCCATATCCATTGAATTGCCATATCAGATAGACATTGTCTCCAGATATGGTGGCCCTTGCATCAGTTGCAAAACCTGCAGTAGTTCCAGTTATTATTGGATTTAGGCTGCTCCATGTATTTCCATAGTCATCGCTTCGCCTTACAAATGGCGAAGGATAGCAGATTTGTTGAGTTCCTGAAGAAATAATGCAGTCGCCTTCCATGAAGAGATAGACGTGATTGTTTGACGCAAAGATCTTCGGATCACCTAATCGCCTAGTATTGTTATCAAGATCTATGATTGGCAAAAATGCGGTACCATTGTTATCACTTTTGATCAAATGTGCATATCCCGAATTCTCCTGCCATGCGATATACACATGTTTTCCAGATGTAACAAGATTCAAAGAAAGAAAATCCAGAGAAGAACCTCTGTATAAAGTAGCAATATTACCAAAGCTGGCTCCGTTGTCCACGCTCTGCCTGAAATCAAGATATGTTCCGTTCTGGTCAAAATAATTCCATGCCACATACACATCATTACCTGATACTGCCATCTGCGGTTCTACTGATCTTGCACCCGTGATGTTCATTACCATAACAGGACTATCAAATGTAGATCCGTCATCTGCACTCTTCTGAAAAAAGAATTTTCCGCCGTTTTCCCACAAAAGATACACATTATTTTCAGATGATAAAATCTGCGTGAGTAAAACGTTAGGAAGTCGTGGAGGTCCTCCCATAGTGTCTATTCCATGAGCAAATACTAGTGGAAATGATGAAAATAGACTAATTGCAGTCACCATGATTATTGTAATGTGTAGAGTTTTCATTTCTTAATTTTCACCAGAATCTTTTTTGACATAAGAAATCCCACAATAACAGCCGCAATACCAACGATTACAAAAACAATCGGACTTGCATAATAATACGTAATTATAGGATAAATCCAGTTTTTCTGAACTGTTTCATTATAGTATCTTTTGATATCTGGTGATTCACCATACAAGTTGTAATAGTACCAGACATCAGCATTTGCAAAGTGTCCAGAGCTACCTCCATATTCGTACCATTCTTTTAAGATCCCATTCTTATCTGCAAAATACATCTCTTGTTTTTTTGATTCCATCCACTCTTTTCCTTTCATGTTATAGAATGCTTGCCAGTCACTTTTGTCACCTAAGATAGGCTTTTGATTTGGGTTTGATGTATCGATTGCGTCATTGCAAGGCTTGTCAGGAAAATCTTTGTCTTCTAAACACTGAGCAGATACTGCCTGACTCTCATTTATTACAGGAACAGATGATGCAACTTTTAGCAGATCATCAAGCGATATGTTACCGTACATTTCAAGCTGGGATGTACCTTTGAAAAGCAGTATTACTGCAGGAGAGGTAAAAGACAAGTTGTCTGTTTGCTTTTTTTGCTGTTCAATGGCCACACCTGTTATACCATTGATGACCACTTCTTGTGCTTCATTTTGTCCTACATATGCAGTCATCCATTTATTGAGATCAAAGGCTGGATTGTTTACCTCATAGTATGTCACTAGTCCACCTGAGTGGAGAAAATCTATCATGGTAGTGTTTGTTGTAATTTGAATAGGAGAGTAAACTAGTAACGGTCCCGGAGCAACCTCTGAGAATCCTTGCAACTGGTATCCTTTTGGAAGATATTTTGGCATGCCAAATACATTACCAGGTATGACTTTGTTTTCTGTTTCATAAAAAGCGTGAAGGTTGGGAAATGCAACACCTGGCATTGCTTCGCGGAGAGACTGGTCAATCCAATCAAGTCTGGATTCTGGGATGTCATTGCCAATTGCCAAATAGAATCCCTTGGATCTCATTCCAAACGACTTGTCTTGAGTCAATATGCTGACAAATCCTGTTTGAATATCATTGATGCCAGCTGCCGTTATGTGTAGAGTAGTTGCATTGGATGAGTGTGGGTATATTGTAAGAGAAGACGGAGTAAATGAATAAGAGGATACAAAGTTTGCAAGGTTTTCCATAGGAATCTGTAGATTTACCTGATGCGTCTTGTTGTCATTATTGTATACCATTACATGAATAGATGAGGTTTGATTTGGTTTTATGACAAGAATCTGGTGTGATATTCCGGTTCTGTTAAAATCAATTTTCAAAAATGAGATGTCAAATGGTGTGAGAGTTATGGATTGTTCTGCACGTATCTCACCAAATCCTGATGCTACAAGTCCTACAATTCCTATGATCAAAAAGTGAAGAGTTTTCATTTTGTACACGTACTGGACTATCATCGTTTAAAAAAGTGGTGTAGATTTATTCCAATTTTCAGTATGGATTTGGTTCTTGTAAGATTCACTAAAGGAATTATCTATAGCATCCAACAAATAAAAATAAAATTTAGAGTACCGTCTAGACGTGAGATCGTCTATTATACATCGGTACTCTTTACAAGATAAATTCTACCATGCTCTTCCACAAATGCCAATGTGTCTCCTTCCTTGAATTTGTGTTTCTCTCTGACCTTTTTTGGTATGGTAACCTGAAACTTGTAGGTAATCATACTCATCCCGAGCATCTCACGCTTTGATTCCTTTGATATTACACTCTCACCTTGATAGTAAGGAAAGAAAGGAATATTCATTAAGGTGCCCAAGGAAGGTATGAATGTCTTGGAAAGTAAGGGACATTCCAGTCATGGTATGGACAGACATGCCACAACAAAAAATGATACAGAGATACAAAAAACAATGGATTTGTTATCACTCTTATCAAAACTACATGCCTTGAAGATCTTTACTCTTGCAAAGGATGGCATAAAATCGCATATTGGTACACACTCTGAGATGGGGCTAACAAAAAAACAGTATTATCTCAGACTGGGTCAGCTCGTCAAAGCGGGTCTTTTGGTAAAACATGATGACATGTACAACCATACAACACTTGGCAAAATCATTTATCACGATTATCTTCTACGACTTGAAAAGGATATTTCAAATTCTAAACAGATGGAGATGTTAGATGTACTAAACCAGTCTTCCAAATTCAGTAAAGATGAGATTAAAGAAATTTTTCCAAATATGAGATGAACCCAAGTAATTGATTGTCACATCATAGAAAAGGATGATGAATCACTAGTGTATTTATTCCAAAATCATTTTCTTTCGTAATATGATTTGGATCATAACTTGTGAAATACCATACCATAGAAACTGAAACAATACATGCAATTGCAATTATGGAATAATGCAGGGTTTTCATTTTCAACATTTATGGATTAGGTCCAAGTGTAACTTGTTTGTAGCCCATGCCAGAAATCTCAACTGTGGTGAGATCATACGGTGCTGACACACAGGGTGGATTCAATGGATAAATGTACGAAAAATCAGAATAATTTACCTGATTTGTAGTATATCCAACTGACAATGGGTAACTCTCACAGGCAAGCCTTGGCATAGAATGATCATAGAATCCAGTTGCGTTTGGTAGCGGTTTTATCACATATGTGACTGTAAAATTCGAACCTACTGGATAATTTGCAAGATCAACTGTTTGAGGAATTACGGTGACTTGAAAAGAATTCGTATAATCTTTTCCAGATGACAAGCTAAACTCATCGCCAATTTTGGTATAATGGTAGTTTCCAATTAGACCAGAAAATGAAGTAAAGTTGGCCAACCTAGGCCAAACTGTGCTACTTGATACGCCATCATATTTGTAAACAATGTCATAGGTGAGCCTAGCACATCCAGTAGAGTTTGAATTCATCAAAAGGACAGGTACCGCATTAGAATCACGGATTCCAGGAGCAGTGCGGAACTGTCCACATGTGTTTGCAGATAATAGTCCTGTCTTTTGTTCACCCATAATGTTCTCAGAGGATTGCAGCCCTCCAAGAGGCATGGCAATTAAAGTTGCCCAGCCACGTTCAACAAGTTTTGATGCAGTATCAGGCTTTACACAAGCAGGAGAACCGTCTTCAGTTTTAAAGATAAGTTGAAATCCTTGATTACATTGAACATCCTTTGCTAAAATTCCAGAGTTAACCTGTTGTAGCGGATGCATTGTCAACGTAGAATAATACGCTGTAGGATATTCACCAAAGGACACATGCCAAGGAACATCGGAAGGCATCAATTCCTTGATGACAGAGATGTACCTATCCACGTTGGTAGAATTTTCAATACCTTTCCAGAGGGTTATTTCAACAGACTTTTTCTTGCTGTCCACACCAATTCCCACAAGAGGAAATGCATTTTTCTGCTCATCAAAAGACTTGCCTTTCCAGTATTGGACTTGGATCTTGGTTACAAATCCATCTGATGCGGCTTGATATTTTTTTAGCAATACAGGATCCATGTAATAAAACTGGATGTTTGCTTCTTGTATCACATTGAGCTCTTGTGTGATTTTATCGATTTGTTCTTGCAGGCTAGATGTTTGGTTTTTTATTTCATTGATATCCCCAAGAAGAGACGATATTTTTGTAGCGTTCGAGTTCTTGATAGCATCATCATAATCGTGCTGTTTTGTTGCCAGTTGTACTTCCAAGTTTTGTTTTTCAGCCATTTTCTCATTCTGCATATTAATCAGCTGTGTTGACCTTTGAAGTGCGGCAGTCTCATTGTACGTGCCATCTGCAACATGCCCTATGTGGAATTTATCTACATCCGTTTGTGAAGCATTTGATAAAAGACATCCGTAGCAAGTATCGGAACGATATCCAGCAGGCGGTCTATCCGCATCATACTCAAATACACTTTTTACATTCATCTGAGAATCTAGATTAAATGCCTCTCCTTTGGTAGTGCCATTTTCAAAGCCAGCAACAAGGAATGTCACCCTTGCGCCTCCAAAGTCGTAATTGTTGTTTCCTTTTGATACCCAGTTGTAATCTATTCCTGCAAATGCATAGTTGTATCCAGTAGTTCTTTCCTTGAATTCTGTGCTGTTCATTACTATTAATTGCAATTTTGTGTCGTTGGTTGGAGGATAATGCTGTACGGGAGAGAAGCCTTCCCCATATTGTGCGTATGATTTGCTAATGCCAAAAACAGTAACTGCAATCAAGATTGCTGAAATTAAAAGTAGAGTTTTCATTTTTAATTATCTATAACCAGTACCGTATACAATATTAAAAATAGTATTCTTGTATGGATACACTGAAACAAAATGCGTTTGTTTAGTAGGATAATCCGGTGCATAAATTGTATAATTTCCAGCTGGAAGTTGTATAGAATAATGTGCATTAGCATCAGAGAAAGTTTTTCCTACCAGAGTGATTCCATCAACTGCATACACATCTACCTCATAGTTTACTTCTGGGCTTTCCAGTCTAGGTCCGCCACTTCTAATTACATTGCCAGAAAGCGTTCCATTCATTTTCTGATCATATGTATTATCAATTGGCGGTACAGTAAATGTTCCCCATCCTCTAATAATCAATGTCTGTGCAGTTTCTGGTTTTACACATGCTGGCATGTTGTCATATGTCTTTATTATTAGATCAAATCCGTGCTTGCATTGAACATCGGTAGAGTTTGAGCCAAGCTGAATTTGTTCCATTGGGCTAAACTGATCTGGTGTCCTTGTGACATTTTTCAATATTATTCCATCATAGTTTATGATCTTGATTTGGGGAGCATCACTTGGTATTTCATAACAATGAATTGGTAATGATAAACCAAACAATGTAGAGGGCCGTATGTCTGATTCGTTAAATCCCACGACTAATGGATATCTAAAACATTGGAAAGGCGCTGCAATTGTATATACTCCTTTGATATTGTTTTTTGCCGTAACGGTGTATTCCACAGTATTATTTTCAAGTAGGTTGATTGTTTCTGGCTTTGCCTGGATTGTCAAATCATCTGATGTAAGAGATTGTAGATTTTGCAAATTACTACGATATAATGTAAACGTGGTATTCATTGTAGAATTATGAGGATAGTATACAATGTAGTTTATTGTAATTGTCCCATTTGAATTGGATTTCATAAACGGCATCTGATCAGATATTGGACCTAGGCGGTATCCCCCATATGTCGTAGCATATACTAGTGAACTTGGTAGGATGAGAACAAGACAAATTATTCTAATTATTATTGAAAGATGTGGAATTTTCATTTTCTAATTGTCTGGTACTTTAATGGTTTAAAAAAGTGGTGTAGATTTCTCTAGAACTTGTAATTAGTTAAACACTAGGTATCGGATTTTTTCTTGATGGGTAATTTCGGAATAAATTTTTCCAGTTTATCATTTATCTCCCTTGCATACCAAGAGATAGTACTACGCTTTTTCATTGCAAATATTCCTGTGATTGGTACAGCTATTACTAGCATCAGATATGTGTAATCAGGCCTGTAGATTGCAGTTGCAAATACGTTATACTTTGCTGTAAAACTAACATTATTTGTCTTTGAATCAAATGGTAAATTACTGCCTTCCCAATGATCAAAAACCTGCCTTACAAGGAATGATGCTTGCCATTTTTCAGGGGCATTTAGCGTAACAGTACTTCCATATGAGTAAAATCCTCCGCCTATCGCATCTGTTGCATTTACACTTAGGACCAAGTCATATGTTGCAATTATGTTCGAGTCATCTTCTAGGTATGTTTGTACTTTATTTTCCGTATAACTCTGGTCGCCAATATCTATCACATGTAACACATAGTTTTTGTTTTGTAAAATCACTTTTGGCGGCAATTGTATCTCTGTATTGCCAGCATTTACTGTTGTAGTAAATGGCGTGTTTTGTGAAATGGAATAATTGTTGACAGTAAACGTTGGACTGATGTGTAACTGTGTTCCATCATTTCCTTTTGCAATCATTGTTATGTCAATTATTTTCTTTGAAACAAGATGCAATGTTTCCGATATTGGTCTGAAATCCATCCTTGTGCGCAAATACAGTCACATCAAAATTCTGTTCTCTTGATGGCGTAATGGAATATTCCCCGTCTCCTTTTTTGATAACAGGAAAAATTGATTGTACTTCGTATATCACATTACTAATATCTGATTTTATATTGAAAATATTGTCCTTTCCTACTTTGAAGATTGTCGAGTTTGCATCTGTGTTTACATTCATGTCATTGTAAAATGAATTGATTGACTGAGTGATTGCTCCATCTTCTGAGAGTACTGCTACCGTTACCCTTCCTTCCTGATTTACTGACATGTATCTACCAGAAGGATCAAAGTTTACTCCGGTTATTGTAGATACATCACTTGGTACAATTCTTTCTAACGGTATACCAAATGCATCTGTTTTGTATGCTACATATGGGAATTTTTCTCCAACGTGTACCTTTGGAGGCAATTCAAACTCTATGTTTGTTGCAACATCCAGAGGAACAATTGAAATTACTGAAGACGGAATTCCTTGAATTGAAGTTACTAGTTCTGATTTTTTAGTGATTGTCCCACTGAGTATCATGTTGGTTGATGTAAAATCTAGTGTCTTTGGCATATTCTGGACTGTACTTTTGATGTCTACTTTTGGTGGTTCTGCAAAAACATTTGACGGTTCCACCATTGCACCTGTACTGTCTGCGATGTACATTATGCCAAGATCTTGATTGATTCCCGCATTGATTGGAAGCGGAGTTATCTTGATGCTGTACGAGTCATCATATCTAGGCAGGACAGCGAAATTTGCAACGCCTGGTATCTCTCCCGGGCCTGATGCAGTAATGGTAAAGTTTCCGGTTCCACCCCCCTGAATGGCAAACTCTACAGCTTGTGCGACCCCTGTTTCCCCGTTACTTCCAGGTATGCGAGTGGGTATCATGTTGATTTGTTTGTCATAATTTGTATCGGGTCCATTTGATGACAACTGGACCGTGCTGCTGTCTGCAACGAGTGGAATGATTGTACTGGTACCTGATTGGTTTATCTGACGATATAGTCCAACTATGCCATATCCAGAGTCATCAAATGTAGTTGGGTATGTCCAAATTTTCACCATGTTTGGTTTGCATGGTGCAAATACACTACAATAACTTGTGATGTTTTGTCCTGTTACCTGATTGTTCGTTGATGGTCCAACTATGAGGTTAGCACTTGCTGCACCAAACCCGTCTACGCTTACAGAAATTACTGTGCTCCCAACATTTCGTGTATACACAAAACCTTTTGCAACTCCATCCCTTATTGTAGTAGAATATAGTATGTCGTTAAAATGTGTGACATCGTAATTATTTCCAAATCTTGCAACATTTGTATCACTTGATGTAAGTGATGCATGAATTGTATACGGGGGCTTGAATGGTAATCCATTTTTTTCTAACCAGATATAATAATATGAAAGCGAATTTGGCAATGCTGTATCTGGAGCTGATAGCTCAGCTTGATTGTTACATTGTCACTAATTTTTGTAACATTTGCAGTTGCAACACCCAAGCTATCTGATGATACTGAAATAATACCACTGCCTTTTGTAAATAATGGCAGTGTTGTGTAATACTGTCCCTTTGGTATGATTACAGTTTGCGGCGCGGTTATCATGGACGATGTTGTGACAGTTATTTCAGTATCTGCATCAACTGGCACTGGTAATCCAAATTTGTCTTCTGAAAAAACATATGATTGCATATCTTGTGCTTTGGTTGTAGATGTTGGAATTATCATTTGTAATTGGAATGGTTGTGAATTTGAAGTGTAAACTAGGGTTGCACTTTGAGCCAAGTTCCCATTTAATGCACCAAATACCGTAGCATTTCCATCTTTGAGTGTCTTGATTGCAAATATTCCATGATTTTCTGACGGAGGTATCGTTATTGAGAGCGGTACCTGTAATGTCGATTTATCACTTGAAGACAAGTAAAAAATACTTGGCTGGTTTTCTGGCTTGTCTAAAAGTACCATTCCTTCATAATCCTGACCGCTGATCATTTTGCTTGGAATCCATATCGTAAAACTGCTCGCATCTTGCTGTGATGACAAATTGGAGTTGGTATCATTTAGGATCGAGTCAAGCTGCCCAAACACTTGAAGTGGAGATATGATGATACAAATAAAAAATAAAAAAATTACAGTTCGCATAAAACCAAAAATTATGCATAATTTAAGACGATTTTTTTATCGTTAACTAATGCCTGTCAGGATGGAACCACTGTTAAGATTTATCGTGGCGCTTCCAGTGCATACTTGATTTGTAGTGGTAAATACTCCATAGTATCCTGTTGGTACGGATATTGGATCTCCATATGCGTCCACATGTGCACGCATGTAAAATTCAACCAAATCTCCCGCATGTACTGGTATCTGTACTATTCCAGAAGCTTGTGAAGTCGGATAATGCATTGCCATTGCATTTGAACCTGAGAATGACCAACTGTTTACAGATGATGTTTGCTGAATTATTGGATTTGGATTATAGTAAATAATCTGTGAATTAGAAAATATGCCGTTTACGTAAATATCTACATATACGCTAAGTGGTCCGGCATGAGCTGACGATGATGCATAGGATAGATGGTCCGTACACCCACTGGCTTGAAATTGATCTTGTGGGCATGGTGCTTTTACATACCAACCAATTGATGGGTTGTACACCTCGTAGATGTATTGTGTTGCCGTCTGTTGATAGTTGTAAGTTGCACTTGTGGTGTATGATGTGTCAGCAGATACTTGAGCATTTACTAGCGCATACATTGTTCCGTCTTTTGGAGCAATAGCTGATGCTTCACCTCCTGTGTCTGCACTAATTTGTAATGATGCTCCATTGGTATCATATCCCGAATTGCTGTTTGTGCCTGATGTGACAATTGATATTCCTAAATTGCTTGGAATAGAAGACATTTTCAATACTGTTTGGGTACCATTGAGGCTAAATGAAATTGATTTTAGTCCTGGAATGATTGGCACCATCATGGATGAACCTGCATCATATGTCTTGGACAAGTATGGTATGCTGATTAACGAAGTTGCATTGTCTACTACGTTTTGTATATTTGTTTTAGCAGCCATTGGAATTTGAACATAAGCAAATGAGGTATAGATCTGCTGAGATGCTGCAGGTATGTTGAACATTTGATTATTCACCGTATCATAAACTGCTGTACCTATGGTTCCTACATATGCTGGAGAATTTGGATAAATATCCAATTCACCACTAATGGATGATTGGCCTCCCGCTGCTATTTGGGAGGCTGACAAAGATATTGTACCACTTGAGCTTGTTACACCTTGTACACCAACTACTCCATTTTGTAATATCTGAAACGGTATGTTAGATGGCAAGTTAGTCACTTTGAAAAACATCTGTGTACTAGGATCATAGTTGGTTGCACCAATTGTTATCCCCCCAGATGTTGGCGTTACAATTAACCAATACGAGTAGGAGGGATTGAAATTTACTTGTGATTGAAAATCACTTGTGTATGTTTGTGTTAACGGAACAAATGGTGATTTATCATAGAGTGTGATGTATGGCACAAATGAACTACCACTCTGAAAATATGAACATCCTCCTTTTGCACTACACGAAGAAGAACTAGTGTGTGAATAATAATTTGCAGCATACTGATCAGTTGTACTATAAGTTACAGAAGTTACATAGTAGTAACTTCCTGATACGTATCCATTTACTGTTGCAACACCTGTTCCAGAATCATAACCACAAGACCAAGACCAACCAGTATATGCGCTCATATTGCAAGCTGACCAGCCCCAAGTATATGTCGCATAGGCATTGCTTGCTGAACTTACATATTTGTTGACAGGAGTTGTTACAGTATATCCTCCACTGGTAGTTCCAATGTTTGATGTAAATATTGTATACCCATGAGTGCCTCCATCATAAGCAGTGGGGGATATTGTATGATCTATCAAAGTTCCAAAAAATGCAGAGCCGCCACCAGTAATACCTGATCCTGTTACAACAGTAGAGCCTAATCCACTATTGAGTAAAATTCCAAGAGTGCCTGGGCCACTAATGCCAATCCCACTTGATGAAGTTGTACTGCTTGGTGAACCTGAAAGTATAGTCGTCGAACTAGGAGATAATATGTTTGGCAGCGGCGTGTTGTTACTTTGTAATACTCCATTACTGTATACATATGGCGTATTTATCTGTGGAATGTACATTTTTTGAACAGAATCACTTGTCTGAAATCCTGCCGCAAATGTTCCAGTGTTAACTTTGTTGTAGGGTCTAAGCGAACTTGAATTTCCAGTAGCACTGTCTATTCCTGCAATTACCAAACCTTTCGGATTTGTAGTAACAATTTGTGCTATGACTCCATTGCCTGTTCCATTACCGTTACCATTACCGGTTCCTGTAGCAGAAGAACTTGATGTATTTGCGATTGGAAATACATTACCATTGTCAGTGACGATTAGAATCTGTGTGGCATATGCACTGTTAAACACAAATGCTGTCAGTAATAATCCTAAAGAAAATAATTCTATTCTTTTCATTATTTAAAATAATTATCTAATTTTTAAACAGTTGACAGCCAGCATTATTTTAGATATTGTGACGGTATTACGCCGTTAAGGTTAATGCTTGAGTTTGCAAATGCAGGTATCTGCTTGTCATATGGAATTCTTGAAATCAAGTTTCCCTGATCGTCTACGATTCTAAAATACTTGATATGCACTGGTACATTTTCTGGATTTTTGAAACTAAATGAACTTCCAGAATGTGTTGCCTGGATAGTTTCTTTTTCCTTGGTGTTGTGAATGGCATTGATAGTGTTTTCTTTTTGTGTAACTGCCACACTCTGGCTTTGTTGCTGCATTATCAAACCCATTCCAACTATGACAATGATCGTGATAGCTATTGCTATTGGTATCATGATTATTAATTTGTAATACCATTTAAGCAGTTGAATACCTCCTTTTATTTTTCATGATTGTATCATTGTATGATAGGTCTTGCAAAAGGGCAACAAATTTTTGACAAGATAAAAGTACAGAGCAAGATGGGTCTTGGAATATTATATCTACTTGACACGGGAATTGCAGTAGAAGTATCTGGTAGCGGATTATTCTTGGAACTTTCGTATGGCGAAATACTTTCAAATGTCACAAAAAAAGACAGCCTTGTGATTTCCTGGACTGAGGGAGTGACCACATATGATATGAAATTTAATATCAAAAATGCGGCCGAGGTAGTGCAAAAAATAAATCAATACAAAAAATAATTTCTGAAGGCAGTAGATTTTCTTTTGGTATTTGGCCATTTGAATTCCACTTAACCTAATTTTCTATTGCAAAGTGTAGAGTTTTTATTTTTAATTAACTCGTATCCAAAACGGTGCGCTAATGGATGTATTTGAAGGGGAATTAGAGTCGCCTAAGTATGTCAGTGCCCTTGAAACTATTCCAATTTGATATAGACCATCGGGTATGTTATGTGGTGCAGTGATTGTCACGTTAAAATGTTGATTCAGTGAAACGATATGCTGTGGAAGAGAAATTGCCAAGTTCTTCTCAATACATGGTCTATCCTCCCTATTATGTGAATAAAGGGGGGCACAATAACTAAATTCAATGGCAGTAAATACAGTACCGCTTTCTCCGGGTAACGTAGAAGATATGACTACATCTACAGGAGTTGGTTCATCTTTTTTCACTGGCGTGACTGGTGGCACTTGATTTTGAATAAAATTACCTTGTAAATCTGTAAAAGAAAAATTCTGAACTACTATGCGTAATGCTGGTATGTTTTCCGCATTCTGAGGTATAAATAATCTGGTACCATTTGGCAATGGCATATCTGTAGATGCAGCAATTGTTATACTTGGCTCTTGAGATACAACAATATTTGATGGATAAATATCATCAACCGCTCTACCGAATGTACTGTTAGACTTTTGCATTACAGGATCTGCAAAGACATCATAAACATAAAAACTGGTAGTGAGTATAACTAAAACAGATGAAAAAATAATTATCTTTTTTTTAAAAGATTTCATTTATAAAATAAGTTTATCCATTAGTAGTAATAATGTTTGTGGAACATTGTTAGGAAGTAATATTTTCACATATAATTGCTAATGAATGTTGTTAGGTAATGATCTTTATAAATTTTGAAGCCATGTACCGCACATCATAATTAATTATGGTTTTCATTTAAATATTAATTCAACATGTCATGAAAATTACCATTAGATAAATATGCAGGGTGGTAATTGTAATCACAGTGCCAAAGAAGGAAAAAAATAAGAAAAAAACATCATTCATTACACGCAATGCAATTATTAGCATGGTAATCATAATAGCTGTAGCAGGTTCATCAGGCTATTATTTATGGAATAATGCCATCCCAGCTAACGAAAATTTTCCTGTCTTTGCAACTCCATATCACATTTACATTACAGGAATACATACCGACCAAGGATATGTCTATACAGAAGAATCAACAAAACAAGGAAAGAAATCCATTTCCAATGGAATACAAGATGCTACAATACATATTCCTAAAGGAACGTTAATTGCGTTAGATTTCATAAATGAAGATAAAGATACAGGTTCAGACATGGACTTGAATATTGATGCATTCAAAGTTCATACCAACTCGCTGAAATACTTTCAAGCTCAAACCATCAATTTCCTTGCCGATAAAGATGGCACATATGTATATTATTCAAAAATACATTCTGAGATGAAAGGCACCATAACAGTAGATCCTTAAAAGCATCAAGAGTTGTTATGCAGTAAAACCCATTTTCATAATCAAACTATTTTTTCTACTTGGTGAAACATCCTAATGATTAGATGGGATTGCATTATATGCACTAAAAGCATCAATCCTTCCAAATCCATAGGTAGGATTTGGCATTGCGGGAATAGAGCATGAAGGACTGGTGTCACTAGAGCATGCAGTAGTAAAGATAATCTGTCGAATTTTTGAGGGGGATAGATGAGAATCTTTTTCCAACAATAGAGCAACTGTTCCTGTAACTTGAGGTGCAGCCATAGAGGTTCCACTTAATGTAGTATAACCACTTGGATCACACCAGGGACAGAAACCTGTAGGTACTGATGAATAGATACTTACACCCGGAGCAACGATTCCATGATCTGTCATAGGATTACCAATGCTAGAAAATGATGCAATTCTATCTTGTCCATCAACTGCTCCAACTGCGATAGTGTCACTTATACATGCAGGCGCAGCTATTCCAGATTGAGCATAGTTTCCTGCAGCTGCAACCACTACAATTCCATCAGAAATGGCTTTATGAATTGCCCGAGTAAGACTATGAAAAGAATCATCACAATTTGGTTGAGTGGTAGAAATTGGTCCTGTACCAAGACTCATACTAATTATTTGCACTTTGTGTTTTATTGCCCAATCTATTCCAGCAATTATTTTTGAAATAGAACCACCGCCATTGGTATCCAATACTTGATCAACATAGAAGAAAATTGCAGGCGGTTGCTGTTACTTACCAGTCTTCCAAAGTTTCTACAAATAATTTATCAACTACCATATACAACGCGAATTGTTGCCACGAAAAGGATATGGAGACCATCACCGTAAAAGATAAAGTCTTCCAGAAATTTCTAAAGGCCAAGCACGACGCAAAGAAGGCCAACCACAGAATGTAAAACAGTAGATTCATAGATTTGCTGCTTAAGGCATACAAAAAATCAAAAACCTGAGGCACGTATTGTATTACCCTTATAGTGAATATGTCTTACCCTGTTGAGTTTAGAGTGAGATTTCCACCCAATCCCTTGAATGCCTTGAGTATCTGACCTTCTGTGGTAAAGTTAATTTCATTTGTATAATTTTGATCCAGATTCCCAGTATTGTTTTGCAGAGTATTTTGTGTAAAGTTGTTTTCAGTGTTTAATGGAATAGTCTGGTTTGAGTAAGTATTGTTTGTATCATTTAGTAATGGCAATGTCTGAGATTGCTTTGAAAGTGGGATGACTGGCTGTTGAGGTTCAGAATTGTTGCTGCAGGCTTGCGAAGCAGTAGTATTTTTTGCTACATTGGATATATTCAATAGTTTTACTTGATAGAGAGCTGGCGCATCAGTGTTTGCAGTGTTTGAATCATAAAGTGTACTCTCTACTGGGAATGGAATGCACTCTTTGATGTAAAACGTATTGTCTTTTACTACTTCAAACCCAACTTGATATACAGATGTAGCGGTATTTCCCATGGGCATAGTAGTAAATCTGTTTACCGTGAACTGTGGAACCGGTGATACATATTCATCTACCAACCCCCATGATGCTCCTATCTTGAGCAATTGAGGTTTGTGCATGTTTGCATATTTTTGTAGATAAAATATGGTATGTGAAAGTGACGTGGCATAATTCATGCTAGTGCCGTCAGTTGTAATTGTTGCAAAATCCGAAGATATGTGCAAAATGGAAAACCATTGGTTGTGGGTACCATCAGGAGTAAAAATTGCTTGAACTATCCAAGTCTGTCCAGTTGGTTCTTGCAAGAGTCCAATAAAGTCAAGTTCTACCAGATAGCAAAAAGTTGCATAGTTTAGAGTGGGTTTTATAGAATAATCACATATGTGGTATGTGTAACTTTGCTGAGGCAATACATCTTTTCCAACATACCATGATGGGTATTCCTTTTGTTTTTCAATGACAAGACGCTCAAAACTATTGTCAAATCCTATTGCATGTACTGTAACAAAGAAAAACGAGGCCACTACAATTGCTGCAACTGCCAAAATAATCTTCAACATGTCTTCCAAATAGTAATTGTTTAAAAACAGAAAATCTTGCTTTAAATTCTATATTTTTCTAAAATATAATGGCATCAAAAATACAAGAAGAGTTTGTTTGGCTTGAGCTCAAGCCTCAACAGAGATTCAAAGATGATCAAGAAAATCAAGTCCTGAAGATAATCCAGTATGCTACTGAATTTGCATTCTTTGTTTTCAGAAACAAGTCTGAAATGCGTTTGATAGTCAGAACCACAGATAAGGACAGGAATCTCTTTGGAACAATTGATGGCCTTACAGTAGAACGTATAGACCCGCCACATTTTGAACAAATGATTACAAAATATCTTGCGTTAAAAAATCACTTTATGGTTCCTCTTGTAGACCTTGCCAAAATAGTAAAAAGTGATGTCTATTCTAAATTCTGGCAGGAATCATCTAGGTGTATGATGGCCTGTTTTGTTCAGGACCAGACCAAAAAAATCTCAAACGCAATACACAGCAAAGCGACCTCACTTGAGAGTAGAATGTCAAAGAAAAATGCCATATTTTCAAGTAAGAGAAAGGCAGATCTTGCAGGTGCAAAAAGCAAACTTGCAGGACATAATCTGTATAATTGTTTTATCACATTTGGAGTAGAGACAACTCTACATGAATTCTCAGAGTTGGATATAGAAAAAAGAAATAGTGTGAATCAAGAGAAAATTCTGTTTGAAAATCGTATCGCTAATCTAAAAAAAGACCTTAACGATGAACAATTCGAAAATGAATACGAGAAACAAAACAAGATTCATCATGACAATGTCAAAAAAATAAAAGATGCTTTCAAATTGGAGGTGAAAAGATCAAGGGTAGATATTGTCCAGTCAACCAAGACATTAGATGATATGATCAACACTGTTCTTCTCAACAGCTTTTCTCACAGAATTACATCTCGTAAAATCAAATTCATACATGGAAAAAAGACTTTCAAGCAAAAACTTGCAGAATTGTTTTCTGTCAAATCAATCGATCCTTATACTTTCATACCTCAAAAACTAGATTCAAAAAGTCTTGCCTTATCTGATGTAGAGCTTGCATTCTTTTTGTCATTTCCACAAGAAAAAGATATTCAGACAATCAACTTTGGTGTTGGTGTAACACCTACTTTTGTACACAGTCCTGCCCAAGACGTGTCACTGACCGATCTTACAATGCAGTGTGATCCGCATCAAGTATCATCTGAGAATCAAGATAGACTAAGTCGTTCAATATGTGACAGCCTCAAAGTTCGTTGTGCAAGATGTGGCGTTCCAATTCATATAAAAAAAGATGGAAAAAACTAACAAGAGCACTAGACATAGCATTCAATAATTTTGTATTCTATAACTAATTTTTACTGTGTGCTACATCAGGAGGATTTTGGTTAAATTAGTTGATACCATTATAGATTCGAGTTCAGATCGGGCCGGACACGCTACTGTACAGTTCATTTTTTGGTTCCGTTGTGCCTAATTCACCACTGAAAAACATGGAACTTTTCATTTGTTAATCATGACTTGGCGGATATCTAGTTTCTATAAACTCGAATGTGGTGGAAACAGTTTTGCCCGCATATGTTGCATGAATAACAAAATTGTAAGTGCCCTGATTCATTGGATCTACAGCAAATTGGTAAGAATACAAGTTTGAATCCTTAATGAGTTGAATTTGGGATGAATTGTAAAGTTTTCCGTTAGGGTAAAAAACTTGAATCAATACTTTTTCCAGAGGTTGTATTGATTCAACTTTCCCTGAAACAGTAATGATAGACCAACCGGAATAGCTTGGCCAATCTGTTTTAATTGTAATACCAGGATGACCCGTAAGAGAAATTATGATTCCGATGATTACAAGTACAGATATGGTAGATATTATCATTGAAAGGTGTAGAGTTTTCATTTTGTTCCTATCTAGTAACAGTGAAGTATTTTATAGAATGGTTCCCCCATTCATCGCCTGCAATTATTGTGTACACCTCACTTTCGAATTTATGAAAAGAAGTATTATTCCAAGACCCTGAAAATGAGGTACGAAATTGTATTTGTCCAGTATTGCTACAACCATCAAACGGCTCACACCTATCTACAACATTGTTACTCATTGGTTCAAATTTGTAACCTTGTGGTGCTATTGATGCAGGACAAGAATAAATCCCTGGCTGATATAGTGAAAGTTTGTTACCTTGAGTAAAGTTGTTCTCTCCATAGAATCCTTCAAGAACGGCTAGGTCGAAAGGCCCGTATGTGCATGGCCCTAGACCTGTTCCTTTAAATGAATAGTTGTATTCGCTTGGAACCAGAATTGTTTTTGGCAGTTTATTGCTAGTTGACATGTCAATAGATATTGCTTGGCCGCTAGATATGACAGAAGCGTTGGTTCCAAGATGAAATTCAAGCAGCGACACAGGATCATCATATGTGACTGGTGCATCCCAGCTCCTCTTTACTAGATAGAGTGTTTGTCCAAGATAACATGAATCTGAGTGACACCACCCAACTCCGATTGTTTGATTATAGTCAAAGAAGTTAATCAAGTATTTTGAGAATAGATCTGTGGGCATGGTGTTCTCGTTTGTAATCTTTAGTGGATAATTTGATGGAGGCCAGCATTGATGTGTGTTCATGTCTGATATATTGCCAGGAATCATCTCAAAATCTCTTGCTTCTGTTTGATTGGTAAGATCAGGATAACAATTGTTATTGAGAGGACTAGCCCCATGATATGTAAATTTTACATTATCTAATGATACCGTGTTGCCTGTCATAGTTTGAAATTCAATAGTATCATATGTGTCGTTTCCAATTGAAATGACTTGATTTTTTATCTGTGATACTTTTATTGACATGCTTGAAACAATCTCTTTTGCCCATCCTCGTTCAACAAGTTTTTGTGCTGTGTCAGGTTTTACACACGCTGGAAGATTATCGTGTGAGATCACCAAATCCAAGCTACTCTCACATCTTGTCTTGGAGGGCTCAATTCCCTCCCTGAATTGTTCTAACGGAGACAAGTAAACAGGTTTGAAGTAAAGATCCTGATGTAGCGATCCGGAAATGAGACTCCAGTACTTGGCATCGGAGTCTCTAGGCAGAGTAAAGTTTGCATAAAAGGTGCCATTTTTTAACACTTGAGAATCTTCTGAACTTACCATCACATTGTGATCCTTTTCCAGTCCGATAGTTATACTTGTGACATTCATGTCATCCTGGCCATGGATAAAGACGGAATCTCCAGGGAAATAGATCTCCTTGTCTGGTCTTAGGAATACTAGTGCTACAGCTGCAGTAGTTTGTACAAAAACAAAATTTATTCCAGAAAATACTAGAAACACAATTACAATTATTGTAAGATACAGAAGTTTCATTTTCTATACGTACTGGACACGTATGCTTTAAAAAATTGGTGTAGGATTCCTCTAGTTTAAAAAGGGATGGACCGGGCCGGACATGCTACTGTACAGTGCATTTTTGGGTTCCGTTGTGCCTAATTTACTATTGAAAATGCGTAATGTTCACTTTCTCTTCCTCGAAAATAATAACACACCTACTGAAATTCCAGTCACTATTGGCATTCCCACCTCTGCCAAAATGATGGCATCGCTTATGTCTTTCACTTGTTTTTCGTCTTCTGCATGTTTTTCTTTTTGTGTAGAATATGCATCTAATTGTTGTTGCAGTGGTGATTCTATATGAGTTAATGTAGATTGGCTATCAACATCATGATTCAAGTCAATTTTGTATATCCCTGACGTGAAATGTAAGAAATCATAAGGATATGGAATTCTCATTACGTAAAATACGGTTTTGGAATCATGGGATAATGCTAAATCATTGATTCCCATATTCACAGTATCAATATTGGTAGTTTTGTTACTATTGACATCCAACAAATTCACGTATGTCCTGCCCTTTAATGGTCCATTGATATAGTATCCTGTACTTGTTGGAAAAGAATACAGCAACGTCTTATCATCCCGACTCCATCTGGGATGACCTCCAGCAAACGTATCTATGATTTTTCCTTTATTTACATCAAGAATTTGTGTTTCGTGATAAAATCGAATGGAATACCACAATGCAATTTTCGTTCCATCGTGACTTGCTTTGATAGATATGATATGAGTTGAGTTAAGAGAGTCATCTGGTGGCGTGATTGGTTTTGTATATAGTAATTTTTCGGTATCATTCTGATAAATCGATACGGTGTCGTTTTTTTCATTATTTTGTGCTAACACAATAGAGTCATCTGGCATCCAATCTGCACTGATAACGTTTGTCAGACTGTTGCATCGTAAACTCGGATTCTGTAGGTTTATTATGTAAAAAGTTGTATGGGATTGATTCCTATCGCAACTGCCACCTACAAACAATAGTTTCTCATCATCTGAACTAAAACTAGAATCTCCAATAAATGACTCGTAAAACCCCCTACTCAAAGAACCGTTAAAACTTATCAATTTGTTTGTGTCATTTTTCAAATAATACAACCATAACTGAGATGTCCAACCAAACTTTGGATTTTTCAAATAGGTTGGATAAACAAACGTATCGCCATTATGACTGAATGCAACTAAGCTTCCTTCATATCCGTCAAATTCAGATGTAAAATTCAGTATCAAAGTTGCATTTTTCTGGTCGAGTGGAATACTCTGGGCTTGAACTGGATGCAAGAATATAATCAATAAGAATGATATCGAAATTGTCGTTATTGTGAGATATAGAACTTTCATTTTCTAGTTTTCATCCTATAAACTATGATTGTAGATATCATTCCGCTTAACATGACTAGCACTGCAAGTGGAAATTCTGGGACTGTAACAGTATTTTGCTCAGCAAAGACCCACTTGTTTCCTTCATACTGCCATGTTTTGGTATCATTATGCGAATCTGCAAGAAATGGTGTTGCGGCCACGTGGCGTACACCATCTTGATCATATGCAATTGCAAGTGAAGTATCATTTAGTGGAAATTCCAATGCTGAACCTATGGGACCTGCAATGAAACCATAAGAACAGATTTGATGGGGTGACATTGTGAAATTTGTGTAACCTACATAATCTGCACCCGCATATTGTGGAGGCATGTTTTGTATGTGTAATACGTCATCTAGTATACGTGTAACTCCAAAATGTGTTAGGTGTACGGTAGAGTTCATCTGATTGTAAATTTCAATCCATTGTGTACCTTGTGGATATTGTTGTAACGAATCACATTGGTTACCAAGCATTTCAACTTGATGTGTTAACTGGCATATGCCATTAAAGAAGGAACATTGTATGTTATAGTACGGACTATGGACATCTGTACTATACGGACTATAGTATGATTGACATATCTTGGTACCATTAGGATATACTGCACAGTCTGTTCCAGATTGATTTCCTGGTTGAAGTGCAGTAGCTAGTTCTACTTGGGTTATGATTACGGGATTATTAGAATAATTTGTATTAAACGGAGGAATTCGATTATCAGGAGTTATCTGTCCAAATACTGGGTTTATTGTAACGATGAGAGAAAATCCAAGTACAAAAATCACGATTAATGTAAAATGTACATTTTTCATTTCTTGCAGGTACTGGACTGGTATTGTTTAAAAAACTCGTGTAGAATTCTTCTATATTAAAAAGGGATGGACCGGGCCGGACATGCTACTATATAGTACGTTATTTGGTTCCAAAAATATTCTGCCATTGGATTCAATT
>CAVQVB010000016.1:0-53671 GCA_963716995.1 uncultured Nitrososphaerota archaeon
GGTTTGCAGTTCCGAACGGGTCCAAGTCCATGCCAAAAATCAAGTTTTTAGTGGATGTTTCCAATTTTATAATTCAAAATAGTAATTCGAAATGATAAACCTTTTGCAAAAAGATTGAATTTGGAAGAGGGCACAATATGATGAATCACTCTTTTTGAGGTATTGTTACATCTTCGGTTACTAATGCTCAGAAATCATGATTGATCAACCGATAAGGTAACAGTGCACAAAATCAGACACTAGTAAATTAGCATGAGATTTTCTGACTAGCATATATGTAAAATCGGCAAATTCACAAGTCCAAATGTCAGCATCTTGGAGTTTTTTGATATTGTATGATTTGTTTTGTGTTTGTGAATCTACCTGATAATGGTTTTTTGTTATCTTTCTGATGTGGCTTCCCTCAGAAAGTATTTGGATTCCTTTTTCGTTTCTTCGGTTTTCTTTTTCATCGTATACCTATTAGGTATAGTGTATAGATTATATAAACATTGTGTACTATGGTATGTTCTCTACAATATGTTTATTATAACATGTGTATGCAGTATATGCAATACTATATGGCTAAAGTGAACTGAGATGGCGACAGATGTGAAAGATGTGAACATACGTGGATACCTCGAGATACTACTATAGGAGAACCCGTTATCTGTCCCAAGTGTAAGAGCCCGTACTGGAATAAACCTAGAAGAAACAAGGTGAAATAAATGGCAATTAATGGTAAACCAAGAAAAATCGATTATAATGAGTGGTCAAAACCTGAACTAGTTAGAGAAGTCAAAAAATTAGAAAAAAGAAAAAAATATGGGTTAGTATACGATGAAGAAAAAGTCAAAGAAGTTTTTGAAGAACAAACACAAAAGAAACTTCCTGTTTTAAAAGAGGATCAATCAAAGGAGATCATAGTAGATGAAAATACTTCCACTCATATTCTAATTGAAGGTGATAACTATCATGTACTTTCAGTATTAAATTATACTCATAAAAATAAAATTGATGCGATATACATTGATCCACCATATAATACTGGAAATAATTCGTGGAAGTACAATAATAGATACATCGAAGATGATGATGCATTCAAACATAGTAAATGGATTTCTTTTATGAGTAAAAGATTACTCATTGCAAAAGAATTATTGAAAAAAAATGGCATAATATGTGTTACAATAGATAATCATGAAGTACACAATCTTCGACACATTATGGAAGATATTTTTACGGATAAAGAAATTATTATTACTGTCATAGAGCATAATTTTCGTGGTAGAACAAAAAATAATTTTGCTCTAACACATGAGTATGCAATTTGGGCTATTAACAAGGACACCGATCTTATCACAAGATTAGGCATGGGGGAAGATATTAGACGTAATTTAAGAAGAACTGGAAATAATTCTAAGAGATCTGATTCCCCAACAATGTTTTATGGAATTGAGGTAGACAAAAAATCATTAAAAATTATTGGAACAACCGCCCCATTATCTCTTGATGAACCCATGCCAAAACACACAAACCCTAAAACTGAAATGATCTGGCCAATTCACCCTGACGGAAATGAAAAAAATTGGTATTATAGCCCAAGAAGTCGTTGGAGGAAGTAAAAAAGGTGAGGCATATGCAAAAATAATAAAGAACTCTATTCAAATTCATTATCATATTTCTGGAAAACCTACAAGAAGAAAATCTGTTTGGTCTGGAACAAAATATGATGCAAGTACTTATGGTTCAGAATTACTAACTGAGATAATTGGTGAGAATAATTTTCCTTTTCCAAAAAGCATTCATGCAGTAAAAGAGTGTATAGAAGCAATGACTAATGATAAAAATGCCATTATCTTAGATTTTTTTGCAGGATCGGGCACTACAGGTCATGCAGTTCTAGAATTAAACAAAAAAGATAACGGTACAAGAAAATTTATTCTATGTACTAATAATGAGGGAAATATTTGTGATGAAATTACACTACCAAGATTAAAAAATGTAATGACAGGATACAAATTCAAAGGTAAACAAAAAGAAATTTTATTTGAAAAAACACTTTCCTATTCAGATATACAAAATGGAGATAATCTTCATGAAGAAATAGAACAAGTTAAAACAAGAAACCACGCAAAATTCGATAATTTTGAAATTAAAATTAAAGATGCAAAAATTCAACTTGCAGGGATCAAGGTAATTGAAGATAAAAAATTAGGATTGGGAGGAAAAATGAAATATTTCAAAACAGATTTTGTATATTATGAGCCTACCGATCAGAATAAAAAAATAATGGTAGAAAAATTAACCGAAATGCTTTGTTTGAAGGAAGACTGTTTTACTCTAATAAACGAAGGAAAACAATTCAAAATTTTCAAAGATTACAAGGGTCATTATCTTGGAATTATCTACTACTACGATGGAATAGAACCGTTTAAAAATGAGATCAGAAAATTAAATAAAAAAATTAACACGTATGTATTTTCATTAAATGATGTTGTAGATATTGAAGAATTTGCAGAAGTCGATCAACTGGTAAACTTAAAACCAATACCGTTCGCAATACTAAACATATACAGGAAGATATTTGCATATGTACAGACTAAGAAATTACCAAGAAAAATACGTAAATGAGTTAAAAGACAAAATAAACGATTTTCTCAATTTAGAATCAAGTAAAGTCTGTGTATTCAAATCTCCTACAGGTTCAGGTAAAACAATAATGATGGCTGAAACTATCAAAAGATTGGTAGAAGATAGAGAGGACGGAAAAGAACTGGCTTTTGTATGGATAGCAGTACACAAACTTCATGATCAGAGTAAGGAAAAACTTGAAAAATATTATGAGGATTCACAATCCGTGACTTGTTCCTTTTTTGAAGATTTATCTGATAAACAGATACATGATAAAGAAATACTGTTTTTCAATTGGCAGAGTATTAATCAAGAAAATAACATCTACATTAGAGAAAACGAAAATGAGTTCAATCTATCAAAGATTATTGAAAATACAAAAGATGAAAATAGAGAAATAATTTTAATCATCGACGAAAGTCATCACACAGCAAGTGGGGAAAAAGCACAAGATGTTATTAAAAAAATAAATCCAAAAATTACAATAGAGGTTTCTGCCACGCCTAAAATCTCTAACATAGATTATGTTGTTAGTATTGATCTTGACGAAGTTAAACAAGAAGAAATGATAAAGAAATCAATTCGACTAAATTTTAAACTAACTAACAAAACCAGCACGACAGATGAATTAATAATAAAAACTGCACTTGAAAAGAGACAGCAATTAAAGGAAGATTATGAAAGAGAAGGGTCGGATGTAAACCCACTTGTCTTAGTACAACTACCAGATTCACGACAAGGGTACATTTGACCGTAAGGATGAAATAATAAAAATACTCGATTCACGATTTAACGTAAATGTGGATAATGGTAAACTTGCGATATATCTTTCAGACAAAGATAATAAAGTAAATCTTGAAAATATTGAAAAAAATACAAATGAAGTAGAAGTATTAATTTTTAAACAAGCAATTGCACTGGGATGGGATTGTCCACGCTCATCAATATTAGTTTTATTTAGAGAATGGAAGAAATTTGAATTTTCAATACAGACAATTGGCAGGATAATCAGAATGCCAGAAATAAGACATTATGATAATGACGAATTGAATCATGCTTATGTTTATACAAACATATCAGATGTTCACATCGCAGAAGACATCGCTAAAGATTACATCACAGATATATGAATCCATTAGAAGGAATGAAATTTATGACAATATTGATCTAAAATCCATATACATCAAGCGAAAGCATGAAAAAACACGTCTTAATGCAGAATTTCCTAAAATATTTGGTGTGATTGCCGAAAAAATATCATTTAGCAGATAAAATCTCATTAGAACTACCTGAACTCACAAATAAAATAATAACTGATGCCGAAATCGACCCAACTTGACATGGATCAGAATCATGCAAGAAATATTTTATCGCTCAGATTAAGTCCGATGGAATTACAACAAAGATTTGATTCGTTTGCGATGGAAATATCTCAGCCATTTGCACCAATACATTCTCAGTGGGGTTATCAAGCGATCTATTCATAAATTTTTTGAAGATAATACGGGGGTATAAGACTTGATGGATATGGCAATGATAACACTTTCTCCAAAAAACAAGGATTATTTTATTGAAGTAATTAATCGATTCAAAAGACAAATTTCGTGCAGAAGTTGTAGAAAAAATTGAAAGATGAAATCGAGGAAGATCTAAAATGGAATGTACCTGAAAGTACAGAATATACCAAGAATCTATGATGAAAAAAATTATAAAAAATGCATAATGCAGCCAGTATATATCAAAACATGATATATCAACTGAAATAGATTTTATGGATTTCTTGATGATGAGAACAATGAGGTAAAATGGTGGTTTAAAAATGAAGAAAATGATAAAAAATATTTTGCCATAAAATACATCGATCCTGATGATAATGAACCACATGCATTCTATGTAGATTTTGTAATTCGTATGAATGATGGAAGAATAGGACTGTTTGATCCTAAAGAGGGATTACTGCAAAAATAGCCAAACCAAAGGCTGAGGCATTAGCCAAATACATCAAAGATAATAAAAAAGAATCTTTTCGGTGGAATAGTAGATTTTCAAAAATAATGCATGGCAGTATAATGATAATGAAAACTATGAACCTATAGAAAAAGACCCTTAAGTTGGAAACAACTCATTTTAAGATGAATTAATACCACGAATTATCATCATTGTATATGTGGAAACCAATAGACGATTCTATATTTTAGTAGGTGAAAGAAGAAATTGGGAAGTATCTTTAAAAGAAAAATTATGGGGATTCACTGAACGGTCAAAAGGATCATGGAATACCACTAAAGTTAACGATCTTTTGGCATTCTATGTGACTAATCCTATTATGAAAATTATAGGATTTGGAAAAGTGACAGACAAGTTTGTAAATGAAGATTTAACATGGGATGATGAAAAATTATTCAAAAGAAGTTTGTGGAAGTATAAAATAGCTTTTAAAATTTTCTACGTTTCTGATAATTGGGAGGAAGGACTTCAATTACCACCAAATTTGTTTCTACAAGTTTCTAGGAGAGTAGTTGACAAAAAAGTCTTTTTCAGTTTAATACGTAATGCAGACAAAAAGTGGGATGCCAAAATCTATCAAATGTTGAAAGAATAGGCACAGGCTTGAGATGATATTGATAGGATGGTAATTGATCTCCCTGCTAACTTAACACCCGATTTCTGACATCAAATTTTCACCCATAACTTAACAATCAATTTCAAAAGTCCATTTCACTCTTTAATTTACCAGTGTCCTAAATCCATCCATCGACCTAATTGAACACTCATTTTGAAATCGACCTGAGATTGAACAGTGTCCCAAAAATGGCAATCAGATTAACTATTCCTAGTAACTTTGTCTCAGAGATCAATAGTTTTCCCTTTATTGCCTGGTACAGCAAATCATCATGTGAGTCATCAAGCAAGTCTTGGATGAATTTACTTGGATCCTGCTTCCATTCGAGTACCTTTCTTAGATGTTCTTCAAACGTGGGAAACGCATTCCTTTTTTCCTTTTCTACCAGTCTATCAAATTTACCAGTGTTTACACTACCTCTTAGTGCTAGAAATATGATGATAATCTTGATCTTCTCTTCTGGAATATTTTTTAATTTTGAATACATTTTTCTATACACTGATAGTTGCCTCTTGTGCTCAGACGCCTTGTCCGAATTTCTATCTGTTTTATAGTCTACAATTAGATACCCATCATCATGCTGAAAAATTGCATCTATTCTACCTGTGAAAATCAACCGGTCGTCGTCATATTCAATCATCGATCGTAACGGCATATCACATGTTTCTTCAGATGATACATAATGTAGTCCAGGATATTGCTTTTTTCAGCTCGTCTATTGCATCAAGCCCATTTTCAACTGCCTTTCTCACATCATCCTTGTAATCCTCAAGCTTTGTTTGATTTTCTAAAATACTCTGCATTGCATTATGTACAGTACTTCCAAATTCTGCAGCATTAGAGACAAATGGCATTCTGATTATATTTCTGAGAAGAAAGTCGTATGGTTTTGTTGTGACACTTGAATAAGAAAGATGTGTAATGCTTTTAAAATAATTAATTATATACTGTTCAAGCCACCCGTCTTCTTGCTTTAGCAGTTTCTTTGAATCATCAAATCTTCCTGCAATAAACAACGAAAATGCCTCTGACAACCTGCTGTCAATTTTAGTTGCAATAGCATTTTCTGCATTAGAATCAATTTCAATTTCAGACAAATTTTCTACATAGTATTTTGCTTTGTCCTTGTCATCAGTTATAATAATTAATTTCTCCTTGGCTCTTGTAAATGCGACAAAATCAATTCTCAATGATTCTTCTACAAGTTCTTTTTTTATGTCAATACCACTAGATTCTAGTATTGCCTGTACAATGACATCGATAAAACTTGTCCTTGACGCACTAGACTTTGGAAGATATACTACAACATCAAAGTCTCTCCCTTTTGCCTTGTGTACTGTTGTAAGCGTTATTTTGGAATCAATGTTTCTTTCTGTGTAAGACTCTTCGGCTATGGCAATAAAGTCAAAGAGCCCATCTATTGTGGGAGTTGGAAGGGACAGGTATTCATCTACCTGCTGTTTGATTGTAATTGCAGTAGAAAACCACTCGGCTCCTTTGGAGACACACAAGGGGTAAATTATATCGTCAAATGTCTTGTCAATATCTTCTCTTTTGAGCGATATGCCAAATGACTTGATTTTTTCTAGACTGCTACTACTTTGTTTCCTCTTATGTGACTCTGAAATCTCAAACGCCTCTTTGAGGGTAAAAGGGGAAAATATCGTAAATGTTGCAGATATCTTGTATTCTACCCTGTCTGAGATCATGCCTCGAAGATAACTGATTATCTCACCTTTGGCCATCTCAGTTGTTGCCTGGGATGTAGTTGAGGAATATGGTATATTGCAGGAATCAAGAAACTGGGATATTTCTACAATCTGTGAGTTTGTTCTGGTTATGATTGCAACTGTCTTTTCCTTGTTCTCTTCTATTATTTTTTGAATCTGTGTCAGGTGTGCCCTTGTGGATATTATCTTTGGATGCTCACCTGCTTCCTTGATGGAATTAAAAGTTTCAAGTTGTTCTGCAAAGTCTTTTTTATTTGAAGTCCTTTGAAGAAAATTTGTCTTTGAAAAATCAAGTATCTGCTGTGTACTTCTCCTGTTTGTTGAAAGAAGCATTGGATGACATGTTTGCATAAACCTTTCAAAGTTTTTCACAGAGCCTCCCTGGAATCCAAATATTGCCTGTTTTGCATCACCTACAAGAAATATGTTCTCTCCTACCATTTCCACAATCTTGGCTTCAAGCTCATTCATGTCTTGCATTTCGTCAACTAGAACATACTGGAATTTTTTTCCGCGGAATTTTTCTATGAATATCAGTAACATGTCAGAATAATCTACTGCACCAAGCTTTGATTCCTCATAGTCCTTGTATGCAGAAACAAAATATTTCAAAAATGCCAGCATCTCATCAAGCGTGTAAGTACTTTTAGATTCATCATATGTTTTTTCAATGATATCAGAAGCTTTTTTGACATTTATCTTATCATGGGTTATGCCAAAGCTCTTGATGTATCTCAAGGCGTTTTCTGACTTTGGTACGATTTCAGAAATAAGATAGTCCTTGGTATAATTGAATGCCTTGTTATTTTCATAACTCTCAAGTATGGCATACCTCATGGCGTTATTTCCTGTTATTTCTCTTGTAATCAGCCCTGCATCAACAAGATAGTTGAATGCAAAACCATGAAACGTATGTATGTTAAGCTTCATTATCTCAGAATCTGGAAACTTGCCTTTTGCCATCTCGAAGATCTTTTCAAACATTTCCTTCTTTGCCTTTTCTGTAAATGTGATACACAAAATATTCTCAGGATTTACGCCGGTTTCAAGGAGCCTCATTACCTTCCATGATAATGTGGTAGTCTTTCCAGTTCCAGGATTTGAAACTACTATTGCATTATTGTCAAATTTTATTATTTTTTCTTGTTCTTGGGAAGGTTGAATGCTCAAAAATCTTCAGTTTTTGTTGAGTGGTAGAGGATATTAAATGCAGATCCCTTTTTCTATTTGTGATACCCTAAGGACAGATTATGGATTTTAAACAACTAAAAGATTTTATTGAAAAAAAGATGCGTATGCAGCACATTTACCAGCCATTGATGATTAAGACACTTCTTGAAAATGAAGGATTGGCATCTGTTAGAACAATTGCAGAAACATTTCTTGCAAAAGATGAAAGCCAAATTGAATATTATGAACAAATTACAAAATCAATGCCAGGTAAAGTACTTACGAAAACATGGAATTGTAGATTATGCAGATAACGCATTTGTTTTGAATGTCTCTGATATCACTAGTGAACAAAGAACTGAGTTAATCAAACTCTGTAATGATAAAATCAAAAAATATGAAATAGAACGCGGAATAAAGAATCTGGGCTCATAGATCACTAGACTCAAGAGAAGTTCCAGGATCTCTTAGATATCAGATACTATCTAAAGCAAAATTCCGATGTGAACTATGTGGAATTTCAGCTCGATGAAAAAGCCTTAGATGTTGATCATATAACTCCACGAAACAAAGGAGGAAAAACAATTCCTGAAAATCTACAGGCTTTGTGCTATACATGTAATTCACAAAAAAGAGATCTTGATGATACAGACTTTAGACCATGGAAAAATCTCTATGAAGACAATGACAAGAAATGCATATTCTGTAAACTCTCATCATCCAAAAAGAGTAATGACTTGGCATTTACAATTGAAGACAAGTATCCTGTAACAAAATATCATACACTTGTCTGTCCAAAAAGACATGTACGGTCTTTCTTTGATCTTGGAACTGCAGAATACAAGGCATGTATATCATTACTGTCTGAAATGAAAAAGACCATCTCGAAAAAGGATTCCACGGTAACTGGATTTAATGTTGGAATTAATGATGGGACTGACTCTGGGCAAACAATCAGTCACTGCCATATTCACCTCATACCTAGAAGAAAGGGAGATGTTTCAGATCCAGAGGGAGGAGTACGAAACTTGATTCCTGGAAAAGGCAAGTATACTCATGACTAGAAATCATGTAATTTGCTAGATTTAACCCAAAATAGATAAAAGAGTTAACTCGTAAAAGACAAAAAATATCTACCGCATTATCACATCTTAATCACTTGATTGAAAATTACTATCTACAGACTGAGGTAGGAGGAATATTTCTCCTTGCAATGATTAGTTACTATCATAATTTGTGTAATTTTTTATGCGATACAACGCAGGACTATTTCTAGACTTAACAAAACTCTGAATCAAATATCTTCAGATGTTACAAATGTGTAAAGTTTCATCCCCTCACTTTAATGAAGTTGCATTGCTAAATGATAATGTAAAGAAACTATGTAATGATTTTACAGTTTTTAAAAGTGGCATGGAGGAACAGATGAATAAATTTAGCACAAGCACTACAGAGGGCTTGAACAAGACAAAAGAATCTGATGGTAAAAAATGCAACTGAAGAAATAGTCAAGGTTGCCAATAATCAAATCTCTGAAAATAGTGTTAGCAGAGAAGAATTTGAGAAATTAAGGGAAAGAATTGAAAGTATGTTGGGTGTAGACGAATTGGTAGAAAGAATGGAAGTTCTATCGCACATATTTGAAACTTCTAAAATTAATACCTTGAACTGGCAATGTAAATTAATAAAACTACTAAATGGAGGACTAGCACCTGACGCAGAAGAAGATCAGATGATATCACATGGTATTCCAATGTCATCATATAGTAAATTTCTAGACAAGTTATTAGAGAATGGATATGATTGAGCAGAAAAAAATTGATGGCTATTATCTTTTACCAGAATATGAGTGGCTCTATAGTTATGTAGAAAATCCCGATTGGCTAAAGAATAGATTAGAAGGTGGAATAAAGAAAGAACGCGAATATCATGATTTCATCAAGAATAATCTGAACCTAATTGAGGAGGGTCTTTTACTTGAGCAGGATGAATATGAGCTGGCTACGGGAAAAATTGATTTCATATGTAGAAGTTCCAATAGCCAAGCGGTTGGTTTAGAATTGAAATATCCCGCGGCATCTACGTCTGCAAAGAGGCAAATTCTTGGATACAAAAATGATTATACTCAAAAAACTGGAAGAAGTGATACTCGATTCATACTTGTTGCTCCAAAAATTCCTGAAAATCTGAAACTCTTACTAGTTCAAGACGGATTGGAATATAGAGAAATTTCTTTTTAATTAAATATGCTTAGATTAAAAACTCTGCAGCCTGAGAGCCAGCTTCTGTAATCTTAATCCATCTGTTTCTTCCAACTTTTTCAACTTCTACAAACTTCCACTGATCAGCCAATGGTTGTATGATATTTTTATCAAGGCTTGCAAATCTTGCCTGCTCAAAGTTCTCTTCTCTTGCACCTATGGTAATTATCTTGGCATCATCAGCTAACTGTGCCATCTCTTTTTTTGTTATCTTGCCGCCATGTTCTCGTATAATTTTCAATGCAGTAACAAGTTCTGGCTTTGGAATTTGAATCTCATAAGCAGGCAGTCCTATGTTTCTCTTCCAGCCAATTGATTGCTGTTTGCCTTCAAATGCTGCATACTTTTCGGCTTCAGCATAAAACGGCTTGACATTATTTTTAGTATTAAATATCATGCATGCCATCATGCAAGCAATTGCCTGAATTTTAGAGCCTGATGCTACATTTACGTAAATGTCATTTGCTTTTTCTTTAAGAATTATTTCTTTAACAGATTTTATTATCTTGAACAAGTCAAGTCTGTCAGCTTTTGCAATCTCATACTTTATGTTATTTTTCTTCAATTCCTTTTCGATCTTTTCCCTGTATGCTCCAGCCTTGTCTTCTGATGCCATATCGTGTATCAAAAGCCAGACCTTGTCTGCTCTCTCCTTTATTGCAGGAATCACGATCCTGTCTATCTCAAACCCTACAGGGGCAATGTGTACGCGCATCTTGGATAAATTACTCATGATAGTATCTACAGTCTACATACTATAGATATGATATATAATAATTCCGGTCTCCTAGTTATTGTATGATAACCACACAAAATATCGCACTTGACTCATGCGTAGTAATTGGCATGATAGAAGATCCGAGACTTGGAATGAAGTCTAAAGCAAGGCCTCAAAGGAAAATCTGTAAAAATTGTACTATGTGATATTGTACTCTCCGAAGTTAATCGAGTAAGAGGATATGCTAAAGACTACATCATTTCAAAGATATCTAAAATTCTTGGAAGAAGTGTAGAACTACAACAAACTAATTCTCAGGAAAAAGAAGATGCACAAAAACTATCTGGACAATTTCTAGAATGCCACAACGGAGACAATATCATACTTGCACTTTGCAAGATACGAGATTACATTCTTGTAACATTTGATAGAGCACTACTTCGAACTTGCAACTTTGTTGGAGTGGTTGCATTTAGTCCACTACAGGCAGGAGGAATCTAAGATGAATATTTTTGATAAAGCATTTCGATTGCTACCAAAGTCTGTTCAAGTTCCATTACTACTAGAGGATCTAAAACGAGTAGATGCATATCTGGAATATAATCGGGGACAGGTCAGATACTTTGAAGAAAGAAGCAATGAGATTCAGGTCCAAGCTAGCTGAACTGGGAGTGAGATTGTAATGATAGGAATCATAATTGCTCTTTTCCTAGGATACTGGCTTGGAAAGAATGAAAAGAAAGAACAAAAACAAATCGACAAAGAGTACACTGATTCTGTAAAATATAACAGAGTAGATTACGGTTATGTCAGAGAAGGAGAATCTGTGGAGGATTTGACATGAACAAATTCAGAACATGTGCATTATTTTCAATCGTATTATCTTTCATAGGATAGGACTAATGGATACAGAAAAAGGAACACTGGGGTTATAATTTATGAAACACCCAAACTGTCCAAAATGCAAGTCTGAAAGCGTTGCATTGATTGCTTATGGATATCCTGCAGACATGGATACTTACCTAAAAGGCATTGAAAATGGCATTATTACGTACCTGGCGGATGCTATACAAGCGATGATGATCCCAAATGGTTCTGCAATGCATGTCACAATGAATTTGGTAACTTTTTTATAACACTTGAGGAATTGTAATGGATTCGCTCTTTTATCAGTATGCCGTAGGATGGACGTCTTGGCTGAAAATAGACTTTGCGCATTAAACCGAAGAAAAAACAAAAGGGAGATAATCCGGTGTATTTGTAGGGATCCAAGGCCGTACCATGGACAAACTAGATGAAGTAGCAAGAATTCCATCTACCGGAGATGAGGTACAACGGAGGTACCGATATCAGTATCTTTACACCGCATTACTGGCAATTCGAATGTACAAAAAGGAAATTCCGTACGAAGAACTGTATTGCGAATTAGCAGAAGATGTACTAACATGCTTCCGAAAAGAAGATGATTGCAATTCAAATCAAAACTACAGAGGGCAATCCTTTTACCTATTCAGATGAGGCAGTAATCAAGAGTTTAGGTAATTTTATTCGGCTACATGAAAAATTCTCTAGACAATTTTGTAGAATTTATTTTTGCTACAAACAAAGGATTCAAACAGGAGAAAGACCTTGGAAAAATTCTTTCTGACATTAAGAAAAATAATCAATCGAATTCGAAGAAGCAACTTCAACATTTGTTAAGAAACTTTCATCAAAGTTTAATGCTGACACCAACACGGTGATAGAAGTCTTAAAGAAAACTAGTCTTCAAAAAGGTCCTGGAATAGATGACATAGAAAGTAAAATCATTCATGAGCATTTGTCTAAAATAGAACACTGCTCTTCACTTACACATTCTAAATTAGGCTCCATTCTTAGCATGTTTGTTTTTTCAATTTACAAAAAATCATCTAAGGAAATAGAAAATTCTCTAACTGATTACATTGCGTTTGTAAGGGACGGCAAATCAAAGCAGCAGAAAATAGAACTTGAATCCAAAGTGATAACTACAAAAATGGTAGATCAGATTACAAAAAGTGAAAATCCAGTATACCTAGTATCAGCTGATGGCTCATCACTCAAACTAAAAGAGGGAAGCATCAATCTAATGGAACAGAAGATGGCCGCTGGAGGAATTGACATTATGGAAATAAGTAGCATGAAAGACCTGTCTCTTTCTGCTCAAAATCACTTTCTTGAGGAATACCACCGGAGAAACGGAGAATCTGGAGAAATCAAAAAAGAAATGGACCAGATTCAGACTCTTTTATCCAATCAAGCCGCAGAGGCGAAAACGGAGACAAAGAGCAATGACGAGTTATACGGAGATGAAATGTTAAAGAACATAAGAAAAGAATCAATGAAATTGTTAAAACGCGTCATCAGGACGCATTTTTTCTAAGATATGAGATACTCAAAGGAGTCATCGGAATTCTTACCGGTGACTGCAAGGTTTGGTTTAGTGAACACAAGGTGAACTGATGAGTTCCACATTTTGAAGAAAATATTGGATTTAGACAACAATTATGATTTACATTTAGACTCGACTATTGATATTAATTTCATACATATCAGGTAAAAAACATAATGAGATTCGAGGAATAACAAAACTAGTAAAACTGGATTTCCTATTGAGATATCCCACAGTGTTGGAAAAAGCCATTCAAAAATTCGGTGTATCTAAAGACGAAATCATCATTCATGAAAATGAGAAAAATAGTGTTGAATCAAAAATGGTCAGATTCAGATACGGACCTTGGGATCATCGATATTATCAATATCTTGCAATTCTAGAATCTCAGGGATTAGTCACTGTAAAAATTAACAATAAAACTGTAGAAATTACAATAACCAATAAGGGTTCAGAAGTGGCAGGCAACCTGAGTGAAATAAGCGATTTTAATGATTTTGTTACAAGAAGTGAAATAATAAATTCGCAATTTGGAAAGATGGGCGCCACAAAACTCAAAGATATGATGTACGAACTTGTACCTGAGTTACGTGATATGCAGTTTGGTGAGGCAATTAACCCATGAAAATTAAATTCCACAAACTAACACTAAGAGCGAAAAAAGAAACGTTTGAAATTCCATTCTCTGAATCCATTACGTATTTTTATGGGAAAATGGGAGCAGGAAAATCAACAATACCACGTCTAGTTGATTTCTGTTTGGGCGCAGATATTCAACTGACTCCCGCGCTTCAGCAAGAATTTGTAAGTGCGAGTCTAGAACTTACAATAGGAGATCATTCGGTAAATCTGGAAAGGCAGAAAGGTTCCGGCACCATAATTGCAGCATGGCGCAAATTACCACACGGTGAAGCCGTTGCCATTCCAGTTCCAATCCAAGGTACCAAAGACAAATCACTGATACCCAACGCCAAAGTAGAGAATATTTCAGATTTAATTTTTCATCTACTGGTCTAGAGTCGCCTTTTGTATTGAAAAGTAAGTACAACGTAGATACAGAATTAGTCAGACTGAGTTTTAGAGATTTGATGTGGTATTGTTATCTTGATCAAGATCACATAGATAGTTCATTTTTCTACTTGGATCGTGGTGATGATGCTTTCAAAAGACCAAAAAGTCAAGACGCGATGCGCTATATTCTGGGGCTTCGTTATGAGAAGATTGCAAGACTAGAGAATGATCTCATTCAGGCTAAAGAGGATAGATCATCGCACATGTCATCCATACAACAACTTCATAATTTTTTGGAAGAAAATGGAATTAAAAACGCAGATGACATAGAAAAACAGATTGCCGCATCCGAACAAGAACTGGAAGAAGTGAAAGATAAAATTTTACATATTCGTGAACAGACATTTGTTCAGAACCATCCTATTGATAATCTAAAAGTAAGCAGTAAACAAATAGGCATCTATATCGATAACACGTTACAAAAAATTGAGGATGTTGAGTTTCAAATTTCAAATCAAAATAGACTGAAGTCGGAATTCATAACTGCCAACATGAAACTTGATAGAACAGCTGCATCCAGAGAAGTCTTTCGAAGTGTAAAATTCAACACATGTCCACAATGTGGACAGCATGTGGATGGTGGACACATTGACATTTGTCCACTATGTAAAACATCATCCAAAAAAGACATTTCAGAAAACATCAATCTCATCGGACCGGAACTTATTGAACGTGTTAAGGAAATAGAATCATCAATAAATCAACTCACATCAGAAAGAAAACAACTCCAATTAATTCTTCAATCAAAACGTGATGAAAAAAGAAATGCAGATATGCGTTTGAATGAGTTGCAAAGAGAATATGATTCAAAATATCTCAGCGAAGCATCACAGATGTTACAGAATAAGGGAATAGTGGAGGGCCGAATTCAATATCTAAAGCAAATATTGCCACTACCACAAAAAGTAGAACAATTGGAAAGAGAAGCAGGAGATTTGAGCGTAAAAATTGATAGGATAAAAGATGATCTGAAGAAAGAAAAAGAGGAGGCAAAAAAGAGCCAAACAATTCTGCCCGAACTGGAGAGAATTTTTGCAGATACATTGAGACAGGTTTGTTTTCCAGGAATCAAAGATGACGATGTGTTTGTAATTTCAGGTGATACTTACATCCCCATTATTTATCCAAAAGACAAGAGTAATCCAACATATACCACATTTAGCAACCTGGGCAGTGGTGGGAAGAAGACAATATTCAAGTCATGTTTTGCTCTTGCATTACACCGACTTGCAGCCAAAAAGAACTCTCACTTACCTGCATTTCTAATGATAGACACTCCAATGAAGAATATTAGTGAAAGAGAAAATGAAGTAGTCTTCAAGAGTTTCTACAACTTTATTTATAAACTAACTACTACTGAATTGAAAGATAGGCAAATCGTAATCATCGATAAAGAATACTATGAATCTCCTGAAGGAGTAAAGATTACTGCAAGACATATGACACCAGACGATTCAAACTTTCCACCACTAATAAAATATTATAGAGGTCACTAGATTTCACAATAAGTCAACATTGATGCTATTCATTATTCTTTTCTAAGAGCTTGGTCCACAATTTTTGCTAAATCATCCATTTCAAGACCAATTACCTTTATCCCTTGAACCTTACATCGTTTGATGAGTCCTTGGTCTTGTGTTACGACCACGCAATTTGTGTTCTGTTTAGCATGACCAACTACTTTATCATCTGACCTGTCTTCTTGTTTTGGACCAAAAAGTTTTGTCACAGTTGTAACACTCCATCCAAAATCTCGAAGTATGTCATACATTCCCTCAAATTGTACATCGAGAAGAACTTCAAGTTTTGAATCCAAGTTACAATAGTTAACATCTATGATGAAATAAAGATTGAGTCAAAAATACAACATGAAAGGGATTTGTAGCCACCCCTATGGCTTGCCGTTATTGCATCAACAAAAACGGTTCCCGAATGCACAATGAAAGTGAGCCCGATGGAATCCAACCATTCATCTGGTTCTTTTTTTCAGTAGCGCAAGTTCCGGTAGTGCAAGGGCAAAATGAATGTGAATACAATCATCTGCCTCATCCTGGCTACAAAACATCTTGTTGTTTTTAAGATAAACCTCTGCCAGTTTCCCTGTCTTGTGATCTCTGAGTACCAATGTTTCCCCAACACTGATTTTTTCAATATATGGTGCATAGTTTTTCAAAAAATTATCTTTTTCCACATTCAACAAAAGAGTTTCATTGACATAATCTACAAGTGTTAATCCCTTTTCTTTTGCTTTGTTTTTTACTTTTTGATATGTTGCTTCTTCTATGGCAACAGTTGGATTACGTTTCTGTTTGTCTTTCATTGACATGTCTTTGATATGATATGATATTACTAGAATATATGTTTTACATGTTAATAACACGTAAATAAAGAGTTGTTAACCCGTAAACTTTATTATTGACGTATTACATGTTAAGAACATGTTATTTACAAGTTTACAATTTGACTTTGAAAACCCAGAAAGCAAGAGGGTTCAAAGATGCAGGATCTCAATAAATCAGTCAATTTGGAATCAAAGTGTGCTAAAATCAAGGCCAAACCTTTGGAGGGACCTGTGAATTGAGTCAAAGACAGGACCTCTCAAGTTACAACATGACGAACAACAAATGTCCAAGATGCAATAAACTTAGTCTCTGTGTCATGGATAATGAGATTTGTTGCAGCAAATGTGGAATTGTACTTGGACCTGATTACCAATTACAAGAGACCACTTCAAGCTCCAAACTAAACTTGTACCAGATTACTGAAGTGGGATGCAAAAAAGTGAATCTTGAATTTGCAAGACATATACATGAAAACAAGTCTGATGTATCCCAGATATCAAATGTCTGTGTAAAACTAGATCTTCCAATCTATGCTGCACAAGACATTAACATTGTATATCAAAAACTCTCAAAACACAAGCAACAGGAAAGAAAGGCATATGCTGAGAAATTAAAACAACTCTTAGATCTGGTAGCAAAAGGCCTGGAAAAAGAAGAGAAGGTTGCTATTCTAAAAAGAACCAAGCCAAAGGGATGCACAAAAGCAAACATTGTAGCATTTGCATCACATCTAGCGTGTAGAAAGTATGGCCTCCCAAAATCTGACGCACAAATAATTGAAGCAATTAAAATGAATTTTGGAATGAAACGCACGTTTACTATTTTAAAGACATATTCATTGAACCGAATTACGGCTGAAAGTCTTGGAATTGTATGTGATTATGATAAGAGCAATTACTATATGCGAATTCTACTAAATAAGATACGCTCCAAAATAGGAGATGGACATCTTTTTAATAAAATACAACGACAGGCCATTGAGAATTTAACCCACATTACTGACACACGAGAAAATACTAGAGCACAACGAGCCCTAGACCTTGCATTAGAGGGAGCGAAATTAAATGTTCAAGTATGAAGAAGCAATAGCAGACATTTCAAAACTAAAACCATGTCCTGTCAAGGTTACACTACACACTGAAAAGATGCTAAAGGACCTTACAGGTATAGTAAAAACAAATCCTGATCAAATTGAACCAATTGTAGTTGCAATTCTTGGCTCTGAACAATACATTCTAAACGGTGATCTTCGTGTTAAGGCATTTGAAAATGCAGGAAAAGATTCCATAAAATCATGGTGTATCAATGTCAAGACAATTTCAGATGTTGTAAGACTTCATATCGAACTGAACACACATGGTTCAATCAATCCAATCAAGATGGCTGAAGCTGTACGTTATCTTGAAAAACATAACGTGGTACCATTGGTTGATAAAAGATACCTGGAACTTGCCAAGAAAACTTTGTATCCCAAAGTGCGCCAGGAATGGGACGACTTTATCATTACAGCATGTCAAAAGCATCCAAATGTAGATCTCCCTATTCATATCATAGAAAAAATTGCCGATTTCTCAACTGAAAAAGAGCAACTAACTGCAACAACTGTCATTTTGGATACAGTACGGACTTTAAAGCCCAACAGATTTGTCTTTCCTGCTCCTCCCGCACTTGAGGTGATACTTTCATCTCTTACGCAGAGACAATCTGAAAAAGAGATCATTGTCTTTGAGCCTCCTGAATCTGAAAAGAAAGGCTGGAAAAAACCAAACATGAAAGAAGCAGAGAATCTAATCCGTGGTTCATCACATAACAGTCTTGTACATTGTAAATGTGGAAGGGACCTGCTTTTGGACACAAAAACCCACCGGGTCTCAAATGTCAATTTTGATCAAGAGAACCAGTGCATAAAACTTGTAGATGGAGATGGCCAGGCAGCATATGTGGTACCGCCAACAGTCATCGAGTTTTTAAAAGTTGAAGACGGGCAATCACTTCGAGTTGTTACCATAAATGGACCAAGAGAACTTGAAAAGTTTGCAAAGAGTCTAAAATCAAGCTCATTTAGAATGGTTGTAGTCACTTCGAATTGATTCCAAAAATCCGGAGAAAACTCTGGCCACATGTTTACGGGAACAGAAGACTATCTTCTAAATCCAAAGCATCAGAAATGATTAATTCGCTTTATCCTGACAAGAAAAAATCATTCATCTGTTCTAATAAAAGAATATGGTACCAGCATCAAATCAACACTAACGAGATTCAAGCATCAAGGATTCGTGATTCAAAATTCCGATGGTTCATACTGTCTAACCAGTTTTGGCATTTGGTTTTCAATCTCAAATCAACTTGGTGTGACATTTTTGCAACTCTGTGCGCTTGCATGTGCATGTTGTGTGCAAGAAAGATAAGATTAAAATGGAAGAGAAGGATATTACATGTTGCCAAGTTTTGAGGAAATTTTCAAAAAATATTATTCAAAATAGCAATTAGAAAAAGTATTTTCTATTCTTAGAACCAAGAGATTTGGTTTTAGCGTTACTAAAAAAAGTTTGAGAGTATATTCCGCAATGCACAAGAAACTGATGCACAATATGGTTCTCATTTTAGATCCCTTGAAAAATGGCTTGATGAAATCCAGGAACAAGAATTGGCTATATTTTCAGCAGCACTTGACAATGATTCACTCATCATAGATCAAGAAAATAATGGGGAGATGCCTAATGCCAGTTAATGAAATACTTGAGAGAGGCTAAAGTTGCTAAAACAGATCCACAACCTGTTTTTTAACATCGCATTTTTTTGTGCCAATCGAAGGGAAAAAATTCTCCCTTGGATTGGCATTTCATTATAGTTGGAATCTTGGGACCCAAAGGTATGTATCTAAAAAATTAAGATCTGGAATTTCACAGTTTGTATTTTCATTGAACGTGTCTTTAATAGTCTTATAACACTAGTCTTGTTTTACGAGACTATAGTTACAAGGAATATATTTTAATAGTTGTGTAATCATAGTCTTGTCAGACGAGATCATGATTACAAGAGAATTAAGACTTCTCGGTCCCAATGAATTGAAGCTTTTGCTTACACTTGAGGAGGAGAAAAAGACGATATTCAGGACTGATGATGCGCGTAAAATATTGAAATCTACGGAATCTTCGATAAAGAACGTTTTGTACAGGCTCAGAAACAAGGGCAGGATTGAGGAGATAGAGCGTGGCAAGTACCTTCTGATACCTGCAAAGGCAGGATATGGTGGCAAGTGGGCAGAGACGCCCTTTATCATAGCATCAAAAATCGTAGAGTCATATTACATAGGATTTGCATCAGCGCTCAACTATTGGGGGATGACAGAACAGATCCCAAGTGTAACATTTGTTGTCATCACTGGACGAAAGAGAAATTTGGAGTATGGTCCGCTCAAGTTCAAATTTATCACGTTTGCCAAAAACAGGCTTTTTGGAATAGTGGAAGAAAAGATTGACGGTGAGGCATTCAAAATATCCTCAAGAGAAAAGACAATTGTAGATTGTTTGCTTTACCCGCAATACTGCGGAGGAATTGACGAAGTGATCAAGGGCATATGGGAATCACATGATGAACTTGATTTTACAAAAGCTATTTTACTATTCAGAAAAGATTGGCGTTCAGGTTGTCAACAGGAGACTGAGATACATACTGGGCATGCTTGACATAAAGACAAATTTGGACGACAAAGTGTCAAATAAAATTCCAAAAGGATTGATGTGGCTTGATCCAAGTGGGCCAAAGAAAGTAATCGAATACTCCAAGGAGTATGGTTTAATCGTAAACAGAACAAAGAAAGAATTGACTGGATGGATGGGATACTAGACCGTGATTGATAAAGACGACATAAAAAAAATGATGGAGAAAAACATCATACCTGAAGACAATCATGATGCATATGAGACTAGGCAATAAAGAATTTTGAACCCAAGAAGAAAAAAGGGGGATTGAGTTTGTGTCCTTGGATTCATTAATCTAATCAGACTTGCCAATCAAAGTCTTAGTCAAAAAAGAAATCTCTGATAAAATTGAGGGATTTCCGCCTGAATTGAAAAATAGGAATCACGGAAACGCAGTAAGAGGCGGTGAGAAAAAGCACTAACATCTAACAATGACTGTTATAAATTGAGCTCAAAGCTCTACTCAGGGAGAAAAGGATTTAAAATCTAACTACCATAGTTAGATTATGGAACTAAAACTCTCCACGAAACCAATGAGTCACGAAGAACAGAAAATTTACCTCTATTTGGAGAGCATAGAGAAGAACACCTTCAAGGTTTCAGAACTAGATGCCAAGAAATTTGGCATGGTTCCAAGCTATCTCTATGTTCTGATAGGGAGGCTGGAGAAGAAAGGGTGGATAACTCGGGTGGGTAAGGGAGTGTATCTACGCCTGCCGGCTGCAACGGCGGTGGAGGGTAAGGTGTACTTGGAGGACCCATTCGAGGTCGCACTAAAGATGTTCAAAGGTTATCTTGCATTTCAAAGCGCACTCAAAGTTCATGGACTGAGCGAATACGAACCATTCACGATTTATGTTGCTACAAAAACAAAATCAGAGACAGTGTCACTGCTGAAGCATTATGAAATCAAGGCCATAAAATTCGGTAAGCGATTTACAGGATTTGAAAAAACAGGAAAATATACAGTGTCAACAAAAGCAAAGACGTTTTTTGACTGCTTTTATCATCCTAACTATGCCGGCGGATATGCCGAAGTTCTGAAATCGCTTCACACTGCTGGTACAATAGACTGGAAGGAGATGGAAAAATACTTGGAAAAGTTTGGCTCGTCAAGTATCTGTCAGAAAATAGGTTACCTTATCTCCATCCTTGAAGAAACAGAATACGATCAACCGCAAGACTTTATCGACTATCTGAAAGGGCGCATAGGAAACAAGACGAAACTAGATTTCAGTCAAAGCGGTGGATCGTACAACAAAGAGTGGATGATAATAGACAACATTGGAAAAAAGAAGCTTCTCTCCTGGTGGTACAATGGTTAGTAAGAGAGAGGCGCAACAAGCAGCAGCAAAGACTGGCATAGGACTGCAGTACGTACTGAAAGAATCGCGAGTCTTTGACATCTGGAGCAAGATCTGTCCAGCATTTCTTTCCAAGGAATTCAAAGATCATGCAACAGTTATCTGCAAGGGCGGTACACCTCTCAACAAAATATTTCTTGGAAACGTCCAAAGGTTTTCAGAAGACATTGATATGGATATTTTCTTCAAAAAGAAACTCGAAAAAGACGACAAGGTTCAATTTATCAGAGACAACATAATGCCTCTTCTAAGCAGTTCGTATACGATTCCTAAAGAAGCAAGGAGGAGGAACATAATTCTATTTTTTTGTCAGTTCCAAAATGAAATAGGGATGAAGGACAACATACAGCTAGAATTCAATGTAAGCGAGGTCAGGACGGGAGTAGATGTGATAGCAGACGCACACAGCAAAATACTTCCGCTGAACCTTAGCGGAATACCTGTCTATTCATTTGACACTCTCATAGCAAAGAAGATGAAGGCATTTTATGAGAGGGAGGAGGGAAAGGACATCTATGACCTGTACTACAGCCTAAAACTGAACAACAACATGACCAAAATAATTCAAATACTGAAGGATGTTCTCAAATCTTCGAAGATAGATTATGACGAGTTTGTCAAGGAGATCCCAAGGAAACTGGCAGATTCAACAATGATGAAGAGCCTACACGCTTCAACCAACCCGTACATTCCTAAAAATCTAAGAATAGATTTCATCAAGGCATCAAGTGAGATATCCAAAAAGATCCTGCCGCATCTTTAACTAAAATAAAATCCATAATAGATTCGAATAATTGATTGAGGGTTGGGCATTAATCCCATATTATTGGCGATTACTGTATTCTATTCATGCCTTTGATGATATTGGCATAGGAATTCTTGTCTTAGAAGCACTAGACCACAAAAAGTACAACAAGCGGTTTGGCTACAAGTGATAATCATGTCTGATAACTTATAGTACAAATATGTTATATACTATATTGTACTATTATATGATGTGACCAGTAACACAATCATTGAAAATAATGGGCATGATCCACGTTTAGCAAGTATCGAAATGGTAGAAGAAGTTCTAAAAAAACATCACGAGTTTGCATCCAAGAGTGCTCTGCAAAGAGCTTTACCCAAAACAATGCAAACTCAGACATTTAACAGGATTTTAAACTATCTGGAAAAATCAAACAAGATCATCTTCACCAAGGATCGTGCAGTTGTTTGGATATTTTCAACTGATCCAAAACTAAGAAAAGTATGGGAAAAATCAATTCCATTATGATTATTTCTGGAAAGAATTATGTCCAAGCCTAGATTAGTTTAAGAATCAATTCTAGACATGACCTAAACTCATATGCCAAAATTATTCAGACTGTCACAAAGATTCATCAATTGTGATGAAAGGCATTTTCGTTTACAAAACTTTGTAATTTTTGTCTTAAATGTCTATGGCATATCATATGACATGACCGCAATTGGTCTTGATGTAGGAACAGGTTTTGTCAAATGCGTCTCCGATACAAAGAAAATAAAATTTCCATCGCTTTGTGCATATAGACAACACGCAATCTGGGAAAGCAAAAAAGGAAAAATTGAGGCGGTTGGCGATGAGGCAGTAAAACTATCTGAATATCCAGACGCTGTGGTGATAAGGCCTGTCATGCTTGGTAGACCAGTACACGAAAAAGGCTTTGAAGAATTGGTCAAAAAAGCAGTGGATTTGGTCTTGCAAAACAACGATGCAATCGGGCAAGAGTCTGAGTTGGCTAGATTCTGCATGGTCATTGGTCTGCCATACGAAGCAAGATCTCATGCTAAAAACATCCAGAAAATGGTAACACGATTATTCCATCCAAAGAGATGTGATGTAGTACCGCAGGTGCTTGGTACCTTGATTGATGTGGATTTGTCTTCTGCAATTATTATAAGTATTGGACAGGGTACAACCGAGATTGTTGCATTCAAGGATTATTCTGCAATCAGGGGCATCTCAATTCATCATGCAGTAAATGACATCAGTTCAAAACTTGGAACTTCTAAAACTGCCTATCTTGATAATGATATCTTCACAAACCCGCAGGTAAATCCACTTGTAACAATGCTTGCAGATTCAATACTTGATGACCTCAATGGGATGCGCCAAGACTTGCAGCACTTGCCAATAGTTGTATCCGGAGGAGGAATAATGATTCCTGGTCTAAAAGAGGCAATAGAAACAAGACTCTCACAGGATATTATAATACCACAAGATCCGGTCATGTCAAACGCGTTGGGTCTATTCAAACTTGCATCCCAGGAATGTTGACAAAGTCTGAACGTAGATTTATTCATGATCCAAATTCGGTTTCTAAATCATACAAGGTCGTACTCAAAAGTAGAATCAACAAGAAGATTCGAAGATGTTGGCTCTGATCTCAAACTTATTACAGAAAAAAATTCTGAATTACAACTGAACCTTGGTGTGTTTGCTGAACTTTTTGACCGGGTTGAACCATTACGGAATTCTGTAATTTCTGAAAAGAAAAAGCACACTGACGCAAAGAGTCCAAAAATGTCAATTTTGGACATGAACAAGATGGCCTAGCCGTAACTCCTTATAAATAAAATACATTTTATGCGTAAGCAACACCAGTCTACAAACAAAAAATACCGCATATGTCATTTGGCAACATCGCCACCAATTCTAGAATCTCTTTTGATTTTTTTAATCTACATCCAACAAACAACACAACTCTACACTGATTTGACATGTGATTATTACGGAATTCTGTAATGCTTGGATTGCCCATCTTTTGGGTAAACACCAACTACCAAAAATATCTGCTCGCAGCAAAATTTTCTATTGCAAAAAAATAGAACAAAGTGGATTTTCCACAACATCTAATTTTTTAAAACAAGATGTATGACATCACTACCAACCAGATAATATCACAGACATCAAAGTGCTACACCCATTTTTTACAGGAGGTAAAAAAATATGAAAAACATACCACAACTATATGAAACAGAACAAACAGCCGCATCAGGACAAAATAATCTATCAGAAATACGAGATACGCACAATTGGCTTTTACTGGCTAATTGCAGAACTTGATAGAAAAACAAACACTGCCTTTGGGTACGCCAATCTGCATGATGATTTCAATGCAGAATGGGGCTACATTTCTATCGAAGAATTGTTAGACAATGGCGCACAATTAATCCAAGATTGGAAGCCCTGCAAATTCAGTGAGGCCATGAAAATGATCAAGGAGGCACAAGGTCAATGATGCCAAAACAAACCATCAAACGAATCTTGAACGCATATGGCAAAGCCATAAACGAAATTCATTCACAGGGAATGACCCTTGATGACTATGATGAAAAAGAGATCATAGGCATGGTTCAGGACATCTTGAATCACCCGCATCAACACAGGAGCGAATCTTGATGAAGAAATACCCTGATGAACTGACCTTGGATGAATTCGATGACATGCTCTGGACTGGAGAAAAACAGTTTGGGCTTGAAGAGCAAGCCAACATCGAAGAGATAAAAAAATACGCAGAGAAAATCAGTGGCCAGATCTATACACAAGTAGATGGGGATCAAGACAGGATGTATTCCAAAGGTCTCCGATTTGTCAACAGAACTGGAATCTACGAAGTTGTCAAGCTTGACGGATATGAGGCTGACAACTCTTGATGCCATGGCTCTGCGAAAAACAAATGAACAGTATCAAGAAGAAATCCAAATAGGATTTTTCTGACCGAGCCAATTTCTCCAAACCAGCAATACATAGCATAGGCTATGCGGACTCGGCCGACTGGTGTGAGAGATAAAAAATATGGACCGATTATTCCATGGTACAACACTTAGTTGTCACCAGATAGATGCGGACTCAAATCCCGTTTCCGGTCCATATGAAATTTTAGAATTCCAGTATTCGGAAACCAATGCAGAACAGCAATCTTCCCTGTGCCAAAATCACAGGATGAACGAGCACATGCTCCTGCAATAATTTTTACAAAAAATGCAGAATGACATCACTACTGGACAGTATAGACCGACTGGAATTCTAGCACAAACCAAAAGGAGGTAGTGTAAATGAATCAAAAAAACATAACAAATGAAATACAATATGCAAAAGGACAGTGCGACATCTGTGAGAAACTTGCCAACATCAGGATACCTGTAGCAGGTTCCGGTGCAAGTGTTTCTTACTTGTGCATCAGTTGCATAGAGGAGAGACAGATTGCAGTGCTCTTGGAATATGTCGAGAAATTTGACATAAAGACGGAGGCATTGTAGAAATGAGTACCAGAAGCAACATACGAATCCAAAGTGGAAACAGAAAATTCCAAATCTACAGACATTGGGATGGATATCCAGAAGGAGTGGTACCAGACCTACAGGAATTTTTTGCCTGGAACAAAGGTAGGAATGACGACCTATCCTATACAATTGCAAACTTCTTTTATTTCTTCAAAAGAAGTGCAGAAGAAAATGAAGTAGAACAAAGAAAAGAAGACAAAAGAATTGAAGAGTTCACAGGTCCAAGCTGGAAAAACCCAACTCATTTGAGCGGAATTCTGACTGGATACGGAATTGTTGAAGCACAAGACCCTGAACCAGAGACATGGATTGAGTGGTTTTACGTGGCAGACCTTGATGAGAGAACCATCACGTGCTATGAAATAGGCAGGACCGACCCACTCGTATGCGAACATGCGGAGCTTGTCTTCCACTCCAAACACCCGTTGGTTGCACCAGAAAAGAGACTGCTAGCAAATGGAATTGCAGTTGTGGGCAACAAATTTGAAGTGCCAAGCAAAACAACGCCAGGACAGACCTATACTGTAACATTGGAACCCGCTCACTGTACCTGTGCAGGTTTCAAGTACAGAAAAACCTGTTCGCATCTAAAGGCTGCAATTGTTGCATCCGGGGAGGCAGTGGCACAATGACCATACAGAAAGCACTAGAAGAGCTTGGTAATATTGTCAAGCTCTTTTCTAGCCAAGAACTTCCGGAGATGTGCAAGCAGGTCTTTATCAAAAACGTAGGACCATCAAGAAAGTGGTCTTTAGGAAACAGGCTTGTCATGCTGTTGCATGGTACTGCCGACGCCAGAGGATACAGACAGTGGCAGGAATCTGGAAGATATGTCAAGAAAGGTGCAAAAGCATTCTACATCTTGGCGCCAATGATACGACACAAAAAAGTCGTAAACGAAGAAGGCAAGGAAGATGACGTAAAATTTCCTGTCGGATTTATCGGAATACCTGTCTTCCGATATGAGGACACTGATGGAAAACCAGTTGAAGAATATCAACCAACAAAGCTTCCGCCACTGCTTGATGTAGCAGAAAAGTTTGGAGTCAAGGTGGAATATGGTCCAACTGTATTAGGTGAGGGAGGATCGTATAACTTGGTAACAAATGTAATCAAGTTGAGCCAAGAAAATCCAGACACATTCTTCCATGAACTTGCACACAAGGCTCATTCCACATTTGAGAACCTAAAGCCGGTGCAGGATCCAGAACAGGAAACAGTAGCACAACTATCAGCATGTGTCTTGGCCAAGCTGTACGGATATGATGCGACAACTTTTTCCTGGAACTATATCGCGTCATATGCAGAAGAAAAATCTCCTGAAGCAGTAGGAAGAATATGCATGAGGGTACTGTCCAAGGTCCAAAAGGTAATCACCTTGATCATTGAGACACATGAACAGAAAAATGAGGAAATTACTGCATAAAGTCTAGAAGATTAATTCAAGAAAATATCTAGACCTTAAAAACAAACGTCTCTTCTTTGGCATGTACAATTTTGACATGGAAAAGATAACGCAGTTCGAGCCAAGACCTGCATTGAAATTCTGGAATCCTACCTTGGATTTTGTTGGCATCATAGAATGCTTGGGTGAGATTAGGCATATCGCAAAGACAGGCAACATGAAGTCAGACGTAGATGTTGTAGATGTCAGGATCCTCCAGGGAATAGAGACCATAGAAGAGATCTATGAAGAGATGGGCAGGGAAAAAACAAAGACAAGCCAAAAAGAGTATGCAAATGAAGAGCGCACTCTAACTTTGGCAAAATCTGTGTTGCGTACTGCCATGCCAAATCTTGCACCACTCACAGGCAAGAAAATATTCATAGCCGGAAAGGGCAAAAAGTCAGGCAGGAACTTCAAGTATGATGACTATATTGTACTGGAAGAGTCTGATGCACGAAAAGTTGGTCTGATACGTTGAGACTAGATTCTTGCAGGTCATGCGGATCAGATCAGATTCCATGCACGAGATGTCTAGTGTGTAGGGAACCCATCGTATTTTTCTGCCAGACTTGTACTGATGTGGATTCAAAGCTACACATGCATTTTTGAGAAGAGATGGAACACAATATGATCTAAGGACAAAAATAAATGCAAAATGGGTGGGCAAGTCTCAGGTATGAGAAAACCTGTTACAATACTTTCAGTATGTGACACGGTAGCCCATCCCAATTATTTCCTTAAATCCAATAGGATTATCTTTCGGTGTTGGAAATCATTCTCCAGAAACAAAGGTCGCGAGTCAACAATGGTAACAATTACTACAAGTATCGTATCACAATACCAGTACAAATTGTAGAGCAACTCAGATTAAAGAAGGGTGAGAAACTTGATGTCTCCATACTGAGAAATGTTATTGTAATCCGAAAAAATATTTAATAAAAAACTGCATCAAAAATATATAATTCACAATTTTCTTGTTGCCCATATCTTTTATAACTGACTTTCTTTTTTCTTTTAAATTATTTAGACTGTCTAACGACGTTTTCTTTTTACAAACTTGTGATCTCTTCCAGTTTTGATATCATTACCAGTTTAACACGTAAATTATTTCCAAATATTAAATCACGTTTACTTGTGTTTATTTATTATACAATCATTTCTTATCTGTGAGATACTCTGATAGTATAGCTCTTACCGTTTCAGGAACTGTTTCTATCATACGTCTTTTCATCTCCTTTTCCAGCTTTGCCCCCATCTCATCTGTTACTGTCAACAAGTATTTTTTTGCCATATCTTTTAGTACAGTATCTATTTACAGCATCATATCTATAAATATTTTTAAATATTACGTCCTGGTATATAGAATAGCGAACTATATGACATCCCAGACCAAAAAGAGACATCTTGCCCAAAGGAGCGTATTGGTATCATGATCTCCCTTCCTGCAGGCGTTAAAATAATCAAGTTTTACGATGCCGAGATGCAAAAAATAGGCAAAGGCATACTGTATCTACTAAACAATGGAATCATGTTTGAAAAGAAGGGAGAGGGTGTCAAGTTTGAGACTAATTTCGATTATCTAGCAAGTTTTGAAGCAGTAAAGAAAGACAAGTTGCTTGTAGTGATTCGCACATCAGACGGCCGCAAGTCAGTTGAGTTTAAAGTGAATCTTGCCAATCAAGTCGAGCATGATATCACTCAGGTAAATCAAGAGTATGCTAGAAACACTCCACCCGATTTCATATCTGATATAAAAAATATTGAAAACCATGATGACAAATTTGATCAGAATGCACATTCACTTTCAGAGGCACTCTGGTTCCAAAAGAATCAGAAAGATATTGAGAAATTCCTCAAACCTGAAAGAGTATCTTATCTTAATGAGTACATCAAGAATGCAAAAATCGGAACTCCAGATGTAGATCCGTATTTGTTACTGATAAAACATGAGAATCTTACTTACAAAGACTTTGTAGATTTGCCTGGATTCTTAAAGTGGAGATATGATACCATGACAGACAAAGAAGTAAATATGATAGTTGATGTGTTTCGAGACTTTGATAATTTTTCTGTTAGAACACTTGAGATGGATGTGCAAATCTGTCAACCACTTGAATCAAAATTCAAAAAAGATGGATATAGTTTATACCAGTTTGTTGCCATTAGTTGCAAGAGAAAAATTAGAAAGTAGTAAGGTCGACAAGAAACTACATCTAAAATTTAAAACCATCTCAGAAAAATTACTGCAATTTTAATCAGTATGTATTTCGTTAATGTTTGAGATTTATCTGTATTATGTGATACATCATTTGCCTCGTGGTTTTGAATAAAGTCCTTAACATTATCACTAGTCAGGCCGCCCATCTTCTCCAGGTTGTAAGATATGTTTGCAAGCTTTTGAGGTTCAAACCCATGATTTACAATTGTTGCAGAGACTGCTTTTGCAAAACTCTGTGTATCTCTGACTGGAACAGATTTGAAGTACTGGTGGTCAAGTATTTTAGAATAATTACCAGTCTCGATGGACTCATGTGCTAGATTTAACAAAGTCGTTCCATTTTGCAGGTGTATTCCTGCTTGCTCTTCTGGAACTGGAATGGTTGCAAGCCTAGTCATTACTCCTGCTGAATTTTCTGTAAGGGCATGATCTACAACTGGTTGTATCACTGAATTGCCGTACTGGTGTGCCACGTCTTGTGACGTTTTCATAATTTGAGAGCCAGCGCCTCGCATATCATATGCCAAGTCTTTTGCACCTACCCGTCTTAGGGCATGAGAGCCAACATTTGACAAGCCTTGTGCAATGCCGCCAAACCCTCCTGCCAATCCTCCTCCCATTGCAGCCTTTACCATGCCAATGCCTGATATTGACTGGCCCATCTCTGCTGCACCCTGCTGTGCAGACATTGCAGCACCATATGCACCACTTCCAATTCCTCTTCCACCTTGAATTGCCATCATTCCCATCATGCCTCCAAAGCCTGTAGCTGTTGATGCCATTGATGTAATGGAACTAAACAAGGAACCAAGCAGAGGAACTAAAATTGTTGGAATAAATGTTGATAGTGTAAGCACTGCAACAGACGCAAACCATTGCTCTTCTACTGGATGAGTTGTGATACTACCAAGATATGCTGCACCTGTTACCATGACAAGTGCTGAAAATATTGGAACAAGTGAGAGGCCAAACAAAGTATCATAGAGTCTTTTTGTTATTCCCTGGAACCATGGCACAAGTGAGAGTATCAGAATAACAGGCAGTCCTGCAATCAATACTGCTGTTAGTACTTGTCTTATTGCTGCAAACATGTAAGTCAAAAATGAAAGTATTAGTGAAAGTATAGACCCAATTGCACCAAGTATCAAAGCTTTTCCCTGATCTGAGAAAGTAGATAAAATATCTGAACCGTTGAATAATTGTACAAGATTATTTAGAACTGAATTGTCTACCTGCGGTACTTTACCTTGTGATATTCCCATTCCGTTTATGGTGTCAAACACCTTGACAACAGAATCAGGAGTCTGGCCTGTATTTGCAGGATCCATTATTGTTTTTGATCCTAGTTCAATTACACTAGCATACAGGTCCCAAATTGGAGGAAAGCCAAATAAAATTACAAAGTATAATGTGCCTTTTGAAATAATTCCAAATGCTGTTGATGCAGGAACAACTTCTATCTGCTCTAGCATGAATAAAATTCCAGCTATCATCAAGACTGCTGCAATTGCCCAAATTATCCCAGACCGTAACATGTTGTAAACTGAGAGAAGTGAATCTGTCTTGTTGTGTATTGTATCAGGATAATCTCCTGTTGTGCTGAACTTTGGCATGCTGGTTGTAAGTGAAACATAGGAATTCTCAAGTGTCGTCATGAAGACCTTTCCTACACCAATCATTATGGCAATGATGGCAATAGTTGATATCAGAATTATAATCGAGTCTAACCCAAATCCGTTTCTTGATTTAAACACAAAATCAATAGGTAACGTACTTTTAAAGCGACAAGCTTGAATGTTTTATTATTTCCATGACGTATTCACAGTTTCATTATACGGAAGAATTTTCTGCGCTATAATGAAACTAATTTCTAACTCTTCAGGTTCTAGGACTCGAATGTGTATCAGACTAGAATATTACAAGAAATAAAACAAGTGCAACTAGCATAAATGGTACAAGCGGGAATGCCGATGATACATAACCTGTAAAATCACCTGCAAAATCTTCATCTGGGTTTGGTTTGAAATGAAATGAAAACTTGTCACCTGTCTGTGATGGTATGACAAATTTTTCGTATCTTCTTTTTCTATGCATGGTAAGAAATGCAAGTATCTTGCGATGTAATTTTTCATTGATTCCATGAAATAGATTGCCATGTAACATGTCTGAAAGATTGTATGCGATATTATACAACGTACCAAATAATCCTAGCAATACAGTTGTTGCCAGTGCAACTAGTACCGAAACTGGCATCTCATTGAATATGGGAAATACAACTGCAAGTGCAATTATGGCAAGCCCGTCTGCCTGACCAAATGCTTTTGTGAGAAACCACGTCATTCCAATGATTGCACCTATGACCAGAAAGAAAATGGTAGTAAAAGATGGCAGTGGGGCTAGAAAATATAATACAATTCCAGGGATTGCAAAAATCAACCAGATTCTATCGTCTACTTGACGTGTCTTTATGTCAAAATATGATGCTACTGATAACATTGTCAATGCCATGATCTGTCTTAGAAAAAGTACGGTGCTCGGGTCTAGCATGGGAAGAAAAATTGTATTTCTTTTTAACACAGGTTTTTGGCATTGTTAGAATGAAATGATAGTTAATCTTGTGATCTTTCAAAGAGAACTGGATTAACTAAATAATTTCACTAGTGGGTCTGAAAATTGTTCTAGTAATGGCATTTGGATCTTATCATCTCCTGACTTATGCTAAAACTAGAAGAAAGATACACCAATTTTTTAAACCATGTCAGTCCAGTACCTGTAAACCATGAAAATATCGTGCTATTCTCTAATTACAATTCTGACATGTATTACTTACATTTCATTTTTCGGTTCATCTTATGCCAGTACTGATTCTTCTTCTATATGGTATCGATATACTGTACTAGAGCAAAGTAACGGAACATCAGGTGAGACTTATTTTCATGTCGTTGATAAACTTACGAATGGAGGATTATTTGTGACAACGGAATCGTATCCAGTATCAGGCAAAGCTGTACCATGGTCAAATACGGTGCCGCCAAATTTGGGTGACAACCATACTGAATACTGTGCTATGAGTACTGCAATAAGGGAATATTTTCAAAACTTGGGCATAATTCCACACGACATACGATTTAATCAGTTTGTAAATGTTGGTCATGATTATGGCAGTCCAACAAATACACAAATTGAAACTGATTTTTTTGTTGTACTCGGATCTGTAAAATATAATTCCACTATGATGAATTCGGGTTTTTACATGGCTGACTCTAGATACGAACACGATTCTCAATCATTGCTTGATTGTAATTCCACTTCACCAATTCATACGGACATAGAAAGCGGGAATGCAAGCCGTACCTTGATGGTTCCAGAGTTTCCTCTCACAGTTCCGGTTTTGTTAATTGGCATAGTTTCTGTTATTGGATTTTACAGGATGAGGTTTAGACAATGAAAATCCTAACACTTTTCACTTTTACCATTCCAATTTTGCTACTATGTATTTTTATTTCGCCTCATTACGTGTATTCTGTACAGGAATCACTGACAATCTCAACTGACAAAACTTCATACCGTTACGGGGAAAATTACACAATCTCAGGTAGAGTTAGCTCTGTTATACCAGATCAAATGATATCTATCGTAACTTTGAGCACAAACTATCCACATCCTGTATCATTATCGTTCACTCCTAATTCCAATGGCAGATATTCGTATACCTTGCCACTGACGATTAATGATATTTCAGGTGGAAATTTTACCGTAGTTGCCCAATACGGAGGAGCTAAGAATCAAACAACTTTTCACTACACTGGTCTGCCATGTAATCAACAAAATATTCCAGCGCATGTCTATGCACCTATTATCCGTGGTCCACCAGCATACAATCCAAGAATAGTTGACAGTTTGGGTAATGCAATCACTGGACCTGTGAAGGTAGGCCAGCAGATTCAAATTACATATGACTTGGCAAATGGCCAGCACTGTGCACAGCCATTTGTATATATTGTACAGATTCAGGATCATAACGGTCTAACGGTATCGCTATATTGGAGTGTGTATGATGTTGGAAAAAGAGATTTAATGTATATGAAAAATGAGAATGGAAATTATGTTGAGTGGTATTTTTAACATTATACTGATTACTTATGTGATACTGCGCATACAAAAAGTGAAATGAACTTTTCTCTTTAAAAGGAAAATAGATATAAAGCACTGAATGCATATACTAAATAAAGTGTAAAAAAAGGAATAAAAAAATTGTTAAGGGTGGATGATGAAATATAGATAAATTATGATGCTTGGAACAGAAATATAAAAACAAAAAAGTTTGATGTAGAGATAGATGTAAAAAATGAAACTAATGGAGAATAGCTTTCTAATGTAACAAAACAAGTAGAACTAAAAAAATGCATAGGGCATCAGACAGTGGACACAAGTTTTATAAGAAAAAAGGCTGGTACGTATGAGATTGATGTTATCTTTGACAACAGTCTTTTGGGAACTACAGTAGAGGTGGAACACAATGTTAGCAGTGTGAAATTAGAGAAAACTCCTTTGTCTCCCATGCAACAATTCAAAGAAGGCATAAAACCCGAATATGTAAAATGCAATCAGAATCTACATTTGATTATCAAGGCAGAAGATGGCTCCACTGACTGTGTACAGTCTGATACGGTATCAAAACTTGTTGAACGTGGATGGGCGCAACTCATACTCAGTAAAATAGGCATTACAATTAACTCGTATACTCCCATCTCAAATGAAACAAAAAAAGAGTTTGAGATAACAGATAATGTTACGTATCTGTCACAAACTGTTGATGAATGGAAAAATAAAACACCTGAACAACTAAATGCCTATTATGAAAAATACAAAGACAAATTCTATACCGATCTAGGAAGTTTTTTGATAAAAGATGAGATGAAAAAAGAATTGACAAGACAAAAAATCCAAAATATGCATGATGATTTCAAAGTTTTTCCTGGAATGACACTTGACTCACTTCCACCTCATATCAGTTATGATGCAGTGGTAAATGCAACTGAAGGAAATATCTCAGACATCTATCGTATACGGAACATCTACAACCCAAACGACACAGGCAATGATTCTGGAGTATCGCTAGGATATTTTGCCTGGAGCCAAGATGGAAAATTTGCAGTCTTTGCTTTTGGCAATGCAAATCCAGACGGAAGCACATTATGGGCGATAAGTCGTGATGGCCAGAAACTACAAGAGATTCCAATCAAAATGAAATTTGACGTAATCAACAAGATTCGCATTGTATCAGATGACATTTTCTTTGATGGGTGGTACAACGGACAGAACAATCGAGATGTGTTCAAGTATGATATGAAAAACCAGGCTCTTACAAAACTAACCAAGAGTGGAAACGTAAACGTCTTTGATGTCATGCCTGATGGAAACATTGTATACCAAGAGGAACATAGTGCTATCAAACCAAGATCTGCCCACTCAAAGTAAATGACACAAGCGGAAATGACTGGGCAGGGTACTATACTGTATTATGGATTGCTGATCAACAAGATAACAAAATAAAGTCAATCTATAACGGCACTGAAACTTTCCAGGAAATAGACACAAGTCCAGATGGAAAATACATTGCATTTACAGACATGACACATCCCTTAAACCCAAAACTGCATGCAATGATACTCTGCAACCCAATTGGCGGCCCACCTTTTTCTAATATACAAATTGGCTTGAAACTGCTTGATGTAAATTCTGGCAGTATCACAACCCTTGACACTTCAACTACTGGATATCAAAACCTGATTTGGTCTCATGATGAAAATTCCATTTTGTATACAGTTCAATCAAACCATTGCATCCCATTAGATAGTACAGCAAACTCACAAACATGCTCTGCAGGTTTTATTAAATTACGAAATATTCATGATGGGACTGACAAGCTGGTATATGGAAGAGAATCATCTCCGTACACTGAGTGGCCAATAGGTATTGCAATTTCAAGTGATGCACGATCTATGATTTTTGGTATAGATTATGATGTAAATGACGGCCTAGTCAATGGAAAAGGAATCTATGTCTTTGAGTTTGACAAACCGCTTTGAAGAAAATGCAAACTCTAGTCACATAATCATTTACTAGATTATCCAATTGTTTGACATGTACTTTTTTCACTTTGTGGAATTTAAAAAATGGACGGAAGATATGGGGAAATCAAAATGGCAATGATTACTATAATTGCTGTAATTGCCACATTTTTTGTATCTTTGAGGGTAAACATGCTGATCTTGGTAAAGACAAATCCCATGGCTAGTGATGATATCACTATTACAATATTGATGGCATCTACAAACTCTGGTGTTATGGCAAATGCACCACCTACTCCCAAATTGCTAAAAAATGACAAGTTCGAACTCATCTTTGTTAGCAATGAGATGGACGTCTTTGACACAAAAACCATGATGATTGGACCAATGTACACCAGCAACATTTGCATACGTAATGCAGACATTGTTGATTTTTTTGTAGTGGTAACATCTGACACAAATCTAGTCAAGTGTTCAAGAGTCAATGGTGTTCCCCCTCCAGTGTCTGCAAGTTTTCCTAAAATAAATAACACTAGTTTAGTTATCCATGACTTGTCTTCTATGCCAGAAATGCCAGACAGTGTTGCGCCAGATTTTAACTGCGAATAAATCATTCCAAACAATTCATTAAAATATTTATTATATTTTCGTGTTCCATAAAGTCTGTATAGTGATATTGTCATGTCATATCCTATCTTTCTATACTCTGTTACATCTCGGAGAAATTCAGGTAATGCATTTTCGATATTTTTGATTCGCAAAAATTGCGGTGTTGTGTTAAACATGTTTGCCAATGCAAACCCAAGCACACTTGATGTGATTACAAGCCAGGGTGCTTGGCGCAGAGCTGACATGGCAATTGCAATTATTATGGCAACCACAAAGGCAAGATTTCCAATTGTTATCTTGTTCAAATTTCTTGGCTGTGCAGAATCTATCATGACAATCAATCCCATACTCATCATGGGAATTCCTACTACACCCACAAGCAAGAGAAGTGTAACAGATCCACCTGGTAAAAGAAATGACGTTGCAATCAAAAATGTAGGCATGATCAAAAGTATTATCAACAATATCTCGCCAAAGGTTGTTGCAGTTCCCAGGTATCTCTTGAGATTTTCTTTTAGGGACTCGAAGAAGGATTCAGCTTCTCTCTCAATTAGATTTGTAAGATCTCCACCTGTCTGTGCCGTTGCTACATAACTCAAAAGAAATGACTGGAATACTCTGTTTGGATGATGCAGTGCTATATCATTGAGGGCCTCAAAGATGTCCATCGCAAACATGGTGACATTACGATAAGCCATCTTGGCATCAGTTTCTATAATCTCAAACAGCCCATTGCCTATAATTTCAACTAGCGAGTCATACAGCGTTTTTTCTACACTTTGCATTATTGATGCATATTTTGTAAAATATGCCAGTTCGTGGTTGATTGCCGTCTCACGTTTTGATTTGGCAAGTCCGAGTGCCATTCTTGGATAAAACATGATTCCCATTGGTAGTATAATGAGGGCAAAAAATAATGGAGTTACAAAGATCCCTAATGCAATAGCAATTGGAAGTATGATTATGACAAACAGGACAGAAAATGACATGCTCTTTTTTATCATGTTAAGCGAGTTTGCAGGCTTGCCTGACATCCTAATCTCGCTTTCAATCTGACTGCCAAGTTTTTTCTGTAATTTTTGAAATATTGGCATGTCAAGTACTGGTTTTGAGATAAAAATTGGTAGGTTGATTGACAAAGGAATTATTCTGGCAGAGGGTTTTTTTGTATTTGATATGTTTAATTTTTGCAGCAAAGAGAATTTGTAAAATTTCTCAACGAGTTTTTTCCAATCAAACTTTTTTGATGTACGTTTTGCTAAAATGAATAGCAATCCTACTGTTGAAATCCCAAAGACAGTCAGATTATTGAACGCTAATGATAACCAGATTATTGCAACAAGGGCAACTATTACCTGATTATAATTCACACATTACAACAAGATATGATTAAAAAGATAAAAACCAAAGGCTCTGGGTTCTGGTTTAAAAACAATATCGCATTTGACCGTTGATGGTAAAACTGCAAAAAAGAAAAGCAATGTCGCAATCAATGGAAATAGCATTGATTATTGGAGTCGTAATTGCAATTGTGGGAGTTGTTGCATTCTCTGTTACTGGAGGAGTGCAATCGTTGGTACAACGCACATCAGTCAGTATCTCTCACAGTGAATTTACAAAGACCTTCAACGGGACATACTATCTTACAGTTGATGTCAAAAACGATGGCAACAAAAAACTGACCAACTTGACTGCCCAAGTGCAGGATTCTATACCATATACTCTTGCTCCTTTGCCTCTAATACCCGGTCAGACAGCAAGCTATTCTGGTAAAGTAATTCCAATTCCAGCCAATCCTATATCTGGAACCCAATTGCCCATGATTGTAAAAGCCATATCAGATGATGGGTCTGTGACATCAAAGACCGGATCGTTGTTTGCTCCATAGCAAAATCCCTTTTATTTTATTTTTTTTCATGATATGATTGAGAAACCTAGAGATCCTGTGGTTTGAAGATGTAAGTGCATTAAACGAACCAGTACTGTCTTTTCCTATAATTGGGCGAATTTCTATGAGGCAATTTTTCATTTTGGGTCTTGCCTCCATGATATCTTATTTGATATTTTCAAGTTCACACAGCATATTTGCTGTAATTCCTGAAGGAATTGGAGCATTCTTGGCGCTAACAAAACCAAAAGTTACCTCATCAGAGCAAATGGTAATCTCTATGGTTTTATTTTTCATGGGGAGACATTATGGTACAGGAAACAAAAAGAAAAAGGCAAAGAGCAAAAAGTTATCAAGTTCAAGTAAAAAACTCGGTCTTGCTTGTTCCTTAATTGAGGATTCGCAAGAAAATGAGATTAGGACCATTACAGTGTCAGATCTTTCAAGACCGTATAGATTCAAGGTTAAACTTGTAGGTCCAACTGGAAAGGTTCTCGCTAACAAAAAATCCAAAGTGTATCTTGATGGAACTTACTTGGATGCACTGACTACAGATATCAACGGGGAATTGGAAACTATAATCATACCAAAAACTCAAGGCAAAAAAAACATTACAGTTTGTGTAGATGAACAAGTGGAACCAGTGTTTTTAGAAACCATCGAAGTGAAAATGCACCAAGAAAATCTGGCTTAAATAATTCATCATTTTATGGTAACATGTTAGACCACGCCGCTGGCGAAGAAGTAAACATGGGCAACAAGTATTCAAAAATGATGATAGCTGCTATTGGAGGTCTTGTACTGATACTGATTGCACCAACATTGCTCAGTTACATAGCTGGTGTAGATATAACATCAGGCAAGGTAAATGCATCTGATGCCACTGCATTAATTCCACCAGATCTATTGAAACGCACCTTTGGAGCAGGTCAGCTTATCGGAGGCATAATTGCAGCCATAGTTCTTGCCATAGGTGGAATCAAGCTAGAGTTAAAAAAAAGATTAGCACCTCGCTTGGATTTGCCCCACTGATATTACTTGGAGTTGGCATTTCATTTCCTTGGTGGCTATCTCTTTCATTTTTTACATTTTGGCTGACATTCTTTTTATTGGATATTAAAAGCACAGTTAGATTCAACGAATTTATAAAATATGAGACAAATGTAATGGTACGATTATTTTCTCGTAGATTTACCCCTAAACAATCACTAGTACTGCAAATTCTATTTGAAATTGTCATTATTTTCTCAGGGTCTATTTTTGATCTTAGACTTGATATGTCACCTGCAGGCATCATTGCTCTGGTTTTTGGGATTACACACATGACTGCATGGCGTTCAAACAAAGAATTTGTTGTTACGTAATTATGTATCCTAATGATTTTATATTTTGAGGAACTATACTTGCTTCTGAAGCAAGGATGATTCCTCAAAATGTATGATTTGGAGAGCTGTAAGTCCAGATAGTTATAGAATCTGTCGATAAGGCTATGAAATAATTGAACATGTTTTTATAGAATTTATTTTTTAAAATTGTGGTTTCAAAAATCATTGCACTTGATGCAAACATAGAACAAGTGCAGGTCATTGATCATTATCCAGTAAACCAAGCTGAAGTTTTCATTACATCAACTGGTGAATATTTGATAAAAGAACCTCACTTGGAACAAAACGAGTTTCAAATTTATGAAAAGATAATGGACCATCTAATGAATTCTTTGCCATTTCTTGACAAACTAGAGACTGAGGAAGAGCGCATTCATCATCTGGAAAAATACATCTGGCAAGATGCTCAGGAAAAAGGAATTGTAAATCAGGTCTCAAAATTTTATGATCGTCTAAAATATTACATTGTTCGTGAAGTTTTGGGGTATGGCGTTTTCGATGTCCTGATGAATGATGATGATATCGAAGAAATTCTAATCGAAAGACATGATACAGATGTTGGAGTGATACATCGAAAACATTCTGAAATGCACATACTTGATACCAATATTGTCATAGGCAAATCTAGTCTGATGGATTCTTACACTCAAAGACTTGTTCAAAAGACTGGAAAATCTGTTACAGTTGCCAAGCCCATAATGGATGGAACAACTAGAACAAAACACAGAATCATGGTCATATATGGAAAAGAGGTCTCAGGCAACGGCTCTACAGTATCCATAAGAAAATTTCCATCAAAACCCTATACTATCACACATCTGTTACAATTTGGAACCATAAGCAAACTGATGGCGGCATATGTCTGGATGCTAATAGACGCAAAGGCATTTGGCATTATAATTGGAGAAACTGGTTCTGGAAAGACTACGCTGATAAATTCTCTGATGACCATGGCCAATCCTAGATGGCGTATCATAACCATAGAAGAAACACCTGAACTTCAGATACCGCAGAAACGTACAGTGTCATTACATACAAGGTCAAGCCCGCTTGTCAAATCAGATAATGATATTGGAATTATGGAACTAATCAAGGCAACACTGAGAATGAGACCTGACTTTGTCATTGTAGGAGAGGTTCGTGGAAAGGAAGCAAACGAGATGTTCCAGAGTGCTGCAACTGGACATGGGGGGCTAAGCTCTGTTCATGGCTCTGACATAAAATCAGCATTAACAAGACTTGCAGCAGAGCCAATCAACATAAAACTTTCACAGCAAATGTTGCTTTGGTTTGCAATCCATTCAACTACACTCAAAGGTATAGATGGAAAAACAATGCGAAGAATAAAAACACTGACAGAAATTAATCCAACAGATACAGGAATAGAAACAACAGATTTGTTTAGTTTTGATAGGAAGAACAATGACTTTGGTCTCAACGATATAGAGGAACTGGTTAAGAAAAGCAAAAGACTTGGATATGTTGCAGATCTTTTTGGTATTGATCCTGTATCTGACATGGAAAAAAGAATGACATTACTTGATGCATGCATTGAAAAAAAGGCTTACGAGGTATCAGATGTTTTCAATATCTTGCGTCAATACTATCAATTCTATCCAACTGTAAAAAATTAGCCAACTCTTGATTCTCATTCCCTTAAAAAGAAATGTTCTCTAAATTCTGTGCAAAGAACCAAGACAATACATAACTATGAAGTAAAGCCAACAAATTTCTTTACACTTTCTGATGAAAAGCAACGAACCGTACTATCACATTTTTATTCATTGCTTACTTCAATACAGGAACCACTTTGTATTACAATGATAAAAGAACCGTTAGACGCACAGATGGGAAACGAAATAAGACATCTCCAAATCTTGAGAACTTTTATGTCAAGTACAGAACCCTTGGATTGGGTACTTGAAAGACAGGGTTTTGATTATTTTCTTGCAACAAATATGTTCACAATTTTCTGTAAAAAATGAATTTCTAAAACATGTAATACTTGAGAATGGCAAGTTAGCCAAATGCTTTACGCTGTATTCTCTCTCATCCACGCTCTCACCGGCATGGATTCACTCCCTGCTTCCTGTATCTGATGCAATACTGCTCAATTTTGCTCCTATAGAGCAAGACAAGGCAGTGTCAAAATTGAGAAAAAAGATTCACCTCATGCAAGCCACACAAAGCACCAATCCAAAGATGATGCATCAGATCCAGATGGCACTTGAGGCCGTATCTGCACTTGAAAAAAATAGTACAAAATTGTTCACAGTTACTGCTAATGTGATAGTCCAAGCTGACGATCTAAAATCATTAAAGGAAAAATCAAAAAGATTTGTAAAACAAACCAGGATATCTCTCTCAAGTTTTGACAACACATCTGCAAACCAGGCCAAAATGTTGACCGGATGGGGAAAAAAACTCTACGTCGAGCTTGGATCGTGTGCAGTTTTTTATCCATTTGTAAGCGCAGACATGTTAGAAGTTCCAAACGGAATAACCATAGGTGTAAACTATAGCACTGGTGCACCTGTCATCTTCAACTATACAATGCGTGCAAACTATAACATACTGATTTTAGCAGGCTCGGGTGCAGGCAAGTCTGTTACTGCCAAACTAATGATGAAGAGACTGATGGACAAGTATCCTGATGCATTCATCTTTGTTGTTGACCCACAGGGAGAGTATGAAAATATTGCCAAGTATCTTGATGTGGAACCAATAAGAATCACAGGAGAACAAGAACTCGGCTTTGATCCATTCAAGATGTTTGAAAAACCAAGTGATGCGGTAAATGTTTTGTGCGAGATTGCCCAAGCCCCAACACTTGTTGCAAATTCATTTTTGGCAAAGTGTGATGGAATAAAAAGCCTTGATGAGTTTTATGAAAAACTCTCAGATGAAGAGAAAAAATATCTGGTAAATCTTGTTACTGGTCCAATGGCAACTTTATTCAAGGGTCAACCTGCAATATCTGACCGTACTATCATATCACTAAAAGGAACCTATGCTGAAGATTCTGTAGCAAAGATAAGCTTCCTTGCACTGGCCAAATTATGGAAAAAGATAGAGGCAGCACCAGTAGAGATTCCAAAAATACTTGTAATTGATGAAGGGCATCTCATCTTCAGGTTTGCCAGTGCCTCAAAATTCGTAGACTTGCTTGCACGCATGGGCAGGAAAAAGAATGTAATTTTCATGTTTATTTCACAAAGGGTGGAAGACGTAACAAAGACAGAGGCTGGGCGTGCATTCTTTGACAACAGTGAGACGAAAATAATACTACGAAACAACGAGATTGCGGCTGAAGAACTTGCAAAATCATTGCAGTTGTCTCCACAGGAAAAAGACATGATTCAGACATTTGTTCCAGGAGATGCCTTGATCTTGACACGCGATTACAGGATTCGTTGTTCCATTACTCCATCAAAAGAAGAGCTTGACATGTTTGGCACATCGCCATTGAACACAAATGCAGCTTAAGAACAAGTATTACAAATATTTCCAAGAGATGTCTGGTATCATTGGAATCTCAGAAATTGATTTGGCAGAAAAGATTGGAAATCTTCATGTCGGAGATAAATTTGAAACACAAACTCATACTATACGTGTCAAGAAAATATCAGAATCTCATGGGCAGGTGCTTTACCATGTATGCTTGTATGATAATACTGGCAAGTTGATTCGAAACGATCCGATATTTCTGAGTCAGCCAAAAAGACAAAAGCACATGTGAGCCTTTAAAACTTGATTTGTTTTGCATGTGTGAAAAGACGCGGTGTACATTCTGCATATGCAATTTCTTTGCTGGTAATCATAGCAGTAGGAATGTCTGGCATTGTCTATAATTATATGAATACATCAAACAGCATACTCTCGTCAAATGCAGAATACACAATAAACACGGCAACCTTTCAGGAATCCAGTCTGGAACTTTAACTTGGTATGACATTGTTTTACAAAATACCGGAAACAAACCTTTCATTCAAACAACGATATCTGCAGACATTAACGGTGTGACGTATAATCTTTCACAGAACACAACAAGCATTGGTCCTAGTCAGACATTAGAACAAAAAGGTATTCTAAATGCAGCAGTTGTTTATGGCAACAGCTATACTGTAAGAGTAAGTGCAACAACAAGTGATGGTTCTACATTTGTTACTAGCAGACAAATTAATGCAGGATAGGACAAGTTAGAAAATGAAGATAAGACTTTGATTAGATACTACTACCTTGTCAGTTGTTCAGTTAGGGCGATAAACCAGTACAAATGATATAGTATCAATGCAGGTATTTCATAGCCAACTTATTACCCCTTTATTGTAAATCTAATGAAAATATAAATACATAGGGTAACATAACTAGCACATGGTCAGCGTAATACTACAAAAAACTAGTAATCAGACCTATTATTATCTGACCCACCACAACAAATCAAGAACCAAAAGAGAGTATCTTGGAAAAGAAATACCAACTGATATTGAAGAACGAAAGAAAAGATTTCTGCTTGAATTTTACAGGGAGGATTGGTATCCTCAGCTGGAATTAATACGCAAAAATTTTGTTGCGAACCAAAAAAAGATGCCAAAAAGTGTAATCGAGCAAGAGTTGAAAGATTTTGTCATCCAGTTTACATATCATACACAGAGAATTGAAGGATCTACACTTACCAGACTTGAGACTGAGAGATTGTTGAGGGATGGTGTCACACCTTCCAACAAACCAAAATCTGATATGATTGAGGCAGAGCTTGCAGAACAGGTTTTTTTTGAGATGCTAAAACATGAAAAACAGATCTCACTTGACACTGTTAGGTATTGGCACACAAAAATGTTCAACAAGACAAAGATTGACCTTGCTGGTGATATCAGAGATTACGAAATCACAGTTCGTGGAAGCAAAACAAAGTTTCCACCAGGTGATAAGGTTTTTTCTCTTCTAAGAGAATTTTTCAAATGGTACCAGTCTACAAAATCCAAGATGAATCCGGCTGAGCTTGCAGCATTGGCTCATCTCAAATTTGTGTCAATTCATCCATTTGGTGATGGCAATGGAAGAATATCAAGACTGTTAATGAATTGCATACTTGATGAAAACAGGTATCCTATGTTGAACATAGAGTATGTTTCACGATACCAATACTATGCCGTTCTTGAAAAATCTAACTTGAAAAATGACGAGATGCCTTTTTTGCAGTGGTTTATGAAACGATATATGAAATCAAATAAAATCTGGCTATAAGTTACTATTACCTTGTTGATTGATCAATTGGGATTTCTGAGCATCAGCAATCAAAGACATAACAAAACCGTCGTTCAAGTGCTTTAAATCTGCTATATTTTATAATCATGATGCAACGAAGAGGAATATCAGAAATATATTCTACAATCATGATGTTTACAGTAGCTCTTGCCATTGCAGGGGTTGTAATTGCAGCATCATCTAACCAGTTTAACAATCAACAGCAAAGTGCCTATCAGATGCTGGATTCGTCCCAAAAGAGAATGTCAGAGAGCATATCATTTGTAACAGGAAGAGACACAGGCACGGGATCAGAGGTAGAATTAGTAAATTTTGGCCTTGCAAATATTAATTTAGACAGGGTCATGGTGGATGCAGTACGACAACAATCCTATACTATGACATTTGTTAATGGTACACAAACCCAATTTTTACCAGTAAAGGAACCTGTGATAATATCAACTGGTACATCAGGCTCTAAGATGCAGATTGTTACAACATATGGTTCAATCTTTGAATTTCCACTGCAATAATTTTGCTTTTTAAAATCACTTTTCTTAATCTGCGTGAAGAAAATTATTGGTCTGACACTAATTTCATTGATCCTGTTTTCTCCTTCCATGATGCCGACATCTTCTGCAGACATGCTAATTCCTGGCTGTAAAGTTTGGTTGGACATACATACAACTCCATCGCAGTACAACGGATTGCCTCGCAGTAATCCTGATGGCACGTTTTATCCTGGTGATGCATTTGATTTTGCAATCAATGTTCACTGGAATTCCTGGTGCTGGTCAATCAAACCAAAATCAATAAACGCAGACGGTCTTCAAATTAGTCAGATCCAAGTTTCACCAATGTCATCAGGGGGAGGACAGTCTTTTGGATATACAGAGTCAGGACATGCAGAGATTGGAATTGGATCAAGTGCTGCAACTTTATCTCAAGTTGTTTTTGGGTATGGCCTGATTTGTAGTTTCAATCCACAAACTGGTGGTACATGTTTTAGAGGTAGTACTGCTGGAAGTACTTCATATTCTCCTCCGATAATCTCACCAAAAGTAACAATTGATCTAACAAAACAAAACTTGACAGATACAGACGGTTTTATGATGAGAAATCTAGACGGGACATATTATATCTGGGATGGAATCAATATTGTTTTCAATCCACAATATCAATGGAAGAATCAAAGGGTTGGTACAATTTCAGCACATACTACCTACTCATCAGATATATATTTGCAAAAAGATTTTGAATGTCAAAAAAAATCTTGCAGTGATACACTACTATATTCCAGGGCAAAGCCTTGGACATTTTCATATGAATATGCACAGGGCCAGACAAATTGGGTCCCAGAAACTAGTTCAGATATCAAAAAACACATTTTCACGTATAAAACAACCGTGTACAATCTTGGAAGATTGATTGGCCAAAGCCAATTTACAAAGACAGATGCGTTGGTTGTAAAGTATGATCCCGTGTATAATTCAAGTTATGGCTATACGGTGCTAAAAGACGGCCAATGGTGGGGGTTTGGGAACAGGCCTGCAGTGGCCATGCATTATCTTGGGTCCAAAGGTGGGGGACAGGACGACCCGGACCAGGGAGTTCATGAATATAGACGAAGCAAGATAAACTCATTTTCTTACACTAGTTATGCATACAAGATCCTAACACCTGTACCGCTAAATGTTACCATGACATGGTCAGAGTCACATTCTGCAAATTTCATCGATGATAATTTCACATATCAAAGCAATTCGTTACAGCCAGGAAATAATGTAGCCATGTTTGTAAAATCAGGATATGGAAATATAATATTTCAGCATCCAATTTTGTTTACCATATTAAAAACACGTTATGATAATTCCACGATAATCAATACATTACAATCTGTAAACTTTGCAGGACTGGACAAGCTTGATCTTTCAAAATATTATTTTGGATATCCACATACTAGATTTAGTACTGATGTGATTGTAATTGCCTTGCACTCTGATGGTTCCATAAATCACATACCACTTGATTTGAAGATGATACCTGATTATTCCGAGAATGCAACATATGAACAGGACTTTATACGAACCAAGGTCATCCATGACAGAGACAGGATCTTTGCAGGAATTGTACTAGATGACATGTATGGAAAAGACAATTCAGCAACAGGTACTGGAGTGATAAATTTGCAAGCACATCTTACATCGATGGTAATACCAGACATATCGCAAGTATTTGCACAAAATCCTCTTGATCTTCCTCTCAATTTGGTGTATGAACAACCCTCGCCGTATAATGTTACCATCACTGCCGGAGGAAAACAACTCTCGTTTATAGAACGTGGATTTGAGTTTGATACAAATTGGAAATATGTAGTCAACATGGACCAAAACAATATACTCAACGGTACAAGATACCAAGGAATTGTAACCATCCATCCTGACAATAACTTTGGGCCATACTCTCAGGTTCTAGTAGATGGAAAGATGCAAAACATTACTTGCACAAAGGGATGCACTGTCATGCTACCTGACAGGAACAAAAATTCTACAGTTGATGCATACAACATTTGGGGTGGCAAGGCATCGCAGACTTTTGACATAGACAACTCTGCACCTCAAGACACCTATGATTATAGCAAGATTGCTACACTGGTGTTACTGCTTTCATTGGCTGTCATTGGCTATGGATTTGTCAGGCGTTATTGGCGCGGGTTTGCAGCAGCAATAGGTTTTGGAGACAACGAAGGCAAATAAATCATGACGGTACAATACATGTTAAGAATGAATACTCTACACTTTTCAATTAATGTTTCTTTTTGTTTGTATTATTCCAATAATGATGATGTCACCAGTATACGCACAAAATTATGCTACGCTGGAAAAACAGTTTGGCAACACTGCAACAACAAAACTCATCCATGGTGATTCTGTATTGATTCTTAATCAGACTACACAAAAATTAGCATACAAAATGGGAGAAAATATCACAATTAATGCTGAATTAATCAACACTGGAAACAAGACTGTGAAAGTAGCATACTGTGAACCGTGGGTTGCTCTCGAAATTAAAGATCAAACTGGAAATGAAGTGTGGCCAAATTCACAATTGGCTTGTATTCCAGAGTTTTATGGTACAAAAATACTGCAACCTGGAGAACATATCAGTATACAACCATGGGGAGTTACTTCTGCACCGTATTCTTTTCTTCAACCAAAATTGTCAATTCCTGGAAACTATACTGTAATGTCAGTTGCAGTACTTACATTTGATATGAATCCCAAAAACCTAGGTTCTGTTGAACCACTCTGGTCTGAACCTCTTCAAATAACCGTATTGCCAGAAAAAGTTCCAGAGTTTCCTTTCGCAATTCCAATCTTGTTGGCAGGAATCATGTCAATACTAGTATTCTATAGAATGAAATCTAGTTTTAGAATTTAGAAAATGAAAACTCTATATCTCAATGAAAAATTTAGGCACAAAACGGAACTGAAAAATGAACTGTACAGTAGCATGTCCGGCCCGGTCCATCCTTTTTAAACTAGAAGAATTCTACAGAGAAAATCTACACCAGTTTTTTAAACTATACCTATCCAGTACGTCTAGAAGATGAATGTTCTATACCTTTCAATAATTGTAATTCTAATCGTTTCTACATTATTCTACATAAAACCAATTCAAGCAGACAATGAAAACGGTATTACAATTCAAAATATTCAAACATTACCAACCGCAATTATAATTGGGCAGACATTTAAGATCAGTGCAACGCTTGTCAACAATTCCACGGCACCCGATATTTGTCGCGCATGGGTCTTGCGATTCCCCATTTTCTGTAACTTTTGACAATCACGTTATGGTTCAAACAAACAATGTAACTTGTACGCTGCAACTAATAGAACAACGACTAGATCCTGGTACAAAAATTACATCAACTAGTCCTAACTTGGATCTTACCTATGTGGCAGAAGAAAATGGAACTGTAAACGCAACGGTATCATTTCCGTATGATGTTTGGAATCAAACTTCTAAATCAAACACCCATGAAAATATCTCAACACCATTTTCTTTTACGATATATCCTAAAACTAGAGTTCCTACACTTATCACCCTCTGGAAACCAGGCATTAATTGATGTAGCATTGGCAATTCCTGGTTTGCAAAAATGGTCAAATGACTGGCAATTTGTTTCCATGGGATTCATGACTGCAAATAATCAACCTGGTAATTGGCAATATGCAATTGTCAATCTAAAAGCATCTTCTAACAGTTCCACTCATACCATGTGATAACAATAACGAGGATTGGTCGTGCAATGGTAGATGATAGACAGGACAACAATGAAAGTAATTCAAGCAACATATCCTACCTTGGAATCACATAATTGTAGTTATACCACAGGTGGTGGACCAGCTTCATACGGTGGTACTATTCCACAGATAGATACTCCCCTAAAACAATTCAAATCTGGAATTCCAAATAACAATGTAAAATGTGAACAAGGTCTTTATCTTGTAATAAAAGCAAAAGATAATTCTCCTGCTTGTGTGAAACTTGATGCTGCATACATGCTCATAAAAAGAGGATGGGCTACTAGTGAGTCAGCATACCCTGGAGGCGACAGACAATTTGTATTAGATACAAACTCGACAATAATTCCAGCACACCTGCCACGCAGCTCAGGTCTTCAGATTCCATACTATGAATCATCACGAGTCATAAATTACAGTGGCTTTGATGGCGTGTACAATGAAACATTTCCGTACCGTGGAACGCAGAATGATTATGTACTCAAGCCCGGAAATACTGGAGTTATAACTTTCAAGATCGATGCAATGGTATCAGAACAGCAAGGTCAGGATTATTCAATACCACTTCCAAAATCCCTTAACCTGACAAACTATGCCATATTCTACCATGAAATAACAAGTTTGAAAGATCTTTCAAAGTATCCGGGAGTCACGTTTGACGGCAGTGGTTATGACTTTAGTGATGCTCTACAGGGCCTGCAGGCTGGAGGTTCATGCATAGGAGAACAATTTGGCGGGGCAGGTCCCATTGAAGCATTTGTGACAGACCATCCGGGAGTAGACGTTTTGTTTGAACCGCCATCAGAAATGTTACCGCTTTCCATGAATGCAACATCACAGGTAGTTACAATGACGATAACTGCAGATGGTAATGCACCAAGGGGTACATATTTGGTAATACTGCCTGCCATTGGTTTTGATTCATTTCTTTTAACAGTGGGCAACCAACCATACCATGAGTGATATTCAAGAAATGAAAACTCTGCCCCTCTCAATAATTAGAGAGAATACCAATTGTGAAAATCTACGTCAGTTTTTTAAACTTGCAAGACCGAGTTGTGTTGTCTTTTGAAGATTCTACACCTTGCAATCGCAACTACAATAGGAATAGCATCACTAATTTTATTTGGAATTTATACAATTTCAAATCCTATCATGTCAAGCCCAGTACAACTAAATGCCACAGATTATGAGATGCAGAGAATCTATACCTTCTGCACAAACCCAATGTTGTCAAATCAAGGAACAGACTTGTTTGTAACATGCAATCACCTCAAAACTACACTGGAAATGGACCTATTACACCTCCATTGCCTGTGTACAAGAGAGTAGCAATGTCATAGTACCTATGGATGTTCTGGCAAATACAGTTACATTTTGCAAACTCCAGATAACTTTCTAACAGAAGAACAAAAGCAGCAAGTAATCGAGAGAGCATTACAGGCTACTGGATTAAAAAAATACCAAGATATACAATTCGAGAGTATGGATATGGGAGTTCATGATGACCATTGGTTTGAACATGTTGATTTTGTCATCCCTCACATAGAATACACAAACGGTAACTGTGGCTGGCAGGCTGCCGCAAGCGTGGACCTGAATGACTTTCATGTGGATCCTGATTTTGGAACGACGGTAGGAAATAACAAATGCTGATTAAAATGAAAACTCTACATCTTCAATTGAAAATTAGGCATGATGGAACGTAAAAATGAACTGTATAGTAGCGTGTCCGGCCCGATCTGAACTAGAATCTATGAAGGTATTAACTAATTTAACCAAATCACTCCCTAGTGTAATGCACAGTAAAAATTAGTTATAGAATACAAAATTATTGAATACAGTATCTAATGTTCTTGTCAGTTTTTTCCATCTTTTTTTATATGAATTGGAACGCCACATCTTGCACAACGAACTTTGAGGCTGTCACATATTGAACGATTTAGCCTGTCTTGGTCCTCTGATGATACTTGATGCGGATCACACTGTATAGTAATATCTGTCAGGGATAGATCTTGAGCAGGACTGTGTACAAAAGTAGGTGTTACACCTACGCCAAAGTTGATTGTCTGAATATCTTTTTCTTGTGGAAATGACAAAAAGAATGCAAACTCTACATCAGATAAGGCAAGACTTTTTGAATGTAATTTTTGAGGTATGAAAGTATACGGATCAATTGATTTGACAGAAAACAATTCTGCAAGTTTTTGCTTGAAAGTCTTTTTTCCATGTATGAATTTGATCTTACGAGATGTAATTCTATGAGCAAAACTGTTGAGAAGAACGGCATTGATGATACCATCTAATGTCTTGGTTGACTGGACAATATCTGCCCTTGATCTTTTCACCTCCAATTTGAAAGCATCTTTTATTTTTTTGACATTGTCATGATGAATCTTGTTTTGTTTCTCGTATTCCTTTTCGAATTGTTCATCGGTAAGGTCTTTTTTTAGATTAGCGATACGATTTTCAAACAGAATTTTCTCTTGATTCACACTATTTCTTTTTTCTATATCTAACTCTGAGAATTCATGTAGAGTTGTCTCTACTCCAAATATGATAAAACAATTATACAGATTATGTCCATCAAGTTTGCTTTTTGCCCCTGCAAGATCTGCCTTTCTCTTACTTGAAAATATGGCATTTTTCTTTGACATTCTGCTCTCAAGTGAGGTCACTTTGCCGTGTATTGCGTTTGAGATTTTTCTAGTCTGGTCCTGAACAAAGCAGGCCATCATACACCTAGATGATTCCTGCCAGAATTTAGAATAGACATCACTTTTTACTATTTTGGCAAGGTCTACAAGAGGAACCATAAAGTGATTTTTTAACGCAAGATATTTTGTAACCATTCGTTCAAAGTGTGGCGGGTCTATACGTTCTACTGTAAGGCCATCAATTGTTCCAAAGAGATTCCTATCCTTATCTGTGGTTCTGACTATCAAACTCATTTCAGACTTGTTCCGGAAAACAAAGAATGCAAATTCAGTAGCATACTGGATTATTTTCAGGACTTGATTTTCTTGATCATCTTTGAATCTCTGTTGAGGCTTGAGCTCAAGCCAAACAAACTCTTCTTGTATTTTTGATGTCATTATATTTTTAGAAAAATATAAAATTTAAAGCAAGATTTTCCGTTTTTAAACAATTACTATTTGAAAAGGCATGTTGAAGATTATTTTGGCAATTGCAGTCATTATAATAGTCTCATTTTTCTTTGTTACAGTACATGCAATAGGATTTGACAATAGCTTTGAGCGTCTTGTCATTGAAAAACAAAAGGAATACCCATCATGGTATATTGGAAAGGATGTATTGCCTCAGCAAAGTTACACATACCACATATGTGATTATTCCATAAAACCCACTCTAAACTATGCAACTTCTTGCTATCAGGCAGAACTTGATTTTATTGGACTCTTGCAAGAACCAACTGGACAGACTTGGATAGTTCAAGCAATTTTTACTCCTGATGGTACCCACAATCAATGGTTTTCCATTTTGCATATATCTTCGGATTTTGCAACAATTACAACTGATGGCACTAGCATGAATTATGCCACGTCACTTTCACATACTATATTTTATCTACAAAAATATGCAAACATGCACAAACCACAATTGCTCAAGATAGGAACATCGTGGGGGCTGGTAGATGAATATGTATCACCAGTTCCACAGTTCACGGTAAACAGATTTACTACTATACCCATGGGAAATACCACTACATCTGCATACCAAGTTGGGTTTGAAGTAGTAAAAGACAATACGTTTTACATAAAAGATGACATTCCATTCCCAGTAGAGAGTACACTTTATGATTCAAAGACTGTAAACACTGATGCGCCAGCTCTCTATCAAGTAAAACTGTTGAGCATATCTAATATAGCAAAAAACAATATTGCTTTGCCAAGCCAACAACAATTCAAAACCACAACAGCCAGTCATCCAAATTCCAAAGCAATCACAGACACCTTCATTGCCAAATGATATCAACAATACTTACTCAAACCAGACTATATCAAACACTGAAAACAATTACACAAATACACAGCAAAACAATACTGGAAATCTGAATCAAAATTATACAAATGAAATTAACTCCACCACTGAAGGCCAGATACTCAAAGCATTCAAGGGACTGGGTGGAAACCTTACTCTAAATTCAACAGGGTAAGA
>CAVQVB010000017.1:0-131239 GCA_963716995.1 uncultured Nitrososphaerota archaeon
AATTAAAAAACCATACATTGTGCTCTTGCTGCAGAAAGTCTACTCAAAAGAAATGTAAAACGTGTAATCATGTTACTTTGTTACAGCCTCATCAATATTGCATAAAGAAGCCACTTTTACAGCAAAAACCATTACTTGTTCAAGTTGTTTCAAAGAAAACCCCCTTGTCTAGAAATTATCTACATCTCTCTTTTCTTGCAGTTACTGTAGTTGGATTTTTAGTTTTAGGACTGGTTTCCACATCTGATCATGGTATTTCTCCAAGTATGATGCCTAGATGAGGCACAAGCCACTAACTCTAGTGGAATGACAAACATTTCATCTAATTTTCCGGTAGAATATGGAAAATCATATGATAATTGTCTTGCCTATGGGAGTGGTGAATCTATAACAGTAACTTGTCCCACTAATGACGGGCTTGTATACAAAGGAATATTGAATGTACCACAAGATCTGAAAAAAGATTTTGCTGATTCTGTATTTTCAATTCGTGGGGTTTCAGTCACAGAAAATTCTGATGGTTCTGTACTTTTAGAGTATCAGATGAAAAAATACCTAACAGATTATTTTGGAAATTAGGAATATCTTAAAGTAAAAAGTGCTCCCGCCGGGATTTGAACCCGGGATCACTGCCTTGAGAGGGCAGTATGCTTAGCCGGACTACACCACAGGAGCTCAGCTTAAAACCATAAAGAATAGCAATTTAAAGGAACGTTTTGCCTTTGAATGGATTTGTAAATTTTAACAGCTTTGATACTTTATAGCAAAATCTCCATTTTAATTTCTAATGGACATAAAACAAATTCCTAATTTGCTTTCACTTGCTGATTTTCCTGTTGGTTTTGGAGGTTGTAGAAATGATGGGACTAATTTTGAGTGTTGTGAATATGATGTACTAGTAATGGATGGTCAGTCTGGAGAGTCGGTTCATCGTGTAGGAGATGATCTTGTTCGAATACATCATCACTCTCTTGATGAATTTGATGGAGATATCTTACATCATCTACAAGATGTAACTGTCATAAACGACAGTCAGTGGAAGCTTAGGATGTTGTTGTCAAAAATAAAAGAAAAAAAGGAACAGATTGCAATGTCTCATGCTAGAAGTCTGTCTTGTCGATGCAGGAATTTTTGCCAACAAAGCAAAAGATTCTATCAAAACTAACGATCCTTTTGCAGGGATATGGATAAAATGCGCAGCATATTTTTTGTCAGATGCTATATTTTCTATCAATCTAAAGAGACCAAGTCCAACTCACATGTTGGAAATTATGAGGAACATGAAGAAAGACAAAATAAATCAAAAATTTTCTATAATCCATCAAATTCTAGGAATTGAAAGATCATCAACATCATTACTTTCAAGAATGGCCAAGTCAACTATTGGATTTTCTGACATGGTGGAAAACAATGGGAATTCTGCGATTATACAGAAAAAATACGAATATCTTGTAGAAAATTCTCTTCTATCGGATTGTTACTTTTATTTTGGATATGTAAATCGCAATAACATACTCAAAGTCCGCAACAAAATCCACCGTAACCCGGAATTCATTCACGTTTTAAAAATAGGCCTTGATATAGAAAGCGATTCTATGGTAGTTGATAGTCAGGCAACACTGTTGATTCAAACTACAAATGAAATTCTTGGGGATCTGAAAACCCAGTCATAGGGTGGCTATTCCTGATTTGCATATTTCGATAACTTTTAAAACCCTGCATGAGATCTCCCAAGTATGACCGATGCAGCATGTGGATGCGATGCGTCCGCTGAAAATAAAACAGAATGCGATTGTGAAATGCAAGGCTCATGTCTTTGTGACGGTAACTGCAGTTGCAAAGCATCAGTATGTAAAGAACACGCAGGCTCATTCTGATTAGGTTTTAGAACCTTTTTTTCTTTATTTTTTAATACTAGTAGTTATTACTTTTCGTTCTCGTCTTTCATACCCCATGTTTTAACTAGTTCTTTTTGGAACTTGTCTACTTGTTTTTCATTAAGGGCATATCCACAATTCTTGTGTGTTGGAACTACTACCATTCCATCGAGCTTAAAATCGACTTCATACATGTGGACTTTTTCACATTCACACATGTTCGGAATAAAATGAATCCACTATATTTGCTTATTTGAAAGATTTAACTAGATCATTTTTTCTAGCAAATGTATGCGAAAGTATACTTTATTCGCAATTTTTGCATTTTTGCTGATCGCACCGGTTGCTTTACAAACAGTACACGCTACTTCATCTTCTGACTCTTGGTACCCTGGAAAGGGTCTCAAACAAGGTGATTATTTCAGTTATAATGTATGCTGGACAGACTGGCATAACTGTACTCCATTCCAAATGACTTTCTGGGTAAAAAATGAGACAAGTGATGGAAGTGGTTGGAATGTTGTGTTTTTAGCAGTTGATGGTTCCATTATACAAAAAGGAATTATGACAATAGGAAAAATAACTCCAGATCCAACATCTTTTGATTCCAATATTGCAGATTATACTGGAGTTTACAGAACTACAGTTTCTTGGCTTGACTCTTTTGCAACCGCAGATACTCCAAAAACTTTCAATGTTCCTGCTTGGGGTAGAACTGGTTCAGTAGGTGGACAATCTGTTGGTCCAGTAGATCATGAAAAAGTTACGGTAGGAGCTGGCACATTTGATACGTGGGTCGTAGGATGGCACAAAGGCCTTGATAATAAAATTTGGGTAGATTCCAGTCTTCCATTTCCGGTAAAAGCAATTGTGTATGTAGATGTTACAACAGGAGTACCGCCTCCTGATTATACTCTGGAATTACTAGCGACAGGAAATAGTCCAACAGAACCTAGTATTCTTGACGTATCTTCCACTAATGTAGCCAAGATTAGTTCTCAGTGTGAAACACCGAATTTAGAACAAAATTCTGTGCATGCTACAACTACGACTGATACAAGTTCTCTAGTTGTTGATTATAGATACAGTCCAATTAATCCTCACATTGGTTGCCCGATAGAATATAGGATATCATTTGAGCAGAACTATGACCAATCTCAAAAAGTTAGCAATACTCAATATGACATATTCACAACAGATGATCAAGGAAAGCAATTATCGTCTGTGGCACAAGGTGTGGGCAGAACATCCTTGTTTGCACCAGTTGGAGATGATGATGTTACAACTGTTTTACAAGGAACTACTCCAATGACACATGTTGTGATTGCAATGTTGGGAACAGGTTCTGAGGGTTCTCTTCCAGATGTTAGTATGTCAGGTCTAGTGAAATTTGATGTAAAAACACAGGATGCATTTAGTGGTTATGGTTCTGGTACAATGCAAACAAACCAAACAACAACTCCTGGAAATAATATGTCAATGAATAATACTACTCAAGCGACCGTACCAGAATTTCCACTTGGTTCTCTTATGATGATGGCAATTGTAGTTGGACTTGGAGTTTTATTTGCCAGAATAACTCCTAGGCTATCAAATACTAGGCTATAAAAAAACTAGTTGAAACAATGCCAAATATAAGAATAATAATTATTTTTGCTGTCATTATAGTTGCTGCAATAGGAGGAATAGCGTGGCCATTTCTTGCTAACATGAAACTTGGTTATGTACTAGAACCAGTACAAGCAAGTCAATGGCACATGGGAAAAGGATCAGAATACACTCCTGAAATGATATATCAGGTCTCTTTTAATCAGACAAAATTTTCAACTGACATGCAATTTCTTCCAGTTTCCGGTGGAAATCAACAACTATTGATAAAGATAGATCCTAGTAATGGTACCAAGGAAATAGATCAGACTGTAAACATTGGTCTGGTTTATGACTTTGTGAACGCGTCTGCTGAATCAAAACCGTATGTTGATCTTCTTGATCAATCTATATTCTCCATGAGAGATTATGCAACTGAAAGCAAATATCTTTCAAAAGATGCCGAATGGGGTGACTTGTACATTGGTGAAAATGAGGAAAAACTCAAAGTAACTGATTCTGGAAAAATGCCATTCAAATTTGGTTCTGCAAATGCGTTTCTTTTATCCTACAGAATAGGAGTTAACATAAACAAAGTATGGATAGTTGATAACTTGCCACTTCCTGTCAAATCTGAAATTTATGATCCATATGGAAATCTTTTGTACACTTATGAGCTAGTTTCACTAAAGGCTCCGTCTACACCTGGTTTTACTTCATAACAATTCTCAAACAAGCCAATCACAGAAATTTCTAATCTCGTCATTGATTTTACCCCAGATATGTAACGAGGAAGGCAATATGTCCAATCTGTAGTTTGATCCAATCGCTCTGACTCCCTCCTTTCCTTCGTACATGTATGCATCTTGTATCTGGATATTTTCCAAAATCTCAAGAGCCTTTGATTTTATAACATCTCTTGATATGGAAAATGACTTGTTGTCTCTTTGGAAAACAAATCCAATGTTTTCAGTTCCATATGATTCATAATCTTCAATCTTTCCTCTCTCAGGAAAGTTGAGTGATATCTTGATGTTGTATTTTTTTCCAATGCTCGTTGCAATTTCATTGATGGTGGTAAATGCAAGACCTGGACTCTTCTTTAAGAGGAATCTAATTTGGGGATTGTTTGATTTCAATTCTTCCTGAAGTTTTTTTGATATCTGGGAAAAACTCACACATGTGATTTGAAAATTTTCTCATATATGCATTAGGGTTTCTTTGATCGTTAGTATTGTGTTATGGATAACTGGGAATTCTGCTTGAATTTTCAAGCCGCGAAAAACATGGAATCTGTTTTGGATGACTATATTGATCATCCTGAATCAAAATTAGAGGGGAATTCAGGAGTTTTGAAGTGAAGGCATCTGACAATCAATCGTGATTCTATTCGATACATCTGGAAAGGAGTCAAACGAACTGGAAGAGTCTGAAATCGTAGGAGTTTCTAAAGAAAATACTGTAGAGTATGTGAATCAGCAAAAGAAAGTACGGGAAATAATTGAAAGTTTGACATTAGAACAAGCACTTGATCTTAGAATTTTAAGAAGGACATTTTTTGACTGGAAACAGAAAATCAGGAATAATGTTTCATTTACGATAAAGAAAGGAACGTTGAAGAAATTGTTAAAATTATAATTATACTAACATATCATACAATTGAATTAACAGGTATCATATTAGAATGAGATATTTGAATCTAAGGTAATAACAAGTGGATGACAATCATTCAAAATGCTAGTAAAACGTCATAGTAAAAATGACGGATTAAGAAAGAAAAACTAAATTGTTTGTCTTTTCTTAAATTGTCCAAAACGGAATAAATATGCTAAAAACCCTATAATTGAAGTTACTCCAGTAATTAGTATGCTTCTTAACTCCAAAGACATTGGCAATATATTATGATTTCCTAAAAATCCAAAATAATGTAAAGATATTATGAATGATGTTACTCCTAGAATGATTATTATTCTTTTTAACCAAAACTCACTAATCATGTATTTTTCAACATTTTTTCATCTTAATCCTATTAAGGTTTAACATCAATTAATTTTCATTAAAAAATTCCAAGATTGAACAGTGTCATAATTTACAATTCGGGTCTCGAAAGTAAACACAAACAAGAAAAATAGTGAGGTCTCATGGTTTACCCACTGCCTATATTGATCATCTTTAAATAATATCTCTTAGATCCCTGACGTATGATTTCAAAGTGGATAGCTTTGTTGGTTATTACAATACTAGTAACGGGATTAATTCCAATATCACAATCTGCGTTTGCAGCAGATGACAAAAACACCGGTAATAATAATGAAAATGACAAAAACAAACATGATTTCACGGCACACACCGTTCTTGTAGGAGATGGTCTTCCTCCAAATGAACTTGGAAAAGTGGGCGACCTTTACATTGATGATACCACTCCAAACCTGACTTTATACGAGAAGGTTGCAGGGGATAAATGGAACGTCATTGGATCTTTTAGTGGTCCAGCAGGTCCAGCCGGTACACAAGGTCCAGCAGGTCCAGCCGGTACACAAGGTCCAGCAGGTCCAGCAGGTCCAGCAGGTCCAGCAGGTCCAGCCGGTACACAAGGTCCAGCAGGTACTATCACTGCACAATCTTGTCCATCAGGACAGGCAGTTACTGGAATAGATTCCAATGGTAATCTCATATGTTCAACTATATCCACTGGTGGTACTGGTACGGGCAGTACTGGTGGTACTGGTACGGGCAGTACTGGTGGTGACTGGTACGGGCAGTACTGGTGGTGACTGGTACGGGCAGTACTGGTGGTGATGGTACGGGCAGTACTGGTGGTGATGGTACGGGCAGTACTGGTGGTGATGGTACGGGCAGTACTGGTGGTGATGGTACGGGCAGTACTGGTGGTGATGGTACGGGCAGTACTGGTGGTGATGGTACGGGCAGTACTCCCAGTCCTAGCCCTAGTCCACCAGCTACACCTTAGACTAATCCCCATTAATACGAGTCTTACAGGATTCTAACTCAAAAATAAATAATTGGAAGGAGTTTTGAATCTACTCCAATAGATTCTGCCGTTATTTTGACTTCATTTCTTACCATATCCAAATTCTCTGTGAGTAGAGACACATGTGGACCAATTTCCATATGGGGCATGGAACCCACAGAAATTTCGCAAAATTTCATCTTTTTTGGACCGAGATGGCGCTCTTGTTTTTTTGCAAGTATTGTGCTTCACTAGCAATTGGATCAATTACTACAAATAATGTGATGACTGCTTTGATAAGATCACCTAGAAAATCCTGTATAATGTTTTGTCATATTTGACCAATTATTTCCAATTATTTGATGTAAAAACTAGGTACAAAGGCGCAAAACTACCTTATTTGAGAAATTCTTTTAATTGCACAAACTTTGAGTAGAATCATGCTTCCAATGGACAAGGACAGTGTTCCATACGATGAAGGTTCAGAAAGAGCATCAAGTGTTGATGATTACAAGGTAACATGCATCCAGTTTATCAAAGACATCAGTGGTGATTATCTTGCATGGGTTGATTATTACAAGCTACCAGAAGAAGAAGACAAGAAAAGACGTACTCAGATACATGCAATTGTAGAACGCACAAATGACTGGATAGCAAAGATTGCAACTACCATCAAAGGAGTAGATATTGTCATGAATGACGGAATACAAAAGATGGCTGAAAATACTGCCGGATATCCATTCCAAATAGGCATCTTTGTAAACAACATGTCAGGTTACACGCTTGCAAAACCTGGAATAATTGACATCAACGTAAAAGGAGTTGGAAGAGATGGCTTCAAAGTAAAACTGGGATGGCATCAAAAAGATAAAAGATTCTTGATTAGTTCTACCAGCCCTGTTGTAATTGATGAATCAAGTATCTCTGATACAGATTCTAACTTGTTAGATATTCATCTAAAAATGGATGCTCAAAAGTGTCAACTACGAGATGTCATCTCGTTTACTGTAGTTGTAATTGAAACAAAAGATGGCCAAGAGTATGAACGACGCGGTATGACTACGATTATCCACATGGGTTAACTTCTAAAACTACTCTTGTTTCCTCTGATCTCTTGTCAGAATATTTTATCTGTGATATTTTTTTACACAACTCTTGATCACTTACTAGTGAGGCAGTTCCCAAAATGGTATCTCCCTGATATTCAATCTTCACGTTTGGATTGTAAAGTGCATTCTTCAACCAATCACTATCAGGATTTCTCCTGGAAAAATAGAATTTGTCTTTGTGAAACACTGCTCTAATCTCTACTGCATGTTCTTTGCCTGATTTTCTTCCAGTGGTAATCAGTACTGCTCTAAACGTTCCTTCTTGAATCTCCACAAGATCCGTTTGGTTATAAAGAATTTAACCGATTGGATTGAAAACTCTGATACCTCCTTCAATAAACTGACTTGACAAGTCGACCCTATGGCAACACAAGTTGAATATAATGGAAAACACATCAAGGCAGATGACTTTAAAGGAAAAAAAGTCATTGATAGAGAAGGAATAGAATATGGTACTGTAAAACACATCCACATCAATACTGACACTCTGGAGGTTGTGGGCATCACAGTTCACAAAGGCTTACACAAAGACCACTTTCTATCACGTGACTATGTAGATAGATTCACTGAGGAATCAGTCCTGTTATCTTCTGCACCAATCCGAATAGACTCTCAGGTAGTTGACATCGATGGACACAAGGTCGGCAAGATCAAAAGACTTCACATGGCTACTGATACCAACGAGTTGGAATCAATCGAAGTGTCTGCAGGTCTTGGTAATTCTAGAATCTTTCGCACTTCAGAAATCTGGGGTGTTGGTGAAAAGGTAATACTTAGACAGACAAAAGACCAATACAAAAATCCATAAATCTCTTTTTCATCTTTTTTATTTTGTAATATTGTGGCTATAATATACGAGATTTTGTAGCCAAAGGTTATTTTCTGCTAGATAATGTGCATAAATCAAGTCAACAAGCCATTCTAATTTACCAGAATTGACAAAAGTTGTAACATTTACTCACTTAGGAGATCTTTTTAGTATCTTGTAATTTGTGCCTGTTGAAGACTTTCCCTGTTCTAATTGGGATTCTAGTGCTAGTGCTATCTAGTATGTTTGTTGATTATTCTTGGGCTACCTCTACTCCTTCATTTTCTGTCCAGTGGGGTACATACGGACTTCAAAATACTGGTCAATTTGCATTTCCACAAGGCGTATCAATTGACTCGTCAGGAAATGTGTATGTAACTGATCTTGGAAATAGAAGAGTTGAGAAATTTGATAACAATGGAGACTTTCTCTCTACTTTTGGAACAAAAGGTAGCGGTGATGGTCAGTTCAATGCACCAGTAGGTGTTGCAGTAAGCGGCGGTTCTATCTATGTTATAGACAACGCAAGAAATGATATACAAAAATTCGATATGACGGGTAAATTTGTAACAAAGTGGGGAGGACAAGGATCTGGCACAGGTCAATTTCTACTTCCACAAGGTGTTGCAGTAGATCCTAGTGGAGATGTGTATGTTGTAGATACTGGAAATAGCAGAATTGAAAAATTTGATGGTAATGGCACATATCTACTAAGTATTGGACAGAGTGGACTGGGAGATGGTCAATTTCTTTCTCCACGTGCAATTGCTGCTGATTCACAAGGAAGTATCTATGTAGCTGATTCTGGCGGAAATAAAATAGAAAAATTTACTGAAGATGGTGTCTTCTTAAACTCTTTTAGTGCTTCAACTGGAGCTGAATCTTCAGACTCCTCTTGGTATGTCAATAGACAAATCTGGAAATATCTATGTTGCAGACAGTGGAAATAACAGAATTGTAGAATTGGATAGTAACGGTCACACCGTTACATCATGGGGAAGTCAAGGTACTGGTGCTGATTATTTTGATAATCCTAGAGCAACTGCTGTAGATTCCAACGGAAATGTCTTTGTTGTAGATTCAAACAATAATAGAATTCAGAAATTTGTCCAAGATTCTACTCCAGCTGCATCACCAACACAAACTGTTAATCAAACCCAGGTAACTAATCCAACACAGCAAGTTACAGTTACACAAAATACTACACAGGTAAACACAACTAAAATCTTAGATCCAAATGATCATACCCCTCCGTCTATTACTGCACCTGCAGACATAACAATTGAGGCAACTGGAATCTTGACACCAGTATCAATTGGACAAGCTACTGGAACAGACAACAGTGGTATTGCTTCTATTACAAGTAATGCTCCCTCAAAATTCCCATTAGGTATTACCATGATTACGTGGACCGCAATTGACAATGGAGGCAATGTAGCAAAGGTTGTCCAAAAAATTACCGTAGTGGATACTACACCACCAGTGTTAACAGCTCCACAGCCTGTGACAGCTGAAGCAACAACACCAGATCACAATTCTGTAGATCTTGGACTTCCTGCAGTAAACGATGTCGTAGGTGTAGAATCTGTTACAAATGATGCTCCTCCGTACTTTCCAATTGGAAAAACAACTGTAACATGGAAGGCACTAGATACATCTGGAAATGCTGCAACCGCAACACAAGTTGTGACAGTCAAAGATACTACTCCTCCAGTAATTCATGCTCCTTCTGACATAACACAAGAAGCAACTAGTTCATCTGCCAATACTGTAAATCTTGGAAATGCTACCGTTACTGATAATGGATTGATACAATCAGTTACAAACAATGCCCCATCATTATTTCCTATGGGCAAGACAACTGTAACTTGGACTGCTACTGATCAATCTGGAAATTCAGCAACAGCAACTCAAATAGTAAATGTTGTAGATACTACAGCACCAAAGATTTCTCCGCCTGCTAATGTCACCTTTGAGGCCACTTCACTTAACAATAATACTGTTCCACTTGGAAATGCAACAGTTACTGATAATGGAATATTAAAATCACTTACAAACAATGCATCAAAGCACATTCCCACTAGGCAAGACTAGCATTCTATGGATTGCAACTGATGCATCTGGCAACAAAGCAAATGGTACTCAGAGTAGTTGACGTAGTTCACACAATTCCACCAAAACTAACCATTCCAGCTAATGTCACCTTTGAAGCTACATCACTAAAAGACAATTCAGTTCCAATTGGTAATGCTACTGCAACTGATATTCAACCAGTTACAATAACAAGTAACGCATCAAAGCACATTCCCACTAGGAAAGACTACAATATTGTGGATTGCCAAAGATGTATCTGGTAATACATCAAATGGTACTCAAGTAGTAGATGTAGTTGATACTACAGCACCAAAAATTACAACACCGACAAATATGATTATTGAAGCAACATCATTGAATAACAACACTGTATCACTAAGCAATCCTAGTGTAACTGATCTTCAACCAATCACCATTACAAACAATGCTCCAAAAGAATTTTCATTGGGATCTACTACTGTAATATGGAATGTGATAGATGCATCTGGTAACAAGGCAAATGCAACTCAAATTATTACTGTGAAAGATACAACTGCTCCAAAAATTACTGCACCTGCAAATATCGAAATAAAAGCAACATCACTTGCAGATAATGCTGTTCCATTGGTTAATGCAACAACATCTGATAATGTTTCTGTAGTTTCACTTACAAACAACGCATCAAAGACATTCCCACTAGGCAAGACTACTGTACTATGGGTAGCAACTGACGAAGCAGGTAACAAGGCAAATGCTACACAGATAGTTGATGTAGAAAATACTATTCCTCCACAGACTAACAGTCCCAGCAGGTATCACCTTTGAAGCAACCTCACTTGATAATAATACTATACCAATTGGTAATGCTACTGCAACTGATATCCAACCAGTAACTATTACAAACAATGCTCCCAAAGCATTCCCACTAGGCAAGACTAGCATTCTATGGATTGCAACTGATGCATCTGGTAACAAGGCAAATGGTACTCAAGTAGTTGACGTAGTTCACACAATTCCACCAAAACTAACCATTCCAGCTAATGTCACCTTTGAAGCTACATCACTAAAAGATAATCTAGTTCCAATTGGTAATGCTACTGCAACTGATATTCAACCAGTTACAATAACAAGCAACGCATCAAAGACATTCCCACTAGGCAAGACTAGCATTCTATGGATTGCAACTGATGCATCTGGCAACAAGGCAAATGGTACTCAAGTAGTAGATGTAGTTGATAATACATCTCCAAAATTAACAGTTCCAGCAGGTATCACCTTTGCAGCAACTTCACTTAACAATAATACTGTTCCACTTGGAACACCAACTGCTGTAGACATTGAACAAATCACAGTCACAAACGATGCACCAAAACAATTTCCAATTGGATTAACTACTGTAACATGGACTGCCAAAGATGCATCTGGTAACACATCAAATGGCACACAAACTGTCTTGGTACAAAACATTACTCCACCAAAACTAACCATTCCAGCTAATGTCACCTTTGAAGCTACATCACTAAAAGACAATTCAGTTCCAATTGGTAATGCTACTGCAACTGATATTCAACCAGTTACAATAACAAGTAACGCATCAAAGACATTCCCACTAGGCAAGACTAGTATTCTATGGATTGCAACTGATGCATCTGGCAACAATGCAAATGGTACTCAAGTAGTAGATGTAGTTGATACTACAGCACCAACAATAACTGCACCTTCTCAAGTTAATGTAGTAGCAAAATCAATTTCTGATAATCCTGTATCTATAGGAAATGCTACTGCAAGTGATAACATCAAGTTAATCTCACTTACAAACAACGCATCAAAGACATTCCCACTTGGCAAGACTACTGTACTATGGGTAGCAACTGACGAAGCAGGTAACAAGGCAAATGCTACACAGATAGTTGATGTAGAAAATACTATTCCTCCACAACTAACAGTTCCAGCAGGTATCACCTTTGAAGCAACTTCACTTGATAACAATACTATACCAATTGGTAATGCTACTGCAACTGATATCCAACCAGTAACTATAACAAACAATGCTCCCAAAGCATTCCCACTAGGCAAGACTAGCATTCTATGGATAGCAACTGATGCATCTGGTAACAAGGCAAATGGTACTCAAGTAGTTGACGTAGTTCACACAATTCCACCAAAACTAACCATTCCAGCTAATGTCACCTTTGAAGCTACATCACTTGGCAACAATACCGTATCGATAACCCAACCAGGAGTAACTGACATAGAACCAGTAACCATTACAAACAATGCACCCAAAGTCTTCCCACTTGGATAAGACTACTAGTATTATGGGTAGCAACTGATGCATCTGGTAACACATCAAATGGCACACAAACTGTCTTGGTACAAAACATTACTCCACCAAAACTAACCATTCCAGCTAATGTCACCTTTGAAGCTACATCACTAAAAGACAATTCAGTTCCAATTGGTAATGCTACTGCAACTGATATTCAACCAGTTACAATAACAAGCAACGCATCAAAGACATTCCCACTCGGTAAGACTAGCATTCTATGGATTGCAACTGATGCATCTGGTAACAAAGCAAATGGTACTCAAGTAGTAGATGTAGTTGATACTACAGCACCAAAATAACTGCACCACATAACATTATAGTAAACGCCACAAGTTCTACAGGAACTCCTGTTAACATTGGAAACTTGACAGCTAGTGATAATGTACAAGTAGCAACGATTTCAAATAACGCTCCAACATTATTCCAGTTTGGAAATACTACAATAGTGTGGACTGCAAAAGATGAAGCAGGAAATACCGCGAATGCAACTCAAATAGTTCAAGTTGTTGACAGATCGTCTCCACAGTTGGTAATTCCTGCAAATGTGGTAACTGATGCAACAGCATTTGAAACACCTCTTGTGATAGGAAATGCTAATGGTACTGGAATAATTGATACATCACCAAAAATAACAAGTAATTCTACTGGACTATTCCATATTGGTAAAACAACAGTACAATGGACTGCCACTGACAAGTTTGGTAATGAAAAGACACTAGACCAAACTGTTACAATACTTGCATGTGGAAAATCATCTTCTGATTACAACTTGGTAATGGGAACAAATGGTACTGACACACTAACAGGTTCAACGGTACCCAATTTGATAATTGGACTAGAGGGCAATGATATAATCCATGAGGGTCCAGCTGGTGATTGTGTAATTGCTGGAAATGGTAACAATATCATCTATGCCGGAAATGGTACCAATACAATTTACGCAGGCAATGGTGACAACATCATCAAGGGCGGAAACGGAAACATGCAGGTATTTGCAGGTACTGGAAGTAACATGATCCAAGGCGGAAGCGGACAAAATACTTGTAACCTTGGCAACCCTGCAAAAGATCTAGTTACAAACTGTCTGGTAAAACTTCGTTAAATTTTTAACAAAACGCTATTTTCCATATAGGTTATAATTACAACTAGATCATTTTCTATGTGAATGACAAGTTCCAAGAACCTGTTTTCACGTGCAAAAAAAATCATACCTTCTGGCATAAACAGTCCAGTGAGATACTATGATCCGTATCCGTTCTTTGTAAAAAAAGCCAAAGGTAGTGTATTATGGGATGTGGATGGGAGACATTATCTTGATTACTGTAATGCCTATGGTGCTTTGCTTCTTGGACATGGACGAAAAGAAATAATCTCTGATGTAAAAAAACAGCTTACAAAGGGAACTCTTTATTGTACACCCACTGAAATTGAAGTAGATCTTTCTGAATTAATATCTAAAAATTTTCCATCTATGCAAAAGGTGCGTCTGGTTAATACTGGTAGTGAAGCAACTATGACAGCTATTAGGTTAGCACGAGGATTTACAAAAAAGAAAAAAATAATAAAATTTGAAGGATGTTATCATGGTGCACATGATTATGTTTTGGTAAAAGCTGGTTCGGGTGCTGCACATATTGGCATGTCTGTCTCTGAAGGAAGTTTAGACGAGGTTTCAAAAAATACTCTTGTTGTCCAGTATAACAACTCACAAGAATTGCAATCATTATTGGAAAAAGAAGATGATGTCGCAGCAGTAATTGTAGAACCGGTTCTTGCAAATATGGGATTGGTATTGCCTACAAAGAATTTTCTTAGCGATTTAAGAAAAATAACTTCTGAGAAAAATATTGTATTAATTTTTGATGAGGTAGTCACAGGATTTAGAATGTCTACTGGTGGTGCTCAAAAATATTTCTCAATACAACCTGATATTACCACACTTGGCAAGGCTCTTGGAAATGGTTTTCCTATTGCTGCTGTGGGAGGAAAAAGCGAGATAATGGATATGTTATCTCCTGAAGGCAAGGTATACCAGGCAAGCACCTATGCAGGAAATCCAGTATCTGTCTCTGCTGGACTATCTTCTGTCAAAACTATGAATAAACTCCAGCACAAATTATATCCAAAACTTGAAAAGAATTGTACCAAACTGGTTTCTGCAATACATGATTTAGCATCAGATATGAAAATTCCTCATCAGATTAATTCTATTTCATCCATGTTCCAGATATTTTTCACAGATGAACAAGTTGTAGATTATTCTTCTGCAAAAAAAGCAAATATGGCAAAATTCAAAAAGTTATTTGAAGTGTTACTCAAAAATGAAATATTTATTGCACCATCACAATTTGAAACAGTTTTTCTGTCATATGCACATTCTAAAGACGATGTGGGAAAAACAGTCGCTGCTTACGAGAAGGCATTACGTGCGGTGAAATCATGAAATACATAATTGGAACAAGAGGCAGTCAACTTTCACTTACTCAAACAAATTGGGTGATATCAGAAATTCAAAAAAAGTCTCCTCAAACAGAGCTTGAAATAATTACAATCAAGACTCAGGGGGATACTGATGCACGACCTCTTTTTACAATCAACCAAAAAGGAATATTTGAAAAAGAGATTGATAGAGCAGTAGCAGAAAGAAAGGTTGACTTTGCAGTCCATAGTCTAAAAGATGTTCCGGCTGATCTTCCAGAAGATCTAGTACTAGCATGTGTCCCAAAAAGAGAAGAGGCAAATGACGTCTTTATAGCAAATGACGGCAGTACTCTGAACACAATAAAAAAGGGGGCACTCATTGGCACAAGTAGCTTGAGAAGAGCAGTACAAATTACAAGAATGCGACCAGATGTTATAGTAAAACCAATTCGGGGTAACATTGAGACAAGAATAAGAAAGGTTCACGATGGAGAATTTGATGGTATAGTTTTGGCCCAAGCCGGAATCTCACGATTGGGGCTTGATGTAAAGTTCGAGAAGTTGTCCATGGATACATTTTCACCATCTCCAGGACAGGGAGCGCTTGGTATTGTGTCACGAAAGGATAATGTTTCCCTAATAGAGTTGCTCAAAAAAATCGAAGACCCCGAAACTCGCAACGCAGTAGAGGCAGAGAGGTCGCTTTCTATGTTTGTTGATTCTGGATGTAGATTTCCAGTTGGAGCATTTGCTCATATTGATAATGACCGTCTAAAATTAAAAGTAATAGTGTATTCAATAGATGGGAGCAAATCTATAATGGTGGAAAAAGATTCAGAGACAAGTAAGGCAAATGATCTTGGTAAACAAGTTGCAACAGAGCTCAGAGAAAAGGGAATTTCAGATATTGCAAAGGACTGGAGAGAAAAAGTAGAGGAATGGAATAGTAAATGACTGGTAAAGTTTTCATTGTTGGTGCAGGTCCTGGAGATCCAAAACTTATCACACTAAAGGCAGTTGAATCCATCAAATCCGCAGATATAGTTCTCTATGACAGATTGGTAAGCAAAAAAATTGTTGCCATGATTCCAAAAAGAGCTGAAAAGATGTATGTTGGAAGAGATGTTGGTGATGATTACAAACATCAGAATACAACAAATGATATGATGGTAAAATTTGCGAAAAAAAATAAAAATGTTGTACGACTAAAGGGAGGAGATCCTTTCATTTTTGGCAGAGGTGGAGAAGAGGCAGAGTTTCTCAGAAAACACAAAATCAAATATGAAATAATTCCTGGAATAACATCGGGCATTGGCTCTGCAGCATATTCAGGAATTCCTCTTACACATAGAGAATATGCATCATCTGTAGTGTTTGTAACAGGTCATGAAGATGCAAAGAAAACAAAAGGTGTAGTTGACTGGAAAAAACTTGCAAAATCAGTAGATACCATAGTAATCATGATGGGATCTATCAAGACTTGATGTCATATCCAAAAAATTGATCAGTGGGGGATTGAGTAAGAATACTCCTGTAGCAGTGATTCAAAACGGAACAACTGATGAACACAGAATGATAAAAGGTACTCTTTTGAACATATCTAAAAAGATCAATGAAGCAAAAGTCAAGCCTCCGACAATAGTTATAGTTGGAAAGGTGGTAAACCTCTCTGATAAAATAGGGTGGAGATAATGATGCAGGGAAAAGTCATTGCTATTACCAGATCAAAAGAAGATTCAGAAGAATTTACTAAGCTAGTATCTAGTGCAAAAGCAAAAGCAATTTCGTTACCGACAATAGAACTTGTGAGCAAAGGAGATGAGATGGTGAACGAGTTTCTAGATGCAGTAAAGGCTGATGATCCGGACTATTCTGTTTTTATGAGCTCAAAGGCAGTCAAGCTTTTGTTTGATACTGCAAAAAAAATCTCCAAATATGAAAAGCTCCAACTTGCTGTTGCAAATACTACAGTAATTGCAGTAGGTCCAAAAACAAAAACTGCACTTGAATCTGAAGGTATTAGGGTATCACATGTTCCAGAAAGGTTTTCGTCAGTTGGAGTGGGAGAGGTTTTCACATTTCTTAATGCTGATGGAAAAAAAGTAATTGTTCCACGAAGCGGTGCATCTACTCCATTTCTTGCACAGCTTTTAAAAAAAATAGGACTCAAAGTAAAAGAGATCTATCTATACGATGTCAAGTCTTCTAGTGCGTTATCTTATTGGACTGAATTTAAAGAACTTTTTTCACAAAATAAGGTGGATGGAATAATATTTACAAGCGCCTCATCGGTACGAGCATTTTTTGATATCATGTTGTCTGATGTGGATGAAAAAACATTGAAAAATAATCTGGAAAAAACTACGATCATTGCTATTGGTCCATTTACAGCAGATGAACTCAAAAAATTTAGTGTAACACCATTCATAGCAGATGTACACACAGTGCAAGGCGCAGTAGATGCTATCAAGAGTTGTTTTGCCAAGTGAGCAATTTTAATAACAGCCAAATAATCAGAAATGACAGAAAACGATTTGAATCACATATCAAAGGAAATGCTATCTAAAACCCATTCTCTTTCTATTGTTATTCCGACATATAACGAATCAAAAAATATCGTAAAGATGCTTGATTCATTACGTACTGCACTAACCAGAGAAATGAATGCAGAGATTATTGTAGTAGATGATAATTCTCCTGATGGTACAAGTCAGGCTGTTGAAGAATATGCAAAAAATTCTGAAAATGCTGGATATACTATTCAAATAATACGACGTGAGAACAAACGAGGCCTAAGCTCAGCCATTGTAACAGGCATAGAAAGTGCAAAAGGTGATGCTGTAGTTGTAATGGATAGTGACATGTCTCATCCGCCGCAAACTATACCACAAATGGTTGAGGAGCTACAAAATCCTGATTGCGATATAGTTGTGGCATCACGATATGTGGATGGCGGTGGTGTTTCTGGATGGCCATTTAAAAGAAAATTAATTAGTAAAGGCGCAACCAAAATCGCACAACACGGCCTTGGAATAAAAATAAAAGATCCCATGTCTGGGTTTTTTGCATTCAAACGTCACATTGTAAATAATATAAAATTTGATGCCATTGGATACAAAATATTACTTGAAATTCTTGTTAAAGCCAAAGAAGCCAAAGTCAAAGAAATACCTTACACATTCATTAATCGTACAACTGGTTCAAGCAAGCTTGATTTTTCAGTTGGTGTTGGTTATTTACAATCGATATGGAAACTATATCGATATGGAAAATCTGTCAAATCAAATGAGCGACGTACGTCTGTTCATTTTCTCTCAAAGGCTGGACGATTCTATACTGTTGGAGCATCTGGGTTACTAGTAAATTATTTTGTATCTTTCATGTTTGGAGCAGTGCTTTCAAATCTCTGGTATATCTATGCTACAATGATAGGAATTTTCTTCTCAATGAGTTCAAACTTTGTACTAAATAAGATCTGGACATTTGAGGATAGAACATTTGAGCCAAAACGAACTCTAATGCAATATGGATTGTTCATGGGATTCAGCGGAATTGGTGCAGTCTTTCAATTGTTGATGGTGTATGGTCTTGTTGAACTTCGACACTTGAATTATTCAATTGCATTATTCTTGGCAGTTGCTATTGCATCTGTAGGAAATTTCCTTCTAAACAAAAAGTGGACTTTTCAAGAAAAAGTTTGGAGTTAAACCTCATTCTAAATTCTTGGAATATCTTTTCTTAGCTGAACCTAATGGTTTTTTATTTAATTTTTTCATCTTGATCTCATTTCAGCTTGGCCTACTCCGCTATACATGTATGAAGAGGGGTGTAACTTTTTTATAACATAACGGGGTTATGAAGAATATGACTTCTGAAAACCTAGATATGGATTATAGTAAATATGATTTCAAAGACTCGACTGAAATGTATGTTTACACCAGTAAAAAGGGTCTGTCAAAAGAAGTCGTTGAAGAAATTAGCAGAATGAAGGGCGAGCCACAATGGATGTTAGACTTTAGACTTCGTTCATATGAAATCTTTATGAAAAAACCAATGCCAAATTGGGGAGGTTCACTGAGTCAAATTGATTTTAACAATATTTACTATTATGCAAAAGCTTCTGAAAAAACAGAAAAGGACTGGGATAATGTTCCAGCTGAAGTAAAAGCAACATTTGATAAACTGGGAATTCCTGAAGCAGAAAAGAAATTCTTAGCAGGTGTAGGGGCACAATATGAATCAGAAGTTGTATATCATAGTTTGAGAGAAGATCTTGCAAAACAAGGTGTACTATTTTTGGACACTGATACTGCTCTAAAAGAGCATCCAGAAATCTTCAAAAAATATTTTGGTAAAATAATTCCACCAGAGGATAACAAGTTTGCAGCACTAAACAGCGCAGTGTGGAGTGGAGGATCGTTCATCTATGTTCCAAAAAATGTCAAGGTAGATCTTCCATTACAAGCATACTTTAGAATAAATAAAGAAAACATTGGTCAATTTGAAAGAACACTCATCATTGCAGATGAGGGTGCAGAAGTACATTACATAGAAGGATGTACAGCGCCAGTGTATTCTTCAGAATCATTACACTCTGCAGTTGTAGAATTAATTGCAATGAAGGGTGCAAAACTGAGATACACTACAATTCAAAATTGGAGTAATGATGTGTATAATTTAGTTACAAAGAGAGCATATGCATACGAAGGTGCTCGTGTAGAATGGATTGATGGAAACATTGGAAGCAAACTGACAATGAAATATCCTGGAATTTATCTAATGGGACCACATGCACATGGGGAAACACTTTCAATTGCATTTGCAGGTAAGAATCAACATCAGGATACTGGTGCAAAAATGGTTCACCTTGCTCCACATACTACATCTAGAACAACATCAAAATCAGTAAGCAAAAATAATGGTAGAACAACATATCGAGGTCTCTTACATGTGGCAAAAGGTGCAACTGATGTCAAGGCTTCAGTTAGATGTGATGCATTATTGTTAGATGATATTTCAAAGACTGATACTTATCCATACATGGAAATTAATCAAGAAGATGCAACAGTAACACACGAAGCTACTGTTGGAAAAATAGGTGACGAACAAATCTTTTACCTAATGACAAGAGGATTCACTGAGGAAGAAGCACTCACACTTATTGTGAATGGATTCATAGAACCATTTACCAAAGAGCTCCCAATGGAATATGCAGTAGAGCTTAACAGACTGATTAAAATGGAAATGGACGGCTCAGTCGGCTAGTGTGCCGATTGTGTCAATTTGTGATGTAAAATGTCTCCTTTTGTTCTCTCTAAACTTGACTCTAGTCATATAGACGAAATTTCTGAAGCAAATAATGATCCTGTTTGGCTACGAGAATATCGCAAGAATGCTTTTACAATATTTCAACAACTTCCTCCAGAAGTCTCTCCTCTTTACAACAAGTATAGTGATGCAAACAAGATGGATCCAGAGCAGATAACGTTCTCTCTGAGCTCAGACAGTACAATTCCAGATTTTGTAAAAGATAGACTGGCAGAAATTGGTGATAACCCAAGTATTGTTCAAATTGGTACAAACATAAACAAAATACACATTCCATCGGAACTAAAAGAGAAAGGTCTTGTAATGTGTTCTATCCAAGACGCAATTAAAAACCATGGTGACAAGATAAAAAAATCATTTGAGCAAACAGATTCGAAGAGAGACAAGTACATTGCACTAAACAATGCGTTTTTCAACTCTGGAATATTCATCTATGTTCCACGAAACCTTGTTTTGGAAAAAACAATACATTTGGTGTCATCACTTTCATTAGACCAGACCTCAACCATATCACGTAATGTTATAGTGGCAGATGATAGCAGCAAAGCATCTATCGTTCAAGAAATCTATGCACCCCAAGCAACAAAACAACAAGCATATCTTGAATTGTTAGATGTCTCAATTAGTCCCAACAGCCAATTTGATCTAGTTACATTACAGGCAATGGATGAGACCGCAGTCAACTTTTCTTCCAGAGTGGCAAGAATAGAGCGTGATGGACGAATGAATTGGTATCTTGGATTGTTTGGTTCGCATCTTTCACGATATAAAGTGGATAATTTCCTTAATGGTCAGGGTGCAACTGCACAAGATACCGAAGTAGTTTTTGGAAACAAGAACCAGTCATATGATCTTGCATCAAATTTGATTCATAATGCACCATCTACAGTTGGCCGAGTCTTGGAAAAATCTGTTCTCAAGGATACAGCCAAGTCTCTCTTTAAGGGAATGATAAGAATTGAAAAAGATGCACATCATGCAGAATCATATCTTTCAGGACACTCTATTTTGCTTGACAAGGGTGCAAAATCTGATTCTATACCTGGACTTGAAATATTTACAAATGATGTCAAAGCAACACACTCTGCATCAGTTGCACAAATGGATGAAGAACAAATCTTTTATCTTGCTACAAGGTGTTTGAGCAAATCTGATGCTCAAAAAATAATTGTAGAAGGATTTCTTGAACCTCTTTCAAGAAAAATGTCATACCAAGTTCGTGCATGGATAAGTTATTTGATAGATTCCAAATGGGCAGGACGTAATCTTACTATTAAGACAGATGAACAACTCAAGGCTATGCTTGAAGTCGAGGAAACAAGATATCGTGAGACTGACACATTTGAAAGTCATTACAAGTATCGGTGAGATCTTTGTCTAAATGGATTACTGTCTGTAAAACAAGTCAACTAAAAAAAGGCGAGATGCTTGATTTTGATCATGAAGATAAAAAAATTCTGATTGCAAATCTTGATGGTAAAATCTATGCATCAGATAGAATTTGTACTCATGCAGATGCAGACCTTTCTACTGGGATACTGGCAGAAGATGGAGTCACCTGTCCATTACATCTATCTACATTTAATCTAAAAACAGGTGTTCCAGAAAATCTTCCAGCTGAAGTACCACTAAAAATCTACAATGTTAAAATAGAACAAAATGAAATCTACATTGAGGTAAACTAGTTTGCAAACAAGTTTCATAAATATTGAAAACATTCGAAATGACTTTCCAATTCTAAAACGTAAGGTACACAAAGACAAACCACTTGTTTATCTTGATAATGCTGCCACTACACAAAAGCCAATTCAAGTCATTGAGGCCATTAGTAACTATTACCTGAATTATAATTCTAATATTCACCGAGCTGTACATGAGCTTGCTGAAGAAGCAACACTTGCATATGAACTGACAAGAGACAAAATAGCTAAATTCATCAATGTACAAAAACGTGAAGAGATTATTTTTGTAAGGGGAACTACTGAGGCAATCAATCTTGTTGCTTATGCTTGGGGACGACAGAATATCAACAAAGACGATATCATAGTAACTACAGAATATGAACATCACAGCAACATAGTTCCATGGCAACTTTTAGCAAAAGAAAAAGGTGCAAAACTGGAATATATTGGAGTAGATGATAACGGGGAACTAATTCTTGATCATCTCGATACATATCTCAAAACAGGCAAAGTAAAGCTTGTAGTATTTAGTCAAATGTCTAATGTTCTTGGAACAATAACCAACTCTGAAGAAATTGTCAAGAGGTCAAAAGCTCATGGTGCACGAGTGCTAATAGATGGAGCACAATCAGTTCCACATCTTAAAGTAGACTTGCAAAAACTTGACTGTGACTTTTTTGCCTTTTCTGCACACAAGATGCTTGGTCCAACTGGAGTTGGAGTTCTTTGGGCAAAAAAAGAATTGCTTCAAGAAATGGTTCCGTTCAATGGTGGAGGAGACATGATACGAGAGGTACACAAGTACGAAACTACTTGGAATGATCTACCATACAAGTTTGAAGCTGGTACTCCAAACATTGCAGATGTTATAGGATTTGGAGCAGCATTAGATTATCTTGATAAAATAGGTATGGATAAAGTTCGAGAACATGAAATGGAATTAACAAAATATGCATTGGACAAACTTTCACAAATGAAAGGAATTGTATTGTATGGTCCAAAGGATGTAACAAAAAGAGGCGGTGTGATATCGTTCAACCTTGGAGATATTCATCCACATGATCTTGCTACTATAATTGATGAAGATGGAATTGCTATTCGCTCTGGTCATCACTGTGCACAAGTATTGATGGAAAGACTTGATGTATCTGCAACATCCCGCGCAAGCTTTTATATCTATAATACAAAAGAAGAGGTAGATGTTTTTATCAAGTCACTTAACAGAGCAAAGGAGTTGTTCAAGCTATGAGTAGTGCTGATATTTACAGAGAAATTATTCTTGATTACTATAGAAATCCGCGAAACTATGGAAAGATACAGGATCCTGATATTTCACAGAGAGATAGTAATCCTCTATGTGGTGATGAATTAGAAATGCATCTTAACATAAAAGATGACAAGGTTGCAGACGTAAAATTTACAGGAAAAGGCTGTGCCATCAGCCAGGCAAGTGCATCCATGCTCACAGAATTAATCTTGGGCAAGGATTTTGAATATGTCAAAAAACTCACAAAAGAAGATATTCTTGATAATCTCGGTCTCCATGATCTTGGACCTGCCAGAATAAAATGTGCCTTGTTATCATTGAAAGTTCTAAAATCTGGTCTCTATTCTTATCTTATTGACAAAATGCATGATACAGCGTCCGCAGACAAGATAAAAGAAGAATCTTCGGGTCTTTACTAAATTGTCTATCTCAAATGCAGTACTACCTCTTCAGATTAGAAAAATCATCTTTGAGAAATTCAATGACACAAATGTTAGATTTACAAATGACGAAATTCTTGAACTGTTAAAAAATAACGGCCTTGACAGTTCTGTAACAATTGATGATGTTGAGCAATACTTTAACCAGTTACGTGATGCTGGATTGATACGACAGATTGCTCAGAACTTTACCACAAACCACTACAAACTCTTTGATGTGGTAGAAAAAATCAAGTGCAATTCGTGCAACCAAGAAGTTTACTTGGGAAAATTAGAACCACGAGTATGTCCAAATTCTGAATGCAAGGCAGCCATTTAGATTCATACCCTGGATGAAATTCTGTACTTGTCATACTATCTTTTGTACTCTGCCTATCTTGCCGCTTTCTAGTTCTACTTTGATTCCATGAGGATGAAAACTGCTTGAAGTAAGAATTCGTTTCACTATGCCATCAGTTAGTTTGCCGGTACGCTGATCCTGCTTTTGTACTATTGATACTGATGTTCCTATCTTGATTTTATCTCTTGCAGGTATTTCCAACTTGGGTCACATGTACTCTATTTGGAACGATATCTTGCTGCAGCTTCTTCTAATGCCTGAATCATTGGTAGTTTTATGCCTGTAAGGTAGAGTACTAGAGCACCGCCTGCAGTGCTTATGTGGTTTATCTTCTCTGCAAGACCATATCTCTTCAATGCTGCAGTAAGGTGTCCACCACTTACAATTGTTGTTGCAAATGAATTTGCTACTCCTTTAAGAAGTGATTCTGTTCCAAATTTGAAATTCTCATTTTCAAAAAATCCTGCAGGACCACTCATGAATACAGTTCCTGCACTCTGGATTGATTTTAGGTAATAGTCTACTGATTTTGGACCCAAATCAAATATTCTCTCACCTTTTGCAAGTTCACGGACATCCATTTCTTCTCTTTTTCCGTCTCTTTCAACTGCAATGTCTACTGGAACTGAAAATACGTCTGGGTATTCACCAATCAGAGCATGGGCCTTTGCGACTACCTCTTCTTCTCTCTTGATTCCCAAGGGGAACTTTATTCTTCCTTGGGCTCTGAGAAAGACATTAGCAATAACTCCTGTAAGAAGAACCTGGTCTGCTCTGCCGTTCTGGATTAGCTCCTTTATTGCCTCTAGTCTATCAACTACCTTTGAGCCCCCTAGTACAACCACATGTGGCCCCTTGGCAACAGTCATTATCTCATCTAATTTTCTGACTTCGCGTTCTACCAACTTTCCTGCACATGATGGAAGAACATGTGCAAAACCGATTATTGATGGGTGTGATCTGTGTGAGCTTGGAAATGAATCAAGTACACAAATATCAAATAATTTTGATAGTCTTTGCACCATTATTGTTTTGGATGCGTCAGAAGCTGAAAATTCATAATTTTCTTCTGCACATAATCTAAGGTTATCAAGTAATATGATGTCGCCGTCTTTCATGTTTTTGATTTCTCTTTGCGCTTCTGAACCAATTACATCTTCAATGTACTTTATTTTACGACCAAGTATCTGCTCTAACACCTTTGCATGTTTTTCCATTCCTGTATAGTCATTGTTGCCTACTCTTCCTTGATGTGAGCCGATCACTACTTTGGCACCCTCTAGGTCTTTGAGTGATTCGGTAGATTCTCGAATCCTGCTTGTCTCAATTATGTCCATTGTGACAGGATCTATGGGACAGTTCATGTCTACTCTGAGAAATACTGTCTTACCCTTTGTATCAAAATCACTGATTGTTAGTATTCTCAATATCGTTTCTATCTTTAGATGTGGTTAAAATCTTTTAGTCATTATCTTCTATCTATAACTTTTTGACCGATCTTTTTTTCATTTGATATTATATTCGTGAATGCATGATACCAATCTTGATCCAAGTTTTGTCATAGATTGGATTATGATTCTAGGTGTAGGTAATCACATGTTTGAATTTTTAGAAACCGTGGATATTTGGAGGGGTGTCAGACTAGTGATCGTACAAGACACATCCACGGTTTCTAGATTGTGTGTATTTTTATTAAATAAAAAACGTAATATGATTATCATTTTACGATAAACAACAAATCATGTCAAATCTGTATACTGGTAATTATCTATAATAAAACAACAAAAAGACAAGCAATCTGATTTTAATATGGTGACATCAAGCACTGGTTAGATGTTTGCATCTGGGAGAGAATTTTATTGCAGAACATGATCTTTGACATACGAAGCAGGACGTTTTTCTTACTATTGCTGGCTTTTTTCATTCTGCTCTATCTAGCTGTTGCAAAAGTAGTGCTTGTGTCTGATGCAGGGTTTGAAACAACGATTTCAAAACTTGTGGGAAATCGTACCATAGACCTCACAATGGATGTATTTACAGAACTTGGATGGGTTTTGTATCCAATATTTGTCAGCATTGTGCTGTTTATAATGAAAAGAACAAGACGTCTTGGACTGGTACTTCTTCTCTCGCTATTGATTGGTACCATGGTTGCGTCATACATGAGATGCTATACTGGATATGAAAAGCCGGCACTTGATTTTGTCGGTGCTCACTTGGCAATCAAATCTGGTGCAGATGTCAGTGTGCCATGTACTATAGAAGGTACTTTTCCTGCAGGGGACACCGTGAGAACTACGATATTTGCATTTATCATTGGATATGCATTATCCAAAAGATTCCCACGTGGCTGTTATCTCTTATGGGTATATCCTGCAGTGGTATCAATTAGTAGATTATATCTGTTGGAAGAATATCCGTCAACTGTAATTGCTGGTGTAATCTTTGGAATATTAATTGCAAATATAATTTCTAAAAAATTAAAGATAGAACTTATCTTTGACAAGTCAAAATCCTAACTCTTCCATGACCTTGGAGCTTATCAAAACCATTGCATAGTGATCTGCATCGTAACTGTATATCCAATATCTTACATCACGTTCTTGTTTTGCTTTTCTTAATCCGAAATTAAGCTCATTCATAATTGTAAAACCAATCTTTTTTGCAGACTTTTGTTCCTTTGTCATGATTACCCTGAATGCACCTTTCTGCGCCGAAAAACCAAGTCTTATCATTTGTTCAGCAAGATCGGGGGCCTTTCGTTCCTCCTCGATCTGGAATGATTGAGCAATTGGCAGTTGTGATGGATGAAAATCCATGATTTCTGTGTGCACTTGCTAAATAAAATCTACTTGGTGATACTTGAAACATCTTAAAATTTTGCTAAAAAGATCAAAAATATGTTGAAAATTTTAACTCATATGTCAAATACTGATCATAACAAAAACTTAATCGATTACAAAGGCTCATTATCGCATGGCATCACTTGAGACGCTTGCAAAATCATATGGTATGAAAAAAATGGCAGTATCCAAATTACGAAAACAGGTTGAAAATAAACTAAAAGAGGCTGTTTCTAAAAAACGAAGATCATCATCAGGCCTTGTTGCCTTGGAGAAGAAAAAGGAAGACTTGACTAGGGCTAGAGACCATGCGTCACAGCTCCTAAACCAGCACTTGTCCCAAAAGGCAAGCATTGAGAGGCTCAAGATTGCAGCAGAAGAGAGACTGAGACATGAGCAGGATGCAAAAGACCAGGTAACTCAACAAAGTGAATATGGGTCTGAAGACAAGAATGCTATAGTTGAAAAGCTCAAGTATATTGATGAAAAAATCGCCGAGTTACATTCCGAATTAAAAGAAAGAGAATCTGGTCATGCTAGACTGGATAAGGCAATAGAATCAGGTGAAAAGGAAAAGGTCAAGATTGAAACTTTACTAAAAAAGCAAGGTCACACAAAACCTGCTTTGATTGAACAGCTAAAATCTTCTACAAAGGCAGAATCTGTTTTGAGACCGAAATTTGAATCTCTTCTAAAACTTGAAGCACAGGCAAGTAATGCCTTGGCAGTAGTACAAAAGAAACTGGCAGAAATTGCAGCTCAGAGAAGAAAGAGGCTAGCAGCACTTGCAGCTGCAAAAAGAAAAAGAATGGCAGCACTTGCAGCCCAGAGGAGAAAGAACAATGCAAGAAAATTGGCCTTGGAAAGAGCAAGAAAAGCAAAGGCAAGAAAGACAAAACGAAAACCTGCTAAAACTGCAAAGCGTAAGACTAGATCAAAGAAAACATCAAGAAAAAAAGTAACAAAGACTAGAAGAAAAACAACTAGAACTGCTAAACGAAAAGCAACAAAGAAAAAACCTCGACGCAAGTAGAAATCACACGCTTCATTAATATTGAATTAATTTTTCCGTAACGATGTTGTCTCTTCCTCAACGTATAGTTGTAGAAATTACTGAGATGCCAGTTCTTAAAAATCCGACTCTCATCTGCGGATTTCCTGGAAGTGGATATGTTGGCAAGCTTGCAGTAGATCACATGATTGAAGAATTAAAGGCAATCCCGTTTGCAAACATGTTCTCATCATCATTTCCTCCACAAGTGTTGATTCAACCTGATGGCACAACAGACCTTATGAAAAATACTTTTTACTATTACAAAGGAAGTTCAAGCGATATTGTTCTTTTAAGTGGGGATGCCCAGCCTGTAACTCCTGAAAGTGAGTATGAGATGGCTGAAGAAATTGTAAAAATTTGTGATAAACTTGGAATAAAAACAATCTATACACTTGCTGCATATATCACAGGGACTTTTTCTAAAACTCCCAAAGTCTATGGTACAAGTACAATTCAAAAAATTGTAGATGATTTTCAAAACTATGGTGTATCCACCATGAACAGTGGAAGCATCACTGGAATGAATGGTCTCATCATTGGTGTGGGAAAAAGAAAAGAAATACCTGGAATTTGTTTGCTTGGAGAAACATCTGGATATGTTATAGATGCCAAGGCATCACAAATTGTACTTGAAACATTAGCAAAGATGTTGAATCTTGAACTTGACTTGACAGGTATTACAAAAAAAGCACAGGATACAGAACATCTTGTAAAGACAATCGAAGAACAAATGAGACAAAAATCTGGAGAAAATTCACTTCCAATGCCACAGCATAACAAAAAACTAGGGTACATTAGCTAGATATGAAAAAACGTGGACCAATAATTGCAATTGCAGGTGCAATCATGATTGCAATGGCTGCATCTATTGCATATTCTGTTATGCCAAAAATATCGTCTGGTGAAGAAGGCGCAGATTTTTTTCCGTCACCGGAAAGTCTGTTTGATAGTGTATCTGATAAAATAGAAATTGATGCAGGAAATGTATACACTTTTTCACATACTGTAAACGCTGCTCAGGTGCCTTTGATGTGGGGAGTTCATGTTACAGACTATAACCCAGATGATAATGTGGGAATATCTATAACCAATATCTTTGGAGACAAGTTTGGCTCGTTTGTAGACAATGATCCAATTTTTATAAAATCATTTAATGTGCCAAAGGCAGATACCTACAACTTTAACATTGCAAATAATGGCAAGGAACCAATTACAGTAGTGATGCTATTTACAGAAAACCCTGAACAGTCAAAGGCATTAACTGACCCCAACTCACCATTTGTCAAAAACATATTGCCATTAGCTGAAGCTGGATTCTTGTTGATTATTGGAATAATCGTGATAATATCTGGCGCAATACTCAGTGTACTAGATTGGAGAAAAGGAAAGAATCAGTCTAGTGGTAGATATATTTAAAATTCTAACACTACTAGTTTTCCAAACTTTCCAACATTGAGTGCATTTTCGCCTCTAAATGTGGAAATGTATCCATTTTCGATTCTTACTTTAGAACCCTGTTTTACCATTTTTATCTGTGCATCCCATAGACTAAGCTTGATCTGTCCAGTCTCATCTTTTAGCATTGCATCTGCAACTTGAGCTTGTCCGCCTGTTTTGAGGCTGACAGTTCTTGGGTCACTGATACTCTCGATGATTCCTTCAACTGGTTCTAGCTTGTTTTGTGGTCTGCTCAGTTGATCTATGCTTGGCATTTGACAAAATTTTCCATTCTCAAATAATAAGTGTTTTGATGGATACTTCTGGAAAGAACTCGAGGTTCAGTATTCAAAAGTTCTCTCTGTTCAAATTTGAGGTTTGTACGTCTTTACTAATTATGTCCAACGCAGTATTGCCTCAGCAGTATCACTTGGATTTGTATTGAAGCAAATTTTAGCTGTAGGTGCGTTTTGGTGTATTAAGTTGATTAATTTCTCAAACAAGAAAAAGTTTTCGGGTAAAGCGCGGATACCTGCACCAATCATAATGTAATTAAACATCTCCTGTGAAATCTTTTGCAAAACTACATTTTCAGCAGTACTACCAAGATCAATCAAACAAAGTTGAGCATCGTAACCTAAAGCATTCAGATTTGTTTCATCTTTTATTAAACCTGTCATCACTTTCTCTGCATTCCAATCTGGAATACTGCTAAAATTAACTAATGTTGGTTCTATGCCTATAATTAAAACTGTTTCTTTGTTTCTGACATTACTATTGCTTAGATGATAACTTAATCAAGTTTTCAATCTTGTTCTGACCTAATCTAGTTTAATCTTATATCTCTGTTAGAGTTTTCTTGATTGAACTAATCTTTACTTGGTAATTATTTGATTTTTCAACCACTGTGCAATCTGCTTTGTTGCCGCGTTGTGTGACATGTCAATTATTGGCAAGAGAACATTGTTGTTATTGTTTTTCAGATATTGCTTGTATTGTGGCATTTCTGTGTATTCTATTGCTGCAAAATGTATCTTGCCTTCTATCTGGTCCTTGATTATCTCAGGCGTAGGTGGAAAACCTTGTGGCTCGTATAGTATTCCATCTGCCCAGCGTGCTGGAGGTGCAGAGTTACCCAAAGGAACATTATTTGTCTTGATACTTAGAAAATCCTCGATGCTGTTGACTTTGACAAGCTCATGAATTATTATTTCATTTATTGGTTGATGTCTGATTATTACCATGTCTCTAAAGCAATTAGTGTATCATTTAATGGATCCGATTCACTTTGTTATGGAAACGTTCTATGGATAGTATGATTGGATAACAAGAACAATCATTACAATTGTAAATGCTACAAAGATAGAGCCAATTCCTATTGCCATTTTGGTATTTCTGCTCATCATATTTCCTCTGCTCTATTTCGCTAATTTAAGATATTACATGATTGTACAATACAGATTTTGGTTTTATCAAGCCTAGTTAACTTGATTAGATTTTAAATAAGGTGACAATAATTCTAGTCTGCATGAGTGAGCCGCCAAGACAATTTTTCAATTTCTCATTTTTTAAGGTAGATCCAAAATGGAGATGGATGGCAGATTTTGCAAAAGAAGAATCTGCAAAAGAAGTAGAAATCATACTTAAAAACTCACAGATACAGTACCGAACGTATTCCACTCTGGGTCTACGAGATGATGCAGAATTTTTGTTTTGGTTTGTATCTGATTCTGTTGAAAAAATTCAGGATGTTGTATCAAAACTATACCTTACAGTCTTTGGAAAATATATCGTCCCCACACATGTGTATCTTTCCAGCACAAGACCATCAATGTATGCTGATAGTAAAACACAACGTGGTTGGCTTGGAGGCGAAGATCAAAAAAAATATGCCATTGTATATCCTTTCATAAAAACTCGTGAATGGTATCTGTTGCCACTTGAAAAGCGAAAAGAGATGATGGGAGAACACATCCAAGTTGGACACAAGTATCCCGAAGTTTTACTAAATACTTCATATTCATTTGGAATTCATGACGAAGATTTTATGCTTGCATTTGAAACTGATACTTTGCACAAGTTTCAGGATTTGATAATGGACTTGCGAGAAACTCGAGTCAGCGGATACATTACAGTGGACACACCAATGATTGTATGTGTCAAAAAAGACATTGTTCCTCTGATTAGGAGTCTTGGATGATGAAGGCACTAAAAGAGTGGGCTACAGTAATAACAGCACTTGAAAATGGAGACCAAACTGTTTTGCTTCGAAAGGGAGGAATACTTGAGACTGCCTCTGGCTTTAGGGTTGAAGATAAAAAATTCATACTCTTTCCTACTTATGAACACCAAGACAATTCTTCTCTAAAATCACAATTTTACAGATATCTTGCAGATGTGAGAGAACAAAAACCAAAAGATGGTGTAAATAGAATCACATCTTATGCCGAAGTGCTTGCAGAAAGTGATGTGTCCTCCATGAAAAAAATTGAAGAGTTGTCAGGATTTCATATTTGGAGTGACTCGTATATCGTAGAGCGAATGAACTGGATGCCAGAAAAACCAATGACTGCAATGTTTCTCAAGGTGTACAAGATTCCATCTACTGAGATTCCAGTTCTTCCAGAGTACAGCGGTTGTAAATCTTGGATAGAATTAAATGCCAACACTGGCGATGGTTCAGCTGTTCTAAATGAAGCAGAGCTTCAACAAAAATTATCAGAGTTTAGGAGTATTGTAAATTGAAATATAGAAAGTTAGGAAAGAGTGGAATCAATGTCTCCGAAATTGGATTTGGGGCATGGACTCTAGGTCTTGACTGGTGGGGTAAAAAAATAGAAGATGACGAAGCAAAGAGGATGCTAAAACGTGCATTTGATCTAGGAATTAATTATTTTGAGACTGGGGATATTTACGGAAGGGGAAAAAGTGAAAAATTAATTGGTGAGGTATTCTCTGGAATGAGAAACCAGGTTGTCTTGTCTACAAAATATGGGTATGACATTTATTCAAACGAACAGATTGGTCACAAGGAACTTCCTCAAAAATTCACAACTGAATTTACTGATTTTGCCTTGAAGCAAAGCCTTGAACGATTACAAACAGATTATGTCGATGTATATGGATTGCACAATCCAAAGATCCCAACCATACGCGACAAGCAAATTTTTGAATTCTTGGACAAGAAAACAAAAGAAGGAATTATCAAAAGTTATCAAATTGCATTGGGTCCTGCAATTGGATGGACTCAGGAAGGACTAGAATCAATGAAGGTAACAAACACTACTGCAGTGCAGACTGTATACAATATTCTTGAACAAAATCCAGGAAATATCCTGATTGATGAGGCAGAAAAGAATAACGTTGGAATCCTAGTTCGTGTACCTGATGCCTCTGGAATATTGACAGGCAAAGTAAATGCAGACACTAAAGTTAGCGAAAAAGATCATCGTTCTGTAAGAAGCGGCAATTGGATACAAGAGGCATTAAAGAAAGTTGATCAATTGATGCCTATTGCAAAAAGAAACGGCCTGAATATTACAGAACTTGCAATCAAGTTCATTTTATCACAAAAATCTGTCTCATCTGTATTGCCTACTGTTGTAAGTGAAGAAGAGATTGAAATGTTCTCTGCAATGTCTGATGGCAAGTATCTAAGTGATAATGACAAAAATGAGATAGTTGGACTTTTCAACCAATGGCCATCTTATGATCTCAAGGCTTCTGTACAAACAGCCTAAGTCGTATTTCCGCAATTTTAGAAAAATAACACAAATTATATTCAAAGAAAGATTCACAAAGTGAAATGGCAGTTAATCCAAAAAAAACATCAACTATGACGTTTCGAATAGATGAAGATGTATTAAACAAACTTCGCTCCGAGTCAGAACATCGAGAAACCAGCCTTAACACATTTGTCAATCATATTTTCAAAAGATATGTCGAGTGGGACATGTATGAAGCCAAAGTGGGAATGATTCCAATTGCAAAGCCAATTATTTTAGAACTTTTTGGCAATCTGACAAAGGATCATGTTGTTGACATGGCAACCCGTATTGGAAAAAATGTAGTTAGAGATACTGCATTGTTCATGCGCGGGGACTTTAATCTGAATTCATTTATCTCTTGGTTTGAGGCACGAATGCGCGCTTCATCAATTGAAATAAATCATAACATAAAAGATAATGCTCATACGTTTATCATCAAGCATGACCTTGGAGAAAACTGGTCACTCTATCACACAACAGTGCTTGGGTTGATCTTTCGCGAAGTTTTAGAGACAACAGCTGATTTTGAGTATAATGCTGGCATGATGTCGTTCAAATTTACTGAATAAGTGATTGCAAACGATTGCAAGTGATTGCAAATGATTCCAGTCTAATCGCTCTTGTTATATTTTTGTAGTCTGGTACACTACCATGCAAGTATTACAACAAGGAAGAATTCTTGAAAACAAAGATGCAGACAATGTTTTAAAAATCATGTCAAATGACCAGGCCATGAATATACTACGGTCTACAATTGACATGCCAAAATCCGCATGGGATATTAGCATAATGTCTGGTGTTCCGCTGACTCAGGTATATAGATGGGTTAGAAGGCTTCACACATCCGGACTAGTACGTATCTCAGGGGATACAAATTTGTCTGGCAAAAAATTCTTCATGTATCAAAGCAAGGTAAGCTCAATCAAAGTAACATTGACATCTCTTACAGAGTCAATAATTGAGCTATCCTAGAAATTTATTTTGTGATATAGTTATGCAGTAATTAGATCTTCAATGTTGAATTCGTGTTCTACAAAATATTCTACTCGAGTCTTTTTGAATTCTCTTGAGCTAAAGAGAATTTTGTAATCGCTGACTTCGACTTGTTTTTGAATCTCTTTTGCCATGTCTTCTGCCTCTTGGATTGATTTGCAATGGACCATTGAGAATACACTGTATGGCCAGTCTTGGTAAACAGGTCTCTGGTAACAATGGCTAATTTGTGGAAATGATCCAAGTTTTGCACCAACTTCTTCAATTCTTTCCTCTGGAACTTGCCATACTATCATGCCGTTTGCAGTAAAGCCTACTTCTCTGTGTCTTAAGATGGCTGCAAATCTTCTCATTATTCCTGTCTCTTCATATTTTTTTATCTTTTCAAGAAGTTGTTCTTCAGTTATTCCAAGGTTTTGTGCAGATTTTAAAAATGGTCTTTCAACTACCTCTAGATCTTTTTGTAGTTCTCGTATGTAGTTTTTCTCTTCTTCTGTTGCAATAAATTTAGTATCTGTAATTTTCTTTTTCTCTTCTGATGGTTTGATATCTGATTTCTTTTCTTCTACCATCTCTAACTTTACTCCAATCTTGAATAGCTTGATTGTAGGAAGAAGTCTTGTTTTTCTAATTCCAGATAACTTTGAAAATTTGTCAATCTCTGTCTTTAGATCAGATCCGGGAGGAACTGCCAAAGTAAACCATAGATTGTATTCGTGATTTCTCTCATAATTGTGACTGACACCTGGATGTTTGTTTACTTGATTTGCAATGTGGTCTAGTTTTTCTGGGTCTATTGCCATTGCAACTAACGCACTCTTGTATCCTAGTTTTCGTGTGTCAAATATTGCGCTAATCTGTCTGATTATTCCTGCCTCTTTTAGTGTGACAAGTCTTTGCATCAATTCTTGGTCTGATAGACCAAATTTTTTTGCCATGGATTCATATGGTTTTGGAGTTAAAGGAAAAGTCCACTGGATCTCATTTAGAATTTCCTTATCCATCTTGTCCATGTTAGATGAAAACCTTATCTTACAATTAAAAACGTTACCTAGTTTCTCATGGAATCTATAAATATCATTTCCAGTCAGCCAAGATCCATTGATAGTTGATCTAAATCTTAGAGGGGATTTGGTGATTATAGTGGGTGGGGGAAACGAAGGTCTGAAAAAAGTAAACTCCTTGTTGACTCAAGAATGCAAAATTCTTCTTATCAGCGATTCAACAAACAGGCAAATTCAAAATTATGTCAAACAAAAAAAAATATCTTTCAAGAAAATGAGGCTTGTCAATGCCGACTTTTTAAAAAAATACAAACCATTCATGGTGTTGGCTACCACTGATGACAAGGCACTCAATCGTAAAATTGTAGAGCAGGCCAAGTCTATGCGCTGTTATGCATATGCTGCAGACGATCCCGAAGTAAGTGACTTTGCATTTGGCTCTGTGATTAACATTGCAGACACTGTACAAATTGCCGTGTCCACTGGAGGTCGAAGTCCTGCAATGGCAAGAAAACTAAAACTCCAGGCTGAGCAGATCTTCAAAAAAGTGATAACAAAAGAGGACATTTATCAGATAAAACTACAGGATTTTGCAAGAAAGGCAGCAAAGGACAAGATCAAGACATTTCCTGAACGAAGAAAGTTTCTCTACAGTGTTATGAATGACAATCATGTTAAACAATTAATACGAGACGGAAATCTAAAAAAAGCACAGAAGCGGGTTATGGAAATGCTAGGTGATATCATATGACAAGTGATGTAATCAACGCTAGAGTTACTTTTAGAAAATCGCCTATTCACATGCTGGAACGGTTCACTTTTCCAGATCTAGATTCTGCGTACAAGTCATTTCTACAACACTCTGGATTACATGAATGTGTTATTTTGCAAACCTGTAACAGGGTAGAGCTTTTTGGTTGTGCCAATTCTGCTGATCTTGATAAAATAAAAAAAACATGGGCATCTGTTGCAGGACTAGAAGAAAATGCATTCAAAGAAAATCTTGAGATAAGCAAAGGAACTGATGCATACACACACCTACTCAAACTTACATCTGGTCTTGATTCTCTTGTAATAGGTGAAGAGCAAATACTTGGACAAGTCAAAGAATCAATCAGTACTGCAAGGGGAATAAAGGCTTCAGGTGATAATCTTAATACTTTATTTGACAAGGCAATTAAAATTGGAACGCGTGTACGTCAAGCAACTGGAATCAGCAAGGGAAGCATATCAATAGGTTCCATGGCAGTAAATCTTGCAGAAGAAAACATTGATGATCTAAAATCAAAACACATCTTGTTGATTGGAACTGGAGAAGCAGCAAGTCTTGTAGCAAAATCGCTTAAAAAAAGAGACATTGATTTTCTAGTAACAAGCAGAACTTTTGAGCGCTCAAAGGCATTTGCAGAGACTGCAGGTGGCAAGCCCATGCAGTTTGAAGAAGCAACTGCCAATTTCAAGTCAATTGATGTATTGTTTGTCGCTACTGTTGCACCATATTTTCTTGTTACACATGATAGAGTCAAAGAAGCAATGGACTTGCGAAATAGTGGGATGCTCATAATGGATCTTTCTAATCCTAGAACTGTTGATGACAAGGTATCAGAAATAGCCCAAGTCAAAGTAATGAACTTGGACCAAATTGCAGAGATGGTGGAAAAGAACATGAAAAATAGAATGGGTGTAGTATCATCAGCAGAGCATATAATTAATGAGGAATTGCCTCTAGTAGAAGCCGCAATGAAAAGACTTGAGGTGGAACCTATTGTAACTAATGTCTTCAAGGAGATAGACCAAGCACGAGTAAAAGAATTGAAAAAGGCACTTCAAATGCTAGGGGAAAAAGATGAACAAAAGATACGAATTATTGACCAGCTTACACAAGCAATTGTAGAAGATATCATGTCAATTCCAATGAATAATCTACGCAAGGCCTCTGAACAAGGTGATGCCGAAATTCTAAAAACGGTTACAAGACTCTTTGATTATAAAACAAGAGAGTAACAAATTATATTGCTAAAATAGGATGTCTTGTGTGTAATGTCTTTTCCTAATTTGAGACTACGACGTCTGAGAAAAACTGGTAAAATTAGAGAACTCTTGGAAGAAGTACGTCTGTCTCCAAAGGATCTCATATGTCCAATATTTGTACAAGAAGATCTAAAATCAAGAATTCAAGGAAGCTCAATGCCTGGAATGGAGAGGCTTCCACTTGCTGATGTTACAAATGAAATAAACGCAATAGCAGAATTGAAAATTCCTGCAGTAATGGTATTTGGAATTCCTTCACACAAAGATGAACACGGTACATCTGCTTTTACTCCAAATGGAATTGTACAAAAAACAATTTCTGAAATAAGAAAAAATATTGGAAATGATATTGCAATAATGGCAGATGTATGCCTCTGTCAATACACAAGTTCTGGTCACTGTGGACTAGTCAAGGGAGACAAGATAGACAATGATTCCAGTCTTGAAACTCTGGCAAAAGTTGCAGTAAGTCAAGCTCAAGCAGGAGTTGATGTGGTATCACCATCTGCAATGATGGATGGACAGGTAAAGGCAATACGACAAGGTCTTGATGATGCTGGATTTCACGATGTTGCAATAATGTCGCACTCTGCAAAGCATCGCTCTTCATTATATTCACCGTTTAAGGACATGGCTCACTCTGCTCCTCAGTTTGGAGACAGAAAGACCTACCAATTACCATATACAAATCCAAAAGAGGCAATGAGAGAGGTTGAGACTGACATACAAGAGGGAGTGGATATTGTCATGATAAAACCTGCACTGGCTTACCTAGATTTGATATCAATGACTAGGGAAAAATTCAATGTACCAATTGCAGCCTATAGTGTATCTGGAGAGTATGCTCTTGTCAAGGCAGCTGCCATGGCTGGATACATTGATGAAAAAGAGGTTACATTGGAAATTCTTACCGCCATCAAGCGTGCTGGAGCAGACATGATAGTAACATATTTCTCAAAGGGTGCGGCAAAAACACTCAACGAGAGATGAGAGAAGACCTAACATTTGAGATAGCGCGTGCATATGACTTACTACCACATGTAGTTGGTGCAAGTTGGGCATCAATTTGGTTTCGTGTTAATAAAATACGAAGACCTACAAAAGAAGAATTTCGAGAAAAAGTTGCTGAATATTTCAAAATGTTAGAGCCTTTGACAAATGCATATCCACAAGACGAGAATTTCAAAGAGATGATTGACTATATCAAAGACAAACACACTGATGAAATCAGAAGAATCATGACTGGAAATAATTCTGAGATTGAGAAAAGATACAAAAGATATGTAGATTATGGCTAGATCTCTTTTTTTAGTTCATCAAGAAACTTTTTCATTACTTTGATTCTTTTTCTTGCCTCAATTCTTCCAGCATCTGTATTCATTGTTTTTTCTAGCAGCAAGAGTTTTTTGTAAAAATGATCCACAGTCCAGTTTTTGTCGTCTGGTAAACGTTTTTTGCAAAACGGATCAATGTTGTTGTAAAATGGTCTATTTTCTGCACCGCTGACTGAAAAAGTCCTTGCTATTCCTATTGCTCCAAGCGCATCTAATCTATCTGCATCCTGTAGTATCTTACCTTCCAATGTCTGCGGTGTGGCTCCTCTTGAGAAACTATGATCTCTTATTGCATCAGATATGATATCTATCTCATCTTGACTGAAATTGTATTTTTTTAAAATCTTTCTTGATTCTAGTGCACTCTCTGTTGAGGAATTTTTTGAGCGAGGATCAGATTTTGGATATGAAATAATATCGTGTAAAAGTACTGCAGCAGTTATGGTTCTAATGTTGGCTTTTTCCTTTTTTGCAATCATTGTCGCATTCTTGAGCACTCTCATGATGTGTTCAAAATCATGAGCCGTGTCATTTTGTTCCAATCTATTTTTTACTAGAACCCTTAATTTTTCAAACTCCAATTTGGTCTCTTGATGTAAATTGATTTTATAAATTGAGGCTGTGATTCTATTTCATGCCTAGATGAAAATTTGTGAAATGTGGTACTAAACAGCAAATAATTCCAATCATTTTGATCCTAGACCATAGTAATCTAAAAAATGGATATCAAGTTCAATATATTTATAAATTAAAATTACGTATAGATTCTATGAGCACTAAAGCGTGGAAGTGTTATCGCTGCAACTTGACCTTTACTGATGAATCCCACGCTACTTTACATGAAGATCTCTCAAAACATAATGTAACAGAGATCCAGATAGTAAAAGTATAGAAACCAAAACTAGATTATACTTGTTGGGAGCCAACTGAATAAAACAATGTCTTACTCTAACATATCAAAGATGAATTTTGAGGTCTCTGAAGAGCAAAAACTTTTTCTTGACAAGATAGACCGAGTATGCAAATCTATACGAGATCATGAAACAAGATGCTATCTTGATGAGAGAATAAACGACCGAGTAGTTCCTGAGTTTGGAGAAATTGGAATGCTTGGATGTCCAATATCAAAAAAATATGGAGGACTTGGATATGACATCTTGACATATCTTTTTGCAATTGAGCGAATTGGAAGGGAAGGAAACTCACTTCGTACATTTTTCTCTGCACATGTGTCCATTGGCCAAATGGTATTACAAAATTGGGGAACTGAAGAACAAAAACAGAAATATCTTACAAATACCACCAATGGAACTAGCATAATGGGTTTTGCACTGACTGAACCTGACGCAGGAAGTGATCCCAAAAAAATGACTACAACTTTTGAGGAACGTGGTGATAATTATGTACTTAACGGAACAAAACACTGGGTTGGAAACGGTACATTTGCTAAAATAATTACTACATATGCAAAAGGTCCTGATGGAAAAATATCTGCGTTTATTGTAGATACATCTTCAAAAGGCTTTGATGCGCAAGAGATGCACAACAAAATGGGATTGCTTACTGTAAAAAATGCCGAAATTACTTTTGAAAACTGTCTTGTACCAAAACAAAATCTTCTCGGAAAGATTGGAAATGGTCTTAGTGTTGCATTTAGTGCATTAATTGACGGCCGATTGAGTGTTGCAGCAGGTGCTGTGGGTGTGATGAAAGACTGTCTTGATGAATCAATTTGGTATTCTCAAAAAAGAGAACAACATGGTTCTGTTCTTGCAAAAAAACAACTCATTCAAGAGCATCTTGCTACAATGATTGTAAATATTGAAAGTTCGCGGTGGTTAGTATATCGAGCAGGTATGGCAAGACAAAAACTCCATGATTATGTTGAAGACCTAAAAGAAAAGAATGCAAATTGGCTAGATGTTATCAATAGAGAGAACAAGGAATATTCTGCATTGCGTAACAAGGCAGACAGGCTTGCAGCTATTGCAAAACTACATGCTACAAACGCAGCCTTTGACTGTGCAAACAGAGCAGTTCAAGTATTTGGCTCCTATGGATATCAAAAAACAAGCCGGGTTGCAAGACATTTTCTTGATTCTAGGGCAATTGTAATCTATGAGGGTGCAAACGAAGTACTCAAACTAAAGATAGCATCGCTTGAAATGGGCGACAAGTATGATGCATACTAGGTTCTCATCAAAACTTTGTGCATGATATCAAGACCTTCATGAATCTGCTCTTTTGTAATTATCAATGGCGGTATAATTCTCATTGATTTTTGACCTGCACCCAAAGTCATCAAGCCATGTTTGAACAACTCGACAAGTTTTTTGTCACGATGAATTGCAGAATCAAACTCTATTCCAACCATTAGGCCTAGTCCTCTAACATCTGTTACTCCTTTTTTTCCTACCATCTCCATCAAGCCACTCTTGAGAATGTGGCCCATCTTTGTTGCATTTTCTAACAGCTTGTCTCGTTTTATCACTTGAATTACTTTGGAACCCACTGCCATGTCTATTCTGTTTCCTCCGCCCCATGTGCTTGATAGCACTGATCTTTGTCCTGGATCAAATTTTTTACTAAACGCTGTTGCCCCTATCTGCAATGCCTTTGCAGTACTCATTATGTCTGGTTTTATACCATAATGTTCAAAGGCCCACCACTTGCCAGTGTGTCCTATTCCGGATTGGACCTCATCTAAGATAAGGGGAACTCCATATTTTGTTGCAAATTTTCTCAGGTTTGAAATGAATTTCTTGCTTGCAACATTGTATCCTCCTTCTCCCTGGATTATCTCAGTTAAGATGAATGCAACTTTGTTTTCTTTAAGAATTTTTTCTGTGGCATCAAGTTCTGGATCGTTGTCACTTGTACAGAACTTGATTCTCTTTGATGGAAGTTCTGGAAAGTTGTGTTTTTGAACTGGTCTACTAAATGTGAAACTTAACGCGCCTAATGTTCTTCCATGGAATGCACCAGTACAAGAAATTCCAGGAAGTGGGCCCATCTTCTTGTATGCTATCTTTATTGCATTTTCTACTGCCTCTGCACCGCTGTTTATGAAAAATGTCTTAAAACCAGGTGGTAAAATGGTTGAAATGTTTTCTGCAAGATCTGCATGTTCTTGGCAGTAAAAATCCTGACCTGCTATCTTGTATGTTCCATTTGATGAATATTGTGCAAGTGTTTCTATTATGTCCGGATGTGAATAGCCCAACGGACATGCACCTATGTTTGATGTAAAATCAAGATACTTGTTACCGTCAACATCTTCTATGATACAATTGTGTCCATGTGAAACAACTAGAGAATATACAAATGTAGAATCATACGCATGTTTTTTCATGGTGTCAATAACACGCATGGCTTTTGGACCTGGTATGTTGTCACTTGATTTGGTTTTCATTTTCTATATCTGTTAATAGAAAAATTTTCTAATAAACACTAGTATTGATTGCTATGGGTGAAAACCATCGAGGATATGATGAACCAAATCGTAAACAAAGACAAAGAAGAGAGAAAAAAATGAAAAAAATGCAGAGGGTGGGATTTGAACCCACGAACCCCTAAGGGAAGGGATGTCTTACGAAAGATCTTGAGTCCCTCTCGGTTGACCGGGCTTCGGTACCTCTGCAACGAGAGATCCCTATACTGAATATATAACTGAAACCGTACCTGTCTTTGGTTTTTGAATATCGCTACTGTTCGCTTACAATTTTTTCTGACATTGCAGGCATGGTATAGAAAAACTCGTCCTCAAAACCATAGTCCTGTTTTCCGGTCTTTCTTAATGCTTCAAAGTATGTCATACATTCTGTGTAAAATTCATTTGATTTTGGTTGATTGTCTATTTGCATGTCTACTGGTTACAAAAAATTGGGTTTGTACACCGATGTAAGAAATTTTAGACACTGTTATTGTCTTTTTTTTATTAATTGTGGGCTGGGTCTACAAGACTTTGTACGAATTCAATGTGGTTTGAGGAACCCATTCCTTCTATGATGTTTTCAATTCTTCCGTCAAGACCAATGAGGTATGTTATTCTTTTTGTATATGCACCAAAGATGCCCTTTGCCTGGTATGATGCAGCTACCTTCTTGTTTGTATCTGAGAGAATCTTGAAGGGAAGGCCATATTTTTGACAAAAATTTGCATGTGATTTTACTGAATCTTGGTTTATCCCAATGACCTCGTACTTGTCTGATATCTTTGAATAGTGATTTTTAATTCCATTTACTTCTGAATTGCAACCTGGGGTGTTGTCTTTTACGTAAAAAAATAGAATTATCTTTTTCTTTCCAAAATATGTAGAAAGTTTTACTTTATCACCTGTGTTTGACTCTAACTCAAAATCTGGTGCAATATCACCTATTTTCATATTTGATATCTAGTATTATTGCGGTAAGAAATTTTCTATTGAGAGGTTTCTTGAATTCCAAGCCATGCATAGCCTTTTTGTTCTAATTCATCAGCGAGTTCTTTTGGACCTTCCTTGATCATTTTTCCTTGTGCCATCACATGAACAAAGTCAAGCTTGTCTAGGAACTTGAGGATTCTTGCATAGTGTGTGATTACAATTACGGTTGCATCCTTTCTTGAAACTGAACTAATTGCCTTTGCAACTGCCTGCACTGCATCAATATCTAGACCTGAGTCTGGTTCATCAAGAATTGAAATTTTTGGCTGAAGTACTGCCATCTGTAAAACCTCTGATCTTTTCTTTTCTCCACCTGAGAATCCTTCATTGAGATATCTTGATAGAAAGTCGTGTTTTAGTCCAACTTCATCAAGATTCTTTTTTAGATAATTTTGAAACTCTCTTACTGTGAGGAAAACTTCTCTTTTTTCATCTGCAAGTGATTTGCTTAGTGCATTGTATGCAGTTCTAAGAAAATGGGAATAACCTACACCTGCAACTTCTGTCGGATATTGGAATGCTAGAAACAATCCTTTCTTTGATCTTTCATCAGCTGATAAACCCAAAATGCTTTCTCCATCTAACAAAATATCTCCTTTTGTAACTTCGTATTTTGGATGACCTAAAATTGTATATGATAATGTACTCTTACCTGATCCGTTTGGACCCATTATGGCATGAACTTCTCCTGGACCTGTCTTGAGATTTACTCCCTTGAGAATTTCTTTACCGTCTCTTTGTACATGTAAGTCTCTAATCTCAAGTATTGCCATTGTAATGATCAAATGCTTTTGGGTATATAATCTAACAAAAAATTAGCTCTGTCTAACTGATTTGTACCTGTCTAATCGTCATCTAATTCTTTGTCGATTTTATCTTTTAGTGCCTTGTATTTGTTGAATCTCTTGTTCCAATGCGAGAAGAAGCGATATTCCTTTATTGCAATAATCAACAGAATTATTGCAAATACTATTGAAATTACTATGAATGTTCGTAGTCCAAAAAATATTGGAGCTGCGTGTGATCTGTCCATTGGTGGTGATGTCATCATTGGTAATTCTCTGACCACAGTGCCATTTTGATCTACTATCTGAATGTGCATTCCAGTCATATGGTGCATGTTGGTAAAGTTCTCCATACCTTGTTGCGGCTCTAGATGTCTTATGCTGTAATCTGGATGACCAAGTAAAACGCCTCCTAGTATCAAGGCAACTGGTCCAAAAAGTAATGCACTTCCAATAAAAATTAAAAATAATCTACGCGAACTATTAGTATGTGATAAAAGTTCATCTAAAATTTTTAGAATGTTTTCAGATTCTTTTTTCTCATTTTCGTCAGGTGGCGATGCATTATTTTCAGGTGGATTATTTTCCGGTTCTGACATTTACTAAGAACACTCCTGTTGCATTAAAAATGCTTCGCTAACTTTGTTCTTGGTCATGTTTCTCATGCCTTGGAAATATGTCTTCATATGGTTCTAGTATCATCTTGCAAAATTCTCGTCCTTTCTGTGTAACTGCGTATTTTATTATCTTCTTGTTTCCCCACGCCTGTTCTGTTCTCTTTATGAAACCTTTTCTCTCAAGACTCTCAAGAATATCCTTATGTTTCATCAAATTCAAACCGCAATAACTAAGAAGTGATGTCTGATTAAGTTCGCCGTGCTCTGTTAATTTCAATATAATGTCTTTTCGTATGTAAACTCGGTCCCTGTATTCATGTGACAAGATTATTACTTTGCCATCGAAATTATGTATTAAGCTTTTACTTGAAATTCCTCATGAAAATCTAAAACTTGTGTAACTAGTACTTTTACCTTTCACTAACAATGTTCACTGACATAGTTTCGCAATTTTTTATTAAACAACTAGTATTGATAGATAGTAATGAACACAACAGCACTAGTCAAGAACAAAAAGATGCTTGCTATGATTCTAAGTGTAGCAATCCTTGCTACAGTAGGAGTATCAGCAGCATCTGCACAGACTTCAACAACAACAACAAGTCAAAGACCAACAATCCAAGGTACAATCAACCTTGAACAAACAATACTGTCTAACGTAAAAATAGCATTCCCTGATGCAGCAAACACTGCAGCAACAGCAGCCACTGGTAAAGTAATAGGTGGAAGCCTAACAGTGGTACAAGGCTATGTCGTATACAGTTTCAAGGTGATTGATGACAAGAATATGGTTTACACCGTAATTGTCGATCCATCAAGTGGTGCAGTATTATACAAATCACAGGGTCACCAATTTGGAATGGGCGGCTTTGGCATGGGTCATGGATCTATGAAACATGGCATGGGCGGACACACATGGAACAATGCTCCATCTGGAAGCACAACTCCATCGTCTAGCACAGCCCCAAGTGGATCCTCATCCTAAAACTCTTTTTTCCTTTTTATTTTTTAAGTGATTTTTAGAAGAATTATTTCTTCATTAACATTGTTAATTAACAATGTTCGATAATTGTTTTATCTAAAACAACTAGAACAAATGTGTGCAAATTGGATTAAAACCGCTTCAAAATTTTGAAAACAGACAACATTCTCAAGAACTGCTTGAATCTGTCTGTAAAATGATTCTTGATTTGGATTCTAATATCCGATTTGCTGGGGTGATAAACAACAAGGGTAAACTGCTTACTGGAAGTGTAAAAAAAGGAATACGGACTTTTGTTGGCCCACAAGATCAAGAAATACTACTGATGGAGACCGCACTTGGCGTGCGAATGCGCAAGGAACATGATCCACAGTTGGGACCTGTAAATTTCACTGTCTCATATGGTCGAAAGATTGTATCAATGAATTTTCCATTAGGAGATGAAATATTGTGTGTCTCTGCAGGGAAAAAGATCGATCTTGTATCAATACCATTTCTAATACTACGACTATTGGCAACAAAGTTGCGTAAAAAAGAATCTTAACGATAAAGAGAATTTGGAACAAAAACATGTTTGATAAAAAAAAGGATTTCGAATGTAATGACTATGGTATGAAGTTTGATGCTCATGTAGGGTCGACGATCCATTCCAATGACCATGTTTTGAAGTACAAGCGTGGATTGGGGCAGAAATGGCACTGGGGAAACTAATTTCATGTACTACAAACTTTTTTGGCAATGATTCTCATATGATGCAGATTAGACTAGAGCCAAGAGATGTTGCAAGATTAAGCTCAATTGGTAATAATGTATGCAGAAAATGCACTATGAAATTAATTGAAGGAGATATTGTAGTACGAATTGGAGCAAGACCTCCAAAATACTATCACAAGGAGTGTTTTCGAGTATATTGAGTTGATTTGTGGTACCGAGGTTTAGTAGATCTATTCTATTTCTGACTCAAGAATCGTATTATGTCATCACTAACAATGTTCATTAACAAGGTTTGGTAATCGTTTTATTCTAAAAATAGATAAGAAGTTCAATGGTGACTCTTTTGAGCCTATGTAATTCGTATAGCGATTTTTTTTATACGCATGAAATTCAAATAGATGAGTTCTAAAAGGGGAATTGATTTTGAAAAGCATGACAAAAGATTTGATAGTTGAAAAAAGTACTCAAAATGAGGCTGTTGACAATAGTTCTTTTGCTCTAAAAGTGGAAAATCTTTCTAAAATATACGATTCCTCTGCGGGACGAGTTGTGGCACTTGATAATGTAAGTTTTGCAATAAAAAAGGGAGAATTTGTATCAGTCGTAGGTCCATCTGGTAGTGGCAAGTCTACTGTTTTGAATTTGGTTGGAGCACTTGATAGGCCAACAAGTGGGAAAATCTACATTGATGGTATAGACATATTCTCTCTTAGTGACTCTGAAATTGCTACCATGCGAAATGGTCGTATTGGATTTATCTTTCAATCATTTAATTTGATTAATAGGACAACTGTTCAGAAAAATGTAAAACTGCCTGGAGTAATTGCAGGTATGTCAAGCGACGATGTAAATTCACGTGCTATAAAGATCTTGGAAGCACTTGGTATTGCTGACAAGAAAAATCAAAAACCTGTCAATCTAAGTGGTGGTCAGCAACAAAGAGTTGCAATAGCTCGTTCTTTGATAAATAATCCAACTATAATTCTGGCTGATGAACCAACTGGTAACTTGGATACTAAAACAGGTGATGATGTATTTGATATGTTAAGGATGCTTTCACACAAATTCAAACGTACCATAGTAATGGTAACACACAATCCAGAACTTGCTGAATCTACAGATAGATCTATATTATTAAGAGATGGGAGGATAGAAAAAGATGTCATCAACTAGAATTTCTGTTACAAGGTTTTTTGGAAAAAGACTGGCAGTAAAAATTGCAATTCCAATTTTAATTGTAATGTTGTTTGCACCTACTGCACTCACACCTTTTAATGCGTATGGACAAGTGGTCACCGTGGTACCATCTGGTAACGGTCATTTGGCAGTACAACAAACACAGGATTGTTTTGCACCACTTACTACTGTGCTTGATGCCACTTATGCTGGTCCAGTAGTTGTAGACTCGTATTGGGTAGACCAAGGAACATCTTCTTCCACTGATGTTACTAGTAATCCTGTCAAAAAAGAGATAGGTCCAGGAGAAGGACCATCTGTTTTTGCTGTAGTCCTTGATAATAGGGGAACAGCATATTCGATAACTTCACTCACTGCATTTCTTAACCTTCCATCTGGATTTGTAGCTACTGGTGAAAGCAAGAATCCGCAATTACTGCAAAATTTTAATCAAGCAGCAAGAGTCACAAACAATCCTGCAATAGCAAACTATTATGGTCAAGTTGCACCTGGTGCATCATTTACCATGTATTTTAACATCGATGTATTACCCACAGCCAAAGTTGGTACCTTTTCTACAACCCTTGTCGCAAATTATGTCCAAGTAGGAGTAGTTGGACAACAATGTACCTCTGCATTACTCAATGTGCCATTTGTTCTTCCAGGGAAAGTGATATTGGATGCATCTACTACATCTTCAAATTTTGCGGCTCAAACCAATGATCCAATTTCAATAGAAATTGATAACAAAGGTTCTGCTGATGCAACTGGAGTTGTAGCAACAATTGTGGACCTAGGAAATTCTAAGGGTAGTTCCGGAAGTAGTAGTGGCTCAGGTTCTGTTGTTTTACAATCATCTACAACACAAGTTGTCAATCTTGGACCTAATACTTTCAATCTGGGAACAATATCTGCAAACTCAAAAAAAGTGATAAGTACAACCATTTACCCCGGTACTGCTGCAAGTGGCTCTACTCAACAAGTACAACTTCAGATAAACTATGAAAATGCATGGGGTAAACTTTTGACTAGTACAATTAGTACAGCACTTGTTATAGCACCAAACCCACCACAATCTCTTAACTTGTCATATCTTGGAAATACTACTACTCCCGTAATTACTGCTGCAGTGCTAGATGATTTGAATTTTGCAGTTGCAAACAATAGTACTGATCCAATGTCAAATATTCTAATTTCTCTTGTACCGCAATCAACTTCAGTTTCTGTTGTGGGGCCTTCTACTTGGACAATACAAAACATGGCACCAGGAGAAAGACAAGTGTTAACAACTCAGGTATATGCCGCAAACACATTGATTGGTACTCCAGCTTCTTTTACATTAACTGCAACTTATCTTTCAAAAGGACAGTCACAAACAAATTCTCTTACTTTGGGAACTTTTGTTGTTGGTGATATCAGACTTCAAATTTATGGTCTCTCACTAACTACCTCTGGTAGTACCTCTAATCTTGTTGGTAATTTACTAAATCAAGGTAGCACAACTGCATTGTTTACTACTGCACAACTTGCTCCTTCTCAACTCACAAGTGCAATGAAAGCTGCAAGAATGAATTCTACCAATGGTACTGGATTCCATGGCGGAGGTCAAGGCGGTACAGGTCAAGGATTCCAAGGTAGCGCTGGAGGATACAGGTCAAGAACGCAGTCTCAAGGTGGTGCAGGCGGTACAGGTCAAGGATTCCAAGGTGGTGCAGGAGGTACAGGTCAAGGCGTGGCGGAGGTACAGGTAAAGGACGTGGAGGCGGTGGCGGAGGTTCGAGTTCATCGCAACAATTCATAGGAGATCTCTCACCAGATTCACCAATTCCAATTAGCATCCCTATTAGAGGAGTCAGTTCTTTAGCACCTGGAATGTATCAGGTAGCATTCAAAGTAACATATGCTGATGACTTGAAGAATTTCCACACCGTTCTAGTGAATGGAACCGTCAACATTGCACGTACTCCTCAAGTCAATACATCTGCAAACCAGAATACTCCTATACTTGATGATATTCCAATGCCTATACTTATTGGAGCACCAATTGCAGCAGTGGCAGTAATTGTATTTCTAGTAAAAAGAAAGAAATCTGCAAAGAAAAAATTGAAATTACTGACACAGGGAGACACTGACATCGTCTCAATATTTGATAGTACAAAAAAGAAAGAAAATGAATCCTAAGGATCTTTTTTCGCTGTCATTTGAGGCACTAGTTGACAGAAAAGTCAGAACACTTCTTACTATTATGATGGTTGTACTTGGATGCAGTCTTGTTGTTGTATTGAATGGTCTGAGTGCAGGACAAGCCGCATTTTTGGAACAACAATTCAATACATTAGCTGCAAATGTTATCTTTGTAGGAAGTGGTCAGCGCTCCTTGATTTCGGATGCTTCAGCAGGTAATTCTATAATAATTAACAATGTAATTCTTCAAAAAATAAAATCTCTCCCAAATATTAAGATGCTAGTACCTGAATATACTGGTTCAGTACAATGAATTCTCAAGGAAATACTCAACGAGCATCAGTAACAGCAATTGATCCATCAAAATTGACTGTGGAATTACCTAATCTTCAATATGTTGATGGCTCTACAGTAAATCCGACTGATAGAGCTTCAGCACTTGTAGGTGATACAATAGTAAATCCACCTGGTGCAGATAGTGCATTTGTTACACTTGGTGAGACAATTACGGCAACATCTACTTATTCAGTACCTGGTGGCAAGTCAGTGACAATAGTAAAGAATTACATAGTTTCAGGAATTCTAAAACCATCTGGTAATAGCAGAATAGATAGTTCGGTTATCATTAATCTTGATGCTGGAAATGAATTATTGCACAAGCTAAACAAGTATGATAGCGTAATAGTTGCTGCAACAACTCCTGATGATGTTGATACTGTACAACAAGAATTAACATCTACATTTGGAAAAACTCTTGCAGCGACAACACCAAAAGCGATTATGGCAGTAAGACAGCAAGCTGCAAGTGGTAATGCTGCTTTTATTCTAATGGTGGGAATTATAGCACTCATTGTAGGTGCAATTGGAATTGTTACAACTTTGTATAATTCTGTCACAGAACGAATTAGAGAGATAGGTACCATGAAAGCAATTGGAGCCCAGAATACTACGATTTTGGCGCTGTTTATAGTGGAAGCGACTTTGATAGGGGTAATTGGCGCTTCATTAGGGGTGGGTATAGGTATTGTTGGAGGATATGTAATGAGTATTGTAACAACAACTACTCCTACTGGAGGAGGTCCGCCTGTACACATACCACCGATTTTTGCTCCAATGGATTTGATCAAAGTCTGGTTACTTTCTTTAACACTAAGTGTTATGGCAGGAATGTATCCTGCATGGAAAGCATCTCAGCTATCTCCGATGGTTGCATTGAGAAGAGACTAAAATTTTAGACATTTTTTATCTTGAATTTTTCAATGACAACGAATTAAGTTTAGATTGTTTTCATTTTCCTTCCAATTTGATTTTTTTTAACAGTAAAATATCCACAAACTGGAGTACTTGATCCTTTTGTACTTGATTTGTTCGAGTATTTTTCATTATAAATTTCAAGTAGATGCTAATTACAGCAAATCAGATTTCACAATATTTTCTACAAGTGGAAAAATTATGAATTTAATTTATTCTATAATTTTTTGAAAAATGTTTCTAATTCTGATACTGCATTACTGATGGCTTTGCTAATTGTTGCTACTGGACTTTGTGATGGTTGAGAATTTCCACTTGTACTTTGTGTTGTACTTCCTGAAGATGATTGTGTAGTAGACGATGGTGTATTAGATTGAGTTGTAGATGGTGTGCTAGATGATGATTGAGTTGTTGGTGAGGACTGGGTTGTAGAAGGTGATTGTGTTGTTGGTGATGTATTGGGTTGAGTTGTTGACTGGGGTGTAGATGGTGTGCTAGATGATGATTGAGTTGTTGGTGAGGACTGGGTTGTAGAAGGTGATTGTGTTATTGGCGCAGATTGAGTAGCAGGTGGTGATTGAGTTGTAGGTGTCGACTCGCTTGTACTGGGTGATGCAGCATTTACTGTTAGCAGTGCTGTTGCAGAACCTCCAGAGTGGCCTGGGTCTCCACCATATGAAGCAGTTATGGTTATGTTATTGGTTGGATTAGTTGGTGGTGTGTATTCTAATGCACAACGATTGTTTGTTACTATGCATGCATCAGGACTAAATGAGCCTCCAGCTCCATTATCAGTCCATTTTACAAGTCCGACAATGCTTGAAGATGAATCTGTAGTGTCTGTAACTGTAACAGTAAATGTCACATCTACTCCTGGTGAAAAGGTAGTTGGACTTGGTGTCACAACTATGGTGATTGGATGAAGTACGTTTGCAGATAACTGGGATGAGCCCGTACTAGTCTGATGACTCTCATCTCCTTGATAACTTGCAGTTATGGTTACTGCATTTGGAGGATTTGAAGATGAAGTGTATGAAGCAGTACATGAACCAGATGCTAGTGTGCAAGAGGTTTGATCAAATGTGCCACCTCCACTCCCATCATTCCAAGTTATTGTTCCTGTTGGAATATTCTGTGAGTTTGTTGTGTCATTAACTGTAGCAGTTACTGTTACTTGTTCTCCTGATGATATGGTGGAAGGAGATAATGTTACTAAAACAGATGTTGCATCTTGAGTACTTGGAGATAATTGGGATGTTCCGGAGCTAGTTTGATCTATGGTGTCACCACCATAGGTTGCAGTAATAGTAATTGGATTCTGTACTGTGGATGGTGCAGTATATGTTATGTTGCATGTGCCTGATGATAACGTACATGTTGTTGAACCAAATACTCCTCCTACATTTCCATCATTCCAAGTTATCGTTCCTGTTGGAACATTCTGTGAGTTTGATGTGTCTGCAACTGTAGCAGTTATCGTTACTTGTCCTCCAGCCGATATTGTGGATTGGGGTGATGTTACTACAACAGATGTTGGATCTTGATTACTCTGTAATAATTGAGATGTCCCAGAACTTGTCTGATGTGAACTATCTCCTGCATAAGTTCCAGTTATTGTTATGGAATTTGTTGCACCTGAAGATGGTGTGTATGATGTAGTACACACGCCTGATGATAACGTACATGTTGTTGAACCAAATACTCCTCCAGCATTTCCGTCACTCCACGATAAGGTCCCACTTGGTGTCGTAGGAGAACTTGCTGTATCTGTAACTGTTGCAGTAAGTGTAATTGCATTACCTGGTACAAAAGATGGTGAACTTGAAGTTATGGCAACAGATGTAGAGTCCACTACGGAATTTACTGCAACTGAGTATGTCCCAGAACTTGTCTGATGTGTGGCATCACCGCCATAGGTGGCAGTAATTGTTGCAGAATTGTGAGCACTAGAAGATGCGATATATGTTACAGTGCATGTACCAGATATTACATTACAAAAAGCAGAACTAAATGTACCTCCAGCATTACCGTCATTCCACAGTATGGACCCTGCTGGAGAAGTAGGTGTGTTTGAATTGTCTGCAACTGTTGCTGTAAGTGTAATTTGACTTCCAGCAGATACTGTGTTTTGAGTTGATGTGACTGTAACAGATGTAGCATCTAGAGTAGGTGAGTAGTACTGTTTTGAGTAGTAGAGTTACCAGTTGCCATTGCCTGAGAGATGAATACTCCGTTTGTAAATATTGAAGACATTATCATAATCACAAGTAATGACATGATCGAAATATTTTTTATGTTGGACTTGTATCTTGATGTTAACGTATTGAAGTTATGTTTCACGTGAAGTTCGTGAGTGATTACGATCTATAAGTATAATCATTTGCGGATCATTATTAACTAACATTGTTAATGAACAATGTTAAACAATCACTATATCTCAAAATAAATAATTTGTATGTTGTGGGGGTATTTTTTGATACTAATGTATGGTCAAAGAAACAAACGCCAATTCCCCAACTAGTCTGTTAGTAAAGACTTGCAGTAGAATCTTCCCCACAATGATTCATTATCTCATTAACTAACTACCATGAAACTATCCGTAACATGGTTCATTAACAATGTCAGTGAATAATGTGTCACAATTCTTTATAGACTCTTTCAATAAATCATGGCATGAACGCAACAAGTCTAACAGCGAACAAAAAGATGCTTGCTATGATTCTAAGTGTAGCAATCCTTGCTACAGTAGGAGTATCAGCAGCATCTGCACAGACTTCAACAACAACAACAAGTCAAAGACCAACAATCCAAGGTACAATCAACCTTGAACAAACAATACTGTCTAACGTAAAAATAGCATTCCCTGATGCAGCAAACACTGCAGCAACAGCAGCCACTGGTAAAGTAATAGGTGGAAGCCTAACAGTGGTACAAGGCTATGTCGTATACAGTTTCAAGGTGATTGATGACAAGAATATGGTTTACACCGTAATTGTCGATCCATCAAGTGGTGCAGTATTATACAAATCACAGGGTCACCAATTTGGAATGGGCGGCTTTGGCATGGGTCATGGATCTATGAAACATGGCATGGGCGGACACACATGGAACAATGCTCCATCTGGAAGCACAACTCCATCGTCTAGCACAGCCCCAAGTGGATCCTCATCCTAAAACTCTTTTTTCCTTTTTATTTTTTTGATTCTATGAGAAATCTTATGATCTGATAACCTGCACGACTGTTTCTGTAAATGATTGTTATGCGATAAAGTTGATGGGGAATGGATAGTCCTAATGTGAAAAAATTATCAAGTACGGGAATCTATGCTGCACTAAAGTCTCTAGTCCAATTTGAATACTCTTGGATCATACCTGGACTAACACTTGGTCTTCTTCTCTTGATTGTCTTTTTGAAATCATCCATGGTGATATCACGTAATTGTACATGTGTAAGATCCGTATTTCCTTTGGATTCTGCTTCACTGAAAAACTCGTCTATTACAGATAACTGGACTGATTGACAAATGTCTCGTATATCGCTTGCACTGTAACCGTCTATTAATTGTGCAAGCTGTGGTGCATCTACAGAAGAGTCTTTTTTTAGTTTTGATAAATATGATGAAAATAGATTTTGTCTAGTTTCTAATGCTGGGAGCGGTATGTAGATTCTTTTTGAAAATCTTCTGAGAAATGCCCAATCTAATTTCCAGGGTTTGTTAGTAGCTGCAATTACATATGTTTGAAGATTTTTCCCCTTGTCATTTACTCCGTCCATTTCTGTAAGAAATTGATTCTTTACTCTAATCTCTCCACCGTTTTCATTTTGTGAATTACCAAGAAGTGAATCTACTTCATCTATTAGCATGATTACTGGCACATTCTCTTTTTTGGAAGAATCTCGTGCCATGTGGAACAATTGGGATACATTTTTCTCAGCATCTCCCAACCACTTGCTCATCATTGATGCCGCATCTACATTTATGAAATAACCGTTAATTTCGCTTGCAGTAGCTGCAGCAAGCATTGTTTTTCCACATCCTGGTGGACCATATAATAAAATTCCTCTAGGCCATCCTAGAGTAAAAAGTTCTGGTTTTTTAGCAGGATATACAATGGATTCACGTAGTGCTACCTTTACATCCTCTAGTCCAATTACTTCTTTCCAGCTTACATTTGGCTTTTCCTTTATAATCATATTTTCAAGATTGCTATTGGATACGGTTTGACTGGAACTACCATGATCTGAATTGCCATGATTGTTACCATTCTGGGAGAAACTATCAGATGGAAGGTGTAATTCGTTTATTCTCTTTTTATATTGTTCACAATGTTGTTCGTAAACTGGATTTAGTGTGTTCTCTGGAAATAATTGTATTAATTTTTCTAGTGCGTCAATAGCTTCTTTGGTAACTCGCGGCTGCTGCACTCTTGTCTCCTTGACCATCTTGTTTTATGGCATCTGCGGCATATTTTCCAGCTGCTCCTTCTAATGCTTGGGCTGCGGAACTCATGAGAACATCAATAATATATTCTAAAATTTACAAGCTAACGTTTACTGTAAAATCGTATGCTTCTATTAGTTAAATTAATTAAAGTATTTTTTGATGGAATTGTTATTTTTGTATTACATTATTCATGGAGTATGTCATTGTTAAAGCAGAAAAGACTACAATATACTCTGTCATACCTATTATAATACCAGGTTATACTGTAGTGAAAGGATATCAATTTGGAGCCACTTGAATTTTGTGATGTTTGTTTTCAGAGGGGAAAACCAAATCTTTGTGAAACCTACAAGAATACGTTTACCAAAATTATTTCATTACAATTTTCTCAAAAAACTAGGTTAGACAGGATTCTTACTCGATTAGAGATAAGACCGCGCTCAGTTGATAAACGCTGGACATTAATTGTCTCATCAGAGCAACGCAAAGAGTTTCTTGATTCCCTGTGGGGAGTAAATGTCACAATACATACGCTAGAGGATCATGTTAAGGTCATAACTCAACTCTATAAACCAGAGGTAAGAAAATTAGGTAACAGGGAACAAGTTGAACTTCCAACCCCTGAATCATGGGAAGAATTTGATCCAAAATCAAGAGATTGGGTTCCTCTAAAAGTTGATACAAAAAAAGAAAAATCTCATGCTCTTGTCAATCTAGGAAATGTACTCAAGTGCTCAAGTTTTGAAGGAACGACATATTTTCGAACCTATCTGAACGCTGATACTCCAACGCTTGCTCCTATGGAAAAACGTGCAGTATACAATATTGTATCTACCATGGCTGAACCCATTACAGCTATCTGGAAACTCGATGGTAGTGGCCAGCATGGATTTGTTGGCTACGACCAATTGCCAAACATTCCAGATGAAATTTACAATGTATTGCGAAGACTGGCAACTGTAAACAAGAAAGTTCCTGATACTATGATATTTGAAAATAATGATTTTGAATTGGTAAAGACGGTACTAGGTTGCATCAAGATTGAACTTGTCATATCTTCTGAAACAATAACTACCCTGTCCGAGAAAAAATCTGATGTTCCAATACTGATTGAAGAGATACAAAAAGATCGACTCCAAGTTATGTTGGATATTGTTAAAGAAATGGGTGGTAAAATTGAGGTTGAAAAAGACAATTTCACTGTATCAGGTACACGTGGATTGGTAAAGATAACATTTGTAGACAATGACAAGAGTGCTCAGGATGGCAACATGATGAGAATCTCTGTATCTGCACTTGAAGACCCACCAAGATTTGTAGAAATCTTGGTTATGATAAAAAAAAGACTTGGTCTTCTTGATCTGCCTCTTGAGAATGTACTCAGTCAACACTGGCCAATTATTACTGATAATGATCTGCAATATGTAATCCAAACTGCAATTTCATGGTGGTCAAGCAACTCTGTATTGGCTACGAAAATAATTGGTGATGCTGAAAAATTTGTCCGAGTAAAAGAATGGAACACAAAAATCAAAGAGGGAAAGATTCGTTCTACACTTGATACCATAACACTTGGAAAGATAATCAAACAAAAGGAATCAAACCAAGTCGTAAAATAATCTCTATTTTTGAATTATCAGTTGCCTATTCGCTGGAGGAAAGTATCAATTCTTTTCTGGAGGTCGTTGTGTATTTCTGACACTGTCCTGTTTCCATTAATTGGTACAAGGCCGTATTTTTTTTGCATTGCATGGAATTCTTGTGAAATTCTTTTTTGGTAAATTAGAAATGACTCGTACATGTCTTCTGATAGGCCAATGTCTGCCCCTGATTCATAATGGTCTAGTGTAGAATTCTTCTGAAATACTCTGTGTATTAGTACGGATGGTTCTACATCTAGGTAAAACACAATGTCTGGTTTTATGGCAAACCCATACAAATTGTGGCACCATGTTCTGTCAAGTCCTCTCACCAAGTTTCTTGCTATGAGAGTGTAGATGTATCTGTCAGCAAGTACGATATAGCCTGCCTGTAATGCAGGTATTATCTTGTATTCGAATTGGTCTGCAAAATCTGCAGCATAGTATAATGCTAGAGTCTTTCTCCCTAAATTGTAGTCTCTTTTCGCTTCTAATATTCCCCTGCCTACAAGCTCTGATCTTTTAAGACCTGTATTGAGTACGGCATGACCGTCTGCTTCTAATCTTGTTGTAATCTCTTGGATGTGTGTACTACGCCCTGATGCATCAGGACCTTCTATTACGATGAGTCTTCCCTTGATTTCTATTTCCTGTAAATTTTTTATACCATGACCATAGAATTCCACGGTTCTTTTTCCAAGATCTTTGTATTTTGTTCGTGTCATTTTTTATCTCCTGATCCTTGTCTTGTTTGTTTGATGACCTTCTAAAAGGGGCATGATTTTTTTTCTTACAATATTTTGTTGCTCTTCAATATTCATTGTTCCATCTATTACTGTAAATCCTTCTTTCTCTGCAAGTGAATCGTATTGCTCAATTATTCTTCCTTGGAAAATTCTATAACTTTCATACTGATCATTGCTCAAATTCATATCCATGCCAGCTTCGTAATACTTTAGCTTGGGTCTTCCTATCAAAATTCTGTCAACTGCAATATCAACTGGAACCTTAAAGTAAAATGCAACATCTGGTTTTACTGCAAAATCATAAACTTTCTTGACCCATTCTGGATTGCAACCTCTGACAATGTCTCTTGCAAAAGCTGTATAGACATATCTGTCTGCTAGTACAAAATGACCAGCTCTAAGTAAAGGTGAAATGTTTCTCTCATATCTATCTGCAAAGTCTGTAGCATGCAACAAACTAAAAGTGGTTGGAGTGAGCAATCCTTTCTTCTTTCCTTTTGATGTGATCTCTTTTACCATTTCTGAAGAATTCCATTCTGACCTGAAGACGCTTACGCCTTTGTATGCAAGCCATTTTTCTAAAAGATGAATCTGGGTTGATTTTCCAGAGCCATCTATACCTTCAACTATGATTAGCTTGCCTCTAGATTCTGTCTTCATACTTGAATCACTATACTGTGAGGCAATTTTAGCTTTTACAGAAGTGATCATGTTTTTCCACCTGACATTTGTTTTGTAGAATCAGTATGGAATAATGACTGTGATCTATATAGTAATTGTAACTCTATGAAACATCTGAAATCATGGTCGAATTTTTGATATCTGATCATTTCAAATCTGATTAATGGTATTTTGGGCTTTTCTTTAACTCATAAATACATGAAAAATTGATGACTGGTCAATGGATTTGTTAATACTACGCCACGGTGAAGCAGGCAGACATTCTCTGTCTCCAGGGGATTCTAAAAGACAGCTAACTTCAGAAGGAAAACAAGAGATTGCAGATCTATCAAACGGCTTACAATCCTTGAAGGTAAAACTAGATTGTATCCTTACCAGTCCTCTTTTACGAGCCAAACAAACAGCCGAAATTGTGGCAAAATCTCTAAAATACAACGGCAAAATCGAAGAGCTTGATTCCTTAAAACCTGAAGGTAACAGGCTAGAGTTTTACTCGGTCTTGTCAAAATTAAAGCGTGATTCGGTGGTGCTTGTGGTGGGCCATGAACCGTATCTGAGTGAAATGATAAGCGAGGCAATATCTCAATCTGGTTGTAGAATACGTCTAAAAAAAGCAGGCTTGGCAAGAATAAAAGTAATCTCAATACTTCCTAAAATCAAAGGTGAATTGAGATGGTTGCTTGCTCCCAAACATCTAAGTAAAATTGCATAAGATCTTTACGTTTTCTATGTTTTTCATTTAGTAAAAAAATGTAAATCAGAAGTAGATTAATAGCAACATGCTAGTATCAAGGCAGGTAATGTTTAACTGAAAATCTCTGTGATTGATCTTGGTTTTAACTCTGCCAAACTCGTAATCTACAATGTCAAAGATGATGATTCATTTGATGTTTATCAACAGGAAGGAGTCAAAGTAAGACTGGGAGAAGGACTTGATGAAAAAGACACATTGGGAAAAAAATCAATGTCCAGAGCAATTGATACGCTTAAAGTTTTCAGAGAAATAATCCAATTAAATCCCATAAAATCTGTCTTGCCTATTGCTACTAGTGCAGTAAGAGAAGCAAGTAACAGAGATGACTTTATCAGTTCTGTTTCAAAAGAAACTGGATTTAATTTCAAAGTTTTATCTGAACGAGAAGAAGCACTGTATTCCTATGTTGGTGCTATAAAATCACTTCATGTTCCTGACACGTTATTTTTTGATATTGGTGGAGGTAGCCTGGAGATTGTTCACGCAGAACGATTCAAGATAAAAAAAGTAATCTCATTGCCTCTGGGATCTTTGAGATTGACAAATCAATTTGATGGAAAAAAAGGCAAACTGACTGACAAGAATATTAAAAATCTCCAGAAACATGTCTGGGATCTTCTTCCAAACAAAAAAGATCTTGGTCTTGGCAAAGATACTAAACTTGTGGGAGTTGGAGGTGCACTGCGTGCATTGGCAAGGTATGAACAAAGACTATCAAGATATCCTCTTGATAAAATTCATAATTACAAAATTAGTCAGAAATCACTTGACTCTACAGTTAACAAACTCTCAAAGATGAAATCTGATGACATTTCAAAGATTTCTGTCATAGGTTCAAGCAGAGCAGAAACAATTGTTGCAGGATCTCATGTGATTAATACCCTGATGGAAAAATATGGTTTTTCAAATCTGTATGTGAGCAATCACGGACTCCGAGAGGGAGCACTATCGATATTTTTAGAGGATCCAAAGATGTATCATGATGGAAACATCACTGCAGAACAAATTCGAAAGACAATAGGTCTTGATGAACAACATAACACAAGTCCGGAAAAACAGAGTCTTCTTAACAATTTGTATTCTGTCAAATTGATTTCCAAAAGAGAGAGAAAGATACTTGATTACGCTGAAAAAAATATATCTGAAAAATCGTCGTATAGTAATCCACAAAGTGTATTTTATTCAATCATGGATGAAGATCTGCCCCTTGATCATAATGATCACCTAGTACTGGGTCTCTCTCTTGTTCATGCAAGACATTCAAAGACATCAGATTGGCTATTTTCTAGATATAAGACAATCTTGTCTGAACAAGACAAGATATCAATGAAAAAAATATCTGCTCTAGTAACTCTACGAAAGATTCTTGAGAGAACCAAATCAAAGATTGAATTGAAATTACATGGTTCAAGAATAGTCGAGTTTGTCATAACTCCATCAAGATCAACTCCGACTTTTCTACTCAAAGATGCGTTGAGAAAATTTGAGACCGTATTTGATGTCAAGGTAATTCTTTCAGTTCGTTCGTATCAAGGAAGCTCACATGATACCATGCTAGAGCTCTAAATCAAAATTACCTACTTTTGGATACTTTCTAAAAAAAGTCACAAACTCATTATATCTCTTGGTTCGCTCCAACACTTCTGCTGATATGATGTCTGAATATCTTGAATTTTGTTCGATGCTTCTGAGATGGTCTATTATCATGTCCATATCATGAATTTGGCCAAGCATATCTTGGATATTTTTTAAATTTTTGAGTGTCTCTAACATTGTCTTTTTGTCTGATACAAGCTCAAGAGAATATCGTAATTTTTTATAGTCTTTTCTGAGCGTGTGGAGTTCATCAATTTTTTTCTCATCACGTAGTGAAATTATTGTATTTTTTTGTATGTTCAGCATTATGTCGTCTAAAACCTTGAGATATTTTTTTTCTAATTTTGATTCTTTTAAAGCAGATTTGAGAATTTTGGGGCTAGGTAAATGTGATATCTTGAGTGCTAGTCTATTGGCATTTTTGATATATTCAATCCTTGAATCTCTCAGGGATTCTACTAGATTTTGTGTCTTGTCTGGGTATTTTGATTCCATGTTTGCACAAATTATGTCAAAATCTCTTATCTTTGCATTCATTTTGAAAAGTTTCTTGGCTTGTTTCATGTAACTTTTCATCTTTTTTTGTTTTCTTACATTCTTTGGAAGAATTTTGTATGCTGTCTCTAGGCGTCTAATTGATACTCTGATGTCATGGATGTTATCATCATTAGAATCTGTTATGTATTTGTCCAACTTTTGACAAAAGTTGTCTGAAATCTTTTTAAATTTTTTAAGAAATATGTTCTTGTTAATCTTTAGGGATCTTTTCATTTTGTTGTATCTAATACGTCATTTCTTTTAAGTTCTAGTAGTTATCTTGATGCAATAATATGTGTTAAAAATTCTGTAACTTGATGTTGCAACAACATTGCATTAAATTTAGTACTAGTGCGATATTGCTTTTATGAAAAGCATTATGACAAATGATACTGCTGCACTAGCAGGTATGGTAATTACCCATGCCCATACAATTCTTTTTCCTATTCCCCATCTTACTGCTGACATTCTTCGTACTGCTCCTACTCCCATTATACTTCCAGAAATTGCATGTGTAGTGCTTGCAGGAATTCCAAACCATGCAAGAGTTGCAAGTATGGTGGCCGCACTAGTCTCTGCTGCAAAACCTTGGTAGGGTCTAAGCTGTGTAATCTTTACTGCCATTGTCTTTACTATGCGCCAACCTCCAAAGAAAGTACCTAGGCTTATTGCCAGTGCTGCCATTATGATCACATAATATGGAACACTAAATTTTGTAATCACTCCCTGAGTTAGTAAGATCAAAGCAATGACTCCCATTGTTTTTTGCCCGTCATTTGCTCCGTGGGTTAATGAAAAGTATGTAGCCGAAACCAACTGCAATCTACCAAATGCAGAATTTACTGCGTGTGGTTTTGCTTTTGCAAATACTGCCATTATAGCTAATCCCGTTGCAAATGCAGCAATAAAACCTGCAATTGGTGAAACCAGAATTCCCATTGCAACCTTTTGAATCCCGTCTAGTACCAACACGTGTGAGCCTGCTCCTGCTATTCCTGCGCCTATGATTCCTCCTACTAGTGCATGACTGCTAGACGTAGGCAATCCTAGTAGCCATGTTATGATATCCCAGACTATGGCTCCGACCAGCGCACCAATTATTATGTTGAGTGTAACAAAATCTGGATTTATGATTCCCTTTCCTATCGTTGTTGCAACTGCAACTCCAAAAAGAAATGGACCTATAAAATTGGCAGCAGCTGCTAATGTGACTGCATGCAACGGTCTTAGAATTCTTGTTCCAACTATTGTTGCAATCGAGTTTGCGGCATCATGAAAGCCGTTGAGAAAATCAAAAACTAGTGCAACTAATATTGCTCCAATCGCTAGTTCAATCATACAAAATACCTATGTGTATTTGAGAACGATGTCCTCTATCGAATCTGCAACATCCAAGCATCTGTCTGAAGCATGCTCAAGTGCTTCATAGGTATCTTTCATCTTGATTATGTTGATGACATCTGTTGTTTCAAACAATTCTCCCATTGCTTTGCGATAGATGGCATCAACACGATGTTCTTGTTCGTTTATAGTACGACAGTGTTCAATTATTGACTTGTCTGCCTTTACTTTGTTTAATTTTGTAATCATGAAATTGATTTCCTTTGTAGAATCATGGATCTCTTTTGCTATCTCCAGCATATGTGGTGGAGTAAATTTAATTTTAAAACCAATGAGTCGTCCCGATATTCCTTCTATGTAATCAATAATGTCGTCAGTCTTTGAAGCAATTCTTGAAATATCTTCCCTATCAAGTGGAGTTATGAATGTCTTGTTTAATTCTTCAAATATGGAATGTGTAAGTTTGTCAGCTTCTTTTTCTATTACTTCAATCTGTGCATGAATCTGGATCAATTTATCAAAGTCTGTGAATAATTCAACCAACAGTTTTGCAGATTCTTCTGCTTTGCTTGCAAGATCATTTAATATTGCAATGATTTCTTTATCATTTGATTTTATCCATGACAACCATTGAGCCATGTAGTTCCTCCTAAGATTCATAGATAAATACCTGACCTATATAGGAAATGAAATCTATATAGATAAAAAAACGCCTACGATCTGCCTGTTTTAGGGTGAACTGTTCTCTGAAATTACATCTTGCACTGTTTCATTGATGACTGCTTCTGCGATATCGCTTGAATATTCTGCGGTTCTGCGAATGTCTTCCAATACAAACTTGATAACACTGGAATATTTCTTTGATTCTTCTAGGCTGTCTGTGAATTCTCTTTCTTTTTCAGCTATTCTGTGTGCATTTGATGCAACATTATCTGCAAGGGCATAATCTCTTTTATTTAGAGCCAAAATGGAATCTTCGAAGACCTTCAAAGAGTCTTCGCTTAGACGTGTTATTTTTTGTATTAGTGCTGGTTCTAAAGTTGATTTTAGGAATTTTATTCTGCTTGCAATTGATACTGCATGATCTGCAATTCTTTCAATTGATTTGACTACAATTCTATAACTGATGCAATCTGATGGTTTTTTGAGTCCTATGTCTCGAAGGATCTTTTCATGTTCAACCGCAAGTGTCAAGTTTCGTAATATGTACAAACTGAATCTATCGACTTCGTCATCAAGATGAGTGATTTCTTCGCCTGACTCTATATCCATTTCTTTTAGTGCGTCAATTGCTTGTCTGTGCATCGTTGATGTGAGTAAAAACATCCTCTTGAGTGCATCACTTATTGAAAGTTCTGGAAGGCTGGTTAAAATTTGGATTGTGATGGATTCTGGAGTTGTTTCAACTATTTCTGTTCCTATCATATTCTTTCTTACAAGATCTCTTATGGCCTGTTTGTGTTCTATCTGTATTCTGCCTCCCTTTGCATGTACTTCTATGATTTGATAGCCTGCCAAGTACATTGCAATGACTTTTCTCTGGATTGATTCAACAGAATCTTTCTGGCTTATGATTGTCTTTGATTTGGAAATCTTTGGAGATGAATAATTCTGTGTTGGTAATATAGAAAGCGACTTGTTTACATTTTTAATTATTGAAACAGGATCTCCTGTTTTTAATTTTAATTCGTCGACCCATTTTTTTGGCAATGATAAAACATACGTGGAACCACCGACGAGTTGTAGTTTTCTAACCTCTTTATCGTTTAGTACTTCTGACAATGCATGAATTGTATTTCTTATAGTTAAAGCACTTGTCTCCCAGTTCTATGTATCTCTATATAGTTCACCATAGAACTATGAAATCTAAGAAATTATGGTCGATTCTCTCATATCTGATTTGACAGCCAAATGTGTTACATGATATCTGTTAAAATGAAGAAAGGATCGTCTATCACTGATAAAATTTTCAAATATGTCGCTATTGGCGCTGCTACCTATGTTCTGGTAATTATAGCTATGATTGTGATTAATCTCACTACAGGTTCAGCCCAAATCTGGCAACAGGAAGGAATTTCATTTCTTACTGGTTCTGACTGGAATTCTGTTGAAGGCAGGGAATCTTATGGTGCAGCACCTTACATCATGGGTACTCTGGTTAATGCTGGAATTGCCATGGCAATTTCGGTACCTCTAAGCTTTGGAATTGCCATGTTTCTTTCTGAACTTGCACCTAAATTACTTCGAACTCCTCTTGCCATGGTTATAGAACTTCTTGCAGCTGTACCAAGTGTAGTGTATGGATTGTGGGGTCTTCTTGTTTTTAGAACCTATATTCAAAACTGGATTGAAGTACCACTTCACAATTTATTTGGCGATCAGAGTATAATATTTGCTGGAACTCCATTTGGATTAGATATTTTCACTGCAAGTATAGTTCTTGCTATCATGATTGTTCCAACGATTGCTTCTATATCAAAAGAAATCATGTTGGCAGTACCTAACAGTCAACGTGAAGCTGCATACATGCTTGGAGCAACAAAATGGGAAGTTTTTAGAATTGCAGTTTTACCATATTCAAAATCTGGATTAATTGGTGCTACAATACTAGGTCTTGGAAGAGCTGTAGGGGAAACAATGGCAGTTACAATGTTAATAGGAAACGCAACAGGTGCTGCTGCCTTTCCATCTTCTCTATTTGCACCTGGACAAACATTGGCAAGTATAATGGCAAATGAATTTGCAGAAGCTTCTCAAGGAGGTCTTCATTTAGCAGCTCTAATTGGTGTCGGATTAATTTTATTCATGATGGCTTTTGCCATAAATGTAGTTGCACATCTTCTTGTTGCTAAAGTAGTCAAATCACACGAAGGAGCGGTATTGGCATGATAACTGTTGAACAGAGAACAGAATTTAGAAAACATTTCGCTATAATGTTGGTAGAAGACTTGTTCTGGACAAAGTAGTCAAATGTGTAGTCTTCGTGTGCGTGTTGGTTGCAATTGTACCGCTTATAGCTATTCTAGTCAATGTCTTTAGTAATGGTGCAAGTGCTTTATCGTGGGAATTTCTTACACAGGTACCTGGAGCAGTAGGAAGTGACGATCCAGGTGGAATAGGTCCTGCTATACAAGGAACCTTGGTACTTATTGGATTGTCTAGTCTCATAGGAGTTCCAATTGGTGTTATGGGCGGAATATTTCTTTCAGAATATGGTAACAACAGATATGGAAGAACTGTGAGATTTTTTAACGATGTTCTTGCAGAATTTCCAACAATTGTAATTGGAGTGTTTACATTTGTTTTGATTGTTTTGACTTTTGGAGACTTTTCTGTTTGGGCAGGATCTTTTGCTCTTTCTATTATTATGTTGCCTATTATAATGAGAACAACTGAAGAATCGCTCAAGTTGGTGCCTGTTACATATAGGGAAGCAGGATACGCGCTTGGAATTAGAAGATGGAAAGTAGTTTTTACAATCGTATTGAGTAGTGCAAGGAGCGGTCTTATCACTGGAATTTTATTATCTGTTGCACGAATTGCTGGAGAAACAGCACCTCTCGTATTTACAATTCTTGGAAGCAGTCAATTCATACAAGACTTTGGTGGACCAGTTGATGCACTGCCACTTCGAATTTGGAGACTTTCATCTCTTCCATATGATAGTGCAGTAGCTCAAGGGTGGGGAGGTGCATTCATTTTGATAATTATTGTTCTTTCAATAAATATTGGTGTGAGATATTTGTTCTTACATAAGAAAGGACAAACACTATTAAAGTTCAAAAGACAAGGGAGCGTATCATGATGGAAACAATGACAAAAGTTCCACTGAAAGATAATTCTACTGAAGATATAAAATACAAACTTATTGCAGAAAATATTTCTGCAAGCTATGATGGAATTGTTGCAGTCAAAAATGTTTCAATGAAATTCCGGGACAGGGCAGTTACTGCACTCATTGGACCTTCTGGTTGTGGAAAGACAACATTTCTTAGATGCTTAAACAGAATGCATGAGCTTACAAAGAATGCAACACTGACTGGAAAAGTTTTGCTTGACGGAGAAGATCTTTATTCTAACAAGGTAGATCCAATAATAAATAGAAGAAAAATAGGAATGGTCTTTCAAAAACCAAATCCGTTTCCTACAATGTCTATTTATGATAATGTTGCATGTGGGTTGAAACTTAACGGCGTAAAAGACAAAAAAATAATTGATGAGGTGGTAGAGGGATGTCTCAAGATGGCTTCACTTTGGAATGAGGTAAAAGGTGACTTGAAAAAACCAGGCATGAGTCTTTCAGGTGGTCAACAACAACGTTTGTGTATTGCAAGGGCCTTGCCATACAACCTGAAGTTCTCTTGATGGATGAACCTGCCTCTGCTCTTGATCCAATTGCAACTCAAAAAATTGAGGAAATGATACAAGAATTGAAAAAAGAGTATACCATAATTATTGTAACACATAACATGCAGCAGGCAACTAGAGTTTCTGACTATACTGGATTCATGTATCTTGGAGACTTGGTAGAATTTGGTGAAACAAAACAAATCTTTGAAAATCCTAGAAATGAAATAACTGCCAAGTATGTTCAAGGTCAGTTTGGATAGATATGACACGTCTCATAGATCCACATCTATCAAATTTATCTGAAATGATGAAGCAAATGTGTGATCTTTCCGTTATGTGTACAAATCTTGCAATTGATGCCTACTTGGGTGGGCAAAATGCACGAAAAGAAGTACAAAGTCTCTCAAAACAAATGATGGATCTTTATGATAAAGTTGGTGAACTAACATTTGACATGATTCTACGATATCAGCCAGTAGCAAGTGATTTTAGACTCATACGTTCTTCACTTGAAATTTCATACGGATTTACTAGACTTGGAAGATATGCATATGACATAACATTGGTCCGAGATACTTTTGGCGATCTTTCTGATTGTAAAAATGAAGTGATCTATACTTTATCAGGTGAAATAAAACAGATGGTTAGACTTGCAGTGGAATGTTTTGCAACACTTGATTTGGAAAAAGCAAAGGAGTTGAGAACTGATGAAGATCTTGTTGACAAGTACTATAACAAACATTTGCCAATGTTGATAACACTGAACAGTGTTAAATGTGCACTTGCTGATGCATTGGTTCTCCGATATATGGAACGAATGGCTGATCATGCTGCATTTGTAGGAGATTCTGTAAGCTATATTGTTACAGGCGCAAGAACATATCACTAGATCTGTTTACAAAATTTATTTTACAATCTTCAATCTATATAGATTATTAATTAATATGAAAACTATGTTGACCAAGGGTAAATAGAATACGTTTCCTGTCAATATAATGACTAAAAAAATCATTATGGGATTTACATTAATGTTAATCCTAATAGTGCCCGCAATGTCGCTGCATGCAAGTGCACAGACTAGTCAATCTTATACAATCACAGGGGCAGGATCAACTTTCGTGTTTCCATTGATGGATAACTGGAGAGTTGAATACAACAAAATAAATCCAAACATCAGCTCAACTATCAATCAATTGGAAGTGGAGCAGGAATAAAACTCTTGGAGCAAAAAAGTGTAGACTTTGGAGCATCTGATGCACCATTGTCTGCAACTGATATGCAAAAAGCTCCTGGCGTACTTACCATTCCAGAGTCAATAGGCGGAATAACAATTGCCTATAATCTTCCTGGAATTGATAAAGGACTAAAACTAACAGGACCTGTAATTGCACAGATCTTTATGGGGAATATTACCTCATGGAATGATCCTGCAATAGTCAATCTTAATCCTGGAACAAGTCTACCTAGCCAAAAAATAGTGGTAGCACACAGATCTGATGGATCTGGAACAACATATGCGTTCACTGATTATCTTTCAAAAATCAGTCCAGATTGGATGACTAAGATAGGTCAAGGAAAGTCAGTGCCATGGCCAGTTGGTACTGGAGGTCAAGGAAATGCAGGCGTGGCAAATATTGTGAAAACTACACAATATGCCATTGGATATGTAGAATTGGCATATGTCTTCCAAAATAAAATGACATATGCATTTGTCCAAAACGCTGATGGTAATGCATTTGTGGAACCCACTCTTGATAGTGTTGCAGCTGATGCTGCAGCAGCTGGTGGAAACCTGCCTACGGCTGATGGTGACTGGAGTAAAGTGTCTATAGTGAATGAACCTGGAAGTAATTCCTATCCGATATCAACACTAACTTATGTGATGATATACAAGGATTTGAGTACAGTAAATGGGGAAACACAAGACAAGTCTACTCAAGTACTTGATTTTCTTAACTGGATAATCAACGATGGTCAACAGTACGCTTCAGGTTTGTTGTACGTACCTCTGCCTGATTCAATAAAGAAGATTGATGAAGCTGGACTTGCCGAAGTATCATTTTCTGGAGGCGCAGTTCCGGAATTTGGTCCAGTCGCAGCTCTAGTTCTTGCAATTGCAATTGTATCTATAATTGCAGTTTCATCAAAATCTAGAATTGGATTCAGTCCAAAAATCTAAAACTCTTTTCTTTTTTTATTGTACAAAAATTGTAAGTACTTTTTTTATTTTTGAATTCATTGTTGTAAACATATTTTTCATAGTACACATTGATCAAAAAATGAATTACATACATCACCATAGCATATAGCTATTTACGTGATCTATGTCGATTATATGTAAATAAACAAATCTTTCACAACCATTTGATGACAAATAAAATCTTGTTAGGATTAGCATTGATGCTAGTTCTAATAATGCCGACAACTGTTCTTAGTGCACGTGCAGACACTACGCCACCGCCAGCACCTGCTGACGGTGACAAGTTCAACTACAATGCAGGAGGATCAACTTTCGCATTTCCAATAATTGACAAATGGAGAGTACAATATCATGATCTATATCCTGGAATTACGTTGAATTACCAACCTATTGGTAGTGGAGCAGGCATTAAGCTGTTTACCGCCAAAAAAGTAAACTTTGCAGGAACCGATGCACCTTTGCAAGCATCAGATATCAAAAAGGCTCCAACAGGAACATTAACCATTCCAGAGTCAATGGGTGCAATAGTTGTTACATACAATCTTCCAGGAGTTCAGAAAAACGGACTCTTGTTAACTGGAGATGTGATAGCAAAAATTTTCTTGGGTCAAATCATTTACTGGCATGACCCTGCTATTGTAAACCTACAAACTGATCCAACAATTGCAAAAGCATTAGCAGCCGATAGAAACAAGATAATTATTGTTCACAGATCTGACGGGTCCGGTACAACATTTGCATTCACTGGCTATCTTTCACAAGTTAGTTCTGATTGGAGTGCAAAAGTAGGACACTCTACATCTGTTCCATGGCCAACAGGCATGGGCGGCTCAGGTAACGCAGGAGTTGCTGCAATAGTAAAGAAAGTTCCAGAATCTGTAGGATATGTGGAATTGGCATATGCCAAGACCAACAAATTGGCATCAAAGATTCCAATGACATACGCCTATATTCAGAACCATGACAAGACTGCATTCCTTGATGCTACTTTGACAACAACCGCAGCAGCTGCATCTGGATCAATATCCACATTGCCAGCAGCTGATGGAGTATGGAGTAGTGTGTCAATCAATAATGCACCTGGACCAAATGCATATCCGATTGCAACATTCACCTATCTATTGGTGAATCCAAACCTTGAACAACTCAAGGGCATGACTCAGCAAAAGGCACAGGATCTTGTACACATGCTTTACTGGTTTGTAACAGACGGACAGCAATACGCTCCAAAACTATTGTATGTACCACTACCAAGTGCAGTACAAGATATAGACGAGAAGGGTATTTCTGAAATAAAGTTCAACGGACAACAACTCTGGTCGTATCCATAAAGGATATCTTTCCTTTTCTTTTTATTTTCTCTAGTTATCTATCCTATGATTTGTCATGTATGGTATGTTGAGATATTTATCATGAAATCAAAATGAATTCTATGGTGAGCTACTGGATCTATTTGCACTCTGCTAAAAGCAAAGATCTGCGTATCAAATAGTGATTGTATAATGCCTGATGAGAGTTGTAGAACTTGTGGAGGAGAACTTGCAAAACATCTTTGGTGCGGCCAGTGTAGAAAAACAATACAAAAAATATGCAAGATGTGTAGCAAAAAAACATCTCAGCAACAACATATGACATGTCACTCTGTGGTAGATTTGGGATATCTGACAAAAACTACCATAGCTGGCTGAAAATCTAGTTTTTTATTAAATATAAAAATAAGAAAAAGGGTTAGTTCTTAACTATTGATTGTCGTAATGTCACTTTCATCTTGTATGCCGTGAGAATTTCCTTGCATCTGTTTCTTATGGTGACCTCAGTTATTCCTGCAACACTTGAGACATCTCTTTGAAGGATGCTCTGTCCAAGAAGGGTTGATGCTATGTACAAGTATGCAGCAGCCAACCCGTTTGGTGCCTTTCCGTCTGCAAGATTATGATCTGATGTCTTTTCTGCAATTTCGGCAGCAAGTCTTTCTACACGAACTTCAAGCTTTGCCAGATTTGCTATTTTTGATATGTATTTCTCAAGAGTTACTGCAGGTGCTGTCTTAGAACCAAGTTCCATCACAAGTGTTCTATAGTATTTTGCTGTCAGTTTGACATTGAGCTTTTCTTCCTTTGAACTTCCTGTTGCAGCACAGATCTCGTCAAGGGATCTTACAACATCGCATTGTTTGCATGCCATGTAGATTGTTGCAGCAGACATGCACGCAACTGATTTGCCTTTTGCATCTGCCTGTCCTTGGAAGTTTCTGTATATCATGGACGCTGACTCGATTACATTTCTTGGCAGTGATAGGACATGACATGTTTCTCCTATCTTTGCTAAAATGTTTGCAAGTCTTCGCTCTTCTGGTGATGCAACCCTTATCCTAGTCTGCCATTTTCTTAGGTTGTACATCTGATTTGCCATGTCGCTTGATATTGTTCTTCCACTGAAGTCTTTAGTTCCCATTGCAATCTCTGTCCTGATTCCCAAGTCATGTTGTGCATAACTTGTCTGTCCTGATGCTCTTGTCAACTTCATTTTTTCTTCAGGATTTGTTGCTCTTGATTCAATTCCATAATCTGGCATCTGTTCCATTGCGACCAATCCACAGCCTGAACAAATCTTCTCGCCACTGTGAGTGTCGTCAATCAAATTAGAACGACATTCCGGGCAATGTGTTTGTAATTCTGTTATTGTGGTCATCTTCTTCTTCCTTTGAATCGTTTCGGTCTCATCACAGGAGTTTCTTCGACGATGAAAACTTTCTTTCCGATTTGTTTTTTTATGTTGTTGGTAAGCGGAACTGCCGACGCATATGGTGCATCAACAGGACCTATCATTTCTGATACTTTGGCGACTTTGACTCCAGAGTTGTCTACGACTATCTGGTTATCTCTTAGTTGTTTTGTGAGTCTAATGATGACTCTACCGCTACTCGCTAGATGCAATACTTCGCCTACCTCCTGCAATTGAATTCTCAACCAAATACTGTTATCAATATGGTTCTGTCAACATTACTTTAACTGCAAGCTATAATGGATATTTACTTGGACTGTTTGGCTCTTTTTGAAACTAGTTTTTCAGAAATTGCAGAAATCATTTTAGATTTTGGTTTGGCCTTTGCAAGTGTGATATAACCAGACCTTACATATGGTCGTCTTGGAAATCTAACTTGATCATTTGTTTCCGTTGGTTCAAGTCCTGCAGCCTTGGCAGCAGCAATTAATTCATTTAGCGATGGGTCAAAAACACTCTTTTCACGAGAAACTTTTCTACCCATTTTCTTTGTGATAGTTTTATTGAAATAGTCAAGCCAGATTACGACATGTTCGTAATCCTTCATCTTATCACTTTATCAAGATTGCATTTACTACGCCGTCTTGACCAGGTCTTGAAATTACCCTGCATTGACCTGCTTCGGTTTCTAAAATTGCGCCTTTGGAAATTACTCCACGTCTTTCATAGTCTTTGTTTGACGGATTTTTTAATACCTTGAGAATCTTTAATTTTTTAACTTTGGAACCTGGGACTGTCAAGTTGACAACATCTGTTGTCTTTAATGCTGTTTTTTGATTTCCTCCTCTAGTCTTGCGGGTTACAGTTACTTGTTCTCCTGGGACTGCTTCTACAGAATATCTATCAATTTCATATTTTCGTCTTGATCTGAGGGGATATCTTCTACCACCAGTAATCTTACTTGTTGCAAGATTTTCCACAGATTTCTTCATGTTGACTCGATAAAGTATCTCTAATTTATACCATTTACAGGTAGGGGCACTATTTTTGAACTAGTTATTGACTTGTCTGGGTCAATGGCTCGGTGGGTACTTGGGGTGCTTGTTGTTCTATGGTATGACCTGGACTTCTTACTTTTGTAAAGAGCTTTTGCTTGAGAAGATCCTTGTCTCCTTGTATGCCAAAATATTTCTGGAATTTTTCTGTAGTGTTGTAGATTTTTAGTCTACCGACATTTTGATGTTCGATATAGTCCAACTGTTGTAATAATTTTAGATGCATGTATACTCCGGATCCTCTTACTTCTACCAGTCTCTTTGAAGAAACAGGTTGCATGTATGCGATATATGATAATGTTTTGAGAGTGGCTGTGGGCAACAGTGGTTTTGAGGCGTATTTTCTAATTACTGTGTTAAACTCTGGTTTTAATTGGAATACATATGATCCATCTGGTAAACTTGCAACCTCAATTGCCTTGAAGACTGTCTTTGTTTTTTTGACAAGATTTGTCATTATGGCCAAAGTCTTGGTCCTAGATTCTGTTCCTGACGCCTTGATCAATTCTTCTATAGTTAATGGTCTTCCTGCCGAATATAGTGCGGCCTCTAGCCTGGCCATTGCATCATCGTCTTCTATCTTGCCCATTTACAACATCAGGATAGGCTGAAGCATACTTAAATGAAATTCCTACTTAGTGTTGATCTGATTGTAAATTTCTATTTTATCAGAGAGACTATGATGTCGTCTTCTGTCTGCTCTAGATCCACTTTCATATCTCTAGCCAAAAATAAGATGGCAAAGAAACACCTGATTGTATCAATAAGTTCAAGTTCTGATACTATTACCTTGAATGAGCCAAAACCTGTTGCCCTTATCTTGTTCATTATTAGCTCCTCGTATTGACCTATTATTTTCTCAAGAGAGATGAAATAATCATCAAAATTAGGTGCCTGGACTGGCTCAAATTCTAACTGTCTTCTGCTTGAACGTGGGTTTGCTATTGTTCCAATAAGGTTCTCAAGAACTGATAGTAACTCATCTAATGTTACTGGATATGTGGATTCATGTCTGTATGGCATGTTTATCACTTCGATATCGATATCTTCTCTCTGGGTAAGGGGTTTTTTCTCCATGGCTGCCTTTTGCAATGCAAAGATGCTTTCTACTTTCATTCTATGTATCATTGCAGAAGACAATGCTGCAATTCCTGCAACTCGAAGATCTTTTTTATCTGTCTGACTTAGAATTTTAATCAAAATCTCTAGAATGCGTACTACGTCAATACTCCACACATCTTTTTTTGAGACATCTAGTGGGCTAAACAGTATATTTACAGGAGGTTGCGAAATGCCTACGCTAGGGTTTTCCTTGCTCACTCTATTACTCCTCCATTTTTGTTTATAATACATGTGTTATCTACTCTTTTCTTAGTTCAAGTCAAGAGTTTTCTTCTTACACAAATCAAATATTATACTCGATCCTGTATAGTGCTGGTAATGGAAGAAGATCTAGAGAAATTTGATCTGGCCTGTACATATCTGAAAAATGATCAAAATATGACTGCTCATAATATGTTCATGGATCTTGCTCAAAAGGAAATGAAAAACAACAACTATCGAGCAGGACTGTATCTAATACTTGCATCTGAGTGTAAATCAAAGCAAGGAAAGGAAAAAAAAGATGAACTTGCAGAGGCAGCCAAGTTTTATTTGAAACTTGCAAAAAAGGACAAAAATAATTCAAACTATGCATATCAATGCGCAGCTAGATGTTTTCTTAGGATAGGTCGTTATGATGATGCAAGAAAGGCATTTGAAGAAGCGCAAAAATATACTAACGAAGTAATTGAAGAGAAAAGACCAATTGTACTAGTTGATGACAGCCCTGCAATTTTACTAAGACTTCAAAATTTTCTACAACAATTGGGATATGATGACATACAAACAGTTGGTGATGGAAAATCAGCACTTGGTCTTGTAACAAAACTTGTCAAATCAAAACAAAATCCAATTATATTGCTTGACATGGACTTGCCTGACATAAAAGGAGATGTGGTGGCAAAAACTCTTCTGGAATCAAAACCTGACTTGTCCATCATACTGATAACTGCTGACGAAAAGTCAACACCACGTGTTAGAAAGACTATTGGTTTTGGTTCTACAGCATTTGTTCAAAAACCATTCTCGATAAATGAATTGAAAAATGCACTAGATGCAACTAGGTTGTCTGAAGTCAAGTAAGCAACAACATTGACATGTTGAGAAGATTTACGTCCTTGATCTGAATTCCACCCATCTTGTAATCTATGATTTGATCAGAGAATTTTTCTACTATTCTTGCAGATGGATTTTTTTCAGTTCCCTCTACTCTCAATACTGCAATCATGTTCCAGTCTCCATCTACTGTGGCGACAAAAAGATAATTTGGTAAAGTCTTGATGTAATTCTTTATTGCCTCAGTTGTATTTTCCATGGATCTTGTTATTTTGAGTTTGAGAAACAACACTTCGAACTGATCATTTGAGGAGATTCCGCTCAAGACTGCCTTGTAACCTTTTATGATTCCGTTCTTCTCTAATCTCTCAATTCTTTTTCGTATAGTTCTATCTGATACGTCTACTCCTGCATTTCTCAGCTCTGTTGCAATATCTTTTGAAGGAGTTCTTGCATTTTTGTTGAGAATGTTAATTATTTTTTGATCAATCTCATCTAATGTAGACCAATTTTTATCATCTGACATGATTTGTATCTGAACAGCTTACTTTTTGAAGTTTATGATATGGTCCCACGCGCAGGATTTGAACCTGCGACAACCCGGTTTCTGTAAGCCTGATAGGCTGGATTACGGTTAGCCGCTGGCCAACCACTACAGCCGGAAGCTCTACCAGGCTGAGCTAGCGTGGGACTGTCTCTCACGCAGTTTTTTCGTATTAAATAACTATCGATAATTCGATTTTTTTAAAAAATTTTGGAGCCACATGCTAAATTTTTGATTGATCAAATTACATATAAACAGGAAAGAAAGTCTCGATACTGTGTCGGGGGCTACATCTGAAGGCGGATATGTTTGTGTACCATATTTACAAAATAATGATTTCAATACTCTAAGAAACAGTTTCCAAAAATCTGCTTTTATCAATGACATGTATTTTGTAACAGCTACATTTTCAGAAGATGGCCGAGCATATTTTCCATCTCACTCTAACACGTATCTTCTTGCTCGATTCAAGGATCGTTCCCAAGTAATGACTGAAGTTGAGAAATGTAATCTAGCCACTCCGACATTTGTATTTACACAAAATGATGAATTATTTGAGAGATTAACTGGTGACAGTCTCAATCTTGTCTCAATATACTATCTTGAACATGGGGATACAGAGTCTGATGTATCGGATCTTAGTTTCATTGTGGCAAAACGTAATAGGGTGAGAAGAGCAGAACTTGGAAATCTTAAACTATCTACCAGTCAGATTCAAAAATTCACTTTTCCATATGAAGGAAATCTCATACTTCTTGAAGTGACAAGTGACAACAAACATCAAGCTGATCACAAGTATTGCGAGAAAACAAGAAAAGAAGTACAAAGAAAAGGAATTGGAATGACTAGTCTTCTTAACCTGTCCGTAATTGAGAGACTGAAATAGAGTTTTTAGCAAATTCTTTTCAAGAGATCAAATTGCAAATCTGATAATAGAAAAGTTATATACTCTGCTAAATTCTGTTTTGGTGATGAGTAAGCCTTCTGAGCTTGGCGCACTGAAAATTGGTTCCTACATATTGCTTCCAGTAAGCGGTCCAAATGAGGAACCCTGTAAAATAGTTGAATATGATACAAGTAAACCTGGAAAACACGGTGCAGCAAAAGCAAGAATTGTGGGAGTCGGAATATTTGACAAGAAAAAATATTCTCATGTCTCACCTGTAAGCGCACAAGTTCAAGTTCCTCTCATTGATAAAAGAGTGGGTTCTATAATTTCAAAAACTCCAACCAGTGTACAAATCATGGATGCTGAAACATTCGAAGTTTTTGACGCACAACAAATTGAAGATGAAATAAAGGAAAGAGTTTTGCAAGGCGTCGATGTTGAATACTGGAAAGTCATGGATAGAACTATTATAGTAAGAATCAAAAGTTAATCCAGATGCTGATGATGACTAGAAAAGCCAACTGACTTTATGATGAAGATTATGAGTATTGAAGCATCTTAGGCTTTTCATTGGTAGCACTAGTTATACGATACAGCATGTATTGATGACATATGAAAGGAATGTGTCATGTTTGTCTGGCATCTAATGTGGAGACAACCCTGAAGGATAATCTTGTCCTGTGCCAAGACTGCCTAAAACATGTAACTGAACTAGAAAAAAATTAATTGATTGGACCTGTTGTGAACTTGAGTTGAAACTAGCGTCTCTTTTTTCAGGTGGAAAGGACAGTACCTATGCTATCTACAAAGCCCGAAACGAGGGCCATGATGTAAAGTGCCTTGTTTCTATATTTCCACAATCTGAAGAAAGCCATTTGTTGCATTATCCAAATATTTCATCTACATCATTGCAGGCCCAAGCAATGCAAATACCGCAAATTGTATCTCAAATTGATACAACTGATTCTGAAGTGGAGTTAAAAGAATTACAAAATCTATTGGAGAATGCAAAAAAGGATTTTGGGATAGATGGAATTGTTCATGGTGGACTGTTTAGCGATTACCAGAAAATACGTTTTGACAAGATTGGAAATAATTTGAGTCTAAAAATAATATCGCCACTGTGGCATCTTGATCAAAAAAACTATATGCAAGAATTACTAGAATCTAAATTCAAATTCATTGTAACAAGTGTGACATCTGCAGGACTGGATCAAACATGGCTGGGAAAAGAGATAACCAAAGACGATGTGGAGCAACTTGAAAAATTATCTATCAAGTATGGTTTTAACTTGGCTTTTGAGGGTGGAGAGGCTGAAACCTTTGTAGTTGACTGTCCATTGTTTTATTCTCCAATAAAAATAGTAAAAGCAAACAAGATCTGGGATGGCTATAGAGGAAGATTTGAAATAACCGAGGCCGTTTTAGAAAAGTAATGCTAGATGGCTTAAAGACTGGTCTTAGAGCTGCACTAAAGAAAATAGTAAATTCTTCTGCAGTTGATGAGGGCCTCATCAAAGAACTCTCAAAAGACATCCAAAGAGCACTATTACAATCAGATGTAAACGTAAAACTTGTCTTTCAAATAACAAAGAATCTTGAGGAACGATCCATCAAGGAAACTCCTCCACCTGGACTATCTAGAAAAGATCACATTGTAAAGATTCTATACGAAGAGCTTTCAAAACTGCTTGGCACTGAAGAACAATATGTGTTCCAACCTGGTAGAGTAAACAAGGTTCTGATGCTTGGAATACAAGGCAGTGGAAAGACTACGGTGACTTCAAAGCTTGCAAAACTTTTGACTAGACAAGGGTATCGAGTTGCAGTTGTTGGGGCTGATACATATCGACCTGGTGCACTAACACAACTCAAAACAATGTGTGAAAAAACAAACGTAGAGGTATATGGTGAGGAAGGAAACAAAGACTCGCCTGATATAGTAAAAAATGGCCTAAAACATTTTGAGGGACAAAATTTTGACATTATTCTAATAGATACTGCAGGAAGGCACAAGGAAGAAAAAGATCTTCTCGAGGAAATGACTAGAATTGGTGCCGTTGCAAACCCTGATCTTGCATTGTTGATAATTGATGGAACAATTGGACAACAGTGCTATAACCAAGCAGAAGCATTTCACAAGACAGTTCCAGTGGGGGGAATCATAATAACAAAATTGGACAGCAGTGCAAAAGGTGGAGGTGCTCTTGCAGCTGCCGCTGCTACTGGTGCACAAATAATGTACATTGGAACAGGCGAAAGAATTGATGATCTTGAAAAGTTTTCTCCTACTAGATTTGTCGGAAGAATGCTTGGCATGGGTGACATTCAAGCATTACTTGACATGGCAAAAAGATTAGAGACTGAAGGCAATGAAGATAGGCTAAAGAGAATTTCACATGGTAAAATGAATATGGAAGATTTCTATTTTCAAATTGAAGAAGCGACCAAGGCCGGAGGATTGCGTAATATCTTGGAGAACATGCCTGGCTTTTCTGGAATGGTAAAAGAAGATCAAGTTGAACAACAAGAACAACGCATGGAAAAATGGCGATATATCATCCAGTCTATGACAAAGGATGAAAAGTCTGATCCTGATTTGATAAATGCATCAAGAGTGAAAAGAATAGCAAGAGGTTCTGGTTGGCCAGAACACGAAGTAAAAGAACTTCTCAAGGCATACAAAAACTCTAAAACCATGATGAAAGCGTCCAAAGGACGCCAGATGCAAGGTATGCTCAGAAAGATGGGATTGGGCTAGTCATACCTTGAGATGTATCTAAATATCTTGAATTGTATAGTCTAAAACATCTTGTTGAACACCTATCAGTGTTATCAGGTACTGGGAATCCAAGAAGGAGTCTCAATAAAAGATGTAAAATCGGCATATAGAAAACTTGCCTTGCAATATCATCCAGACAAGAATTCCTCAGATCAAGAAAGTATAAAGTTCAAAGCAATAACTGAAGCCTATCAAACACTTCGTGCTGAATACAAGAGTAGTGTAGCAAAATCTTCTGAAAAATATAACCAAGATTCAAAGAAAAACTCTGGATTCAATTCTGGAAAATATTCTTGGGGTGCAAGAAAATCTGATAGGAATCCAAATGAAGATTGGACCAAGCATACGGGATATGCTGAAAATGAATATCAGGATTTCTGGACGCGCTATGAGAAAACTTTCTGGGATTATTATGATAAAGTACGGTCTGAAACAAAACCTGAAACTGAACCCATGCGTGTTGAAACTGACATCTCAGTTTCTGTAAATGTTGATCCTAGCAAATGTATAGCATGTTGCAGCTGTGAAACAATTGTACCTTCTGTATTTAGGGTTGAAAAAAATGTCAAGGTGAACCCGAAATCTAGGGTAATTAACGAGTCTGGGGCAAGTTCTGAAAAAATTCTCGATGCTGCGCAAACATGTCCAACTAAAGCCATCAGTGTTTCAGACAAGGAATCTTCCAGAAGACTATATCCCTGGTAGTAACATAATTAGGATTAAAACACCTTATTTGGTTACTTGATGCACTGTTGAAAAAAACCAAGATGGATTTAGTAATTGAAGAGACTAGGCAAATCTTGCGAGAATATCGTCTCTGTGATTATTGTCTTGGAAGAATGTTTGCAAGTAAATTGCGACTAGTCTCTCACAAAAACTTGGGAGAAAAAATTAGAAAGATTACAAAACAAAGTAAACCAAAATCATGTTATCTTTGCAAGAACCTGATGCCGGAGCTTGATACATTTTTGAACAAAATTCTTGACATGTCAAAAGAATACGAATTTTCTACATTTCTTATTGGTGCAATTCTCAAGCCTTCTATTTTGGACCGAGACGATATCATACGCTCTAAATTCAAACTTAGAGGCATTGCTGGAATAAAAAGCGATGTAACAAGAGAGATGGGAAAACAATTTGGCAAAAAAACTAGGACCAAAGTTGATTATCAAAGCCCTGACATTGTATTTACAATTGATTTCAAAAAAGACCAATGCGACATAAAACCTAAAGCGTTATTCTTGCAGGGGAGATATACAAAAGAAGCAAGAGGAATTCCACAAAAACAGATATCCTGCAATAGATGTGACGGAAAGGGGTGCTTTGTTTGCGACTTTCATGGAATATCTGAATTCAATAGTGTCGAAGGTCACATTGCCAAGTTTCTGTTTGAAAAATTTGGTGCTCAGCAAGCCAAAATAACTTGGATAGGAAGTGAAGACCAATCTAGTCTTGTTCTTGGAAATGGGAGACCATTTTTTGTCAAGATGATAAATCCTCACAAAAGAAAAGTGACAATACCAAAAAAGGTAAAACTTGGCAATGTCTCTGTTCTTAATTTGCGGACTGTGTCAAAGATTCCTAATGACCAAATAAAATTCAAAACAGATGTCATGCTGGAAATAACAACTGAAAAAGACCTTACACCTGACGCACTAGATGTGTTAGAAGGTCTAAAAGAGATGCCTATTACAATAAGTGAAAATGTGTCATGGAAGAATCAAAAAAGAATCTATGACATCAAGGTAAAAAAACTGGATACAAAATCATTTACCGTCCTGATGACATTGGATGGTGGAATCCCTCTAAAGAGACTGGTAACTGGAAACAATGTGGAGCCAAGCATAAGCATGTTGCTTGAAAATGCATCCAAGTGCACAACATTTGATTTTCATAAAATAGTGTCTAGTGACTGAATTTTTTGCGTAATTGTAACAATTCTGATCGAATCTCTTGATTGCAACAAAACTATTTGAAATCTGTCTTTTTGTGTCAAACTTTTATTATCGTCAAATTCAATCTTGTTGGATTGGATCCTTTACTTAGAGTACACGAAGCTCACAAAAATGGATTAATTCCTGACAAGGTTCATGCGTTGATAGTAAAGAGATTTGAAGTAGCCCTGTCTGGGATTAAGAGAATAGAAAAAGCATCAGGAATTAATTTCCCGCTTGCGTATGTGGAACCATCTACAGTTGTATCGCATCCGTCTGCAGGTTCTTTTGATTATGGAATACTGTTTGCAAGAACAATTCCTGTTGTTTCCAACGATAAACTAAACATCATAATACAAATTACTGCACCACTTGTTGCATATGGTCTAAAGGGTACCATACATGCCATTTTAGCACATGAATTTCTGCACTATTTGGAATTGATACGAAAAATATCAAAGATGGACATTATCTCAGATGAGCTAAGCGGTAATCTTTTTGAGAGTAGTTATTCAGATTCTACTAGGCTCTCTGAACCAAAAGCAGTTTTTGACGACAAAACCTTGCTGTTACATATTACTAAAAAATTTCCAGAGGGATTTCGGGACTATAAACTAGAAGACAAGGTGATGAAACTCTGGATAGAAAAGAATCTTCCTACAATAAACATAACAATGGATACAAACATTGCCAAGATTCCTGCATCTGTGATTGCAAACACAACAATTGACACAACTCTATTGCAAAAATTAGATCAAATAGAACAAAAGACTTCTCGTCTTAGAAAGAAGCAATTATACTAATTATTGGTTAAATTCGGTAAAACCGCACTTGCCACAACTTCGTCTGTTTTTGTGGTTTGACATGAATACACCCTTGCCGCATCTTGAGCATTCTTTCTTTGTCCTCTCTACCTTGTCACCAGAAACTTTGTAATATTTGTAGACTAATGGGCTGGAACCTTTCTTGCCTGCCATTACTTGCTCTCTTCCTTTACTTCAGCTTGTTCTGCTGGTGCCTCAGCTTCTGCTTTAGCGGCAGCTGCTGCTTTTATTTTTTCAATTCTTGCAAAGACTGCAGTCTTGAGATGTTCCCTGGCAAGTTTTTCATCTTCGTATACATAGAAACTTCCTGCTACTACTGGTCTTCCAGTTTCGTTTTTCAACAATATTGGTATCACAATTTTTCCTTCTAGATTGAATTTTTTTGAAATCATGTCTACTGCCTCTAGTTTTCTGAGTCTACCAGAAAGGCCTTTGAAATTACATGTAATTTCCCTTCTTGACAGTAGGGGATTCTTTACATCTCGGGTAACTTCAATCATTGACATGTATTCCAAGTCCTTTTAATAGTTCATATAAATCTTAACCGCTTCTAGATAACAATTTAAGAAATCAATATGTAAAAAATTCGTGGACAGGTTTATGGTTCACCTGAAAAACTCAGGTTATGTTCCAGTTGATGCTAAAACACTACTTGCAAAAGCTGATCAGTTAACTTCGGAAATGCATGTAATTGTAAGAGACATGAGGGTTTCAACGAAATATCTAGAGTTTGATGTATCTGTACAAAAAGAACATCTGGATATTGTTGTAGAAAAATTTGAAACAATTGGATCTCTTTATGATGCAAGACCTGTTGTCGAGGAAAAAATCGAGAAAGAAGATGCCCTAAAAAGAGCAAGACAGTACTTTAATGATGAACGATACTGGGAATGTCACGAAGTTCTTGAAGGTGTCTGGAAAAATACACATGATGGAGAAAAAGATCTTGTTCAAGGAATAATTCTTGTTGCAGCTGCGTTAGTTCACTATGAGAAATATGAAAATGATATTTGTCTTTCAATCATGAAGCGAGCAATGGAAAAATTTTCTAATGTTTCTGGGATGTATCATGAAATTGATGTAGACAAGTTCCAGAAAACTGTGGCAATGATGATATCTTCAAAATCCATGGGACCGTTTATGATTTGATCATCTTTACTGCAGTCTTGATTACATCTGCTCCCATGAGTAGGCCAATTTTGCCTTTCTTTGCCTGATCTTCTGTAAATCTTGTTGTTCCATCCTTTTTGATAAAGTCACCTGAAACTAAAACTGGAACTGGGTCATCACTGTGACTTTTGTTTATGCATGGTGTAGAATGATCTCCTGATATCACAACTGCAACTTTTGATGTATCAATATTGGCAAGAAGTGTGCCAAAAAATCGCCGGTCTATCTCTTCTATGTTTTGCATCTTGCCAATTGCATCTCCATCATGACCAAATTCATCTGGTCCCTTGATGTGGACATAGATTGCATTCTGAGTCTCCATTGCTTTGGCTGCAACACGTGCCTTTTCTTCATAATCTGTCAGTCCTCCTGCACTAAACGATTTCATCTTCAAGACATTTGCAATTCCAATCTCTACTGGCATGTCAACTATACATGAAAACTGCATTTGGTGCAAGTCATTTATTGGAACAACGTTTGGAAATTCATTTCCTGCATCACGTAATAATATGGAATTTAGCATCTTCTTTCCGTGGTCTTTTCTGTTTTTATTCACAGCACTGTCTTTCATGATCTGAAGGGATTTGTCTGTAAACTCGTTTACAAATGATGCAGAAATCTTGGCACCGTCAGACTCGTTTAATGGCAACGATTTTTCTACCTTCATGTAATCACCTACAGCCTTGGCAACTCCCATGCCTCCAATTCTTGCATATGCTGGGTCTGTGTTGCTTATCTCAGGTGTGAGAAATACGCCATCACATCTTATTCTTACAATTACTCTGTGTCCAACTGTTGGGACTACAACAACTGATGCTTTTGGATTTGAAAACTTGATTTTTGTTTCTACTTCATGTGCAACTGCGGAGGCATCTTCTTTCTCGATGTTTCTTCCAGCTCTTCTGTCTGTAATTATTCTCTCATCATTTACAGTTGCAAAGTTTCCTCGCAACGCAAGGTCGCCGCTTTTAAAATCAATACCTATTCCAATTGCTTCAATGACTCCTCTTCCAACATACTGGGTATTTTCAAATTTGTATCCTAACATATTGAAAACTGCAATGTCTGATTGGGGGGCTATGCCTTTACCGACTGAAATCACTTCTCCAATAGCACCGTTTTTTGCAAGTTTATCTAAATTGGGAGTTTTTGCATAACTTAGTGGTGTAGAGCCTTTAAGATCTGGATGAGGTAGATCTCCTATGCCATCAAGAAGAACGTATATCATATGGATATCAGAATTGTCCATTAGTCTACAAAACAGAGTTTTTTGATATCACACATAAACCTTGATTTTTCTAGCGATCTAAATTTTAAAATTATTCAACAACACAAAGACAAATAATTTTTCTATAGACATTGTTGTATCTAGTGATAAATAACTAGGAAGATGTTATTGCTGCCACTTTGATCTTGAAAATAAGTTTCTTTCCGGCAAGAGGGTGATTCAGATCAACTGTTACAATTCCTTCTTGTACTTCTGTTATTGTTGCAGGTACTTTTTCTCCTGTGGGAAGTCCTGCCTCAAACAATAGTCCGGGAACAAGTTCTACATCTTGAGGAAATACTACTCTTGGTATCTTTTGAACCAGAGTTGGGTCGTGTTCTCCATATGCATCAGTAGGCTCGATACTGAACTGTTTTTCTTCACCTTCCTTCATTCCAAGTGTTGCATCATCGAATCCCTTTATCACGTGTCCACTGCCGACTTCAAACTCTAGAGGATTTCCATGTTCTGTTGAACTATCAAAGACTGTACCATCTTCAAGAGTGCCTGTATACTCTATCTTGACCTTGTCTCCCGTCTTTACAGTCAAGACTGGTCCATCCTTTTTTGTATGTGAAAACTTGTTATTTGATACATTACTGGTTCTATTTTTCTCAGAAATGTATACTAGAAAAATCCTTTGGTAATTTTCTGATAAATCTAGTCTTGCGGTGGAAATTGTTTTGTAAACTCTTCTGCAAATTTTTCATAATATTCTCTTTTCTTGCCTATTTCCAAGAGTTTTGCATTTTCTACCTCTTGAAGGCTCTTGTTGACCTGTTCTGAATCATTTCTAAGTGCCATCTCTGCCATTTCAAATAGTCTGTTATTTTCTTTCCAGATGTGCTGTACTACATGGTTGATGTATTCTTGCATGTCTACTATCAATTGGGTAGCATCACCGCTTTTCAGATATGTCTTTGAAGATGCCTCCATTCTCATTCCTATCTTTCGTGTAACTTCGTGTTCCATCAACATGACTGCAATTGGTCCTGAATTTCTTGGCATTCCCTTCTTTTCAAGTTCTGGGAAGAGGGAATTTTCTTCTTTTCCGTGATGACAGACATCTGTGAAATTTATTGAAAAATCAATTACTTGATTTAGGATTGGTTCTGGTATGGTCGTTCCAGACTTGAGTAATGGTATGGTTGACCACATTGACTTTAGTACTTTTTCAATCAAATCATGATCTCGTTTTAATGATTCTGTAGACATGAACAGTTTCAACGACCTGATCTTCCAATTTAAGTTTTAATTTTTATCATAGTATTATGGCACAATAAATGTCAAAATGGCACTGCATCCGTGTTTATTTCCGATCTTTGCAAAGGTTTTAAATTGCTAGATCCAAAATCTAGGAGGTATGGGGGATTTAAGGAAGGATTATTCTATTGATCGCTTTGTGATCACATCTCCTGAAACACATCCTGTAGTTGATTCAAAAAAATGTCCATACTGTCCAGGAAATGAATCCATGACAAACCCGTCTACACTTTCTCTTGTGGCAAAAGATGGGATGCTACAAAGGCTACAAGATACAGAAGATAACTATGTCCAAAATTGGTCAGTTCGAGTATTTGAAAGTAAAAATCCTATTGTTACTACAACATCAGAAAATTCCTATAGTGATAGGCCACTTTACAGCGAACCAGCTTATGGGTATCATTATGTTGTTGTTGCTTCCGAAAAACACAAAGATTCTCTGGCAAGCATATCTACTGAACAATGGTCAAACGTACTTGTTGTAATCCAAGACAGACTTAGGTGGTTGTACACACAACGCGGCGTAACATATGTTTCAATATATGTAGACCATGGAAAAGAAGCGGGCGGTTCTACAACTCATGCACATCTAAACATTGTAACATTTTCTACTATACCTCCTGTCATAGAACTAGAGGCAGAAGCTGCACACAAGATACTAAATGAGAAAGGCATATGTCCAATGTGTCAAACTGTTGGTACTGAAACTGGTGGACCAAGACAAATACTGCAGACAGAAGGCTTTCTTGCTTTTTGCCCGTGGGCTCCATCACATCCATATGAATTCTGGATTTATCCAAAAAAACACATAACAAGTTTTTCCAAGATAACACAAAAAGAGATAAACGATCTCTCTCTAATTTTACGCGCTACATTGGGCGGACTTGCAAATACTATGAAAAACTTGTCATACAATATGGTCTTTCATCTCTCACCAGAAAAGAAGAACAACAGACAAATTCATTGGCACATTGAAGTTTATCCACAAGCTGATCCTTGGTCTGGACTTGAGAGGGGATATGGTGTGTTTCTCAATAAAGTAACTCCTGAAAAAGCTGCTGAAGAACTTGGTTCTGCATGCAGAAAAGAACTTGCAAATCTTGTTGGAATAGTTTAGAGCCAATCATTTGGTTTATTTATTGAACTACTAGCTGAATAGTTGTGGCAGTTGAAAAATGGATAGCAGTTGCAAGTTTTGGCATGTTTGTTATGTTTGTCAGCTCAAATGATATCAATTAGCGTCTATCTTTCACATCCTGCGTATGACATTGACCCATCTTCTGAAATGAAGGAATTCATTTCTATTAGTGTGGCTCCTGGACTTGTTCTTGCAGGAACATCTTTCATGCTTGCACGAAAATATGGCTCAAGACTGGTAGGCTCACTACTCATAGCTGGTGGTATAGTTACTATCGTAGGAATGTCTTATGTTAATACTCTGATACCAAAAATCATACCTGCATACATTGTACCAGAACTTACTCTCTCACCTATCATATTTTCAATAACTTCTATTCCGTTGATTGCCATAGGTGCATTATTGTTTAGAACAAAGCCTATGCCAAAGAGAGATTACTTTTTTGATAGATGATCAAATCGCATTGAATTTGAATGTCGTTTGAATCCCATTTTTTTATAAAATGGAATCAATTCGTCTGTACAATCAAGAATTGTTTTATAGCATCCTTGTTTCTGGGCATATTCTAAGAGTGCTATGACTATTTGATTTCCAATTCCTTTTCCTTGAAATTCTTTTCTTACTACCACATCTTCAATGTGGCCTACCTTTCCTCCATCATGAATGAATTTTTGTTCAATCAAAATACTTGCAGAACCTATTACTTTTGAATTCTCTACTGCAACATAGATTATCTGGTGTGGATTTTTTGCGATTTTTTCAAAAATTGCATTGGCTTTACTTGGTTTGATGTCACTTGATTTTCTAAGTGAATCAAGAGAAAGTAAAAATCCATTGAAGATGTCTTTTTTTTGTAATTTGCGTATCTTGATAGCTGCCATGCTTTTGGGTCTAAATCCGACCTAGTCTAGTGATGTATTGTTGATAGGCTCTTCTGTATGATGCCTTGTCTCCAATGTCAAGAAAACCGTTCTTTACTAAATGTCCGCTTACCTTGTTTTTCTTGGTTATTGCACTGCGTATTACATCGTCCATACCATATGGCTTGTTTGTTGGTATGAACTTGAATATGCCTGGTTCCATGACGTAGCAGCCAATGTTGATATTTCCTTTAACCTCTGGTTTCTCGCGCCATGCATTTACTTTGTTAACTTTATCCATTTCTATGAATCCATATTGTAGTTTGGTCTTGTATTCTGACAATCCCATTGTGACAAATGATTTTTTCCTGTGATGACTTTCTATCATACTCTTTAGATTGAAATCAAATATTGAATCACCATACAGGCAAACAAAACTATCGTCAATCAATCCTTCAGCAGTCTTTAGTTGGCCTGCTGTGGCAAGAGGTCTATTTGCAACTGCATATTCTATTTTTACACCAAATCTACTACCATCTTCAAAGTAATCCTCGATTGTCTTTCTTAGATAACTAACACACAGGACAAATTCATCAACTCCTCCTTTTTTGACCCATTCTATGAGGTGCTCTAAAAGCGGTTTTTCTCCAAGTGGAAGCATTGCTTTTGGGAGAAATATGGTATATGGTTGAAGCCTTGTACCAAGACCGCCCGCCAAAATGACTGCTTTCATGTAAAGCATTCTGGATTTCTGGTATTTATGTTGAAGGATGAAAAGACTTTGTTATCTTCAAAGTCTTTCTTAGAATATCTTCTGGATTTTTTCCAAAAATTATGATCATGGCTTCTTTTCCAAAATCGCCAGTGTGAAACACAATATCTGGTGGTGTCTTTCTGTTCTCTATTGCTGCCTTGATACCCCATGATACAGTACCGCCTTCTTTTTTCTTAATTTCTGAAGGCTCGGCACTTCTATCATATGATGAAACTTCCAGTCCTTTTGAGATTGCATTTTTTATTGTTTTTTTGTCATACTTTAGATTCAGGCCAGATCTGATGGCAGGAAACTTTCTTGTCATTTCTAATACTGCTGATGCCACATGTTTGGAACCGCCATATTTGAGATGACCTGCAACAGTCACATGTTTTCCTGTTTTGACAATTCTTCCTTCCAGTCCCATTATGTCATTTAGAGACAATGGTCTTGGCAGTGAATAAACAAAATTTGTCTGGCATTCTGGAATGTGTTCATAAATGGAACCAATTGAGCAAAATTTTGATATTGCATTTGATAGGTGACTCTCAACCTCATCGCCTTTTGCATGCATGGTTATTGCAAGACCTTTTCCAATCTTTGTAGCCCTTTTCATTGATTCTACTGTGAAAAGACGTGCAGCATCTACTGCGTCTGGCAATTTTTTTCCTCTTGCAATGTTTGCACACAGAGATGCCGAGAAAGTACATCCGCCTCCGTGATTTTCAAGTTTTAATCTATCATGAGAAAAGATGTAAAATTTTTTATCATCTAAAAGAACATCTACCACCTTAGAGCCGGAAGAAAAATGCCCACCTTTTATTATGACATTTTTTGCACCAATTTTTTGAATCTTTTTTGCGGCATTTTTCATGTCGTTTAACGACTTGATCTGAAGACCTGAAATCTTTTCAGCCTCTGGTACATTTGGAGTGATGATATGTGACAGAGGGATGAGCAATTTTTTGAAATCTGAAAAAGCATTTTTTGTTTGAAGATCTCCACCTGTAGTGGATTTGAATATGGGGTCAAGAATTATTGGAATTTTGATTTTTTCAAGTTCAGAGTGTATCACTCTTACTGTCTGCTTGTCGTAAACCATTCCTATCTTTATTGCATCCAAGCGAAAGTCTTCGAGAATTGATCTTATCTGACTTTTTACAAGAGATGGTGTGATTGGCATTACGTCAAAAAATTTTCTTGTATTCTGACTTGTAACTGCAGTAATTACGCTTAGGCCATATGCCCCAAATGCATGAAATGTCTTCATATCTCCTTGAATGCCTGCGCCTGAGGAAGGATCAGAGCCTGCAATGGACAAAATATTCATGATCTAATGTTTAGAAACTCACGTTTAAATCCAATTACTGACTAAAAATAGTAAATTGAGTACTCAGATGAATTCCGCCCGAAGGGGTGTCGCTACAGATGAAATGAAAGCAGTCGCACGCGATGAAGATGTAACACTAGACTGGCTAATCCCAAAAATTGCAAATGGTTCCATTATAATCCCTCATAACAATTTCCGACCACAAAAGATCAGGGTGGTTGGAATCGGAAAAGGAATGAAGACCAAGGTAAATGTAAACATTGGAAATTCTACTCTAAACCAGAACTTGGAAGAGGAAGTCAAGAAAGCAGAAGTTGCAATAAAATATCATGCTGATACTATAATGGATCTAAGCGATGGAGGAGACGTTGGTGTATTTAGAAGAAGACTATTAGAGGCGGCACCAATAGCGTTTGGAACAGTGCCTGTTTATGAGGCATACAATTACGGAGTTGAAAAACACAAGAATCCTCTTGATATTACAGAAGATGATTTTCTCAATGCTTTTGAGCGTAATGTAAAAGATGGAGTTGACTATACCACAATTCATTCTGGGATAACAAAAGATATTGCAAAACGAATTCTTGCAGTAAAAAGACATGCTGGTATAGTGAGCAAGGGAGGTACTATCACAGCTGCATGGATGCTAAAGTATGACAAGGAAAATCCATACTATGAACACTTTGATTATCTTATAGAGATTGCAAGAAAATATGACGTTACTTTTAGTTTAGGAGATGCACTACGACCTGGTTCTATTCTAGACTCTCATGATGAACTCCAAGTTCAAGAAATGATCAACATCTCACGACTCACTAAAATTGCACATGAAAAAGATGTTCAAGTTATGGTCGAGGGACCTGGACATGTTCCACTCAATGAAGTTGCAGCAAATGTGCGACTAGCTAAATCTCTAATTGGTGAAGTGCCATACTATGTGTTAGGACCTTTGGTGACAGATGTTGCATCTGGGCATGATCATATAGCAAGTGCCATTGGTGCAGCAATATCTGCAAGTGAAGGTGTGGATCTTTTGTGTTATCTTACTCCGGCAGAACATCTTGCATTACCTAATGCAGAAGAGGTCAAGGCAGGACTTATTGCATATAGAATTGCAGCACATGCAGGAGACTTGGTCAAGCTACGAGACAAGGCAATCAAGTGGGATATGGAGATGACTGAAGCTCGAAGAACTCTGAACTGGGAAAAACAAATTGCATTATCAATTGATCCAGAAGAAGCATCTCGTATCCATGCACGAAGTGGGCAGCTAAAGGGCAACACAGTTCCATGTACCATGTGTGGAGGCGCTTGTGTTTACATCATGCTTCCACAGCAGCGATTTGCTACAACCGAAGTAGAAAAGTTACAGCAAACTGGCTAGCACTTTATCAAGACTAGGAACTGTTTGAAATTTTGATAAATCTGTAGGTGTAATCCATTGGTATTCCGAGTTTTCCCAGTTTAATTTTATTTTGTGTTCTTTAACTGCAAACAAAAATGGAAAGATTAACCATTCATGATTTTCGTATTGGGGCGAATCTGTTCTCATTTGCGACGCTGCCTTGATGAGGGTAATTTGGTTTTCAGTAATGCCTGTCTCTTCAAGTATCTCTCTTTTTGCTCTGTACAGTGGTTCTTCATGACCTTCTATGATTCCACTAATACCTGCCCAAAGATCTTTCATTGTTCTTACTTTGTTACTTCGTTTTAAAATTAGGAACTTGTCATCCTGGATTAAAAAAGATGTCACTATTTTTGTAGATTTCAATTATTTTTCTACAGAGCTTACCATTGTAACAAGCTTTTTGTATGCTTCGTCAAGATCAGCGTTCTTTGCCAGTCTCTCCTTTGCACTTGAGATGTACTTGATCATTTCTTCAGTCTTGTTCTCTTGAATTAAAATAAGCATTCTACCGATGTCTTTCCAAAACTCTTCTGCATATCTTCGAATCTCAGGATTTGAGATTATTGTTTCAATGAGTTCTTGAGGTTCTGTCATGATGCCTGCAGTGAGAAGTTTTTGGGCTTTGAAAGTAGTTCCAGCCATTTTTTCAACTAGAGCAAAATTTTCTTCCTTTGCAAATATGTTGGCAAGTGCCAAGTTTACTAGATGTGGCATTCCAAGTACGATTGCTATTTTTTTATCATGTTCTGCTGCATCTATTTGAACAAAATTTGCTTCTTCAAACAATGACTTTGTAACAGCCATCTCTTTTTTTGCATCGCGAATTGGAATTGATATTATGTTTTGACCCTTTAGCTTTTTAGTTCCTGGACCAAACATTGGATGAATGCATATTGGATTTACCTTATCTGGTATCTTGGAAAGCGCTGCTGCAGTTTTTGTTTTAAGAGAAGAGATGTCTATCAAATAAGAATCTCGTTTCATCTCTTTTGCAATTAGTCTTATTGTTTCAGGTGTGCGTTTTACTGGAATACATAAGATGACATAATCTGCTGTTAGAATAGCTCCTACGAGGGACTGTGCCTTTGTAACAGCCTTGTTCAAAATCTCTTTCTCAGAGTCGTATCCTATGATATCGTAATCTTTTTCAAGAAAATACTTTGAGAACCATTTTCCCATCTGGCCTTCTGCGCCAATTATTGCAATCTTTTTTTTCATTGTTTTGCCTTCAACCTTTCCTCTATTATTTGCATTCCCTGATTAAGTGTATCTTCTGGTTGACAAGCCGATATTCTGATAAATCCTTGATAATTTCCAAATCCTTCTCCTGGTGCTATTGCCACACCCATGTCTAAAAGTCTGTTTGTGAAATCTATTGAATCAAAGTTCTCCTGTCTTACCTTGGCAAACAAGTACATTGCCCCGTCTGGCTCTACAAAGTCCAATTGCATGGTTTTTGCTTTTTTCAGTATGGACTCTAACCTATTTTTGATGGTTGCAGTATTGCCAGTTGTGTCAGCCTCTAATGCCTTCATGGCTACATATTGGATGGGCTCTGAAACATTTGTCAACGCAAGGGCTTGAAGTTTTGACATCTTTTCTATTATCTCTGGACTTGATATTGCATAACCAATTCTAAAGCCTGTCATGGCATGTGATTTTGAAAATGACTGTGTTACTATGGATTTGTTGTATCCATAAGTAAGGATGCTTTTCCATGGTTTGTTTGCGTATGATGAATAAATCTCATCGCTTAACACGTACAAGTTATTTTTCATTGCCAATTCCATTATCTGGTCCTGTAATCCTACTGGAAGGATCTTACCAGTTGGATTATTTGGATAATTGAGAACTAGCATTCTGGTATTTTCATTTATGATATTCTTGATATCTTCTATTTTTGGCTCCCACTTGTTTTCAAGTGTTGTGTGTATTGTTCTTACCTTGACTCCTGAATTGAGAGCATTGTCTCTGTATGCAGGCCAAGCAGGTTCGATTACTATCATTTCATTTCCCGGACTAAGTAGACTAGAGATTGCAAGAAATACTGAAAAACGTGCTCCAGGTGATACCATGATGTCCTGAGCTAATGTTTTGGTACCAAATTTTTCTGTAACATATTTTGCAAGTGCATCTCTAAAATCTGACATTCCTTTCGAGTCTCCATATTTTGTATATCCCTTGGAGTAAACTTCAGACAGTGCACTGCGTACAATCTCTGGTGGAAGAAAATCTGGCTCACCTACTTCCATGTGGATTATTTTTTTACCTTCCTTTTCCAATTTTTTTGCTTTTAAAAATACTGACATGTGTGTCTGTTTATCTACTGATTGTATCTTGACAGATTCGTTTAATAGAAAATTTAACATTGTCATTGCAGTTTTTTCGTCAAGTCCTATCTCTTTGCATAATGCACGAACTCTGGCACGTAATTGATTTTCTCTTTCCTCATCTGTCACTCCTATGCCAAGATTATTTTTTAAATTTCCAATTTCTTTTGCTACATCGTTTCTTTCCTTGAGTAATCTGATAACATCAAATGTAATCTTGTCTATCTTGTCGCGTAATTTGTTAATGTCTGACATTTCCTACTTGATGACTGGCGGAATAAGGCCTGCTCTAATTGCATGGTCTGCGAGCACAACTGATACTAGTGAATCTACTACCGGAGGTGCACGAGGAACTACGCATGGATCGTGTCTTCCCTGTACTATTAGGGAAGCGGGTTTCTTTGTATGAAGATCGATAGTTTGTTGTTTTTTTGCTATTGATGATGCTGGTTTGAATGCCACTCGTAATACAATTGGCATGCCTGTGGATATGCCGCCTAGTATGCCTCCAGCATTGTTGGTTTTAGTTTGAATTTTTCCATTTTTGATTACAAATTCATCATTATTCTCAGAGCCATGCAAAGTGGAACCGTGAAAACCGGAACCAAATTCTACACCCTTTACAGCGGGAATTGAAAACAGTGCCTTGCTTAGGTCTGATTCAAGTGAGCCAAAGATTGGCTCGCCAAGTCCTACTGGCAAATTTACTGTCAATGATTCAATGATACCTCCTATGGAATCTCCCTTTCGTCTTGCAGTAAGAATTGTTTCACGCATCTTTGCTGCAATTTTTGGATCAGGACATCTTACTTCGTTATTGTATACAGAATTTTTCATCTTCATTGTTGCACTCTCTTTCATTTTTACAGTTCCTACTTGACAAGTATACGAAAAAGTTTCAATCCCTAATGTCTTTGAAAGTAATTTTCTTGCTATTGCTCCTGCCATTACAAATGTAGCCGTTAGTCTTCCTGAAAATCTACCTCCTCCCCTAATGTCGTTGAATCCCTTATACTTTACAAATGCTGGATAATCAGAATGTCCCGGTCTTGGTTTGAAAGTGAGATTATCGTAATCTTTTGAATGCTGATCCTTGTTCCAGATGATCATTGTAATTGGGGCCCCTGTGGTATGCCCTTTGTATACTCCTGAAAGGATCTCTACCTTGTCCTCCTCCTTTCTTTGGGTGGTGATAACTGATTGACCAGGCTTGCGTAAATCTAACATGACTTGAATATCTTTTTCTGCAATTTCTAATCCTGCTGGGCAACCATCTACTGTTGCACCGATACACTTGCCATGACTTTCACCAAAACTTGTAAAAACAAAACGCTGTCCTATGCTGCTTGAAGACATGATGAAATTCTCTTTTACGTGCTTATAATCCTTCTAGGAATTACAGGCTTTGGAATTATTTGAAAATTCAAATTGTAAGATTTGCACCAATCTTTCTCATGTCTTCTACAAATGTTGGATATGAGACATCTACGGAATCAGGATCAGTTACAGTACAATTTCCAACAAACATACCTGCTATGGCAAAAGCCATGAAGAGTCTATGGTCATCTGATGATTCTAACTCTGCACCCTTGAGGGCTTTTGGAGCATCTAAAATCAATCCATCTTCTTTCTCGGTTATTACTAATCCAATCTTTGCAAGCTCTTTTGCCAAAATTGCTATCCTGTCAGTTTCTTTGAATCTTGCATGTTTTACATTGTAAATTTCAATTGGCTTTGATGTTTTCAGAGCAAGAATTGCCATTGGTGGAAGTAAATCTGGATTGTTTGAAAGGTCAAATCTTCCTCCATTGAGAAGTTTTGGAGAAACCAGCGTTATTTTTTCTCCCAAGTTTATCTTGACTCCTAGTCTTTCCAAGTATGATAATATCTCTCGATCTCCTTGTGGCAAATCTCCCAAAGATGCATCAATTGACATGTCTTCTCCCAATAGTACTGCTGCAGAAAGTAAAAGAGCCATACTAGAAAAATCTGATGGAACGACAAAATCTGATGGTTTGTATTTTTGGTTTGTTATGTTGTATTTTTTGTATGGCGATATTGCATCAACTGTAACACCAAATTTTTTCATTGTGGCAATAGTCGAATCAAGATATGGCTTTGACACAAGTTCTCCATCTATTTCTAATGTGATACCGTTTTTCATTTTTGGACCTAAGATCAAGAGTGCAGAAATAAACTGACTTGAGATTGAGCCTGATATGTGGGCGTTTCCACCATCTGATTTGCCTTTTACAGTGACAGGTGGTTTACCGTCAGTTGATGTACACTCTACACCAAGTTGTGTGAGTGCATCTAAAAGTGGCTGCATTGGTCTTTTCTGTAAACTGGAATCGCCAGTAAGTGTTATTTTTTTATCAGAAAGGGAAGCAATTGCTGTTGAGATTCTAATGGTGGTACCTGAATTTGATGCATCAATTTGACCAGTCTGTGGAATTATTTCTCCGGTACTCTCAACTGTTACAGTGGAATCATTAATTTCTATTTTTGCTCCAAATGCTTTGCATGCATTTACTGTTGCAAGCGTATCCCTTGAGAGCAGAACATTTCCTAGTGTACTTTTTCCATTTGCAAGTGCGGCAAGAAATATGGCTCTATGAGAATAACTCTTGTTTGGGGGACATGATATCGTTCCTGATAATGTGGATTTGTCGACTTTACATTTCATAAACTTCAGCCTTTTTGTTGTTTATTGGCGATACGATGATGCTTCCTTCTTGGGATGCAAATACTTTTTTTATGCTTGATATTCTATCGTTTTTTACCACTGCTGCTATTGAGGGTCCATTGCCAGACACTGATGCCCCAAGTGCACCACTGTCCAAAAGGTCGGTTAGAATTTTTGGCTCTGATCCTAGGATGGCTGATGTTGCAAGGCCATTGAGTGTCATTGCATTCCAATAGTCTGACTTGTTGGCAAGATCCCACGCTTGTGAGAAAACTCCATTTAGAATCTTTAGTTTTTTCACATTGCCTCTTCTTCTAGACTTGGGAATGAAAATTACTGCAGTCAAATCTTCTGACGCTTTTTCTGATTTTATTATTTTTATGTTAGAGTTGTCTGTTACTACAAATCCTCCAAAGTAGCATGCACATGCGTCATCAAAGGCACCTGTTATGCTTACCTTTGATTTGATAGATGCATGCACCCCATCTTTTAGAATATCAAGATCAGTTGCTTTGGGTCTGAATATTTTTGCACATGCAAGTGATATGACTGATGAAATCGCACTTGAACTCTTTAATCCATATCCTGAAGGAATTTCTGATTTTACAAAAATTGTTATCTTGTTTTTTTCAAGTTCTGATTTTGGAACTGATGTCTCTACAACATTTCGTATTAAACGCGAACTAAGGTTTGATTCCTTGTTTTCAAATATTATTCCCCTTCCAGGCTGGGTTTCTACAATTGCTTCTATTCCTAATGATATGCCAAGTGTTGCGCCTTTGCCTGTGGCAATAGCATTAACAATTGAAACTGCACCATGCATACTTGCTTTTACTTTGCTCATCTCTAGAATCTCCCAAGCAGGGTTAATTTCATGGCTTGCTGTGGTGCAGGCTTGCCAGTCCAAATCTCAAATGACTTCATCGCTTGAGCAAGAAGCATTTCCCACCCATATATGATGGTCGCACCTTGATTCTTTGACTGATCAATCAAAGGTGTTTCTACTGGCAAATAGACGATATCGTACACTATAGATTCTTTACCGATATTTCTGGTAGATATTGGACATCCAATTCCCTTTAGTCCAACTGATGTGGCATTTACTACAAACTTGTATTTGCTTACTGCTTCTCCTGCTGATTCGAGATCAAGATAATCTGATTCTAGTCCCATGCCTTGGGCAAACTTGACTAGTTCTTCTGCCCTCTCACGGGTTCTGTTTGTGATGGTAATTTTACGAACTTTTTCTTTAGCAAATCCTGCAATGATTGCCCTTGCGGCTCCTCCTGCGCCAATTAGCAAAACATCTGAACCTTTAGAATCGATATTTCTCTGTTTAATTGGATCCAAGAATCCGTCAACATCTGTGTTATAGCCCTTAAAACGGCCGTTTTCATTGACTATTGTATTTGTGGCACCAACTACTTTGCATTCATTGTCTGATTCATCGAGAAATTTTATCATGTCAACCTTGTGGGGAATTGTAACGTTGAATCCTGCAATATTGATTTTTTTTAGCGCTTCAACTCCATATTCCAATTCTCCTTTTGGAATTCTGTATGCAATGTATGTGCAATCAAGACCTGAAAATAAAAAAGCCGCATTGTGCAGTGCAGGTGAAAATGAATGATCTATTGGGTCTCCTATGACAGCATAGGTCTTGGTCATTGTTTTCTACCTGATGAATCGTGATTTAAGCGATTAGGGAACATGTTGATATTATTTGAAATATCTTAGATTCCGTACTTGTCGCTTTGAGAATATATTTTCTTGAGTCTTGAACCGCATTTTGGACATGATGATTCCTGATGTAAAGTGGCACAATCTAGGCAAACAAAATTTCCTTTAGATGTTCTAGTAGAACTGTATTGGTATATTATGATGAATACTATGGCTGCAACCCACACCAGTATCAAAAATAATACTAGTCTAAACATGCCAAGCAATATTGTTACTATTGTCACTAAAATGACTACATTTCGTGGCATGTTATTTTGAGATACTTTTGGGTTCACTGCATCTTTTTCGTGTTTCTTTTATAATAAGGGTGTCATTGGTGTTTTGCACGCCACAGATCAATTAATTAATGTAAACTGTATTGATGGAAATATTGAAAGACAAGGATGATTTTGCTAGTCTGCTTGATAATTGTATCAAGGCACTTGATGAGAACATTGATGTTTTAAATGACATTGAATACTCGCTCGAGTCTGAAAAAGAAGATGCGGTAATCACTGATTTGACCAAAAATGATCTTGTAAACATGGCTCACGAAGTGGCTGATTCATCAAGGATAAAAAAAGCCGAATCACATTTTGTAAAAAGATTTTTTGAGCAAAAATCAGACTGAAAATTTCTAGTTTTTGCCTTCTAAAGACAATATACTCTTCATTTCTTTTAGGCTAAATTGTCCTGGGGCAACTGGTTTGCCTAGAGAGACGTAGGTGTATGGACTGCCAAGTTTTGTACACAAAATTCTTGACATTCTGCCATAGTCTCCCATTGCAAAAGAAATTAGGCTGACATTTCTTGGGCGTGATTTGTAAAGAGAAAGACTGCGTATTGTGTCCTCGATTGTTTTTGAAGTGGTTACAATTTTTATATTATTTGAAAACTTGGACATTTTTTTGAGCATTGATTTTAGAATCTGCTCATTTGGAGTCTTTGCAAAATCATGCCACGATACCAATATTCTGGTTTTTGTACTTTGAAGATATCTTGACAATTCCTTGTTTTTCTTTAACGTGTTGTATTCTACATCTAAAAGATATGGTTCAAACTCTGAAATCAGTTTTAATATTGAGATTCTTTCTTTTTCACTGCCTGAAAATTTTCCACCCTCTGAAACAGGGCGTAATGTGCATACACACCTCTTGAGGTATTTTCTAACTAGAATTAAACAAAAAGGAACTTGATTTGGTTTTAAAAAATCTAACCGGAGTTCTGCATAGTCTGACTTGGTAAGAGCATGCTTTAACTCGCTTGATACTTTTGTAGGATTGGACGCTGCAATTGTTACGCAGACCTTAGTTACCATGAGTTTTCGGCACTTACTTTGTTGAGTTCTTTGGCATACCCATGGATGGTTGAGTACAATACATCCATCCTTTCAATGAATCCATACATTTGCTAGGATCGCGTTGTGCATCAAGAAGTTTTTGACTCATTTTGGACCATGTATTTGGTGAACACAATGTTTGTCCACAAATATGTTGTCCTCCTGCAGTTCTGTCTGTTTTCTGTGAGTATTTTGGATACACTGTACTTGGTGTCAGTGCATTTACAGCAGGTAATGTTGTTGCAAAAACCATTATGGTTACTAATGCTAATGCGACCAAACCGATCTTAATTTGTTGGTTGGACATTAATTGCATCTACATTCTACTAGTATATTTAGATTAGCATCCATTTGTCTAAATGAAATAAACGCGATTTCAATATTTTATCTATCAAATGATATTTGTCAATTCTCTCACTTGGATAGTTGAAATTATTCATACTCTTGGAACCTGTGTATCTTGGATAACCGTGACGTTTGGCAAAAGCCTGATAATGGAAGAAACTTTTATGAAACGACTACCATAGAGGGTATCTATGAGTTCAGACACATCACATGACACAAAAGACGTTGTCTTCATCGGAAAAAAGCCTATCATGGCATACGTAACATCCGCGCTCATACAACTGGCTAACAACCCAAAGGTCTCAATAAAGGCAAGAGGACTTAGCATAGGTAGAGCAGTAGACGTTGCACAAATAATTATACGAAGAACTGACAACTCTGGATATTCTATAGGACAAATTCGTATAGGATCCGAACATCTTCAATCATTAGATGGAAGATCAAGAAACGTATCAACTATAGAAATAGAAGTACAGAAAAACGCATGATTGTCTAAAACATGTCAAGTACATGTTTTAGGTGATTTTCTTTGATTTAATTTCATGCTGGAATAATTTTTTTATTTTTACAACTGTTAAATATCAAAATGATTGAGTGATGTAATGTGGAAACCAAACTCAATTGTTGTAGCTAACTCTAAAGATCTATCGCACTTGCCTGACAATAAAATTGCATTAACAGTTACATCACCACCTTATCACAATGCCATAAACTATCAAGAGCACCAGGATACTGAAAAATGGTATCGTGGAACAGTTGAGACATCTATTGGGGATTGGCTTGAGGAGATGCGCACTATTTTCTCTGAAGTATATCGTGTAACAAAACCTGGCGGATTTTGTTGTATTGTGATAGGTAACGAAATAATTGAAGGCACAAACAAACTTCCTTTACCTGCATTACTTCTTGCCGAATTGACAAAAAAAGAGATAGGTTGGAATTTCTTTGAAGAGATAATCTGGAACAAAGTTACTGGAGGGAAAAAAAGATTCAGGGTCACAGTCCAGCATCCATATCCGACATACTATTATCCAAATATCATGCATGAACAGATTATCATTTTCCGAAAAGCACCATTTCACAATGTAAAGGACAAAAAAAGTAAACTAGTGCTTGATGATTTGATGAAAAAAGAAGTTGCAAATTCTGTCTGGCACATTGCTCCAATGCCTCCAAGTTATAGAAAATTCCATCCTGCAGCATTTCCAGAAGAGATACCGTATCGCTTGATTCAACTGTATAGTAACGTTGGAGATGTAATTCTTGATCCATTTGTTGGAAGCGGACAAACTACAAAGATGGCAAGATTTCTTCATAGGAAATATCATGGAGTTGACAAGTCAGCAAAATATGTCAAAATTGCACAAAAGCGAACCTTGGAGCCGCCATCTCTTCGTAAGATGCAGCTTGTTCCTAACTGGAAAAAGCCAATATCACTATAGCACCTGTTCTAGTCTAACTAGATAGGAAAGGTTATCTATTAAGAATCAAAATTCTTCATATGGTTACTTCTAACAGCAAGTCATATTTTCGAATTGTTGAGAAAAGCCACAGAAAATATACTGCTGCATTGAAACATGCACGGTCCAGACAATCCATGATGAATTTGTTCTGGAGGCATAAGAGAGAACATGAATCTCTTTTGAAAAAACATCTCAAAGACGAGATGGCTGAAATAGTCCAGCTAAAAAAGAAATTCGAATAAACATATCTTTTTTATTTTTAAAAAAGTTTGCTAGTGTACAGTTTGATAAAAATTTAATTTGTAATGATATTATCAGACAAATGATTTTAGCCACATGGCTGCAACACTCTTGTCCAAACCTTTGCCGTTTGTAGAAATTTTTGACTTGTTTTCAAGATGACTAGGTGAATTGATGTGTGACTCGACATCATTTTCATTTATTTCTGTGACACATATGTTGCAATGAAGACTCATGGAATACTCTTGTTGTATTCGTGTATAATAATTTTTTAGGGCCTTACTTTTCTACGATATATTCATCATCTACTTCCATGCCAAAATGTCTTCCAGTTGCTGGCTTGGAATATGCTAGTACAATATCTCCTTTCTTTAGGTGTGTAACTGATACTAGGTGACCGTTTGGACGCACAAATCGTATGGTCTCTGCATTTTGTGCAATGATGCCACCTACCTCATCTCCAATCTGTGCTTTTATCATCAACATTGGTCTGCTTTCTATTTTGCAGCGACCAACAGTAGCTCTTCTTGCCTTGCCATGTGAATTGATGACTAGAACTTCTGAGCCTGTTTCCAGCTCTGACAAATAATTTGTTGTTCCATCTGGAGATAACGTATAGCAATGTACTGCACCTGCGTTTACTCTAAAAGGTCTTGGCGAAGTAAATGACGAACCAACTGATTCATTGTGTACCAAGAAAAGAAAATTGGACCTGCTTCCAATTAGCATTCCTTCTCCTTTTCCTAAGATGGATGCAGTATCTACACAAACACGTTCTCCATTTCCTACTTCTTTAATTTCTAAAATCTTGGCAGGTCTTAGATCAAAGTTCTTTGTCCCAAGATATACCATGGTCTCTTTTACCTCGTTTACTGGAACTAGTTGAAAATATCACGCCGTCAACACCTATCTCTAATATTGAAAACATCTTGCGGGTCTCATCGGGGGTGTTTGCTACTGCAAATACTTTGGTGTGAATCTTGTGTAGCTTTGCAATGATATTCTCTAGTGGAATTATCTTCCAGTCCATCACCTCTATTATGACAAAGTCTAGTCCTGCCTTTGCAAACTGGAGTATTTTTTCAATGTCAGAGTTTGAAAGAACCTTGAACTTCATTCCTATTTTTTTGCCCTTGATCTTTGTAACCTTGTCAACTATGACATAATCTGCATTTGATGAGGTGTGTACCGTAGAAACTTTGGTCTTGATTCCTTTGAGCCAAGCCGGGTCTAGACTTATAGTTTTGATTCCTTCTTTTTCTATCTCAGACAAAAATTTGACAAGCTGGCCCCTTGAAACTTTTGGGGCAATAATTAATTCTCTATTTTTGCTCAATGTACTTTGCAGCTTCCTTTGCTGTTTCTTTTCTAAATATTATTGCAGAAAGAGCATGAGTCATCTTACCTGGATCTTTATGTTCGAAAATATTTCTCCCATATGTTACTCCCTTGGCACCTGCTTCCATTGCCTCTTCGGTCATCTGTAGTATGTCCTTGTCTGTCTTTGCCTTTGGACCTCCAGCGATTACAACAGGTACTGGTGTACTCTTGATTATTTTCTTGAATGAATCCACATCTCCTGTGTAAAGTGTTTTTACAATGTCTGCACCACACTCTGCTCCAATTCTTGCAACGTGGCCTACTATCTCTGGGTCGTGTGGATTTTTGACATTTTCGCCTCTGGGGTACATCATTGCTAAAAGTGGCATACTCCATTTGTGACAGTCATCGGCAATTCTGCCGAGTTGTTCTATCATTTCTGGTTCTTCTTTTCCTCCAATGTTGATATGAAGTGAAACCCCATCTGCACCTAGTCGCAATGCTTCTTCAACAGAGCCTGTCAACATCTTTCTGTTTGGAGACATGGATAACGAAGTACTACCTGAAAAATGTACAATTAGACCAATCTTGGTTGGTTTTGGCAAGTTCTTGAGAATTCCTTTGTTGATGATAACTGATGTAAGACCGAAATGTTGGCAATTGTAAATTAATGCATAAGGATCTTCAATTCCTTTTACTGGACCACTTGATATTCCATGGTCCATAGGTATGCACAGCATCTTGCCATTGCGTAAAATACGATTCATTCGAATCTGGTGGCCTGTTACCATTGGTGTTAATCGTTGATGTGCCCTACTTAAAAATAGCGGGGGAATAGACAGAAATTTACATTAGATCACTATGAAAATTATAATGAAAACTATGATGAAAACTATAATGCAAATATAGTTATCACAATGTACCAGACTAGAAATGAATTCTAAATTCTATAGCGTCTGTCTGATCATGTCAATTGCAGTATTGATTTTGTTAACTTTTATGACCATTCCTGCCAATGCTCAAGATTACAATCTTAATCCTTATTTCAAAATGTATTTGACACAAACACGCATGCCATCTCCTGTCGGGATTGCTTCATACGGTCTTTATCAGACTACTAATGGGTATAGTCCTTTCATCGTAGAGACTGATAAGATAATTGCAAAAACAACAATTAATGCATTACAGGCAAACGTTGTACAACCACAACCAAATACACCAGCATATGAAAATTATCCTGAAATGCCATCTGCTAACTCCGATTGTAATGCAGGACAAGAATATGCGCCTTCCAAAGATGATGTGGACAATGGCGCCAATCTTCAGGTGTTCCAAACTTTTTCTGATGTAAGGTAAAACTAAAGCCATTTTACTCTCAAACGATTAAATACGCTAAAGAGAAAACACAGTCAATTGAGCCAACTGACAGCACAGACTTCATCATTCTGAAATTGGTGACATTTTAGAGAATTCTTTGATAGGTACTAGACCTGGAATCGAAGAATGCAAGAGACTGTTAGACTCTAGCGATGTCCACTTGATGGGACTTGTTGCTGGATATCTGACAAGAAAAAAGTTTGGACGACGTTCTTCTTTTGTAAACAATATGATTCTAAATTATACAAACGTATGTATCACAGATTGCAAGTTTTGCGCCTTTTACCGACCTCCGGGCCATGAAGAATCCTATACTGTAACACTAGACAAGATAGAATCTAGAGTTAAAGCAGCTTGGGAGATGTTTGGCATCACTCAAGTAATGTTCCAAGGAGGACACAATCCATCTCTTAAGATTGAATACTTTGAAGACGCATTTAGATTAATAAGAAAAAAATTCCCTACAGTTGGAGTTCATGGTCTGTCAGCTTCTGAAGTTGATATGATATCGAAAGTTGAACACACTAGCACAAAAGAAGTCTTGTCAAGACTCAAGGAAGCAGGAATGCAATCAATTCCTGGTGCTGGTGCAGAAATTCTAGTTGATGATGTAAAAAAAATTATCAGTCCAAAAAAGAATCTCAAGTGATACCTGGATTAGAATAATGGAGGAAGCTCACACTATTGGAATTCCAGCATCTGCTACAATGATGTACGGTCATGTGGAGACAAGAGATGATGTTGCAGAACACTTTATGAAAATTGCACGACTGCAGGAAAAGACAAATGGATTCATGGCCTTTATTCCATGGAGTTTTGAGCCAAACAATACTCTTATGCAAAAACAAGAGACTGTACAATATCCTGCAGGGGGAACACAACTCTTGAAGATGATTGCAATATCTCGAATAATGTACAATGATTTGATTCCACACATACAATCATCTTGGCTTACAAATGGTGTTGCTATGGCACAAATGGCCTTGCAGTATGGTGCAGACGATTTTGGTGGCACACTTCTCGGAGAAGAGGTGGTCTCATGCACTGGGGCCCGTTCAACTGAGCTTACTGGTGAGAAAATAATACAAGCAGTAAAACAAATTGGTTACGAAGTAGAAGAGCGAGACAATTTCTACCAGACTGTAAGAACCTACTAGATGCCGTAACTAGACCATTTGGAATCAACTAGATTCTTTGTGACTTGGTCTGATTTTACAAGTTCTTGAATCTCTCTTTGGAATCCTTCTTCCTTTGTTTTCTGTGTTGCATCAATTCCAAGCTTAGAGCCCAAGTTTACAAAAGGTGATGCTGGGTCTAGTGTATCTGTTGGAGTGTTGTTGATGATTACGGTATCTCTTGCAGCATCTGATCTTGTGGTAATTGCCCAGATTACATCATTGAAATCATGAACATTGACATCTTCATCTACTACAACAAAGAATTTTGTCAGTGCAAGCTGGCCCATTCCCCATAAACCCATCATGACTTTTTTGGCCTGTCCTGGATATCTCTTCTTGATGGAAATTATTGCCATACCTTGGAACCATCCCGAAGCCGGCATTGCAAAATCAACAACCTCTGGGTGGAACATTTTGATAAGAGGCAAAAATGAACGCTCGATTACTTTGCCAATGTATGCATCCTCTAAGATTGGCTTGCCAACTATAGTAGTGAGGTAAATTGGTTTTTGTCTTCGCATGATTCCAGTTAATGTAAACACTGGGTACGGTTCTTGTGGTGTATAGTATCCTGTATGGTCTCCAAATGGTCCCTCCATTCTAATGTCTGATGGGTCCACATATCCCTCTAGTACAATCTCTGCATTGGCAGGAACCTCGAGGTCTACTGTTTTGCATTTTACAGTCTTGATTCCAGTCTTTCGTGTAATTCCTGCAAATAGATACTTGTCTAGTCCCTCTGGTACGGGAGCCACTGCAGAAAATACTGTCGCGGGGTCTGAGCCAATTATTACTGCAGCTTCTATTTTGTTTCCAGAATCTTTTTTGATATCATAATGATGTGCACCACGTTTGTGTTTTTGCCAGTGCATGAATGCATGAGTGCTGTCTATTACCTGCATCCTGTACACGCCAAGATTTCTCACGCCAGTCTCTGGATGTTTTGTTGCAATCAAACCAAATGTGATAAACTTGCCTGCATCTTTTGGCCATGTTTTTAAAATTGGAATCTTGTCAAATGTTGGTGTGTCCTCTATTACTTCGGTGACAGGACCGCTTTTTTGTAACTTGGGTGCAATGTCTGTCATCTTTGACAACTCTGGAAGTTTTCGAAGTTTATCTAAAATTCCTGTTGGCATCTCCATTCTTGTCATGTCCACAATTCTCTGACCAATTTCAGTAAAGTCTTGCATCTCTAGTCCGATTTCAAGTCGTCTAATAGAACCAAATGCATTTGCAAGTATTGGGGTATCATAATTTTTTATGTTTTCAAAAAGTATGGCAGGACCGTTTGCATACATTACTCTGCTGAGAATTTCTGAAACCTCGAGATTTGAATCGACCTGAGTTTTTACCCTTTTGAGTTCTCCTGCCTGTTCTAGTTTTTCAATAAATTCTGAAACATCTTCAATTGGCATATCTTTACCTGAATTTGCAATATCGTATAAGCGTAGCTGGATTCTGACTGGTTTTTTTAAAAAAGTGTCATACTAGAGAACTTTAATTATGCTATGGCGCAAAATGCCATCAAGTTGGGAGACGAAAAATGCACAGTTTGTGGAGGTCAGGGAAAAATTGCACTTCTTGACACACAATGTTCTTTCTGTAATGGAACCGGGGAATATTCCAAGACTGCTGATAGCTATATGAAATCACATATTTGCCAATGCATATTTCTTGACCGAATTACTTGTCCACTCTGTGGAAAGAGATGTCATCATGACACTCCAAACAAACCCAAAGTCTTGATTAGTCCTGTTTAGAAAATTGGTGGAAGTTCATTCTTCTTATCATGTCCGCCAGAACCGAATTTGCAGTAAAAGCATTGGTCTGATTGCATGTACTTTAGTTGCTCAATCTTGATTGCGCCAATTTTGAGTGCAATCTTTGTCAAGATTCTGTACTTTAGAGGCATGGCTGGAATTACTTCCTTGAGGTATACGTTATAGTGATCTGGACAAAACTTTAGTGTGATATTGCTTGGCTCCTTTGAAGTCTGGCTTACAGTCTTTGCAACACCTATCTGCTCTCGAATGTATTCGTGCTTGGGACATGGGCAGTTTCTTCCACCTGGGTGCTTGTATGCTGGGGTATTTTTCCAGTCAAAGCCTGGATATTCTCTTTCAAAGTCGTCCAATGCCTAAAATGTGTGCCTGCTTCTTATAAAACTTCTACAAAATTACCAAATCTAAGCTTGATCAAAATGTAAATAAACTGCCATATCTCACAACTACTACATGTCTAAAGAATCACAACCAAAAAAAGCACGTTCTACTAAAAAAGTTACAGAAGGATCTAACACTGCCGAACTAGAAGCAAAGATAGCACAGCTTGAAGCAAAGCTTGCTAATTTATCAAATCAGGTCAAGTCTGCAGAAACAAAACCTGCACAGACTTCACATGCTGAAGCAAAACCACAACCAAGACCAGCAGCATCAGGTCCAACTCACGGTACACTTCCAGCAGGAATGAAACCAGCAGAAACAAAACCTGCACCAGCACCAGAACCAAAACCACAACCAAGACCAGCAGCATCAGGTCCAACTCACGGTACACTTCCAGCAGGAATGAAACCAGCAGAAGCACCAAAACCAGCACCAGCACCAGAGACAACATCTCATCCACACGAACCATCTGCAGGTGAAGTAGCACCAGCATATGCACAGATTCAGCTCAACAGGTTATACTGGCAACAAGTATTTTGCAACAAGAAAGAGATTATCATATCATCCAATGGACAAACAGTTCACTGGTAGTTCAACTGTTACAACAACTGCTCCACCAGCTCCTCAACCAAAACATGAATCACAAACAAGTACAACTCATGATACTCATCCAGCAGAAACTAAACCGCAAGAGAAGAAATCTTTGTGGAAAGCAAAGGGTTCTGATGTAGCAGAGACATATGTTGGAGAAGACGAAGCAAAACCACAACCAAGACCAGCAGCATCAGGTCCAACTCACGGTACACTTCCAGCAGGAATGAAACCAGCAGAAACAAAACCTGCACCAGCACCAGAGCCAAAACCACAACCAAGACCAGCAGCATCAGGTCCAACTCACGGTACACTTCCAGCAGGAATGAAACCAGCAGAAGCACCAAAACCAACACCAGCACCAGAGACAACATCTCATCCACACGAACCATCTGCAGGTGAAGTAGCACCAGCATATGCACAGATTCAGCTCAACAGGTTATACTGGCAACAAGTATTTTGCAACAAGAAAGAGATTATCATATCATCCATCAGACAAACAGTTCACTGGTAGTTCAACAAGTACTGGACCACAACCAGCTGCAGAACCTCCAAAACCAAAATCTACTTTCAGAACAACACTTCCAGCAGGATTCAAAGCCTAATTCTTAAAGGCATCTAGCACTTCTTGTGCATGTCCTGCAGGTTTTACTTTTTCAAAAACTTTGAATATTTTTCCTTTTTCATCTACAAGAAAAGTTGACCTGTTTACTCCCATGTACTCTTTACCCATGAATTGTTTCTTGCCCCATACGCCAAATTTCTTTGCTACATCTTTTTCGGTGTCTGCAAGCAAGATGAACGGTACCTTCATTTTCTCACCAAACTTTTTGTGGGACTCTTCGTCGTCTGGACTGATTCCAATTATCTCAATTCCTGATGTCTTGAATTTCTTGTAATCTTGAGCAAATTCTGCAGCCTCTGTTGTACATCCTGGCGTGAAATCTTTAGGATAAAAATAGACTACGTATTTTTTGCCCTTGAGATCTGATTTTTTCACAGTCTTGCCTTCTGCATCCTTTAGCGCAAAATCTGGAACTTGATCTCCTTCTGATAACATTTGAGATGTACTGTATACGATCCCTACTTATTTTTTGTCTAGATTGCTTTCGAATGTTTTATATTGTATATTTAGAGGTCAGGTGGTTGATGGTTAATCCTCGTGCATGGCTTGCAGAAGCAATAGGGACATACGCTCTTGTCTTCTTTGGACCGTTAGTCTATCATACTTTCAGTTGCATATTTTGGTTCTACTCTAACGATTCCATCACTTGTTGTAATAGCACTTGCACATGGTGCAGCAATTGGATTGATGGTTTACACATTTGGACATGTTTCAGGATGCCACATCAATCCAGCAGTTACTATATCCATGCTAGTCACTAGAAGAATAAACATCAAAGACGGAATTGCATATATTGTGTTCCAGTTAATTGGTGCAATTGCTGCAGCAGCAACACTCAAGGCAATATTTCCTGTTCTTGGAGACAAGGTTCACTTTGGAACCCAGGGTGGACCTAGTGCAATCTTGAACGGTAGCGTGTTATCTGGATTTACAGTTGAAGTTATTTTCACATTCTTCTTGGTTACAGTAATCTTCATGACTGCTGTACACAAAAAGGCACCAGCAGGAATGTATGGTCTTGCAATAGGTGGAATGATATTTTTGTTACACTTGGTAGGTGTACCACTTACAGGCGCAAGTATGAATCCTGCAAGAACATTTGGACCTGCACTAATTTCTGGTTACTGGGACTATGACTGGATGTACTGGGCAGCTCCAATAGTTGGTGCTGTAATAGCAGGACTTGTAATGAACTATGTCTTTGTAAAAAAGGCTGAAAAAGAAGTCGCCTAGATTTTTTTCTGTGTTTTTGAAATGTATTATAACAGGACAATGTTGAATTTTATCTGTGGACCCGTTGCACAGCTTGGATAGTGCGGACGCTTGCGGAGCGTCAGGTCGTGGGTTCGAGTCCCATCGGGCCCATCTACTTTCTTGGTACTAAAATAGGGCCCAAAAATTAGACCTAGATCTTATTTATTAGTAAGAATTAACAAAAAAAGTTTACAATATGACTAGAGATATGAGGGGAATTTGTATCGACTGTGGATTTCAAGTTAGGGGAGATACATTAGACGATTTAGATGAGAGTTTCACATTACATTTTGAAAATGAAGGGCATGATAGTTACTACTTTGTAGATAAAGAAGGCAAAAAAACAGAAAGAGATGTTTCAAAACTATAATCATCTTTTAGCTGGTTTGTACTCTAGTAATTTTATGCCAAGTGGGCTCAAAAATTAGCCAATGTTAGTATGCAAGTTCCATCGATTTGATACTGGGATGTTTAATTTACCCGTGCACTCAATACGTGTTATTGAAATAAGAATTCCTTTTTGATCCAATGATTGCTTATCTTACAAAATCTGATTACACAATTTTGGAACAACATCGCGGTCATGAACATGGCACTGATATAGTTGCAGAAAAAAATGGCAACAAACTTTACTTGGAATTAAAAGGCGAGTCAAAAGCTTACGACGTAGATTTTGGTACCCTTGTTTATCAAATCATGAAGAAAATCAATGCCGTATCTAATGATGAATATGCAATAGGAATATCAAAAGATTATGAGAAATATGTGATACAATGCAACTTTCTTTTGCAAAGACTAAAGATCAAGGTATTCGTAATAACAGATTCTGAAGTTAAACAACTAATCTGATTGTGAAATCACATGCTGGTATACTGATCCCACGATGTAATCAGCGCGGGACATAAATTGTACCATGAAAGTATCTGGGCCCTACAGGACTCAAACCGCATCTTTTTCTTATTGGATTAATAGTAATGCTTAGTTTTATGTCAATATGTTACACATCATATAGGATCTCAACTCATTTCTTTTTTGAAGAACATTGTAAGAAATGCAATGCCTATAACAATTGATGTTGAAAGAACAAAACCCAGACTTGGAACTGAGATCAGCGTTGGCATCATGGTAAATCGTCTTTCAATGAATCTATTCAATATGACTGATATGTGAGGTAATGATCTAAATTGAAATTGATTCATATGTTTACAATGGAGTAAACTATATATACATATATCGGTTACCGATATATCGGTTATCGATATATGACAATGGCAATGATAAAAATGATGGTACTAAAGGAACTAAACGACCACGAGCAATCGGGATATGATCTCATGAAGAATATTGGCTCAAGCGGTAACAAGCCATCCCCCGGTTACATCTATCCTCTCTTGCGAGATTTAGAGAAACGGGGATTTATCTCACACGTAGAGGAAGAAAGAAGAAAAGTTTACCACATTTCAAAAGAAGGTAAAAAATTTCTCGATAATTTGAAAAAGACACATGAACATGCGATGAATCTTATGATTAAGAATTTTGAACCAATAAGTACTAAAAAAGAAGTGAATGAATTTCTCAAGTTCAAGACATCTATAGAACAGAACAAGTATAAAATGATGAGAGATATGGCGGTGTTGCACAAATTACGAAATGCAATTTTTTTGATATATGAAAAAGATTATGAGAAAAAGAAGATCAAACTTCATTCTATTTTAAAGAAAACAACACAACAACTGGAGAGATTGTCAAAAGAATGAATGTAATACCGATTCCGACAGAATCTCCTGCAGAATTTAATGTTCCGGCAAGTTCTACGGAAGATACTTCCATATCTTTGATGGTAGAAAATCTTTCCAAAATATATGATTCCGGAGGTGAGGGTAAAGTTACTGCGTTACGAAAAATTAATTTTACGATAAAAAAAGGCGAGTTTGTATCAATCGTGGGCACGTCTGGAAGTGGAAAATCCACTTTGTTAAATCTAATTGGTGCCTTGGACAGACCTACTACGGGTAAAGTCTTTATCAATGGAATTGATGTTTTTTCGCTACGAGATTCTGAAATAGCGATCATAAGAAATAGTCAACTCGGATTTATCTTCCAATCTTATAATCTGATTAATAGAACCAGTGTACAAAAAAATGTAGAATTACCTGCAATAAAATCAGGAATGTCTAGTACCGATAGAAAAAAAAGGTCTCTAAAATTATTACATGTTTTAGGGCTTGATCAAAAGGTAAATCATAAACCGTCTAATCTTAGTGGAGGACAACAACAAAGAGTCGCAATCGCTAGATCTCTGATGAATGATCCTACAATTATTCTTGCTGATGAACCTACGGGTAACCTTGATACAAAGACCGGTAATGAAATTTTCAACCTACTCAAGATGCTTTCAAACAAACTTGGGAGAACGATAATCATGGTAACACATAATCTGGAACTTGCATCTGCTACTGACAGATCAATATACCTGCGAGATGGACGGCTGGAAAGGGATGTTGTAAATTAGGACATGTTTAAAATAATCTCAATTTTTAGTGGACTGCAAAGATCTAATGCCATGAAGACATCATTACTGTCTCTACTTCTAGATAATGTTATTTTCAACCCCGTATCTTTTTGATGCTAATGCATCCACACAATGCAACACATCTGTTCAGGATTTGCAAACCTCTACCTATACAGGACCTGTGTTTTTAGATTCTTATTGGACTGATCAAAGTGCATCATCCACAACTACTGGAAATCCTGTAAAAACTGAAGTAGGTCCAGGGGATGGCCCCTCAACACTTGCTGTTGTTCTAATTAACCGTAGTACTGAGTAATATTATAGATGTACAAGGAAGCACTTAAACATTCCCTCTTCTGGATTTGTAGTCTACTGGAACAAGTGGGAATCCATCAACCCAGGATATTTTCAAAACTATGGTGAGAACAGGGCAAACTAATCCAGCAGTTGCAAGCTATGATGGCTCTGTGGACGCAGGTGGTGCATTTACTCTTTATTTCAATCTAAATGTTCTACCTCAGGCCAAGATTGGGCTACAACCGTCGCAACTTGTAGTTAAGCTATTATACTTCAGGAGATCTTCAATCGTGCAGCTCTGCATCATTGACAGTTCCTTTCAATCTTCCAGGTAAAGTGATCTTGGATGCAGTTCCAATTACGACTCACATCATCCCAAACAAACCTAACAATGTAACAATATCTATTGAAAACAAAGGTAGTGCGGATGCCACGGGTGTTGTTGCTACTATCGTGAGCTTAGGTAATTCAAATGCACAAAGCAGTGATTCTAGTAGCGGCTCTTCTGTAGTTTTACAATCATCTACTACTCAATTGGTAAATCTTGGCTCCAACACCTTTAAGGTTGGTACTATACCGGCTTTAGGTAAAACTACTATTAGTACAACGATTTATCCAAGTAGTTCTTCAAGTGGAACTGCGCAAAATATACAACTTCAATTATCCTACGGAAATGCATATGGATATAAACTGACTTCGACTCTTTTACCTGGAATTGTAGTATCCCAGATACTATTACATCAACATTGAATATTTCTTCAGATGGTCACGGATTCCTCGTCACTTTTAACTGCTGGAACATTGGATGATCTAAAATTTTCGGTTACCAATAATGGTACTACACCTCTCTCAAATGTTGTCATTTCTCTATCACCACCATCAAGTTCTCTTAGCATAGTTGGAGATTCAAAATGGACTTATACCAAGTATGAATCCAGGTGATATACAAAAATTATCTACCAAAGTATTTGCGGCAAAAAGTTTGATTGGTACTCCTACTTCATTTTCAGTTAGTGCAAACTATATTTCAAATGGAGTTGCGAAAAGTGATTCTCTAAACCTTGGCGCATATGTAATAGGTGACATCAAAGTCTATGTAAATGACATAACGATAAGTTATGTAGGGAATACTCCAAACATTGTAGGAAATCTTCTAAATCAAGGAAGTACAACCGGTTTATTTACTAGCATTCAATTACTACATCCTGAATTACTCAAAAGTGCTGTTCAAAATAACACATATGCCGAAAACGATCATCCAATAAATTCTGCACAGGTAGATGCAGGATCTACACCACACGGTAACTCTGTGGGTTTGCCACCACAATACATTGGAGACCTTACGCCAAACTCTCCTACGCCATTTAGTATTCCACTCACTGATGCAATAAATCCGGGAGTCTATCCAATTTCATTCTTGCTTGTGTATGCTGATGATTTGAAAAACACTCACCAATTGGTTCTGAATGGAACTCTGGATGTGCAAGAGCAACTTCCTTCTGTTGATGTAAAATCGGGTTTTACATCTGGTGAAATAATTCCACTCTTTCTCATTGGAGTGGATCTCTGTGATAGTTGTGATTCTTGTTAGACGAAGACGCATCTCTTCAAATAAACTAATTCTTAAAAAATAATAAAGAAATTGGTATTGAATCTCTGCTTGACGATTCACTTCCAGACATAAAGTGAGAAGAGTAATTCATGAATGTTAAAGAAGTTTATTTCATTATCTCTTAATGCATTAAATGACAGAAAAGTGCGTTCAGCGTTGACCATCTTGATGGTAGTTGTAGGAAGTACCTATGATGGTTGCACTTGATGGACTGACTGCAGGTTTTGGTGCATATATTGATAAACAATTCAGTGGTCTTGCAACAAACATCATTACCCTAAGTACATCCCAAAGCCTACAGGGGGGTCCAGGAGAAATTGGTGGTGGAGCTCCGATTGCACCAAAAATCACATTTAACTCAGCTGTTGTAGGTAAGATCAAGTCATTACCTTTTGTTAATGATGTTATCTCTACATATTCAGGTCAAATTACCCTTCAATCTAGAGGCAAAAGTAGTGATGTTACTGTTCTCGCAATTGATCCTGCAAAATTATTTCTTATGGCACCTACTTTGGAATTTGTAAAAGGTTCGAGTCCGGTATCAAACGATCCATCTTCAATATTTGTTGCAGATTCTATTGCTAATCCTTCAGGCGAACCGATCCCATTTCTTTTCATCGGTCAAACCGTGTCTGCAACATACTCTTACGTTGATCCTGATACGGGGGAATCTAAAACAGAATTAAAGTCTTTTATCGTGCGAGGCATAATAAAATCCACTGGAAATTATCTTATTGATAAGGCTGTAATGATCAATGAAGATACTGGTAATTCATTACTTCATAAATCTGGTAAATTTGATTCGTTAATGGTAGTAACACCATCATCAAACTATGTTAGTATAGTAGTACAAGAAATAAAGACCATTTACAAAAACAATGTGGGAATAACCACACCGGATGCTACATTAAAGACGCAAAAACAATTAACGAGTGGATTTAGTACTTTTATTTCTGCTATTGCATTAGTTGCATTAGTTGTAGGTGCGGTAGGTATCATAACTACTCTTTATACATCTGTAACTGAAAGAGTACGGGAAATAGGTACAATGAAAGCTATTGGCTTTCAAAATTCAGATATACTTATCTTGTTTATGAGTGAAGCTGCAATAATTGGAGTCTTTGGGGCAACAATCGGTTTACTTTTGGGCGTCGTATCTGGAATTATACTTACTGCCGGTTTTAGTTTGGGTGGAGGAATCTCTACAATCACACCAGTTTTCCTTGTAACTGATTTGTTGTTTGTCTGGTTTCTTTCAGTTTTTCTCAGTTTGGTTGCTGGAATTTATCCTGCATGGAAGGCATCACGATTATCGCCAATGGTTGCAATTCGAAGTCACTAAATTATTTTAAAATCCAAACAAATACCTGATTTTAAGATTTTACGTACAAGTGGGCCCAAAAATTAGACCATGTTAGTACCCTGGTCCCATCTACTCATTCTATCTTTTAGTCCGAGTCTCCACAAAGGAATTGAACTCAAATAATGTTCAAGTCTCACAGGATTCAATCAAGACAGTTATTATTCTAATGATTTTGTTGGTAGTGTGGAATCCAGTACTCGTCTAGACTCCCTCAGGTCCAGTTACTGGCAGTCCAGTTGGATCAAGCAACCCAATTTGAACAAGCACAGAAGCTTGATCCCAGTAAATATGTTCATGAGTTACCTTGTCATCTTTGACTCCCACAATCACTGCAAAAGCAACCTCAACCTTCTTACCTGTTGGTTTTATCTTGGGAAGCATCCATTCAATCTCGGTTGTATGAGTAAAGATTATCACCAGTTCTTCCACGAGTTGTTCATCTCCTACTGTGAGTGAGACACGTTCCATTTTGACATCCGGTGGGAAAAATTTTCCAACAAGATGATTTTGATAAAATTTTCTTACTCCCTCTCTTCCATATCCTCCTATCATAGATGGAACATTGTGAAGGTGGGGATTCTCGTTCATGGTATTCATTGTTGTTTCAAGATCCCCGTTTAATTCGGCTTGAACGTGTTTTTCAAAGATTGATACCATTCGTTTCTGTTTTTCTGAAAGCAACATATCTCGTATACTGTGATGGTAAATTAATTTTTTTTATGATATTAAATTCTTATTTTCATTCAAAATAAAAAATTAAAGAAAAGAGTTTTGTAGCTACTCTGAGATTGTAATACGAAGAATTTTAGCCTCTTGGTTGGGGCAGTCATTCTTGCCTCTCGGAAGGTGGCCAATAGTGTCGGCAACATCCATGCCACTCTTTACCTCACCAAATGCTGTATACTGGCCGTCAAGGAATGTGCTGTCACCTGTTACGATGAAGAATTGTGAACCTGCACTGTTTGGGTCGTCGGACCTTGCCATGGAGACAACGCCTCTCACGTGGGGTTTGGAATTAAATTCTGCCTTTATGGCATATCCAGGTCCTCCAATCCCCCAACTGCTTTTGTCTGGTTGCTTTGTATTTGGATCTCCTCCCTGAATCATGAATCCTGGTATTATTCTGTGGAAAAGTATATCGTCATAAAAATTGGACTTGGCCAGTTTGACAAAATTCCTTACGGTCTCAGGAGCATAATTTGGTAATAGTTCAAAAATAATGTTCCCAAAGTTGGTCTCTATTGTAGCTTGGGGCATCTTTTACAAACAGCCATTTTATCATAATAATCTTTTCTTCATTTCTACTTTCAGTAAGGGAACATCTTTTCTATCCTGTTGTAACATAATGTGGTGCCTTGGTTCCATGAGGTACTTACTCAAATTATGATCAAGTTTCACAGGACTCTAGTCTTTGGGTTCAGACTTGTAAGAATTTGAAAGATTGGAACTTAAGACCAAAAACGAGTAGTATTTTGGTGACAGCTCCAACTGATAAGATTTTTTATTTAATAGTATTTAGATCATGCTGACAAATCATACGTTTACCTTTTAACAAAGTTGAGGGTTCATTATAGACAATAGAGTGGTAATATCCAGGATCTTTGTAATTCAGACCTTCAATTGGTAAAATTTTTTCTTACTAGTTACTAATCTTACTTGTAATGGAATCATCATATATGTAGAACTTCATATAATGTCATTGCATTGTTATGCTGCTCGTCCTTTGCAGAAAAAACTAATGTGACGATTTTATGTTCTTTTTCATAAATTCTTTTTATTTTGATCATGACACATGGATTTCTATTTTCTTATCAAGTTGAGAAAATCTAATCCTATCCTATTCCAGAACATACCTCTCCAAGTATATTCGAATTGTATTCCCCCATTTGTGATTTAATATTGCCACGAGGGATAATTTTACAAATCACATTTGGTAAGAGATAATCACTTACTACGTAGATTCCAATTAATAGGCACCCAATTAAAATTAAAAGCCCAAATGGTATTTGCATTAGGTTTTCTACCTCATTTTGTTATATAAAATCGTTTTATGTTAATGTGTAATAAAATTGTGGAAATTTCATGTTGAATTTTGTTACTATGATTATCAAAAGATGTTTTTTAGGTTTTCATGACAGGAATTTTATCTCTATTCTATTAGATTGCTGCACACTTTACACTAAATTTTGCTCACAAAATGTCCCGGACTTGTACTGGCTGTCTATAAAGAGCAGTTAAACCCGCATTTTAGTTCTTAAATGAGACAATGCCTATAGGCTAGCAAGCCGTATTGATATTATGATGAAACTAGACGAAAATCATCATCATCAAGTATCTGCAAAGAGCCCACAAATAACAAGTGACAAAGATTCAGAGAAACTTTCCGAAGTCTTTGTTGGACATGGCGGAACTACAATAGCAAGTATCATGAAAAGAGATGTGATAACAATGGATCACACCAAAACTGCTCATGACGCATCAACTTTGATGACAGAAAAAAGGATCGGATCTGTGATAGTTACTGCCTATGGGAAACCATTTGGCATAGTTACACAACGAGATCTAGTGCGTGTGATGGCAAATTTGAACATCTCTGTCAAATGTCTGCTGTTGAGTTTTCTAGCATCAAGACCCTTGATTCATGCAAATCCAACTCAAACAATCCACGAGGCTGCAGGAATAATGGAAAAAAATAACATAGACCATCTTCCAATAGTGGAAAAAGACAAGATTATTGGAATCGTAACTACACGAGATCTTGCCATGTCATTGCTTTGTGCATAAAACATCTGAAATACCAATTGGATATCCACAATGGGAATTAAATTCATAAATAGAAATTTTATCATTTGATGATATTACAAGTATCACGGGATTCTAGTCTTACACACTACAATCTTTATTTATTTTTGGATGTGTGAATTACAATGATTGTGATAAATCTTAAATATTAATGAGAGACTGGAAACCATATGAATCGCAGACTTGCATCAAATGCAATTTTAATGTCTCTTTTCATTGTAATAATTTCTAGTTTGATAATCTTGGCAAGTGATAACAAAAGCATCAACGTGATGGCATCTTTTTCTTTTATAAAAATAGCCTATGCACAAAGTGCTAATACTAGTGATGACTATTCTGGTCTCGGTCTATCTTCAGATAACCCTATGTCCACTGTGGGATTGACCAACTCTACCAATTCTACCACTACGTCTGGAACAAATTCAACATCGAGTGCAACGACACCAGAATTTGGAAGTATAGTACCCATAGTGCTTGCAGTTTCAATTATCTCAATTATTATGATATCTGCAAGAACAAAATTGAGATTTAACTAGTATCTCAGTTAACTTTGTGTAGTAACAAAGCTCCGTAATCTATTATATGCAGCAAAGACAAGAGCACCTAATGAAGCCAAACCTAAGATACGGTGCGTTTGTTGCATCACTGCTTTTGGTTATGCCAATAGCAGCTTATGCAGATAACGGAACACGTAGCAATTATGCTTCACAATCTCTGCAACTGCAACTAGATACAATGACATGTCGTAATACCTATGTCACTGGCTATCTGGGAGACGTTGTAAGTGTAATAAACAACTCGACAACTACATCAACTCTAACAACTACTGACATCCCAAAACTAGGAACTGATTTTAGTTCCATGCAATCTGATGCAAGTGCTAACAATACTGCACAATTCAAGACTGATATGAATACCTACAATGGAGATACAAAGACAGCTGATCTTAATGTCAACGCTGATGCCAAAATTGCACATAGCAAGACTGTCAACACTACATTACAATCAGACAATAAACAACTTCAATCAGCCTACCAAAGCTGTCTCTTTGGAGTAAAGCAACATGTGGCTCAATTCAAAGCAAATATGTTCAATGCACATATTGCAAATGCTAAGAACAGGGCAGAAAAACTTGCATCACGTGGTCTAAACACATCTGGACTTAATCAAACAATAGACAATGCAAATGCAGGAGTTCAGGCATTTGAACAAGCAGTAGCCAATGCTCAAAATAGTACACAGCTCAAAGCCGCATTGCAAAGCTTTTGTCTATACAATGGATGCAAAACTCCTGGTAACCAACACTTTGCAGCAAACACTGCAATTCAGGTAGACCAAGCTAGACTGAATGTTCTTGCCAGTAAAAATACCACATCTACATTTCAAGGACTAGTAAGCCAAGCACAAACAGACCTTGCTAATGCACAGACTGCATTAACACAAGTTGGATCAAGCCAATATCAAGGAAACCAATCAGGTACTGTTTGGAATGACATCAAGGATGCAACTGATACAATGCAACAACTACAACACATAGTGAATCATAAACACTAACTCTTTTTTTATTTATTTTTGCAAAGTCAAGACTGTGTATAATAGTCCGACCGACTATCTTACTTGTTACTTGTTGTAGACTGTAGTTCTATATGACAAGACTGCACATAATACAGTCCAGCCTACAACACATGCCATAATGATGGCTCCGGACATTTGTCCTGTAGCTAGGTCCAACATGCCCATATATGCAACACCGTGATATTTACGACTTTGATAAAATTTAAATCAAAATAATAGACATATTTTGCATGGTAAAATTGACCAAAATAGAATGTGTGAAAAAAGAAGGTAATTTCATTACTGAAATATTTGGAATAATTGAAAACCCAACAGGTGGTCCACCTACATCAAAACGGTTCAATGCAGTAGAGCGACCAAATGATTTGTGGTTTCGATTTCCAAACAAAAAAGAAGAGATAATTCTACTTCAAACATACATGGATAATCGTACGGGAAAAAAGACATTGCATTTTATTCTGATGGATCCAGAAAAACGTGGCAAGAACTATTTGGAACAATTTCCCATTTGTAAATGAGCATAAATCCTACGGATTATCTTTTTTGTCTTAGCCTCAATAGTTTGTAAATGCAAGTTTTACTTGTGTGGCTCCATCGAACTTTATTATCTAGTCCGTGCTTATTCTAAACCACGTATTGAAAAAAGAAGTAGATTCTAATTCTTTTTACAGAGAAATCCAGGCTCTCATAGATTCAACTGAAAAATTACATGGAATACACAGAGCAAAGGGTTCTGACATGCAACGTGTTAGTGCATGTGGAAAATATGGAGTTTATTTGTATGAATTAAAAAAACTTGATGATAATGGAACCTTTTGGTTGCCATGTTGGCAGTATGATCTTTTTTCTGGAATGGAAAATGTCTTTCCAACTGGTTCTCTAGACAGACCTGCATGCCAAGTGTTTATTGTTGGAGTCTCACAATATTTGCCAAAAGATAATGATATTGTATATTATACCACTCCCTTGTGGATTGAAAAACACATCAATGATTTTGAAATGTTTGAAGGAAAAATCATCATTTCCAAAATGCATGAAATGGTAAATGCAAAACGGTGGGGTAATTTTTTAGACACAATGGATGGTATACAGCACAAATTGTTTAGTGAAAAAGACACTGCTTACGAATATTTTCCATTTGATATGGGGAACCCAAAATATTTTCTAACTGGCGAGATAATTTGCAAACAATGTGAAGCAATTCTTCCAAATGGTAGACAGGCAAAAGAGCACCATAGTAAAACGGGTCACAAGATCCATTAATTGTGTAAAACCTAGAGTCTTGATAATTTTGGAATGGTTGTATGACTGTATGAAACTAGTGCCACACAGTATCTTGTAAAGATGGGCTCATCTTATCCGACACTTACAGCAGATGAAGTTTCTCCGGTAAGAGGTACTCCTCCATTGCTTGGCCAGTCAGTGTAGGTATCTACATAGATGTTGCCAGTGCCAACACTTGCGTTGCTTGGTATGTAAAATGATATTTCCATTTCACTATTTCCAGCTCCTAATGCAGTCTTGACAGAACCTACTCCTAAACTGGTACCATCAGAGCCCACAAGGTTGACAGTAACTAGAGCAGTTTGGGTTGAATTCGATGACAAGACAACTTTGGCATAGCTAGTGGTTCCTCTGCTAAATGAGGTCACAGTTTTATCTCCAAGTTGATCAGTTGGCTGTGCTGAGACTATGGATATGCCAGAAGACTGGGTAATTCCAGATGATGACACAGTGAACTGTGCATGATAGCTCAAGTAATTGCCATTGACAAGTGCACTTGCAGTAACTTGGTAAGCACCCGCTTGTGCATCAGGTGACAAACCTATCTGAAGCACAGAACTACCTTGAGCATCAACTTGAACAGTTCTTGATGCAACGATATTTGATGATGGGTCAGTTACAAGTATGGCAACATTTTGTCCGACTTGGGCACCCTCTGGATTTACAGTGATAGTTACAGTGTTTCCTGGGTTGTATGATGATTTGTCAGTTTGGATGTTTGACGTAGTGTATGATGCTAGGGTAACTGATGACTCTGAAGTTAATGATGCAGTACCAGAACTTGCCGAGTGGACATCATCTCCTCCATAGTTTGCAGTTACTAGTACAGCACCTGAATAACTTACATTTGGAGTGTATGAAGTTTCACAGTTCTCAGATGGAGTGTAGCAATACATTTCACTAAATGAACCGCCGGCACCGTTGTCACTCCATGATACAGTTCCAGTTAGTGCGTTTGGTGATATTGAAGGATCGCTAACAGTAGCAGTAAGTGAAACTGGATCGTTAGAGTATATGGTTACTGGATTTGGTGCAATGGTAGTAACAGTACTATGAACTCCGTTTACAGTTAGATCTGAAGAACTCGAACTGGATTGGTGAGTTGAATCTCCTTCATAGTTTCCAGTGATTGCTACTACACTTGGCGAGTTTACCGATGGAGTGTATGATACAGTGCAGCTTGCAGAATATAGAGTACAAGTGGTTGAACTAAAAGTACCTCCAACTCCTCCATCACTCCATGATATGGTTCCAGTTGATACAGAACCTGCTACATCACTAACGGTTGCAGTGACAGTTATTGCATCGCCATAGTATGAAGTTGCAGAATTTAGTGCAACTGCAGTATTGGTGTACTGTGGAACAGGAGTTGAGATGTATTGTTGGTATTGTGGAGTGGAACTTGGTGATCTTGACTGGTATACTGCTTGGTGATAAGATGAGATCCAGTCATGGATTCCTGCTTCAAAGGTCTTTTCATCAATTTGGCCCTTGTATAGCATCATGGCGTTGTCTTTTACCCATTGTGGAATTGGAGTTCCAGGCGCATAGTTTCCTAAACTAGTGAAATGTTGTATGTTTTGGATGAATGCAGAGTCACTTATCTTGTTGTTAGCCCATTGTCCTGAAATTGATTGTAAAGATGGAGGGCTTGAACTTGGCACATGGTCATATACATGTGATTGAACTGAAGTTGAGTTGAATCTCCAACTATTTGCAGTATATGATGAATGTGATTGCATGGTTTCGTTGAATCTTTGAGTTGGGGCTGGTTGAGATGGAACTGATGGAATAGAAACTGGCTGAACCGGGGTTACTGGAATAGAAGGAACTACTGGAGTGGATACTGGTTGCACTGGAACTACTGGAGTGGATACTGGTTGAACTGGAACTACTGGAGTGGATACTGGTAGAGTGAATTTGATGATACATCTGAAGATGATTGATTTGCTACGGGTGGAATGGATTGAATGGTATCAGAAATTTACTTGAACTGGAATGCTTGAGTATGAAATTTCTTGAACGGATGCTTGAGTAGCAACTGCTTGAACAGCAGATGCTTGAGTAGCAACTGCTTGAACAGTAGATGAATCTGATGATACATCTGAGGATTGATCTATTACAGGCGGAATTGACGATGCGGATACTTGTTGAACTAGAGGTACTTGGACCGATTCTGATGGAGTGGCAACTGAATCTGATGGTATTACTGCAGATGATTGATCCATTACAGGTGGAACAGAAGAATCTGATACTGATTGAACTGGAGCCACTTGAACCGGGACTGGTGGCGCAGTAGATGAATCAGATGATGCATCTGAGGACTGGACTACAGGTGAGGTCGATGAAGCAGACACTGATTGAACCGGTACTGATGGAGCAGCAGATGCAGTTGCATTTAGATCTGATGCAGAGTCATCTGCAAAAGAATTTGGTAAAGCATACTGTGAAAACATCAAGAGTGCGGTAAATGAAAAAAGAATTAACACTTTGGTGTTCATGGCTCACAATACGTTGATCAGTTAATAAAAAATTGTGACACTATGTTCTGGAACATTGTTAATGATGATTTGTGTACCAATCATTTGTATACCGATAACTTATACGCAAACCATAAATGCTATGCTTACTCTCATATCGGCAGATGAGCAAGTCAGTTCCAAAATTGTTTGTACTAATGACTTTGATGGGAATGTTTGCTACAGTTGGATTATTGCCAGCCTTTGCAGATGGCGGATCTCAGACAGTTCCACTTTCTCCTACTGGTCTTAATGCTACTGAAGTCTCTAATACCCAGACATATTTTACATGGAATGCTCCAGTTAATGCAACACAAAGCGGGATTATTGGATATCAAATTCAAAGAAATGGTACAGTTATTGTTAATGATACTCAAAGTACACAGACAAGTCTCAACTACACTGGTCTAATTCCAGATGGCAATGTGGAATATCAGGTTGCGGCTTGGAATTCTATAGGGCTAGGATTGCCCTCAAATCCTATCTTGGGCACTAGTGATAATCTTGTGGCTCCTGCACCTGTAAATGATACATCAAGCTTACCTCCGGATCCATCTACAAATTCCACTCAAACCACTGGTGATGATACCCAACCAACTACTAATCAGACTTCGTTGCCAATTACAGATCCAACAACATTACCAACTACTGACCCAATTGTAACATTACCAACTACTGACCCAATTGTAACATTACCAAGTACGGATCCAACTAGTACATTACCAAGCGTTACTGGAATACAACCAGGTTCTCATCATTATGACCCACACAGATTCTATTCTGAAAACCAAACCATGTCATATTTTGCTCATCTAAAATTAGACCAGACGATGTCACGAATCCATCATAATGTATTACCTAATGTACAGGAACATAGGACATCAGGAATGTATCACTATAACTCTATAATGACAACTCCACATGTAAATCACACACCAGTCCAGTCATCTGTACACAAGTCAGTTGACTATAGACACTTGTCACAAGGCGTACAAAAACAAGTGTATGTGCCACACACGACTCCATCCCAGTTTCAATCTTCTGCATTCAAACAAGAGACTAGTAAAATTAATGCATCGCACTACAATGGATTGCATTACTCACCAAATAATATTTCTAGAATTAGCAACACACAACACACTTCAAACCATGTACCAACTATAGGTTCATTGCCTGGAATGAATCATAGGGTCTCATTTTACAAATCTCACTTGGGAAATGGTACCTAAGTAATCATTCCCGTGTTACATGATTTTATAAAAAACAAATTTTACCAAGTCGTGAACTAGAATTTCTCTGTCATTGCAGAATCATGTTCTCCCGGTCCAATTTTGTATGTGATAAAACCATTCTTGATTCTACTATCATGAAAAGACACTGGATATTTTCTACCAATACCTTCTTGATTTTGTATCAACTGATTGTATGGCAAGTATGCTAGTGATAGTGCATCTGAAGGGTCATCGTTTATGCCATATGCCAAATGTGATATCTCTACCTCAAACCTTGCTGGGTATGGTGTATCTCCCACTATATTGTGCCATTCAAGTCCTGTGAAATGTTTGACTAGGGAAAAATCAGAGTCCTTGTCTGTTTGTAAAAAGAACGAGTCTGTTTCACCTGTAGTATTGTCTTTGAGGTGATATGCAACTCTACGTTTTGCCGGTTCCATGATGATTTGGCGTAGGTATGAATGACTCACTATTGGCTTGACCTTGAACTCGTATCGATTGACTCCTCCAAATATGGCATGAAACTTGCCATCGTCATTAAATGAACAAATGAGATTGAGCTCTATTGGGACTTGGTCTCTGTTAAACGCCTCTAAAAGATATAGCATCCAAGATTTGTCTGGGACTTGGTTTCCCAAATCTGATACCAGAGTAATAACATCTGAAATAGATACGACTTGATTTGGAAAAAATGTTTTACCATTGTTTTGAATATAGCAATATGATCCTGACCAAAAATGCAAAGACGATTCATGTTACAGATGTGAATGCTGATTATTGAATGCTAATGAAATGATAATTTAGTTTAAAGTAAAACTAGACATTGTCATGTATGAAATAAAAATAAAAAGAGACTTTTGGAACTATTGTGTTCCAGAAGATGGTGCGGTGCTGTTGCCTGGAGCATGCTTACCCCATTGGCCTCCACCGTGCTTGAAACCACCCTTCTTCATTGGATGATGTCCCATCATAAAGCCGCCAAACTTGATGGCGTGACCCTGTGACTGGTGCAATATTGTTCCATTTCCTGGGTCTACAATTACAGAGTAAGACAAGTTCTTGCTGTCAACTACTCTAAAGCTGTATACCAAGAAACCTTGCATTCCAATTAGATTTCCGCTAACAACCTTACCACCAGTAATTCCTGGTGCTGTTGCTGCTGTGTTTGCAGCTACTGCAAAGTTGACGGTTACCTTTGTGAGACTTTCGTTATCCAATGGTATTGTACCTAGGATTTTTGGTTTCTGAACCTGTGTTTGATTAGAACCAGTGTCTGCATATACTGCAGATAATCCTCCGGCTGAAGCAATTACTGCTACACCGAGTATTATCGCAAGCAGACCTTTGTTTCTAATTAGGTCGTGTGTATTCATGGTATACAGTACTAAAAGTGAATATAAAGAATTGTGGCACTTTGTGCAGTAACAAGGTTATCTGTACCGGATGTGTGGTTTGTGGCTAAAATCTTGTAATTTAGAGGTTTTAGTTTGTCAGTTCCGATCACACTAGAGAATTAATGTATTCATGATATGGGAATTACTATGACGCTGCAATCAAGGGAATCCGGTACTAAATCGCCAGATGAATGGATGGTATCTGATGAACTCAAGGAGCTAGATGCTGCTGAAAATGAACTTATGGAAAAAGAAAAACATTTGACTTTACTTACAAACGAGTCTTTTTCAAAAATGAAAGAAGTTTCTAAAATTAATCGCGATCTACAAAATAGAATAAAATCTTTACAAGAACTAAGTGCATCATTGAACAGAAAAAATGATGAATTAAAGATGGCTAACCAAGAACTTGAAAGAAAGACAATTCGTAACAATCAGGTAAGTTTGGAATTGCAGGAAAAGTTAGAGCACGTTACTCAAAAAGAAAAAGAATTATCAATGCAGCGTGATTTTCTGGCAAAACGACTAGATGAAACAACACAGGATTTGGTCAAGGCAGAAAAATTTGCCATAATAGGAGAGCTTTCTGCTAGATTGGCACACGATCTAAGAAACCCACTTTCAGTCATCAAAAATACTATGGATGTAATGTCTGGCAAGCCAAATATGAAAATAGAAGAACGACTGCAGCATGTTGCAAGATTCAAGAGAGCTGTTCAGCGTATGGCGCATCAGATAGATGATGTGCTAGACTTTGTGAAAAAAACTGAGATGGTACTACATGATGCATCATTGCGATCTATCATGGAAAGTGCAATTAACGTTATTCTGATTCCACCTAATGTCCGGATATCTCTTCCATCAAACGATGTCTCAATTACCTGCGACTCGAGAAAATTAGAGGCTGTTTTCTCAAATATAATACTAAATGCAATCCAGGCTACAAATGACAATGGGGAGGTAAAGATACGTATGACCGATATTGGCTCTGATGTCAAAATTGAATTTGAAGATACTGGTAGTGGAATACCTTCTACCGTGGTCCAGAAAATATTTGATCCATTGTTTACAACTAAACAGACTGGCACAGGGCTGGGCCTCTCAATATGTAAAAATATTGTAGAGCAACATGGGGGAACAATTACAGTCAAATCTCCACCAACCATCTTTACAATAAAATTTCCAAAGAATCTATTGCAAAATAAAACAAAAAGTCCTTGGTAATTGAAACTGGGGATGTCACACTTGCGCGATAATTCTTTGTGTAGTTTCTGACCATGACTGGGAATGATGCCATTCCATGGCATGAATTGTTTGTAGGTCTTGTACAAGCTACCGTTATTTTATAATTTGATCTTAAACAATTCATGTCCACTGATGGTCAAATATTGCCTGATAATGACCGTGTAAAAATAAAAGCCATTGTAGTAGACGATGACTCTGATGTGCGAGAAATTTTCATTGAATTGCTAGAAATGAACGATATCCAGGTGGTTGCAAATGGAATCAATGGTAAAGAAGCAGTTGAACTATACAAAATGCATCACCCAGATTTTGTATTCTTGGATTATTTGATGCCTGAATATGATGGTCTTTATGCAATAGAAAAAATACGAGAGTTTGATCCTCATGGAAAAATAATATTGGTGTCTGGCTCACATTTTGAAAGAAATGTGTTAGGTGATACGGTAAAAGCAATTATCAAAAAACCAATCGAGATAAGTGAAATATTCAAAGCAATAAACAAAATAATTATACCTACATCAGTATGAGGTAAAAAACTAGGAAAAGAAATTTTTTTATTTATCAGTGTAATTACTGCGTTTGAGGCTTTTTCTTCATCATGACAAGTTTCATCCAAATCACAACTGTGGCAAATGCTGCTACGGCAGCAATTACGATGTATGCAAAAATTGGACCAAATTCATTTGATACTGGAATATTGAAAATATACGTTACAACATTGTTATTCTTGTCAACATCGTACAAGTCTACCTTCAATACGTAATTTCCTGATTCTGTAAATGTATAATTTGTGTTCCATGAACTTCCGTCATGATACTGTGGTAGAAACTCGTTCATGAGAATATCATTATGGTATATTCTTACTCCCATTGTAAAATGATTAACACCCATCTCGGCATAATTTAGTTTGTCACGATAGTAGCCTTGATTATAATTGTAGACTTTGAATTGTATGTGAGTCAGTTGACCTATTGTAGGATTGAACGTATCCGGTGCAACAACTACCTCATAATTTCCTATGGCCTCTGAATCTGAATTTAATGCATCAGGCTGCCAATTCATGATTCCAAAAATACTCTGACCTGACGTTTCCAAGATTGGTACCTTTGCACTTGCATCATGAGATGCAAAAATTACCAAAATGCAAAAACATGCAGGTAAAATTAATCGTATTTTTTTCACGTGTTACGTCAAATGTGGATTCCTTAAAAATCCTATACACGTTTTTCTTGATTGTACACGCATGTGAAAAACCATTATAGTATATTACAAGTCACGATGATACCAAGTCATTAAATGAACGCAAACCGAAAGTCTTTTTTCAAAGTCATACAAATAGTGCTGCTTTGTAGTATTGCGTTTGTTCCTAGTTTTCCATCATATGGTCATCTTTATGGACTGAATTATCAGGATTGGAAAAACCAAAACGATGGTCTTCACGTACAATTTGAGACTATTCCATCCACTCCTACTGCAGGTGTACCGTCTCTCATGAACTTTAGTGTACAAGATCTAAACACTGGTAAACACATTCCAAACTTTAATGAAACTATTACAGTGCTAAGTTCTGACACTGGCTCTGCTCCAAACAGTATAGTGCATAAATTTCAAACAAAGACAATACATGGAGGAGATTTTTCGGAGAACTATACATTTCCAAGTGGTGGAACTTATGATATCTGGCTACGAATTGATGCTCCCACTGTCATAAATGCGGCAAAATTTACAGTTTTTGTTTCATCACCACAATTTCAATTTCTTAATATGGGCTTGATATTATTTCCTGCAATAATTATAGTTGTAATATTTGGATCCGTGCTAATTGTAGTGGCACATTATGTTTATAAAAAAAATAGTTCAAAGAAAGACAAAAACTAGTTTTTCATTGTATGGACGAGTTAGCCAAAAACATGCTTTAGAGTCATTGTGAATATGTGAAAAAAATCAGATTCAAGCGCGGTTGTTCTGAGGGATTGACCCCTAGAACTTCCGCTTGTAGAGAATCTGCAATATTGATTATATCTCTGAATAGAAAAGATTGTGTTTGTTTATTGTAAAATAGCTATCTGGTCTATGATAGAAAGTATGTTTGAACTAAACACACTGTTTGATATATTCACCTAATGTGCAAACACTACAAGTAGAAACCGTGGAATACAAAACCATGTAGAGTGGTGAGTCTGCATCCACGGTCTCTATATGCTATAACGCGTTATTCCTTGACAAGTTAACAAACACATTATATATTCACGAGATAGATCGTTTGTTGAAAATGAGCCAAATCTTGGTATTGTCTTTTACTACATCTGTCATGACCGTAATTGATGAAACTTTACATAATCTTGACATGTCAAAGCCGGGTTTTGCAGATATTTTACACTGATTGAAATGATGCCACAAATATTTAAAAAAATTCTAAAGACTGACCGAAAATCAGTCATAGGACTTGTACTGTTGTTATCCCCCTATGTTGTAGGTGTGGTGACTCGCCAATCTGCTTCTGTAACTAATACGCTTCAAAAACATTTTCCATCCTGTGATAGTTTCATTCACGGACTTTGCATTCCTACACTGTATGTCCCTATCCATCTGTGGATTGGTTATCTAGTGATCAACATGACATCATTTCTGTTAAGTGCCACTCTGTTTATCATTGGGTTCCTTCTAGTGAAGAGAAAATCTGTAGTTCAACGCTAACAGACTGCTCTGGAATTAAAATATTCTAAATCACAAACAGTCCAAATATCTTTTCAATTCTAGTTTGATCTTTGTAATGTCAAAAGTATTGATCAAGAACTATGTTCACTAATGGATAAATACTCTAGAAGAAAACGAAGCATATTGAATAATTTAAAACTTTTAGGGTTTATTGCAATAGTTTTTCTTGTAGGCTCAGTATTTGCTAGTCAAGCAAGTGCGCAATACCAATCTCAATCAGGTACACCACGTTCATTTCAAGGTCAGCGTACTCCAGTGAATGGCACATATGTAAATTCTAACTATGGATTTCAAATAACACTCCCAGATGGATGGTCAGGTTTTGAGATGAAACGAACTTCTGGAGCCACTTTAGTTATGGCAGCTCCTGGTGGATTTACAATGCAACCAGGAGGACCTCGTCCAACTGCTTCACTTATGATAAACATAGAATCAAAAAGTACAAACCCAACTCCTATGCTCATGTCACAACGTATGTCACAAAACATGACATGCAACAATGATTCTAATTTGGTTAAAACTATCAATGGCTTGAGCATTACTGAAGTTGTTATGGATTGCTCGGGTGCTACTAATACATTGAAAGCAAAGTATGACATTGCTCAAACTAACTCATCTTACATCGTAATTGGATATAGATCAACTGCAGCAAATTATGATTCACAAGTTGCAGCATTTGATACTGCAGTTGGCACTCTTCAGGTTTCAAATGCACTAGGTGCACCAGCCATACCTGAATTTCCAATTTCTATAGTGGCAGTAATCACTGCTGTCATGATAGGAACAGTTGTCATATTTGGAAGATTGCGACTGATACCTGGTAGCGTTTAAGATTCTT
>CAVQVB010000018.1:0-3279 GCA_963716995.1 uncultured Nitrososphaerota archaeon
TACAAGATCTGTGGCAATTACATAATGCTAGACTTCTTTCAGTAACCGGTTTGAAAAACTGGTTGAAACTAGACTTCATTGTTCCGTTAAATGGTATTTTGCTAAATGTATCTCCTTTTGGATCGACAATGTCAATTTCTCCCACATCTGTTGGTTGCAAGCCATTTACTATCATGAAAATATTTTCTCCAAGTTCGTATTGATTCTTATTAATTGAAAATGGACCTGATGCAATCCAATGCCATTGCTGTGACTTAGTTTTTTTGTTGATAATAAGAATATGTTCCGACAGCAGCTGCAACTATGCCAACTACTATGATTAATGCAATTATTTTTCCAGTATGTTTCTTCTTTTTTGTTCTCTCTTTTATTTTCAATTTTCGAACTTTATTCTGATGTTATTATTAATATTTCTTCTAATTGTAAAAAATTCATAAAATCTCTTAATTTACGAAATTTCCAAGTTATGGGCTCTTTTGTTATTAGATCTTTTTTAAAATTATGTCTGGATTTATATTAATTTTCACTTAATCTTACTGTTTTAGAAATTAAGTACCACTTAAATTAATATTAGGATTTTTTATGTACTATTTTACGAAGTTAAAACTATCTTGGGAAAAATAAAGTTTCTACAGTGCAGAGAGTGTAAGAAAGAATATGCTCCTACATTCAAGTATATCTGCGAAGACTGTTTTGGTCCTCTTGACGTACACTATGATTTTCCATCCGTAAACAAAAATACTTTTTCAAATCGTGAGCACACTTACTGGAGATATCATGAACTCTTGCCAATTGAATCAAAATCTAACATAGTAAGTATTGGGGCTGGAATGACTCCGTTGATCAAGGCAGAAAAACTGGGTAAAGCACTAGGTCTTAACAATCTTTACATAAAAAATGATTCAGTGAATCCTACTTTCTCATTTAAAGACAGACCTGCAGGTGTAGCTGTATCAAAAGCAAAAGAATTTGGTTTGTCTGCAGTGGGATGTGCATCAACAGGAAACTTGGCATCAGCTACCGCAGCTCATGCCGCAAAAGGTGATTTTCCATGTTACATATTTGCACCAAGTGATATTGAACATGCAAAAATAACACAAGCTCTCTCTTATGGTGCTAATTTTATTTCAGTTGATGGAACTTATGATGATGCAAATAGAATTGCTGCACAAATAGGTGACAGTAAAGGTATAGGAATAGTAAACATAAACATGCGTTCTTACTATGTTGAAGGATCAAAAACACTAGCTTATGAGGTGGCAGAACAACTTGACTGGAAAGTACCTGATCAACTTGTTGTACCAGTTGGAAGTGGTGCAATGTTAAATGCTATTTGTAAGGGATTTGAAGAACTTGAAAATGTTTCATTGATAAATCAGGTTTCTAACATGCACATGATTGCAGCACAACCTCATGGATGCGCACCAATTGTTGATGCCTTTAAGCAAAATCTCTCAGAAGTAATTCCTGTAGAAATTCCAGATACCATAGCAAAAAGTTTAGCCATAGGTGATCCTGGTGATGGTCAGTATGTATTACGACGTCTAAAACAATACAATGGTTTTGCTGAAGAATCAAACAACAAAGAGATCTTAGATGCTATACTGTTGCTAGCAAAGACTGAAGGCATATTCACAGAACCTGCAGGAGGTGTTTCTGTAGCGGTATTGAAGAAAATGGTAGATGAGGGAAAGATTGACAAGAATGATTGTACCGTATGCTATGTTACAGGTAATGGATTAAAGACAACAGAAGTCATGATGGAGGTACTCCAAAAACCTCAAGTAATGCAGGCTGATGTTGGCAAAATATTGGCATTGGTGAGATAAATGGCAAATATCAAATTCACTATTCCTTCTGTACTGAACAAAGGTGGCGGAGAAAAAAAAATAGACTTGACAGCAGTCACACTTTCTGACGCATTTATTAAAATTTCAGAACAACTGGGAGATGAATTCAAAAGACGAGTTCTTAACCCAGATGGTTCCCCTCGATCTCTTATCAACATATACGTAAACGGAAAAAACATGAAATTTTCCGGAGGTCTAGAAACAGCACTAAATGATGGGGATGAGATTTATGTTCTGCCTGCAGTAGCAGGCGGTTCTGATCTTTCAAGTAAGGATCTTGAAAGATATTCAAGACAAGTGATGTTAGAAGAGATCGGCTATGAAGGTCAGCTTAAACTCAAAAAATCCAAAGTATGTGTTGTTGGAGTAGGTGGACTAGGCAATCCTATAGTGACTCGATTAGTTGCCATGGGAATAGGAACGATAAGAATTGTAGATAGAGATGTAATCGAAATATCAAATCTGCATAGACAAACAATGTTTGATGAATCTGATGTAGGTCAGGTCAAAGTTGAGGTTGCTGCAAAAAAGCTCAAAAAAATGAATTCAGACGTAATAATTGAAGCATTACCTGTTTCCGTGAATGACTATACGGCATTAGATGTAGTAGAAGGATGTGATGTTGTAATTGATGCACTTGACAGTGTTAACGCCAGATATTCTCTTAACAAGGCTTGTATTAAAAAAAACATTCCGTTCGTGACAGGAGCTGCAGTGGGAGTTTCAGGACAGGTATTCACTATACTACCACATCAAACAGCATGTTATCATTGCATATTTCCATCACTTGATGAAAATTCAATGCCTACATGCAGTACTGAAGGAGTTCATCCCTCTATACTTTCTATTGTTGGAGGAATTGAGGTTGCAGAAGCAGTAAAAGTTCTCATAGGAAGAACACCTACCTTGATAAACAAATTACTTTACATTGATCTTGACAATCTAGATTTCAATACCGCTGTTTTCAACAAAGTAGATGAATGTCCTGAATGTGGTTCAGGTAAACGTGAGGAATTGCCTACTCAAGAATTTATTGTTGAAGAATTATGTGGACGAAATAGAGGAAAGCGTACATTTTCTATCACTCCCACAACAATGATTGAGATTGATGTTCCAAAAATAACAAGTGTAGCATCAGAAAGAGGCTTCAAGGTACAAAACCAAGGTGAACTTGGATTATCAATTTCTACTAATGACATCTTTGTGAGTTTCTTAAAACGTGGTTCTGCTGTAATTGTTGGTGAAAAGGATGAAAGCTCTGCCATTACATTGTACAAAAAATTAGTAAATGCGTAATACTTTTTTAAAAATCTATATTCTATTTATTATTTGAAGTAATTTCAAATAAGGATCTTCCATTGAGTCTAGAATAATTTTTGCTCTTTGTTTATTAGTTCTATTAGCATTTACCATTTTTTTGATCAAAATT
>CAVQVB010000019.1:0-9281 GCA_963716995.1 uncultured Nitrososphaerota archaeon
TGATCACAATTGTCTTTCTAGTTTTGTCAATTGTTACCCTTTCAATTTTTGATCTTTCTCTTACTATTACAGATGCATCAATAGCCTTGTAATGGACGATGTCTTTTTTTGAAATTCCATACCTGACAAACTCATTCTTTGGTATCACCCAAGGGATGAGCAGTTTTTGGACCAGTGGTACTGCAAGTCTCATTACTGCCTCAGCATGGGGAGAATCTGAAAACGCAACATGTTTGATCCCTATTCCATAGGATATTCTTGCAGCTTCAGGGGAACAGAAACTGATAGTCAAATCAGGAGAGAACTTTACTATCTCATCTAAGAGGTGATTCATTCTCTGTATGCTCGAGTGGAGTTTTCCCTCTTTGGTAGAACCTCCATGTTTTCCAACTAACTTGAGATCTATATTTTTTATCTTCGATAATTCTACAACTTCGCGATAATTTCTTGAAGTACATAGTATTTTGTGATTTTTACTCAATTTGCTTACCATTGGAGCAAAGAAAAGTAGCTGTTTAGGCGTCAGAATGTCAAACCAGATTTTCAAACATTTCTGGTATAATCTGAGGGTGGAAAAAGTTTTTCTTAGCCCGTACTCATAGTCCGGATGGTTTGGTTGCAACAAAAATTGTTGTGTATGGCTTGAGCACAGAGGGATACTCTATTGCTTGCCAAATGGCAATAAAAGGAGCTGATGTTTTCATTGTTGATGAATCCGCTCACATGGCAATTTCTCTCAAGGCAGAGATTGCAAAGACCTATCCTAATGTTACATCATTAAAAGAGGACGAACCGCTTTTGGGTGTAGAACCAATAGATGTTGCAATTTCTCATGCTGAGTATCTTTTCTTTGCTCCTCGAATAAGAAAGACCGGACAAGAAGCAAAGATGGAAATCCATTCAAAATTCAAAGATGCAACATCATCAATAAAGAAAGGCGGTTCAGTAATTTACAACCTTCCAACTGGTATCGGAGGAAATAATGAAACTATTTCTCTACTTGAACATGTTTCTGGTCTTGAGATGGGAAAAAGTATATCCTATTTTTATTATCCTCTTTCAAAAAATAACACTCCTGAAATTATTGGCTCATTTAATGCAAAAGATGATGACAAGCTTGCTAAACTGTTGGAATCTGACAAAAAAGGAAAAAAGTTTGTATCAATATCTTCAGCTGAAATTTTGCATGCAATCAAAATTCTTACGCAATTTGCAAGTCTGTCAAGTGTTCTAGAAGTTTCCAAGTTTGCACAGGATTCACAGACAAGAAATGATCTTGTTCTAACTGAATATAATGATCTATTCCTTGATGATATGACAAATGGACTCTATGATTTAAGATCACTTGGTACATCTGTAGAAGGTGCAGGTACCATGATGTATCTGGTAAATGGAAGTATAAAGGGAATTGAAGGTTATGTAAAAAGACTGATTGACGAAATTCGTTCCACGTTAAAGAAAAATGAACTAAAAGCAAGTCGAACCAAAGTAGTTTTAGTATGGACTCAGGATTCCTATGAGATGAGAGGAGACAAAGTGGATATGTTAAATTCTCTTGTTACAAAACTGCGTGATTACATCGGTGATGTAGAAATACATCAAGGACAAGAATTGGATATTTTCCATAGTGATAAAACTACAATCATAGTGGCATGTTCAAAATTTGATTATGACAAGATCACTAAAAATGGAAAAGACTCTGATGTTATCGTAATTAAAACAAATCCTCTCTGCGAGATATTATAATAAGGGCATGTTCTAAAAAATAATGTAATAAAATTGTCTGACACATCTGATGTATCTCAAAATGATTTAACAGAAACCCATGAACGTCATAACAACAATGACGAAATGGAATCCTCACAAGAACTTGAAACAATGAAAATTCAGCTTGAACATGAAAAAGAAAAAGTCTCTTCTTATGAAAAAAAAATTCAATATCTACTTGCAGATTTTGAAAATCTAAAGAAAAGATCAGATATTGATATCCAGAATCGTGTAAACTCGATCACTGATGGTGTTGTTCTCAAATTTCTTGGAATATATGACGATTTTGTTCGAGCAAAAGATGTTTTATCAAAACAAGACGCAAATACTCAAGGTCTAGATTCTATTCTAAAAAATATGGGTGTATTTCTAACCGAATTTGGAGTAAAACCCATTGAAGCGGTCGGTGAGATCTTTGATCCTAAATTACATGAAGCTATATCTGTAAAAGAAGATCCAACATTGGATGATAATACAATCACTACAGAACTTCGTAAAGGATATATTTTGAAAGAGAGAGTTATTAGACCAAGCTTAGTAGAAATATCTAAGCGAAGTATCAAAGAGATGAAAATGTAAATGGCTAAAATTATTGGTATTGATTTGGGAACAAGCAATTCTGCTGCGGCTGTTATGCTAGGTGGAAAACCTACCCTTATCCCTGCATCTGAGGGAACTACCGTTGGAGGAAAAGCGTTTCCTTCTGTTGTTGGGCTTACAAAAGACGGTCAACTCATCGTTGGTGAACCGGCCAGAAGACAGGCAGTGACTAATCCAGAGGGTACAGTGGTAGCAGCAAAAAGAAAAATGGGAACAGATCATTTTTTTAAAATCTATGATAAAGAATACAAACCCCAGCAAATTTCTGCATTCATTTTACAAAAAATAAAACGAGATGCTGAAGCATTTACTGGAGACAAGGTTGAAAAAGCAGTAATCACGGTACCTGCATATTTCAATGATAATCAGCGACAAGCAACTAAAGACGCTGGACAAATTGCAGGCCTTGATGTTGTAAGAATAATAAACGAACCAACTGCTGCTGCACTTGCTTTTGGTCTAGACAAATTAAAACAAGATATGAAAATCATGGTGTTTGATTTGGGTGGAGGAACACTTGATGTAACTATCATGGAAATGGGTGGCGGTGTATTTGAAGTCATGAGTACTTCTGGAGATACTCAGCTTGGAGGTACCGACATGGATAAAGTTCTGATTGATTATGTTGTTGACAGTTTTAGAAAAACATCTGGAATTGATATCTCAAAAGATAGTGCAGCTATGGTGCGAGTAAGAGAAGCTGCTGAAAAAGCAAAGATCGAACTCTCATCAATATTTGAAACAGATATCAACTTACCATTCATATCTTATGAGCAATCTTCGGGACCGAAAAATCTTGAATTAAAAATAACTCGAGCAAAGTTTGAAGAACTCATCAATCCTATAGTGGAAAGATGCAGACCTTCTGTTACAAAATCTATGGAAGACGCAAAACTTACTCCTGCAGATATTAGTAAAATTATCTTGGTTGGTGGCCCTACTAGAATTCCTCTAGTCAAAAAATTTGTTGCTAATTTGATGGGAAAAGAACCCGAAGCAGGAATAGATCCAATGGAAGCAGTTGCTTTGGGCGCTGCAGTTCAGGCAGGAATTATTGGTGGTGAAGTTACAAGCGATATTGTACTTCTTGATGTTACACCTCTTACACTTGGTTTAGAGGTACTAGGGGGATTACGAGAACCCATAATTGACAGAAATACTACAATTCCTACCTCAAAGAGCAAGGTTTTCACAACTGCTGCAGATAATCAAACTGCTGTAACTATACATGTAGTTCAAGGAGAAAGACCAATGGCTGCAGATAATGTGTCTCTTGGAAGCTTTAATCTTTCAGGAATTCTTCCTGCTCCTAGAGGCATTCCACAAATTGAGGTTAAATTCGATATCGACGCAAACGGTATACTCAATGTTGCAGCAAAAGATCTAGCTACACAAAAAGAAGCAAAAATAACTATTACTGCAAGTACAAAACTTGCCAAAGAAGATATAGAAAAAATGACAAAGGATGCTGAACTTTTCTCTGAACAAGACAAAAAGAAGAAAGAAGAGGTATTGATCAAAAACGAAGCACAACAATCTATCTATGCAGCTGAAACTCTGATCAGCCAACAGAAGGACAAGATATCACAAGATCAGGGTGTTCAGGTAAGTAATGCAATAAAAGAACTAAAAGATGTTCTTGACAAGAGTGTTGAAGAGATAAAACCAAAACTTGATTCGCTAACCAAATTGATAAATGATATCAGTACAGAACTTTACAAAAATGCTACACCTCCACCTGGTGCAGCTGCACAAGGTGGACCGGAGGCAAGTACACAAGGTGGACCTGATGCAACTGGACAGGATGCAGGTAACGCACCAAACTGATCTTTATACAAGGGAATATTCCTAAGTTGAATTGCCATGAGTTCTAAACGTGATTATTATGAGGTTTTGGGAGTTTCAAAAAGCTCAAACCCTGATGAGATAAAATCACAATATCGAAAACTTGCTCTAAAATTTCACCCTGATAAAAACAAATCACCTGATGCTGCAGAACACTTTAAGGAAATTTCAGAAGCATATGCGGTATTATCTGATTCGGAAAAACGTAAACTCTATGATACACATGGTCATGCTGGCGTAGATGGACGATATAGCACAGATGATATTTTTCAAGGTTCACGATCTAACTTTGAAGATATCTTTGGAGGCGCTGGCGGTTTTGAGTCTATTTTTGAATCTATTTTTGGTAGAGGTGGTGGATTTCGATTCGGCGGATTTGATTTTGGAGGATCTGGAAGATCAAGAGGTTCTGATCTTGTGTATGAAACAGCATTGACACTTGAAGAAGCATTCAAGGGGAAAAAAGAAGAAATTGACTTACCGCGACTAGTAAACTGTGATACATGTAACGGATCAGGCTGTGCTCCTGGCACATCTGTGAGAACATGTACTGTATGTAATGGTCAAGGTCAAACCCGGGTATCACGAAGTAGTGGATTTTCTACATTTGTAACTGTACAGCCATGTAATACCTGCAGAGGACAAGGTAAGATAATTGAAAGACCGTGTTCAAAATGTAAGGGAGCAGGAAAACAAAAAACAACAAAGAAATTTTCATTTGAAATTCCTCCTGGAGTCGAAGATGGAGAATACAGAATCCCTGGTGAAGGTGAATCCGTTCAAAATGGTGTAAATGGAGATCTAATTGTTAGAATACGAGTACAATCTCATGATAAATTCAAGAGAGATGGTGCTGATATTTTCTATGACGCAAATATATCTATGATTGATGCAACATTGGGAAAAAATATTTTGGTTGAAACACTTGAGGGTCAAGAAAAACTTGAGGTGGAATCAGGAAGTCAACCAAACACAATAGTTAAACTAAAAGGAAAAGGACTTCCTCGTCAAAGTGGGAGAGGTCAGAGGTGATGAGTATGTTCGACTTGTTATCAATATACCCAACAAGATAGATAAACATCAACGTAAATTGCTTGAAGAACTAGAAGACAGTTTTAACGGGAGTTGATGACATTGAGAATAGGACTTGATGTGGATGGAGTTCTAGCAGATGTAATTACGTCATGGTTATCATATAGTAACAAAATAAGACCGACAATACTGAAATCTCAAATATCTGAGTGGGACTTTTGGAGAGATCATAGTATAGATAAATTTGATTTCTACAATGAACTTTCAATTTGTTGGAAATCTTGGGAAACTATGCCTCCTACAGAAAACAATCTTGCACATGTTACTACACAATTATCCAATCTTGGTACTGTTGATATTGTAACAGCAAGAGATGAATCTACCCATGATGATGTAAAAAACTGGCTTAAACTACATAAAATAAATTTCAAAAACTATGTTGGTGTATTGGAAGGAATAGAAAAATCACAACTGGATTATGATGTATTTATTGATGATTCTCCACTTAATGCAAAAAGTATGCTGGATGAAGGAAAATCTGTAGTACTTTATTCGCAACCTTGGAATGAATCTTTTAAAGACAATAGGGCAACAAGAATTCACGAGCTAAAAAATGCGGTGCCTGTGATTGATAAAATGCTTAATGGGAATAAATAATTCCAAACTAATTGATGAATATAAAAAAGAACTTATTGTCGGATCTTAATTCTCACGTTGTTGCGGGGGTCGCCTAGCCTGGTCAACGGCGTAAGGCTCAGAACCTTATCTCTTAGGAGTTCGTGGGTTCAAATCCCACCTCCCGCACCTTTTGTTTATTTTTTATCTATCTTGATCTTTATCTTGTCTTCTAATAGTTGATTTAATTTCTGACCGTCTACTTTACCGCGTAGTGTTTTCATGGCCAGTCCCATTAGGGGTCCCATTGATCTTAATCCTTGATCTTCAATTATTTTCAAGTTAGATATTACCAAATCATCTAGTATTTTGTGTAATTCTGCATCCTCTATGGTACTCAACGCATTAGACTTGATTGACTCTGAAATCGTTTTTGATTTTCCACTCATAATACTCTCAAATATCATCTCAAGTGACTCTTTTGCTATCTTTTCTTCTGTGACTAGTCTAAAGGCCTCAACAATATCTCCAGTTTTTAATAATTCTGAATTCATTCCTCTTCGTTCCAAGTTTGTAATTGTACCACAAAGAGTTGAGACCACAAAATTTGGAGAAACTCTCTTGTCTTTGCATATTGTTTCAAACAAATCTAGATATTCCGAGTCAAATATCTGAGCCGAGAGTTGTTGATTTAGTTCATATTGTTTTTGTAATGCTATGAGATTTTCTTCCCATGATTTTGGAATTTTATCTCTTGCTTGATCTATCTCTGTATTGTTTACAATAATTGGCGGTATGTCTGTCTCTGGGTACATTCTAGAAGAGCCTGGTCTTGGTCGTAGAAACACTGTTTCGCCTGTTATTGTAGCAGCTCTAGTCTCCGCAGGTATTCCGTTTCTTGCATCTTCAATTCGTTTTATGATGGATTCTATAACAGTACCAAGTTTTTTCTCATTTCCAGCTACAATGATGAATGCATCATTAGATTTTATGTCAAGTGTATTTTTTATTTCTTGAATTTCTAACTCTTCAATACCATAGTTTGGTAATTCATCAGAATGAAACAATCCGCCCAAACCAAAGAATCTGACCAACTCGCCTAATTGTTTTCCTAATCTTATTCCTGGATATGGTTCCCATCCAAACATTCCGGAATATCCTTTGATTCTCATTGCCTTTATTGATGAACCTTCTGAAAGAGATTTTTGGATGATTTTTGATTTACAGTTTTTGAATATGCTTGATACATCCTTTACATCCTGATCTTTAGATATTTTTTCAATTTTTAATGTTCTTAATTTTTCAGCAATGATCTTAAGACCATGTTGTCTCTTTGCCTCATACTCGATGACTTTTTCTAGCTGATCTAATTTTTGTACGCCTTTTACTTCTATTACTGAACCGCCTCCCTCTATTGACACATTGACATCTTGTCTAATTGATCCGATGCCTCTCCCTACTCTTTTTGTTGCACGTAACATTCGACCCAAAGTCAAAGCAATATTTTTGATCTCTTCTGGTGTACCAGAGACTGGATCCAATGCAATCTCTACTAGTGGTACTCCTAATCTGTCCAAACTGTATTCTCTTGTATCTTTAGAATCTTGAAGCAGTTTTGCAGCATCTTCTTCAAGACAGATGCTCTGGACTCCCACTTTCTTACCATTAACTTCAAGATTTCCACCCATGGACACTAGCATAGTTCTTTGAAAACCTGATGTATTGGAGCCATCAATCACAAGTTTTCTCATTACATAGATTTCATTGAAAATGTTTGATTTTAGCGCTGATGACATGATCAAAACCGTCTCTTTTGCATTAGGATCAAGATCATGTGGAGGCTCGTCATCTTGTTCTACTAGGCAGCTGCTCTCTGGATTTGCAGAATAGATGATTGTTTTTTCCTTACTTTTTTCAAAAATAGCGCTAGGATCAAACTCTCCTAACTCACTACTTGTTATCCTTAATTTACGTGAAAATTTAATTGGATACTCATCTGATTCGATGGGCTTGCACCTGCAAAACAACTTGGCTCCGGTTGCAAGTTGTTGATGAATTTCTAATCCTACGAGAAGTCCTATTTTATCAATTTGAATTTCGGACATTTGTAATTTTACTCTTGTACTTGCTTTAAAGCTTAGTCTGAAAATTCAAGAGCAATATTTTCTTTCATCAATTTTGTCATTTCATCAGAATTTTTGGAATTGGCCAATGCCCACATTGTTTTCACAAGAGCTGTCTCAGGTATCATATTTCCAAGTGGTATAACTCCGAGATTCAAAAGATCTCTTCCACTATCATATACAGTCATTCTTACCATTCCATCAATACATTGCGAAGTCATTCCAATGAATAATCCATTTTTCTTTGCTTTTTCTATTGATGCATACATTGTTTTTCCAACATGTCCAAGTCCAGTTCCTTCAATAATTATTCCTCTATATCCCGAATCTATGGCATATTCAATGATCTTGGAATCAAGGCCTGGATAATATTTCAGCAACAATACATGTTCATCAAACTTGATCCTAGGCATGTATTCTCTTTTTGGAATATCAAACATCTTGTCTTTTTCAATACTTTTTGATTTGACGATATATGCAGGAGGACCACCTATTGTTTTGAATGCATCTCGTCTACTAGTGTGGTTCTTTCTTACACGTGTTGCCCAGTTACAAGCAATTTCATCATCGCTTGAACTATTGTGCATTATTACAAAAATTCCAGGAGCATGTATCTCTGTCAAAAATATTGTAGCAGCAATTAGATTCAGTGCAGCATCTGAAGATGGTCTGTCTGATGATCTCTGTGAACCTACCAATGCAACAGGTTTTGGAAATCCTGCTAAAGAAAATGCTAACGCTGATGCTGTATATTGCATAGTGTCTGTGCCATGAGCTACTATGATTCCATCGTATTCTGATCTAGAATAGGAATCAAGTTTTTCTGCAATCTTTATCCAGTGTTGGGGAAGTAAATTTTCAGAATATTCTGAAAAAAGTACTTCAGTGTCTATGTTTGCAATGGTTGCAAGTTCAGGAACACTTGCATTGAGCTCTGCAGCATTGAGAGCCGGAGTGACTGCACCTGTTCTATAGTCTATTCTGCTTGCAATAGTTCCTCCTGTTGACAAGAGGAGAATTTTTGGAAGTTTTGGATTTTGCTGTGAATTGTATGTTATTTCTTTTTTTATTGCAGGTTCTGCTTCTATCTCTATTTTTTTTATCTTGTCAAGTTCTAACCCAATGTTGTATCCACTCTTTAGTTTCAAAACAATGTGGTGGTCATCACTGTGTTCATATCTTGGCATTATGACTCCTGAATAAATTGAATCTGAGTAAATCTTTACCTGACTTCCTATTGTTATCTTGTTACTTGTAAGAAATTCTAACCCTTTGCCCTTGTACCCAAACTGTGACATC
>CAVQVB010000020.1:0-5199 GCA_963716995.1 uncultured Nitrososphaerota archaeon
ACTCTTTTTACTTGACGTAAATAACTGAATCTTCTGTTACTATACAGTCCATTTTCACATCGTGGTCATCTTGGGGAAATGACTTTAACACGTGTTTTGAATATGTCAAGCCGATTTTCTTTGATTTTTTGCCGTGCAGATACCTGTCATAGAACCCAAAACCATATCCTAACCTGTATCCTTCACGAGTAAGCGCAATTGCAGGTACTATGATAACATCAAGTTTTTTGATTGTTTCACATTTTTCCCTGGGTTCCATTACTCCAAAACTACCAAGTTCAAGATCTGATATACTTGAGATTTTTTTGAAGACTAGATCGTTCTTGTCCACTCGTGGTAATGCAACTTCTTTTCCTTGGCTGAGAAACTCGTGCAGTAGATCATGTGTCTGCACCTCACTTCCTATTGAATAATACGTACCAATTGACTGGGCTTGTCTGTAAAAATCAATTTTTCTTAGATTGTCCCGGATCTTGTTACTTGCAATTTTTATAAAATCAAGTGAGAGTTCATCTCGAGCATCTAACATCTGTTTACGTAATCTTGATTTTTCAACTGGGTTGGACAAATTCTTTACTAATTGATGCAGCTGTTACGGTGTTTTTTAAAAGCATCGCTATTGTCATTGGTCCAACTCCGCCTGGTACTGGCGTAACATATGATGCTCTTTTGATGACATTGTCATAATCTACATCTCCTACTAGTTTTCCTTCCAATCTTGCAGTGCCTACATCTATCACAATTGCACCTTCTTTCACCATGTCTTCTGTCAAGATGAACTTTAATCTATCGCCTATTGCAGTAACTATGATGTCTGCATCAAGACAGTGTTCTTTGAGATTTTTTGTTCTAGAGTGACATGTTGTCACAGTGGCATTTTTTTCAAGCATGAGATTGTAGAGTGGTTTTCCTACCAAATTACTTCGATTTATTATAACTACATTTTTTCCTTCTAGGTCTATCTTGTAATATTCAAACAACTCCATTATTCCAGATGGAGTACAAGGTTTCAGAATTGATCTCCCTGATGTCAAAAGACCGATGTTGTAGGGTGTTAATCCATCAACATCCTTTATGGGTGATATTCTAGAAGTTGTTGTAAAATCGTCTAGTTGACTTGGTAATGGAAGTTGGACTAGGATTCCATGAACTGTCTCATCATTGTTTAATAGATTTATCAAAGAATTCATCTCTTTTTGAGAAAAGGTGGCAGGAAGTTTGTGGTCCTTTGTGATGATGCCTACATCTGCACATGCCTTTTGCTTGTTTTTTACATATGTGGCAGAGGCTGGATCGTCACCTACTAGGACTGTGGCAAGACATGGTACTATGCCATCACTTGACAGTTCCTTGACAGCTAGTCGTACTCTATCTTTAACAGATGATGCCACTGCAATACCGTCTATTTTCTGTCCAGTCAAACAACCTTGAATGATTTTTTGGATATTTAATCTTTGGAAATTTTACCTGTCAAGTAGATATGGTTTTAGTTAAAATCATTAACCACTCGTTTGTAGTGGTATCATTGAAAATAACATTTGATACAAACGAATATGTGAAAAAAATTGCAAAAAGTGATACATACTTTCATACGTTTCTAAACAAGGAAAACATTGCAGCCGGGATTTTGCGACTTGGACCAGGTGATGAAGATACACAAGAGCCGCATGCAAGTGATGAAGTTTATTATGTTGTAAAAGGCGACGGCTTTCTTGAAATCAATGGAAAAGATTATCCAATTTCAGAAGGTATGTCATATTTTGTTGCACAAAAAATACCACACAAATTTCATGGGAATAAAAAAGAACTTGTTGTCATGTATTTTTTTGGTGGACCTGACACCTAGGAAATTACAGTTTTTCTTCCAACTATCTTTATTTTTCCCTTGGCAAAAAGTTTTACTGCCTTTGGGTATATCTTGTGTTCCTGCTTGAGAATTTTCTTGGAAATGGTTTCTTCTGTATCATTGTCTTTTATTTTGATAACTGATTGCAAAATGATGGGTCCTGTGTCCACTCCTTCATCTACAAAGTGGACAGTACATCCTGAATATTTTACTCCGTATTCAAGTGCCTGTCTTTGTGAATGTAATCCTGGAAATGATGGTAATATGGCAGGATGTATGTTCAGTATTCTGCCCTTGTAGTGTCTGATGAATTCCGGACTCATTATTCTCATAAATCCTGCAAGGCAGATGAGACCGTTTTGTGGAGTTACCCCGTATTTTTCAAGAATTGATACAAGTTTAGAGTCATACTCCCAGTTTCCTCCCTTGGGGCCATCACTTTCCACAATCTCTGTTTTTACACCTAGCTTTTGGGCTATGACAAGTCCTTTGGCATCTGGTTTGTTTGAAATTACTATGACTGGCTTGATTGGAATTTTATTTTTTTTAATAGCCTTTAAGATATTTTCCATATTGCTTCCTCTGCCTGAGATCAAGATGGCAAGATTTTGCATGATGTGATTTTGGTTTTATGTGAATAAACACTTTACTAATTTTAATTCAAACGTGGCAGATCGAGTGTTTAATCTGTTATACCAGATGTTGTGCCGGATTAATCTTGCAATTTATATCCAATCTTGAGGGCACAAATCTCAAATTGACTTCAAAGGTAAAGATGACATCAAATGGAATTGCAGTAATGTATAATGACAAGACAGTTCATCTTGATCCAAAACGTGGAACAGGAGACGGAATTAGTCTTTGTGTCACACGCACACCTTGACCACTTGCACAATCAGAAGGGACATGGAGTACTCATTGCCTCCAAGCAGACAAGCGAGATTGCAAAACTTAGAGGCTATGTGATTGAAAACTATGTTGAAGAATATGAGAATTTTTCAATGATTGATGCAGGCCACATACTAGGGGCAAAGGGGCTCTTGTTTGATGATGTGTTCTATACCGGAGATATTTCAATTCGTGACCGAGGATTCATGAAAGGTGCAACTGTTCCCAAGTGCAAAACACTAATCACTGAATGTACATTTGGTATGCCAGAATATGTATTTCCTACAATTGATGATACTGTAAAACGGGTAAATGAAATCATTTCAGAACTTTATGGAAAAGGAAAACCTGTTATCTTGCTTGGATATGAGCTTGGAAAAGCCCAGATTTTGTCCCACTTGTTCTCACATTGGCAGCCATACTATCATGATTCTGTAAAAAAAGTCAATGACCTATACAGACAGTTTGGGGTGCCACTCAATGAATCAATTGGACATACTGAAGCTGAATCACAAGGGTTGCTTGAGAAAAAACCTTGGCTCATGATTGCACCCAACATGAGCGGAAAAAATGCTTTTGTCAAACACATGAAGTCCAAGTATGATGCAATAACAATTGGATTTAGCGGATGGGCACAATCTTCTAGGTTTTCCTTTGCACGTGGTCATGATTATTCTATTCCACTAAGTGATCATTGTGATTATGCGGAATTGATTAATTTGGTGAAAAAGTGTAATCCTGAAAAAATATACACGGTGCACGGATTTGTCGATGAGTTTGCTTCAGACCTTGTCAAAATGGGATATGACGCACAACCTCTACGTGAGGGTACAATTGACAATTATGTCTGAGATAGATTTTTTCTTCACTGATGGTATATCTTTGTAGTAATATTGTTAAACTCTAATTTCGTAGAATGTGTGCAAGGTAATGAAAAAGTCAAATCCAAAACCAGACAAATCTGCCTCTGAATTAATCAGTGAACGTATTGTAGAACTTGATGACTGGCGAGGAAAAATGCTAGCCAACATTCGTAAAATAATTCATAACGCGGATCCTAAAATCGTCGAGGAATGGAAGTGGAGTATTCCTGTATGGTCACATGATGGACTTGTCTGCACTGGTGAAACATACAAAAGCATTGTAAAAATCACTTTTGCCAAAGGCGCCTTTTTGAAGGATACAAAAGGCATATTCAATGCTAGTCTTGATGGTAATGTAAGACGTGCAATTGATATTCATGAAGGCGAAAAGATTAACGAATCTGCTTTAAAAGATCTTATTCATACTGCTGTAGCCTATAACATATCTGACAAGAAAAAACAATAAATTAGATTCTTAGAGTTTTTCTGAAAAGAAAATATCTTTACTGGAAACTTTTTTCTTGCTTGGTTTGTTCGTCTTTTGATTTTTGTTGTGCTACTGCCTTTTTGGTACTCTCAAGATATGCAATGGTAGTTGCCAAGTTCCCAAATCCCATCGAATTAAGAGATTCTGATGGAATCATGACTATGGTATTTCCTTGAACCTTTAATGATTCATACAACATGTTGGATTGTCTTAATGCATATGCTACTGGATTGTCGGAATATACTTTTGCAGCCTCTCAAATTTTTGTGCGACAAGAACTTCGGATTCTCCATATGTTACTCTGGCACTTTTTTCACGCTCTGCTTGTGCTTGCATTGACATGGCAGATTCCAACTCTTGGGGTATTATTACCTGACGGATTTCTACACCTGTTACTTCCATTCCCCAGTTGCTTGCCTCACTTGAAATTATGGTTTTGACATGCTGATTGATCTCTTCTCTTTTTGAAAGCACATCTTGGAATAATGACGAACCAATATTATTACGTAGCGTTGTTTGAGAAACCTGCTGTATCATTTGATTAAAATTCTCTACGTTTAGTATTGCATCTTTAGCTCGTGCTCTATTATTCTGTAACGTAGTATTGCATCAATAGTTACTGGAACATTATCTTTTGTTAGCATTCTTTCGGCTTTGAATTCACTTACTTTTTCTCTTATATCAACAACAAAATATTGTCTGCAAAAGGTAGTCTTGTCTGAATACCAGGACCAACTTGTCTTTGATATTTTCCTAGCCTGAGTATCACTGCTCTTTCGTATTGATTGATAATCATCAAAAATGAAGAAATGATTAGTGCTACACCGATGGCAAGTGATCCGTATGTTATAGAATGTTTCCAGTTGTCAAGCCTATTCCAAGACCAATGATGAGAATCAACACTCCTAAAATGACGTGAGAGCCAGATCCTTTTTGTCTGACTAATCGTTCTGTAAAATTAAATGGTAAATATTGTCCTGACACTTTTTTGCACCTGGTATCACTTGTACGTCCTGTAATTTAAAGGGGGATAAAACAGGTAATGCATATTTGAAAAAACATGTCACCAAGCACTGGAATTCAAAATCAATGTAACTAGGTAAATTTGCGGATTG
>CAVQVB010000021.1:0-192358 GCA_963716995.1 uncultured Nitrososphaerota archaeon
GAGGCGCAGGATGTATTCCAGCTACTAGAGAATATTTGGTTGGAATACAGGAATTCATCCACCGTGTCAACGCGCTGTATATTTTAGATGAGATTGTTACAGGGTTTAGGTTTAGGTTTGGATGTCTTTATGGTACCATGGGACTTGACCCAGATATTGTAACACTCGGAAAAATTGTCGGTGGAGGATTTCCAATAGGAGTAATTTGTGGAAAAGATGAAGTCATGAAAATTACTGATACTAATACAAACAAGCGACTTGATAGGTCATACATTGGAGGTGGGACATTTTCTGCAAATCCAATGACAATGACATCTGGAAGAACCATGCTGAAATTTTTAAAGAAAAACTCTGGTCCAGTGTACAAAAAAATTGGAAGACTGGGAGAAGAAGTACGAAAGGGATTAGCAAAAACATTCCAGGACAGAGCAGTAATCACTGGCATGGGCTCTCTTTTCATGCCACATTTTCTTGCAAATGGAGTAACCCAAGTTACAAATGCAGAAGAAGCATCCAAGTGTGACATAGAAAAACTCAAGAAATATCATTTTGAGTTGATTGCAAGAAATGGAATATTCTTCCTGCCAGGAAAACTAGGCGCCATGTCTTATGTGCATTCAGAATCAGATGTCAAAAACCTGCTTGAAGCTTCAAAGAAATTCGCGGTTTCGTAAAAATAATTAGCCAAGCCCGTTAACTAGCAAGATATCAAACCTGAATCAATGCTCAAGATAGTAATCGTTGCAGCAATCATAATTTTACTTGCTCCAATGGCAACATCATCCTTTGCCCAAGTAGAGTTTGACAAGACTGTTAAAAGCGTTGGAAAAGATGCGGGAGACGGTGCAACAACATTTGATGTACCATATTCTTCTCTGAAAGATATCGTTAGCTCATCAGTTAGTGTAAAAGACAAATCGGTTAGTTTTGTTCTTGCAGGTAAAGCCGACACAAACAGCCACCTAGTTCTAAAACTTCCAACCGGACTAATCAATGGATTCATCGGAGTCATTGTTGACGGTCAGATAATAACAAACTATACTACAACTAACGAGGCAACAGATACCATTGTATCAATACCAATCACTCCACTCTCTGAGAATATTTCCCTAGTTGGAACAACTGTAGTGCCAGAGTTTGGACCAGTAGCTGCCATCGTTCTAGCAATATCCATTGTAGCCATAGTTGCAGTTACAAGACTTGGACCAATTCGTCTGTAAGATACAAACGAGTTTCTTTTCTTATTTTATTATATCAAACAGAATAGCTTTGATCAGGATCAAAGCGTTTTCCATGACTGTGTGATTCAACATCTTTTGCCATGGAATCAAATTCTGAAGTGTCTCCAAACTTGCGATAAGTCATCTTTTCAAGTGTCTTGATGATACTCTTTGAAGATCGATACTGTGGTAACTTGGGCTGGTTTAGTTCTGCATACAATCCAATTCCTTGGATACCATTCATCTTTGCAAATCCAAGTATCAATCCATTAAATCCAGTTATGATTGAAGCCTCTGGCGTAGTCAAAATTCCAAGTTTTCTTACTTGTTCTGTAAGATCTTTTGATGTTGTAGTGACAAATGTTTTGGGCTCTCCCTCGATTGGATTTTTTGTATGAAATCCACCTAGTGTGTAGATGAAACGTACAGAATATTTTTTTGCAACATCAATTACATCTTGGCACAATACGTTTAGCTCTTCTGTAGAAGATGGTTGGCCAGAACCTCCTCCAAATACAATAATATCTTTAGCATATCGGTAATCCCACTTTTCTTCAGGAATGTCAATGTATCCGCCATTGTCAATTACATATGCAGGATATGATGGTTGGACTTCGCGAAATACTGATGTGTTAAGATTTGAATTTATAAAATCAATGACAATGCTTCCAACATCTCCCATGTCTTGCATGGCTGCAATCAAGAGTGGCTTGGATACATCAGGCTCGCCCTTTTGGATAAAATCCACACTAGTCAATTGACCTTTTATGATTAATACCTTATCTCTTATTCCACTGGTACATTCTACGATTTTATAGGAATGATACCACCATGGCGAGCGATTAATTACCAGATGTGTGGGAAACCATCATTGGAAGACAGAGAACAAGACCCATTTAGTACATATCAAGAGAACAAGCTGCTTCTCAATTCAATTTTCATGAAGGAGAAAATGTCAAGATATTCCAATCAGCTTGTTGACAAGTACTTTAAATCATTACTGCGAGCACACAAAAAGGCAGAATTTGCAAGAGACTTGCTTGATGTCGGCATGATTCAAGATATTGTATCAGACTATCTCAAGGACATGCAGTGGCAAGTAAAACATGATGCGGCTCACTATGATTTTGATCCTCAATACAGATTTGATCTGGTGGCAAGAAAAGAAAAAAGAGCCATCACGGTCTTGATTCATCCTGAAATCACACGACAAGCCATGTCAGAAGTTCAAAAAGACATTTTTGGTACAAAAAAAGAGATACCAAGCACTCGAGTGATAGTGGCAACAGACATTCAGGAACTACCATACATTCTAGAAAAAGGCACACTTGCCGATATGATAATAGACATGGCAAAAAAATACAAACTTGGGATGTTACTAGTTGACAAGAATTTGGACTATCAGGAAACGTGGCTAGTACCATCAGAATTTCTCTATGCCTAGCCAGTCATAGATTATCAGAAATAGGCAAATTTCATTGATGTGAGTAAATAGCTGGGTTATTATTTGATAAAAGCTGGACATGTGTGTTATTCATGACAGTACAAAGCTCAGAGATGAACGCAAAGTGCGCTAGATGTGGTAAAGCCAAGATGTTAACAGATGGTACCACAGGTGAGCGATTTTGTGGAGGATGTGGGCTGGTAGTAAATGAGATTGTAAATGACTTGGGTCCTGAAAGACAGTCATTTTCAAAAGAACAGTTCGAAGATAGGGCAAGAACTGGAGTTCCAACATCTCTTGCAATGCACGACATGGGACTTGCTACAGTAATTGGACAGGCAAACAAGGACTCTACTGGAAAACCCTTGTCAGCATCAATGAAAAATACAATCACTCGTCTTAGAACATGGGATAGTAGAAGTCAGGTTCATGAAGCAACTGAAAGAAATTGCAGACAGGCATTCAGTGAACTTAGCAGACTAAAAGACAAACTTGCATTATCAGATGCAGTAGTAGAAAAAACTGCATACGTTTACAGAAAAGCATTAGAAAAAGGACTTGCAAAGGGCAGATCAATTCCAGGATTAATTGCAGCTGCATTATATTTATCCTGCAGAGAGACTGGCACTCCAAGAACATTAAACGAGGTTGCAAAAAGAATCAATGTAAAAAAGAAAGATGTTTCAAGATGTTACAGATTATTATTACAAGAACTTGACATGACAATGCCAGTACTTGATCCAATAAAATGCATGTCAAGAATTGCAAGTGAATCAGGCCTTAGTGAAAAAGTAAAACGAGAGGCACTCAAGATTTTAGAGCAGGCAAACAAGAAAGAGATCTCTGCAGGAAAAGATCCAATGGGTCTTGCAGCTGCTGCATTGTATTTGTCATGTGCAATACATGGAGACAGTACAACACAAAAAGTAATTGCAATAGCAGCCGGAGTAACTGAAGTAACCATACGAAATAGGTACAAAGGATTACGAGAACTATTAGACATTCAGGTTCCAGACAAAAAGACAAAGCCTGAGCCGACTGAAGACTAGACTAAAATCACACTCATATCATTTTCATGCTAGATACAAACTACATTCTTTAATTTTCGATAATCATAGACTTTTGAGTACATTGTATCAATAGAGGAAATTTCAGTTGGTTGAAGGTATTCATTATTCAGATTCTGATCGATAAGACTCAAATCTCATAGTATTTTAATATCAACCACAATCAAATCAATTTTAATCTATTTTCGTTCAAAATTATGTTCTACGAATTCTATTTTGGATATCGCTGCAAATGCTTTTTGAGCACTTGAATTTAATACTTCAGTCGAGATTTTTTAAATACAATATCTCCAATAATTCTACTGATCACTAGTGTAATGAACTAGTTTATTTGATTGCATGCCATGTACCTCATTGGTATCATAAGTGCTTAGTAAATTATGCAGATGCATTCTAAAGTAATCACAGATAATCTATTTCACTATGTATCAATCTATTCTCATACTGCTTGCAATCTTCAAGTATGATCTGAATTCATCTGTCATGAATTTCTCAATTATTTTCTCTAATGTACCATTATCATATCCTTTCATCATGACATGCCAAATAATTCTACATCGGAGTCTAAGATTCTTGTTAGATTTAACTGCTTCCAATACCGTCATACCACTTACTCCAAGTTACTAGTGATATCGCTGATTTTTGAAAATCAGAAGATATATGTTTGATCATAGTCAACCAGTATCTGCATGTGATCTGCTAGAATTGTCCTCCGGTTGTACAATCTACATGTTATTCCAAAAATTATCCAAGCATATCTTTATTCTTAATCAAATCTTGATACGTATTTCATGCTCAGTATTACATCAAAGTGCTAATTTATAACAGAATTGTTGACACATCTGTACAGTCAACAAGATTATCACATTGAAAGTCAATAGATATATGAAAATGTTTCAAATTTATTTTCAATGATTTTCATTATCTATTATAAAATTCTTTCTGACACATTATTTAGTTTAGATATGATAAAATTTACAAAATTTTTTTGTAAAGAAAATTATCTAAAGTGAGATACAGTTACCTTTTGTCCAATCTTTAGTTCTTTTTGGATCTTGACTTTCTTTACTGCTTCCTCAAAGTCTCGCATCTTTACTTTAGCTGCATCCACTTCTTTTTCTGCCTCTTTTGGATCAGGATACTTTTCAACAAAGTTATGCAATACAATAGATGCTGCAGTATTTGCAATAGCAGCAACATCTGCGCCACTCATGCCATCAGTTATTTCTGCAATCTTTTTCAAGTCAACATAATCTGGATTTAGTCCATTTGGTGTTCCCATTTCTCTTTCAATTGGAATATTTGCAGAGCTAATCTCCAATATCTTCAATCTTCCATCCTTGTCTGGAATTGGAACTAGAATAATTTTGTCAAATCTACCTGGTCGAAGTAGTGCAGAATCAATCATGTCTGCTCTATTTGTAGCAGCAATTACCACTACACCGTTAAGTGAAGTGATTCCATCCATTTCTGTTAGTAACTGACTGACAACTTTTTCTGTAGTTGCACTCTCACCCATTCCTCTAACTGGTGCAATAGAATCAATCTCATCGAAAAATATGACACATGGTGATGACTGTCTTGCTCGTCTGAATATCTCTCGGATTCCTCGTTCAGACTCTCCAATCCATTTTGATAACAACTCTGGACCTTTTACAGAGATGAAGTTTGCTTCACTCTCTGTTGCAACTGCTTTAGCAAGCAATGTCTTTCCAGTTCCACTTGGACCATGTAATAAAATACCTCGTGGCATTCTATATCCAAGCTGAGAGTAAAGATTAGGATATTTCATTGGCCATTCTACAGCTTCCTGGAGTTCCCGTTTTACATTTTCTAGTCCTCCAATTTCTTCCCATTTGATATCAGGTGTTTCAATGTACACCTCACGCATTCCTGCAGGAGTAACATCACGGAATGCAAATTGATAATCCTCAGAATTTACAATTAGTTTATCCAGAGTCTCCGGAGGAATTTTTTCATCAGACAAGTTAATTTCAGGTAATAATCTTCGAAGACATTTCATTGCAGCTTCCTTGCAGAGATATTCCAAATCTGCTCCTACATATCCATGGCTAGTGCCTGCAATTTTTTCCAAATTGATATCTTCGTTTAGAGGCATGTTTCTTGTATGAATTAATAAAATTTCCAGTCTTCCCTTTTTGTCAGGAACTTTGATCTCAATTTCTCTGTCAAATCTACCAGGTCTTCTAAGAGCTGGGTCTAGTGCATTTGGTCTGTTTGTTGCAGCAATGACAATTACTTTGCCCCTACCTTCAAGACCATCCATTAATGACAACATTTGTGAAACAACTCTTCTTTCCACTTCTCCTGTAACCTCTTCTCGTTTTGGTGCAATTGAATCAATTTCATCCACAAAGATAATTGATGGTGCTTTTTCTTTTGCCTCTTTGAATATTTCACGTAGTCTAGCTTCACTTTCTCCGTAAAACTTGCTCATTATCTCAGGACCTGATATACTGATAAAATGAGCATTAGTTTCATTTGCAACTGCTTTAGCAAGTAATGTCTTTCCAGTTCCAGGTACACCATATAGTAACACACCTTTTGGAGCTTCAACTCCCAATTTTTCAAATATTTCCGGATGTCTCATTGGTAATTCAATCATCTCTCTGACTTTTCTTATCTCGTCAGACATTCCACCAATGTCTTCGTATGACACCTGTGGTACTCCACGCAAACTCTCACCTTTTTCAGCGATATGAAATTCTGTCTTTGGAGTTACAAGTACTGCATCAGATGCAGGAGTTATTCCGACCACTTGGAATGTTAACCTGCCACCAAAGTATGGTACCATGATATTATCTCCCTTTACAAGAGGAATATTTTCTAGAGAATCAGTAAGATATCTTTCGTCAATTGGAGGTATAGAATCAAGAGGAGCAACTATGACTTTTTCTGCAGGTACAGTCTTTATCTTTCGAACAGTTACAGTATCGCCAATTCCTACACCAGTGTTATTTCTTCCAAGGCCATCCACTCTGATTATTCCTTTTCCTTCATCAGATGGATATAGTGGAAGACATCGTGCTACAGATCTTCGCTTTCCTGTAATTTCTAAAATATCACCAGTTGATGCTCCAAGGGCATCCATGGATTCATAATCAATTCGAGTAACTCCCCTACCTACATCACGAGTATACGCTTCCAATATTTTTAGTTGAACAGAGTTTTGGACTATGAATATACTTACAGGCATGTCTTGTTATACCTTTGGAATCTTGGGTCCATAATCGACTAATTTTTAAACTTGGCGAATATGGGTGCAAAAGATCTGAAGAGATCAAAAACCATCACATCATAAAAATAATCAAGAACTTTAATACCGTAAATACAATTCGGGTATCATTGGACGCATATCTTGAAGAAGAATTGTATGATCTCTTAACATACTGTATTCAAAATCCAAATGCTTCAGATTATCATTCCAAGGAAGACAGGATAAAGGAGATAGGTCAGGAATTGTTTGCAGATGGTGGCGTAGACGCACTTGAGAACATGTACTTTTCAATAGAACATAGGATAAGAGGAGAGATCTCAAAAGATGCCAAACCATATCGTTCACTTTGGAATGACATTTCTGACGAGTGGAATTACTAGGCTACTGCAGCAAGTGGTTTTTCTTGTATAGGTTCTTGCATTTCTTTTCTTGCTCTGGCTAGTGCCATTCTTAGTTGTTCGACTTCAATTTCATCCATCATTTCGCACATGATATTTTATAGAAAATTGTGATACTTAAGATCTGCGTATCTTTTATGCAAATGATCGTTTCAGTTCAGGATTATTTACGGGTTTCAAATGAACACAATAATCAATCCAATTGTGTGTAAATGACACTTCCTTGTCTCCATGCAAATAACATCCTAGTACATTTTTGCCATCAAGATTTAATGGAAAATCTACAACAAATTTTTCTTGCTCTTCTACTTTTCTAAAGTATGTTGGTTTGAGACCCATAGAATACAATTCTATCACATGTTCAAACGGATTGTTTCCGCCAAATTTGTCCTTGACTGATTCACATACTGCATATCTTGCAGCATATTTTGCAGCATCTCTTGCTGCATCTCGTGCAGTTTCTCCAGAAGTAAACTCACTTCCATACCATCCATAATTATCACGAGCAGATTGACTTGCAGCTTTCCATGCAGAGTTCCATGCCAAGTCCCAAGTGTTTGTACGACCAGACTTCATTGCTTCAATTCGTGCCAAATCCCAAAGTGAGTCAGATGCATGCTGTAGAGTGCCATTGTCTTTTTTCCATGGCATCAATGCCTTGGTATATTTTTCTACAATCTCTGATACCTTTGGCAAGAGAGCATTTGCATCAGAAACAGATCTTGCAGGAGTGAGATACTTTAATGATTGTAACTTTGATAGTTGTGAATCAGTATTTGTTTGGCTCATCTTTATTCAAAAATTTCTTGGTTTAATATTAATCTGTTTTTTTGCGTTCATAAAATTTTTCAGGCGGTTCTTGTCTGTCTTTTTTGTGTCCTGGTAGATACAACTTGGCAACTGCGCCCATCATGAATCCACCAACAACCACTATGGCAATTCCGCTCACAATTAGCACTAGAATTCGTCCAATTGTCTTCAGTATTGCCATGATAGTATCTAGTGCTACTAGTAAATATGAATTAGTTACAGAACATCATTGTTTGAACCCTTTTTTGGCAAAATAACAGATTATTCAAACTTTACACACATCAGTTTTTCAGTTTTTTGTCTTTTTTAGATCTGATGATTTTGAATCATCAAGATATCTAGTCAGGTTTTCGGTTATTTTTTTCACGGTATCAAGTGCAGACTTTATCTCTTGTTCTGAAAGATTTTTTGATGAAACCTTTCGTAACTGTGTAATACATTCCATCATGGAATCCCACAATGAATCAGTCTTTGTAGTAGCATAGATCCTCTTTATTCGTCTGTCTTGAGCATCTGATTTTCTTTTCACATATCCATCTTCTTCTAGTTTATCAATTATTGGTACAAGCGATGGAGTTTCAACTCCAATCCTGTCAGCAATTTCTCTTTGAGTTGGACCAGACTGCATATACAATGCAAATATGACCTTTGACTGGACCAGGTTTATTCCCAGTTTATTTCGCAATTCCAGATCAAATGCTTTCTGCATCATCTTTGACGCAGAATATATGACAAATCCTACACTGTTTTCATAATCAAACTTTTTCATTTGACTTCTAATCATTAGTTCCCTAATGAATATATAGACCTTGTTCTATCACATAATACATGAAAACATGTAATGTAGCACCAAACGGAGTGACAATCTAATGGCAGTAAGCATGAAGCAACAATACAGATCAGAGATTGGAGTAATCTCAGAGATATTGCAAGTTGCAATGGACTGTGGTATGCAGGGTATCATAATATCCTCAATTGCACGCAGAGCCAATCTATCGCATTATACAGCAATGGAAAAATGCCAAAAGCTAATAGACTTTGGACTCATGGAATCAAAAATAGACAATAAAAGTCGCAGTTTTGTCATTACTGAAAAAGGAATAAGATTTCACCAAGAGATGCAAAAATTCCTAGAGATTGCTCAAGAGATCAAGATAAGATACTAGTCAATTCTGATTTTGAATCAAGTCCGATTTTCAAGTTGTAGAACAATCTCATAGAACCTTTTAATCCAGTTTTTTACAGATTAATTATACATCCACTTGCTTTAAATTAAGAATAATTCGCTTTTGAATGAATGTCAGAAGATCTTGCCAATAAGATTGAAGAGATGATAAAATCTCAGAAAGGGGATGTTGCAAGATTACAAAATATTCTAACTGCAGTCAAAAATGGTGAACCAGTATCATTTGAGGATCATCAATACATAGAGAATTTGACAGAAAATCAACCTCAATCTAATCAAGTTTCAAGTGATGATATCACAGATTCTAAACCAGAAAGTGCACCAGACAATACAGTTCCAAGTCCTGAAATCCCAGTAGAGACAGAACCTGTAAAGAAAATATCTACCAAAAAATATGCCTCAATAGGCATCATTGCAGCAATCATAATTGTAGCATATATCGGACTTGATGTATACGCAGTAGACAGTTTACAATTTCGTCCTCACCATGGTCAGCAGGTAGCAATTTCAGACACTGAACTCAGCATACAAACTGATGCATGCAATCCATCGTATTTTCCTGCCATGTTTACCAAGTATGAGATAGACGCGTTTTACAATTCAGACATCATAGAAAAAGCCACAGTAGGAGGTTCTACATTGTCACCAAAATCAGCTGTAACATTAGATGGAATATTTGCCATAAACAAAGACGCCGTGACCAAAATTGGACAAGAAAATGCTACATTTGATCCATCCAAGGCAACTATAACAACTTCTGTTAGTGCACCAATCTTTGGAGTCATCCCATATTCAGTGGACAAGAAGTATGCTGCCGAAGACTTTCAGAAAATGATAAAAAATCCACCTCCCGGTACATTTGACTGTTTTCCCTAGTAGTGTAATATACAACAATTTAGTTTCTGTAAATTAAAAGAGGTCGTTCAGACCACCAATGGAAGATCTGAGTCCCCTTTTAGTTGAATGTATTTCATACGTGACGCCATGTCTTATGTCCATGTTTTGTCACTTTGAATAAGCTAGACATAATGTAATCCTAGAAAATGCAGTTAATTCTTGTCAGCAAAAACTAGAGTCAGGACAAGAAGAAAATAAAAAATTTCGTTAAAAAACTAGTGGCATGGAAAACCAGATGCGTGTCTCATGTCATGAGTATATTCATGCATTAATCCAACACCGTTCATCTGTGCATATGCAGACTGTCCTTCAAATATGCTAAAGATCTGTCCTTGGTCAAAGCCCACTACAAAGTATCCCATTCCAAATATTGCAAACAGAACTACTGCAGCAATTAATGGAACTGCGTGTTTTGTCTTTGTTACTTGTGACGTGTTAACCATTTCTATTTTCGTGTCATGATATCATTATTTAAACAATTGGATGGTTTATCCGACTTGGTATCACACAAATCTAATAATGGAATAACTGATACAACAACAAGATGCATCAAGTAATACATCTTCTTTCCAAGGTGGCACAAAGACATGCTCCAAGTAGAATACTTAGTTTTGATCTGGTCCATGTCTTTAAAACAATGCAGATGATGGCAGACAAAAATAAAATAAGCCGATCGGTAATGATGCAAGAACTCGGACTAGGAGAAGGTTCGATCAAGACTCTAGTAAAGCATCTAAAGATGCATGGTCTTGTTGAAAATTCCAATGCAGGCATGTGGCTTACAAATAAAGGAGATTCACTTTACACCAAATTACATGTCATAATTCCAAGAGAGACCGACATTACCAAGTGTTCAGTAGCCTTGGGAAAATTCAATCATGCGGTTCTTCTAAAGAATATGGCCTATAACATAAAAAGTGGAATTGAACAACGTGATGCCGCAATCAAGGCAGGTGCAGTTGGGGCAACTACACTCATTTGTAAAAATGAGAGGCTCGTTTTACCAGGAACTGGAGAGGATTTGATGCGAAATGATCAAAAGATACATTCACTCATCATGGAAAAACTATCACCTGAACAAAATGATGTAATAATAATAGGAAGTTCACAGAATAAAAAAATTGCAGAGATGGCTGCAAAAAGTGCTGCGCTATATACAATAGAAGATCATGAAAAACACTAGATATTTTTGAGAAAAATAAAATCAAAGAACTAGTTACAAATTCAAGAGATTTTGGATTCATTCTTGTTTGTAACAATACTGAAAAGATTATCATCAAACCAACTGCAAGAACAAGTATCAGACTAGATATATTTTCAAATTCCGGAATTACAGTGGTTCCAATAATTTCAATTTTAGAATCCCCAGTTACAATTGGAATATCTAACACCCTATAGTTATAATCAGAACTAGTTTGCTGGAACGATGTTATTTCGTCATCGTTGATAAAGACTAGAAATGATTCATCTGCATTACTAGATTTTTTTGAATCAAGTAATAATCGTGGGATCTGGAGATGTAGCATGCCAGAATCTGTGGAATTAATTTGTACAACAAGGGCAATATTTTGCTTATCAAGAACCATGTTTTCAACTTGACCTCCAGTAATGGTATAGTTGAGATCAAAGTTTTGTCCGCTGGAAAGATCTTTTACATTAAATACATTTTGTGTTGGAACATCTTCCTGTTCAAATTGGAAATTTACTATGGCAGATATGTGTTTGAATCCATATTGTGCAACAAGAGAATACTTGCCTGGTACGCTCCATAACGGACCATAAACTTTCACAGGTAGTGAAAATTTTCCATCAGATGTAACAGGTAGTCTGTTCAATGTGAACCAAATTATTGTCAGGGTCAAGTATCTGAATTGTTAGTTGCATATCAGTTACTACACTTTGGACTTGGCCTGAGATGAACATGATATCACCTGGATTATACCGATCTTTGTCTATTTTTACTACAATTTGTGCTGCAGTTGGAGGTGAGAGAGGATCACCCGCAGCAGGTGAAACTGTCAAGAAAAAGACAGATGCACTAGCAAGTATTACATAATACAAAACAAATTTTATTTTTAAATTAATACAGATTGCCTGATGTCATAGGATAAAGTCATTTCTACCAATATTGACGAAAGCACTTAATCACATGTACTTGCAGACTAAGCTTAACTTATGAAAATTAAGCTGTAATCTTTAATGAGTGATATATGTAACAAGGAGAATTAAACTTAGAAAACTAATTGTGGATAGTTTATTTCTTGCATAACGTATCCATAACATGATTTTCTCAGAGGAAACAGACATCCAGTCACGCCCTCTGGTTTTTATTTTAAAAATACTAGTGTTTTCGTTCTCTTTTTCTCTGCAACATTCTTTGTTCTCCCTCTGTAAACCTCTTCTTGTCATCTTCTGTGACAATCAAAAGTGGAGGTACATCAGTGGGCTTGCCGTTTTCACCTAATGCAACTGAAGTGACATATGCAGTATTTGTTAGAGTTCTAATTCCGGTGAATAGATCTTCTGCCTCTACTTTAATTTCGATTTCCATCGAAGAGTGAGATACATAGTTTAGTTTGGCATTTAGTATTAGTGCATTTCCAACTAGAACAGGTTTTAAAAAGTTGACCCTGTCAATTGATGCAGTTACTGCATTTTTCTTGCAATGTCTTTGTGCTACAAGACCGGCTATCAAATCAATCTGTCTTAATATCTCTCCACCAAATACATTTCCAGCAGGGTTTGCATCAGACGGAAACATTCGAACGGTCATCTCTGCTTTTGACTCCTCTGCGCTCTTTGGTTTTAGAGACATGATACTGCAATAAATCAAGCCATGGATTTATGAGTCATTCTTTTGTTTGTTAACAGAACACCATTTAATTAATAGATATTTTGAGACAAAACAATGAATTCCATAACTGAGACTTGTGTAGTAAGCGCATCAACAGACAAGGTATTTGGGTTTTTATCAGATATTGAAAATATTTCAAAATGGTCTACAAAGTTTGTCAAGAAATTGATGTTAGTTGATGGCAAATACAAGGCTCTAACACCAATCGGAGAAGTATTCATCAGATTGGATACAAATCAAAAGGCAGGTTTGATTGACATCTATGCAGGACCTACCGAAGAGAGCATGACGCCTGCATACATGAGAATAATTTCCTTGCCTAACGATTCCACTGCAGTGATGTTTACTTTTTTCCAGTATGATTCCACACCTGATACGATTTGGAAGATCTTTTGTGAATGGATAAAAATTGAAGTAGAAAATATCAAGGCACACTTTTCCTAGCAAGTAAAATCAATCTTATATTTTGGACATATCAACATAGAACAAATGAAATATTTCTTGTGGAGGCTAGCAGATTATGCAACAGGTGCTCTTGTTGGAGGCGCCATTGTGTTTCTTGTAAACAAGTTCATCTGCAGTCAGTGCATAGGGCGCTATACACCCGTTCTTATGATTGGAATATGGATTGGGTTTATGCTGTTGTGTAACTTTATCTTTCAAAAGGTAAGGCCTGCTAGCATAAAACAAGACAATATGTGAAGAGAAATTTCCCAGAAAGCAAATATAGCATCAACTGATACCCATAATGAATGGCATTTTTTGAGGATTTCTGCAAAAGCGTAGTAGCACTAGACAGCAAGATAAGATTTGCAGGAATTGCAGATGGAGACGGAACACTAGAAGGTGCATCTGAGAGAACAGGCCTTACGCCAGTAATGAAACCAGAAGAGAGGGCCCAATATGCAATAACTGCAGCCACAAGACAGTACACCAGACTCAGATGGGAATATCTACTTGGAAGAATTTCTTATGCAAGTTCACATTATACAAAAATAATCAGGGCAACAATACCAATTGCTGATGAAAACAGTAGACTGGCCCATGTACTGTTGTTATCATTTGATCCTGATGCAGACGACTTTCATCAGATCATAACAAAAAAGATAATTCCTCTTGTAAAACAAAACATGGAACGATTCATGCAAGAAGCTCAGAAATAACAATCAACTTCCAGTGTTTATAACAGGACGCTCAAGTCCTCTGCTGTCAATATACTCTTGCACCCTAACATCAGAGCAGATAGGAATGTTTTGACCCCTGTTACTAGTACAATAATTTTTTATCTGTAACATTTCTTGATCACAATCTGAAGTTGGAGTTGTTACACATGTATCAACATCATTTCCCAGTGTTGAAACTGAATCAGGACTTTGGTTAAAGGCAGGCACTGTACCACCTTGATCTGACGAAGAGAGAAAGGGAGAGACAAAAAAGTAAAGTGTAAAGGCAAACGCCACTCCAATCATAAGATAAACGGGAATTCTCCGCCTAACGTCCATACATTAGGCTGTAAATTTCTAAATTATAACTGATGCTAATCTATGACACAACAATTTTCATTGTAAGCGGAGGAGATAGTGCGTCGGGATTTCCCACACTTTCCCATACAAAGATCTGTGCAGTATAGGTTCCAGATGTAGTAGGTATCCAGGACTGGGATGGACTCAGAGACTGACTGGCATCAAGTGTACCCGTTATCCACGATAAAGAACACACAACTCCATCTTGGTTTTCAATCTGTACAAGATATGCAAATGGCTGGGCCTTGTCTTGTCCATTTGCAACATCAGTTGTAATCTGTACTTGTTTTCCAACCGTAGTATACCAAATACCATTTTCAAGTGTGGCACTAGACTTGGCAAGTTGAGAATACCCAGGATGTGCCATCATAGATACAACTGCAATGACAAAAATTATCAAAATTGCAGACATGTTCATACGATAAATTGGATTTGACTTGTTTTTTAGGGTTTGTTAAACTATAGTAACACTTCAATTATCTTGTCTTGAGATTTTTCTCCTGCCACTATTCTCACTTTGGATTTTGATATCCCAAGATGTTTTGCAATCTGTTTTACTATAACCGTATTTGCCTTGCCTTTTACGGGTTTTTCCATAATACCAATTTCGATTAAATCATTTTTTATTTTTACATAATCCTTGTGAAATGACACAGATACCTTGTAGAACATGTTCTGTTTTTATGTAAGACAAATATTAAAGATAGAGATGTAACAATCATGGAAGACACCAACGAAGATCTTGAAAGACTTCAACTTTTAGACATCATATTTACAAGAGGAATCAATGCACTATCAAGAGCAGAACTCGAACATCTCCATGATCTGATAGAGAAAAAAGATTATAGTCATGACAAGAAAGCGCAAAAATCTAAAACAAAACTTCTTAAAAAAATAGGTAATGCAATTTATGATCATGATGTAAAATACGGCAATTCATTTAAAATGAGCTAGAATAAAGTTTAGGCAATGCCAAACGATATCATGCATTTTCTATTTCATAATGCAATATTCATAAAATATGGTTTACTGGGACTATTTTTCAATGGAATGTTTTCAAGTTTCATCCCAATTCCAACAGAGATTACCATTTCAGCATTATTACTAAGTGGAACAAACATGCTTGATGTATTTTTAGTACTGATAATTGGTTCCATAATTGGTGGGTATATCGCATATTATATCGGATACAATGGAAGACTGTTAAAAAAACTCAGAAAGACCCCGGAAAAAAAACACGAGGAAAAAAGCATTAGCATAATGACAAAATATGGTTGGTTTACAGTAATTTTCATTTCTCCATGGATTCCAGTACTTGGTGATGTTGTATCAATAGTAGCTGGAACCAAAAAGTATAACATTATAAAATACTCTATTGCAATGACAACAGGCAAGACAGTCAAGGCAGTTGCAATAGTATTTTTTGGTGTGCATTTCATACATTGGCTAGTCCGACTTATGCACTAGAAAGTATATTACGTGTATATTAGAACAAAAATCTTGTGAAAGACGTCTTTCCAATAAATTATGATTTAGAGTTTGAGCCAGATTTTAAGAAATTTACATTCAGAGGAAGAGAAAAAATATCAATCAAGATATCAAGACCTACAAACAAAATTGTGTTACACGCTGCAGAACTTGAGATAAAACAGTGTAACATATCTTGGAATGGAATAGAAATTAAAGCAAAACCAAGACTTGATGAAAAAACAGAAGAACTCACACTCACATTTTCTCAAAAAATATCCGGCAAGGCAGTTCTTTCAATTGATTTCATAGGACAATTAAATGACAAACTTGTTGGGTTTTACAGGAGCAAATACAAGTACAAGGGAAGAGAAAAACACCTTGCAACAACACAGTTTGAGGCAGCCGATGCACGAAGAGCATTTCCATGTTGGGACGAACCAGAAGCCAAGGCAACATTTGATGTCTCACTTTTAGTTGACAAGACACATACTGCAATCTCAAACATGCCGGTAACATCAAAGAAAACAGTAGCTCAGAAGATCCTGTACAAGTTTGATACTACTCCAATCATGTCTACATATCTTCTCTATCTTGCAGTTGGAGAGTTTGAACACATTTCAACCAAGTCTGGCAAAACTTTGATCAGAGTAATAACTACACAAGGAAAGAAACAACAAGGAAAACTTTCACTAGAATTTACAAAACAATTCTTGTCATATTTTGAAAAATATTTCAAGATTGCATATCCATTACCCAAACTTGACATGATTGCAATACCGGACTTTGCATCAGGTGCAATGGAAAACTGGGGTGCAATCACATTCAGAGAGACCATACTGCTTTACGATCCAAAAACATCATCTACTGAAACAAAACAACACATTGCCGAAGTAATTGCACATGAGATAGCACACCAGTGGTTTGGTAATTTGGTCACCATGAAGTGGTGGAATGATCTGTGGCTCAATGAGAGTTTTGCTACATTCATGGCAACAAAGGCAGTTGATTCACTATATCCAGAATGGGATTTCTGGGACCAATTCCTCATTTCAGAAATGACAGGAGGTTTGAGTCTTGATTCTCTAAAATCATCTCATCCAATTGATGTACCAGTAAAAAGCCCAGCAGATGTTCGACAAATATTTGATGAAATTAGTTACAACAAGGGAGGCTGTGTACTGATGATGTTAGAGAACTTTATCGGAGATGATAATTTTAGAAAAGGATTGCATAGTTATCTGAAAAAACATGAATATGCAAACGCAACAACAGAAGATCTTTGGAACTCGCTTGGATCAATATCAAGACAACCAGTACGACAAATGATGAACACATGGGTAAGACAAGTAGGATATCCAGTTATCGAAGCCAAAATAAAAGACTCGAAATTAAAATTATCTCAGAGCAGATTTCTTTTAGAAAATAATGGTAAAGCAAAACAAGGAAACTGGATTATTCCACTCTCTGTGAGAACTGGAGACAAGGTAATTACCAAACTAATGAAGGGACCAATTACCATTCCCTACAAAGAAGACTGGTTCAAGGTAAATGATGGCCAAAAGGGATTTTATCGAGTAAAATATGACAAGGACGCCCTGGATTCACTAGCAAGACAAGTTGAAGAAAAGGCAATATCAAATGTGGATCGTTGGAGCATCCATCATGACCTCTTTGCACTTTGCATATCAAATCAAATATCATTTAGGGATTATCTTGACTTTGTCAGACATTATGAAGACGAAGATGATTATGTTGTTTTGTCAGACATCATAGCTAGCCTGAACTTTTTCTACATAATATTATCAAAAGAAAAGTTCTGGGATGAGATAAAAGAATTCAATCTTGATTTCTTCAATAAAGTATTTGCAAAACTTGGATGGGATCCAATCAACGGAGAAAAGTCAACAAGTGTACTTTTACGTTCTCAAGTAATCAGCGCACTAGGAAGACTGGAAGACCAAGATATAGTTGCAGAGGCAAAATCAAGATTTGCCAATTTGTTAAAGACCGGAAATCTAAATCCAGATCTTCGTAGTACGGTATATTCAGTAATAGCATGGACTGGAGATTCATCTACATATCAAAAAATGCTCAGCCTATATCGCAAGGCACCAACACAAGAAGAAATGGTCAGACTACTTAGCTCACTTGCAAACTTTCAAGACAAAAAATTATTATCAAAGACACTCTTGTTTACACTCTCAAAAGAGGTCCGAACACAAAACCTATTCCAGCCAATTGCAAGAATGGTCACAAATCCACAAGGCAAAGAACTTGTTTTGCCATGGATAAAACAAAACTGGAAAGGAATTGTATCAAGATTTGGCATAGGAAATCCACTTCTCAATAGAATAATTGGTAGTGTCTCAATTGAAGCCGATTTTGAAAAAGAAAAAGAAATCAGAAACTTTTTTGCAAGACATCATGTTCCTGGAACTGAGATGAAACTTGCACAGACTTTGGAGAGAATAAGAATTCATGCAAGATTTGTTCAAAGTGTAAGAAAAGAATTTTCATAGATAGATTTTCTACATTTTTGTAATTGTAGAATACAATTCGCTCAATGTTTAATAGTGCCATAAAATCAAAATCGCTAATGACTGCCCCTTCCAATCGCAGATTGACAATCATAACAGTCATGTTTTTCATCGCAGGATTTTGGGGCATATTCATGGGATTGGTTGTATTTACCAATCCAAACTTCATTTTGACTGCACTTGGCATGGTAAACATATCACTTGGAATATTTTTGGGATTTCGAATTCTAAGAAGAAACAGACAAAAAATGATGGACCGACGAAAATAATCACAAATCACACTAGATTTAGCAACCACTTTTATAATTTGACAGCAAAAGTCTAAGGATGGCAGATCTAAGTTTGGGTCACCTCCTATCAAATGAATTTGTTATCCCAGTATTTCTTGCTACAATATTTCTTGCTTCTCTGATTGCAACCAAGGTAAAAATCCCGTATACCATGATTCTAGTCGGAATTGGAATTTCAATATCAGTCATAGATTTCACCGGCCACGGAATTCCAAATATTTCAGGATTCAAGGTGGATCCAAAATTAATCCTGTACTTTGTAATTCCACCCCTAATTTTTGAAGCAATGATGAGAATAGATCGTGAACAGTTTAAAACAGTCAGAATATCATCCCTGCTATTATCCACAGTAGGAGTTGGAGTTGCCACTATAGTTGGAGGACTTTTACTGTCATATTTTGCAGGACTTCCAACAATTGTTGCTTTTGCTTTTGCTGCACTAATTGCACCCACTGATGCTGCAATAGTAATTGAAGTTTTCAAGCGAATGAAAGTTCCAGGTCAACTTGCAACATTGATGGAATCAGAAGCTAGTTTTAATGATGCAGCTGGTGCAATCATATTTTCTTCAATCATTGCAATATCAGTTGCACAAGGATCATTACTCTCTCCAGATGTTCCAACAGGAATCAATGTCAATATTTTAGAAACTATTGGACATTTTGCACTAGTATTTTTTGGCGGCATCAGTATAGGAATAGGTCTTGCAATAGGTTCACAATTTTTACATAAATTGTTAGAAGAACCACTTTCGGAGACAGCACTTTCAGTAGCAGTTCTTTTTGGTGCAGTTGTAATTGCAAATTCACTTGGTCTATCAGGACTTGTTGCAGCAGCTGCAGCAGGATTATGGTTTGGAGTGATCATGCGAAAACCCCACATCATAAGTGAAAAAGTAAGAGCATATACAACCAACTTTTGGGAAATGATAGCATTTTTTGCAAACTCTGTTGCATTTTTGTATCTCGGATTGAACATGGATCTTGTTCGAATAGGTCAAAATATTCCTCTAATTGCACTTGTAATCGTTATCGTATTGGCAGCAAGAGCAGCATCTACATATCCAATACTTGCGGCAACGCACAGATTTACAAAAGAAAAGACAACAGGTCCATGGAGACATGTTGTTATGATTGGAGGTATGAGAGGGGCACTCTCAGTAGCACTAGTTGCAACCCTTCCTGAAAGTGACATCAAGGAGATACTAAAGACAATCACATTCGGTGTAGTGTTATCATCATTGATAATCCAGTATCCAATCCTTTCAAGATACATCAAAAAGGCATTTCCGGAAACAGGGCAAAAAACACCAAATAGTTAGCATCATAATCATGAGAAGAACTTATTTTGTTTGAAAATCACAGATCTATCAATCTTGCATGACTCCAAAAAACATTAAACAAGACATCCCAGATATTTCCTAGTGTATAAAAATGAGTGAAAAAAGTCAAACAGAAAAAACAGTTTTAGAAGGAATAAGTTATGCCAAGCTTGAAAAACACAAGGATGCAATATCATTTTTTGACAAGGCGCTAAAACAAGACTCAAAAAATGTAGATGCGTTATACAACAAAGGAATGTCTCTTTTGAAATTAAAGAAACCCAAGGATGCAATATCATGCTTTGAGAAAATAACCGAATATGATCCCAATCATGTTGATGCGTTAAACAACCTAGGGAACCACTCTGCAGAGTTACAACAGTTTGAAAAAGCAGTTACATATTATGACAAGGCATTATCAAATGATCCAGGATATCTCCCAGCATTATACAACAAAGGAATTGCATCAATCAGGCTTGAAAAATATGATGACGCTATAGATTGTTTGAATAAAGTACTTGATAAAGAACCAGAAAACATGCAGGCAATACACTACAAGGGATTAGTTCTTGGCAAACAAAAAAAACATGAAGAGGCACTATCATACTTTGATAAAATTTTAGAAAAAGAGCCAGAAAACAATGAAGCGATATTTTACAAGGCAACAGAATTATCCGAGCTTGGCAGACATGATGAGGCAATCACAATCTTTGATAAAATACTAAAAGAGTTTCCAAAAAATGGTACAGTGATTTACGCAAAGGCAAGAAGTAAAGCCCAAATGGGACAAAATGATGATGCTTTAATTCTTCTTGCACAGGCAATATCTCACTATGGCAAAACCATAAAAAACTGGGCCATTAAAGACTCTTCATTCGATAAGATAAAAGGGGATCCCAGATTCAAAACAATAGTGAAATAAAATGTCAGAAGATATGCTAAAAACAATCAAGGGCTTGCTTGCAGCAGGCAAGGGAAATCCAAAGAGACTACGAGGAATAATGGAGACTGTAAAAAATGATGAGCCAATTGTCATGTCAGATTATAGATATATCCATGATTTGATAGAATCAACCAACAATACAGAAGTAGAACAACCTCGAATCACAACTCCACCCAAAAAAGATACATCAGTTGAACTTCTCCGAATTAGACTTGCAGAAGGACAGATATCAATAGAAGAATATCGTGTACTCAAACAAGCTCTGACAGAAGAAGGATAAATCATTCTTAAATCTTAAATTCAAAAAGAACAATCTAATTTTCAGGATTAAAATTGGAACAAAGACAACATCATGTCTATAACAATCAAGCATGGACTGAACAATCTTGGACTACACCATTAAAGAGACAAGTTCTAGTTTCAAATGGTGATTAGATTTGTCAAAATTTGACCCATTACCACCAGCCCCGGTTATAATGACATGTTTTGGTCATTGTGGAATTGGTCTTGGTGCAGAATCATATCGAAGATTATTGATTGATGTTGGAGCAGATCCACTAAAACCAACATTGAAGGGTGAAAAAGATGAATCTCGCATACTCAAAAGATACGGAAGTACAATCTTACGATTTCCAAATGCATATGGTGGAAGTGAAATTCCACTTATTCCAAGAGCACTCTTAATTGATCTAGATCCAAGAGCTGCCAATTTGATTTTACAATCATATCCAGACTTGTTTGCTCTAAGAGACAAGCATGTAATCTCTGGTGCAGGGGGTGCTGCCAGAAACTGGGCAGAAGGTCGTACAAGATTCATCAAAGAAGTAAGTACAAAGTATGACATGCAGAAACAACTCTCAAGTCTTTCTCCAGAACCAGTAAGAGGTTTTACAATTCCATTTGCAATGGGCGGTGGTACAGGTGCTTCATTTGCAAGTGCCTTTATGCAATACATCAAAAAAGATACAAAAGAACATGCAACAATTGCATCATTTGGGTTATTACCAGAATTTGGATGGGATCCAGTAATTCTAGAAGCATCTGCAATCAACATTGTAATGAATCTTGAACACCAGATAAAATACAGTGACTGCTCCATACTATTTTCAAATAAAAGACTAAGAGAACTTGCACAGAAACATGAAAAGAGACTAGACAAAATGTCTTCAATCATAGATGATCTTCCAAGAGAACACGAAGTAGGCTGGAAGGATTATAGAGGAATGAACTTGATTGCAGCAAATGCAATTTCCATGTTTATTGCATCTTTTGCAAGAGAGACAGAGTGGGACATGTCAAACTATAGAACATGGCTTGCAACAAAGAGACCAAGATTTGCAGTTACATGGGTAATTCCAGTTGTTCCAGAAGAGAGACAATGGAACTCGGACTTGATGACAGGAACCAAGGGTAGCACCATGGAAGGAATTGTAGAACACATCAGCAAAAAAGAAGATGCAGTATTGTTTGACATTGATGAAAACGACATAAGAGACAAGGGTGGACCAAGAGATTCTTGTTGTGTACTTGTTAAAGTAAAAGGAGATTTTGAAGCAAAAGAAAGAGATACTCTAAAGAATATCATAAAGGACAGATTCCACATCGAGGAATCAAGAATGATATTCATCAAGATTCCAATTCTAGAAACAGAACAAGCAAATATTACAATACTTGTCAACACAAAAGCAATCGGAACAAAGATTTTGGAGATTGCAAGTGAAGCAGAAGCTTCATGGGATGCATTCAAAGATGAATATGGCAAGTGGGGATTGACTACAGAAGAATTCAAGGCAAGTCTTATGGATGTAGTCCATGAGTTTAGCTAGAAATGTCTGACTTTGCCTTTCTGGAGCAAGTTGCAACACGCATCAGAGAAAATAGAACACAACTAAAAGATGCCGAGGACGAACTTGCTACAGTGAATTTTAGAATTCATGAAATTCCATTGAAGAGTCCAACTGAATCTACATTTGCAAAAATGATAGGTCAAGATTATTACGATGCATCGGTAGATTTGGAAAAGGCAAAAGAAAAATTAATTGCACAAAAAGAAGATCTCAGTACAAAAATAAAAGAGGATATCGCATTATTCATAACAGAATTTACTTCACATGAACTAGTCATCCCTCTAGAGCCAAACCCAAAGATAATAGACGGTAACACGGTCTTTCACTACAAAAATAATGCAGTTTTTAACAACATATTGACAATACTAAGTGAACTTTTAGGACTATCCCCACCAATACTTGTCAAGGACGTAATGTTTGCAGCCTCAGAAATAACAATCAAGGTAACAGACGAATATGAAGCCAAACAAAAATTCCTAAGCAGTATGAATGAAGTTCAAAAGACCTTATCAATCAAGAGAAAATAACTTCCAAGAAACTCTTATTCACAAAATTTTACGTATAAGATATAACGAGGTAAAAATAGCCAAGATTTTGTGAATAAGAATACCAAAAAGATTCTTGCGTTATCATTTATGGCAATTTTCATCGTTTCTACAGTAAGTGTTGCATTCCTAGGAGGAGGCAGGGTTGCAAACCAGGTCAATACCACCACTACCGATAGAACAATCACTGGAACACCTCAAGACAATTACAAAGACAAGGATAGGCCAACATTTTGTCAAACAGGTCCAGCAAAATCAAGCAATTACATAACAGAATACAAGATACCCACAGCATGTACCCAACCACTTGCAGTTATGGTGGATTCGTCTGGTAGTGTTTGGTTTACAGAATCAAATACAGGAAACCTTGGCAAGTTTGACCCATCTTCAAAATCATTCCAAGAATTTACCAATTCACAATGGCAAAGTGGTGAAAAATCAATGATGTGGGGACTTGGCACTGCACAAGATGGAAACATCTGGATTACAGATTCACAACACAGTTTGATCTGGAAATTCAATCCAGTAGACAAGAGTCTATCAAAGATTTGCATTCCCCAAGAGTAATTCATCAGACGGTTCTTTCCCACAGATGTTACTAATAGATGGTAAAAATGCTTACATCAATGATTTCACTGGAAGAAAAATTGGAGTATTTTCTACAGATAATACAAGTCCAGACATGGGAATGACCAGCATTCCAGCTCCTGGCAATAACAACTTTACAAGTTCAATGGTAACAGATCCTTCAGGAAAGTTATGGTATACAACTTGGATATACCAACAAGGAGGAAATCTTGTAAGCTATGATCAAAAAACAGGTAACTCTACCCAATATCCTTTGCCTCAAGACATCCAAGCACCAAATGGAATAACAATCGATTCTTCAGGAAAGTTATGGATAATGGATACTGCAAGTAGTTACTTTTTCGATTTTGATCCTGCAAGTAAAAAATTCACCAAGCATACAACTTCTCCTCCACCAGTATCATCATATGGTAATGCATCAGGACTCATCAAGACGCCAATATCAAGACCATATTGGGATCACTTTGATGACAATGGAAAATTATGGTTCAATGAACAAGTTGCAAACAGTTTTGGAGTGTATGATTCATCAGCCCACTCTCTTGTAGAGTATGAAGTTCCGTCCAAGAATCCCAACTGGTCAGATTGTGGAACTTTACCAGACTGTGGAGTGGCCCAGATATTGGACTTTACAGTAAACCACAACAAGATATGGTTTGCAGAGTGGGTTGAAAATAATATCGGAGTTTTGGATCCTAGCGTTCCACTTCCAATTAACGTGACTGCATCAGATTCTTCAATCACCATACACCACGGACAAAATGCAACAGTTTTGTTCAACATCAACCCACAGGAACAACTTAGTTCCCCAGTATCCATCATTACATCAAGTACGGTAGGATCTCAAACCCTCACAGTCAAGGCACAACAGACTCAAGTCACAGTAAATACGCCACAAACTGTCAAGGTTGGAATAACAGCAGACAACTTTGCCACACCAGGAACGTATGAGGTCTTGATAAGTGCAAGATATCAGGATGTTACAGTATCAAAATACATCAGTGTCACACTAGAGTAAGAAGTGGTTCCCAACCTAGACAAACTGATTGGAATTTTTACTTATTGTACAAAGACAGAGGGTACTGGAGGCAAGATCAAGTCTTCTCCAGAACAGTTTTTTGTCTCTGAAATACTGCGAGACAAAACACTAGACAAGATTTCATCTTCAGGAAGTTATGCAGTATACAAATTAAAAAAACAAGGCATAGACACAAACCATGCACTATCAGACATTTTTACAAAATATGGCCTAAGACTCAAGGCTCTTGGTCTCAAGGATGCAAATGCTACAACTGAGCAATATGTATGCGATATGACAACAGGAAGATCTACAGATACTCTGATCACAAATAGATACACGCTTGAAAAAATTGGTCTTGTTCAAAAACCTCTTACAAAAAAAGACATGATTGGAAACAATTTCAAAATAAAAATAGAAGATGCAAACTTTTCTAAAGTCTTCCCAGTTTGCAGACCACAACAAGATTCTAAATTTTTTCGGATACCAAAGATTTGGAAGCAAAAGACCAGTATCCCACCTAATAGGAAAAGCCATTTTGCAAAAAAATTTCGATCATGCAGTAGAAACTCTACTCTCATTTACTTCAGAATACGATTTGGAACACAATAACAAGATACGTGAAATGCTCAAGGACAAGTCAAACTATGCCAAAGTCTTTGACCAAGTACCGCCACAAATGGACATTGAAAGAGTTGTACTAGGTGAAATGATAGACCACGGCGATGCTCTCAAGGCACTTCGTGCAATACCAATTCAATTGCGGAGATTTTTTGTCGAAGCATTCCAGTCATTTGTGTACAATCAAACAATATCAAAGGCATATGAAGCTGGAGAGGATATGATGCAACCTCAACAAGGAGATGTATGTTTTGATAAAGATGACAACCTTGGAAGATACCAAAATGACCCAGAACAGAGGCTAACAGTCCCACTAGTAGGTTACTCGTATTCAAAAAAGAATCGATTTGACAATTTCATATCTCAAATACTTGTAGAAGAACAGATAACTCCAAAAGAATTTTTTATAAAAGAGATGCAAGAAGCAAGTACAGAAGGAGGATTCAGACAAGCCGTCATATCATGCAGAGACTTTGCAATAAAGGAACCATATGTTGACTTTACTCTCTCAAGAGGATCATATGCAACCATACTATTACGTGAGATAATCAAGCCATCAGATCCAATAGCTGCTGGATTTTGATTCCAACATCCAAAAATAATTATTAATTTTTGAGGAAGAGTATTGTCAATCAGTATTTTGTCGTACAAAATTTAGAAACATAGTATATAGAACAATCATCTAGAAGTATACTACATCAAATATTGCTAACAAATTCAACTCAAGTCTTATTAATTATTAATTACAGCGTTTTGCATAATTGAAAAATATAGTATTATTACTGATAGGACTTGGAGCCATACCACTGTGCAATGTAGTATGGGCCACAGATCTTGGCACACTTGGTAGTCCAGATGTCACGATATATCCACACTCTGGACCTCCCGGAACCAAGATAACTATTACCGTATCCCACATTCCAGACATATCAAAAGCAAGCTATCCATATCCTGATCTTTACATTTATCTCCCATTCTCACAGCCCTTTGGTACTACTTTGACAAGTCATTGTGAAGGACAAGATTGTTTTCCAATCTACACATATGAGGATGCAGTAAATCAGAATTCCGCTGACAGAGTCATTACGTTTTCGTTACCCAGTACAAACAATGCAAAACCCATCTTTCTCAATGGTTTTGAAAATTCAGTGTGCGATGTAACATCAAATGGAAAGATATTGGAGAGGTTTTCTACTCTCTGTAATACAAAGGATGAACCCTCAGGAGTATATCAAATCAAACTTGGATGGATACTTGAAAGTGATTCTGAACAGAACTATACTACAGATACAATTCCATTCCTAGTTACACCTGGAACATCTTCATCAGAGGTTCCAGTTGCAGACAATGGCAATACCATTTTAAAAGAATATCAAAATGGGACTATCAGCGAGGCCCAGTTTTATACAGAACTCAAGGCTCGAAGTTGGACTGATGAACAAATAAGACAGGCACTTGCAGTAATAGGAAAGCTGCCACATCAGATGGGCATATCAGGTCCAGATTACAAATTACCAATATATCAAAACTCTACAATCAACTCTACAAATACTATACAAAAAAATACTACAAATCAAAATGTATCACAAATAGAAATTCAACCACATGTTAATATCAATGTCAAAGCGCAAGACAATATTTCATTGCAAATTCAACAAAGTCCTTCAACAATTAATCCAACACAGAATAATTCCACACTTCAAACTCCTCAAAATAATTCCATGTGGAACAATATCATATTAGGATTATCAGTCATAGCCGCTGCAATAATGGGGGGAGTTATCATATTTGTAAAAATATACAGAAACAAAACAAATACCAGATAAATCATTCAGAGAATTCAAATGAGATCATTGTCTTGTCAATTTTTACATCTATTTTTTTATTAAAGATTTCTTCAAATATCAATTCAAGAATTGTCTTGTGGTATACAGACCAGTTTTTTCCCAATTCATGTTTCATAACATATCTATGAAAACCATCATCTTCATGAACATGGCTTACTTGAACTGCTGAATTTATCATTCTCAACTCAAACCAAGCCAAAAAGGACTGGATGTCAATTCTACCTTTCATAAATAATGCCATATTTTTTACCTCATCTTTTCCAACACGAATAGCAACATCTACTATTTCCTTTTGGCTAAGTTTGCCAAAAATATGAACAAAAACCTGTTTGTTTATTATTACAAATCCAACCGAGGACTCGTACATACCCCAATCAAGAAACTGTTTCAATGCCTGATTTACAAGTGTATTAGTACTTACTTGTCTATGTCCAGACTCATTGCGCAGTCTTTTGATAGTATTTTCATCAAGACGAAATGTGATTGTAGATGATTTTTTACTTGTACTCAACTCTTTTAGTATGTATTATGGAGCTTTTAAGATTTGTATGAGTTTATTGTATAAAACACGCTATAAATTCGATATAACAATGTTAATCGTGTTTTTAATAAAATAATTCACCACAGTATATCATGCAAATGGTCAGATCCGTCAGGAGAAATGTATGTACGGATTGCAATGGCTGTAATGAGTGCAATTGCTTCAGATCTGGACATATTTGCCATCCAGAAAAGACATAGATAGAAAACGCATTTCTACCATTTATTTTACTAAATTTTTATAGATCATCTCAAGATTCTAAATATAATTTTTTTAGATCATAGTATCTCGCGCGTATAGTAGTAGAGGTAACGCCAGAAGCTCTAGTTATTTCAGCTTGTGTCTTTTGTTCAATATTTAAAACACATGCTAAATAGAGAGATGCTGCTGCCAATGCTTTTGGGTTTTTACCTAGTGTAAGACCAGCATCTTCAGCTGCACAAAGTATTTCCAGAGCGTGTCTTCTAGACTTTTCACTAATTTGTGCTTCGTTTGCAATACTTGTGAGAAATTCTTTAGAGTTGAAAGGAACTACAGATAGATCAAATTTTTCAATCAGAGTTCTATATGTTCGTGCAATTTCTTTTCTCCCTATGTTACTTTTGAGAGAGATTTCAAGAATAGATCTCGGCATTCCACCTTGCTTACAAGATGCATAAACACATGCACACATTAGATTTTTTGATTTTCGTCCAACAGTCATTCTGGCGCGCATTGCTTTTCTGTATAGATGTGCAGAGTTTTCAGCTACAGAATTCGGCATTCCCAATTTCATCTGTAATAGGTTTAGAAATAAAAGAGCAGACCGTAGCGTTTTGTTTCTAGGTGTAATGCTTCTAGTATTTAGCATCTTTAAGCGATGAAATTCATTCTTGGTTGCTCTAGAAAGAGAATGCCCCATACTATCTCTGTCTGATATTACTGTAGTCATGTTCATATCAAACATTGTCAAAGAATTAGTTGTTCCAGAACTCTTTTTGCCGAAATAATCTACCGAATCATATCCATAGGGTGAAATAGTTTCTAGAGATTTTTCTTCTAAAACTAGTCCACATGAACCACAAAGGATCTCACCTGAAACATCATCAGTTACTATTGGCCACCCTTTACAATTAGGCGTAGTACATTTTAGAAAAAATTCATTTATCTGCTGTGAATTATTTATAGAAGCATCTAGTTCTGGTTTTACCAGTACTTGTTTGGGTTTACTCACGAATCAAATCCACCCATTGTTTTCTGTCTTTGATCTGAAAGGGTTCAATTTTTTCAATATCTTCTTTTATCAATTGTAATGCCAGTTCAGCTTCATTTCGTAATTCCTCTGAAATACTTCGAGAACGAAGTTGTGCAATTCCTTTGAGATCATAATTCATCTCAACTTCCAAAAGAGTTTGACTTCCAATTTGCGTTACCAAAATATCTTTTATGCCAATTATTGAACCACTAGTCCATTTGATATGAATGCCCTCGATAGGAAAAAGAATAACTTTTTGATAACATTTATCGGAATTACTCAATATCACTTCTCGCGTGAACGTGTTTCTACCATGAGAGGTATTTCGTACCCTTTGTACGCCCTTCCAAAAATATGGGTCTCTTTCAATCGCAGATATTACATTCCAGACTTGTTTAGCAGAAGCATTTATCATTATTTTTGATATAATACGAATCATACATCGATATCGTAAACTTGGGTTAAAGTCTAGTTAGTACACACTGCAATCTATGTCATTCAAATACAATGATTACAAAAACAAGTGGTGCAAGAGACATTTGTTCTCATAAACTGTTACCTTGGAAAAGAACAACAAATTATCAAATCATTACAAAAACTACACAATGTCAAGGAAGTGCAGGCAACACATGGAGTATACGACATTATAGCAAAAATTGAAACTGAAACAGAAGGAGAATTAAACGATACAGTACGTTCAAAGATTCTAGGCCTAAAACCAGTTACTAGTGTACTTACACTTCAGACAGAATAGACACTTGCATCAGAGTCATAGCTTGTCGCCAAAATTTCTCGTGTGACCATCAACATCATCCTGTGGAGTAGGAGAATCTTTTGTAGATTTGTGTTCGCTTTTGTGAATTCGTCCTTCCATTTTCTTTTGATGTTCTTCTCTTGAATGATGAAGTCTATCTGCTTCATGGACAAACTCTTTTCCACATGTAACACATTTGACAATGTCATGATGATGTTCATGACGGGCATGTTTTATCAGATCCTCATAAACTGTAAACTTGGTATTACATTGTTCACATTTGAATTTCTTTTTAAAAAGATCCAACGTTAACGAGGAGATATGGCGGACTAATAAGACTGTCGTATTAAGATACAACAATACTACAGAAAAGATGTTAAATAATCAAAATCTCAAATTGATATCATGTTTGATAACATATTTTCCAAAGTTACCAAGGCACCAGAATTTCCCTCAGAGTTTGAGTGGGTCAACACAAAAGAACTACTCTCTCTTGAAAAACTCAAGGGTCATGTCATAGTATTAGATTTTTGGACTTATTGTTGCATAAATTGCATGCATACATTACCAGTACTTGCAGAACTTGAAGAGAAATACAAAGACATGCCAGTTGTATTCATAGGAGTACATTCTGCAAAATTCTTCAATGAACAAGACATGAAAAATGTTGAACAGGCAGTAGCAAGATACGAAATATCACACCCAGTACTTGTCGACAAGAAAATGACTGTCTGGAACAAGTTTGGAATTAGTGGGTGGCCTACAATTGCCATAATTGATCCAAATGGAATTCTAGTATACAGACAGTCTGGAGAGGGACAAAAAGAGATGGTAGAGGATACAATTGATGTTCTTTTGGAAAAACATGAAAAATCCCACACATTAGCAAGAGAGCCAATCAAGATTGTAAAAACTATCAAGAAGAGTAATACAACACTGTCTTTTCCAGGCAAGATATCAATATCAAAAGACAGGATTGCCATATCAGATTCTAACCACAACCGAATCATTGTCACTGATCTTTCAGGCAAAATACTTCACACCATTGGAAGTGGCAAGATAGGTCTAGCAGATGGCAAATTTTCAGATGCGACATTTTTTAGACCTCAGGGAGTTTCGTGGAAAGATGATTTTATTTTTGTTGCAGATACAGAAAACCACGCATTACGAAAAATAGATTTGCAAAACAACCAAGTCACTACACTTGTTGGGACAGGCAAGCAAGGTCCATGGAGATCATCAGGTGGCAAAGGAAAAGACATTGCAATTTCATCTCCATGGGATGTTGCAGTAAAAGATAACTTGATCTTTATTGCAATGGCAGGAAATCACCAGATATGGACATATGATACCAATACAGATGTAGCAAGACCTTTTGCAGGAAATGGTCAAGAAGACATCATCGATGGTAACAGGATGCAGGCACAACTTGCACAACCAAGCGGAATTTTCATTCATGATGACATAGTATTTTTTGTAGACAGTGAAACATCATCTGTACGAGAGATAGATCTCAAGACAGAATATGTTAGGACCATTGTAGGTCATGGATTATTTGCATTTGGACACAAGGATGGTAAAACAGGTGAAGCATTATTCCAACACCCATTAGGATTGTGTGCAACTGCAAACAAAATATTTGTTGCAGATACGTACAATTCTTCAATCAGAGTGATTGATCAAGATGATGATTCAGTTAAGACATTAATTGGAAAACAAGGCATGAGTACAATATGCAGATTGGATGATCCAAGTTGCGACACGCTAGGACTATACGAGCCAAGTGATGTAAAATTGTACCAAGACAAGTTGTACATTGCAGATACCAATAATCATCTAATACGCATCTATGATATCACAACAAATAATCTCAAGACATTAGATATACAAATTTAAAAATTTATTCAAAAAAGTTTTCTGCAACTATCTCATGTTTTAGTGCAAATTCCTTTATCTGAGAAAATTGCATTTTTCCCTTGTGATATTGATCCCATACAAAATCAAGTATCTCAGTGCTTGACAAATGTTCTTGGTCAATTGCAGGTTTAGTTCCAAGTATTTCAGTACAAAAGGTCTGCAAGTCAGCAAACTGAAAGTTATCAAGCAATACTCTCATTTGTTCAATGGTGTCATCTTTGGGCTTTGATTTTCCAAACAATCCCATGAAATGACATTTTAAAAGACCGACATTTAATTCCATGGCCAATAGCCAATATGAAAAATTCCAGTCAAATCATAGTAGAATTTAGGAATGAGTGTGTTGAATTTATGGAATAAGGATTTAAGCTTGTGTCGTGATTTGATATAGTATGGAAAAGGCATACGTTTTGATCGGTTGCGAGCTTGGTGCCGAAAACGAGATTGTTGAAAAATTGAAGAAAATAGACAAAGTAAAGGATGCAAGAGTCGTATACGGAGATTACGACATTGTAGTAGAAGCTGAAACCGATTCCGAATCTCAGATGGACAATCTGATTACAAAAAAGATTCGTCAATTATCCAAGGTCAGATCCACTATGACTTTGGGCGTCGTAAGCTAATTCCAAGGCCTGCAGCAAAGATCAATACACCACCAACGGCAATCCATTGGCCGTTTACAATCCATTTCGGATTTGAATACATGAACGATGAAGTAGGGCCAACTATTGAATTTCCTTGAAGATAGAAAATTACACCAAATATAGAAACAATAATGCCAATAGATACAATTACAATTCCTATTTTCACACTGCATTGATAAAGAGATCCCCAATAAAAGACAAAAGGAGTTGATAAGAAAGGCAAAAAATCCTTTTGATTTCGTTCTTTAATACACAATCAAACAGCAAATCAAATTGGACGAGTGGGGAACAGACCTAGAGGTTAAGAAGAATAGAAGTTGGATAGACATTTCAATATTTGTAGGAGCAACAGCACTAGCCCTTGTCTCATATTTCATATTTGGACCAGATATTGACAAGCTGATAAAACAGAGTCCTTTGATTATTGACTTGATGTTTGCGCCATCCTTTGGGATTGGTTTTCTATATGGCCTGAAAATGACCGACAGGGTAATGCGCCCTTCAGAATCCCACAGTCCACTAAAACGAGCCTTCTTCAAGGGATTTTTATTTTTGTTCATGATGGGTGCAATCTTTACATCAGTCTCTTTTGCACTCCACGGAGGCGTGCAGCCATCACACAAGTCAATTTTTACAGATGGTTTGATTCCATGGGTAACGGAATTTATCCAGTCAAATGGGGGACTAACATTTTTGATAATATCAAGTATAACGATAATGGCAGCTGCAACAAAAAGAATAGTTGGGATGGATGGAATATTTAGTAAGATATACACATTTGTTGGAACGTACATCTTCTTTTCCATGCTTGCGCTCAGCTTTACACATGCAGACCCAACACATTCTCAAGTTTACCTATACGCATTTTATCAAGCAGGAATTGTGGGTGGAATATTTTATCAGATGAACACACTTACCACAAGAACAAACATGTGGGAAGATTATAACAATGGGTTTTAGAATTTTCTAATCTTGGGCATTACCAAGACCATCATAATTGATAACACCATTACAAGCAAAGCAACATTTGAAAACTCTGGAAGATATGTTGTTCCCATGATACTTGTGTTGGTAATACCAGTCTGATTGAATTTCAACATTACAGTAGAGCTGTCAGTTCCAGGAATTATGATAGCAGGTAATGATTTTCCATCCTGTGTTACTGTGAGATTTCCGCCAATCAAATTAGTTGGAATTGTGATTTCAGCAATGCTTCCAATAAATGAACTGTTACCAAGAAAGACAAGTTCTTTATTCATTTTGTTAAATGTTACATTCTTGAGATCATAGTTTGATACTGTGATTACATCAAAGGTGTAGTTTTCTGCTTTTATCGGCCAGTCCCATTTTATGCCAGGATGATTAAGATTTTGCGGAGTTGAAATTTGTGCAAAAGCTGGTGCTGATAACATACCTAGTAAAATACACATGATAAGAAAATTTGAGATCTCAATTTTTCAGAGTAGCAAGTTTACCGCGAATTTCCTTGTCTTTTACGATTCTTGGATGTGCGATATCTGCAAGTATTACTTCATACCAAAGATACAAACCGTCTTGATGAACATAATATGAGCCAAGAAGATCCATGTTTGGAAATCTTTCCAACACTCTGCGCTCTGCAACTCGTTGCATGCTAAGAGCAGGCTTGATTCGAAGTACACCCAAATGTTTTGGTCTTCTTCCTGCAACTGGTCTTTTCTTGCGCATGTTACCTTTACCTACACGCATTCTTACTACAACAATTCCTTGTTTTGCCTTGTATCCTAGTCTTCGTGCTCTTTGGATCCTGCTTGGTCTATCCACACGTGTTAGAGCATTTTCTTTTCTCCATTGTATGGCCTTTGCCCTAAGCTCTGGAGAATTTTCTTTCCACATCTTGATCCAGATTTGGTCCTGTCGACTAGGCATACTCGGCACTACAAATTTACCCTTTATATTCTGTTAGAAAATTAAGCATGATTTTGCTTGCAAAATAAATCAAATCTCAAGGAAGCCTATTTATGAAATTAATTTTTCCTAGTTTTTATGAAATGGTCAAGACAAATTTTGGTATTTGTCATGATTGGAGCAGTAGCATTTGGTACACAGTATAGCTTTGCAACCCCTTCCCTTGAGATATCTACAAGCAAACAGGTTTACGAATATGGAGACTTGCTTTCAATCAACTTCCAGGTCTCAGAACTTGTCAGCAACAGTATAACCATACATATCACAGACAGCTCAAACAAGACAAGCGCACCAATTGACTTGCCAATAGATAAACTAAACAATACAATCACTTCACCATTTCCCTTTTACAAGACAACGTTCAATCCAGGAACATATCGTATTGATGCAGAATACGCTAACGCTACTGCGAGTGTTTCTTTTGATCTAATAGATACGGGTAAAATTGTCATACCTGTAGAGTTCAAGTCACTTGTAAAAACATTAGAGCAAGGATCTCCTACAGACAAGGTGTACGCAGGAATAATTCGAGAATTAATAAACAACAACATACTTAGTGTTCCAAATTACAACAACTCTACAGGTCAAGTATACATTCCACAATGGTTCAAAAATAGTATCCAGTTGTGGTCAAATGATTCCATCTCAGACAATGAATTTGGCATGTCAATAGAATATCTACTTGAAAACGGAATCATGCGAGTGTAGGTTTTACTTTAGTTATTTTTGGTTTGATAGATTAGATAACGCCGCGAAGAATCATGATTATTTTTTCTCCTATTACATTTGCTGCAAGTGTCTGAGCTTCTTTTGTCTGAGCACCAATATGTGGAGTACATACAACATTTGGAAGCAATGTGAGTTTGTTTCCAACTGCAGGTTCTTTTTCAAAGACATCAAGTGCAGCACCTGCAATTTTTCCTTCCTTGAGTGCATCATGCAATGCATCCTCATCAATAATCTCACCCCTTGACGTGTTTATGATATATGCTGTCTTTTTCATAGTAGCAAGTCTTTTGGCATTTACCAAGTGATGTGTAGTTTCAGTGAGTGGTACATGAAATGAGACGTAATCAGCACTTGAGAGTAGAGTATCAATGTCGGCTTTTATCAATCCCACATCACGTGCAAAATCGTCTGCGATTGGCATTACATCAAATCCAATGATATTCATGTTCAAACCCCTTGCAAGTTTTGCAAGTCTTTTTCCAATATTTCCTAAACCAACTATACCAAGATATTTTCCAGAAAGCTCACTTCCCATGAGTTCTTTTTTGAGCCATTTGCCGTTTCGTATTTCTCTGTCTGCTCTTGGAATTTCTCTTGCCATTGAAAGCATTAATCCTAGAACAAGTTCTGCAACGGCGTTCATTGCGCCTTCTACTGCATTGATAACCCGTATGTCCTTTGCCTTGGCTGCATCAGTATCAATATTATCAAGACCAACTCCCACACGTGCAATTATTTTACACTGGGTTGCACGATCAATCATTTCTTTTGTGATCTTTGTTCTGCTTCTCACTATAACTATATCAAAATTAGAAATTTTTTCTTTTATTTGATCTGGTGTAATTTCCGGCTCGTATGTTATTTTTAATCCATTTTTTTGCAATATGTCATTTAGAATTGGTGCTACTTGATCACAGATCAAGACAGATTGATTCATAGACATGAAAGAAAGCCATCAGCAACAGAATATAATCATTGCCCAGATAATTTTTTTCATTATCAAATTATACGAAAAAACAATGGTCGGAAATTATGATGGATATAAAATAACAAGTATAATATAAAATTAAAAACAAAAAGAGAAAGATTTGGGGATTTACCCGCTCATTGATTGCGCAATTGCAGCTGCTTGTGCGTCAGTACATAGACAGTGAACTAGTTCCTTTTGTGCAATGGAATCTGGTCCTAGTGGAGGTACTGCGTCAGATGGGTTTGGCATAGAGCCTGGCTGATAGCCCAAGTTGAATGGGTCGCCTGCTACAAATACTGTGGCCGCACCTGTAAAGATTGCTGCATAGTCGTGATTGACTGCTACATATGCACCTGGACTATCAAATACAACATCAACAATTGCATCCTGTGAGCCACCAATCAACCAAGTCTGAGTTCCTTGAGCTTCAACATGGTTTCCTTGTGTCACACGAGCAAGTTGTCCTCCAACGATGTGGAAGAATACTGGCATGTTTCCTTGATTAACTACAAACATTCTGTAGTGTGTGTCAAGGTCTACAAATAATGGATGTCCTTGATATTGTTTTAGTGATGGATCATTCCAAGGTTGCACTGGGAAGACATTCTTTGTTGGATCACCCTTGATCAGCTTGTTGATATCTGAGTTTGGTGTGTAACCAAATGCCATTCCGTTTACAACAGTTTGTGTTGTGTTATGAAGGAACATTGCTGTTTGGTCATAGCTGCCATCTGCGTTCAAGTACAATTGATTGTACTCTAAGACAAATTCTTTTGCTGCAGCTTCATATCTATGATGTACGACTATGACTTTACCGCCTTGGGTATCAGTCTTGTCTACTATCAATGGATTGTAACCACTTAATGGATCAACGATTGTTACTCCGTACATGCCGGAGAATACGTGTTGGTCCATCGATGCAAGATTAATTCCTTCACAGTGGTACTTGAATGCACCAGGAGTCTCAGCGATATATGCATAAGTCATTGATTGACCAACCTTGACAGCTCCAAAGTTTGTTGCACTTAGTTGACCTGCGTGCATATCTATGGAATGTGGGGTTGTTTCATTCGATGGTACTGTTAGTGTTACTCTGACGATATCGCCTTGTGTAACTCTTACAGTTGGTCCTGGGACTTGGCCGTTAAAGGTCAATGCATAATATTTTCCGCCGCCCATAATAGGCAAAGTAGTGCTTTGAGCTACCAACTTTACATCTACTACATGACGTCCCTGTGCAGTCAAATTATCAATTTGATCTGCTGGTATCTGTGCAAATGCACTTGGCATTTGTAACTGGATACCGCCCATATCATCGACTGATTTAATCGAGGTCTGTGCTGGTGCACTTGGGACACTCTGACTTGATGCAGTCATCTGAGTCTGTGAATATGTGCTTGCGAACAATAATCCTGCTACTGCCACTACTGCGGCAATAGACATCATACTGTATCGTCTGTTCATCGTTTCGGATGTTTAAATCTAAATATATTAACTTATTGGGCATTTTCTTAAGAAATTCACAGAATCTTGTGATTTCAGACTGTCCTTAATTCTAAAAAATGCGAATGCATATTAGGAAAATTAATTTTAGTTTTGGCGTGAAGTTTAGAACTGATTCTGATTCTTTGGGAAAAGTAGAGATTCCAGCAGAAGCATACTATGGTGCATTTACAGCAAGAGCAATAAAACAATATCATGTAAGTGGACACAGATCTCATCCATATCTCATCATGGCATTTGTCATGATCAAAAGATCAGCAGCAGTTGCAAATATGAAAGTAAAAGCACTTGATATCAAAAGAGGAAATGCAATAATCAAGGCCTGTGATCAAGTCTTGTCAGGAAAACATCTTGATCAGTTTGTTGTAGAGGCAATCAATTCCGGTGCTGGAACAGCATTCAACATGAATACAAACGAGGTAATAGCAAATATTGCACTTGAAATAATTGGAAAACAAAAAGGAAACTACGAAGTCATACATCCAAACGATCATGTAAACATGTCACAGTCAAGTAATGATACATTTCCAACTGCAATGCATGTTGCAATTTTATTTAATGTAAACCAAGTAATACCAGCAATTGACGAACTAGTAAAAGCATTAACCAAAAAAGCAAAAGAGTTTTCAAGTTATCAAAAAATTGGAAGGACTCATTTGATGGACGCACTCCCTGTAACTCTCGGAAGTGAATTTGCGGCATATGCTACAGCAATTGCAAAAGCACGTGATGCAATCTTTGAATCAAAAAAAGATCTCGAACATATCGCACTAGGAGGAACAGCGGTGGGCTCTGGCGCAAATACTCCAAAGGGGTACAGAACCCTCGTAATATCAGAGCTTGGTAAAATATCAAAACTTTCACTCAAACCAGAACAAGACATGCAATTCGGACTTGAGAGTAGATTTGCAGTTGCCAGAGTTTCATCCACTCTAAGAAATCTCGCACTAGAACTTGGAAGAATATCAAATGATATTAGATTGATGGCATCAGGACCTGTTGCAGGATTATCTGAAATTGGAATTCCTGCAGTTCATGCAGGATCTTCGATTATGCCAGGCAAGGTAAACCCGTCACTCGCTGAATGTATGAACATGGTATGTTTTGATATAATTGGAAAGGACTCTACTGTAGCACTTGCAGCACAGGCAGGGCAGTTTGAACTCAATGTGATGCTTCCTGTAATGCTAAAATCAGTTCTTGATTCTATGGATATGCTAAGAAATTTTGTTCCAATATTTTCAAAGAATTTAATCGATGGCTTGACTGCAAACAAGACAAAGCTTAGTCAATACATAGAAAATAGTCCAGTCATAGTAACACTCCTTACTCCAAAGATAGGATACCAAGTATCTGCAGATTTATTCAAGGAATCCCTCAAGACCGGAAAGACAATCAGACAACTTGTAATCGCAAAAGGACTGTTGACTGAAAAAGAAGTAAAGGTATTACTTGGATAAGCAATGGCAAAGATCTGGGTAGAGGCATATGGTTGCTCTGCAAGTTTTGCAGATTCGGAAATGATATCAGGTCTAATCGTAAATGGTGGACACACTCTTGCAGAAAATGAAAACGATTCTGATCTTAGTGTGATAGTTACTTGTTCTGTAAAAGATGTTACTGCACACAAGATGGTGCACAGGATAAAGAAACTGAAATCAAATCCACTTGTTGTAGCAGGTTGTCTACCCAAAGCAGAACAGTCAACAGTAGAAAAATTTAGTCCAAAAGCAAGTTTGCTTGGACCAAATTCTCTTGGAAAAACTTTGGATGTGATAAGTTCCACATTAAATGGAATAAGAAAGGTAGAGCTTGACGATACTGATGTTAGTAAGGTAGGACTTCCAAAGGTTAGACTAAATCCAGCAGTTGGAATCATAGAGATAGCAAGCGGTTGTATGAGCGAGTGTACATTTTGTCAGACAAAGATAGCCAAAGGCGATTTGCAGAGCTATAGAGTCGGAGACATTGTAAGACAAGTACAACATGAAATCAAAGACGGTTGTGTAGAGGTATGGCTTACATCAACTGATAATGGCTGTTATGGATTTGACATTGGTTCAAACCTACCTGAACTTGTACAAAATGTCTCAAGCATAGAACATGATTTCATGATACGTGTAGGAATGATGAATCCCATGTACCTTCCACGCATCAGGGGCAATCTCTTGGAGAGTTTTGTAAATGACCGAGTCTTCAAGTTTCTTCATATTCCAGTCCAGAGCGGTAGTGACAAAGTCCTCAAAGACATGAAAAGGCTGCACACCTCAAAGATATTCTACGATGTAAACGCTGCATTTAGAGAGAGATTTGACAGATTTACAATTGCTACAGATATCATCGTAGGTTTTCCTACAGAGACAGAAGAAGACTTTGCTAGAACAGTTGATTTGATAGATGAGACAAGACCGGATATTGTAAACCTCTCAAGGTATAGTGCAAGATCTGGAACCAAGGCTGCCCAAATGGATCAGATCGATGTTGCAGAAGTCAAGCGCAGAAGTAAGATAGTCTTTGACATGGCAAAAAAGATCTCTCAGCAAAGAAATGAAGAATGGATAGGTTGGAAGGGAGAAGTCTTGTTCGATGAGATATCAGACGGAATAACAAAGGGAAGAAATTTTGCGTACAAGCAGATAGTTACAGATGACAATGTCAAACTAGGGAAAAAGGCCATTGTCAAGGTAGATGGTGCTGCACCAAATGGTCTGTATGGTACCATAGTGAGCTAAATATTTTAGATCCGAACTTAGATCAAAACTAAGCAACAAAGTTTTTTAACCAATTTTGTAAGCAAAAGGGAGTCATGGAGTTTCAGATGAAAGATCCAGTTTTAATCATAGGTTTAGGAGGCGCAGGATGCAAACTTGCTGCAAATATCAAGGAAAACCTAGGCTATGATTGTCTTCTGATAAGCCACGATGCAAGAGATCTCAATCATGATGCCTCAAAGATTTTGATTAATACCAGTCCTATTTTGAATCCGTCTGCATACCTCATAAGAGGAGTATCATTTGGTGCAAGAGGTTCTATTGAAGAAAAAATTAGAGGATATTCGACAATAATGGTTATTGCCAACCTGGCAGGCAAGTCAGGCGCTGCACTTGCACCAGTAGTATCTCAGATTAGTAAAGAAGCAGGAAAAAGTACACTCTCCTTTGGAATCATGCCATTCAAGTTTGAAAAAGATAGGATATTCTTTTCAGGAGTTTCTCTGAAGAGACTAAAGACAAATTCAGATTGCACAGTAATAATAGACAATGATGCGTTACTCGAGAGCAATCCAGACCTTACTCCAGATGCATGCAATAAAATCACAAATTCTGCCTTGCTACACGTGATATCAACCCTCAAGAATTCATCATTACCACTTGAAACAAGTATACTTTCAACTAGCAAGGATATTTCAGATGTAGAGACTTCACTTAGAGATTCCATCAAAATGCTATACGAAGATGCATCGCCAAACAACATCAAAAGTGCATTAATGTACGTAGTAGGTGGAAACAAAGTACCAGTCGGAGTTTTGAATTCCATGGTAAATACAATAAGCGGAATTTTCGGAGATGACAGTACACGCGTTAGCATGTCAGTCACCGCAGGAGAAAGCTCCAAAGTTGTTCTACTCACTGCAATCGAAGGGGAAACACGTTTTGACAAGTATGACCCACTTGGTTTCATACCAAAAGACAAGGTACTTGATTGGGACGAGCCAGATGCAAGCGTGAAAATTGATCTTGATTTAGATCAAATAGAATAAGATTCAAACAAAAAATAATTTAATAGAAATTTAGTGAATTAAAATTTAGAGTTTATTCTTTCTTTGGCTTTTTTTCTGGTTTCTTTTCTTCTTGTTTTGGTTTTTCTTCAGCCTTTTTTGGTTTCTCTTCTGGTTTCTTTTCCTCTTTCTTTGGTTTTTCCTCTACTTTCTTTTCCTCTAGTTTTGGTTTTTCTTCAGTCTTCTTTTCCTCTACTTTCTTTTCTTCTTTCTTTGATTTATCTTTAGATTTCTTGTCACCTTTCTTTTTGCCATCAGATTTTTTGTCTGACTTCTTTGAGGTTTCTTCTGCCTTCTTTTCTTCTTGATACTTTGAGACAATAACGTTACCATCATCTTTTGTAATCTTTACTCGAATCTTTCTTGGTGGATGTCTGATTCCTCTTGCCCAAACCAAGTGACTAATTTCTTCTTCAATTTTTACATTTTCTGATTTCATATGTTTTGTAGCAAATTCTCTTATCATGTTTATTGCCCTCTTTGCCCTCTGGTTATTTGGGGACAAGAGTACTTTACCAAGATTAATAGTGTAAATTCGTTCTATTGATTCAGTAGACATTTTATCCTACACTCACATCTGTTCTGCGCCACTGTCTCTTCTTAGGATTAGTTCTCACTCTTCGTTTTGTCCTAACAATTATCCAAGCTGGTACAGATGAATTCTGTTTTATTTTTTTCATCAACCTGTTCTTTCTTGGAGTTGACTTGCGGGCAGCCATAAAAATTTGACATTTTAGCCTCTTTTTAAATGAATCTCAGATACATGGATAAGATTAGGGCAATATCTTGTCATGAATTTGTTTTAGCATTCTTGCAGATGCACCCCAGATCAAGTGATTATCAAACTTGAAAGTGTGCATTTCCAAGATTGACCGGTGTGATGGATCATTGTCATTTTCAATCGTTTTTAAAAGTGAAAACAAGGGTATTCGAAGAACTGAAGCAATTTCAGAACTTGGCAAAATCTTTGGTAATTCATCAAGCATTGTAACAAATGGCATTATCTTAAAACCAGAGTTCAGGGTTGTTACTGGCTTGAGTTGTCCAATTACCATAGATTGTGAGATTTCTAGTCCCAATTCCTCCCTTGTTTCACGTATTGCAGTTGTAAGCAAATCCCCATCTTTTTCATCCCAGGTTCCACCAGGAAACGATATTTCGCCTGCATGGTGATTCATTGTTTTAGATCGTTCAGTCATCAATACCATAGGTTCGCTTCCAAATACAATTATCATAACTGCCGCAAGTTTGTTTTTAGAATCATCTTGTAATTCTGTCGTGATGCCACTAGACAACATCTGTTTTAGATTTGCAATATCCAATGTTTCACCATTATCATGATTCATTATTGTCTTTTATCATTTTGATGACACTATATCACTAGAGAACAAAGTATTCTGCTTCAGGGTGATGAACCACAATGGCAGCAGTTGATTGTTCAGGAATTATTTGGCCTGCCTCAGTAAGAGTCATGCCAGATTTTTCCGGTTCTAAAAGTTTCCACACAATATGATGTTGTGATACATCAGGGCAACTTGGATATCCCCAACTATAACGCAGTCCTCGTTTTTCTCCAATCTTGAGGTCTTCTCTAATTTTGTGGTTTACCCACTCGGCCATTGCCTCAGCTGTCTCAACTGCAATGCCGTGTAAATAATAGGCATCAGTATATCGATCTTCTTTGTTCCATTTGTCTATCAAGTCAGATACCTTGGTTCCCACAGTAACTGCCTGAAATGCAACAACATCATCTTTTCCAAAATAATCAGTGAGACAGAGATGTTTTGATTTTGAAGAACGTGGAAAATCAAATGATAATTGTTCGCCGTTTGGATGGTCTACAATCATCTTTCCATCTTTATTATGACAAGTAAAATATCCATACACCGCACTTGGTTCAAACAATTTTTCGTCAAGTATCTTCTTTTTCCATTCTTGAAACAACATCTCATGCTCTTGCTCAGAGTCTTTGGCAGACTGTCCCCTGACTCCCCAAGATAACACAAACAAGGATTTCTTGTTTAGATATTTCCAGACTTCGTTTAAGTCAATGTCTTTTGATCCTAGTCGTATTACATGGTTTAGTTGCACACCTACAGGTGGAGTCACAGGGACAATTCCACTATGGGCAAACTCTGGCACCTCAGTTTTTTCAAAAATAGGCTCTTTCCATTTCTCAATTTTTTCTTGCCAGTCTTGTACAAACTGTTGTTTGTCTTGTGAAACCAAGGTATCCATAATTTTTAGCCCATCAAACATGGTCTTGCAGTAAAAGACACCAGGTTTGTAGATTCCCCCTTCTTTTGCAACACGGTTTATGTAATTGGTGTTTATTGCAGCACCCCCACAGAGGACAGGAATTTTCATGTTATTCTTTCTTGCATGTTCTACAAAATACTGCATCTGTTTTGATGTAGAAACTAGCAGTGCAGAAAGCCCTATTGCATCAGCATTTATTTCATCAATTTTTTCAAGGAATTTTTGCATTGGCACCTGTTTTCCAAGATCATATACCGCATACCCATTGTTTTCAAAGATTGTCTTGACAAGATTTTTCCCAATATCATGTACATCACCATAGACTGTTCCAAGAACTAGTTTTCCTTTGCTTGAGCCCTCTTCTTTTAGCAGATATTTTTCAAGCTCTACAACTGATGCCTTCATACATTCTGCAGACTTGAGCACAAACGGCAAGATTAGTTCTCCAGAGCCAAACTTGTCACCAACTTCCTTCATTGCGGGCAAGAGATCCTCATTTAGTGTAACAATGGCAGCCTTGTGAGTCAAGTTCTTAGGGGCATCAATTTCTAGCCTGCCATCTTTTTCAGTGAGATTAAACTTGTCAGTGATTTTTTCTGCGATTGCATTTACCACATCATTTTCTATTCCATCACGGAGCCTGTTTACAATTCTAAAATTTGCCCTCTTTCCAGCAGGCCAAGTTGGATCTACATCCACTTTTTTGGCAGCTGCCTGAGCAGTTCCTTTTGTGTTTTCAAAATATGAAATAAAATCTGCAAGCGCGTTTTGGTGTTTATTAAATATTAGATCTTCTGCAAGTTTCTTTTCATTGTCATCAATCTCAGTGTAAGGTATGACATCCTTTGGATTAATGATAACAGTATCCAGGCCATATTTTACTGCGTGATACAAGAATACAGCATTGAGAGTCTTTCTTGCACGAGGAGCAAGACCAAAACTGACATTGCTCAGTCCAAGAGTTGTAAACGAATTTGGAAATTTTTCCTTGACAAGACGAATTCCTTCTAGCGTATTTTTTCCAGCATCTAGAAATTCAGCCTCTCCAGTAGCCAGTGTAAATGTAAGTACATCAAAAATGAAATGCTCCTCAGTCAGACCATATTTCTTTCCAGTCTCAACCAATAGTTCTGCAGTTTCCAATTTTTCCTGCGGAGTCTTTGCCATGCCTTTTGGCCCAATACACATGGCAACTGCAGGAACTCCATATTTTACCATCAACGGAGCAAGCAGATGAAATCTACTCCCATCACCCTCTAGATTTATCGAGTTTATGATTGGTTTTCCAGGAATTTGTTCTAATGCAGATGCAATCACTTTGGGTTCTGTGGAATCAATTACTAGCGGTGCATCAATTTCCAGACTCAATAATTTTACAAGTTTTTTCATAAACTCAAGTTCATCTGAGCGTTCTGTTGTTGCAACACAAACATCAAGGCAGTGTGCTCCGTCTTCGACTTGGTCTCGTGCAAGTTTTACCAGTTCTTCAAAATTATCGTTTAGGACGCATTCCTTTGCCTTTTTCGAGCCTTGAGCGTTTAGTCTTTCCCCAATTATCAAAGGGGCAGGATTTTGTGCCAGTTCAACGGCCTTTAATGCAGAACTTACTCGCGGAATCTTCAACAACATCGTTCTCTAGTACTTTTTCTAAATACCTAGCGGTTATTCTCTGTGGCCTTTTCGTCAATTACTTTACGTAGAAATGAAATATGGTCAACATTTGTGCCGCAACATCCTCCAATTATTCTCACATTTGGATACTGGTTCAAAAAATCAGCCATTACAGTTGCCATGTCTTTTGGTTCCATTTTGTATACTGCTTTACCTCCCTGATTTTCAGGCATTCCAGCATTTGGCACAACAAGTAACGGCAGAGAATTTTGTTCGTTTAACCATTGTACACTAGGAATCATTTCAGTAGGACCAGTTGAACAATTAAGTCCAAATGCGTCAATGCCCATCTCAGATACTGTAGTATATGCAGCTTGGATGTTTGTGCCAAGGAGCATTTTTCCATATTTATCCAGTGTCACATTTGCAATTATTGGAACTCTCTTGCCAGTTTTTCTAAATGCATTATGACATGCCTCAATTGCAAGCTTTACTTCCAGTATATCCTGACTTGTCTCAATCAACAAGGCATCTACTCCCCCAAGTATGAGCCCCTCTACCTGAATCTCAAAGGCATCTCTAATTTCATCAAGTTTTATCTGCCCAAGAGATGGATCGTTTGAGCTCGGAAGAAAACCAGTTGGGCCCATAGAGCCTACCACATATCGTGGTTTGTCTGTAAATTCTTGTGTAACGCCAACTGCAAGTTGTGCTATTTTTTTATTATAGTCTAGTGTTTGGTCACCATATCCATATTCTTCTAGCTTTAACTTGTTTGATCCAAATGTATTGGTCTCAATACAGTCCGCTCCGGCTTGCAGATATGAACGGTGGATTTGTTTTATCCACTCTGGTCTTGTAAATGATAATCCATCATTGAATCCATCCTTACCATCTGGAAAGTCTTCAGGTTTAGGATTTAGTTTTTGAATCTCAGTACCCATTGCACCATCAAAGAGCACAACTTTATTTTTCATCAAAATATCTAGAGGTATTTTTTCGGCCAAGTACAATTCAGAGAGCGCATCATCAATTTAATTCTGTTTTGTTTTGACATAATGTGAATCCTCTTCAAAGGTTATAATCAAGTAGTCAGGACAGTCAATTATGACTATAATTTATGAAATTAATCCTCCCAAAGTTATCCAAGATACCGTACTATCTCATGACCAGCTCTCAGAATCCGTTGAGATACTAAAGGAGCGAGCCATCAAAATTGGTCAGGCAAGCGACGGAATTCATCTGACTGATTCAGTTCTTGGAATTCCCAGAGTTTCACCAATTACAGCTGGATTTTTCATACGAAATTCCAACAGTAAGATAAGAATCACTGCAAGCATACGCGTTCGTGACAGAAATCTTACCTCCATTACTCAAACCATATGTGATGCTATTTTATTGAATCTAAACGGAGTTCTAGTACTCAAGGGTGATGCTCCACCAGCTGGTCCAAAAGATTCAGGACTGATTCCAAGTGACATAGTAAAACAATTCAATGAACAAGGCTTTGGAAAAAGAATTGACATGTTTCTCTCAATCTCAAGTAATCCAGATTTTGAAAAAATGCACAAAAAAATTGAAGCCCAACCAAAGGGGTTTGTCACCCAAGTCATAAGTTCCATTGATCAGGTAACTAGAATGGTTGATACACTAAAACCTCAAGGATTTAAGATAATCCCATGTGTATTGTTAGCATCGGAGAAGAATACAAAGTCTGCCCAAATGTTAAATCTTGATTGGTCAGAATACAGTAAAGACATGGTAGAATTTGTGAAACAAATAGACAAGATTGCAGGAAATGTATTGATTAGTTCGCCAAATGACTTTGTAGGTGCGTTAGATCTATTACACAAACTACGATAATCAAACATTTTCACATTACGAATAACAGACATGAAAATTAACATCTAGATTAAAATTAAAGAACGGCCCCCGGATGAATGTCATCAGATGCAATTGTTTGTACTAGTTTCCATGTTTGCAGTAATGATTGGTTTAGGATTTGTTGCCACTCATTCTGCATCTGCAAACGTATGGATTCCAGATAATGAATTCAAGGGATTCTATGATGTAAATGGGACGTATACAGTAATTGGCGCAGTAAAAAATACTGAGTCTACTGCAATAATTCCAACAATTACAATCAACGTAAAAGATAATGACAATACCGTATCAGAAAAATATACTTTATCAACCGTAAATTCTCAAAAAGATATTCCATTTAATCTAAAAATACTCCAAGTTGAAGGAAAAAATGCTACTCTAGAAATGCCTCAGGTTAATTTTGTTTCAACAGATCATAATTTTACAGATATTGAGGTAGTCTATGACAAGACATTGAAAAAATATGCTGATGGTCATGAAACAGGCTTTATTGTAAATAATGACACTTCAACAGCGTATGGAGTAAAGATATACGCTGCAATATACGGAAAAGATGGCAAATTTTTGGATGTTGGAAAGAGTGTTGAGATAATTGACAAGATGGACCCTGGACAAAAAATTGCATTTTCCATGCATCCAGACCCTCAACACGCCTCAATGGTGAGTTATTACAGTTGTTTTACCGTAGGAGATGATCCAACAATGCCAGTAACAGTAACCAAAGACGGCAAGCCATACAATTTTGTATATCTAACTTCGGGTTCTGTTACTGATACCAAATTCGATGATGCTACACATAGTGTTCTTGCAACTGTAAGATACCCATTTCCAGATACAGGATTTGTAAATTTCATGTTTCCACAAGAAACAGGATTAGAGAAATTTTCTGTATTGTCAAATGGCAAGCCAGTACAATTTGTACAAAGTAAAGACTCGGACGGATACTGGCACGTGGCATTGACGCTACATTCTAGATCTACATCATATCTAGCAATCTCAGGATTTGACCAACCTAATTTGTTTACATCAAACAGCTTTGGAAATTATATTTTGATAATAATACCAATTGTGACAGCTGCAATAAGCATAACAATTTGGAAGAAGAGAAAAAATTAAGGGATCACAGGCAAATTTTGTTCTTGCAACACTCTGTTTAATATTGTCAGATCAAATATGTTTGAAAGGTCCGGTTTTTTATCTCCTAAAAATCCCAAATCAAACGCATTATCAGCAGACGTTATAACAGAAGACTTGACTGGGTCATACATTATATCCATTCTTGAAAATGCATTAGAGATGACATCATTTGGGATTGTTGTACCAGTTAACTTCTGTAATTGTGCATTAAAATCATTAATTGCTTCATTCTTGTTATTGTTAATCCATATTGTCTCTTTGACATGAGCCTCCAACAGTTTTTGGATAACATCTGGGTGATTCTGTAGATAATCAGATCTTGTAACTATGAGAGCAGTTGTGAATTCACCGTTTGGCCACAAGTTTCTTTCATCAAGAAATATTTTTCCATTTGCTTGTTTGACAAGTATAGCACCCCATGGTTCTGGTACCCACGCACCATCAATGTCTTTTTTTGACATCATTGTAACAATGTCCGAAGTCTTTGCAGGAAGTATTGTTACATTTCCTCCATTTTCTGAAGTCTTGTATCCATTCTTTAGCAAGTAAGATCGTAGTGCAACATCTTGCGTATTGCCAAGTTGTGGAGAAGCAAATTTCTTGCCTGCAAAGTCATGTGCAGTTTCTATTCCAGAATCATTTCTTATTACAAAGACAGCACCTCCGCTTGATACGCCTGCAATTATCTTGAGCCCACCATCACTTTTGAGATACCCGTTGATTACAGGATTTGGACCAACATATGCAACATCTATTCTATTTGCAAACAGTGCTTCTACTTCATCAGGTCCTGCATTGAATATCTGTGACTCAATTTTTATATTACCAAGTGCATTTTGAAAGTCACCATTACCTACCCCTATCACTGCTTGAGCATGATTTATGTTTGGAAAGTATCCTATTCGTAATAGCTCTCCAGTAGTTTCAGATGAAGATTGTGATGACACCAGTAAAGGATGCGATATTAGACTAAGTACAATTACAACCCCAATTATTGCACCTGCAATTCCAAACTTTATTCCAGCATTTATGTGATGAACCATTTTGAATACCTAAAATTATCTATGATTATCCAGGCCCCACTTGGCTCTGATTTTATCTTCTAGTTTGTGTAAGAGGAATCTATCAACTAGTAATCCAATTGTAAATATTGTAATCATACTTGCAATTACTTGGCTCATATCCAAAAATTCTCTACCAACTGAAAGAATATGTCCCAGTCCTACAATTGACATTAGTATCTCAGCGCCTATTACTGCATGCCAAGAAAATGACCAAGCTTGTCTTAGTCCGATTATCAATGAAGGAGTAGCTGCAGGAATTGTGACATGCCTAAATAACAAGAGCCCCTTTGCTCCCATGTTTTTTGCAGCATCAAGATAGATTGGTGGTATGTTTCTGATGCTACTGTATGTAGATATCATAATTGAAAATACAGAACTCATTACAACTACAAACATTATGCCAAATTCATTGAATCCTATGAGTAAAATCGAGAATGGAACCCAGGCAATGCTTGGAAATGCCAACAGTCCTGCTGAAAAAGAGTTCAAAGTCTTGCCAAAACTCTTGAATTTTATCATTGTAAATCCAACAAGCGTTCCAAGTGTAATGGACACTGCAAAAGCAGCAAGTAACCTCCCTAGTGTCACACCAACACTCCAGAACAGAGTACCATTCAATATTATTTTGACAAAGGTTTCTGCAACCATAGTTGGTGAGGGCAAAGATATTTGTGGAAATATTCCAAGCGTGAACACCAGTTGCCAGACACCAATGAATGCAGCAATGAATAATGCCGCATTTGCAGCATCGTCAAAATTTTGTTTGTGTTTTTTTACAACATTACTCATTGAATTTCATCCTTTGTTCGTGCAATGACTTCACTTTTTAGCTCATCAAGAATTTGGTGATAATATTGTTGAAGATTTTCATCTTCTGCAAGTCTTGGTCGTCGATAATCAATTATTATTTCCTTTTTAATTCGAGATGGCCTATTCTTGAATACCTCTACCTTGTTACCAAGTATTACAGATTCTGAAATATTATGTGTAACAAATATGATTGTCTTCTTTGTCCTTTCCCAGATAAGTTGCAATTCCACAAGCAACAGATCTCTTGTCTGAGAATCAAGTGCTGCAAATGGTTCATCCATCAGGAGAATTTCAGGATCCATTGCAAGTGCTCTAGCTATTGCAACTCTTTGTTTCATTCCTGTTGATAATTGATACGTATACGAGTCTGCAAATTTTGTAAGCTGCATCATGTCAAGATATCTTCTAGATATTTCTCTGCGTTCATCTATTGGAATTCCTGCCATCTTTAATCCAAACTCTACATTGTCAATCACTTTGAGCCACGGAAATAGGGCACCTTCTTGGAAAACCATTGTCCTGTCAGGCCCTGGATCAGAGATTGGCTTGCCATTTAGCAGAATTTCTCCCGAGTCTGGCTTTTCAAGACCTGCTACAATATTCAAGAAAGTAGATTTTCCACATCCGGATGGACCAACTATGCATATGAAATCACCTTCTTCTACATTTAGATTCACACCATCTAGTGCAACAACAGAATTTCCATTATGATCAAAGTGTTTTACAATATTTTTAGCCTGAAGTTTTGTCATTGTACCATTCTCCCAAGTAACTTGTGACCCGAACGGGGACCAATTGTCATATAACGTCGTTATAATATTTATCTTAAATAGTGATCGAATTTTAGCTTGGACTAATTTGCTTTATCTCACAAATTAAAAAACCAATTTCATTATTTTTTCAAAATAAAAACTAGATCTGCACCATGATCATAAAAGATAAATGTTAAATTCTGATCACAGAAAACCTCGATGATGAAAGGAAAGGCAGTTCTAGCTTTCTCTGGTGGACTTGATACTTCTGTTGTGATAAAATACATTCAAGAAAAACACAAGCTTGATGTCATAACAGTTACTGTCGATGTCGGCCAAGAAGATGACTTGAAAAAGATTTCAGCCAAGGCAAAAAGTCTTGGCGTGTTAAAACATTACAACATTGATGCACGACAAGAATTTGTAGATAATTTTATTTTTCCAGCTATCAAGGCAAACGCACTATATCAAAAAAAATACTGTCTTGCCACGTCACTTGCACGCCCATTAATTGCGCAAAAAGTAGTTGAAGTTGCAGAAAAAGAAAACGCATCAGCACTTGCACATGGCTGTACAGGAAAAGGAAATGATCAAGTAAGATTTGATGTAACATATCGTTCAGGATCTAATCTTCCAATCATTGCTCCAATACGCGATCTCAATCTCACACGAGATGTAGAATTGAAATACGCACAAAAACACCACATTCCAATTGATAATACTGCAAAAAAATTCAGTATTGATCAAAACTTGTGGGGAAGAGCAATTGAAGGCGGAGATATGGAAGATGCATTCTCAGAGCCACCAGATGATGCATTCATCTGGGTCAAGACAAAAAATTTGCCAGAAAAACCACAATACTTGGAAATAAAATTTGAAAATGGCATACCTGTTACAGCTGATGGAAAACGCATGAAACCAATTGAATTAATCAAATACATCAACAAAAAAGCAGGTGCAAACGGAATAGGAATTGTAGACCACATTGAAGATAGAGTAGTAGGCATAAAATCAAGAGAGGTCTATGAGACACCTGGTGCTACATGTATCATTGAAGCACACACTGATCTTGAAAAAATGGTTTTGACAAAACATGAGTTACGATTCAAGACAATGGTTGATACAGAATGGTCATGGCTTGCATATTCTGGATTGTGGCAAGATCCACTAAAATCAGATTTAGATATGTTTATCAATGCTACACAAAAGAGGGTTAGCGGAACTGTCAGACTCAAAATGTTCAAAGGAAGTCTCAGAGTTGTTGGAAGAAAATCAGAATATTCATTGTATAGCCATGATCTTGCAACGTATGGAGCTGGATCAACTTTTGACCAAACTCTTGGAAAAGGATTCGTTGAGCTATGGGGACTTCAATCAACAGAAGCTAATAAATTACTAAAAAAGAGGTGAATGATCAAAGAATGAATTGTCCAGAATGTGATGCAACAATAAAAATTCCAGACGATGCAAGTGTTGGAGAGATAGTCTCATGTCCTGATTGTGGGGCAGATTTCGAGATTGCTTCCAAGAACGGTAGCGTATGCGAATTAAAGCATGCTGAGAAAGTTGGCGAAGATTGGGGAGAGTAAATGCCCAAAGTTCGAATCGTGTTCGATAGAGTAAGATTAGAGGAAAAGATGCTCGAGCAAAAAGCAATCGAGCTCGGACACGATACGAAGATGATCGACGCTAAAACCACTCAATTTACCACTGAAAGTAAAAAAAACGATTACGATTTCGGAGATGTCGTTTTAGAAAGATGTGTCAGTTACTTTCGTGGTCTTCATTTTACAGCAGCCCTTGAATTTTTAGATATTCCAGTACTTAACAGGACAGAGGTTGCAAACAATTGCGGAAACAAGATGGTAACATCATTGTTGTTAAAAAAACACAACGTACCTACTCCAAAAACATACTTTACATTTTCATCTGAATCTGCAATAGAGACGCTAGAAAAAGATGGTTATCCCCTTGTGATAAAGCCAATCATAGGAAGTTGGGGAAGAGGCGTGGTGCCACTGAGAAATAGAGAGACTGCTGATGCAATAATCGAGGTCAGAGAACTAAATGATGGGCCACTAGACAGGATTTACTACCTACAAGAAGTCGTAGAACGTCCTCCAAGGGACATACGAGCTATATCCGTAGGAGACCAGTTGATTGCAGCAATGTACAGAACATCTACAGGCGGTTTTAAGACAAACATTGCACTTGGTGCAGAACCAATTGCATGTGAAATTACAAAGGAGTTAGAAGACATTTGTATGAAGGCATCAAAAGCAGTAGGAGGCGGAATCTTGGGAATTGACGTGATGGAAGACGAAAAACGCGGATTTGTAGTGCATGAAGTAAACAACACAGTGGAATTCAAGGGACTTGCAAAAGTTGCCAAAAAAGACATACCAAAAGAAATGATCGACTATGCAATAAGTTACGCCAAGCGATAAATTCTAAAAGTTGAAAAAAATTTTAGAGTTTAAATTATACTATATTATGGTAGGAATGTATCAATGAAAGTAGGTGTAGTCGGAGCATCAGGGTATGTCGGTGGAGAAATTCTCAGATTACTCGTAAGTCACCCACATGCAGAAATTTCCATGGTAACTTCAAGACAATATGTTGGAGAATACATTTCTAGAATCCAGCCAAGCTTGAAGGGATTTACAGACATGACATTTTCAGAACTTGATTATGATAAACTAACAGACAAGTGTGATATTGTGTTTACCGCAGTACCACATGGAACTGCAGTTGACATTGTAAAAGCACTCTATGATAGAGGAATGAAAGTAATTGATCTTAGTGCAGATTATAGATTACACAATCCTGCAGATTATGACAAATGGTATGGTTGGCAACATCCACACCCAGAGTTGCTAGAAAAATCAGTCTTTGGAGTTCCAGAGTTACACAGAGAAGAGATAAAAAAATCACAGATTGTATCATGTCCAGGATGCATGGCAGTAACATCAATTCTCGGATTATATCCATTGATCAAAAAGAACATTATCGATACAGAACATATCATAGTTGATTCAAAGATTGGTTCATCAGGTGCAGGTGCAGGAACTCTCTCAGGTACTCACCATGCAATGAGATCAGGTGTAATCAGACCATACAAACCAGCAAAGCACCGACATACTGGAGAAATAGAACAAGAGCTAAGCCAAGCAGCTGGAGCCAAGATCAAAGTATCAATGAGTCCACATGCAGTTGACATTGTAAGAGGAATTCTTTGTACAAACCACGTGTTTCTCAAACAACCAGTAACTGAAATGGATTTGTGGAAGATATATCGCGAACAATACCAAAATGAAAAATTCATTAGACTAATTCGTGACAAGAAAGGATTTTACAAATTCCCAGATCCAAAGTTTGTGGTAGGTTCAAACTTTTGCGATGTAGGATTTGACATTGATGAAGACAATAACAGAATTGTAGTTCTCTCAGCATCAGACAACCTCATGAAAGGTGCAGCAGGCTCTGCCATACAAAACATGAATGTCATGGCAGGATTCAATGAGATGGAAGGAATCGCGTATACTCCGCTTACTCCTGTGTAAAAAATGATTACAATAAAGATAGGAGGAAGTGTGGTAGATGGTCTTCATCCTACTACAATATCAGACATAAAAAAAGTTTCAGAGAAAGAGAAACTTATTTTGGTACACGGTGGCGGAAAAGAAGTAACAAGAATTTCTGAAGCATTAGGAAAGGAGCAAAAATTCATTGTATCGCCAGGAGGAGTCAAGAGTAGATTTACCGACAAGGAGACTGCAGAGATATTTACAATGGTCATGTCAGGAAAAATAAATAAAATGATAGTAGGCATGCTCCAAAAACATGGAATCAATGCTGTTGGTCTCTCAGGAGTAGATGGTAAAATAATCCAAGCAGAACGAAAAAAGAAACTAATTGTAATGAACGAAAAGGGTCGTAAGATGATAATAGATGGCGGCTATACTGGAAAGATACGAGATGTCAATACGGGATTGATTCAATCCATACTAGACCAAGGATATGTTCCAGTGATATCTCCAATTGCAATAAGCGAAGAATGTGATTTTCTCAACGTTGATGGGGACAGGGCAGCGGCATATGTGGCAGGCAAGATGAAATCAGACAAGATATTATTTCTTACAAATGTAGACGGTTTGCTCATGGAAGAAAAATTAGTTCAAAAGTTATCATTAGCAGAGGCAAAAGCAATTTTACCAAAGATTGGATTTGGGATGGAAAAGAAAGATTCTTGCTGCAACAGAAGCGTTGGAAATGGGCGTCAAGGAGGCACTTGTTGCAAACGGCAAAAAGGAAAACCCAATATCTGCGGCAATTTCTCATGATAACTGTACGGTGATATCAAAATGACAGAAGACCAATTCATGGGAAGTATCTATCAGAGATTTCCTGTAACAATAGAACGTGGACTAGGAGCTCATGTATGGGATGCAAGCGGAAAAGAATACATCGACTGCATGGGAGGCTATGGAGTTGCATTAGTTGGCCACTGCAATCCCAGAGTAGTAAAGGCAATAAAAAATCAACTTGATAAAATAATCACAGTACACAGTTCACTTTACAACAAGACACGAGAAGAATTTCTTGAAAAACTGATAAAAATTTCGCCAAAGAGTCTAAGCCAGGTTTACCTAAACAACAGTGGAACAGAAGCAGTGGAAGCAGCAATCAAGTTTGCACGCAAGTTTACAGGAAAGAAAAAAATGGTTGCAATGAATGGATCATATCATGGAAAATCACTTGGTGCGCTATCAGTTACATTCAACCAAAAATATCGCAAGGCTTTCGAGCCACTTGTTGATTCGGTAAGTTTTTCATCATTTGGAGATATTGAAGCATTACGAAATACAGTAGATTCTGATACTGCAATGATCATCATGGAACCAATCCAAGGAGAAAGTGGAATTATTGTTGCACCAGATGGATTTTTACAACAAGTTAGAAAATTATGTGACGAAAAGGGAATTGTTCTAGTATTTGATGAAATTCAGGCAGGCCTTGGAAGAACTGGAAAGATGTGGGCAAGCGAGCACTGGGATACAGTGCCAGACATCATGTGCCTTGCAAAAGGTATTGCAGGCGGTGTACCAATGGGTGCAACCCTAGTCAGACCAGACATCTTGGCCTCAATTAGCAAGGGAGAACAATCTTCAACATTTGGTGGCAATCCATTATCATGTGCAGCAGGAATTGGAGCAATTGATGCACTAGTAGAAGACAAGCTAGTTGAGAATGCAGACAAGAATGGAAAGATATTCAGAGAGGGATTAGAGAGATTAAAAGAAAAACACAAGATAATCAGAGAGATAAGAGGTAAGGGTCTGATGATTGGTGTAGAGATGAAGTTTGAAGTAAAGGACATATTGTTTGATGGAATTGCAAATAATCTACTCTTGCTTTATTCGGGCAAGAACATACTACGATTATTACCGCCCCTAGTGATATCAGAGTCTGACATAAACAAAGCTTTAGAAACTCTAGATGTAATACTAACAAAGGAGGAGCAGCGAAGAAATGTCTAGAGATAAAACAGACGAGACAATAATGGAGATACTAAAAAAAGATTCAAGGCAATCATTTGTAGAGATTGGTGAAAAACTTGGATTGTCAGAATCAGCAGTAAGACGTAGAGTAAAAAATCTTACAGATGGAGGAACAATTAAAAAATTTACAATTGAAACAGGAGATGCAAATTCTACTAGTGCAATAATTTTGATCTCAGTTGATTCATCAACTGATACATCAAAGGTATCTGCAAAACTTTCTAAACTACGTGGAGTTCACACAGTGTTTGAGATAACAGGACAGTATGACATTGCTACAATAATCAAGGCACCTACAATTACAGACATCAATGTATGCATTGATGAATTACGAAAGGTTCCAGGTGTGTTTGACACAAACACTGTCATAATATTGCGTACAGTTACATAAAACGAATATCGTTATTTAATTCTGAAAATCGCCTAAAATCGTTTCAAAAATAACCAAACTAGACGATTTCTGTACGAATATGTTTATATTTGTAAAACTCAGATAAAAAATTGAGAAATGGACGACGCGAACTATTACGCATATCAATACAATGAGATGGGTGTAAAACCAAAGAAAATTAGAATACTTGACAGTACACTAAGAGAAGGAGAACAACATCCTGGTGTTACTTTTTCAAACAAACAAAGAATCCAGATTGCATGGATGCTGGATTATTTTGGAGTAGACCAAATTGAGATATCACCCGTAGTATCACCTGATCACAAGGAAGCAACAAAGACAATCATCAAACAAGGATTAAAGGCAGACATTGTTGCACATGTTAGAGCATTAAAAGAAGATGTAGATGTTGCAATAGATTGTGATGCAACATGGATGGCAACTTATCTTGGTATTTCTGAAATTCACATGAAGGACAAGTTGAGAATAACAAGAGAAGAAGCATTGCGAAGATCAGTTGAAACAGTAGAATATGCCAAGTCACATGGACTCAAGATGAGATTTACAGTTGAAGATGGTAGTAGAGCAGACCCAGAGTTTCTAATGCAAGTATGCAAGGCAATCTCTGAGGCAGGAGTTGACAGGATTAGTTTGCCAGATACAGTTGGAATAATGAGACCAAATGGAATGTATAATTTTGTAAAATCAATTCGTGATGAAATAAAAACACCACTTGATGTCCACTGTCACAATGACATTGGACTTGCACTTGCAAATGCATTAGCAGGATGCGATGGTGGTGCAGACCAGATTCATACAACAATTGATGGTATAGGAGAAAGAACTGGAATACCTGCACTTGCAGAAACAGCAGTTGCTTTGACATACCTATACAAATCTCCAAATAATTTCAGACTAGACATGCTCATGGACCTCTCAAGACTAATTGAACAATATACCACAATTGTCCCCTACGATTCAAAGCCAATTGTTGGCCCTACTGCTTACAAACACAAGGCTGGAACACACCTAGCAGCTATTTTGAGAAACCCTGCAGCATACGAACCAATTGAGCCAAAGATAGTAGGAAATAGGAGAAGAATTGTCTTTGGAGAACTTGCAGGAAAGAATGGTGCAGCATATTTGATGTCATTATTGGGCCTTGAACAAAATGAAACCCATGCAAAGGCAGTAGCAGCTGGCCTGAAGAATCTAAGGATGGGAGATTTGCTTGAGATACCACTTGATGACAGACTTGAACGAAAGATAATTAATGACACAGAAACGAAGGTAAAAGCAGGAAAATAATATGAAATGTTTAGAATGTGATGCAAACATCAACCCTCCACAAGATTCGATGGAAGGAGAGATAGTAACCTGTCCTGATTGCGGTGCAAGTTTTGAACTTGCTAAAGGATCTCCTCCGGCTTTGAGTTGAAACCAGCACAATCTGTTGGTGAGGACTGGGGCCAGTGAGCCCAGGTTTATCGATTCTTTACGATACCATAAGGTGGGAAGAAAAAGCACTCTTTGATGCTGCAAAAGAGAAAGGCATCGATGCAAAGATGGTAGACTGTAAGAATTTGTCCATTAATTTAGATAATAGCAAAGAAGACTATGGTACAGTAATACAAAGATGTGTAAGTTACTATCGCAGTCTCCACTCTACTGCAGCACTTGAAGGAAAAGGAGTCAATGTAATCAATTCCTTGAACACCAGTATCTTTGCAGGAAACAAATTATTCACTCACATGCTTTTGCTAAAAAAAGGAATACCAACACCATTTAGCGCAGTTGCATTTTCACAAGAATCTGCACTTGATCTTCTAGACAAAAAGGGATACCCCATGGTAATCAAACCAACAGTAGGCAGTTGGGGAAGAATGATTGCAATGCTAAAAGACAAGGAATCAGCAGAGGCAATAATAGAAAGTAGAGAAAACATGTATCCAATTTATCAGGTATATTACTTGGAAGAATTTGTTAACAGACCTCCACGAGACATTAGAGCAATCGTAGTAGGAGACAGAGTTGTTGCTGCAATTTACCGTTATTCAGGAGAAGACCAGTGGAAGACAAACATGGCACTTGGTGGCAGGGCAGAAGAACTCAAAGTCACAAAAGAATTAGAAGATATTTGCATCAAGGCAAAAGAAGCAGTTCAAGGACAAATAGTTGGAGTAGATCTAATGGAAAGTAAGGAAAATGGTCTTGTAGTACACGAAGTAAACAATACAACGGAATACAAAAATACTGTCAGAGTTACTGGCGTAAATATACCAGCAATGATGATTGATTACGCAGTAAACCTAGGGAAATAAGAATTGGACTCGTCAGTAACTAGTACACCAAGGTATTCAGTAAAAGTGCTAGAGAAGGCTCTAAGACTTTACACACCATCGCTCTCAGAAAAACCACTTGCAGAATTTCTAGCAGACAAGTGTGATGATTTTGGATTTGAAGATATTCACATAGACGATGTAGGAAATCTCATCGCCACAAAGGGTTCTGGATATCCAAGAATAATGTTATGTGGACACATGGATACAGTTCCAGGAAAGATAAAGGTAAGAAACGAGAATGGATTCATTTATGGAAGAGGTGCATCAGATGCCAAGGCACCTTTAATTTCAATGCTTCTTGCAGCAGCATCAGTACAAGGCAACAACAATGGAACAATAATATTTGCAGCAGTTGTAGATGAAGAAGGAAATGCCACAGGAATCAAGAGTCTAGTAAAACAAAAGCCAGAGATAGATTATGCAATATTTGGAGAGCCAAGTGGAATTAAAAATATTACAATTGCATACAAGGGAAGAATTGCAATAAACCTGAGAGTAAATGTAGGCGACAGTGCACATGCAAGTGCTCCATGGCTTGCAAAAAATGCAATTGAAGAATCTTATGTATTTACCAACGCACTAAAAAAATCACTAGAGCAAAACCAAGAAGGTATAGCAAAGAGCATGATGCTCACATCATCTCTGACTGAAATCAAGGGCGGTACCAGTCACAATGTAACACCACTAGAATGTGATGCAATAATGGATATCAGAATTCCAGTAAACATGAATTGTAAAATGGTTGGAGAAAGAATTGCAACAACAGTAGAAGAGATTGCAAAAAAACAAGGAGTCAATGCATTTTATTCAGTAATAGATGAAACAGAGCCGTTTGAGGCACCACATAATTCTCCACTTGTAAGAGCACTAACATTAGGAATAATGGATGTAGAAAAAGCAAGACCACAGTTAATTCGAAAGACAGGAACAGGAGACATGAACATCATAGGAAATTCATTAAACATTCCAGTTGTTACATATGGTCCAGGAGATCCTCATGCATCACATACAATTGATGAGCGAGTATCAACTGACGAGTTTCTAAGAAGCATTGAGGTTTTCAAGAGAATGTTATCTCATCTGAGAAGATTGCATGAATTCAAAAGTCATGCCACCAAGTCCTAAAACGAAGCTCAAAATATAGAGTGACTGGAGTTTTTTACAATGTTATGGTTTGTGGGTCTTGGCATTTCAGGACTAGAGGGTGCAAGTGCTAATGCCATCCAAGTTTTAAAAAAGGCAGACATGACATTTTTTGAAAATTTTACTAGCCCCATTGGAAAAACAGAACTATCAAAGATAAAAAAACTAGTCAAGGGAAAGCTGACCATATCACCCAGATGGATGGTAGAAGATGGTAAGGCAATCTTGGCACTTGCCAAAAAGAAGAATGTCGTACTACTTGCTTATGGAGACCCATATGTGGCAACAACCCATCTTGAATTACGTACAAGGGCAGAGAAGAACAAGATTAAGACAAAGACAATTCATGGTGCGTCAGCAATCACGTCTTTGATTGGAGAATGTGGTTTACACCATTACAAAATTGGAAGACCTGTGACAATCATGAGAGAGATTCTATCACTGAATACAGTATACTATACAATTTATGAGAACATGGTAAAAGGAAGCCATAGTTTACTCATACTAGAATTTGACAAAAGTTCGAATTTCTTTATGGAACCAAAAGATGCTCTAGCCAATTTGCTTAAAACAGAAGACGGTCAAAAACGAAATGTCATAGATCAATCTACATTTGCAATAATTGCATCAAGAATTGGCTCAAAGAATCAAAAAATAATTTCAGGAAAAATATCAACACTTGTCAAGACAGACTTTGGCAAGCCTCCACATACCATCATCATTCCGGGAAGGTTACACTTTACAGAAAGCGATGCAATCAAGATATTTTCCAAGTGTCTTGATGAACCATTTGACAACTCATCAAAGATTCAAAAAATATCGGACCAGATGCTTGCAAAGTATATTCCAAAGGCAAGACAAGCATTAGAGGAAGTAGTAAAGATGTTCAAAAGTGATCCAAGTCTTGGTCCAGTGATAGAAAATGCTCAACTATACATCGATGATGCAGAAAAGTTCCAAAAAGATGGACAAGAAGAGCTTGCAGTACTCAGTATTGGATATGCAGAGGGATTGATGGATGCACTACGCCTCTCAAGAGGAGTCGATCCATGGACACAGAGTTTATAGATAAATCAAATTGTAATAGTTTCGCTCGAGTGATAATATTTGGATGCATTTGATAAAGAGATAATTACAGCATTTTTTGTGGCGCCACTTTCAGGAGATACTGCCACAGATATTATACGAAAAAAACTTGCGCTCAGTCCAGAATACATAGAAGAAAAAATAGAGAATCTTGTAAGAAATGGATTTATTGAAAATAATAAAAAAACCCTTACCGAACTTGGAAGAAACTCCATACGAGTCGTACTGGCAGGTGGAGTTTTTGACATCATTCATCCAGGACACATACATACACTCAGGGCAGCAAAAGCCCTTGGCAATGTGTTAGTTGTAGTAATTGCAACTGACAATACTGCGCAAAAAATGAAGAAACGACTCCCGTTACACAACATGGAGCTTCGCAAAGACTTGGTAAGATCTCTCTCAATGGTGGATTATGCCATAGTTGGATACGAAGGTGACATATTCAAGTCAGTTGAGATCATCAAGCCAAACATCATTGCATTAGGCTATGATCAGGTGCATCAAGAAAAATTCATCATAGATGGATGCAAAAAGATTGGAATCAACGTATCAATTGCAAGACTCCAGTCTCCAATACCAGACATCAAGAGTTCAAAGATAGAAAATGACTATGGCAAGTCAATTTATGGAATTTAACTTGAGACAGGTTTTACACTTATTGGAACTCGTATTGTAACTTTTGAACCAGTAGAAAGTTTTGTTACCTTTTTGATGTTTTCTTCTGATATCAATTCAATTATGGAATCATCATGATGGGTACGTTCAAGAAGAATCAGTGCTGCAGTGATGCCGTTTATTTTTGCAGGATAACATTTTACCCAGCCATATGTCCTCTTACCGTCTGAGAAACCATCAACCAATATTGCAGTATATGCATCAAGTGAGCGCTTGGCTTCAATTGATTCCTTGTCCTTTAGTTTTACATTTAGCGTTCCAGGAAATGGAACATAGCCAAGCTTTGTTTTGAATTGTTTTGTGTATCCCTTCATTGACATGTAATATGCACCCTCACCCATTCCAGAAATTATTGTTCCCTTGAATTCTAAATATGCGGGGATTGATTCAAGACTTGATTTTAGAACAGAAGATATCTTGATCATTTCAGAATGACCTTTGGTTGTTATTCGTACAGAGACTTTTTGTCCGCTTCTAAGTCTCTCCACATACCCATTTGCTTCTAGTTCCATGAGATGTTTTGATGCAGCCTGTTGTGATTTGTTGATGCTTTTTCCAAGAGAAGATGTAGTTATTGGAACAAAATTATAGCGCGCGCCTTTAGTCAAAAGTTCTGCAAGTGTAAGAATATGTTGAATCTTTAGTTCTGACATTAATTTTATGCAACACCAAGCTCTGTAAATGTTTTGAGTGTCAATCCATCAGTGGACTTGAGATTAGCCATTCTGTGACCAATCAGATACCCAATTCCAGCTTGTTTTGCAGAGTCTACTAGTCGTTGTGTTATGATTCCATCAAGTATCAAAAACTTGATTCCAGAGCCAGGAGCAAGTTTGCCTACAACTTCGCTTACTGGTACCTTGAAGAGTTGATTTGTACCATCATCGAGTGCTATTGCCTCCAATGATTCATTGAGTTGTGGATATACCTTCTTTACAACAATAGCAATTGGTTCATCCTTTGTATCCTTGAGTATTGGTTTTGCAGTCTCCTTTTTCATATCTTCTGCAGTATCCTTGAGAATATCTGCAATCTGTATAGGAGTTAGTTCTTCAACTTCAACACCGTCTGGTGCTCTGTGTACTACATCTACTGTAACAAGAGATTTTAGTTCTTTTAGTATGAATCCGCCTGCTCTATCTCCATCAAGGAATGCAACCACTTTGGATTTTGAATCACATAATGATTTGATTGATTCATCAATTCTTGCACCCTCGATTGCAAGTGCGTTATCAAAACCTGCTCGTAATAGATTTATCACATCGGCTCTACCTTCAACTAGAATTATCCAAGGAGAGTCAAATACGCCTGAACCACATGCAAGTTTTTCTCTTCCAAATGCTGCAAGTTTTCCAGCAGAACCAATATCAGATACATCTTTGAGCATCTCTTCACCTTCACTGATTGTTTTTGTAGACCACTTTTGGACGATGTCTTTTGCCCTGTCTACAATCTCTTTTTTCTTGGCAGTACGTACATCATCAATTGCATCTAGTTTGAATTTAGCTTGAAATGGACCGACTTTATCGATACTTTCGATTGCAGCTGCAATAAGAGCAGCTGTGTTGATATCAGTACTCATAGGAATTAGAGCATCTCCTTTTGTTTGAGTAGACGAGGCCGTGGTATTGACTTCTATTCGTCCTACCTTCGACACCTTCTGGAGTTCGTTCAGGTTCATCTCCGGGCCAAGCAGACCTTCTGTCTGGCCGAAAATCGCACCTATGATATCTGCTTTTTCAACTAGTCCATCGACTTCGAAGCTGAGCTTAACGTGATACTTGACAATTCCTGTATATGGCAATTCATTATCCTCTTAATTTTTGATCAATTATTTTTCCTAATGGTATGATATAAGTGCTTATTCCGTATTCCTTCGCACTAGACTCTCAAATGCATACCCCGACAGATCTTCTACATTTTTTATCTTGCCTTTTGTTATAACAGTAAGCCGTTTTCTATATGAGAGATCAATTGTCACCCTATGTTGAAGCTGAGAGATTATTCTCTTTGTAAGATAACGTCCCTTGGGGTCAGAGTCTAGTAACAGTATGAGATTTTTGTATTTTGGCATACTGTCGGCAAATTTTATGAGACCTTTGAAGCTGTGAAACTGACATATTTTTCCAGAGAAACCCAATTTGCCCAGTGCTTCCTCATCACGTTTTCCTTCTACAACAATTATACTATCGTGTGCAGAATTGAGTGATTTTACAAAATCTTGCACTTGATAGATTTCATCTGATTTAAAATTCACAAACTTATTTACAAGCTAGACTATTAAGCAATTTTCAGACCCACATGTCAGAATTTCTTATAATCCAAAATACAAAGATAGAAGGAATAGGGACATTAGGGGATCTACTCAAAGCAGACGGATTTAGTACCAAGACAATTCTTGCAAAAAATGAAAAGATTCCAGAGAACAAGTATGATGCGATAATAATTCTCGGTGCCCCAGAGAGTGCAAACGATGATCTTCCATACCTAAAACAAGAGATGGAATTGATTCGTGATTCTGTAAAAAAAGAGATACCAGTTTTGGGCATATGTCTTGGCTCACAGCTTATTGCCAAAGCATTTGACGCCAGAGTATACAGCGGACCAAGAAAAGAGATAGGATTCTATGATGATATCGAGTTTGACAATGTCTCCCAGTCTAAACTCTTCAGTGGAATAAAGAGCCCATCTTCTGTATTTCACTGGCACGGTGACACGTTTGATCTTCCAAAAAATGCAGTCAGACTAGCACACTCAAAGGATTATCAAAATCAAGCAATAAAGATAGAAAGTGCAGTTGGAATACAATTTCATCTCGAAGTAGATGAGCAAACCATAAGACTCTGGCTAGAAAAATCAAAAGAAGAACTAGGTAAGACAACATACATTCATCCAGACATGATTGAAAAACAGATACCACAAAAGATCGGACTTGTCAGAGAAAATTTAGAGATATTTTATAAAAATTTCAAGTCAGAGTTTAATCTCTAAGACACAAAAATTGAGACATCTTCCAGTATCAAAGGCATTTTTGAAAGGGGCAAACTTCTTGAATGATATTTTGTTACGTTTTGACAAAAGTTTAATATAAAACACTTAGACCTTGGAATTTCGTCATGATACATAAAACAATACAGATCTCATCATTGCGATCTGCCAATAAAGAGGAGAGATCCTTTTGAACCCAGTAACAAAGATTTTTGAAGAAACATTTGCAACAGATCATAAGGTAATCACCGAAGATCTATCCAAAGCAGTATTGAAAAAGTACGGAATCAAAGTTCCAGGTTATGCACTTGTAACCAATGCAAAAGATGCTGTCAAGGCGGCAAAGAAGTTAGGTTTTCCACTAGTTATGAAAGTAGTCTCACCACAGATACTTCACAAAAGTGATGTAGGTGGAGTAAAGGTCGGACTACAAAATGAAAAAGAGGTAAAGAAAACATTTCTTGAAATGTATCCAAGACTTTCAAAGAAAAAAGGAGTCCACGTAAAAGGAATTTTACTTGAAAAAATGGTTCCACAAGGAGTCGAACTCATCATAGGACTTCAAAACGATCCACAGTTTGGTCCAGTGATAATGGTAGGACTTGGTGGTGTACTAACTGAAATATTCAAAGATGTTGCATTCAGAATGCTACCAATTACCGTAGACGATGCAAAATCAATGCTCTTAGAATTAAAGGGCTCAAAGATCCTTCAAGGGTACAGAGGTACCAAGTCAATTGATTTGAGTATGCTCGCAAAAGCAATTGTGCAAATCAGCAAGGTCGGAGTAGACAATGCAAAATACTTTGACAGTGTAGATTTCAACCCAATCGTAGTTTATCCAAAGTCATACTATGTGGTTGATGCAAAAATAATCTTAAGAAAAGAGATCAAAAACGATGCAATCTCAACTGCAAAACCAAACATCGAATTCATGGAGACATTCTTTACTCCACAATCAGTTGCATTGGTTGGCGCATCTGCAACTCCTGGCAAAGTAGGAAACTCTGTTCTTGACAGTATTGCAAAGCACGACTATAAGGGTAAAGTGTATCCTATCAATCCAAAAGCAGAAGAAATTTTGGGACTAAAATGCTATCCATCAATTGAAGCAATACCAGACAAGGTTGACTTGGTTGTAGTATGTGTTGACCTATCCATTACACCTCCAGTTCTAGAAGCATGTGCAAAGAAAGGAATCCACAACATGGTAATCGTATCAGGGGGTGGAAAAGAACTTGGAGGAGAGAGAGCCGACTTTGAATCTCAAATCAAGAGTTTGTCAGAACAACACAAGATCAGAATAATCGGTCCAAACTGTATTGGTATGTTCAATGCAGCTAACAGACTAGACTGTGCATTCCAAGGCCAAGAGAGAATGGTTCGTGCAAAACTTGGACCAGTCGCATTACTATCACAAAGTGGTACAATGGGAATCAGTTTCCTTGAAACTGCAGACTCGTTTGGATTATCAAAGATGGTAAGCTATGGTAACAGATCAGATGTAGATGAAGCAGACATGATCTGGTACTTGGCAAATGATCCTCAAACCAAAGTAATTGCATTATACGTAGAAGGATTTGGTGATGGTAGAAAATTCATCGAGACTGCAAAACGTGTGATGAAAGAAATGCACAAGCCAATCATAATTTGGAAGAGTGGAAGAACTGCACTAGGAGCAAAACAAGCAGCATCACATACAGGTTCACTTGGAGGCTCTAACGCAATAATCCAAGGAGCATTCAAACAAGCAGGAATAATTTCAGTAGAAAGTTATCAAGAACTTGCTTCAGCTACAAAAGCACTAGCATGGCAACCAGCAGCTAAAGGTCCTAGAGTCGCACTTGTCAGCAATGGTGCAGGACCAATGATTGGTGCAATAGACCAATTTGAAAAATATGGACTAGATCTTGGCAAAGTAACAGAAGAAACACTCAAAGAAATGAAAGCACATTATCCTCCAACATATGTAATTGGAAATGGAAATCCTGCAGATGTTACAGGAGGAGCAAATGCTGACGACTATAGATACTCCATACAAAAGTTCATGGACGATCCAAACATCGACATTGTAATGCCATGGTTTGTCTTCCAAGATGATCCACTTGAAGAGACAATAATTGATTACTTGGGAGAATTCTCAAAACAAGGCAAAAAGCCATTGCTCGTAGGTGGAAACGGCGGTCCATACACAGCCAAAGTCTCTGGACTAATTGAAAAGCACAATGTCCCAGTGTATGACGATATCCGAAACTGGGTTGCAGCAGCATCTGCCCTACACCAGTGGGGAAAAGTTAAACCCAATAAGGTTTAATTTCCACATAGTTTGGAGTTTTGACATGTCTCTAGTTAACGTCACAAAATCAGAAGGAATTTGCACAATCAAGATTAACAGACCAGACAAGCTCAACGCTATGAACATGGATGTTGCAAACGATATCATCAAAGAATTCAAAGAAATCGAAAAGGATGATTCCGTAAAGGTTGTAGTAATTACAGGAGAAGGAGACAAGGCATTTTCTGCAGGTGCAGACATTGCATACATGTCAACAATCACACCAATAGAATCAGAAACTTATGCAAAACTTGGCCATCTGTTAACACATACCGTAGAAAATTGTAGCAAGCCAACAATTGCTGCAATCAATGGATTTGCACTCGGCGGTGGATGTGAACTAGCACTTGCATGTGACATTAGAATAGCTGCAGATACTGCAAGGATGGGACAGCCAGAAGTAACAATAGGTGTATGCCCAGGTTGGGGTGGAACTCAGAGATTACAAAGAACAATTGGAATTTCCCAAGCAAAAGATTTGATCTTCACTGGAAGAATTGTAAAATCAGATGAAGCAAAAGAAATGGGCCTAGTAAACAAAGTAGTAGAACTTGCAAAATTAATGGAAGAGACTAACAATATTGCAAAGATGATTGCTCAAAATTCTGCAATGGCAGTAAGAATGTCAAAGATCGCAATAAACAAGGGAAGAAATTCAGACATTGACACAGGTCTTGCTCTTGAATTATACACATGGGGCTTGTGCTTTACTCATCCTGACAGAGCAGAAAGAATGACTGCTTTTGTAAACAAGTCAAAAAAGTAAGCTCGACCTAATCTTTGATTCCTATTATGTCAGGTATGAAAAGATTATTATAATTTAAAGGACGAATTAGGTTCATGAGTAATACACAGACCACAAAATTGGTCACAATTACACCAAAAGCCGCAGAAAAAGTAATTGCTTTCATGGCAGAAGAAGCCGAAAAGCCACAATTTCTGCGAGTCTACGTACAAGGTGGAGGATGTTCAGGATTATCCTACGGAATGGGATTTGAAAAGGCATCTGAAGAAGACGATCTTGTAATCGAAGAAAATGGTGTCAAGATGGTAATTGACAGTTATAGTGTCGACTACCTCAAGGGTGCAAATATTGACTACATTGAGAGCCTAATGGGTGCAGGATTTAAAATCAACAATCCAAATGTAACCAAGTCTTGCTCTTGTGGAAGTTCATTTAGCACATCCTAGATTCGAAATTTTTTTAATTTTTATTTTCTAACAACTAGTGTAAACTAGATCAACGTACAATTTGGAAAAGTGTTATTGAGTTTTTAGATGACCATCAGGGTCATGGTAGTCAAGACGTGCGGAATTTTTCTTACTTCTTTTGTTATTATTTTTTCCAGAGTCATGGAATCAGCTGCCTCGATTTTTGCGATAATGTCGTACAGTCCAAGAGTTCCAGTGACTTCGGATATACCTTTGATTTCCATAAGTTTTCTAATTATAGGATTTTCTTTTCCAGTTTCACAATGTATTGCCACAAAAGCCTTGCTCATAGAACATTATCACAATATCAAGTATTAGGTATTTCTATGGCCAGAGGCCACGTGCATCAAATGCTTCTAGCACTCTGCCAACTGCAAGCACCATGCTTGCTTTTCTCATGTCTACATTGTGTTTCTTTGAAAGAGCATAGGTATCGTTGAAACCACGTACAATGTGGTGTTCCATCTTACCTGCAACTTCATCAAATGTCCAATAGTATCTTTGCAAGTTTTGTACCCATTCTAGGTATGATATACACACACCACCAGAGTTTGCCAAGATATCTGGAATAACCATGATCTTCTTTTTGAAAATAATATCATCTGCTTCAGGAGTTGTAGGACCGTTTGCTGCTTCTGCAAGTATTTTGCACTTGATGTTTCTTGCAATCTGAGGAGTTATTTGATTCTCAAGTGCTGCAGGTACCAAAACATCACATGGAGTAGTAAGCAGTTCTTCTGTTGACACCTTTTTGCTTCCAGGATAACCAACAACGCTTCCATGTTTAGTCTTGTATTCAAGCACCTTCTTTGCATCCATTCCTTTTGGATTAATTATAGAACCTTTAGTGTCACTTACTCCAATAATTTTTGCACCCAATTTTTCTACATATTCTGCAACATATGTTCCAGCATTACCATAACCTTGAATGACAACTTTGGCACCCTTGAGATTAAGTCCAATCTTCTTTGCACCTTCTCTAATACAATAAGCAACACCAAGACCAGTGGCTACGTTTCTTGCAAGAGAGCCTCCTGCTGCAATTGGTTTTCCTGTGATGACAGCAGGTTCTGCCTGTCCATGCATTACACTATAAACATCCATTATCTGAGCCATTTCTTTTCCAGTAGTATACACATCAGGAGCTGGAACATCTTTACCAGGTCCAATGATTTCAGATATTGCATATGCATATCTTCTTGTCAATCTCTCTTTTTCGCCAGCTGAGAGTCTTTTTGGATCACAGATAATTCCACCCTTACCTCCACCAAATGGAACATCAACAATTGCACACTTCCAAGTCATCCACATGGATAATGCCTTTACTTCTTCGATTGTAACATCTGGATGATATCTTATTCCACCTTTGTGTGGACCTCTAAAGTCATTATGTTGTGATCTATATCCTGTGAATACCTTGATTCTACCATCATCCATCTTGATGGGCAATGAAACGATTAGAATTTTTTTTGGATTTGCTAGCATTTCATGAATACCAGCATCAAGTTTCAAAATTTTTGCGGCATCTGCAAGTTGCTTGAGAGCATTTTGCCAAGGATCGATTTTAGTCAATCTTTACCGATATGTCTCACGGGATATTGTATTTAAATTTGTTGAGAGTGTTATTATTGTTTTGTAGTATCTTGATCGGGTTTTGCATTACCACCAAGATTAGAGTTGACCAAATTACGCAGATCATCATCAGTTTTCCCTTCAATGTTTACACCAAATGACTTGGCAAGTGTTTCAAGTTTTTGTCGCTCAGACATAACAGGTCCTGAAATATTGATGTTAAACTCACCCCTGGCTTTCTTGATTTCATCTTGAACCATGTTTTTTGTTTTATCATATTGAGCCATGATTCGTGCAAGTTTTTTTGTTGCATCTGGTACTTTTTTGGTTCCAAGTAGCAACACCAAAGCTGCCAAGGCAATCATAATCCAGTCGTTACCTATGATGTTGAGTGCAAAATCAAACATGGAATGATCTGTCTTGTTTCTAAAATTAAAGCTTTAGACTAGAACAACTTGTTTTCTCTTGAGGAATACAAATCCCAATACAAACAACCCTGTCACAAACAAGATGAGATAAGGAATTGAACTACCAAACGAATTTGCAATCATTCCAATTATCAATGGTCCAAACGCCCACCCAATTCCAAATGTTGCCTCATATGCACCAATTAATGCCCCTGCATTTTCTTTTGCCTTTCTCATAATAATTTCAAATGTTAGTGGAAAATACACACTAAATCCAAACCCAAGTACAAGTACTGCTATGCCAAATTCTACCATAGTGTGAGAGTAAAACAATAGCAACATTCCAACAGATATTGATACAATAACAAGCATGATACTTGTGAGGAATTTTTTCATGAGAAAGTTTGATGACAACAGTGAGACAAGTCTTGATATTCCAAACACAAAAAACAATAGTTCAATATTTGATTCTGAAATCGACCGCTCACTCATAAATGCAGGAAGTATTGCTAGAAATACTCCAAAGCTTACACTTGCAAACAAAAGGATTGCAATAACTGTAGGAAATTTTATCAAATGTTTTGCAGATGTAATAGATATCGTTCCACTAGGAATAATTTTTTTATCTTTTGATAACATCAATGAAGAAACCAACGAAGTTGCAATTGCAAATGCAGCAACTTGGAAGAGTATCCTGTAAGATACATCAAAGTGTTCAAGCAAAAATGAACCAATTAGAGGTCCAATCATAAGACCTACAACAAAAAAAGCCATAAATCTAGAAATTGCTTTCACACGATTCTGCGGACTGGTGGATTGTGATATTATAGATTCACATGGAGGCCAGAAAAATGAATGTGCAACTCCAACCATAGCTCTAAACAATATTACCTGTGGAATGGAATCTGCAACAGACAACAAGTAAATCGATACAGAATCAAGAATTAACCCAAGAGAAAGAAGAAGACCCTTGTTAAATCGGTCAAGCAACAGTCCAACAAAAAGTGGAATGAACATGTAAGGAATAAAATTTGCAAATCCAATCACTCCAAGATCAAAGTACGATGCACCAAGATCTTTTGAAAATAGCGGAACGATAGGATTGTGCATTCCATATGAAAATCCAACAATTAATGCAATAACATAGACAAGCGTTACTTTGTTCATCTTTACTTGTATGCTGCAACCATGATTGCGCCCCCAAGCATGCCTTTTTCAAACTCTACTCTTGAGAATCTTTCAAGAAGAAGCGACTCTAGTTTCTTGTTTTGAGGCCATAGTTTGTACGTACCATACAGAGTAGCAAATTTCAGGCCTAGTTTTCCTCCACCAATGACTGCCAGTATAGGAAGTATCGCCCTGAGGTAAAACGATACTCCAGCTCGAAGTACAGGATTGTCAGGCTTGCCTAGATCAACTATGACAAATCTTCCACCTTTTTTTAGGACTCGGTGTATCTCAGATATTGCAATTCGTAGATTGATTGCATCTCTTAGAGAATATCCAGTAAGTACTGCATCAAAATTTTCATCGCGAAATGGAATATGTTCAAAGACTCCGCATGTTAGTACAGGTGTTACAGAAAATAATCGACTGGTGTTTTTTAGCATCGCTCTTAGTGGGTCATACAATGTGATGGTAAGATTTCCATCACAGATCTGAGATGCAGTCTTTGACATGTTGCCAAAACCAGAACCTGCATCAAGGATATTGTTTCCAGGATGAACTCTATTTGTGATTCCTCTTTGGCGAAACTCAGAATCTCTTCCAAGTGAAATCATAGAATTGACCTTGTCATATACAGGAATTATTTTTTCCAATACATCAAGGACTTCGCCCCAATAACTTCCAAGACCCACGTCAGTCTAGAAATAATACGATATTATATGTCATCACGGTTTTGGACAAATTCTACTTTAAAGTTTTACTTGTGATGGACGGAATACCATAACCAAAAATTAAATCATCCAGAATTGTTCCTTGTCCTAGTGCACAATTGCCCCAAGTGTAAATCCAAGATAGATGTTCAACGCACATTTAATCAAAAAATACATTTCAGCTGTCCCAAATGCAAAATTGAAGATATCATAGATTCCAAGAAGAATGTAGATGAAGCATTTCTAGAGTTTTTGATAAAATTTGACAATGGTGAGATACCAACCAAGAGCCAATCAGAATCAACTCTAGAAAAAGAAGGCATCTTGCAGACAGAAGATGAGATAAACAAGATGATAGGAGGTGCCAAGATTGCAGAGATTACAAAATCAATTCTATTCTCAAAGAGACACTATGTCTCACACTTTAAGATAATAGAGGAACCAGAGCCTGAGATGGGTTCTACTGTATCAGATTCAGGTCTTGATCAGCGTATCATAGAGGCATTGGAATCAAAAGGCATAAAGAAATTCTACAAATTTCAAGAAGAGGCAATACACCATATCGTATCAGGCGATAACATAGTAATCACTGCACCCACTGCATCTGGAAAAACAGAATCATTTGTGGTACCAATCATTGAAAGAATAGGAAACTCAAAAAATCCAGTTTCTACAATACAAGCAATTTTTGTCTATCCAACAAAATCTCTTTCTCGTGATCAATATCCAAAGATAAAAGAAATTGCAGACAAGATGAATATACGATGTGCAGTATTTGACGGAGATACAAAACAAGAGGAACGTGGAGAAATTCTTGCAAATCCCCCTCAGGTCATAATAACTAACTTTGATGTGTTACATTATCACTTGTGGCATAGAACTAGATTTGCGTCTCTGTTTAATACCACTAGATTTCTTGCAGTTGATGAAGCCCACGTATACTCTGGAATCTTTGGTTCTAATGTTCACTATATCATAAAAAGATTGAAACGAATTGCACCCAAGATGCAGATGATTGCAGCATCTGCAACACTGGAAAATGCATTACAATTTTGTCAGATGTTATTTGGAGTAAAGATGGTTCAAGTCTCAGGCTCTGGCAAGAAAGGCAAGACAGAATTTTCAATGCTCTTTCCATCGCTTATGACCCAGCGTGCATTAATGATTGACATACTAAAGAAATTGACATCAAAACAGCACAAAACACTAGTGTTTAGCAATTCTCATCTTAATTCCGAACTTTTGGCACTGCAAGCAAGACGACAAAAAATAGACATCAAGGTTCATCGGGCAGGCCTCATGGCAAATTATAGAAGATCAGTTGAGACATTGTTCAAGACTGACAAGTTACTTGCAATTTCTGCAACTCCTACACTTGAGCTTGGAATTGACGTAGGTAATGTTGATGGAGTAATATCATCTACAATTCCAGTAAACAGACTCACACAGAGAATAGGAAGAGCTGCAAGAAAAGGTCAAGGAGGATATGCATTTTTGGTACTAGGCAACGACCCAATATCCCAATATTACAAGAATCATCCTGCAGATTATTTTGAAGATGTTGAACAAATTTACATTGATCCAAAAAATCCATTTGTTGAAGAGTTTCAAGTTATCGCGATGGCCTGTGACAAGCCAATTGCAAAACATGAACTACCAGAACACAAGGATGTCATTGAAAGACATGTTGGTGCAGGCAGTCTTGTCTTGATTGAAAATAGATATGTTCCAAATTATGATCAAATACAATCAATTCTAGAAGATTACAGCATAAGAGGAATAGGAAGATCAATTGACATTTTTCTAAATGGCAAAAAAGTTGGAGAACGAGTGTTACCAATTGCATTAGAAGAACTCCATCCACAAGCAGTTTATTTTTTGGCAGGAATCAGATACAAAGTCAAAGAGGTAGGATATCCAGAGAAGATGACTGCAAAATTAGAATATCTTCCAAAGAATTACCCATACTATACTAAATCCCTTACAGAAGAATGGCCAACAATAGAGACAATTTTTGAGAAAAGACTTGCAAATGGAATTGAGGTTGCATTCTGCAAGTTACACATTCAGAAACGAGTCTATGGTTATGTCAACCTGGAATTGGGTCAAGAAGTAGGACAAGGACAAAAAATAATTTTAGAAAAACCACTTGATTATGATTTTGTCACAAAGGGAATTGTATTCAAGGCTCCAAGACCACTAAATCAAATCAGCAAGGCAGAAAATGAAGAATATGTCGAAGCAAGTGGGTATCATGCTACAGAACATGTTGTAATAGAAGGAAGCAACATGATAACAGGCGGTGTCTCACAAGACTTGGGTGGCATATCTCTTGGTACATCAGGCTTGGTCTTTGTCTATGATTCTGCAATAGGTGGAAACGGTGCAAGCAAGGCACTTTACGACAGGCTTGAAAAGGCCTTTGAGCGAAGTCTGGACATTGTATCAGAATGCCCCTGTAAGAGTGAGGCAGGTTGTCCACGTTGTACTTTTTCATACAGATGTGGAAACAACAATGAATATCTTCACAAGTTGTCAGCAAAAGAGATTCTACAAAGAATAACAGATGGTGAAAAAACAGAGGTTACAGAACCTGTCGAAGGAGACAAACCTCTAGTATAATGGAATAAAAACTAGAAAAGACTAGAATGATACAAATTATTAATATCATCAACAAAGACTTCTCATGGACAAAGTTGCACTAGTAACTGGCAGTTCAAGTGGAATAGGTTTTGAAACAGCACTTGCACTAGCACGTGACGGATACCACACCTATGCAACAATGCGTGATGTCAAAAAAGGCAACAAAATTCTAGACATTGCAAAAAAAGAGAATCTGAAGATCAGTGTAATAGAACTTGATGTCAACAATGAAGGTACCATAAAAAAAGCAGTGGAATACATAATAAACGAAAAAAAGAGAATTGATGTTCTAGTAAACAATGCAGGTTATTTTCTCGTAGGATGTTTGGAAGATCTAACTATTACAGACCTAAAGGATCAATTTGAAACAAACTTTTTCGGAGTGGTAAGAACAATTCAGGCAGTATTACCTACAATGCGCAGTCAAAAATCAGGAACAATAGTAAACATAAGCTCAGTTGCAGGAAGAATAGGTTTTCCAGTAACTCCAGGATACATCAGTACCAAGTTTGCGTTGGAAGGCCTAAGCGAATCAATGCGATACGAACTATTTCCATTTGGAATCAAAACAATAATCATAGAACCGGGCGTAATCAAGACAAACTTGTTTTCAACCCTGAAAAAAGTCACAAAGCCAGGATCACCATACAAAGACATGACTGAAAAAGTGATGAATGGTTTATTGATGATGTCAGAGATGGGAACTCCTCCACAAGAGGTTGCCAGGACCATAATCAAGGCAATCTCATCTGAGAACCCACTACCTCGCTATCCTGTTGGCAATGATGCAATAATGTTTCTAGAGGCAAAGAAAGACAAGACTGACATTGAGTTTGAAAATTACATAAAAAAAGAGCTTTTCAGCTAAAATACGCCTTTTTTGATACTATTTCTCCAATACTGAAATAATGTAGCATGAAATTCTATGAATTTCACATGATTCTTTTGGTTAGATTGATATACGACGTAAAGCAATTTTTGTCTAAGTCAACAGATTTAATCAAAATTTAGTGTGATATTAAAAAATGAAATGGAAAACCCTTCAACACAATGGCATTGCGTTTCTTCCGCCCTATGAATCAAAAGGCATTACAATCAAGATCAAGGGAGAAAAAGTTTCTCTAAACATCGATGCTGAAGAGATGGCCTATCAGTGGGCAAAAAAGAAAGATACACCTTATGTCAAGGACCAAGTCTTTCAAAAGAATTTTCTTTCTTATTTTGTAAAAACACTTCCTGCAAATTTCAAAAACATTTCACTTGTAGATATTGATTTTACTGATGCATTCAAGATTGTAGACAAGGAAAAAGATTCCAAGGTGACCATGACCAAGGAAGAAAAGAAAAAGATTGCAGCTACAAGAAAAGAGATCAAAGAAAAAATGAAGGCAATGTACGGCAAGGCAATAATTGATGGAAAAGAAGTTGACGTAGCCAACTGGATGGCAGAACCTCCCGGTCTTTTCATTGGAAGAGGTGATCATCCATTAAGAGGCAAGTGGAAACCAAGGATTACAGAAAAGGATGTTACACTAAATCTTGGAAAAGATGCCAAAGTACCTCCAGGCAAATGGGACAAGATTATCCATGAACAGGATTTCATGTGGCTTGCAAGCTGGATGGATGTACTTACTGAGAAGAGAAAATACGTATGGCTTTCTGATACATCAGATCTCAAACAAGAACGTGACAAGATGAAGTATGACAAGGCAACAAAACTTGCTGCAGAAATAGACAAAGTGTTGGGTGCAGTGATTAAGAAAATGTCAGACAAGGACGAGAAGGTGCGAAGAATTGCTACTGTATGTTATTTGATTTACAAGACTGCAATGAGAGTAGGGGACGAAAAGGATCCAGATGAGGCAGATACCGTAGGTGCAACCACACTAAGAGTAGAGCACATAAACCTAAAACCTGGTGTCATAGAGTTTGACTTTTTAGGAAAAGACAGTGTAAGATGGCAAAAACCACTCCCAGTTACAGAACAAGACAAGATGTTTTATGAAAATCTCAAAAAACTAACAGAGAAAAAGAAAAAAGATGATCTCATATTTGATGGAATCACATCACGACATGTCAATGAATTTCTCAGTGGCATAGTAAAGGGCCTTACTGCAAAGGTATTCAGAACATATCTTGCAACACAGGTAGTTACAAATTATCTCAAAAAAGTTGACAACCTAAAATCAAAATCAGAAAACATCAAGATATACCATGCAAAATTAGCCAACTTGGAAGCTGCTGTAACATGCAACCACAAGAGAACCATACCCAAGAACTTTGATGAAACATTGGAGAAAAAACGTGAAGCCATCAAGAAACTAAAGGATACAAAACCCAAGACTGAGAAACAAGTTGAAAAACTAAAACAACGTGAAGAAAAATTAAAATTTGCACTAGAATTGACAGAAAAAACTCGAGACTATAATTTGGGGACTTCGCTTCGAAATTACATCGACCCAAGAGTAGTCAAAGCATGGTCTGATTCAGTGGGACTAGAATGGGAAAAACTCTACACATCTGCATTGCAAAAGAAATTCCAGTGGGTGTCAAAGGTAGATACCAACTGGAAAGAGATTGCAAAAGTTTGAGCAAGCTACATTTAATTGCATCAAGAATTTAGGCGTTATTTATGCCGGGGTAGCTCAGCCTGGCCTAGAGTGCCAGTCCACACAAAAGGGTAATACTCATAATCTGGAGGTCGTGGGTTCGAAACCCACCCCCGGTATACACCGTTTTGTTCATGCTCGAACAAACGTGTGTTGAGCCCCAAAAATCTTCAATCTCTCAAGAAATTGTTAGTTTATGACCATCAAATGATATTGGTATCACAAAAACAGATTCGCAAATAATAAAAGATTGAAGATCACTGTTAGATGAGTTGTTAAGAAGATCAGTTTTACTAGTAATTCCAATATTATCGGGAATTTTGCTGGTACCATCATTATTTCTTGTAGCACATGCACAAGAAACTAGTCCAGTGCAACAAGTGACACAGAGTGGTGTGACCATGAAGTTTTGGTTTTCGCCATCAAGTCCAAAAATCAATGATTACACTACACTGATGTTTTCAATGATAAACTCTACAACTGGAGAACAAGTGCAGAACTATGTCGGGTCAATTACCATAGGTAACGTAGCTGGTTTTACCGGTGGAAGTGGATATTACAACTTTAGTCAGATAGTAGTGCCAAATGGAAACTTTTCAGTAAGTTACGCATTTCCAAATGACGGTACGTTTCCAGTATTTTTCCGTGCAGATAATCCCACATCAATTAATGGATCGAGCGGTCTAATTACAGTAGGAGTGTTCCAAGTATTTGTTCCAGCCCAGACACCCCCCATTGATAATACCATGATTTACGTTGGAATAGTTGTTGCAGCTGCAGCCATTGGTGGAACGGTATTTCTTATGAAAAGGAAAAAACCCACCAATCAGTGATTATCAAATCTAAATTCAATCCAGTTATGAAACTTGTAGAAAAATATGTGACTATCATTTAATTTCCCACACATTCCAAACATACCAGAAAAAGTCAATGTACACATAGATGTAGTTTTGATTTTAAACAAAAAATTTGTAATGAGTTGGCCTATCCACGTATAAGGTCAGCCCATGATTTTCTCTCTTCCATGGGGATGCTATGAGGTCTTCCCTCTGCCTTTTCCTTTATCAGATCAGCTGCCATCTCGGCTTCAACTTGTAGCTCTTCCTCGATTCTTCCCGAGAACAAGCCAGCTGGGCCAGATATTTTGTAGCTCATACTGATCTCCAATAGAGTAGAGTTTCCCATCGCACTCAAAAGAAGATCCTTTGTTCCAGTTATCAGACCTTTGGTCCAAAGTACATGCACTTCACCTTTGGGCACAAGCATGATCTTTTGTAGGCACCTGTCGGTCTTGCCTACTACGACTTCTCGAACAATCTCGCCTTCTTTCTTTGAGATGTTTCTAATCTTTTTTGTCAGGTTCCAGAACTTGGGATCATCGTCAACCTTTGATACCACGTCGTACACCTTTTCCAAGGGTGCACCAATCTGTATCCTGACTTTTATGTCTACCATGTTATAGTATTAGTGATTCCAGAATAAATCATGTCTGTATACATTGTAAGACGATTGTACCACAGATACAATGAATTCTTCATTTGCATCATTTCTTAAATATTTAGAAATTAATCACACATCATGGAAGAGACATACAGTAACAAGAAAAAGACATCCACTATTACGTTCAGATTTGATTCAGAACTCATAGACAAATTACACAAAGAAGCTGCAAATCATCAAGTGAACACCAACACACTTGCAACTCAGGCCTTGAAAAGATTCCTAGAGTGGGATATTTACCAATCAAGAATAGGTTTAGTCAATCTTAACAAATCAGTATTTACAAAAATTTTTGACAGTCTAAGTGAAAAAAAAGTAATAGAAATTGCATCAGTTGGAAAAGATGAAATGCTTGATATTGCAATGTTTATGAAAGGAGAGACAAGCATCATTTCCTTCATGTCATGGTTTGAAATGCAAATGATCAACTCTTCGGTACAGGTAAGTCACATGTCTGACAAAGGTATGCATACTTTTGTTATGAAACATGAGATTGGTAAAAACTGGTCACTTTACAACAAAACAATTCTAGAGTTGATATTCCAAGAATTGTTCCACAAAAAAATTGACATCAAATATGACAAGAACATGTTTGCACTTAGATTCGCAGAATGATTTGAAAATAAAATCAATTCACTAGTTTCAAGACCACTGAATACGAGTCATTTAGGACCAAGTTTTGTGTGCATGAAAAAAGTCAGGGCAAGATTTCACATGTACGAATAGACTGATTTAGCCTCATGGACACATACTTTTTTATAGAAAGAGGCGAATACCTTTTATTCTAAGACAATTCAAATACTAAAAATGTCTAAAAAGATGCTAGTTTTTGCAGTTTTGTTTTCCATTGCATTATCCATGACAATAACTCAAGAAGCAAGTGCACTAACTATGGGAACAGGTGAACATGAAGGTATCATGTCAAACTGGAATCCAAACAAAGTTTGTGGTAATCATGTTTGTCAACCAGGAGAAAATACCAAATGGTCATCAGCTGTATCAGCATCACAACGTGAGGGTCCTGGTAAAGCCACAGGTGCACAATATGGATTTGTAGTAATGCATCAAATAGTTGTTAACTATCTAACAGGACCAAGAGAAATAAATCAATTCGCTTGGACTAATTCATCCATGTCAATGCAGCCAAGCATGAATGCAACTGGATCAATGTCAAGTATGAATTCTATCGGTTCAATGCCAGCAGTTAATTCTACTGGTTCAATGCCGTCAAACATGAACTCAACGGGATAAAAATAGACATTTTTATTTTAAAAGCAGATTCTTACAAAAACACAACCCAATATAGAAAAACAGATCTAAAGTTAATGTTAAATTGGCAGGTTTGATTCAATTTCATAATGACAGAGTTTGAAGAGTTTGCATATGCCCTTTTAGATCAGCTCTCAGTTGAAATAAACGAGGAAAAAGAGATAACAAACTCAGAGGCAAAATCCAGTCAGGCGTTTGCTGGAAAAATAAAGTTTGAAGACATTGAATCAATTTGCAATAGACTATTTTCAGACATGTCAAAAAAGATATCAGAGTTTACAGGAATTCCAGTATCTCAGACAAGAGTCGAGTTTCCAGAACTTGTAGAATTCAAGCGCCTCAAAGGACGCAAGGTGTATCCCACAAGAGAATCTGCAGAGTTTGTAGATGAACTCTTTACAGCAATTGCACATGAAGATGTTCAAAAGATAGCAACACTTGCAGAAAATCAGACCTTTAGATATCTAGTCTATTCTACATATGCAAAAGGGTACATCTCACAGATATCCACCACATATGGCGATTTTTACGAATCTGCAATATACCTAAACAAGTTCATTCTATCAAATTATCCCAAGATCATATTACACAAGCAAGGCGAACCCTATGAGTCAAGATTTGATCAGGTAAACTCTGGATACATTGGAGCCTTGAAGATGACCATCCTTGAGGAACAAATTCATTCAATACAAAATAATTTGTATAACATAAACAAAAATGCAGTATCTGAAGTAAATGCAATAAACGAAGAGCTTGCAAAAATAATCTTGAACCTTGATGATACCACTACAAAGAACCTTTACAATTATTTACAGTTACCCGAAGTTCCAGATGAATATCCAGTTGCAAAAAGAGCAAATCTGTTTTTCATATTAAATCCAGACAATTTCATAGTTCAAGTCTTGGGCCCAGATGTTATGACATTTACCAAGGTAACAGTTGATCCCAAAATCTCAGAAATGATTCCACAACTTCTTGACATTTACCAAAGATGGCTAAAACCAATCCAGGCACATCATGCAGCATTTACAACAATGGAAGGAATGGCAGAGTTTGCGGTAAAAAATATTTTAAAAGATGATCAAGATTTGAAAAATTATCTAGTCACGTTTGCAAATAGTGACATCTCAACATATCAGATTAGAAAAAGTATGGGAACTGACTTTACAGAACATGTCTTTGCAAAATTAGGCACTGATACATACAAGACATTGATTGCAAATCCTCCAACAACTAGAGAACTCAAAAATCCAGAAAGTTATCTAAATAGAAAATGAATGAATTTGATCCATTTGCAGCAGAGTGGATCTCTTATGCAAAGAGTCCACAATACACGCTAATTGAAAAGTGTCTGAAATTATCCCAGACCCTAGAGTTTCCAGATTTGAATATCACAGAATACATAGAAAAATTGAGATCATTTGAACAAGGACTGCGTGAGCACATATCTGATGTCAAAAATCCCATCTACCTTGTTTCCATGTTAAACGAGTACATGTTTGATGTCTTGGAGTTTGAAGGAAATAGTGATGACTATTACAATCCAAGAAACAATTTTCTAAACGTAGTAATAGAAAAGCGTACCGGAATACCAATCACATTATCAATTATCTACATCGAGCTTGCAAAGGCAATAGGTCTTGAGCTCCACCCCGTAGGATTTCCAGGCCATTTCTTGGTGAAATATTCAGAAGAACTTGTTTTGGATCCATTCAATGGTGGCAGTCTATTGGATGTTGAAGACCTCCAGGACATACTTGATGCTACATATGGTGAAGGAGTAGAGTTTGAACCAGAGTATCTAAATGATATCGAACCAGAAAAGATTTTGATAAGAATTTTACGAAACTTGAAGGGTTCATACACCGAGTCTTTTAGTTATGATAAGGCAATGCACTGTGTCAACATGATACTAGGCCTTGACTCAAACTCACCTGAAGATATCAGAGACATGGGAATTATTCAATCAAGACTGCTTCAAAATGATCGTGCGTTAGTATCTCTTAACAAGTACATCGAGCTTGCTCCAGAAGCAGATGATGTTGATGAAATATTAGAGATGATAAAAAACATCAAAGAGAAATCTAGTCAATAATTGATTGTACGTCTTTTCCTTTCTTGATCAATTTGTGTTCGTATCTTACAATCTTATTTCTGAATGTGCCTTTGAGGATGTCTACCTCATTTCTTAGGCTGGCTACCTCATCTTCAAGTCTAGCTACTCTTTCATAAATGGATTCGTCTTCGCCTGCCATATGTTTACTCTTCACTAGATATGACCTTAAAAATTTATGGTTTATTTTGTTGAGGATTTTGTCAGTATTTTCTATAGTGTGAATTCGCCGTTACATGATTGGCATTTGCCTTTTTCGCTTCCAATCAATCCTATTATCAAAATTTTTCCGATTGTACCGCATTTAGGACAGAGACCGGTTGTAACGTTTTTTGGACCGCTTGATCTTGGTTTTACTGTTTTTCTCCTTACCATTGCATAAATTTGTAAAATTCGGTTTATTAAGTTTAAGCGTAGATCGCAAAAAGCGCGGGGAGTGGGATTCGAACCCACGGGTCCTTGCGGACATGGGATTAGCAATCCCACGCCCTACCAGGCTAGGCGACCCCCGCACGATGTTTGCTGAAATTTAAACTGTTATTATAACTTTGGAACCAGAGCTGGAATGAATTTTCCTATTCTTCGCCAAAACGTTTGTAGTTTTCTACAAGATCCTTTAGATGGATTTTCTCTCCACCTACAATCTTCAAATCCACTTTGATTTTGCCTTTTTCAACAGTAATGATATTGTATGTATTATCAAAGAGTCCCCTCATTCTTTCAGAAGATACCGTTCCAGCATTTGCTATTGATAAATTTCCAAAGTTCCAAAACCATGGCCTGTGTTTGTGGCCACATATTACCAAGTCTATCTTGCTTGCAAGTGCAGTACGTAGTGCATCTCCAGAATCTATTACAGTCACTCTGTCAGTTCCAGTATCAGGAACACCAATCAGATGGTGATGCATTGCAAGTATCTTGGTCTTGTTTTCATATTTTTTCATGGTTCTCTCAAGCCACAGGTTTTGTCTAAATCCAATCTCACCCTCATCTCTGTCAGGTCTTGCGGTACCAAGTGTTACAAGTATTGTATCATCATCTAGTTCATTTACAGAATCAAAAGGAAAGAACTTTTTGAATAAAAGATATCCGGTGTTTCTATAATCATGATTTCCACTCATTGCAATTATCTTTTCAGCATCAAATTGAGAGAACTTGGCCTTGCATTTTTCATATTCCTTGAGCAGTCCCTCATTTGTGAGATCACCTGTTGCTACAATGACAGACGGCTTGAGTTGGTTTATCTCTTCTACTGCAAGATCAAAGGTTTCTTCTTTGAATTGAGCTCCGACGTGAATGTCTGAGATCTGTACTATTTTCATCAACAAAATGTCCAATCAATGAGGAGTTTAAGCTTTAGCATTATACAATAAATTTTGCAAATAATTTTCTAGTTAGAGTTAAATATGCTGCTACTACAATTTCGCCTGATTTGGGAAAAAAGGCTGCAATAATCAAAGGCGACGGCATTGGTCCAGAGATTGTTGATTCAATGTTAAAAGTATTGAAGGCATGTAACACTCAAACTGAATTGGTATTATGTGAAGCAGGATCTGAACAATGGGAAAAACATGGTGGAGAGACATACATTCCAGATGCAACAATGAATATACTGGAAAACTCTGATGCAGGTTTCAAGGGACCTACAACTACAATCCCCAAGCCAAATTCTCCAAGAAGTGTTGCAGTGACACTACGACAAAAGTTTGATCTATATGCAAACATCAGACCAATCAAGACATACAAGAGGATAACTCCAGACAAGACACTAGACTTTGTGTGCTTTAGAGAAGCAACAGAGGGACTCTACACTGGAATTGAATTCAAGGTATCAGATGATGCCGCAATTGCAATTAGAAAGATAACAAGACAAGGAAGTAGTCGTTTTATCAATTCTGCAGTATCATGGGCAAAAAAATATCATATGAACAAAATGGTTGCAATAACAAAGAGAAACATTCTCAAAGTTACGGATGGCATATTCTGGGAGGAAGTAGAAAAGGCTTCCAAGGCAAATCCTGGAATATCCATTGAGGAACTATACATAGACAACATGACCCAGCAACTAGTCATAAAACCAGAGCAGTTCAATGGCGCTGTCCTGATAAGCACCAATCTCTTTATGGATATAATATCAGAATTGGCATCAGGTATAATTGGCTCCATTGGATTGGTGTATTCTGCAAACATGGGAGATAGATTTGCCATGTTTGAAGCTGCTCATGGAAGTGCACCATCTTTCAAGGGACTAAACAAGGTCAATCCAACTGCTGCTGTACTATCAGGAGCATGGATGGTAGAATATCTAGGAGAGACTCATATCAGAGATGCAATATTTGCTGCAACAGATCAAGTAATCAATGAAGGGAAATATGTTACATTTGACATTGGCGGAAGTGCAACTACAACACAAATGACAGATGCAATAATAGAGATTGCAAAACAGAAACTACGAAAATAGACTAGGACTCGATCTAGATTTTGCAAAGACCAGAACAGATGTTATTGATACAATCAAAATAAGAAATGATATAGAACCAAACTCTGGAACAGTTGCAGTGTTACCATTAATGGTAAAATTTTGATTGGTAATTGGCAGAGACTGGTCTTGAACAGGTGGAGAGGAAGATGGTGGGACAGATATTAGATCAAGTGCTCGTTCATCGTTTGCATTCATGTCACCTATAGTGTTTGCAGCATTTGCATCAAAGAACAATTGGTATTGTCCACTAGGAACATTACTCCACACAAATACTACAGGAACACTTTGATTTTGGGGAACATCTAGTTTAACAAAATTATTGTAAAAAAGCGAAGATTGATTTTTTATTTTTAATGTAAATACTATGGAATGCGCATCAGCATTTCCAGTGTTTTGAATCTGTTTTGTTATGACAAGTCCATTTGAAGTATAGTTTTGTTTTTCAACTTTGAGCGAATTAGGAACCCATGAAAGTTCAGCATGTGAAAATCCATTTGACACTGTAATCAATCCAGAGGGCCATGTGTCAGTCTTGTCATAATATGGATATTGTCCAACAGAGCCAAAGAATTGGGTAAATGAATGCCCCGGTTGTATGATTCCACTGTCAAATACACCTTGGGGACCATAGTTTGATGTTCCAGCAGTAGCAGTATGGGTTCGGTTATCATGATTTGTCCAGGTAACTGTATCTCCAACTGAGACATTTACCTGAAATGGGTTGTAGCATGAGAGATTAGGCATGCAATGATTTGCAGTTCCATTTACTATGATCACTTGGGCGTCATACGCCTGTGCGCTTGGGAGCCACATGGAATAAAAAATTGTAGCCATGATACCAGCATAAATCAAATAGTGAAATCTCAATAATGTCAATTTCTCCCCTTTACAAATAAACTAGATGTACTTTTTGTAAGAAAATCATATTAGGTTAGTTCTTGGTGCATTCTATTATAATCAATTCTTCATAGAATAATTTCTTTTTTGCAGCAATGATAACATCAAACCCAAGAGACTTGGACAATTGTACCAGAGTGTCATACTTGGCAAGAGATGAAGTCAGAAATACCATCTTGCCATTTTTTTCAATTCTTTGACTAGCAGATTGTATTATTACACTTGGAATTTCTGTACCATCATGCAGTCCATCTACCGTAGGATCAAGTAGTTCATCAGATGGTAGATACGGCAAGTTACACACAATCAGATCAAATCTAGTATGCACTGCATCAGCTGCATTACAGCATATACAGTTGTCAATTGTTTCATGTGCTTTGGCTAGAGCAACAGTGTTGATATCAGTTGCAACAACAAATGCAAAATTTTTTGATAATGTATTTGCAAGAATTCCAGAACCTGTTCCAATATCAAGTGCAGATTTTCCTGTTTTATTTTTTAAATAATCATCAAAGAAGATAGAATCTTCTGCAGGTACATAATAATTACTTGATTCTTTTTGCAATTTCTATTATCTCACCATCAGGCATTTCTTCAAGTCTTTTATCTGAATCAATCTCTATTCCCATTTTTTTTCCAATATTACGTATGGTCTTTCTTTTAAACGAAAATAACTTGTTTACAGCATGTACTGTTTGACTTGAGAGCATATTCTTTGGGACAATTGATATCACAATCGAGTCAACTTTTGGAGGCGGCCTAAAGTTTGTGTTTTTTACGTCCATGATGCTTTCAATCTCAAAGCAATAGTTTGCAAGAACTGATACGGCCCTTCTCTCTTTGCCATCTGTTTTGGCTAGCTTTTGGGCAAACTCTTTTTGAACCATTATAATGGCACGCTTGAATTTTTTTTGAACAAGCCACTCTATGGCAGTTCTACTTTCAGAATAGGGAAGGTTTGAGACAAGAATGGTAAACTCGATATTTTTCTTGAAAGCATCACCTTCTTCCAAGACCAGATTTGGCACATGCGAAAAAGCATCATTTGCCTGGGAATACAGAATCGGGTCTTTTTCTATAGAAATTACCTGTTTTGCATTTTGGCAGAGAAGTGGAGTTAGGATACCTTTGCCTGTGCCTATCTCAAGAACAATGTCATCTTTTGTTATACTAGCAGAATCAACTATTGATTTTGCGATTGATTGTGTTATTAGAAAATGCTGTCCAAGTGACCTGCGTTTGATCATTTTCTAACAAAGAGACTCATCCGTGTTTCTCCTGTTATCTCTTCGATGATTCTCTTTGCAATCTGTTTTGCTGGCTCTTTTAGTCCAACTCTTTCCTGCAAGTCCTTAAAGTCAGTAAACTTTTTCTTTTCCCTTTCTTCTAGCATTGTTTTCATGTAGGTCTTTCCAATTCCTGGTATCAGCTCAAGTGCATGGATTCTCGGAGTTAGTGGTTGTGCATTGTTGAGATAATCTACAAATCTTTTTTCATTTTGTATGACAATTTTTTCTATTACTGCATTTAGCTCACTCTGAGCAGAAGATGATATCTGTTCATGTTCTAGTCTGCCAAGCACTGAAAGAATTTTTGTTCTTCCTTCTTTTCCAATGTAGACTCGCTCTCCAATTTCAAATGTAGAGTTTGGCAATGCAAGTAATTCAAGTATGGTTAGTCTCTCTTCTCCAATAGCTGTAACAATTATTCCGTCTCGTCCTCGTACAGTAGTTGATTTGCCTCTTGTGACAAAATCTAATACGTATGCGTATTCCTCATACTTTCTAGTTTGAGAATGTTCCAAGATAAACCGTACTCCTAAACTTAAGAGTTCTCCTTGATTATCTTTAGCATCTTGTCGAGCGTTTCAGCAAGAATTAGTTTCTTCCAACCAAAAGTAAATGCTCGCAATTCAGCTTCAGTACTTGGGAGATTATTTACAATTTCTACTGCTTCTTCTTCTTGTATACCACATTCTTTTACAAGTTGCTGCTTGAGTTTCTTTGCAGCCTTTGCATCAATTTTTGAAAATTTGGTAACATAATCATATGTCCATCTTTGAATTTGGTCCATTGATTCAGTATCAACTTTTTCCATAATTTCTTTTACTTCTGGAATAGAAATGCCTTGTTTCTTTTTTACTTCTTCCATCTATGCAGCAACACCGAATGGTTTGATATGATCTAATCTAGTGATTAAGGTTTTTGGCCTGTTTCCAAGATTGACTGTTAATTTCACTATTCTTCTACCAGTTTCTGTAACTGTTCCCACTTTTCCATGATATCGTCTATGTGGCAATGCTTTGTGTTGTGAAGGATCTATGATTACTAGAACTTTGTCACCTACGGCATACTCTCTAAGTAAGAAAGATACTCCTCGTACTTCGTCCTTAGTCATGACGGATCGTGATTTATGCATAAAGCCGTGTGAACGACCCTTTGATTTCTTAGTAGCCATTAATCGCTAAGACTTGAGATGACCATAATTTAACACTTACTGGGTAAAAAGGAAAAATTGAACGGTATGGAAGTACTGCACTTCCACCCGGAAACAGGATGAGAAACCTATTCTTCAGGCTCTTCTTTCTTTTTCTTCTTGGTCTCATCCTCTGGGTCTGCAACACCACCTTCAGTTAGTGTGTACAGAGCCTCTTGTTCTGGATGATGTGGGCTGTCAACCATTCTGGCAATTCTTTTCTTACCTGATTTCTTGAGGTAAACACGGTATGTTGAGGCATGTGCCACAACGTTTCCTCCAACAGGTCTTGTTGGATCACCAAAGAATTGGTCAGGCGATGATTGTACTTGGTTTGTTGCTATTGCTGCCACATTGTATGTTTCAGCAGTTCTTGACAACAGGTGCATGAATTTGTTCAATCTTTGTTGTCTTACAGATAGAGTACCTCTGCCAAGGAATTCTGCTCTAAAAAGTCCTACTGCAGAGTCTACAATGATTAATTTTATTTTATTCTCTTCAATTACAGGACCTGCTTCTTGTAGGATTAATTCCTGATGAGCACTATTGTATGCTCTTGCTACTATAATTCTGTCAAGAACCTTTTCTGGATCAAGACCTTTTGCTTTAGCAATTGAAACAATTCTTTCTGGTCTGAATGTGTGTTCTGTATCAATATACAATACACCACCATCTAATCCACCTTCTTCTTTTGGCTTTTGAACAGTTACACATACGGTGTGACAAAGTTGTGTCTTGCCAGCACCAAATTCACCATAAACCTCGGTTACGGCTTGTGTTTCAATTCCTCCATCAAATAAAGTATCAAGTGCATTAGTTCCAGTTGTGATCTTTCCAATATCTTGTCTTCTTTTGTAGATCTCAGTTGCTGTGACAAATTCTTTAGCAATTTGACCGTTGTCAATTCACTGTTGTCTTGCTTTGTTTACCAGATTTACAGCAGCATCAAGATCCATACCAGTAATTTCGGATATGTCTACTGGTCCTCTTATAACAAGATCCATTATGTTATGGATTCCTGCATCACTTCAGCTTCTTGGAAGTTACTGGGCCTACCCCATCTAGATTTTCTAATCTTAAATCGTCCATCTTACCGTATGGTACGGTACCAGTACCTAATAAAGGTACTGCTTTAAGGTTCTGTCAAATCTACGGTTGATGTTTTGACTGTCAAAAGTCGTCGGGTAGGTGTTAACATGAGGGGGATTATGTGGACATTCAACAAGTCGATAAATTATACCGCTTAAGGCTTTGGCGATATGTACAATGTCACCATTCTCATCTTTCTGACCCTTGAAAATATAGTCTATTCCTATTTCTTGAGTTCGGGTAGTAATAGGAGTACATAGATAATCATTGAATTCCTCATCAATGAACATCTTTTTACAACGTTCGCAATTCATGTTATTTATCGCCTTTTAATTTCCTAATTTCTTCTTGTAGTTCTGTGATTGTTTGTTCCGATTTGGCTATGCGTGATAATGCCATTTGCAAATCATATTGTAGTTTTTTAGTTTCTTGATCTTCAGTACTTGCAATTTCCTTTTCTTTTAACTGTGTTTCTGTTTTTCTTACTCTCAAATTCAAATCAAATATTGTTCTTCGTTGTTCTGCAATTATACGATTATAATTTACTTCATTATCTTCTACACGTGTTAATCTTGATTCAATTTTGTGGAATCTCTTAGAAATATTGTATAGAACACTTGCAATTCGTTTTGCATTAACTGTATTTTCAATAGTAGTGATAAATGCGCCTAATGTAATTAATCCGTCTTTCACTAATTCAATCTCATTTGGGGCGTGGACATACTGCATTACTTTAGGTTTGTAATATCTACCAATTGCAAAACCAATGGCTATTCCTAGCATTAAAACAGTTGGAAGCGCAGTCATAGTCATGGAAGCGCCCGCTACTGGAAGAAGTATGCCTACAAAATATTTCAATGGTACACCAAAAAAGAATAGAATGCCTGCCACTGAAGCCACGCCCATAAGACCAAGAGAAAGGAAAACAAGTAGCATTTTTTTGTAATTTAATCTTTCCAATTCCTTCTTAATCTCACATTTTAAAGAGACTGTATTATTTGACATTATTTTTCATCTCCTTTAGTAATTCGTTGATCTTTTCTTTAAGTTCTTCCCTTTGTTTTAAAGGGATGAACATACCATTCTCCGTTGCTAAAACTGGAAGTTTTACTGGTTTCTCTTTTTTTTCTGCTGGCTTGATTCCATAATTATCACATAATGATTTTGGTAGTACCATCACTGTACTATTGCCAACCTTCATAATTCCACACTCAAACTTAATTGCCATACATTGGTTATACATTGGATATATTTAACAACTACTTTGTATAACAAGGCTTAAATAATTATGCGTGGCTATACAATGTATAGCCATGACACAAACAAACACCCGTGAAGAAAAAGGAAAACAGATTGCTTCTGGACAGCGATCTTATCAGAATCGCTGATAATTTTTACCACGTAAATTCACAAACAACTAAGAGAGATTATGATGTTATCAAAAGTAAGTGATAACTGGGATTGCAACTGTGCTGATCATACTTACAGAAATGTATGTTGCAAACATATCCATGCAGTTGAATTTTCAATCTAAACATTAGAGAGGAAGTTAGAGAGAGAAATAAAGTAGTGATTCAGTCCTGTAAATGTACTTCTTGCATTTATTGTCATGGTAAGAATGTTACAAAAGATGGAATAAGACACAACAAGTATGGGGATATTCAGAAGATATTCAATGCAAGGATTGTAAGAAATACTTCAGAATTAATATAGGATTTGAAAAGATGAAGCATAATCCAAAAGGAATCACAATAGCTATGCAATTGTATTTCAGTGGGGAATCATTAAGAAATGTTTCAAAAGCATTGAAATTAATAGGAATGGATGTAACACACCAAACTGTGTACAACTGGATCAAGAAATACACTCAACTTATGGAAAAATATCTTGACAAGATTAGTACCACAAGTAGGAGACGCTTGGAGAGCGGATGAGGTCTGTGTAAAGGTTAGAGGTGAATTGAAATATGTATTTGCATTTGATGGATGATGAAACTCGTTATCTGGATTGCTCAAGAAGTTGCAGATACAAAAGAGAAGTCATGATGCTAGTAAATTATTCAAGAAAGGAAAAGAAGTAACACAAACAAAACCAAAGTAATAATCACTGATGGTTTACAATCATACAACGAAGCATACCAAAAGGAATTTTGGGAGATTGATAGAACAAAACGAACTTTACACATTAGACATATCAGATTGAAAGGTGACATGAATAACAACAAGATGGAGAGGCTAAATGGTGAATTTCGTGATCGTGAGAAAGTCATGAGAGGAATCAAGAAAACTGATTCAGTAATGTTCAATGGCTATCAAATGTACCACAACTACCTTAGACCACACATGGGATTAGATGGTAAAACCCCTAGTGAAGCGTGTGGAATTACCATAGAAGGAGATAACAAGTGGATTACCTTGATTCAAAATGCGAGTAAATCGATCTAGTTATGCCTCCAACAAATCTTAAAAATACGCATAACGAGATTGACCTAGCAATGAGTTCTAATAAAAAAATAAAAGAGGTAGTAGGAACTATTGATTTTGGAAATTTCTTTAATCCGCTTTCAGATAACGATCAAATGAAAAAAGATATTCGTGATGCAAAAAAGAACTTAATGCAAGATCTTCGTATGGGTTCAAAGATTCCACATGACAGATGGTCAGAAGATTACACGAAACTTGGAATAACTAATCTTTGGGTGTATAAATTAAACAATGAATCAAGATTGATTTATACAATTTTAAGTGACACTGATGGGTTCACAGGTTTAATGATCGAAGCCTTTAGAACACATAAAGAATATGAAAAGAGATTCAATTATTGATCTATTCGATGGGTTGTGCGGTTTCTTTTAGTTTTTGTAATTCTGGAGTATGTGCAAATGTCCAGATTATCGTTCCGTCTTTATCGAACATGATCTTATTGGATTCTTCCAGATAACTAAGAATCATTTTGAATGAAGGGTATTGGATTTGTCGTGGTAATGCTCTCCATAGTTTATTCTTGGTAGGATATTCAGACATTTTAGAAAGTGTATCTTCCACCATTCTAATAGTACCTAATGTTGGGTTTGGTACTTTTTCATTTCCTTGGGTAATTACAGAATGACCTGACTCATTTGTATTGGTTGGATCTATTTGATTCTGGAACATGTTATGACGATTCATACGTTAGTATATAATACATTCTAATATATATGCATGTATGTATAATACGTCTATACATAATACATATATACCAACTACGTATATGTCTATTATGGTAGAAATACAATATTCGCCAATAAGAAAAATCGTGATACATGAGGTAATCAAAAGTAACCTCGAGGAATTCACCGCCAATAAGGCTCAGCCACCACACCCACAAATGCAAATGCCACCACTACGTTGGATTGATGGCATAGTGTTTGAGTTTGCAGGAATGGTACCAACTCCTGAACTAGTAAATGAACAGTCAAGAGATGGTGTCATACACTGGTCTATAGTAGAATGGGCTGAAATGCCACAATTCCAGAACAACCTGATGCATCCAACATCGGGTGTTTCTCGTCGTATCATCGATGGTTCCGCCAATACAGCAGTTAGTGATGTCATTAAGTGGTTGAAAAATCAACCACAATGGAAATCCACTGCTGTAGCCTAATTTTTTTCTTTTTTTTATTCTATAGAATCAAAGGTCATATTGCTATCTGAAGTCTCAAGATTTCTAATTTGAAAATCCATCATTTCTTTTTTGGTTCAAATCTTGCTTTTACTATTCCAAAATCGATGTCTAACCATTTAAGTTCTAAAGGGGAATTTTTTGCAATTTTTTTCAAAATTAATTTACTATTTTCAATGGATGATAAAATTCTCTTGAGTCTTGTTTGTTGTTGTTTTTTCAAAGATAAACCTGTAACATCAATCCAAGTTGTAGAGTTTGTTGTTAATGCAGATGCAAGTTTGATAGTTTTCTCACCATTGGATATGCCAAATCCTTCTTCTAAAGTCACAATTCCTTCATTCGAACGAATTTGTAATTTACCATCCATGATTCTTAGATCAGCATTTCCTATTGTGATAATTGTATCATACTTACCTGCATAATGATTCCCAAATTGACCCATGGATTCAAGATTATCATACCTGTTTAAAAGAACTTTTTTTACATAGTGACTAGTCAAGAGATTATGATTGAGACAGTAAGAGATATTGGTATTTTTGGCATTATTCTCCAAATCTTTGGATTTATTTTCATGCTTAGGTATTGGAGTGATCCATATGAAAGACACCTAGAAAACTGGAAAAAATTGCAAAAAATATTACATCGAAAAGATTATGAAAAACGCATTATACGTGATTTTAATTATTGGAGAAATTGGAAAAATAAATCAGAATCATCTCCAGACGGGGAATGGTTTGTGCCGTTGAAGTTTGCCAAATTTTGGCGTAATATGAAGTTCACATCCTTTTTCTGCATAATTGTTGGACTAATGATACAAATAGTTCCAATAGTTTTTAGTTGACCCGACGATTTTTTACAGTTAAAGTTCCCGACGACAACTATACAGAACCTGCTTTAAGGTTCTGTTACCTTATCGGTTGATTTTCTTGATTTTTCTTGCTGTTCCCTTCGGTTGATAGTAAGAAATTGTTTTATGTAATCACAATATATCTACGATTACGTTTTGATCTAAATGGGTTTACAAGAAGAACTTGAAGCATGGGTTGTAACTTATCTCATTAGTCATCCAAGTTACATAGTTAATCCCAATGTTATCATTTCACAAACTCCCAGAACTTTAGTAGAACAGATAGAATCACCAGAACAGATTTTTTTATTGCTATGCAAAATAGAAGCATCTAAAGGAACTATTCAAAGAGATAGTTATGAGAATTTTAAATTAACTCTGACTGGGAAACTTTATTTTAGAAAATTTATTGAGCCTTTGTTCATAATTTCTAAAGATAAAAAAAGATATTCACAAATAATAGATTCTACAGAAGGCACAGAAAAAACAAAAAAAGAATTTAAAAAATTATTGGAATCTATAAAAGACAAGATACCTGATGACGCTGAAAAAATTTTAACGGAGTTTCTAATGAAAGCAGTGTTGAAGCGATTTTTTATTTAATGAAACTAATATTGAGTGCTCATTCAGCAAGTTGAACAAGTAAAAAATTAACTGAAATCTTGTGGCTTCCAATACTTCCACAATTTAGCCCTGCATGACTCACACCATAGCAGAGGATAGTCAATATCAGATTCCCATTTTAGACCACAGTGAGGGCAAAGATGTTCCATTATGTTTCTCTCCTGCTAGCATTTTGGATCAAAGTTATCCATTTGTTATTACCTACAATGTCAATACCGCACTTGTCCGCAGGTATCAAGCCATTCAATCCCATATTCTGTTTCCTCTTCGGGACATAGTTTAACCTGTTTTCCATCTGGGCATGTGCTAATTTTTCATAATTTTGAAAAAACGTACTTTGAATTCTTCCATGTCTTCCAACTGATCAGTTTCTGCACTAATATTGTCCAAAATAGAATTATAGTCTTTACCATATACTTCTTTCAATACATCTCGCAAATTTTCTATATTTTCAAGAAGTTGTAAACCTCCACAGTTGTAATATGCTTCAAGCTTAGCCAAAACTGCGTGATATTTAGTATTACCACTTCTCATTAAAACTACTTCAATACAAGCCGTAAATGCAATTCTTTTTTCTCCATCTAAAGCACGCATGTACCGTATTTTCTAATTTTATCTTATATTGTTTTGTATCATAGAATTTTGAATCAAGGTTTTCCATTTGTCCTCACCTTCGATTTGAATTCCACAAGATTCACTTGGTGTTTTACCATCTAGTGCCATATGTGGTCTAATGTAATTATGATAAATCTGATAGCCATTTATCAAAGGTGAATCGTCTTTTTTCAAGCCTCTTTGTATGACTGTAAAAGTTGTCAGGTGATAATGATCTTCTAGAACATTTTTCTAGAATATTTTGATAATACTCTTTTATAAAAATAGAGATAGTAAGTTTCATGACAGGTATCACATCCCAACGATGGCAAAAGGGATTATGTATAAAATGTGGTAAACAAAAAGAACACGGAAACTATACGATGTGGTGTAAGGATTGTACAGAAATAGAACACCAAACACATACTGCTGCTTGTGCCCATGAAAGTTGACTTGTTATTTTTGTCAGATGTAGACTCATTGTTTATGATTCATTAGATGATGTCTTCTGAGCCAATACAGAATGTTGATCAGCATCACTACTCCAAAGATAACAAAGAGTAATGGAATAGCCCACATTAATCGATCTGGTGATGCTGTATGCCTAAGTATCACAAGGTAGGAAATTATTGAAAAAATGATTGTAATAATAGAAACTCTTGCAATGAGTTCCGTTTTCAGATTAAGCATAAGGAAATGATGTAATTCTAACTTAATGAATGATCCTGATCAGATATGTTGGCAAATATGCTGAAAGCCTAGACGTATACATTGCTAACACATACAAAACATTTGTTTTAATTTTCAGTAATATCGATTGATCTTTCATGTCGCCAATTAGATACAAAATCAATCACTTAAACATCACGCATCACTAATACTATTAGATAACACATGATTTCATCCAATATAGCCAGGATCTGCATCTTGTAATGCCTTTGCTTTTTTGATCAACTCATCCATAGGAACTAATGTGGTAACTACTCTTTTTTCAATAATTTGTATCTGTTCGCGCATTTGCTCGTTTGTTGCTCTTTGTTCAATCATTTCAGACATTTTTTTTATTAACTGAATATTTGCAATGGTCATACCAGCCTCACTATCCAAGAATGCAAGTATAAAGTTCAATGCAGCAAAAATCAGCGGTATGTGTGGATCTGATGAGTCATTTTCAGAAAAACTATTTGTTAATTTTTTTAGTTTTCTGATTTGTTCGTGATAGTATTCATAGTATTTTTCCATTGTATCCAATGACGGATTTGTTTTAATCACTCAAGCGTATTACTAGACATTTCATAAAAATAGTCTATTGTAAAGTTTGTTGACTAGCACTTGACATCACATCAATTCTCTTGTTTTTACCAGTAGAAAAAAAGTTGGACAGCATTTTTCTTTATAATTCGAGTAACATAGTTAATCGAGTCTTTTATACGACAAAAACTAATTATGAATGGAACCGTGGATGTGTCTTTCTAGTGCACGATCACACCATCACTTATGACACAAGTCCCTAATATCCACGGTTTCATTGTTGTTTGTTTTAGGATAACATTGATGATATACCAACCATGAGAGACAATTTGCAAGTTCGAAATGAACGAACACATTCTTTTCAATCCATACCACATAGTAAATAATTGCAGATTCTATACTGGCGGTAGTTCTTTTGGGTTAAACCCCAAAAGGGCCCGCTAGAATCTGATAATTTTTTTCATTTACAAAAGACAGGTTGTATGATTATCACCTTAAGACTAGATTTTCAAACAGATCAAACACAAAAGATTAATTGTTTTATGAGTAAATACAGATGATTTTTAAAATTCTACTTTCTTCTTCGTTGGCCTGGTTTATTTTGGCCTGGGACTCTTTTTAGGACAAATCTTTTTCTAAAATTATCCTTGTTTCGTGTAATGGATATTGTTCCATGTCTTTCTCTTGATGGAACCTTTGGAGTTTGTCCTCTTACTTTTCCTGCTTTAGTAAGCGATCCGTGAGTTGGCACGAATAAAGTTTCATTTTAATTCAATTTATGTATTTGGTTTAGTAAAAAATTTACCAGTATTTTGTCTTGATGGTTTCAATTACTCTCTCATGTTCTGGACCTTTTCTTCTTGCATATTTTTCCATTGCAGTCAATGGAACACCACCTAGTGCTCTTGCAAGACCTGTGAATGCCTTTTTCTTTAGAGTATTGTTGCTTCCTGTCTTGTCCATGAATTTCTGGATTCCATACTTGAAGTTGTGCTGCCATGTCTTGTACATGACACCAAGTTGTGGTGCAGTCAATTCATTTCCAATATCAAAGAACTCTGATTTTTCAAGCAACCCAATTGGGACAAATGTAAGTGGAGTCACAGTAAACTGGGATTCTGGCTGTTCTAGTTCTAGTTCATTGATGAGTCGTATTGTATCCCATCCATCTTCTTCTGTTTCTGCATTGTCAAGACCCATGATTAATGTAAATGCTGGAATCCAGTGATTCTCGTTTAGTGTTTTTACTCCTTCTTTTACAACCCAGTGCCATTCCTCTGGCTTGTATGGAGCAAGTTTTCTATCAGCATATTTTCCAATCAATCTTAAACTTCCTGTTTCAAATCCACATTGGACTCCAGTCTTGTTGTTAGGACCAGATTTGATTATCTTTGATAGACTTGGTAGTAACTTTTCATCAGCAATTGCACCAGCCAATGTACCGTGAGTTGGATTGGTGTGTTCAATTCCACATGACATGACAGCCTTGAAGAGTTCTTCTAATGCATCTCTGTTTGGAGCCATGTTCTTGGTCTTTCTTGGGTCAAGGCCATAGACGAAGATATCATCACTGTGAAGCCATGCGTTACGCTGACCTCCTTTCTTTATGTTTACTTCAATCTCTTGTTTTACTTTTTCAGGTGAATAGTATCTCAATGGTCGTAGTGTAACATCACAAAACTTGCAACCTCTTCCACATCCTCTCATGACCTCTACCATTCCGTGCATACTTGGTTCTACAATGTTTGGTATACTTTCAACATCTGGTTCATCCCAATAGTGGATGAATCTACCGTGGAACTTTTCTTCATCTTTTCCAAATTCTTTTACTTCAACTTTGAAATCACTCTTGACAAATGGATTCATGTTTTCAAATTCTCCAGCAATTAATTTATTGAAAAACTCTCCAGCATGTCCGTCAATTTCTGGTGCAATGCCACCAAGTTCTCCTTCTAGTACTGCATACAATCCATATTCTTGGATCTTCTTTGGATCATAGTTATACTGCCAAGTTCCAGAAGCGCCAGCAATTACTTTGGCATGACTTCCGTTTTTCTTTTTTGCGGCATTTATCTTCATGTGTAAATCGCGATTGTAAAATTCATCATATGATGTCTGTTTTCTACCATAAGTAAATGTCATAGTTACAGGACCCATTCCAAGAGGATCCATTTCATATGTTCCAACCACTTCGGTTTCAGGACCAATGAACTTGTCTACATGATCAGGATGTGCCACCACAACTTCTTCTCTCTTGTATCCGTCTCGAAGAAGAGCTGCTTCCACTTTTCTTAATCCATATGGAGCATAATTTGCAACACCATTCTTTTGACCTATAGGATTGCAGATAAAGTCAAAGAGAACTTTGGGAGTCACTTGATCTTTTAGAATGTAGTACCAGAAACTGTTTTTTGGTCTATGTGGATCCACTGCTGGAGCACAACCAAAGAAAGTTGCTAACGATATCCCACGATAAGGAGACATCAATGTACGGTCTGCAGTTAATACAATCTTAGTCAATTTTCAATTTGGATGGTTTTTTATAGCATTTTAAGTTTTCCGGAATTTCCATTTTCTAATAATTATCAAGTATGCCTGATTTACTCCTGTGAGTATACCCAAACTCTTTGTTTGCAAGCAAAGTTTGTCCATCAAAGACAGTTCCATCTTTGCATGCCATCACATCACCAAAACAACAGCTGCCACAAATTCCAATTCCACACTTCATCATTCTTTCAATGCTTGCCTCAACATGTGTCTTGTTTGAAGATGCAATCTGGACAACTTTGTGCATCATTTTTTCAGGACCGCATGTATACACTGCATCAAACTTGTTTTCTTGAAATAACTTTTCCATCACATCTGTCACAAGGCCCTGTTGTCCATAGCTTCCATCTTCTGTGACAGCAATTACTTTGTGTGTAGTGCCTTCAAGCAGTTTGTTTCCAAGTACTTCAAAAAAGACTTCAGATTTTGTCTTTGCACCCATTACAATTGTTACATCATCAGTTTTTTGCAGAAACGTAACCAGTCGTATTAGAGGAACAAGTCCAGTTCCTCCACCAACTAAAAGTAACTTGCCTTGTTTGATAGTAAACGAATTTCCATAGGGTCCTCTGATACCTATCTGGTCTCCAACTTTCTTTGAGAACAATTCTGTTGTGGCAAGTCCATGTTTTCGTACAGTAAATGCAGCCTTGCCATTTTCTTGTGATATCATTACACTCATCGGAATTTCATTGACTCCAGGTATCCACACCATTGCAAATTGTCCTGGAAGAACTTGAGACAATACATCATCAGAGAAAAATAGAGTACGCACTGTGGGGGTTTCATCAACCACCTTTTCTATTGTCACAATTTTTGGTGTATCAAAACTTTTTTGCAAGTCCAACCATCTCACTTAATTTTTTAAAGTTCTTTTTTTCCATATACTTTGATATTCCATTGTTTATCTCAGAGAATACTCCAGTCCATTTATCCCCAACAGCACTACCAATCTGTACAGCACTTGATCCTGCAAGTAAAAATTCTACTGCATCTTCCCAACTTGAGATTCCACCACAACCAATAATGGGAATATCAAACTTGGATGAAATTTCATAGACACATCGTACCGCAACAGGTTTTATTGCAGGCCCAGACAGTCCACCAATTTTATGACTCAAAATAGGCCTTGCAGTTTCCACATCAATTGCCATTGCACGTAATGTGTTTATTGCAGTAATACCATCAATTCCACTTTCACATGCAGTTCTCACAGTTTCTAAATAGTCAGAAGAACCAAGACCAACTTTTGCAAGCACTGGCACCTTTGATTCTTTTTTTACGGATTTGACTATTGTGTGAACAAGTTCAGGATCGTCACCTACTTCAAGCCCAACTTTTTCAACATGAGGACATGACAGGTTAAGTTCGTATCCTAAAATCTTGACATTTTCAAATTGTTTTATCATAAATGTAAAGTCCTCTGGAATAGAGCCAACAAGGCTAACAATTATTGGAACAGTTTGATTTGGCGATAACATTTTTGCAAAATATGGCGCACCAGGATTTGACAATCCAACTGCATTGAGATATCCATGTTTTAGTCCGATTATAGTTGGATTTGGATATCCATCCCATGGTTCCTTGCTTAGCGATTTTGTAACAAGTGCCCCCGCTCCTTCTTTATATAGACGGCCAAAAACGTCAAGTGATATACCAAGAATACCAGACGCAAGCATAGTGGGCCTCTCAAGTGCAATTGGACCCACATTGGTTGAGATGTCAGGACTCACTTCTAATAATAAAAAATAGTTCTCTTATAACGTTTGATATAGTTCTAGGATCTATAATGTTACATTTTTTAGTAAGCCATGGAAATGCACTCTATGCATTCTGTCATTTTAACAGAGTTGGGTATTGCAGTTTTTGATGATAACAAATGTGTAAAATCATTTCCATTTTCAAATCCAGCTGTACAATATGTAGAGCTAAAAAAAGAACAGGCCAGCCTCAATGAACTAGAACATTTCCTTGCCAATTTGGGAAGCATTGTTGTCGTAAACGATTCTTCCCTTTTGAAACTCTTGAGAAAAAAATCAATAGAGTCCGATATCATGGAAGAAAAAAAGATAGAGACAATCCAGTCTTCAAAATTGCGAGTCCTTGTAGATTCAGGATTTGCAACAAATGAAGGAGATGCTAGAGGAAAATTACGAGACTTTGCACTAAGCCTTTCATCATCAAGAGTTACAGAAATTTCTGAGAGTCCAGACTTGCACATAATCCAGTCAATCAATGCGCTAGATGAAACAGACAAAATGATCAACTTGCTAAGTTCTAGAGTAAGAGAGTGGTACGGATTACATTTCCCAGAGCTTGATAACATGATAGATACTATCAGTGGATATTCAAAAATTGTAATGGCAGGAAGAAGAGATAACCTTACTGAGGACACATATCTTGCAGCAGGTTTTCCAGAAGAGAAAGCTGAGATGTTATCCCTACTACAAAAAAAGAGTAGAGGTGGTCAAATCTCAGATGAGAATTTTGTCATAGTTCAAAGCATTGCAAAACAGATCTTGGAACTTTTTGATCTAAGACAATCATTAGAAAAACACATTGAATCACAAATGGAGTTGATTGCACCAAACATTTCAGTCATACTTGGTACTGCAGTAGGAGCAAGGATACTTGCCAAGGCAGGAAGTCTAAAAAGACTTGCAACCATGCCTGCAAGTACCATTCAAGTTCTTGGCGCTGAAAAGGCTCTATTTCGAGCTCTCAAGACTGGCGCACAGCCACCAAAACACGGTTTACTGTTTCAACATCAACTAGTTCATGCAGCCCCACGATGGCAAAGAGGCAAAATTGCAAGAGCAATAGCTGCAAAAGCTGCAATTGGTGCAAGAGTAGATGTCTTTGGTGCAGGAAGAAATGATACATTACTTGAAAAACTCAACATACGTGTTACAGAAATAGGAGTAAAATACAAGGACCAGCCCGAGAGACCAGCATTCCAGCCACGCAGAAATGAAGAACAAAGAGATAGACGATTTGGCGGTGGAGGAAGAAGAGATGGAGACAGAAGATTTGGTGGAGGCGGAGGAAGAGGCGGCGACGGAGAAAAGAGAAACGACTGGCAAAAGAGCAAGAGAAAAAAGTTTGGAAAACGAAGAAGATAATATTTTTTGGGTAAAAATTGAAGGGGAAAAGAGACTTGCAACCATAAACCTCGTGCCCGGAAATCAAGTTTATAGAGAAAAGCTAGTCAAGATAGATGACGAAGAGTTTAGAGCATGGGATCCTTATCGTAGCAAACTTGGTGCTGCCATAATGAATGGTCTTGAGATGTTGCCCATTGTCAGAAAATCCACTGTTCTATATCTTGGAGTATCAACTGGAACAACTGCAAGTCATGTATCAGATATCGTTGGTCCAAACGGAATTGTTTTTGCAGTAGAGCATTCAAGCCGAGTTGCAAGAGATTTTTTGGAAAGAGTAGCTACATTTAGAACAAATATTGTTCCAATTTTACAGGATGCCCGTAGTCCCAAGGAATATTTTTCAGTGTATGGCCCTGTCGATGTTGTCTACGTAGACATTGCCCAACCAGACCAGACAGAGATTGCAATACTAAATTGCAAAACATACTTGAAAAAAGGCGGATACATGATGCTAGTAATAAAAACAAGAAGTATTGATGTCACAAGAGAGCCAGCTCAGGTAATGCGTTCAGAGGCCAAAAAATTATCTGCCAACTTTGAGATAGTCCAAGAGATAAACTTGGAACCATACGAAGGAGACCATGGCATGATTGTAGCAAAATATCTAGGATAATGAATTTAGTAAAATTTTGACTGGTTTCCAACTCTTTCTGACAAATACAGGCACATTTCCATTTTGAGATATCCATTGTTTTATGAATCGCATAGTTTTAGGATCAGATGGATATCCACTTCCCAAATCATGGCTCTTTCGTAGTTTTTCTATAGCCCTATCTCTGTTGACTTTGGCTATAATAGAGGCTGCAGAGACCACAGGATATTTTTGGTCAGCATGATGACTTGAGATGATTTTTCCAGTCTTGGCAAGATTTGAGATATACAGACCAAACCGTTTTGGGTTTACATCACACGAGTCAACATATGACGCACCTGCCTCTAGTTTTTTTATAACTTTGGCCATATAGTCTGCTTCAAGTTGGTTTAACAGGTTTTTACTTACACTCTTGTCTATCGTTTTTGGAGGTATTTTTGCAACGTAATATCCCTCCACAATAGATCTAGTATTTTTTCATACAATTTTTCTCGCACTTGAGGACTGAGTTGTTTTGAATCTTTTACACCAATCTTAACAAGTTGTTTTATGTTTTTTCGCTCAATAGAAATTCCAGCTATTACAAGTGGACCCAAGACTGAACCTCGACCTGCGTCGTCGACTCCACAGACTAGCATATGTGATTTATTCTTGGGACAGACATATTAAATCATTTTAGGAGTCAGGCAATCATTTCATCATGTATGAAAAACATTGTAAAAACTAACAGGAAAGATTGCCATATTTTCCTTGCAGACCAACTGCTCGTGCTATGTTAGCATCAGACTGATCACTTTCTAGTGCAAGATGACATACTCCAGACTTGTCAGAATTATCACGTAGATTATCGGTAAATGCAATTGCGGCATTCACAGATGAATCAGGAGAGTGGGCTCGCTCAAAAAGGGTATGACCAACAGCTTCAGGTACTGCTATCATCAGGATCACTAATATAGCAAATTTGTTGATTGCTCTTTTATTCATAGGATATCTATGTAATCCACTGCTATATTCACGACGGAAAGAATTATTGTCAAAAATTTCCAGTTTGGAAGCAAAATCACAGCATAACATCATCCAATACACACTCTAATTTCCGAATCGGAAATTAATATTAATAACACATGTCAATGTAAAATTATGCTCGATGAGATAGACAAGGTAATACTCTCACACTTGGGAAGAAATGCAAGAGTTTCCTCACAAGAGATAGCAAGTACACTTCAAGGCATGGGCTTTACAATTACTGACAGAGCTGTACGACAAAGACTTGGAAGACTCGACAAGAACAAATCCATTCTAGGGTATTCTGTCATTTTGAATCCAAATCTAGTATCAGAAAAAGTCAACAGAACAATACTTGTCAAATTCAAATTTTCAAAAAATATCTCAGATGGAATTGATAGACTAACAAGATATCTAAACGAGTCCCCCTTTTGCATCTATTCAGCAAGGCTGAGCGGAGATTTCAATTGGATTTGTCATTTTGTTTTTTCATCAATAGAGCAATACGACCTTGAAACAAACAATTTTCTAAATAGATTTGCAGACATAATATCTGACTTTCGCTCCTATGAATCAAAGGCTACAAAATCTTCACCTTATGTATTATTTGATGAACATGCCACTAATGAAAAAAAGCTCCAAGTATACACCATATTAAATTCCATCAAAAAGCATGACAATCTAAATGATCGACTCCAGTCCATAGTTGAAAGTCTTGTAAAATATTTTAATGCCAAATTTGCACGAATTTGGTTTTATGACAAGAAATCAAAAACATTGATTCTAAAATACAGTGCAGGCAAGTACAAGAACATAGATGGTGAATTTTCCAGAGTATCTCAAAATTCTCTAAAAATTGGTTCCATTGCAAAAACAAAGAAACCCGTGGTTTCAAATGATGTTGTACACGACCCCAGAATAAAATATCATGAATGGGCAAAAAAGGAGAAACTCAAATCTTTTGCAGGATACCCAATATTGTACAAGGGTGCAGTTGTAGCAGTTTTAGCCATGTTCAGTGAGAAATCCCTCTCACCAAGCGACTTTGAGATTCTAGGAATATTCTCAGATCAGCTCTCAAAAGAGCTTTCAGGCTTTTTTGAAGCAAAAGACTTTCTCCTCATTTGAGAAAAAAATTAACGACCATTTCTGTTGTTTTACCAACATCCAGTGAGTACATTTCAATTTATTAAATCAGTTTGGGCAAGGCAACCTGTTGGAATCAGAACTTGCAGAGATAATAGAGGGAAGCACAAAGCTTTTGGTACCAAAAGGATCGTTATCAGAAAAAGTACCTCCAAAAGAGCCTGCATTTTTCAATCCAAGGGCAAGAATTAGTAGAGATTTTTCCATAATAGCATATTCCGCATTTCTTAAAAACTTCAAAGGTCCAAAGATCTTTTTAGATTCACTTGCAGGAATTGGAGCAAGAAGCATCAGAGTTGCAAATGAAATAAAATCTATAGAGAAAGTAATAGTAAATGACGTTAACCAGCAAGCCCTTGAGATTGGAAAAAGCATTGCAAAATTAAACCAAGTTACAAACTGTGATTTTTCTGAAAATGAGGCCTGTAGGTTTTTGAGTCTGCATTCAACAAGAGATGGACGCGGTGCAATTGTAGATGTTGATCCATTTGGTTCACCTTCTCGTTATCTTGATTGTGCAATAAGAGCCACATTTCATGGAGGGCTATTGTCAGTAACAGCTACTGACATGACTGTATTACATGGAATATTTCCAGAGGCATGTCAGCGCAAGTATCACGGAACTCCCATTAGAACAATATACGGAAACGAGATAGCACTACGATTGATTATTGGATGCATGAATATCGTAGCAGGTAGACTAGATATCATGATATCACCATTATTTGTCCAGCACAACATGCATTACTACAAGGCTTATGTCAAAATACTTGTTAGAACAAATACCAAAAACTGCATGGGATATATTTTACATTGTGACAATTGTGGAAACAGAAAAGTTGTACATGATGTAGAACACACATGTAACATTTGCAATTCAAAGGCAAAACTTGCAGGACCTCTATGGATAGAGAGTCTCTACGACAAGGATTTTGTTGATTCCATGGTATCAGAAGAGAAAGACCTGACAGTTGACAAGTCTTGTAAAATGTTTCTTGAAAAGTGCCAAGAAGAGATAGGTATGCCTCCTGCCTATTTCACTCTAGATGAGATCGGACACAGAAAACAATCTGCCCCACCATCTCTTGTAAAAATAATAGAAAAACTCAAAGAAACAGGCAAAAAGGCTACAAGAACGAGCATGAATCCCACAGGATTCAAGACAGATGCTACTATGGATGAAATTTTATCCCTAGTTTAGTTTCCAAGATATCCCAAGCAGACATAGTATAGTTCACTGCTTGATTTTCTGCTTGCTTGGGGTTTTCTCAATTGTACTTTGGCAAACTTTTTTCGAATATAATCTCTAAACTCGATGGAATACTGACCGTCAAACACCTTGAATAGTGCATTACCTTTTTTTGCCAACACTTGATCCACTATCTTGCTTGCAGCATAATTAAGTGAGATTTGTCTTCCGTGATCTACATCCCACATTCCAGTAACTGTAGGAGACAAGTCACAGATGACAGCATTTACTTTACCTCCAAAATAATCAAAAACTTGTTCTACAATAGATTCATCTTCAATATCCCCCCTGATAAAATGAACTTCAGGGATTTCTTCGACATATGATTTGTCAATGCCCATGACTTGTCCTCTATTTCCTGCAAGTTCATGTGCAACTTGACTCCATCCACCAGGAGAGCAACCAAGATCCAAGACAGAAAATCCAGGACCAATTATTCTGTATGATGTGTTTAGTTCTTTTAGTTTGTATGCAGCTCTGCTTCGATATCCTTCCTTGTGTGCTAGTTTTCTATACAAGTCACGCCTTGCATCGATTAATTTCATTTCTTTACCTTTTTAGTAGAAAGTTCAGTCAATACCCATTGTTCAATCAAAGGACAAGTCCTTGGACTAATTTCTCCCTCAAGTGTACACTTTGATTCCACTGGACATATCAAACAAGGAGCAGATTCTATCGATTGTGTTGTTACAGGTACATGAGCAATTTTTAGTTTGTAAGTCCAACGTCCATTTTCAAGAATTTTTTCTCGTTTTACCAAATGCTGTCTTTCAAGTTTTAATGCAAGTCTTGAACCATCTCTGCTTGAGAGTTTGAGTTTTTTCCAGAGTTCACTTTGGAACATGCCGTTGTCGCCACGTTTTGCAACCAAGCCCAAGACAGTTGTCTTTAATTTTTCCATATCAAGGCCTTCTATCTGGAAATTTTCAATCTCTTTTTCATCGATTGCTTCGAGTTCTTCTTCTGAGAGTTCGGTCTCCTTTTTCTTGTCATCTTTAGATTTTTTCTTTTCTAGCTTGTCAGATTCTACTTTCTTGCCAACCTTTGGTAATTCTTTTTTCTTTTCTGCCTTGGCTACTTCCTTCTTGTCTTCAGCCTTTTTGATTGGTTTTTTTTCTTTTTTAGCCATGATTAATCACTAAATTATAACAGTACTCCAGTTGTTACTAACACTCGTGCAATATAATAACATATAATTTTCTTATTGTACCCTGATGTTGGCCATTACACTAATGCTGTTTTGATTGGTCTTGTCTTTCATTTGTGCCACAATCTGATATATGCCTGGTTTGTCAATTACAGACGAAAAGGTATCCTGAATTGGCAGAGAAGAATTGGTTTGTGCAAAGCATTGTGTAAAGTAAGCGTGCTGGACAAGTACCTGTTTTGGAGATTCATTTGGATCGTATATTGTCATGTACAAGTCACCGCAATCAAATGAAGTGTCGTTTACCATTACACTAAAGTTCAATGGTGTTGATACTGTGTAGTTGCTGACAAGATTGATGAGTCTAATTTGTTTATCACCTTGTTGTTGTCCAATATCAGATGTAACTTTGAATTGCCACATGTTTAGTTGTCTATCAGGTTGTCCCAAAACATCAGACAACACATATCCTCCAAAAATCAATGATACAATTACAGGAAAGACAAAAACAACATAAGCAATTTTTTTTACTGCCAATTATGTTATAACCGCTCTAGTTCCCATATATCTATTTGGTCGAAAAAGATTCAAGTAACAAATTTGACGAATAAGTTAAATCACAGCCAAGCCAATAGCCGCTAGATGCGACTTAGAAAATTTAGAGTTCAAGGTTATCGTTGCATTCATGATTCAGGGGAAATCAAAGTTGGAGATCTTGCAGCATTTGTTGGAAGAAATGAAAGTGGAAAAACTACAATTTTAGAAGCTCTTACGTTACTTAACAAGGATACAAAACTTTCTGAATTAGATTTGTGTGACGAAATGAATGAGGAACTCAAATTAGAGGTAAGATTAGCAGAGGGAGAGTTTGTACTAAGTGAGAAAGAGACTTCGTTAATTCGAGAGAAATTTCCAAATCTTCAAGACATAAGAAAGATGAAGATCTTTAGGACAAACAAACATCCTAGAGTACAATATGATTTTGGCGAGGTAAAAATAAGCGGAGAAGCAAGCAAAAGACTCAACTCTTGGGAAAATTTTGTAGAAAGAATCAAGTCTTTTGTGGAAGCCATGCCAAACCCCATACGAATCAGAGTTGATACCAAGTTTCTAAATGCCCCACCTCCACGAACTCGCGAAGTCTTCATGGACATGATGGCTGAATTTAACAATAACATCTATCTACTTGCATCGCAGGAACCAAAAATAATTTCAGAATGGAAAGACATCTACCAAGATTTAGAAACCACATTTGATAACATGTTAATAGGAACAAACGAACGTTCTGCACTAGACAATTTCATAGAGGACAAGTTACATCCAAGATTTGTCTACTTTTCAGATTACAAAAAGATACTTGGAAATATTGATCTTGAAGAATTTGTCAGAGAAACAAAAGGTATCAGAGCAAAAGGATTAGAGTATGTCGAAGAGTTTGACAAGGCAGAGACTGTACATAATTTATTTTATCTAGCAGAGCTTGATGCCCAAAAGCTAGAAGAAGCTCAGAACAGTCCATCAAGATTAATAAAATTATTACACACTGCAAGCAGAAGGCTCAGTGAAAAGCTCAACCCAGCATGGAAAGGAGATCCCATTCATGTTGAATTAAGATGGAATCCTGGAAATGTATTGAGTGTGGTCATATCAGATGTTCACAAAGACGGTACTGTAACAAACACAGGATTACTCAACAGAAGAGCAGAGGGATTCAAGTGGACTTTCTCATTTATTGTAAACTTTGCAGCAGAGACCCAAAAGGCAGAACTAAAAGAAGCAATACTTTTACTTGACGAGCCTGCCAGAAACCTCCATCCTGCACAGCAGAGAGGAATTTCAGATTTGCTAAAAGGTCTTGCAGGTTCCAATCAAATACTTTATGCAACTCACTCACCTTTTATGATATTTGATTACACACAAGGAAATCTGTTGGTAGTAGAGCTTGACAAGAGAAGACACCTAAGTAAGATCTATTATGATTATTGGAATGCAGATGATCAAACTCTTATTCCAATATTATATGGTCTGTCAAGAGGTCTAGTAGAATCAATAGTAGACAAACAAATAGGATTCAACTCTAGACCTGTAATAATAGTTGAAACCATGTCAGATTGTATGTATCTAAATGCATTTGACAGATTCCTAAAAGATCCAAATCTTTCCATGAATCCACTTAACATTGTTGCCGCATACAACAAGAATTCGGTCATGTCGCTTGCAATATTTTATAAAAATCACGGATATGACACTTTTATCTTATTGGACAATACTGAAGAATCAAGAAGAATTTCCTCAGAGCTCCAATCTAATGAATTTAAATCAGTACAAATGGTCTTTTTTGAACTTGCAGGACAGCCCAAATTATACATCGAAGATCTTGTAATGGAAGATGATTATCTTTATGCCGTAAACCAAACTTATGAAGTCAGATTAAGAAAAGAAGGATATGTAACACTAACCAAAGATCAAGTAGCAAGCAAGGGCAAGAAAAGCATAATAGATAATCTAAATGAAATTTGGAAAGAAAATCAACATCTAGGTTGGGAGAAATTTGACAGAGAAGATATTTGCAGATATATTTGTGAAAAAATAGTATTAGGGGAAACAGACTTTTTATCAGACAAGACAAAGGACCAATTTAGGTCATTATACAGATTGATTGCAGAGAGAATAAGACAGAATCAAAATCTAGGGGTCCAGTCAGCTGCAACAGGCAGTAGATAAGACAAAAAATATCAGCATTTGTACTTTACTCATAAATCATACTAGAATACAAGATGACAAAGTAGAATTTCTTATTAAGATTTAATTTAGAGAGAGGTTGTGAATTCATGAGTAACGTGTTATTAAAATCAGTAATTATTCTTGTTCTACTTCTAGGCAGTATATTTACAACATATACAGTATACCCAGCTTATGCAGATTCAAAATTTGTAACTGTAACTGCAACCAATGCAGAAGGACAAACTATGATTTCAGTTAGCAATAGTGCAAACAATACAGGAAACATTGTTTCATTTACTTTACAGATAAACGGTACAGGCACATTCAAATCATTTAACATACAAAACGATTGGACAGGTGTCAAGACTTCACCAACTACTTTGGCATTTAGTGCAATAGAACCACTTCAACCAGGTACAACAACATCTTTTGGAATCAAGACAGATCAGCAAGCACCAACCATAGCTTGGAGAACATCAGATGGAGAATCAGGTCAAATTGGAATTCCACAAACTAGTACCAATCCAGGAGAACAAAATAATCAACAACCTGGCAATAGTCCAGGTAACAGTCAGAATCACGGTCAAACATCATACTCCCCACCTCCACCATCAATACCAAAAGGCATACTTGACACATCAACATTTAGAATAATTCCTGCCACTCCAGCACCAAATTCTCACATTCGTGTAGTTGGTTTTAGTTTTTCAGCACAAGCCAGTCTTGATTTGTATGTAGGCAATGACAAGATAGACTCGTTTTCAGCAGATAATAATGGAAACTTTGTCACAACCGTACTTTTGCCAGCATCAGAACAACCAGGCAGTGCCAGTTTTATTCTAAAGGACCAGCAAAATAATCAAAAATCATTTTCTACAAATATCAAGACACCGTCATCTCGCAGTGGTGGTCCAGTTACAAATATCTGCTCTAACACTAGACGTTAATCCCATTTATCATAGAGGAGATACAAAATCAATTAATGGTACAGACAATCCTGGAAGTACTATAACTCTAACCTTATTGGATACAAAAGGAAATCCAATAACAACTTCAGTGGTACAATCAGATAAAAATGGAAACTATGCAATGAAAGACGTAGTACCAATTGATAGAGACTTTGGCCAATATTCAGTTACAGCATCAGATGGAAAGACTCAGGTAACTAAACAATACAACATTGTCACAACTCACAATATTTCAATTGTACCGTCTGCTACAAGATATGAACAGGGACAGACAGTTATCATAAACGGTACTTCAATCTCAAATCAACTTGTACATTTTGTAATGACAGACCCTACCAATCAACCCATTTATTCAAAGGATGCAAATGTGTCATCTGCAGGTACAATCTCCATGTCATACAAGTTAGATGATTCAGCCATAAAAGGAACATATACTGTAACTGTAACGCAAGGCACTGATCTTGTAACTCATATTATTTGGAGTAGGTCAAGACGTATCTCAGCCCATAACAGCAACATTAGACAAGCTTAGTTATCAGAATACAGACAATCCCATCATTAGTGTCACAGGTCCTTCATCCTCAACTCTAAATCTTATCATAGTAGATCCTTCGGACACACAAAAATTTGCAGACATTATTAATCTAGGATCAGGTGGACAGGCAACATATTCATTTAATTTGACTTCATACACACCAGGAATTTATGCTGCCGTAGTTTCTCATGCAGAAGAAAAAGTAGAACAACCATTTGCAGTAGGACTTTCATCAACAACTGGACAAATTTCACTTAATACCGTAAAGGATTCATACTTGCCAGGGGACAACATCATAATTATTGGAACCACTGCCAATTCAAACAGTCTTCTCCAACTTTCCTTGACCGACCCCAATGGTCAAGTAGTAAAAACTGTACAGACATTCTCAGACAAGACTGGCCACTTTTCTTCATTTGATTTTACCCTACCATCTATTGCAATTCCAGGAACATGGAAACTAGATGGCACTAGTGGAGTAAATCATTCATCCATACCAATAATTGTCAAGTCATCAACTCAAGGAATTACAATTTCTCTAGATAGACCTTCAGGGGCATATACAGCAGGAGATATTGTAACAGTCTCTGGAAGCGATGCCGGTGTTACTGCATCAGTGGAGATCACCATAAACAGTAACAGTACAGTTATTGACAAATTACCCACTTCAGCAACAAATAGAGGCGACTACAGTACAGCTTGGCAAGTCCCACGTAGTGTCAATCCAGGAATATACACAATAGAAGCATCTTCTGTCACAGGTAAAGCAACAATCAGCATGACAATCCAGTAAGGAATCAATTAGTAATATTTTTTATATCCAATACTTGAGAACGATTTGTGAATCTAAAGAACAAGATAGATGAAATACCAGACTTTCCAAAAAAAGGAATTTTATTCAGAGATATCAGTCCACTCTTAAGAGATCCAGCAGCTTTATCACTTGTTATAGATGAATTTACAAAAATAATACATCCAAGTGATGTAGATGTTTTTGCAGGAATAGAATCAAGAGGTTTTCCTCTAGCATGTGCACTAGCTCTCAAATACAACAAAGGAATGATAATGATTAGAAAGCAAGGAAAATTACCAGGTACTACTCACAAAACAACATACAACATTGAATATGGAACTGCAACAATGGAGATCCAAACTAATGCAATAAAGAAAGGTCAAAAAGTGTACATTTGTGATGATTTGCTTGCAACTGGAGGTACTGCAAAAGCAGCTGCAAGTCTAGTTGAAAAAATAGGCGGTAGTGTATCAGGTTTTGCTTTCATAATAGAATTGACTGATCTCAAAGGATCAAAATTAATCAAGGGTTACAAATACAATGCATTGGTGAAATATTGACAGAGCAAGCAGAAATAGGCATCTTTGGAGGAACTGGAATATATGATTCAGGTCTCCTTACAGAAAGCAAAGAAATTACAATAGATACTCCATTTGGAAAAACTTCAGATTCTATAACAGTTGGAGTTTACAAGGGAAGAAAGGTTGCATTCATGCCAAGGCATGGTAAAAAACACACCATTCCACCTCACCTGATAAATTTTAGAGCAAACATCTGGGCATTCAAAGAGATGGGAATTAAGAGAATCATAGCTCCATCAGCAGTTGGAAGCCTCAAAGAGGAATTAAAACCCGGAGATGTTGTACTTCCATCTCAATTCATAGATTTTACAAAATCAAGAAAATATACACTTTATGAAGACAACAAAGTCATTCACATATCAGTGGCTGATCCATTTTGTCCTGAGCTTCAAAATGTTGTCTCCAATGTAGCAAAGAAAATGAATTTGCACATTCACAAAGATGCCACATACATTTGCATTGAGGGACCAAGATTTTCAACAAGAGCAGAATCAAAATTCTACAAAAATGTAATAGGTGCAGATATCATAGGCATGACACTGGTTCCAGAATGTCAACTTGCAAGAGAAGCACAAATGTGTTATGTATCAATTTCCACAGTAACAGATTACGATGTATGGGCAGACAAGCCAGTTACTGCAAAAGAAGTCTTGGAGACTTTATCTAAGAATGTAGGAACAACAAAGAACATGCTGTCATTGCTTTTTGACTCCATACCAGAACAACGTGGTTGTTTGTGTCACAAGGCATTTGAGGAAGCCCAGTTCTAGCCGTCTGCAAAGGATTCTTTTGTGAGTCCTTCTGGAAGAGTGATATCTCCGCGAACAAGCTTTTGCTGGAGTTCATTTATCACATCATCTACATTATAACCAAGTTTCACAAGATTCTTTTCCACCATCTTTGATATTTTGGCACCAATGTTATGACCACCAATTCTACCAAAGGCTATTGCATTGAACTTGAATGGATGACCATCAACATTAAAGGTACCAGTTATCTTGGCAGCTATTTGACTGCCGCGAACATTATTGATATGAACTTGAATGTCCATGTAAAACTTAGATCTCTACTGCTTTGTTAATTGAGGTTTCAATAAGAAAGTCTCCAATGCTTATCATCATCAACCTTAAAATCATTAACTCGAATTTTTACCACTTTTTCATCCACACACTCATGTTGGATTTCATCATTTTGTTTTATCTTGACTAGTTTCCATTTATCTTTGTGTTTTTTAAGATTGCATAAAAGTACAGCCCATTTTTGATCTGCAGATATTTTGGGCATTCCGACATAGTCTACAATGCTTTCAATTCCAAGTTGTTTTTCTTCACAGAAAATTTTCTTACATTTTACACATCTCCACGTATCGACGGAGCCTATTGTTCTTCTTTCATAATTTACATTGGTAACTCCAAAGTACACTATTTCATGATTACAAGAAGATTCTTCATCTGCAGACATGTTTCCTCCTCCATTATCGGTTATATTTAGTTCTTGCATCATCATATGGTTTTTCTAAAACAATTGAGATGTTATCTACTAAAAGATTCTTCTTGAACAAAATATTTTCCCTTTCGCACATTCTCCTATACATATTGACAACAGCAAATCTAGGATGCATTGATTCAAACTCTGTTTTTGTGATATCAATAAAGCCTCCATTTTGAATAAGGCTTGTTGCTACTTGGTGTGCATCATCTTCAGATATGTTCAGAATATTTGCTATGTCTTTAGCAGACATTTTGCCTTTCATTACAACCAAGACATAGACTTTGGATTGTATTGGAGATAATCGAAGCTCTGAGACAATATTTTCCTCAACAGTATCAATATTGACACTCACAAATATTCAGACTCATAATGCCATAAATAAACATGCCAAAATCACAGCTGAAAATAAATATGGAACGCGGTCAATCGTCTCATGAGATTAATCATAGGATTAACTGGAAGCTCAGGAATTCTATACGGTGTAAGAATGCTAGAGGTTCTCAAACAATGCAATGTTGATGTCCATCTAATCATGACAGAATGGGCAAAGAAATGCTTGGTATTAGAAACTGATTATGATTTGAAATATGTAAAATCACTTGCAAGTCATTATTCAGATGACTCGAATATGGCTGCAAGTGTATCAAGTGGAACACACAAAACAGACGGTATGATAGTCATTCCTTGTACCATGAAAACTCTTTCAAGCATTGCAAATGGATATGAAGAAACTTTGGTTGCCCGAGCTGCTGGAGTTACCATGAAAGAATCTCGCAAACTAGTTCTTGTTCCAAGAGAGACTCCACTTACCAGCATTCACCTAGAAAACATGCTCAAGCTTTCAAGAATCGGTGTAGTCATGCTACCTGCCATGCCAGGCTTTTACAACAGACCAAAGAATATTGATGATATTTTGAATCATGTGATAGGAAAGTGCTTGGATCAATTTGGAATTGAGCATAACCTGTTTAAAAGATGGGAAACTACCTGAGCAGGATCCAGTTCATTATAGAATTATCAAACAATTGTACATTTACTTTTGATCAAAATTCTACGAGTGTTTATATTTGGAGCATAGTTAAATCATACAGAATATCTTTGGCAAGCTACAAAAGCAGATACTCTAATGACAAATCATTTGATCTTATCATTCCCCTAATGGTTTTGCTGTTCTTGGGTGTAGTGTACATGCTTTCACTTAGATCTTCACAAGGGTATGTCAATTTCATACTCATTGGAATAGCTGCTATGATCATGATCTATTGGGTCAGAGTACTAAAGAAGATGACAGTAGAGAGTAGCACTCCACAGTATACACCAAAAGAAGCAGACACAAAGAATTGGGTATACGACCTCATAAATGGAGAAAAAGAGATAATATTTGTAGCAGAAGTACCAGGTCCAGAAGACCAAGTTACTGTAAGGCTTATTGATAAAACGCTATACGTACGAGGTTCAGGACACTTTTCAAAAGAGGTTCCAATTGAAACAACACCAGACATGGGAATCCATGATTTCAAGTACAGAAATGGTGTTCTTACATTACGAATTAAAAAATTAGAAGCTCTTTGATTCTTCTAGTTTTGCTGGAAGATACTTGTCTGTAATATTAGTAAGACCATACTTTGAGAAGGCTTCAAGTTCTGCCTTTCTCTTCAACTTGAGAAAGACTTCTAATTGTTTTTTCCAGTTTCCTTCTTGATATCTAGGATCTTTTTGAAGGTCATAGATTCTCTTTATGTCAGATTCAGTCATAGGAATTGTCGGAAGTTTGTATTTCTCAATATCAGTTGCCCAAACACCCAACCACTTGGCATCCGGCACAGTCAATTCCCTCAAGTGAGCCGCATTTGCAGAACCAGATTTTATTACCATTGCAATGTGTTCGCCATACACATCACCGTCAGCCAATATAACAACAGGTAATCCCATTTCTTTATTCAATCTTCTCAAAAGATTTCTTGTTGATCTAGGAGCTTGACCTGCAGTATCGACAATTAGAGCTTTGAATTTTTTATGAACTTTTTCTTCAACGAATCTTGTAAAAAGACCACCCTTTTCTATCGCAATTACAAGTTCTGCGCTAGTATCAACAAGCTCTGCACTACTCAAACTTGGACCTATCAAATATCCATCAGGATGATCTGATAGATTCATCCGCTTTCCTTCATATCCTGGAACAGTATACTCTATTGTCAAGTCACCAAATACACTACTTCTTTCTTCAGGAAATATGTGAAACTCTTCACGCGGGCTTGTGAGCACAGCTTCAAGATCTACTATGATATTATCAGATTCTGGTTGATCCTCAAAATCAATACTAAATGCCTGTGATGAATAGTAAATGTCTCTTAATGTAGATGATTTTCCCTCTCGTACCAACCGGTTTACAAAGAAAGCAAGCCATGCAAGTTGTGTGTAGGAACGCAATTGTGACATGTTTCGTGAACTACGAACAGCACTAGCACTGCCCAAGATGTATTGTCGTATTTTTTTATCATAAACAATATTGCTTACAGATCTACTCGGTATAACAAATTGTGGAAATTTTCCTTTGTCTAGATTTTCATATATGCTAAGACCTTGTTGTTCTAACAGTGACAGCAATCTTTTCTTTCTTGTTTCCGCTGTCTTTGCACTAGACTTGTTCTTCAATCTCACTTCCCATCCTTACTAGTTGGTTATAATTTGGTTCTTTTTTCTTGCCAGCAAGTTCAGTTGCAAATTGTGCAATGAGTGGTACATATTTTGAATAAAGATTTGCTCTCTTTTTTGCCATGTCAGCTGCTCCTTGTCGTGACATGTGAACAGCTAACTTTCTTGCCAAGTATTGTAATGCATTCTTTAATTCCCTTTCAATCTCAGGTCTGTCTGCCACATTTTCTTTTCCTACAGTCTTGTAAGGAATTCTAGTGGAACAAATATGAGATACAATGACAAGTGGAGGATCTCCTTTTATTTTGTATCGAGTCCATTCAGTTTCATTAACTATCTTGAGTACCACATCACTTCCCTCATCATACAAAAGAGGTATACGATTTGCAAAACGGTAAACTTTGAGTCCGCTTGGTGGAATGTCTCCACCATAAGCAATACCCATTTCAACTACAAATGGAAATCCAGAATATGCTGATGCATTACGTTGCCAAACTGCTGCAAATTCAGGGTTGAAAAATTTCATGATTCCTTTTGAAAGAGGTTCTTCTCCAAGAGGTGCCAAGCAGCTTGGGTCTGGTGAGAGGAATTCCTCGAATTTTTGAAGTGCGTCGGCTAGTTTTACCAATTCCTCGTTTGTCATACTACCTATTCTCTTGTCTGGCTTGAACTTGGCAAATTCACAGAATTTTTCAGCAGTGGTAGGTCCAACCCTCTGGAATCGCTTTGTCAAAAATGTGAGAAGTGTGTCACCTTGAACAGTGCTTGCAATTTGTTTGTAATATGGGCTATCTGGACTCAATTCTACTACATGAGACTGGGATTCACCAAAGTCCCAATATGTTATAGTTTTATTTGCAACATCAATGTCGTCAATTCTAATTTTTTGTAGCCCCTCAAAATCAATGTTCAAAAATGACATTACTGAGACTACTGTTCTTACTGGTTTTGATATGTCAGACCAGCGTTTCTGTGCACGTTCTAGAATTTCTTTTGGTGAGAGATTTTTCTTCAAGCCTAATTCTTTTTTGACTTTGTCAATCATCTTGTTATCTATAGCTGGAATTTGATAATGTGTATCAGTAATCATCCTTCTAATGGTTTCAACATCAATACCATGTGGATGAGGTTTGATAACAGTAGGAGGACGCGGCATATCTTTTACAATTCTTGCATAATGGAATTTTTCTCCAGCTGGATCTTCAAATGTTATTGATGCATAAGGTGTGATCAAAGAAGTTTGATATACATAATCACGGATTTTGGATCCTGCTTTCGAGTAATCTCCTTCAAGAACAATACTTACTGTAAGACCTGTCTTTGATCCTTCTTTCGTAGTATGTTTTTGTATGACTGGTTTGTTTTTCTGAATGTCAAGTAACATCACAAACTCGTCAAGTGATTTTCCATCAGAACAACTTTTCACAGTTACTGGTTTGTTTGTAGTGATCTGACCATAGAGTATGGCCATTGTAGCACCAAGACCAAACATACCTCTTGCTTGTTTGAGACCAAATTTGGAACCATAAAGAACAGTACCAAAAGCAAGTGGAATGTGTTCAGGATCAATTCCGGGACCATTATCTTTCACAGTCAAGATGTAGTGTTTTGGATCCGCTTGTTCAGGATCCACTGCTTTTATCGAGAGATGAATATCAGGAAGTATTTTTCTGTGGTCACATGCATCAAGTGCATTCTCTACAAATTCTCTGACCGAAGTGTAAAGTGATCTTGTAGGATTACTAAATCCTGCAAGGTCTCGATTTCTGTAAAAGAACTCACTTGGAGATATTTGGCTAAAGACTTCTTTACTCAAGTATATTTCCACCCTCCCAAAGTTGGAGTCTTTCTAATTTTTGTCTACGTCGAGACTCTTGTAAATCATTGTAAACTTTTCCATGAGTGCTACCACTTGAAATAGACGTTATTGCATTTACAGCTGATTTTAGCTGTGTTCCATCTCCAATTATAGCAACAGTTCTACCATAAACAGATATTTTTGCACCGCTTAGGTCTTCCATATTTTTCCTAACACGACCGCCTTCGCCTATTATTCTACTCTTAATTCTCTCAATTTGAGCAGGTGATTTACCAGCAAATTGGCGCAGATCCATGACATGTAATGAGGTTTCTTCCTGAACAAGGCGCATGGCGTTTTCTGCTGAGAACCCACGACCTATGGCCAGTACAATTTCTTCAGCCTTGAATGGCATTATATTTTCAACGTCACCCACTCCCTTTATGACTGTCTCGCCTGTTTGACCATCAATGGTCAATGAGACAGAGCAAATTTTTTCTATTTTGGCTTTTATCTTTCCAGATTTACCAATCAATACACCAACACGATCAACTGGAATTAATATGATTTTCTCAAAGATCATTTTGTAACCCTCTCAAATACATCAATTGGATTGTCCACCGTGAGTCCTCTCTTAACAAAGAACCGGGTAATATTACTAATATCTCTTTCAAGGAATTCTTTTGTTTTAGGATGTCTTATATCTACTGCCGAGCCAAAATCAAAAACCATCGGTCCCTCCTCGGTCTTGAAAATATTATACTCAGAAAGATCAGCATGTACAAGTTCTGCTTTTTGATATAGATCCGAAATGATTTCTATTGTCTTTTCATAATCTGCATAATCTACTTCAGACTCAACCAATGTAGATGATGGAACACCATTAGATCCTACAAATTTCATTATTAGAATATTTTTCATCACCGTTATTGGCTCTGGACATGAGATTCCAACGTTAAAAGATTTACTCAAATTACGGAATTCTTTTTTTGCCCATAACTCTACAAGAGATCTAGTTCCTTTTTTTATTTTTGTAAATCGTGGATCGCCTATGAGGTAAGGATAACGTTTCTTAAAGTTAGATGTGGTAACAAGGTAAATTTTCACTGCAAGATCTTGACCAGAAGGGTCTACTGCCCAATACATTTGTGATTCTTTTCCAGCACCTACTGCACCATTGACATATGAGATGATACCGTTGTTTATCATACGTGAAAGAAGCATTACAGTGGATTTGTCGAATACTGCTTCGAGCACTTTGTCTTTATCAAATATGCCCTTCTCGGTTTTTCTTGCTCTCTCTTTTCCAACAAGTTTGAGATTCATCTTTTTTGCAAGTTTGTCTTGTAACCCCAAATCAGATTCTTCAGGGCCTGAATCTTCAGATTCATCATCATCTAGTTCCAACAAGTTCAGATCATCTTCCTCTTGAGCATCATTGAGCTCATCTACAGAATCGTCAATCATGTTGATTTTATTCCTAGTGACAACACAATTTGTAATACAAACCTTGTAAAATTGATTGCTGTTAGAAATCTTGCGGCAATAGTCCCTTTTGTTTTAACACTTCAACTTGTGACAGAGTATATCTCCAAGTAATGTCCCCACGATCCTCAGCTCTGAAATCCCAAGGAGCAATTGTTACAACATCATTATCACGTATCCAGATTTTTCTTTTCAATTTTCCTCTAATTCTACCCATTCGTGTCTTGTCATCAGTGCATCTTACAAGTATATGATCACTGCCCAAAAGTTTTACAACTCTCCCCAACAGTTCACCTTCTCCAGGTAACTGCATTTCCTTCAATTCACTTTCGTTTAGTACTTTTCGCTTACCCAAAATTCTCAGACAACAATGTATTCAGTATGTATATAATCGTTGTATTTTCAAAATTTGAAAATTATAAGAAAAGGAACTCCTTCAATTTCTTTTACACCTTTTGCAGATCCTATTCCCATTTTTATTGAAAGATCAATTGTTTTTTTACCAGCCATGTTGATTATTGAAGAAGTTCTTAGAAGAGATTCTGCTTCTTTTTCGTCAATTACATGGTCTCCATAGTAACTCTTGGTAATTTTTATTTCTAGATCAGATTGCTTAACTGTCCTACCAACTAATTCTGCATCACAAATGTTTAACATTCTATTGCCTCTTTGATTCACTACTTTAACGGCAAAATTCATTTACGCATATTGACCCTTTAGAGGTGATCTGGCTCCACATGCTTCACATTTGAGAAGGGTCACTCTGTTTTCTTTTTCAACCCTAGTATCCGGACTTTTGCAAGTTGGACATTCTACATATTCCTTGAGATATCTATTCAAAAGGGCTGCAAATTCATGTGGATCTTTTTTGCCCACAAAGACTGCCTTATCTCCTCCAAACTGTGCAGGAGTTGCAAACTCTTTTGAAAGATATTGTAAAAGCTTTTCAGGATCTCTTCGTAGTATTTTTGGAAATTCCGAGAAATTTCTGAAAAATGTCCTATTCCCTTGCCACATGATATCGACTTTAGGAAGTTCAAATCTTGATGTAGAACCAGTCTTGGTCTGAGATACCTTATCTTGAATATTCTTTAGTAATTTTTCATATTCGGCTTTTGTCAACTATTCCAGTGTGAGAATCGCTACCTATATGGATTTACATGATAAATTTGCTACTTGGATGTACAACACGAGTCTCTAGATTTTGCAAGTATTAGAGTTCAAGCAAGACTTGTTTAGAATGAGTTTTGGCTACCAGCCTTTCAAATATGCCTAGCATCATCTCTAGCTCTTTTTTCCTATCCCTCACATCGTGTGTCCCTTTAAATAATTCAATTAGCATTTTGGAGTTTAATTCAAGATCTACATCTTCAAGGAACTTTGCTCCACCTCGGATTACATCAGCGGCATTAACCATTCGATCTATAGTATCCAGATCAATCGGATTTTTTTCGAGTTTTTGTAGGCAATCATAGACAAGTTTAGTCAATCTTGAGCATTCCTCAAGGAATAGGTTTTTGTGTGTTTCAATGAGAGCCATACCATAGTACCGTACTTTCCCCATTTAAGGGGATCGTTAAGTATGAAATCCCCTTACATGGATAATTATATAATTTAGTATCATAATAATTCTACCAAGAACTTATCCGTATGTCCCGGACATAATAATCAATTGCCGCGAAAAGAATACAAAACAATTACAGTAAAATCCGAGGCTTTTCAGAAATTTGTGAAAGCCATAAGGGAAGCAAAAAAGACTGATCCCTCTATCGATAACAGTACATATCTAAATTCACTTATAGCCAAATACCAGAAAAACAGGAGACGTCCTGATTGAGAATTGATGACTCTATCGTATCATGGCAAAAATAAAGATAAACATGTCAGTTGGCGAGATAATGATCGAATTTACTAATACAGAAGACTTGGAAAATCAATTAAAAAACATTGATCTTTCCAAGATAGAATCCATGCTTACAAGAAAAATTGATGGTCACATGCATACAAAAGAATCTAGGCAGACAACCCCAAATGAGGCACAAATTGTAGAAGATCTTGGTACCGTGAATCTATTGAAGGTATCAGAGGGCGGCCACGATGCTACAAAACTTGCCATATTCCTATCTGCAAATAAAATGAATTCTGAAGACGTCAAAAAAATAACAGGTATAACAATACTGAGTTGATAATATGTCATTAATAGAAAATCAGAACACCCCATCATTTGTAGAAATGTGGAGGTTTATTGAAAAAAATCTAAATCCAATAGGAATGATGCCAGACATGGCAAGTTTAGACTATACACAGGTTTCCAGATTATATTTGGAATTGAGAGGATTAGATAAAACATTTAGAGATTCAATACAAGTACATGTACTAAAAAATGAATTAGCCTATTCTTTGTTATCTACCTTGGTAAATTAGAGTACGGCGTACATAATAATTAAAAAATATAGAGTCAATGACCAAGTCCTTGTAACCAATAAGACTTTGGCCTCAATTCCTTAAATGTGAAATAATCTGAAGTATACTTGGTGTCAACAAACAAAAATGAATCATATCAATACAAAGAAGAAGATCTCAACATCCTGTTAGAACGCTATGAAACAATGTCAGAAAAATACAGAAATTTGTATGATAACTCACCAGATCTTTATAGAACAATCAACACTGATGGCATCATTTTAGATTGCAACAAGACTTACGCAACTAAACTAGGATATACAAAAGAAGAGATAGTTGGAAAAACAATTTTTGAACATGTAGCAGAAAATAGTCAGAAACTATTACAAGATGCATACAACACATGGAAAACTGTAGGAATTGTATCAAGTAGAGAAATATGGCTACGGCGAAAAGACCAAACAATATTTCCAGTTTTACTTAGTGCCACCAATTTATACGATAATGATGGTATGATGATAGGAAGCAATACAACAATAAAAGACATGACAGAAATTCACAATGCAAAAAAAGAGATTGAAGAACACAAATTAAAAAATCTTAATGTCATCGGGGATCTCTCTGCCAGAATATCACATGATTTTAGAAATCCCATATCAATAATCAGAAATAGCCTAGAACTAATGAAGATACAAAATCAAGATCTAAGTGAGAAAAACAAGAACCACATATTAATGATGGAACGTGCCATTGCAAGAATATCTCATCAGTTAGAAGAGGTCTTAGACTATGTCTTGCCAAGACCGCTAGATCTGAAGACCCATTCACTATCTGGTATTTTAGAAGCTGCAATATCAAAGATAGATTTTGGAGAAATATTGTTGAATGTTCCAAAAGAGGATCATATCATAATATGTGATGGAGGAAAAATCGAGATTGTTTTTACAAATCTAATATTAAATGCTGTTCAAGCCATGGAAAAAAAAGGTAACATCTTTGTAAAAATCAATGATGGAGTAGATTTCATCACAATAGAAGTAGAAGATAACGGTCCTGGCATACCAAAACACCTGATAAAAAAAATGTTCGAACCCCTATTTACAACAAGACAGATTGGAACAGGCTTGGGACTGGTCAGCTGTAAGAGCATCGTAGAAAAACACAATGGAACAATTGACATAAGGACTCAGATTGGAAAGGGAACTACATTCATCATAAAACTACCAAAACTCAAACCAATCAATACTTGAGTTGTAAGGAAATCATGTTTTGTGATTTCTTTGAATTGAACTTGGAAAAAGAAGAAAATTGTACTAAGGCTTTCCTATTCGGAAGACATTAGTACCACATTTTGGGCACGTGCCCTTTACCGCAGGTCGTCCGTTCTTTAGCTTAACTTCCTTTGGATTTGAGATGTCGACTTTTTTTCTGCATTTTACGCAGTATGCTTGAGTCATTTCAACTTCTTACGAATGAAGTGGTATATAGCAAGACGCTGTAAAAATTATTTCACTATACACTAGAGGGTGTTAAATTTTTACATGGTCGAATTCAGATCATAGATCTAGTTATTATATCAAAATAGGTATTTTTATGAAATTTCTTACGAGGAAATGATCCAACACCGTGAAATTAACAAATTGGTCACAAGAATAATCAAATTGTTGAATGTAGTTATGCTTTTAAAAGCCACAAAAAGACACACCTAAATGGCAACTAAGAAAGGCATCATCATCACTGCTGCCATATTAGCAGTCATTTCAGGAGCAAGTTTTGTAGTGTGGTTCCTACCACAAAACCATGGATCTTCTGTTGTGGTTTCAGATTACAAAAGCGAGTTAGATAGTGTGAAAGAGAGACATTCTCTCATCATTGCAGACACTGGAATCAAGCCTCAATGGATTACTAGACAAATCAGTATCCCCAGACAACTTTACAAGCCAAGCCCAAATCTCATCATCCCAGGTTACCTCATTGATAACTGAGATGGTAGAGAGTAACCCACCAGCAGAATGGAAGCAGAGCTATGGCGCATATTATGAATCTCTCAAAAAGTATAACGATTACCTAGCCGAGACAATATCTCTTGCAAACAAGATCAAGGGAGAAGCACCCTCAAGTGACATCAGTGATGAGATGACAAAACTTGACTCTCTCAAGAAAGAGTCAGACACTTTAGCATCAGAGTCAAATCAGACTAGTCCATAAAATTGTCAAATTTATAGAAACTACATTAATTAATAGGAAATGCTATTTTCGTCTATACCATGTCAACAAAAGAAGCGAGTTTGCAAAGCGGGGTAACTGAGACAAAGACCAGCCGACTCTTGGTAATTTGTGTTGACAGAGATGATGATATTGGAAGCAAGGCAGGAGTTGTCACTCCAGTGATTGGTCGCAATGCATGCATAGAGGCAGCTCAGCGACTTGCACTAGAAGATCCAGAAGATGCAGACTCTAATTCGATTTTTGCCGCCGTTAAAACATTTGAGGATTTAACAAGTAAAGGATATCAGGCAGAAGTTGCACTTGTTTCAGGTACACAGAACAAAGGAGTACAAGGAGATGAAAAAATTGTTTCCCAAGTCAAGGCAATCACAATGAAATTTTCTGCAAATGGAGCCGTCATAGTATCTGATGGAGAAGACGATGAAAGTGTCATACCAATAATTCAAAATGTTTTGCCCATAGTTTCTGTAAAAAGAGTTGTAATGCGTGCAAGCAGATCAGTTGAATATTCATATGCAGTCTTGGGAAGATATCTCAAGACAATTGCATTTGATTCAAAGTATTCCAAATTCTTTTTAGGTGTTCCCGGAATGCTTTTGCTAATAGGTGGAGTAGCAACAGTTCTTGGATTAACCCGAGAAATATTTGCAGTCCTAGTAAGCATCTTGGGAGGAGCATTTCTAATAAGAGCATTTGATATTGACAGAGCTTGGACAAATTGGAACAAACCTACACCAGGAGGGTTCATACGAACATTCACTCTAATAGCAGGAATTGTAATGATTCTTGCATCACTTACAGCTGGTATTGGTTCCGCAGTACCAGGTATCACTACAAAACCTGATAGTATTTTGAAATTAGTTTTGAATCAACAAACAACTGGACTCTTCATATCAGGAATGTTACCTTTCCTTTGGATGGGAATAGGATGTATTTTCGGAGGTTCGTTGCTAAGTAGTTGGTTCAAGGGAAGCATCAGATCAATTACAGATATACTAAGATTGATTGTACTAGTCACACTTTATCCAGTTGTTTCCCAGTTTACAACAATCATGGTAAAAGGAGAGAGTCCATTTACTCTCATCCCACCATTACTAATCGGTCTTGCAGTAATACTGATATCAGCATCCTTACTCTTCCATAAATATAGAAAGAAGAAGGGTGGCGAAGTACTATCAGAATAAAAGATAAAGTTCTCAACTTAGGTGGTTTGTACAGCCTATACTCCAGAAGATTAGAGAATGATATTCAAAGTGGAGAAATGCCAAAACACATTGCCATCATACTTGATGGTAATAGAAGATGGGCAAAACGTAATCTGATCATGAAGATAGATGGTCATTTCAGAGGTGCTGATGCAGTAGAAAAACTACTGGATTGGTGTGAAGAGCTAAACATCAACATAATCACCTTGTATGTGTTATCAGCAGAGAATCTTAACAGAAAAGATGATGAATTGGATTATCTATATGATTTGATAAACAAGAGATTACACAAGTTATACAACGATCCAAGAATACACAAGAACCGCATGAAGGTAAAGGCCATTGGCAGTATAGAATTGCTACCAGATATTCTAAGAGATATTCTCAACAAGCTTGAGGAAGCTACAAAGGATTATGATGATCATTACCTAAACATTGCAATAGCTTACGGAGGACAGAATGAACTTGTCGATGCAATCAAAAAGATTGGTGCTAGAATCAAGGATGGTTCTCTTGATATCAATCAAATAGACAAGGAAGTAATTGAGTCTAGTCTCTATACATCACACCTTCCACAATCATCTCCAGACATGATATTGAGGACATCAGGTGAAAAACGATTGAGCGGTTTTCTGCTCTGGCAGAGTGCTTACAGTGAGCTTGTTTTCATGGATGTATATTGGCCAGAATTTAGAAAAATAGATCTCATGCGTGCAATTAGGACTTTTCAGCAAAGAGGTCGTAGACTTGGAAAATAGAAATACTGGATGCAAGAAACTCTTTTTGTAAATGTTAGAAGAAAGATCTGCGGGTTCCATTATTTATCGCCAAACACCCCAAGGCAAGACTGTATTTGTTGTTAAATTACCCCTCTGGTCACTGGGATTTTGTCAAGGGAAATATTGAGAAAGGCGAAACTTTCAAGCAAACTGTTCTAAGAGAAATGAGAGAGGAGACTGGAATAGTTGATATTACATTTGTAGACGGATTTGAGGACAAGGTAGAATATCACTACCAACGAGACGGTCAAGTCATACACAAGGAAGTTGTTTTCTTTGTATCAAATACAAAAACAGATCAAGTGATTCTATCGCATGAACATCGTGACTACATATGGTTAAACTTCAATGACGCCCTTGCAAAATTGACCTACAAGACAGCTCAAAATCTATTCAAAAAAATTAAAGATTTATGATCTGAGTGTTAATTCTTGGAGTTTTTGTGCTTCAAGTTGTGGATTTTTTGAATTCAGAATGGTTCTTCCAACAATCAGATAATTTGCACCGGCATCTAGTGCATCAGTTGGATCCCCACCCTGAGTTCCAACACCAGGTGAGTAGATCTCAAATTTTCCCTTTATCTTCTTTTTTGATAGTTCTATGAGTTTTGGTACGGTGGCTCCAACAACTATTCCATCAACATGTGATGAATAAGACCATTTTAAGAAAAGATCATGAATGTTTAACATTTTTCCGCCAGATGGATCTTGTACTTTCAAACCATAACCAAGTTTTGCTCCAGGATGACTCATGTGTACAAGAGTTATCACACCGTGATTATCACTATGAGCATTTTTTACAAGTTGCACTAAATTTTCCTGTCCCATTATTGGGTTGGCAATTACAGCATCAAATTCACTGTGCCACAATCTTTGCAAAGTAATCATGTTAGTATTTCCAATATCGTTTAGCTTAATGTCAGCAATTGTTTGTAGCCCAAAATCATGTGCAGTATTGTTTATTTTCTTCATACTTTTCTCACCTAGAGGTAGTAAGAGATGAAAATTAAATTTTATAGCACACAAGTGCTTGCCAAGTGTCTTGATATTTTTCAGAGTATGTTTTTCAAGTAATTCTAGATTTATGCCATCAAGATCATTTGCCAGTATTACAGAGCTTCTAGAAGAAGAATCCTGCATTCTTTTTCTAAAACTACTCATAGCTTGACTAGAGGATGCTTACCTTTGAGTTTTATCACTTTGAGGTATGAGTATCCATGGTCATTTACTGTGCTAACAAAAGATGGCTCTGCACCATCCTTGCTAGAATATCTTAGAAATGGTTTTGTGGGTTCCGAATCAAGTTTGATATGACAAAAATACGAAGTCTCATCAGATTCGTTGAAATTCATGAATACTCCCATATTCCACTTGTTGCCATCTGGAAAAGCAAATAGTGGAAATGGAGATTCTTCAAATCCATAACTTAACTTTATCAAACTTGTAAGATCCTCAAGCTCAATTGATTGGTATGCTACTTCCGGAGGCGATGTAGTTTCAGGTTTGAGAGTTTCAGGAAGCGATTTTACTCTAACAATTGGCGAGTAGATATACATTGGATTTGAAACAGTATTGACAACATCAAAGTCTTCTTTTCCTGCCTTGAATCCATATGAAAGATAATGTCCAGTTGTCTCTGTTTGGACATAATAATTGACAGACCTTTCCTTGAGAAGATCCATCTGAACTGAGATTATTCTTTTACCATCAAGTTCAAAAGAAAAGGCAGTACGTGGAACCCTTTCCAAGGCACATACCATTCTTGAAAATTCAGTCATATCTGACACTTCAACATAAAAAGGAAGTTTTACCATGAGATTTCTCAAAAACTATCCACATTAAAAGTAGTCGTTTACGGTTTTCTTTTCTCTACTGTCTTCTATCAATAATGTCGTTTACATCAGGTCCAGTACCAATTAATGTCACAGGTACTTTGAGTTGTTCTTCAATATTTTTAATAAAATATTTGGCAGGAGAACTTAGATCGGAGAATGACTGCATATGTGCACATTCCGGATAGACTACATCAAGTTTAGTAATTCCCAATTGGGTTGCACTGTTTAGCATGATCGATCTTCTTGCAAGATCAAAATCAAATTCAGCTGCACGTCTTTGCCTTCCAGTTACTGTTCCCACTTCTTGCCATCCTTTTGCCACTGCTTTTTCTGGACTAATTTCATTTTTTAGTGGACCTTCACCTACCCTAGTAACAAAAGATTTGAAAACAACAAGCACTTCGTCAACACTCTTTGGTCCTATTCCAACATCTGCACAAATTGCAGATGCGGTGACATCCTTTGATGTAACAAATGGATAGGTGCCGTGCCATAATGAAAGAAAGGTTCCTTGAGTTCCCTCTACTATAACATTTTCTTTCCTGTCAAGTGCAAAATTTACTTGATTGGGAATATCATCAAGATATAGAGTAAGAGACTCGACATCTTTTGCAAGTTTTAGTGTACGCATTGCCCTATCAGCATTGGCTGGTCCAGTACCAGTACCTGTGCTGCCTATAGATTGCTTTAGTCTACCTCCAGAATCTGTTGTTCTGTGTGACTCTTCAATTATACCACATTGAAAATCTACAAATGATCTATCATGAGTGCCAAATTCTTCTATTTCTTTTAAAAGTACTTCAGGACTTACTACTACTCCTGGTCCGATAAGCAATCTAGTGCCAGGATTAAGAAAAGCACTTGGTAACATTCTAACTTTATATTTTTTATTTTCATGTTCAATTGTGTGACCTGCGTTAGGTCCCACTCCACCACGAACAGCTACTGTTGGATTGTCTTTCATTGCAAGATAAGAAACAATTTTTCCTTTTCCTTCGTCACCATAAAAACCACCGACGATAACTGTAGAAGGCATACACAGGATGAGCAGAACCAGAGATATTTAAGCCAAATCTTAACAATACGATTTTAGAATAGATCCAATTCCTAGATTTACATGTCCTCCCCAAATTACGCAGGAAATATCATAGTAAACTTGGCAGGTCTTCCAGAGTTTCTAAGAAAACCAATATTGCACAAGAGACTGTCAGAATTTTTTTCAATGAATCAAGAGGATAAGAAAGAGATCATCAACAATGCATTACAAGCAGGGCCTACAATACAATTTGACAAATTTTCCACCTTGTTTAAGACATGGCTTGAAATTCTTTGTAACTTGTCCGAAGAGCAGAGAACAGTCATGTTTTCAAGTTACATCAATGAGATCGTAAGCCATCCAGAAAAACTGATTGTCTTCAACCTAGACGGAATTTTTGAGATCTACATGTCATTAACAATAGATCAACGATCTATACTTTCTACAACCATCAAGAAAATAATTAATGCCTTTGATGAAAAAGACAAAAAGAAACTTTACACGATAATTCCAAAAATGGCAAAAAATGAGATAGATATCTAAGTTGGTTTTTCGGGTTTTCTTTGACTCTCATCTGCGAAATTGACGACATCTCCTTCAGGAGTCAGAACACCTACAAACACTTTCTCATATTTCTTTACTACTTTTCTATGATCAGGCATTGACATGTCTAATTTCATTTCATTCATGACCATGACTCTATATTGCTTCCATTCAGCCCAGCATTCATTGCAGCATGGGTAGGTAGAAGCAAACGGATCAAGTTCTATGCCGTCTGGAATTTCCTTCTTACACTTGGTACATGTTCTTACCATGATAAAACAACAAAAATGTAGCAATTTAATTCTTTGAGATTAACACGTACAGACTACAATGCAATCAGATTTGAATAAAGAGAGTGTCATCATACAGTAACAGACTCCATTAAAACATTGAATTTCACTAGAGTTTTGTTTTGGGTAACTCAATAGTAAAGGTAGTAGGATTATTTTTTACTAAAATTTGTCCTCCATGACTTTTTACTATGATATTACAACTGGCCAGTCCTAGTCCAGTTCCTCTCTGTTTTGTTGTGAACAATGGTTCAAATATTTTAGTCATGTATTTTTCAGGTATCCCAGGTCCTGAATCAGATATACTAATTGCAAGTATGTCTGGTTTGTCTTCTATGGATACAGTGATTGTACCAGAACTTTCTATTGCCTGTATTGCATTGATGATAATATTAGATAAAACAATCTCCAACTTGAGAAGATCTCCTGTCATAGATACATCTTGTTCAGGAGTAATGATTTTGATACCATCTGGGACAATGATGTTTTCAAGAGCATGTTGTATCAACGTGTTTGATGAAAATTTTGTAATTTTCAATGGTCTTTCTCTTACAAAATCTAAAACTCCGCCGATTTGATAATCCATTTTATCAATTGCGCGCATTAGGCGTTGTACTCTTTTCTCCATATTTCCATCTTTAGAGTCTTGAAGAGACATTAGAGAAACCTCGCTTTTTATCACTGTAAGAGTATTTCGTAGATCATGAGATATTCTTGCAGATAAGTTTCCTATAGCAGTCATCTTTTCAGTTTTTAGCATAACTTCATTTGATTTTTTCAGTTTGTTTCTCAAAATTAAAATCAAGTTTATTCCCACAGTTAATGAAACTAAAAGTATCGGTACGATTTTGACATTATAATTATAATCATCAATTTGAGATTTAGCTGTCTGTGATAAGATGAAGGTAGAATAATCAGTAGTTTTCTTCCATCCGTTCTCATTAACAGCTATTGTCTTATTGTCTTGTACCTGATAATCTTCCCAGTTTTTTTCAAACTTGACCAGATCTCCAGTTATTGGTTCAACCCAGAAAGTTGAATTTGTGTTAGACAATATTTTTGTATTCGCATATTGAGGAAATGTGTAACTAATGTCTACATTACGTGTCTCAGATTTGAAAACATAGACATCAAGCCCATCAATTGTGTCTGTTCCTTGATAAATAAGCGGCGCATCTGCAAAAATCAACGGATGGAGAAAATCATAATTTTGTTTTTGTACTCCAGGTTTGAACCAGAACTGTTTTTGAGGCATGTCCTTGTAGGTCAGGCTGTAGGCATTAACGTGGTAGGATTGTTCAGAATGAAATACTTCCTTGTCAGTATCTTGGTTTATTCCACTTACAACAGATGAAATTGTTACATAGTCTCCATCAATACTAGTTACTTTTTGAATCAAAGATTCCTTCAACTCAAACTGTTGTGACAGATTTCCTCCAATGCTACTTGCAATCTGATCTTTTCCCTCTTGTTCAAGGTAAATCTGAAAGTCGCTGTTTATTTTTTGAGATTCAGGAACATAGACTGTAAACCAAATTGCAACTACTGCAATTGTTGACACGAACATGAGAAGAATACTCTTTGAAATCATACTTATAAAAAAAATGTAAAATGTCTATTAAGGTTCTTCGCCAAATCTAACTTTTGAGAATATTCTACAAAATCATAACGTTAACTCAATTTAGCACATCAAGATAAGATAGAAATCTTGTATTGATTTATTCCTAAGAAGAGATATAGGTCTTGCAAGTAATACATATGTCATGAAAATAAAGTGTCCCAAGTGTGACAAGATAGCAGAATTGGGAGACGATTTTTCCTACGTCAAATGTTCAAACTGCTCACTAGATGTATCATACGGTGAATACGTGAAACTTATCGCTTACAAGGATGCGAGATATTCAGATGTTTTAGGAGATTATGCCAAAGATACCAGTGGCACTACATCCGGAACTCTTGATGAATGGTAGAAAAAAATCCACTGCAAGACTTATGTAATTTCAAAAGGCAGCAATACCAAGTTGGAATTTATAACTTTTGCAGAATCTACACTCAACCTTTTAGGCTTTGTAGTTGGATTAATCTTAGGAATCTTTGCATATATTGGATTTAGAAATACTGGAAGTCCAACACTTTTTAGATTAAACATTTCTTTTTTTTCAATCAGTATAGGATTTGGAGTTGTTGGATTTGGATATATGTTTGAGTCTCTTGTTTTGGGTTATGTCAAGATAGATACTTGGATTCAAACACTAGGAATAGCAATTCAAACTGTCGGATACTTTTTCATAGCATTCTCTCATGGGATAAAATCATTTTTTCCAAAGTCAAGATACTTCAAATCCATTATGGCGCCCCTTTTCCTCATTCCAGCTAATTCAATTGAGCATATTATAAGGTCAATTTCTTTTATCCTATTGGTATATGGGACAATTGAGACCATAATGTCCTATATGGAAAATAGAAATAGGAATACTATTTTCGTAGCTACAGGCCTGGGTTTACTTGCACTGGGTGAGTTTTTGGGATGGTACTCAATTGTATTTCCAAAATCAGTGCTGTATTTCATCTCAGTTTCTACAAAGATAGTTGGACTAGGAGCACTCTTTGTTCCAATTTCCCAAGTTCCATTGAGAGGAGGACCAAGATTTGGCAATAACATATAGAACTCACATGAGCATAATTGGGGACATACTTTCTACTACGAGAGATGAAATTCCTGACGAGTCAGGAGCTAGTGTAACATATCTAATCCGAAAGGCAAATATTTCATATGCTAGACTTGCAAAAATTTTAGAAACTCTTGTCTCACAGGGTCTTTTGGAGCAGACAAGTTCTGAGAGAGCTTGCAAGTACAGAATTAGTGAAAAGGGAAGAGATTTTCTTCAAGCATATCGCGGATTTAGAGAATTTGCAGATTCATTTGGTCTGAGAATCTAACCGTCAGTCTCGTCACTAGCTATATTATCATCATCGTCTTCTACATCATCTTCAGGATCATCATCAAATTCATCTTCAAAATCATTCTCAAAGTCATCTGACATATCAATCAGACAAAATATTTTCCTATAAAAGACTTACACAGTCCCAATGCCATCATCGCCAGATCTAGTTAGTTGGTCCTACCCAGCCACTGCACGAAGAACAGATTTGCATACCATCTTCATTTACGTAGGTTTCTCCGCCTGGAGGACACTGACATTGTGGTATCTCATCCATGGTGCTATAGTACGCGTATCAATCTTATATCATTTTCATAAAAAGAGATAATTTACTATTAAACAGCAAGAAAAATTGTGATTTTACCGTGCAATGATACTGGGATAAAAGAGGCTTATGAAACCATACAAAAGGGAGGAACTGTGGTGTTTCCTACAGATACAGTATACGGAATAGGCTGTGATCCACGCAACCAAGATGCAGTCAACAAGATTTACAAAATAAAGGGCAGAGAAAAAATAAAACAACTTCCAGTTTTGGCATATTCAAAAAAAGACATTGTAGACATAGCATTTTTTGATGAAACTTCTGAAAAAATAGCAGACAAGTTTTGGCCCGGCCCAATTACACTGATTCTTCGAGTCAAGGACAAGAAAATTGAAGAAGCCCTTGATCTTAAAGACAAAATTGCAGTGAGAATTCCCAATCATCCTTGTGTGCTTGCCCTTTTAGAAAAATGTCGATTACTTGTAGGTACTAGTGCGAATTTTTCTGGAGAATCATCATTTAGTGACTCTAAAGAAGTAGCAAGTAAATTCTCAGGCTATGACATATTGCTTGATGGAGGACAAATTGTCAACTCGTATGAATCCACCATAGTTGAAGTTGTAAATAATGAATTAAAAATAGTAAGAGAAGGCAAAATAAAAATGGAGTCACTAGTATGAATTTAGTTGCTACATGTAGTAGACATATGGAGGAAGAGGCCTGTGATGAAATTGCTGAAATTATAGAAGAACTAGGAGATGATTCACCCAGAATAGGAAAATCAAGTTTCTCTGGAATAATTTGGGTTGATACTTGCATTGATCCATTTGCTGTCATAGACAACATCAAAAAAATAATTCTAGATGAACCGTGGAGAATGAGATATTGTCATAGATTCATACCAATTAGATATACTACTTCATCCAGTCTTGAAAACATTGTAGAAGGTGTAAAAAACCAAATCAAAGTCATGAAGGATTCAGATACTTATAGAATTACAATTGAGAAAAGAGGATCAGACATATCCTCAAAAGAATTGATAAATTCAATTGCAGACACAATTCCAAACAAAGTGTCCCTAGAATCTTACGACTGGAATGTCTTGATTCAGATAATGGGCGGCATAGTAGGTATTTCGATACTAAAAGAAGAGGATATAGTAAGCACGTTAAAGCTCAAACGAGATTCAATGGAATAGGGTAGCAGATCTTTCTGCAAGCAAATCTTCCAAGGGCGTCTTAGAAATAACACAGTCAAGTTCTTTCTGTGTGATTCCAAATTCTTTTTGTATGAATTTAGAATTGTCTTTTGAGAACACATTACTCTCTAAGAGATCCTCAATTTCATTGAACAGTTTTTCAAGTAATGGTTTTTTTCCAAGCATTACAAGCACGGTACTAGTATTTGTTTTTACACCGACTTTGGATATGGCATCACTGATTTGTCTAGTACATGCAAATCGCATGAGAACATCAGTCTCAATTCTATTTGAAAGTAAAGTACCTGCTTTTTTGGCAGACAAAGAAATTGCTACTGTTTTTTTAACATGTCCAATATTCAAGATATACTGTGCCCGAATTCCTTGGATGGCAAGACTAGGATATTTCTCTCGAATAGATTCAAGAAACTTGATTGGCTCTTTGATAGTTTTTTTTAATAATACAAGTTCTACACTAGTGTTTATCAAATCAAATTGTAGTCTTTTTGATCTTCCACCATGAACCACGGGAATTATGCTGACAACATCTCCATTTTTTAACAATGTATCCTTGCCTTGTAACACAGATGAATCTGCACCATTTACTGCAACTAGAATATTGTTTTGGTCAAGTTGGGACAAGTGTGCAGGAATGTATGCCTTGAGATCATCCAATAGAGCAGATATTGTGATATCATCTTTTTGAATCTCAAGTTTATCAGACGAGAATGATTTTTTTGCACCTCCCAGTAGTTTTACTGTTATCATGATATCATCAAAAGATATGTTGGACTATTCGAATTTTTGTAATGGATCTAATTGAGTATCTGTTCTTCAATCTCTTCAGTCTCATCAACTGACTCATTCTGGGCAACCACTTCAGACTCTTTTTCTTTTTGATCTTCTAATTCACGTCTGAGATAAGAAGAGATGTAACCAGCAATTTCGTTCTTTAGACCTTTAGATCGTACAATTGCAATTTCGTTGAGAACCTGTTTGTTGTGTGCAAAATCAATATCGAATTTTCCTTTATAAGTAGACATGAGTTCCGTGGAAATTCGTCTGATTCTATTCACGACTTGGATGGGCAAAAGGGGTTTTTTATACCTATACACCAAGATACGAGTCGACATTTCTTTCTGTAACAAGCAGCATTTCATCATATGATTTGTTTAGAACGCTAGCGGCACAAAAAAGAACGCTTGGAAGAAATGCTATTTGTGCAGTTTTCATGCCAAAGCACTTGGAGAATTTTACAGGCCCATCAGTTTCCAACAATATTTTGTCTGGACGAGTTTGTGAAAGAAGTACTTGTTTATCCTCAGCGTATACCATTGCAGGTCCATAAGATACAAAACAGTCTAATTCCATTGCTTTTTGCAATTGTTTTTTGCTGCCAGAAAACCAATGGAGTAAAACACCTTTTATAGAATATGATGGTAACATAGAAAATATTTCATCCAGAGTTCTTCTAGAGTGAACAGATATTGGTTTACCTAACTTTTCTGCAAGCGAGAGCATCTTTTGAAACACTAGCACTTGTCTTGAGAATCCAGATTCATCTGAAACATATGTTTTGTCAAGACCAATCTCACCTATGCCAGATATTTTGTCAGAGTTTTGAGTAACTAGATCAATCATGGCATCTAGATCATCATTTGCTTTCTCAGGATGAATTCCAATAAAGGGTAAAACAAGTGAACTGCGCTTACTTAGATCAAGAGTAGATTTTGAACTCAGGTTATCCATGGATACACAACAGGCCCTTATTTTCATTTTATCCATTGTAGCAAGTATGTATTCAATATCATCAGAATATTCATTGTCTGATAGATGGATATGAGCATCAGTCAGCCAAGTCATTTGCTACATTTTGAGCACGAAATAGTGTGTATAAATCGATCCTTGCATAGTTTTTTTCCACTCAAAGTCTTTTATCAAGGGTTTTTGGATTTAGGGCATGGTAACATCAGAATTCGGGCTTTCTGTGATGTACAGAATTTTGAAAAAAGCAGGTGCAGAAAGAGTAAGTGATGAATCTGCCAATGAACTTCGAAGAATATTAGAAGAAATCGGTATTTCAATTGCAAAAAATGCAGTAGAGATGTCAACACATGCAGGTAGAAAAACGATAAAATCAGAAGACATTAGACTGGCTGCAAAGCAATTTTCAAAATTTTAATCTAAAAGATTTAATTGTTCAAGTAAAGACATTTTGATCGCGGTGAGGTGGCAGAGTGGCTATGCGTTCGCCTGCAAAGCGAATCTATAGGGGTTCAAATCCCTTCCTCACCTTTGATTTTATCCATGATTATTGGACATGGCATCACGAATGATTTTTGCTGCAAATTCTTTATCTTGTACTTCAAAGATGATTTTTTTGTACTTTTCATTATTCAGAGACACTGTTATGCATTTTTTCAGATCATGCATTTCAAAAAACAAAAGACCATCTTTTGAGAGAAACATTCCATCTTTTATTACACCTGGAAGAGATGTACCTGCAATCTTTAGTTGCTGAAAGGGTTCCCAAGACACCTCATCAGTAGATACAGACGACACATGATCTAGTGGAATGGTTATGCTTTTTTTTATTGCTAATATGATATCAATTCCATGAATTTCAAAGACTAGGTTTTTGTCTTCTATCTTGATGGTTCCAGTCATAGGATATGTGAATTAGAGTCATTATATCATAATAACCTGCTTTTCTAAATAGAGTAATTTGTAGACAGATTGAATTTGGCTGAAAGAAGTAATGGGTTACTAGAATACATTCCAGGTGCAAAGCCTGTTTCATATCAGTATACTAATGGTCAACCGTTGGATGGGTTTTCACAAAATGTCAAAGATAGCATAAAAGAATATGCAGAAAGTGCACAGAATGAAGTTGAAAAAGGTCACAATTTCTTACAATGGGTTCTAACCAGAGTCTTTGAGGCAACTGAAGATGATGCCACCGATGCAATAGTAGACGGAGCAAATGATCTTGGAATAGATGCATATCTACCAGTAGACTTCTCTGAAGACAAGATCTATCTATTCCAGTCAAAATATGGAACATCCCATTCAATTGAAGCCATTGCAAAGTTCAAAGAAGATGTCAAGAGACTGCAAGGAAGAGACATTTCCAAAATGCGTCCAGAACTTGCCCACCTGGTGACAAAAATTCAAGAAAAAAATCTCAAGATAGAATGTATCTATGTGACAGATCAGAAAGTGGAGGATGAGAATTTTGATACAGTTGAGATATACGATGTCGATGTCATAATACAGAAACTTTGGGACAGGATAAAAAAACCAGCTGCAGGCAAAAAAGCATCCATCAAACTTGAAACCAAATTACGATATCAAAATACGCTTCTTGGAATTTTAAAACTAAGAGAGCTTACCAATTTTGTTACAAAGAACAAGGACTATGTCTTTGAATCAAACATAAGACAATGGATGCAGTTCAAGACTACAGTAAACAAGGGGTTAAGAGAAACTTTGCAGGAAGTACCTCACAAGTTTTTTTACTATAACAACGGGATAACAATAGTTGTAAGTGATTTTGAGGAATTAGAGGATAACTCCATAATATTACACTCTCCTCAGATAGTAAACGGAGCACAAACATCCAATTCAGTATTAGATCATGCAAGACGTACCCATAATTTGGATGGAAGTATAACAGTCACGATCATAAAGGCTGCAGATGAACTTGACCAAAACAACATTACAAAATATAGAAATTCTCAGAATGCCGTAAGAGGAAAAGATTTGGTATCCTTGATGGATTTTCACAAATCATTAAAATCACAAATGGAAAATATTCATTATTTTTATGAGATTCAGGGAGGCTCGTTTGATACCAAGACAAAGTCTCATCAAAGTGAGTTTGTTGGAGATGTAATTTACAACAAGTATTTGCCAGATAATCATAAAAAAGTCATAGTGGCAAAAGATGCCATCCAGGCGTTTGTTGCAGGAATAGAACAAAGACCTACAGAGGCATACAGTTCTCCTGCACAGTTTCTGCCAAGAGGTAGTAAATACGATGAAGTCTTCAATGAGAAATTAAAGGACGATTATAGACTTCTCCTCTATCCATATTGCGTAAAGGAATATGCAAAGAAAAACCTCAACTATGGAAAAAAAGGAGGCCACAAGACAAAAAGATATGCAACTTTGTTCTTTGTAGCAGTATACTTTAAGATCCTCCATGAAAAGATCTTGCTTACAAAAGATGATTTTAAAGAAGACATATCCAAACTAGAGCCCATATTCAAGAGTGTCAAGCTAAATCAACGTATACTCAAACTTACAGACACTATTGCTACCAAGTTCCTAGAAGACACCGTGGTTGATGACGAAATGACTGCAGCAAACACATATCATAATTTCTTCTCTCATCATGTATGGCAAGATTCCATGGTTCGTGTAATAGAGAAGAAAATAAAACAAGAGGAAGAAGAAATAATCAGTATTCAGAAAGTAGTACAAGATCTTTTTTAGAAAATTAACTTAGACGCGGCAGAACGATGACTGATAGGTTCTCTTGCAGGAGGTCCACATTAGCCATCTATCCTACCGCTGTTTTATTCTACATTCTGCTAGTATTTAATATGGTTTTTACGAACATGATTTTTATATTGAACTGAATCGAGTGTTAACTACATGGTAGAAACACAACAATGCGCTATGTGCAAAGGCCCTTTGGATCACGTTTATGTTCCAATGGATTCTTGGAACATAAAAGGTCAGTTGTGCAGCAAGTGTTATTCACAAAAAATTGGAGAACATTATCCAGGCACCCATGAAAGAGTAAACAAGTCAAACTAGAAACCAGCCAGTTTTAATCAGATCTTTATCTTGTAATTCCCCTATACCGGTAGCATAGCGCCAAATGTATGGTGCTTTAGTATCCATCTTTTTCTGTATCAGAATTAAAGATTCTAATTCAGAATTTACATTTCCAGATGGCGTCCCACAACTTTCACAAAATTTGCATTTTGGGTCAAGACCAACTGGTGAAGACTGGATTACAGGATATGCCCTACATGCAAGTGGCCGGTTTTCATATATTTTACATGCATATCCACCATGAGGCGATCTTTTACTTGATTTTGTATCAAGAAATGGGCAAGTATTACCATTAGAGTCATTTCCCATCATTTGATATGCAAGTATTGTTTGTGACTCAGATTTTGTTTCAGATACGCCTATTCTTGGCAGAATTGTTACTTTGATGTCATTTTCTTCTGCAAGTGATACCATTTTCTCTTTTTCTTCAGGCATGATAAGAACACCAATCTTACCAAATTGTTTAGTAGGATAATACTCTCTTTCAATGCAACACTGAGAACATCCGTCCACACATGAAAAATCCAATAACCTTTCACATGTTAAAAAAGGATAAATCTTCTTTCATCACAGACAAGATCTGATCCCTATAAGGTTTCCAAAGAGCATAAATAGTAATACCCTTATATCACCAAACCCTATACTTTCTAACAATGGTAGCATATAGAACAAGCATGCAGATAGTAAGAGATTTGCTTACTGTAACAGAGGAAAGCGGCATGAACGGCATTAACGTAACATCACTTCTAACAAAGGCAAACTTATCACATTCGAGACTTTCAAAATTCGTAGACAACCTCACTGGTGCAGGTCTAATGAATAAGATAGAATATGACGGCAAAAACACATTTGTAATAACTTCAAAAGGTAAGCAATATTTGGAAACATACGAAAGATTCCAAAATCTCGCAGACTCTTTTGGTTTAGATCTATAAACCAAATTTTTCCTTATTTTATATTATAAATTAGATAAAGTATTTTATAGAATTTAAAAAATACATTTGCAATCTTTTGTGAAAGGCCCAACCTCAAATTTGATCGGGTGTAATTTTTCTGCAAACAAATCTTTTAACAAATTAAACAGCAAACAATAGATCGATAATTGATTTGGAATCATGTCAAAGAACCGACAGATCTATAAAGGTGTAGTCTGGTTTATCAAAAGGGGAGTAATTGTGGGAGATACACTAGTATGGTGGAAGGGACTTGCAAAAGAATTAGAATTAGATATAGAGTCACTTGACGAAAGAAAAGACGAAAACAGACTTTAGACAACATAACATTTTTGTAACATAATAAAGCCTCGAACGGGATTCGATCCCGCGGCCTAACGCTTACGAGGCGTTCGCTCTACCAGGCTGAGCTATCGAGGCAGTGGTTCGCAATGTAATCAGAGTTTATAAAAAGCCTTTGTGCTTTTGATTCATTGAAAGTATCAATTTCCGGGGTTAGGGGAATTTTTGGAAACGACCTCAATCTTGAAGACATAATTCATTATTGTAGAAATTTTTCGCGCCTTGTCAAGTCAAAAAAATGTGTGATAGGCAAAGATACAAGACCATCAGGCGAGATTGTAACCAATGTTGCAATTGCCTCACTTTTAGAAAGAGGAATATCAGTTTACAATCTAGGCACATCTCCCACTCCTGTTATTTTCAGAGAAGCAAGAAAATATGGCAGCGGTTTGATAGTTACTTCTTCTCACAATCCATTGGAGTGGAATGGTCTCAAGTTCATCTTAGACGGAAGGGGTATCAACGAATCAGAACTAGAATACTTGGAAAAGAAAGATAAATTTCAAAGAGAGGAGATTGGAACTGAGACACAAGTTGATTCAAGCTATATTGATGAGGCTGCCAAAGTAATTGGAGATATAAAAAAATCATCAAAAATAACAATAGATGCGGGTGGAGGTGCAGCATTTGATGTTGCCCCTCATCTGCTAAGAAAATTAGGTTGCAAAGTCAATATCATCAACGGTACACCAGGCAAATCAACTCGAGGTCCAGATCCCACTAACGATCAACTGTCAGAACTTGTCCAGGCATCAAAAAAGACAGACATAGGTTTTGCTTTTGATCTTGATGGGGACAGACTAGTAGTAGTAAGAAATGGTAAAAAACAATCACCAGATGTAACATTAGGTCTTGGTGTAGCAGGTGCACTTGAGAAAGGATATAAAAAATTTGTTCTTAGCATAGACACAAGTATTGCAATTGAGAAATTTATCAAACAAGAAGGCGGTCAAGTAAACAGATCAAAAGTGGGAGAAGCAAATGTTGTTGACGTGATGTTGAAAACTAAATCACAAGCCGGTGGAGAAGGAAGTAGTGCAGGATTTATCTTGCCAGAGTTTAACATGTGCAGAGACGGCATTCTTACAAGCGGTCTTATTGCGTCAATGGTTGGAACAAAACAGTTCGATGACATAAACAAATTCATGGGGGGATATCATCAAGTACGAACTAAAGTTAGTGTAGATTCTAAATTGCACAAGAAAACACTTGGAATCCTTTTGAAAAAAATGAGAAAACAGTCAAGTCAGATAATAACAATGGATGGAATAAAATCCATAATAGATGAAGACAGCTGGGTCTTGATAAGACAGTCAAATACCGAACACATTATCAGAGTTTCTGCAGAGTCAAATGACTTGAATAAAGCCAAAGAAATAGAAAAACAGATCACCAAGTTGGTTAAACAAAGCTATGAAGAATCCAGATGAGACAAAAATAATCAAGACATTTCAAAGTAGATTCGGGAAAAAATCAAGATTTCAAGCCGAAGATGTCGAGGTTCTGAGAATAAAAAATGCCAAATTTGTTGTAAAATCAGACATGTTGGTGCAAAGCACTGATGTTCCCACAGGGATGAAACTTGTAGATGTTGCCAGAAAAAGTTTGGTTTCATGTGTAAGCGACTTTGCATGCAAGGGAATCAAGCCCATATTTGCCACTATTGCATTAGCAATACCACATGGTTTTACCCAAAAAATGATCAATGAGTTGGCAAATGGTTTTCTGAAAGCTTCTAAAGAATTTGGATTTCGCATAGTAGGCGGAGATACCAACGAAGGAAAGGAATTGATCATAGAAGTATCCATGTTTGGCGCAGGCGACAAGAAAATGCCGTCTAGAGGAGGTGCAAGAACAGGAGACATTATCATAACATCTGGACCTTTCGGATATTCTTCAGCAGGTTTGAAGATTGTTCTAAATGGTAACAAGATAAAATCCCAGGCTGCAAATACATTTAGAAAAGCAGTCTTTAGACCAAATCCAAGGTTAGATTTCGGGTTAAAGACTGCTAGATATTTTTCATCATCAATGGATTCAAGCGATGGACTTGCAATAACACTAAATGATATGAGCAAACAGAGCAAAAAAAAATTTGTAATAACCAGTCTACCCACTAGAAATAATGTAATCAAATTTGCGCATCAAAATAAAATAAATCTTGAAGATCTAGTGTTTTGCGGCGGTGAGGAATATGAAATTGTATTCACAGTGCATCCAAGAGATTTGAACAGAGTTAGAAGTTTAGCAAAGAAAATGGATATTCCACTACATGAGATAGGTCATGTATCCAATGGAAAAAATGTGGTTTTGATTGATAATGACAAATCTAGGACTATCAAGAGATGCGGCTGGACACACCTTAGATCCTAATGTTTTTTAGTCAACTGAAAATCAGTGGTCTCACTAAACACCTTTGCTGATTAAAAAAACATATTGACTTATTAAGGATGCCTCCAGTGCTTTATCAAAACAAATATATTATCTAAAATACAATACCTTTGTTGCACTATGCATATACAATATACTTAGGATCAATTCCCCTTATGCCTTCTATATGACTTATCATATGTTATTAATCCACAATCTAACGCTTTGACATTCACATGGATCAATCTTCTGCTCTTATCACTATAATTGCTTCTCATTTCTAACGACCAAGTGCAATAGAACCTTAGTTGATTAATGCGCCGAAATTTCTTTGATTAATCTCCAGTGCCTTATCACAGCATTCTATTGCTTCTCCATACCGCCCTAAATTGCTAAGTGCAAAACCTTTGTTGCATAGTGCCATAGTATTTTGTACATCAATCTCCAATACTTTATCGCTATACTCTATTGCTCCCAAATTTCTTCCCAGTTGACTAAGTAGCAGAACCTTTGTTGATTAATGCGCCAATTTCTTTAGGATTAATCTCCAGTGCCTTATCACAGCATTCTATTACTTCACTGTATCGTCCTAAATTATGAAGTGCAAATCCCTTATCGTTTAATGCACTAGCATCTTTTGGATCAATCTCCAATACTTTATCAAAATACGCTATCGCCTTTTCATTTCTTCCTAGTTTGACAAGTAGTATACTTTTTATGAATAATACACTAGCATCTTTTGGATATATCTCAAGTACCTTATCATAACATGCTATTGCATCATCATATTTTCCTTGAATTTTATATAAATCACCTTTGGAGTGTAGAGCTTTTACATATCTTGGATACTACTACCTTATCCACATATACATAGTAACCATAAACTGCCATTAAACCCGTGTCTGTCAATTTCCTAATGTTTTTTAAACCCGTTAAAGAGTCTTGAAATGTTGTCGACACAAGAAACTAAGGAAAAATGGGGTATCGCTCACATTTTCAGTAGTTTTAACAATACCATAGTGCACATTACAGATGTTTCCGGTGCAGAGACTGTGGCAATTAGTTCCGGTGGACGACATGTTAACGCAGACAGATACGAATCATCTCCTTATGCAGCAATGAAATCTACTGCAGCAGTAGTAGAAGCAGCACATGACAAGGGCTTCACAGGTCTTCACATTAGAGTGAGAGCAGTAGGTGGAGTCGGTTCACGTGTTCCAGGCCCAGGTGCACAAGCAGCAATCAGAGCACTAGCAAGAGGCGGATTCAAAATTGGAAGAATTGATGATGTAACCCCAATTCCTCATGATACCACTAGAAAGAAGGGTGGTAAAAGAGGAAGAAGAGTCTAAGCATCTACAAGCTTTACTTTTACTTTGGCATTTTTGTTTTCAAAGAATTTTGTCATAAAGGTGACAAATTTATGTTCAGGTTTTTTTCCTTTGGTTTTTGCAATTTGATCTCCCAGTTTCAATTCCATCCCAGAGAGAAGTTCTATCTTTATCAACACTTTGAAAAAGGCCCAACCAAATCTTTCCATCGGTTTACTTATCAGAAAACCTTCCGTGACTCCGCAGAGAGTCTGTAATTCGTTCATTGCAGAAGTAACAATCTCTAGATCAATTTCATATTGAGTTGTTGCAATCTCAAGAATAGTGGCCCTACCGTGCATAAACAACCATCCACCATGACGCACAAATAATAAACTTACTTGACACGCTCAGATATTTGAAATTATTTGCATCTAATAATTATCAGACATTTTCTCATTGGTGGGGACATCAGAAGATATTGACTCTGATGTAGATTCAGATACTGACTCGGATATTGATTTGGCTTGACCTTTTAGCTTGTCTGACCAAGATACCATCTTCCCATCTTGTTCAACACTTATTGTAGTTTGTATTCTTACATTAATTCCAACGGATCTGAATAATGTCAACAATTTTCCTCCATCAATGATTTCAGTAGATTTCCCCTCCTTGAATAAGCTCTGCAAGTTTTTCTACAATCATCTTGGTCTCAGTAGGAAACTGTGATTCTGCATTCTGAAGTACTTCGTCTCCTCTATATCCAAGTTGTTTGAGAACAAGGTCCCTAGGAGAAACCTTTTGCGTCTTGGATTCAGGCTTGACCTCGTCAATTCTTTGTCTTTGTGAAATATTTTTTTGCATCTCAAGCATTCTTTTTGCTTTGAGAAGTTCTAGTTCTCTATCTTCTTCAGTCAACCCTTGATTACCCCAATTGGAACAAGCTTTGCTACTTTTGTAGCTATTCCAAGTTCATGAGATACATTTGCTACAGCATCAACATCCTTGTATGCCTCAGGTGTCTCCTCTACCACACCTTCTCGTGTAAGAGCTTTTATGAAAATTCCTTTATCGCTCAATGATTTTTGTACTTGACCTTCTGTGAAACTTCTTCTTGCAGCAGATCTTGACATCATCCTTCCTGCACCATGTGCAGTAGAACCAAAGCTCAAGTCCATAGAGCCGGGTTTTCCCAACAAAATCCAACTACCAGTACCCATGGAACCAGGTATGAAAACAGGTTGACCTATGTCTCGATATTTTCTTGGTATTTCATCTCTTCCTTGTGGGAATGCTCTTGTTGCACCTTTTCTATGAACTACAACTGATCGTAATTCGCCATCAATTTTGTGTTTTTCAACTTTAGCAATGTTATGAGCAACATCATAGATTAGTTTCATGTCAAGGTCAGATTCGGATTGTTTGAAAACTCTTTCAAAGGCTTTTCTTGTCCAGTGTGTTATCATCTGTCTGTTACTCCAAGCATAGTTTAATGCAGCAAACATTGCTTTTCTATATGACTCTCCCTCTTCTGAAGAATTTGGAACACATGCAAGTTCTCTGTCTACTAAATTTATTTTGTATTTAGATAGAGCCTGTTCAGATACTCTCAGATAGTCACTACATACTTGATGTCCAAAACCCCGCGAACCGCAATGAATCAATACAGTAATTTGTCCTTCATTAAAAATTCCCATTTTTTTAGCAGCTTCTTTATCATGAATTTGATCAACACGTTGCACCTCAAGAAAATGGTTTCCAGAACCAAGACTTCCAAGTTGTGGTGCACCTCTCTTTCGTGCAGTGGGTGATATCTTTCCAGGATCGGCATTTTTTATCTGTCCATTTTCTTCGCACACATCAGCATCATCCTTTGAACCATACCCATGATCAACTGCCCATTGTACGCCCTTTACAAGAACTTCGTCAAGATCCGAAGGGGTCAACCTTACAGCACCTTTTGAACCTACTCCAGATGGAATAGATGTAAATAATTCACTGACAAGATCCCGAAGTCGCGGCCTAACATCTTTTTCCATTAGATTTGTTTTGATTAGTCTTACACCACAATTTGATACAACAACACCATTTGCGATGAAATTGTGGTTGTGATCATTAATAGTCAGATCATAAACATAACCATCGTAATCAACATCTTCTATCTTTGTTATCTTGTCCCATCCGTATCCGTCTCCAATTGAAATTTCTTTCATAAACTCGTCAAAGCGTATGACATCCCAAACCCTTGCTGATTTTCTTTCAGACCATAGCGAGTGTTCTATAAAGCTTTGAGTAAAATATTCACCCTTTAGCGTGGCCAAAATTTGTCCAGAGCTTGTTCCGTTTGAATACATTTCCCGTGCGGTGGTTCGTGTATCATCTCTTTGTTCTTTGATCATACTAGTAAAACCAAGATACAAGGAAGCTGAACTGGCTAGGACCTCCTTTTCCTTGTTGTAAACATATCCTACAGTACTAAGGAATTGTAACATGTTCTTGGCATTGGATTCTATACCAAGGCGTACTGCCACTGTCTTGCCCTTTTTGCCATCATATGCATAGCCATCCACTAATGTTGGATCCGAAGTCATTATGCCAAGTGATTCTAGGATTTTCCTCATGTCATTTACTATCTCAAATGCATTGTCTGCCATAGTCTCTAGCTTGCTTACGCTAAAGGCAGGCATGGTAAAGTTATAGCCATTGTTAGATATTGGCTTGGAAAGTTCACCTCCAAAATATGCAGCAACAAAGAGTCGTTTCTGCCATGGCTTTAGAGATTTTATCCATGCAGGTATTCTGTATCTTTGTGCAGACCTGCTCCCTGAAGGAATTCCTATTGCATGTAAAACTACTCTGAATCCTCGGGAAGATATTTTGAGTGAGTGTTCCACAGCTTGAAAAGTTGCCTCACCATAGTGTGAATTTATCGTGTGTTGTCTTTCGCGAGATGTAATAGATGAGCTCATTCCCAACCAATTCAAATCATCCTGTATTGGTTTGAGATCTTCTAATTTTCCATAAATTGAAACATACTTGTTTCCTTGAGGTACCGTACCATCGCTTAGTATTATGCCAAGTAATTTTAGTATCCTAGGAAGCTTGTTGCTAGTTGTTTTTAGTTCCAAGAGCCCCAAGTTGCCCAGATGTCGCAATACCTGTGCTCTAGCATTACCTTTTTCAGTTATGCCCAATTCGTCCATGGCCTTGTTAAGATCTTCGATATCGTATACGTCGGCTTCACTGGGTTCTGATTGTTCCAATCCTTCAAATCCATGAGAAACTAGACTTGTCCCAATTGACACCAGACCTGCATCTACCATGCCTTTCTCAGTAAGCAATGGATGGTCACTAGTGACTAGAAGTTCTTTTCCAAACTTTGTGGTTATTTTGAGTATTGCACCTTGATGTTTTTTCTTGAGCATTAGAACAGGTTTTGTCTTTATGGTAGACTTGCTTTGTACATCAAATGATACAGTGCCATCATTATTTGCAATTGTAACTATACGTTTCCAACTTCCGTCTTCAGTATATACTCGGGTGGACGGATGAAGGCAGTTGATGTCATATCCCACACCTCCTGGACTTATCATACCTTCTTCGGCATCCATAGCAGCTACTCCACCAACAGGAAACCCATAGCCTTCATGGCCATCTGGAAGAACTACAACGTGTTTGAGAACTCCAGGTATTGTAGATACATTTACTGCTTGTTGGATTGTTCTATCTGTAAGCATTTTTTGCAATAATTTTTCATCAGCGTAAATTGTTACTGGAACTTTCATACCTTTGGAGGGATCAGCCTCAATACGATATTCCATTTCACGTATTTTCTTTGGAATTAGTGACGACATTGCTTTCTGCGAAAAAAGGTATTTGGACACAATTTAAATCATGAGTATACGATCATGGAATCATTTAATCAACTTGGCAGTATGTCGATACAAGTCATGCAATGTCTTTCCGTCAAGTAAAACAGCATCATCAAGTTTATCATCATTGACTTTGTTTTCCAGGTTATTTTTTTCTAGTTTTTTATCCGAATCCATAGATTTGATTTGTTCACAAGCATAGAAAAAAGTGTCGATTTCAATCCAGATTCATACAAGTAGATTTATTTTCCTTGATCAACTGATCCCAAACATGCCAATTCTTCCAATAGATAGTGGCCGTTATGGTACTGATGAAATGAAGGAGATTTTTGACGATCAGAAAAAAATAACATACCAACTAGATATTGAAGCAGCAGTTGCCTTGTCTCAGTCAGAGATAAGGATGATTCCAAAAGACGCAGCTTTGAACATATCAAAGATGGCAAGATCTGGCAAGATTTCAATAAAAAGAGTAAAACAATTAGAGGCAAAAAGTGATCATGATACCGCAGCGTTAGTAGAAGCTCTCAGCGAAATTTGCAAACCTTCTGCAAAACCTTGGATACACTACGGTTTAACAAGTAATGATCTAGTAGATACAAGCAATTCATTACAGATTCGTGATACTTTACGAATCATAGAGCCAAAGGTTGCAAAACTTGCCATCATTTTAGCAAACCAGGCAATCAAGTACAAGGGATTACCAGCAGTAGGTAGAACACATGGTCAACATGCAAGCATCATTTCATTTGGTTTGAAATTTGCAAACTGGTCACTTGAAATGTCAAAACATGTAGAAAGAATTGAAGAGATTAAGAAAAGAATCTTGATTTGTAAAACACTTGGTGTTGTAGGAACTGGCTCTCTTATGGGTGCAAAAGCTTTGGAAGTACAAAAAAGAGTGGCGCAAAAGCTTGAATTGTACCCTGCAGATGTCACAACCCAAGTAGTTGCACGTGAAAGATATGCAGAATTCATCTTTTACATGGCTTTGATTGGATCTACACTTGAAAAAATTGCCGTAGAGATTCGTAATCTCCAGAGAACTGAGATTGGCGAGGTTGCAGAATCTTTCAAGAAAGGTCAGATGGGAAGTAGTGCAGTTCCAGTAAAGAGAAATCCTGTAAAGAGTGAACGTGTGACATCACTTTCAAGATTATTGCGCAGTCAGATATCGGTAGCTTTTGAGAACATATCACTATGGCATGAAAGAGACTTGTCAAACTCTGCAAATGAGAGATTCATCCTTCCAACAAGTTCCATTTTACTCGATGAGATGCTTGAAACCATGACAAGAATCATCAGTTCATTATTTGTAAATGATGATAGGATAAGACAAAATCTCGAAATAACAAAAGGTCAGATATTTGCAGAATTTGTTCTTGATGCATTAATACAGAAAGGAGTTCCAAGATTTGAGGCATACCGAGACATACAACGAGTAGCATTTGCATCCTCAGAAGATGGAACAGACTTTAGAGAAGCAATAAAAAATGACGAGGCGTTCTCATCTCATCTAACTGATAAAGAAATAGACAAAATATTCATTCCTGAAAATCACCTTGGTGCATCATTTGATATAATCAAGAATGTATCAAGCAAGGTCAAAAATTCATGTTCCAAGTTTTCTTGACTTTTAATAGATTTTTGTGAATCAAAGAACCATATTGCATTGCTTTCTTGAGCTTTAATGCAGATTCTTCTGGAACTCCAATCGATACTGCAAGTTTTCTAACAAGATGTTTTCTGTACCAAATCGTCCTTGTCTTTTATTTTATATTCCAATGGAATAACTTTGGCAAATTCTATAAACTCTTTTGATAAAAACGGCTGGACAATATTAACACCAAATTCAGATGCAATTTGATTTACGGCCTTCATCATTCTTGTTTCATTAAGTATCTTGTCTTCTATCATACCAAGCACAGCATCTTGTCCTTCCAGAATTGAATCTCGGTATGCATTATACCCACAGAAGAGTTCATCAATGCCATTAGCAGTCATCACCTTTGTAACTTTGTGTTTTTGTGCAAGTTTTGCCACATAGTAAAATGCAATACAATTTTCGTTCCAAGACAAGTTATCTACATTGATTTCATCCCAGATCTTTTTGGCTACATTAGAAAACGTTGTCTCAGAGATTATTTCCACTTCATGATTCATACCAAGCACTTTTGCCATTCTTTTTGAAAATTCTACATCATGTGAATCCTCAAAGCCCATTGTGAAAAGCAGCACATCATAACCCAAGTCTTGACAAATTTTTGCCAAAAGACAACTATCAACACCACCAGAAAATGATATTCCCATTTTTCCAGAGTCTTTGACACCTTCAATTGCTTGAACCATTTGCGTATGTAATTCTCTTTCAAGTTCTGACAGTACAGGTATCATTTTCACAATAGACTCATTTTGAGAGTTAAATATAGGATTCTGTAAAAAGTTGTAAGAGAATGTTCAAACTAACTGAAGAACAAATCAAAGCAGAATTACAAGGATTACATGGATGGAGTGTGGTAAACGGAAAACTACACAAGGACTTTGTATTTGATGATTTTATCGAAGCATTTGGTTTTATGTGCAAGGCAGCAATACACATTGAAAAAATGAATCACCATCCAGAATGGTTCAATGTATACAACAAGATTTCAGTAGACCTGGTGACTCATGATGTGGGTGGAATAACACAAAATGATGTATCCCTTGCAAGAACTCTGAATTCACTAAAGTAAGTACTGTCATAACACCTGTACAGAATTTATATACGGATTGAGCAGAATTTTTCAAATGTCAACAGGTTCTACAATTTTGGATTCAGATTTCAAGTACATTGATGGTAAAGGAAATCTTTTGAAAAGCAGAACCGAGCTTTCAATAGCACAAATGCTGGAATTTTTACAAATGGAATATCAATATGATTATTCCATAACCCTAAAAAATGGAAAAAAGGTAAATGTTGATTTCAAGACAGACAAGGGCCTAATCGAAGTAATAGATACTGAAATAGACATTGCAAAATACAAAGAACTCAAGGCAGAATTGTCCGATGTCAAGATAATTGCATTAGGCCATCCAAAATTTGCAGCAAGATTATCAGAGCTACAAGATATCATCCTCTACAAGACTCAGGAGGTACAGACAGGTTCCATATTCATGGAGGATCCTTCATTTGCATTTGATTATGCACACATATTGCCTCTAGTTGAGAAATGTTCAATTTTACACGGTCATACATCATCAGTTACAGTAGAACTAGTAGGAGAAATGAAAAATAACTTGTTGATGGACTTTGGAGAAGCAAAAAAGATAATCAAGGAAGTTATCTCAGTTTTAGATCACAAATTTTTCATTAATGAAAGATATCTCATGAAAGAAGATGACCAACACTATAACATTGGATTTGATGGTCCAAAAGGAAGATTCAATCTCCAAGTTCCAAAGAATACAACTTATCTCTTGAAGGGTGAGGCAACTGTTGAAAACTTGTCCACAGAACTAATCAAGCTGCTTGTTCCAAAGATGCCAAAAAATATTGAAGCTGTTGGAGTCTACATTTACGAGGGCTATAACAAGGGAGCCCATATCATATCACAAATCTCAAAGATCTAGACATGGAACCAACTATCAAGGAAACTGCATGGAATCCTGAGATTGAAAAACAAATTCTAAAACAATGGGAAGAGTCTCACATTTACGATTTCAAACCAGAGGGAGACGTATTTGTAATTGATACTCCTCCGCCTTATCCATCTGGAAGACCATGGCACATTGGTGCTGCATCACACTATGCTCAGATAGACATGATTGCAAGAACCGCAAGAATGTTTGGAAAAAAAGTTCTATTCCCAATAGGAATTGACAGAAACGGTCTACCTGTTGAGATGTACACTGAGAAAAAACATGGAATTAGGATGCATGAGACAGAAAGAGGAGAATTTCTCAAGCTTTGTGCAACAGCACTAGATGATTTGGAGGCAGAGATGATACAAATCATGAAGAGTCTTGGCCTTAGTGGTAATTTTGCAGAATATTACAGAACAGATTCTGAGAAATATCGTACCCTAACTCAATCTACATTCATTGACATGTGGAAAAGAGAACAAATCTATCTTGCAAACAGACCCAACAACTATGATTGGGTAACAGGTACCACTATAGCAGATGCCGAGATAATCTACGAAGATATTCCTACTAAACTAGTCCACATGAAGTTCAAGGTAAAGGATCTAGAAAAAACAATAATCATTGCAAGTACTAGACCAGAACTTCTATGTGCATGTCAAACAGTGATTGTCAATCCAGAAGATGAACGATATACAGATGTTATTGGAAAAAAAGTCATCATTCCTCTGATAAACAGAGAAGTAGAGATCAAACCACATCCTTCTGCTGAAAAAGAATTTGGTTCCGGAGCAGTAATGGTCTGCAGCTATGGTGATCAAAATGATGTTGCATTATTCAGAGATCTTAAACTAGAAGAGATTGCGGCAGTAGGAATGAATGGTAGAATGAAAGAGGTTGCAGGACCATATGCAGGTCTCAAGGTAAAACAAGCAAGAGAAAAAATAATTGAAGATCTACAAAACCAAGGCCTAGTCGAAAAAATAGATAACATCAACCATCGAACTCCAATATCTGAGAGAAGCAAAACTGCAATTGAAATTATTTCTATGGAAGAATATTATCTAAAACAAAAAGATTCAGTTGACAAGATAAGAGAACTTGGTTCAAAGATTGATTTTCATCCTGCAATGCACAAACAGATCTTGATGAACTGGCTGGAATCAATATCAATTGACTGGCCAATCTCAAGAAGAAGATTCTATGGTACAGAGATACCTATCTGGTATTGTAAAAAGTGCAACGAGCCACATGTGCCAGAACCTGGAAAATACTATAGACCGTGGAAAGACCCCAGCCCAATATCAAACTGTATCAAATGTGGTTTCACAGAATTTGTAGGTGAGCAGCGTACATTTGACACCTGGATGGACTCTAGTGTATCACCTCTGTACATCACTAAATACAAGCAAGATGAAGAATTTTTCAAAAAAACATATCCTACTACCATAAGACCACAGTCAAAAGACATTGTCCGTACATGGTTATACTATACCATATTACGATGTGAACAACTCACTGGCAAGACGCCATGGAGTGACGCATGGATAATGGGATATGGTGTAGATGAACATGGCACAAAAATGAGTAAAAGCAAGGGCAATGTAATTGATCCACTTCCAATAATACAAAAATTTGGTGCAGACACATTCCGATTCTGGAGTGCAAGTGAAATTAATCTTGGATATGACTTTAGATGTTCTGAGCAAAAAATAGAGACGACTAGAAAATTCCTAAGCAAACTTTGGAATGTTTCAAGATTTCTTTCCGGATTTCCAGTGATAAAATCTGGAAAACCAAGTCCTTCTGATAAATGGATACTCTCTGAGCTTGACAAGGTAATTGCAGAATGCAAAAAAGGATATCAGGAATACAATTTCTTCGTACCTGCCACTGCATTAAGAGAGTTCATCTGGAATCTTTTTGCTGCGCATTACATTGAGATGGTAAAGGGAAGAGCATACAGTTCTGGATTTACAGAAGAAGAACGTGATGGAGCAATATTTACACTTCACAAGGTGTTATCTTCAGTTTTGACACTGCTTGCACCAATTACACCATTTATCACAGACTATCTATGGCAGAATCTTTATTCTAAAAATACTATACATCATGAAAAATTTGTAGAACCAGAAGGTCATGAAGACTGGACAAAGCACACAAAAGAGATAACTGAATTCAATTCCGAAGTGTGGAACAAGAAAAAAAGTATGAATCTATCACTAAAAGATACCGTAGAGATTGCAATTCCAACAAGCTTGGAACTCTTTGCAAAAGATCTCAAAGCCATGCACAACATTGTCTAGATGAAAGTTGAATTAGAACTTAAATAATATACAATCTACCTTTTGCACATGCCACGAATTACACATTTTGATATTCCTTCTGATAACCCAGAGAGAGCTCAAAAATTCTACCAAGAAGTATTTGAATGGAAATTTGACAAATGGGATGGTCCAATGGAATACTGGATGATAAAAACTGGAGACGATAGCAAACCAGGAATTAATGGAGGCATGGCAAGAAGAATGCCAGGACAGATAGGTATGACAAATACAATTGAGGTTCCTTCCCTTGATGAATACACAAGTAAGATTCAATCAAGTGGTGGCCAAGTGCTAATACCAAAAATGCCAATTCCAAGTGTTGGATATTTTGCAACATGCATGGATACAGAGGGAAACATTTTTGGAATTATCCAAATGGATCAAAGTGCAAAATAACAAAGTTTGTCCAGTAAATATAATACAGATTTGATAACAATTTCTATTTTGTCAGGCCAATTTTATTAACAACTTGGCAACAGTGGCGCCAATTTTTTTTACTTGTTCTTCTTGTTTTTTCTCTTTTAGAGTTCCATCATCATTGAATACTTCATGGGCTTTTGCTACTGCAATTTGATCTGGAATTACAATGACCCGAATATTTTCAAGAATGGCACGCACGTGAACCAATCCACGAAGACCCCCAAGGGCTCCAGGAGATGCACTCATAATTCCTGCTATCCTGTCCTTGAAACAAGCTAACGGTTCCTCACCTTCAACTGGTCTAGATACCCAATCAATCGTATTTTTTAGAACACCTGAGATGGTGCTGTTGTACTCTGGTGATGAAATCAAAAATCCTTGGTGTGATAACATCACGTCCTTGAGTTTGCGTGCATTAGGAGGAAGTCCTTGTTGTTGCTCCAAATCTCCATCATAAAGTGGCATTGCATAATCTCGAAGATCAATTACAGTTACATCTGCACCATTTTCCATTGCACCAGATGCTGCAATTTTGACTAGTTTTTTATTAAACGAATCAATACGAGTACTTCCAGCAAATGCAAGAATTTTTGGTTTTGTCAATTACAATTTGACATGATTCATAGTTTAACAAGTTTTCTCTTGTACGGTTAGAGGTACATTTGAGGCGTTCTTTAAATAATAATTTTATCTTTCACAAAGAGTTGAAGGCCATAATCATCAGAAAGCATGGAGGGCCAGAGGTTTTATCATATGAAGAAATTCCAGATCCCGTTCCCCAAAAAGGACATGTTCTAGTCAAAGTAAATTATTGTGCAGTGAATCACTTGGACATTTGGGTAAGAAACGGAATTTCTGGCAAGACAGTATCATTTCCACACATTCTTGGTTGTGATGTCAGTGGAACTCTGATGGAAGGATTTGGAGATCTCAAGAAAGGTGACAAAGTCATAGTATATCCTGCAGTTGACAGCAATGTTGCACGAGTATCTTTTGGAATAATTGGCGGATTTGGAAGATACAAAGGAGGTTATGCAGAAATCATCCAGGTTCCAAAAAAGAACATAATAAAAAAACCAGATTGGTTCTCAGACCAAGAGGCTGCCTCAATCAATGTCTCATACCTCACATCTTGGAACATGTTAGAAAAATCAAAATGTAAAAAAGATGATACCGTTTTAGTTTGGGGTGCAAACAGCGGAGTCGGTTCTGCTGCAATCTTGCTTGCAAAAGCAAAAGGTTTGAAGGTCATCACTATTGCATCTGACAAAAACAAGGCTGCATTTGCAAAAAAACTTGGAGCAGATTTTGTCATAGATAGAAATACTAGAGATGTAACATCTGAGGTTCTAAAAATTACAGATCAGGCAGGAGTAGATGCGGTAATTGATCATGTGGGAGCAAAGACGTGGCCTACAAGCCTCGAAGTACTCAAGGTGAAAGGAAGAATGGTTGCATGTGGAACCACAACAGGAGGAGAAGCAACGGTAAACATTAGATCGTTTTACAGCAAAGAGGCTCAGATAATTGGAGCATATCTAGGATCAAGATCACAGCTTGTGGCATTACACAAGTTTATGAAATTAAAAAAGATCAAGCCCGTAATTGATAGCATATTTGATCTAAAGGATGCTAAACTTGCACATCAAAAGATGGAAAAAAGTAACCAGTCTGGAAAGATATTGTTGCGAGTATCTAACTGACAAATTTTCTGCATTCACAATCAAGAACAAGACAAGTTTCATTGTGTCTTATGTGATCATCTAGTCCATGACCACAATTGACATTTTTACATGTATACCTACTTTTTTCCCTCTCTACGACCTTGCGGGCAATTTGATTTGCCTTGTCTTTTGAATAGCCCTTTTTGTCAATGTAATAATGAACCACTCTATTGTAGAGTTCGTTAGGATCAAAGGTATGACTCATTGATAGAAAATAACGTCATCCAAACTATTAGTTCTTTAGTTGGCCTGTGCTTCCCTTTCACGCAATATATTCAAAGCAGAACCTGCTTGGAACCATTGTATCTGAAAGTTATTGTAGGAATGCTTGAGTGCAATCTCATCTTTTGTCCCGTTTGTATGGTCTATAATACATCGAATATTTTTTCCAGGTTGCATTTGAGATAGATCAAGTATGCTTATTTTATCAGTCTCCTGAACTTTATCATAATCAGATGAATTAACAAAAGTGAGCGCAAGTACTCCTTGTTTCTTTAGATTTGTTTCATGTATACGTGCAAAACTTCGTGCAATAACTGCAGCACATCCAAGATATCGTGGAGACATTGCTGCATGTTCTCGACTGCTTCCTTCTCCATAATTGTTGTCACCTATTACAATCCACTTGAGACCTTTCTCTTTGTATTGTCTTGCTATAACTGGAAATGATTCTGTGTTTCCATTTAGTTCATTTTTTCCCTTGCCAACATCGTTTGTAAATGCATTTACTGCACCAAGAAATATGTTGTCACTGATTTTGTCAATATGTCCACGCAATGATAACCATGCACCTGCAGGCGAGATGTGATCTGTTGTGCACTTGCCTTTTGCCTTTAGCAAGAGTGGCAAGTCTACAAAATCTTTACCATCCCATTTTGCAAATGGTGCTAACTTTTGTAATCTTCCACTTGAAGGGTTTATGACAACTTCAATATCATCAGGATTTGTAGCAGGTGGAACATAGATTTGACCTATATTTGAAAATCCCTTTGTTGGAACCTCTGGCGCTTTTTTCGGTGGTTCTAACTTGAACTCTTTTCCATCAGATCCCATCAAAGTATCTTTTAGAGGATTAAACGATAGTCGTCCACCAAGAGCAAGAGCTACAATCAATTCAGGACTACCCATAAAGGCCATTGTCTCTCTTCTGCCATCGTTACGTCCAGGGAAATTTCGGTTAAATGAAGTAACAATAGTATTTGGTTCCCCAGGTTTCATCTCAGGCCTATTCCATTGTCCTATGCATGGCCCACAGGCATTAGCTAGTACGGTTGCACCTATCTCATTTAGAGTATGCATCTGTCCGTCTCGTTCAATTGTTGCTCTGATTTGTTCTGAACCAGGAGTTACAAGAAGAGGAATCTTTACATTCATTCCATGAGATTTTGCTTGCTCTGCAATAGATGCAGCTCTTGTCATGTCTTCATAAGATGAATTCGTACAACTGCCAATAAGAGCTACAGAGATACTATCAAGATACTTGTTTTTCATTACATCTTCTGCAAGTGCAGATATTGGTCTTGCAAGATCTGGTGTGTGGGGACCTGCAATGTATGGTTCCAGTGTAGATAAATCAATTTCTATTACTTTATCAAAATATTTTTCCGGATTTTGTTCAACTTCAGGATCTGCAACAAGAATATCTTTGTGATCATTTGCAAGATCTGCAATCTGTCCACGATTAGTTGATTTTAGATAAACTTCCATCCTGTCATCATATGGAAATACAGAGCATGTTGCGCCAATTTCTGCACCCATGTTTGTTATGGTTGCTTTTCCAGTACAGCTAATTGATTTGGTACCAGGACCAAAGTATTCCACTATGGCGTTTGTTCCGCCAGATACTGTAAGCTTCCATGCTACATACAATATGATATCTTTTGGAGCAACCCATCCATTTAACTCACCCTTGAGATGTATACCAATTCTTTTAGGATACAAGAGTTCCCATGGAAACCCTGCCATCACTTCTGTTGCATCCAGTCCTCCCACTCCAACAGCAAGCATACCTAAACCACCTGCATTTGGTGTATGAGAATCAGTTCCAATCATTAACCCACCAGGAAAGGCATAGTTTTCCAATACAACTTGATGAATAATTCCTGCACCAGGCTTCCAGAATCCTATTCCATATTTTCTCGAAGATGATTCAAGAAATTTGTATACCTCACTGTTTTCATCTAGTGCAACTTTAATGTCTACATCCCCATCAACTTTGGCTCTAATGAGATGATCACAGTGTACAGTTGTTGGAAGTGTGCTTCGTTTGAGACCTGATTGCATGAATTGTAGTATTACCATTTGTCCTGTAACATCTTGTAGTGCAACTCTATCTGGTCTTAGAAGCGAATAACTTTTACCAGGTTCTAGATCTTTTGCACTTTCGATATCATCAAGATGACCAACAAGAATTTTTTCAGTCAGAGTAAGCGGTCTGTTGACTAGTTTTCTATATTTTGAAATGTTATCTTCGATTTTTTTGTAAACTTTGGAAACCAGTTCTGGAGTTGTTTCTATTTCCATTACAACATACAACTAACCGGAATTTAATATAAACGGTATTCTAGTTCTTCTTTTTAATCAGACTTACAAAGTATTTGTGAAGAGAAATGTCTCCTGTAAGCTCAGGATGAAATGCAGTACCTATGATGTTTCCTTGTTTTACTGCAATTATTTTTTCATTAAACTTTGACAATATTTCCACATCTTTTCCTGCTTCCAAAATAGACGGTGCACGAATAAACACACCTGGAAATTTGGAGATGCCAATTTTATCCAGTGATATTTCAGATTCAAATGAATCCTTTTGTCTGCCAAAGGTATTTCGTTCTATTTTGACATCAAGAAAATCCAACAGTGGTTGATCCATTTCACCAACCACCCTATCTTTTGCCTTTTTTGAGAGTACTATCATTCCTGCACATATTCCAAATACAGGCATCCCACTTGCAATTTTTTCTTTAATTTTTTTCAATGATCCGTTTACTAGAGAAAGTGTACCTATCACAGTACTCTCTCCACCTGGTATCACCAATCCATCAAGATCAGATATTTGTTCAGGAGTTTTAACTTCAGTCACAATACCTTCCATACCTAGTTCTTCAATTGCCATCTTTGTGGCCAGCACATTCTCTGTAACATCTCCCTGAACTGCCAAAATTCCTATGTTGATTCCGCTCATGCTGTACTACCACGTTCTTGCATTCTAAGCTCAAGATTCTTTGTATCCAATCCCAACATGGATTGTCTCTCATCAATCATTTTTTGTGCTTCTTTTACTTTATCTGGATCTTCCCAGAAAGTTGTTGCCAAAACTATTGCTTGCGCTCGTTCTTTTGCGTCATCAGCTTTGAATATTCCAGATCCAACAAACACTCCATCACAACCTAAAGTCATAAGATATGCAGCATCTGCAGGTGTTGATATTCCGCCAGCTGCAAAATTAACAACTGGTAATCTACCCAAACTTGCAGTTTCTTCCACAATAGAGTATGAAACTTTTAATTCTCTTGCAACACTGATCAAATCTTGCTCATCACCAGCATCATAGATTGATTTTATGCGTCTCAATTCGGTGTTTACATTTTTAATATGAATAACTGCTTCTGCAACATTACCAGTACCAGGTTCTCCTTTTGTTCTAATCATCGCTGCACCTTCTTCTATTCTTCTAAGAGCTTCACCTAGATTTCGTGCGCCATTTACAAATGGACTTGTGAAATCCCATTTCCATATGTGATGATTTTCATCTGCAGGGGTTAGAACTTCGGATTCATCTATCATGTCTACATTTGTTTCTTGTAGAACCATTGCCTCGTATACATGACCTATCCTACATTTTGCCATGACAGGAATTGTTACAGAATCCATAATTTCTTGAATAATTCTAATGCTTGCAGTTCTTGCAACACCGCCAGCTTTTCTAACGTCAGATGGAAGTTTATCTAAAACCATTACTGCAACTGCACCAGCATCTTCTGCAATCTGGGCTTGTTCAACAGTAGTAACATCCATTACAACTCCATTTTTGAGCATGTGAGCAAAACCACGCTTTAGGGTAGAAGTTCCTCGTGTAGTACCAAATGATCCTACATTTTCCTTTACTACTCCTTTGGTATTACCCAAATCACCAGAAAGTGGAATCATGAGATTTGATCGCTTCTTAGGCTATTTATTTTGTTATTTCTGCAATCACGGCATCCATGTTATTTTGGACCTGAGTTATCAGCGGAGGGATGAATTCCTGAGTAGAATTCTGGTCAGGCCACTGGACAGTGATTGACTTGCCATCTAGTGTGACTTGCATCTCATATTTTTCATATTCATTTAGATCACTTTTTACTGCATAGGATGTTGTTGGAATGTCCATAAATCCGGTCTCTTTTATCAGCGCAGTTAGTCTTTTGACCTCATCTTTTGGTAGCTGATATTGTTTATCAGGTTCAGAATAACCATTTTTTGTAAGACTATAGGTAGTTTGACCATCATTTGCGATTGTTAGAACCTCGGCTGTGTCAGCACCAATGCTTTGTGTAAGACCAAATGATATTTTTTTGAGGTGTTCTTTAGTATATTCTATTGATATAACATCATCAGAATTGACTGCAACATTTGGAATTTCAGGTCGAAGAAGGGTTGGAACTACAATGAAAAGAGCAGCAAGAACTGGAATTGCTCCCAATATTATGATTATAGGACGGACCAAATTTTACTCCCCAAGTTACTCAGATCTGAGTTTTGTACACAATTTATCAAAAGACGAAAATCATAATTGACAGTTTTCTTGCAGTCCAACGCTCAAAAAGAGTTACAATGGTACCAATAAATCTTCAGAAGTCAAGTAAATTAAAATTCAAGTGCATTTATGTTCATTACGTGGGGTCGTAGCCTAGCCTGGTATGGCGACAGTTTAGATCACATGATCACCGCTAAGGGCTCCAGTGGTTTCACAAGCTTCACTGACGCAAGGATGATGTACAGTTTGGAGCTGTCGTGACCCGTGTGTCGCCGGTTCAATTCCGGTCGGCCCCACCATCTGATCTCTTTTTGACCTAACAGTTATAAGGAAAAAGACACTTAGTAATGATGCTAGGGAGAGTGGGGTTTGAATTTTACAATATCAAAAATACATAGAGGTAGACTGAATTGAGTAGAGGTAATTTCCCAACATTCGGAGCCTCTAAAACTGGAACTTTTGTTTCCACCCTGAAAAACTATAATTTGCCTCCTTTCATTTTAGAAAAAATTGCTGCAGACTGTAAATCAGATTTGGTCAGAAAAGGCAGAATTGAAGAACGTCTGCAAAGCATGAATGATTCTGCTCTTGAACTTTTGCACAAAGTTTTTGTTGATTGTCACGAAGATACCGCTGGCACATATGCCAACTATCGATTTTTTGCATACATCTCAAGCATGTTCCACAAGTGTGAAATTTTATTAAACGAAAAAATTCCAGGTCAATCAGGTAAGGTCTACAAAGTACCCATTGCAGTGAAAAATAATGGCATGTACATTGCAGTTGGTTTCAACAAATCTTCAGGCGGCCCAACAACAAAAAGAGAGGCCATAAAATTTTATGAAATGGTTGACGATATCAAGAAAGGAGAGCATGGAAATCAACTCTCAGAAGGAGTTTTTGGATCTTCTGTAGGATTTGACGGAGAGGCACTTGTTACATTAGAAAAACTAAGTACAACAAGAAAGAAAGATCCACAAAATAAGATAGATTTCAAGACAGCTAGTTTTCAAGATAGAATATACTCTGTCACAAAGTGCTAGTTCTTCTTTTTAGCAGGACAGAATTTTAGATGTACTTGTTTTTCCACAGTTAGTGTAGTTTCATTTTCATGAAATAGTTTCGTACTACAATCAGGGCAAATGAATTCTGGCATAAAAAAAACTCCAAGGCACTCACTTATAGTCTTTTAGGGTAAAGCAGAAAACTAGGATATACTATAACCGCAAACTGGAAGTATCTATGGTTGCAAAGAGTGCATCTTTTTCTGTTTGTTTGTAATCTGTATCATAGTGCTCAAAGGGCAGCGATGCAAAGAGATGTTTGTCCCAGATATCATGAACTAATTCCTTGTAGTTTTTGTATCCTTTTTTCCTTAGAAATTCATGCGCAAGTTCATGGGAAACTTTTGGACAGTTAGTCTCCATTAGAAATGTAAAGTCATCTTTTTTCAGACTTTTGGTCCATAGAACCATGCCAAAATTCTCTGCAAAGTATCCCTCACAAGTACAATCAGTCCAGAGCGGTCTAGAATAGCTCAGATAAAAATGAAAAATATCTCTTCCCCTATCTGCATGGTCATCAAGCAACGTAGGAGTATCAATAATCCTCAAGCGTCCACCAGACCTTACGACCATCTCATCTACTTGAATGTCAACATTTTGTGAGAAAGTCTTTTCAATCCAAGCCTTGTAAAAGTGTGCCATTTTTGTAATGTATTCAAATTCCCATTTCCTATTGTCCATATCTTCTTCTTTTACCAAGAAAATGAAATGAAGAATCATATACTGAAAAAATCACGATGCGATTAAAAGTTCTTTGCATAAAAAATTAAGATACCCTATGTGTAGGGTTCAAAAATATGGGTAAGATTTCTCCGTAGAGATTTAGCTTTGACCTTCGATTCCCATCAGGGTTAGAGTTGATCGAATCTTCTCTATTTTACGAATTTTCCAAGTGATTATTTCTCTTAATGCTTCCACTGTTGGAGATTCAATCTTGGCCAGTATATCGTAGGCCCCGAAGGTACCGTGAACTTCTTTGACTCCGTTAATTGCTTTTAGCTGTGAGATGATAGATTCTTCAGAGCCAAGTTCACAATTTATTAGCACATATGCAGTTGCCATAGTATACCTATACAACGCAAATATATCAATAGATCTGTTTTCTCGTGTAAATCAAAAACCATACCATTGTTGAAAATAGATCCGCTTTTCTGTATAAAATCTCAATAATCCTTTTGATTGTAGATATTTTTAGAAGATTTAAGAAAAAAGAATGTTCCCCGGTTCTGACTCACATAGAGTCATTGGTACGTTTAGCCTTAATCCTCATCTTGTTCTATTACCGGGGTGCCCTGTAGCACGGCTGGGTGGACCAAAAATCATATTTCATCATCCCAGTCCGTCTGCGTGCATTGGGGGCGATGTCGTTATTTTCTAGTCAAATATTAATCCAGTGAGTTTCATTTCAAATCCAGATACTAGAGTTCTTAACTTGAAATTATCAGCAATTTTAGGATCAATTTCTCCTATAGTTCCAAGTTTCTTGCCAGACACTATGATACTGCCAGTTCGTCCATCAACAAACATGGATTCCTTTTGTGGAATTGTTTCACAGGTTAAATTAAAACCAGTTTTGAGAAGAGATTGAAGAACAGATTTTACTTCTGTAAAGTTTGCGTCCTTGTGTGCATCAAGGCAAGCAAGATGAACTACTTCTCGAATTGGAGAACCTTTTTCAAATACGGTTCCAATTTCAAAGATCTTTTGAGGATATGATTCATGAATGTTTCTTGATAGAACCTCTATCATTCCAGGAAGAAGTATATCACGAAGAATTATGTGTTCTTGGCTTTTCGAGTCTGCAACAGATATTATTTTAGATGAATCACGATTGGTTTTTTCATACAAGATTTCTTTTCCAGTAGGCTCAAAGTTCATCACTTCAGTATATCCAAGACCAACCATGAGTGAACGAATAGTTTCAAGCGATTTTGTGGTATCATTTCTTTGTCCTGCAGAGACGGATTCAGGCATTGTAGGTACTAGATTTTGAATTCCATATCCAAGTGCAATCTCTTCAACTAGGTCCATCACTCCAAAAATATCTGTCCTATATCTTGGGATTGTACAAACAATTTTCTTTCCTTTCATTCTTGCATCTAGTCTACTTTTTTTCAGAGATTTCATCATGAGAGAATCAGATATGTCAATTCCAAGTGTCTTGTTTACAAGTTCTGGTTCAAGTATCAAATCTCGCGGTTTTAATAATGGTGTAGAATTGTTTGCTCCAGTTATTTTTACTGAGAAGAGTTGAAAGCCAGCTATCTGTAAAGCATTTGCAAGAACTGCAAGCACTCCCTCTGCTGCATTTTTATCAGTTGCAGTAACTTCTACAAGTAGATTCCTAGTTTTGTTGTTAATTTCTGTGAGTTTTCCATTAATTATTGGTGGAAAAGATACTGTATTTCCAGCAGAATCAATTATGATTGGAACCTTGTCTTTTCCTGCTAAGATGGAACCATATTTTTTTCCTGTCTCTGTTTTTTCAAGTATTTCTTTAACTGTCATTGATACATCAGATTCAAGAGGAACAAAACTATGGTTTTTTGCTACAGTGTTGTAATGTAATGGAAATTTGATTTTGTCAAGGTCATGAATCCCAATGGATACTTTTTTTCTTCTTCTGCCTAATCCGTTGTGAAGATCTTCTTGCATTGTAATTATTTGCCTTATTGTTTCATCATTTAGAATACCATTTCTTGCCTCAATTGCTGTAACATATGGTCTCACCTTGGAAACAGATGCGTCAGCTTTTATCACATTTTTTCCAGTTTTGATTTTCAACATTGGCATTCCAAGTTTTATTTCAAGCAATCCTTGAAGACCTGTAATGATACCATAATCAGTGGAATAGTCAGGTCTGTTCGGACTATATTCTACATTGATGTGATCGTTTGTCTCTTCTTCAATATCTAATCCAATAAATGGCAAAGTGTCTACAATCTTTGCTTTTGGAATTTTCTTTCCCAGAATCTTGTTGATTCGGTCAAAGTATAACGTGACTACGGGCATTTTGGCACACTCCTTAACCAACCAAATTTGTTTTCATACAAATCACGTACATCCTCAAGACCAAACTTGAGCATTGCAATTCGCTCTATTCCTCCACCCCAAGCAAGTACAGGATTTTTGATTCCTAACGGTTTTGTTACTTCTGGTCTGAACATACCCATTCCAAACAACTCGACCCATTTTCCAAGTTTCTCATTGTATATCATGGACTGCAATGATGGTTCTGTATACGGGAAAAATGTAGGCCAGAATTTTATCTTCTTTATTCCCATCTTGTGATAGAACTCTGTCTGTAGGCCCATTAGATTTCGTAGTGTGACATTTTTACCTGTTACAACTCCTTCAACCTGATGAAATTCTGCAAGATGTTTGTAACTTAGTTTTTCATTTCGAAATACTTTGCCTATTGAAAATAGTCTTGCCTCATCATATTTTTGGTCTGCAAGAGCACGAATTGTTACACATGTAGTATGTGTTCGTAGAACAAGTCTCTTTGCTTCTTGATTTTGCCATTCATAATTCCATCCTCTTTTGTGTTCTTGTGAGATTTTTTTTATCTGATCAGGTTTTGCAACTGTACCTGCAGTAACATCTTTTAGATAAAATGTATCTTGCATTTCTCTTGCAGGATGATCCTGTGGTGTAAACAAGGCATCAAAATTCCAAAAGCTAGACTGGATGTTATCTCCAATTATTTCAGAAAATCCTAGTCCAACAAATATCTCGCGCACTTCGTCTATAACATCTCGTAACGGATGACTACGTGCAGCAAATACAGTTGGAGCAGAGGCTTGTACATCTATTGCTCTTGTAACTTTAACTTCAGAATTAGATACAGAAACAGTTTCAGATACACTTGTCAGATCAATTTCATCAGGTACAGTTTTGGCTGTCTCTAATCCTTGTTCTGTAAGACTAACCAAGACAGATTTTTTTGAAGACAGAACTACAAACTCTGGTCTTTTTTTCAAAGACTCCAGTGCATCCTTGTCTTCGAATTCATCTGCAGATATTCCTGTAGGAGTTTTAGATAAAATTTTGATAATTTTCTCTTCAGATGTAACATCGTGATACCCCTTTAGCATAATTCTATTCTCATGAATTTCAACCCAGCCATTTTTCTTTGCGTTTGCAATAGCAGGACCAAATTCATTTTTTAGATAATTTTTTGCGCCATCAAGTTCGCAAGAATATCCATCTAATGATTTTAGATGATTTACAAGTTGTCTTTCTGGCAATCCCTTTTCAAGTGCATCACTACCTCTCCTGCCCAGTGTTACAACAGTTTTTTCTGATTCAGTGACACTAGTTAGATTTTTGAATTTGAGCCATTCAATGCCACGTCTTATTTGATCTAGGGAAAGTTTTGTGGTATTAGCAAGTTCCTCTGGTGTCAGATTTTTCTTTTCTGTCAGGGTCTTGAGAATTTTTTGCTCAATTGGATGCAGAACTTGAGACATTATCACAAAAAGCCAAAAAGACTTTTTAAACCTTAACCTAACTGAATCGTGAATGTCATCTGAAGAGTTTACAGTAACTCCTTGGAGCGTGGAAGGAGATATTGACTATGATAAACTCATGCAGAAGTTTGGCACCGAGAAAATTTCCCCGGAATTAGAAGCACGTATAGAAAAAATAACTGGTGAGGTGCATCCAATGTTAAAGTTGGGCTATTTTTTTAGCCACAGGGATTTGGACAAGATTTTGACAGAATATGAGAAGGGAAACAAGTTTTATCTTTATACAGGAAGAGGTCCATCTGGAAAAATTCACATGGGACACCTTCTTCCATGGATTTTTACAAAATATCTTCAAGAAAAATTTGATGTCAATTTGATATTTCAATTGACTGATGATGAAAAGTTTCTCTACAGCGATGGAAAAACAATGGATGATGTATCAAAATTTACACAAGAAAATATTCTAGATATAATTGCCGTTGGATTTGATCCAAAAAAGACAAAGATCCTAATTGATACTAGAGACATCAAGCGAATTTATCCCATCGCACTTGAAATAGCAAAAAGAATTACCTATTCTACCGTCAAGGCAGTTTTTGGATTTGAAAATTCTACAAACATAGGTATGATTGGATTTCCACCAATACAAGCAGCACCGTGTTTTTTACCATCAATAATTGAGGGACGCCCTACTCCTGTTCTCATACCTGCAGCAATAGACCAGGATCCATATTGGAGAGTAACAAGAGACATTGCTGAAAAGATGGGATATCCAAAACCTGCTCAGATCCATTCCAAGTTTTTGCCTGGGCTTGGCATGCAAGGAAAAATGTCTTCTTCAATTCCAGAGACTGCAATATTTACTACAGATGATGATAAAACCATAGACAAAAAGATCTCAAGTACATTTACTGGTGGCCAACCCACTGTTGAGCTTCAAAGAAAACTTGGTGCAAACTTTAGCATATGCCCAGTATTTTGGTATCTAAGATATTTCTTTGATACCGAAAAGGAATCTGATGAGAGGGCAAGAAAGTGCAAGAGTGGACAGTTACTGTGTGGAGAATGCAAGGGTAACCTAAAAGATGCTACCAAGCCTTTCTTGGCAGAGTTCAAGAAACAAAGAGAAAAAGCAAAAGATCAAGTAGACAAGTTCATGTTTGACTAGCCAATATGAAAATAGAAATTACATGTGTAGACAAGTATGAGGCGCAAAAACTTGGCAGCCTGATATACATAAGAGAGGACAAGGAGGTTTTCATCAATGGAATTTTAGAGATAATTGAAAATGAGATAGTGATATCTCTAAAAGATAAATCCGCACACAGCATACTTTTCAAAGATAAATTGCAGTCAGAATCTTTTGCAGATTTCATCCAGTCTGTAATTGATGGCGTAAATAAAATTACAGAGACTAGAATTCACGAAGATATTGTTGAAATAACAAAAGAATAACTTTAGACAAGAGATTTGTCCATTTCTTGACCTACTAGTTCCTGTACCTTGAGAAAATATAGTTGAGTTGTATATGGCATGTCATCGAGATTATTCGATATTGCCATCATTAGATAGCGAACGGCTCGTTTTGATATGTCAAGATTGAATTTTAGATAAAGAATCGGATCTTGCTTGACAGCAATTTTATCCACAAGCCACGGTGGAGCCATCTCCTTGGCATCCTCAATTACTTTATGGTACCAGAGAGCAATATTTTCAGGATCAAGGCCTTCCTTTAGACCTGTAATATCAGAAGACATTTTGCTAAACATCCTGTCTGTTAATTCTTTCAATGTCTTACTAGACATTTTAGAGTTTTAGGGAACCTACTCAAAGATTGAAAAGTTGTTTGTCAACAAAGTATATTTCCGTCAGCATCAATCTCAGAGTTTTTTATTCGTGTTGTAGATATACGAGTACCATCTTTTGCAAGAGCCATAGGTACAACAATCACTGTAACTGGAGGTGAATTTCTTTCTGCCCGTAGCTTGTTCAGATCGTTGCCTTTTGATGAAGTCTCTTCACTTACTACCAATGCTTCTACCTCTTGTTCCAATACTGCAGGACCAAAATCATTGTCAAGTTTGCTTATGGTATACGTGGAGTTTGGAAAATTTTCTTTTATTGCATTTTCTAGTGCTTGATATCGTTTAGAGTAATCATGGAAAGGAGTTTTTCCTTTTTTCCTTGCAAGTTCATCACTGGTCAGACCTATGATAACTTTGGAAGAGATTGAAAATCCGTTTCTTAAGAGTTCTAAATGTCCTCTATGAATAATATCAAATGTACCACCCAAAGCTACAAGTTTGAATCTAGTCATGATTTTGTATTTACGGCCTTGTCATTTAACAAGTACTACATTGATTGACGGTACTGATGAGGAGAGAGGAACAGAATCATAATTCCACACATATGTCTCAACAAAATAGGATCCTGCCAAATCTGGTGTCCAGTCTACGGATGCATTTTGGTTTTCCAGGTCCAAGAAATATTCCTTCAGATTTCCCTATGAATTCAGATTGTCCATTGAATTGTTTTACTTGAACATAATAGACAAATGATTGGGTAGAATTGAGAAGATGTGAGTTTGCATCACTAGTTATCTTTACAGATGCATTTACTGGCATAGTAGAATATGAAGTGCCATTAGAGATTAGTACTCGTAGTATTGGTTACGATCACAGGTAGTTCATCTAACACCATTACAGGAATTGGTATTGATTGATAAGTTATCAGATTCTGCAACAATGCATAAGATATGCTCTAGTGTTGAAATCAGAAGTAATACTAAATTGAGAAGTTGTTCCAGGACCAATAGAAATTGGATCAGATATTCCTATTGCAACTACTCGTTGAAAGGCATCATATGATATCAAGTAGAGTTTTGTATTGGCAGACTGTTGCGCCCCATTATTTGTTACATTACCAGAAATGAGTAACGTATCAGAGATTTGAAGAGAACCAGGAGAAACTTGCAAGACTTGTTGTTTTGCAGATGACGATTGGAATCCTGCAACCTTTACTTGGACTTGAGTTATAGTCGGATCCGCTTTTGTAGACGATATCATGAAGGGAGATTTTCCTCCAGGTTGAATTACCTGTAAAAGAGTTGTCCCAGTTTTGTATTCTACTTGATTTGAGTTACTATCCATGAATGTGACTCCAATTGTAACTGCATTTACAGGAGAATTGAGATTATTTTGAATCTCACCGTATACCACAGTAGTACCATCACTTGCCTTGTTAGAATATTCGGTCTGGAGTACTTCAACACCAAGACTTGTTGATGGTGGAAGATCAGCCCAAGCAAGATTTGTTGCAAGCAATACCATAATCAAAAAACTTGAAAGTATGACGGTTTTCATGCTAATAGTTCCAAAAGGGGATTAATCACATACAGCATATCATAATCTACACAACATAGTTTAGAAGGTTCTACTAAACTTGCGTTAGAAGATAAAAATTATAAAAAGAAGATAAAGATTTGGTTAATCTACTTGTGTTTCTTTGCGGTAATTACACACCAGTAAATGAATCCTGGTATCAATCCTACCATCAATGGTATGTATACGCCCGCTTGACTCCAATCTTGCATATCTAAATTACCTAATCACCAAAAAACTTACATAGTATTTAAATCCATCTTTCTGACGCCGTATTTTATCCAGATCGCTCAATCGCTTGAATAGATTCATGGCTCTTTAAATAAAACTTGAGCGCGATTTGTTATCAAGACTTGGAAATAATAATTGAGCCATGGAATCAACTTGTAATTCACGAAGTACTAGAATTAAAATTCGAGGACTGGATAACTCAGATAATTGCTAGTGCAAGGTCAGCAGGAGGCGGCATACCCACCATTTTCTGGGCAAGTGGAGTATCATTTCATTTTGCAACATTTCCAGATACAGATGCCATAGTGCAAGAGAAACTCAAAGGCAGAATTCATTATTCATCAGTCACATTTGCCATAAAAGAAAAATTCGACAAACAGATCATCCGTGAAGGAGGAGCCGTCAATTTTACAGATGTCAGCCATAATGAGATATTTAGTAAATTGACAGAGAAATTAAGAGCCCAGTCAAAGTTTCAAAATACGCACTAGGGTTTTCTGGATTTATTATAAACCAAGAATCCACCCACTCCACAAAGTGCAGTACCTATTATCTGGTAAAGATATGGAGTGTCAGACCAGAATGGAAAAATGAATATTCCAGCAGTGATCATGCCAAGATAGACAAGCATAGTTTGATCTATATCAAATGGCATCAGTGGTTGCTTCTTTTTTCCATAGTATAAAGAATTCTAATATGACATTTTGTAGATAATTGGAGAAAATCAATTGGCGAGAATCAAAATAATTTCTTTTTTATCACAAGTGTACATCAAACACAAAAAACCACACATCCGGTACAGATAACCTTGTTACTGCACAAAGTGCCACAATTCTTTATATTCACTTTTAGTACTGTATACCATGAATACACACGACCTAATTAGAAACAAAGGTCTGCTTGCGATAATACTCGGTGTAGCAGTAATTGCTTCAGCCGGAGGATTATCTGCAGTATATGCAGACACTGGTTCTAATCAAACACAGGTTCAGAAACCAAAAATCCTAGGTACAATACCATTGGATAACGAAAGTCTCACAAAGGTAACCGTCAACTTTGCAGTAGCTGCAAACACAGCAGCAACAGCACCAGGAATTACTGGTGGTAAGGTTGTTAGCGGAAATCTAATTGGAATGCAAGGTTTCTTGGTATACAGCTTTAGAGTAGTTGACAGCAAGAATTTATCCTACTCTGTAATTGTAGACCCAGGAAATGGAACAATATTGCACCAGTCACAGGGTCACGCCATCAAGTTTGGCGGCTTTATGATGGGACATCATACAATGAAGAAGGGTGGTTTCAAGCACGGTGGAGGCCAATGGGGTAAGCATGCTCCAGGCAACAGCACCGCACCATCTTCTGGAACACAATAGTTCCAAAAGTCTCTTTTTATTTTTATTTCATTATTGTATGTTGTAATTCCATTTTTGATCAAGTCAAAGAAATTATCTTGTAGAGCCTAAAGATTTGCAATAATATTTGAAAACAAGATGGCAGCAGTTATGAAAAATGGTGTTCAGAAAGTGACCTGTTTGAACTAACAGTAAGAAGTGGACTGGAGGGGATTTGAACCCCTGACCCCTCGCGTGCAAGGCGAGTATTCTACCGCTGAACTACCAGCCCATTACAGAAATTGGAAACCGCATAGATTTTAATTGTTGCCTTTAGGTGGCAAAGATTTTATGGATATTATTCTTGGAGATATTCATGGTATTACTAAAGTCAGAGATTGTCCTAAAACCAGGAGACAAAGCTCCAGACTTTGAGCTATTAGGAATTGATGACAAGAAGCATTCTCTTTCAGAATACAAAGACTATAAAGCAAAATTGATAATTTTCATGTGCAATCATTGTCCATATGTCCAGGCCAAAGTAGATGCAATGAATGAGATCTATGAAAAATTTAATGGAAAAATTGCAATGATAGGAATAAACAGTAATGACGCAATAAAATATCCAGATGATAGTTTCGACAGCATGAAGATATTTGCAAAAGAAAAAGGTTTCAAGTTTACTTATTTAGTTGATGAGACTCAGGAAATTGCAAAAAAATATGGTGCAGTATGTACTCCAGATCCATTTCTTTTTGACAGTGAAGGAAAATTAGTTTTCCATGGAAGAATTGACAACGCAATGAAACCAGAGGACAAACCTACAGAGAAGACAATGATATCAAACATAGAAAAGGTTCTTTCTGAAAAGAAGATAGAGAAGGATTTTGACCCATCCATGGGATGTTCCATCAAGTGGAAAAGCCAGCAGACTTAAATGGCAGTCGGTAAAAAAAATTTCGGGCCGATAGCTCAGCTTGGCTGGAGCGTTCGACTGATAAAATTATTCAGATATCGAAAGGTCGTGGGTTCAAATCCCATTCGGCCCATTGTTTTTCAACTAAACAACAGTAGATTTTGATAAATAGGAAGAACTTGTTACACTTTTGTTGTCAAGATTTAAGCTACCAGTATATCTTACAGACATGGAAAGAAAGTAGCATGGATAAAGATGAACTCTGTAAACAAGTCATAGAGTTAGACTCGCGGATAAGATTCGCAGGCCTGATTAACGAAAACGGCAGACTTGTTGCAGGAGGAATGAAACCCGGGTTCAAGTCTTTGGAAGATTCCAGAGATGATGAAATGTTGTACATGGAACTAGTTTTGAGAGCAAAAATGCGAAAGGAATTTGACAAGGTTTTAGGTCCCGTAAAATTTGCCATGTCATACAGAGATATGTTGATCATCATGAGTTTTCCAGTAAATGACAATATCCTTTTGATTTCAGTTGAAAAGGATGTTGACTTTGCTAAACTTCCATTCAAGATTTTAGAAATAATTCATCATTGATTTTGATAACTTTCAAACACAGTTTGACACCATTGTAACAAAATTTCTACATCACCAGATACAAAGTCTACGCTAGTCTTGGTCTTTTTCACAATTGTTGTACATAGTGCAAGACGAAGATTTTTTCCAAACTTTTCTGTGCTTGTGTCAACTGCCCTTGAAAAGAATTTGATTTCGCCTTCTTTTGAAGAAAATATTATGATAATCATTATTCCCTCACGTTTAGGCCATATTTTATTGAGAAATCTCTGCAAGTCTATATCAAACATTACATCTATCGCAGAAGACATGTCGCCAAGTAACGAAACTCTCCATTTCTCAGTACGAAGTACAGCAGAAGCAGCTTGTGCAAGAAGTGCATCATGATAATCAGTGGCCAAAATAACGACATTCTTTTTTGGGCTTACTTCTTCGTCTAAAAGGCCAATCATAGAAATTGTAGTTGAGATTATCTCGTCAAGTGAATTTTTTTCAGATCTTCCCATTTTCCCATCATTATAGGAACTCTCAACTGCCTCAATTGCTGGAATTATCACCTCACTTACTACCTTTGTAGGAGTTGCCCCGGAATGGAGTGCGGTTCGAAGTAAAGTATGAGCTTCTCTGATTGACCCAGACATGACGTATTCGATATACTTTTTTTGAACTTGAAAAAAGTCTGCTGGAAAACTGAGTTTATCTACACCTTCCTCAATGAACCACAAATTGACACTGCCCATGTTTTTTTGTTTTATCAGACCCTCTCCAGCAAAGATTTTCAAGTATTTTGATATAGTCACGCGGTTGATTCCTAGTTTTTCGGCAATTTCAATTCCTGTCAATCCAGTCTTTGCAGGACGAAGAGCATCAATCAATTTTTCACGGATTTTATCTGCACTATATTCTCGTGCCACAAGCCTTGTCTAGTTTTCTGGTATATAGCATTAATAAAATCAACAAGGACCAAGATGAGGTCCTTGCTGACCGGTACTTTGGTATGGTCTGGTTGGTCCAAGTTATGTGAGCGTTGTATGTGGTATACTACTAGCGCACTATCAATACAATAGCTGAAAAAGTAAATAAGAAAAACGCAGAATTGATACTAAATACTTAAAAGATTGATCATGATTTTTTCAGATCTCACAGTTCAGGATTTGAACAAAAAGATTTTTTCAAGTTTTCAACCCATACATTGTTTTGAAATATTTGGTTTTCTTGTCATTGTACCAGTTGATATGGAGTTAACTTTTGGTCGTATGTTTATATCCAAAAGTGTTAAATATCTGTACTTTAAAGTACGGTATAGGTAAGTAATATGCCAAAAGCAGGTTTCAAATCAATAACAATTTCAGAAGAAGTATACAACAGATTCCACGATACTTACAAGAAGAGCAAGCACGAACTTGCAATGAAGGGTGTTAACAGTTTTGCAGGATACATCACGTACATGATGGAAGATCTCATGCAAAAAGATGACACCTTTGCAAGATATGCTCCAAAACTTGAAAAGATATCTGTTGATGATGACAGAGTTGTTGTAAAGGATAACATCAAGAACAGAATAGCAGAAGTAGCTGTTCAAAACAATGAACTTTACTGTTTGTTATGTGAAGAGAAAAATTGTGTTCATGTCGGATTCGTATTTTCTCTTCCAGAGATTTACGAAGTTCTAAATGCTAGAGGAATAAAGCACCAAAGATAAAAGGTGCAGGAGGTGGGATTTGAACCCACGAACCCCTAAGAGACGGGATCACCCATTTGTATGATCTTAAGTCCCGCGCGTCCAAAGGCCATTAAACCTTCTTTGGCCAGGCTCGGCGACTCCTGCGTTTTATTAGCGAGATGTCGGAGAAATTAAACGTTTTATGAAAAAAATTTCTTGGAACCAAGTAAGATTAATAAGGATTCAGAAGAGCGAGCTTGTTATGCTTCGATAGCTCAGCCTGGTAGAGCGTTACCTTGGTAAGGTAAAGGTCGCGGGATCGAATCCCGTTCGAAGCTTGATGTTTTTCAATAGCATATCATTTAGGAATAGAGAAATAAAATACAGTACCTTCTCCTTCCTTGCTTTCAAACCAAATTTTTCCACCCAGATTTTCAACTATTCCTTTACATATTACCAATCCAAATCCACTTCCTCCATATTTTCTCTTAAAAGAAATATCCACTTGATAGAATTTTTTGAAGACCTGGTCTTTTCTTTTTTCCAATATTCCAGACCCGTTATCTTTTACAGAAAACAGGATAGAATCTCCCTCTTCTTTTGCTTTAATCTCAATTCTCCCTCCAGTTGTAGGCACAAAATCAACTGCATTTTGTATCAGATTGTAAAAAATCTCATTTAATCGGGTTTTATCACTTGTAGTAGATTTTTTCACACTAGTAGAATTCACAAATTCTATCTTCTTGTCATTCATCATGGGCATGCATGATTCTGCCACCTCATTCATGAAATCATCGACAGCAAATTTCTCCTTCTTGAATTCCATGGTATTGTTGTTGAGTTTTTGTACATCAATGATGTCATGCATTAGTTGTTCTAGCCTTGCTGCATTGTCATAAATTTCACTTACCGCCTCAGACTGTTTTTTGTTCAAGTTTCCAATGGAGACATCACTTAGAATTTTAGAATATTTCTTGATTGGTGCTATAGGAATTTGACACTCTTTTGCAACCATCATGTAGAATTCTTCTTTTGTAGTATCAGTCTTTTTTAGTTCTTCAAGTTGGATCTTTTGTCTTTCATGTTCTCCTAAGATTCTATGTGCTTGATAGATTTCAGATATGTCCCTTATTGCAGTATTACTTCCTATCAGTTTACCCTTGTCGTCATAGATGTTATTAGCACTAATCAATCCAGGAAAAATTGTTCCATCTTTTCTTTTGAGCCATATCTCAATATTTTCTACCCTGCCTGACTTTTTCCAAGTTTCAAAGGTTTTTTTCATGTCTTCCATGCTTTTTTCTGCAGTATGATCAAAGAGTGACTTGCCAAGGACATCTTCTTTTGAATGCCCAAAGTTTTTGACATATGCCTGATTACATTCCAATATTATTCCAGCTGTATTTACTGTCCTTTGCAAAACAGGTGAGCCTTCATAGAGATTTTTGTATTTTATCTGATTTGGATCCGAGTCTGTTTTTTGTGATTCTATTTCATATTTTTGTGTCAAAACTTGATTGTGTTGTTTTCTATTACTAGTCCATACAACAAGACCTCCAGCTGCTATGCATACAATTCCAAGTGAGAATGCTTGACTTGAATAAGACTCGTGGACATCCAATCCATAGGCTGCAATTGCAAGTCCAAGAATGCCCATCATCAATCCTCCAATAGGACTAAAACTGGTCATACTCTAAAATTTCCTCCAATTACTCCACAAGATGATTTCTTTGAACAGGTTATACTATGAAATCAAAAGAAACGAATCACAATGGATTATTGATGTGCTATTTTTGATGAGAATATATTGTGAAACTAACAGATTAACTTTTCATCAAATGTGGTTTTTCAATACAAATCTAGTCTCTCATTCTATTTCCAACAAAGAAATTATCATATCAAGTAACTCTTGGATTTTTTTCTTTATCCCTTCAAGAACATGTTTGATTTCATCTTTTGAAATTCTTGCTTCATGGATTCTCAAGCTTTTTGATGCTTGATCCATACCATGTTCTGAAATAAACTTGTTAAATCCATCCATGAACTTGCTTTCAACAACTATCTGACCTTGGCCTTCCAACTCTTTTACTGGATGATACACAGTAGACTTGCCAAACAGGTCCATCATAGTAGGGGGCAGATTGATCAAATTCCCATAAAGATCATAAAACTTCCAAGCAGTCCTTCTGTATGATGGAAGATTTTGATAGAGTTCATCTCTTGTTTTGTATTTTACCAGATATCCATTAAGCTCAAGATCTAGCCACGTGTTTTCATCAGATATTCCAATCATTTTACAGGCATCTTTGCAGGTCTCCAGGATATCATGTAATGACCTTGCATCCTCCAAGAGCTCAACGCTTACATTTTTGGCCATTTGTAGGATTTGCTCTTTCTTTCCCAAATTCAAGACAATCAAGACTGGAAACATCTTTGATTTTATCTTATTGAAATTCTGTATCTTATGGTTCTAATAGTTTTTAATCAACAGTTCAGTGTGTCCAGTCCTCTTTTGTGACACAGAATTGATGAATCTATTTGCGTGTATCTCTATTATCCCATCAGAGAATTCATTGAAGAGTTCAATTATTTCATCAGATCTGGAATTTGATAGTAATACTTTGACACCTTTTTTATCAAGTGCTTTGAATTTGGCATAAAGCCTCTCTTGGTCACTGAAATCAAAGTCACTATCAGTATAACTTGTAAAGCTTGCAGTGGTACTAACTGGCTGATATGGAGGATCCAGATAAACAAAATCTTCATGCCCTACACCTTTTAGTGCATCTTCAAAATCCTGACATTTGATTGAGATGTCTTTTGATTGTAATACCCTGCTTACCTCAAATAGATTTTCCTTGTTTACAATATTTGGATTCACATATCTTCCAACAGGAACATTAAACTTTCCTTTACTGTTTACTCGATACAATCCGTTAAAGCAGGTCTTGTTGAGAAATATCAATCGCGAAACTTTATCAATCTCATTTTTTGGATTAGATTCTCGCACCTTGTAATAGTATGAACTTTGATTTTTTGAATAATTTGCAGCATGATTTTCTAATGACAAAACAAGTTCCTTTACCTTATCCCTGATTGTAACATATGACAATGCCAGATCAGAATTAAGGTCAGAGATGAACCATTTTGCTTTTCTTTCTTTAGCTACAAGAGAAAAGAAGACTGCACCTCCACCCAGAAATGGTTCGAAATATCGCTCAAATTTACTAGGAATGTGACTTGTAATGACAGGTAAAAGTTGTCTCTTGCCTCCCGCCCATTTGACAAATGGCTTTGGATCTGAAATCAGTTGATATTGTTGTTTCAATATCAACTAATTTCGAAATCTTATTTTGAAACACAAGGTTACAAAAGATCACACGTTGTGTAACTTTTTTTAATCAAAAATAAAATTCAAGATAGCTCTGGTCACTTGTTTAATAATAAAAGTAAAAGGAGAAAGGGGGTTTAGTCCCACTTAGACCAAGCTGCCATCCATCTGTAAGTCCATGTTGTTAGTTTGCATCCTAATGCAGTCATTGTTACTGTCAAAACTGCAGCAGCGCCTGCACCTAAAGCGACCGGACTATCATAGAACTTTCCTACTTGGGGTTCTATTGGAGTCATGTATGGAGGCAATGTGGTTCTCGGGTATTTGAAAGCCATCTCAAGAGGATCATCTATTGTGATTAGATTGATCATGTTGAACAACGACATGGACATTCCACAAAGTACACCACCGATTAGGATCAAAGAGTGTTTGTTTCTCTTTGTTGCCCAATATGCCAAGTCCATCAATATTGCTGATGGAATCCACATTGGCACAACGATGAAGCTGTATGGATATCCTAAGGAGAACCACGCACCTTTTGCAATCCAAGTATACACCGTCATAATTAGTGCATAATAGGTTGCTGTTCCTGGAACTCCAGTGAACGTAAGGTAATATGCTGCACCGACTGCGAGCATCAATGATTGTGATAGTGTAAATATCACATAAGATGTCCATGCCCAATCAGTGTAGAATATGTAGTCTCCTGCGTTGATTGTCAACAAGGTTGAGTTGACTGCTACTACTACTATGAATAAGTAGTGAGTACATCGTCTTAGCCAGACCATTGAATTGTATGCAGGAAGTGATGTATATAAAATTTTATGAGATACGAGATCAGCAGAGAATAACCCAAATTATAAGAGATTAGATCTAATGAAAAATAATAAAAGAAAAGATGAAAAGGAATTTTCCTATCCGAAGAAGACACAGTCAGTTACAAGTGTTGCGATAGCAATTGCTGCGATCACACCTGCTATAAGACCATTGTATGTCTTCGCTTTAGAAGTACCCTCTGTTACTACTTTAACACAGAACAAGTACCCTATAGACTTCTATGATTGTAAGTACAGTTAACGCAAAGTGTGCGCTTGGCGGTGGATATGCCCATGGATAATATACGCATGCAACGGCAACTCCTCCCCATGTTCCTGCCCAGAGTGCAACGAATGCACCAGTGATGAGTCCAACCATGTCTTCGACACGTCTGCCAATCATCTTACTGACGTCGGAACTGGAAGCTCCGCCACCTGTACCGAATCCTTTTGGTAAGGTCATTTGGTTTTAGTGACAAATGTATGCTTTTAAGTCTTTTCCCGATATGAGATAGAACTTAGGTTAAGTTGATCGGAGAAAAATAAGAAAAAGCGCTTGTGCGCGTTTATGGGATTGATCTGCTGTACAATTTGCCTTCTAGAGCCATCTTGTACATTTCTGCAACATATGGGTTCTCACCTGGTGTTTCTGCTCCAAGTTCGACAAGTCGTGCGTATACTCTTACTACATAAGCAAGTGCGCCCATGAAAGCAACGACGACACCCATGTTAAACATCCAGTGGTTTGGAACTGCGAAGATCTCCTCTACATACCAGAAGTGCCACATCTCATTAACACCGATGGTAAACATTGTTGCCAAGTAACCAAGTATGGTCATCTTAAGACCTGTGTTCATTGAGTTGTTTGGACCTCTCAGAATTGGTACCTTTCTGTCATAAACAGCTACCATTCCCCAACCTAATGGAAGAGAAATGAAATGGCTGTATAACCACCAGTGTGCTGGTGTGAAGGCACTATCTCTGATAGATGTCTGGTGTAAAGATCCGTCTACGAAGTTATCTACCTCTACTGATGCTGCAATAGATCCCAATGCGATGATGATAAGCCAGATCTTCTTCAGTCTCTGGATTTCAACTTCTTTTGGAATAAGTGCGGGCATTTGTGCCATGAAGGATGGAATGGTTATCGGTTATTTAAAAGATGAGTTATAATTTCTATAATTTAATATATAATTTTTACAGTATTAACCTGGAAATTATAATAATATTAATTAAAACAGACTCATAATCACGTAATAATAATACATGAAAAACCATCTAATTCATGATTAACATGGATGTATAACACATAATCAATCATCATTTCGATCTGACAGGGCAAAATATATATCGTTGTAGTTTCTCAGTTGGTTTAGTTAAGCAATATGGTCGATAAGAAGTTTATTGTAGCTGCAATAGGTGTGATAGTAGCACTTGGAGCAGTTGGACCATCATTAGCACAAATGTTCCAACATGCTGAGGCACATGGTGTCCAGGCACAGTTACAAAGTCGTTTCGTAAGAATAGATGGTGAGACATGGTCAAAACAATCTGTTCATACCGGAGAGACTTTAACAGTATCTGGTAAATTTGTAAGTCTTGTAAACAGAGACTTGCGAGGCTGGTACACCGTATATGGTGACTCATCCAACGCTGGTAACAGATGGGAAATTATAGCAAGAGATCCACCTGGTAACGTAATTACGATACCAGCAAACGCAGTGATTCCTTACAAGTTAACCATCAAGGCACTTGAACCAGCAGTATATCACATGCATACGCAGTTAACGTAGCAAGCATCGGTCCAGGTCTAGGTCCAGGACAAACAGTCGTGGTAACAGGCGATCCAATCGTAAAACCAATCCCATACACAAACGTTGTCTATCAATCAATAGTCATCGGTATTGGATATGTGGTTACTTTCGCAACAAGACCTTGGCAAGTGATTTAAAACAATCACCCCCTCTCTTTTCATTTTCTAAGTCTTCGAATTAGTTTGAACTATTTTTTCAATTAGAAATGATGTCGGGCTTTGTTAAATTCCAAAGTCCACTTTCTTACAAAGTAAACAGGAACTAGAATCGATATCGGTAGAAACACTATCAATCCAAATGGCCACGATATACTACCTTGGATTAACCAATCTACAAAAAAGATGATCACTTCGATAATTATTCCATAGATTAATTTTTGAACTCTATAGAATGCAAACAATTGCGGCACAAATATCGGTATAACAGCAAGTATCATCTGAATTTTCAAGAATTTTTTATCAGGGTCATTTTGTGCCATGTTATCATAATTTGAATTCAGTTGTAATTTCTGGGTTTAGATCTGTTTCTTTAAACCAATTACTAGAGTAACAATCATGAGGTTTTCAACTTGATTTTATTTCAAATTCAATTTAAGTCCTGTTTATATCTACTGAACATTACGTGGCATCCAATTATCTTGTGAAATAAAATGAAATTGATAAAACATTCAACTACCGAATACTTGTAATTGTAAAACTAGTACTCTATTCTGAAATCATCAAAAAATGCACCAGTGTCTTTCTTGGTCCACATTCCAACTTCTCCAGACTGGTAGTTGTGATCATTTGCTCGTATGATGACTTGACCATCAAGAAATGCAGCTATTCCTTGCGAAGAAACCAATGCTTCCATGGTATGCCATTCACCAGAAGTAATAGTGACTTGTTTATCATAATTACATATTAGAAAGTCAGGTGTATCCTTGCATAAAGAGAGCCTATTTTGTGCAGAATCTGCCATCAGTACAAAGTAGTGTTTTGAGTCAATGAATCTAAGAATCATGCCTGCAGACTTGGCATTTTCACCAGATACAATTTTGAATTTCATTGTAACATTTTCAGTATCTACAGATGGTGAATCAGGAATTAATTGTAGATGATAATCAGAACAGTATCATTGAGAGGTATTTTTTCCAACACATTTGGTTTTGATATTGCACTAGGATCTGATTTTATTATCCAAGAGGTTTGTGGATCTGTTGACAAATCAGCAAACCCTTGAGGAACAGTCCCATTTTGATAAGAATCAAAGTTCCACATCTTGACATGATGATATCCAGAGTTTATCTGGGAATTATAATATGCAAATGATATTCCAATTATCGTGATAACTGCAAATATTGCAAGACGTTTTTTCTTACTAAAACTCGGTTTTTGCGATGACAAGAATATCTACAGGTAGTGTGCTAATTGTGATTGATATAAAGATACCATTAGATAAAAATGAGAAATTAAAACATTAAGAAAATAAAGTTATCATTTCTTTTCGCGTTTTCTTGGTTTGTTTTTGCTTTTCCATTTGTCAAAGCCCCAACGCGTGGCTCCAAACGTACCAAGTGTAAAGAAGAATCCACCTACCAACAGAAAGACGAAATGATGATCAACGAAATACCAAAAAGCAAATCCTATAACTGCACTAACAAATTCTAATGCAACAAAAACTAGCCACTTGTCAACCATGACAAAATTCGGTAAATTCACATACTATTTACCGTTTCTCAATTTGGAAAAAATCAGACTTCAATCAACAATGGTTACAAAATATAAAAATGAAAAAGATGGGAATGTTTTTACTCTGCAAATCCAGAGTATGCTCTTTCGCCTACTTGAGATATGTCCAATCCTATTTCTTCTTCTTTTGGTGTGACTCTAACACCACCTGGCCAAATTGCATCTTGGATTCTCCAAATGATGTAAGTTAGGCCAAATGACCAAGCTGCACCAAATCCTGCACCCATGCTGTTAATTACAAACTGCATTGGGTTTCCAAAGAAGAGACCGTTGTGTCCATATGGATTGATTCTGACTTCACTGAACGCACCTGTTAGTAATGCACCAACAACACCGCCCATTCCGTGTACACCCCAAGTATCCAAGCGCATCATCTATTCTTGCCCTGTTCTTGATAAGTACACAGTAGAAGCATACTGTTGCACATGCAAATCCTACTATTATTGATGCCCATGTTCCAATGAAACCAGAGGCTGGCGTAATTGCTACAAGTCCAGCAACAGCTCCGTTGACTGCACCAATGGCGCTAGTCTTTCCTGTGTGTGCCCAACTTAAGAACATCCACCATATTGCTGCAACCGCAGTTGCAATGTTGGTGTTCTGGAATGCTTGTGTTTCAAGGAAACCAGCAAATCCTGCACTACCAGGGTTGAAACCAAACCATCCAAACCAAAGTAATGATGCACCCAAAATTATAAGCGGAATTGAGTGTGGTTCAAATGGTGCTTTGCCATATCCTATTCTTCTTCCCAAGAACATTGCGGTAGCTAAACCAGCAAATCCTGAGGTGATGTGAATGACTGTTCCTCCTGCAAAGTCTTCTGCACCCATCTTGGCTAACCAGCCAAGTGCGGTACCCTGACTTCCAAGAGACCAGTTAGCATGTCCTGCAACATCATAGATGAATGTAGTCCATAATACAACATGTATCAAGAAGGCACTCATCTTTACCCTATCAGCATAACCAGCAATGGCTAGTGATGGAGTAATGGCAGCGAACATGAGCTGGAACATCACATAGGCTAAGTGAGGAATAGTTGGAGCGTATACATCGGCTGGTGCATTGTGCGATACGTTATTCAAGCCTACCCAGTCAAGATTTCCGATAAATCCAACAGGATCAGCAGAAGGACCAAACATTATCGAGTATCCAAAGATTACCCATTGAACACTGACAATTGCGTAGACCATGAATGCTTGTAACATTACTGTTAGAGAGTGCTTTCTTCTTGTAAGACCTCCATACAAGAATCCCACACCACCAGGAGTCATTATCATGACGAAGACTGCTGCTGCGTACATGAAGGTTGTATCTCCTGTGTCTATACAGGGGGCATTACTTCCACCGAATGTTCCGTTACCTGGAGGTGTCATCGGCTGTGCACAGTGAATCTCATGTGTTTTGTTAGGATCTGCAAGAGCTCCTAACGGACCAAACTGAGCGTGTGCATCCTGTATTGCCGTGAATCCGGATAACCCGACTATTAAGCCTGCGAGCACAAAAACTACCGGCCATTTGTGTTTTGTTACTATCTGCATTGGCGATTTAGAAATTGTCTCCAGCATCTTTCGATAGAGATGTTTCGCATCTATAAAAGGCATTTTATCCTAAAATTGTTTTTTTATGATAGTATAACCAAAGAATATTTGTTTTGTAAAATTTTGGTATCATAAAATTAGAAAAAATTCTAAATAAAATTATTATACAACTTGTAGATTAATGCACGCATGACTGAAGCAGGAATAGAAATTTTCATTGCAACAGGAGTAACTCTTGCAATGACAATAGCAATTTACTTCGGTGAAAGAGCTCACAGGTATAATTTAGCAAAGAAAGGAAAAACCTGGGGAACCTATGGCTTCAAATACGAAGGCACAGGTCACGAACACGCCTAGAGTAAATCCCTTTACCACATTTTTGTAATTTTACCCATTAGATAGATTGATTTATTCACAAAAGATGCTGAACAAATAATGCCAGAAAATCTTGAAGAAGAAGAGCATATCATTTCCTCGCTTCCACAGATTTGGGGAATAGCATTAGGATTATCAGGCTTTTTTCACAAGAATAAAGAAGGTATTCTTGTTCTTACAAACAAAAAAGTGATTTTTGTTCCACGTTACATATGGATCACTACAAAAGAAAAAGAGCGATATTTTGCGGACGATAAAGCAAGCATAGGAAAGATTTCAAATTATAATGAATCAGATCTTGATGAGGATCTAACTGAGAATCCAAAATCTTGGATAATACCTCTAAATTCTATAACAGATGTTAGAAGCATAACAACAAGAAAAGTAGATTTCTTGAGAATTACATTCACAGAAAAAGGAAAAGAAAAAAAATATGATTTTGGAATCACTAAAACGGTAACAAATTATCCATACAGACAGCCTCTTGTTTTTAAAAATTTAGACTGGAGTTTATGGATAGGTTTGATAGTATCAAAACTAAAAAAACCATAGATTACAATACTAATGATTCTCGTCAGCATGTAGTTTTTCTCGTGCCTGTGAAACAACAAAATCATCATCAACATCTTGTTTTTTTAGGAATTTCAAATCAGTTACCTTTTTTTTGAATTTGAATATTTCAAGTTCATATGTTTTATTTTTAGGAGAATAGTTGGCAAGTTGTAATGATGCAGATCCAATATACTCATCCATAAATTGCTTATAGTGATCCGAGATTTTCAGTGATTTTAAAAAGACATTAGTTGTCTGCAAGATGCGAGATTTACAATATAATACAAATTCATAGTTGGTATCCCCCTCGAAGAATCTCATTTTGATCTCATCATCTGGCCAATATTTTATCAGTTGATTCCAGGCATTGACAAGTTTCTTTTTATCATCAAATATCAGGTATACAGTAGGTCGTACATCAAACACGTGATATCCTAAACCTAGAAAATCTTCAAACCAGTTCATTTTAGAATCAGTCATGCTCAATTCCAAGCATATATCGTATTTAATGATTAGATTGTAAAAGATGTTCCAATAAGAAAAGTTAAGATGTCAAATAAGTTCAGAATATTTTGTAGCACATGGGAAATAGAAAGCCAATCAGTGAAATAATGAAGATGAATAAAGAAGAGTTATACCAATATCTCAGACAAGAAGATAATACAATTCAATCAACCGATAAAATAGAAATGAAACCTTTTGAACATGGCATCAAAATTTTTTATTTTCATAAAGATTCTGAAAAACCCTACAAGACCAAAGTGTATCTAAATCCAGAAGAATCAGAATCTCTAAAATAAATAGAGATCATTCTAGATAGAGTTTATAAAATTAAAATGAAAAAAGTGTGTAATTATAGGAAGGGTTTTGGTTTGAGTTCACGCCACTTGCCACGAGCCCAGAATCCCCATTTCTGTTTGTCTTCATTTGCATAGTAACATTTCTCATTGTGAGGACATTCCATGCATTTTTCAGATGGTTCGATTGCAGGAGCAATATTGTTTGTCAGCAAGGTATTGAGAATTTTGGCTCTACGTTTTGTTTCATTTAAGAGCCTCTCACTTTTTGGAACATTGAATTCCATTTCGTTTCCTTCTCTATCGAAGTAGACAATCACACCTTCTGGTTTGTCAAACATGAACAAATAGGAGTTCAGGTGTATGAAATCTGCCGGATATGGCATTTCAGGTAATTTTTCTGAACTTCTAAAGAGCATCACTACCTCATCTTCAACTCGGTCAGCTCTACCGATAATTTTTACGTTAGAACCTGCATCAAGTTGGCCATCAATTGGTTTTTCCATGATGCTAAATGCGCTCTTTTGCATTATTTTTGACACCATCTGTTTGTGGTTGCTTTCAGACGGATCCTTTCGATCAAGGTATGCATATCTTAAACATCCGCTTACCTCATCTACTGTGATCTTACCTTCGTCAGCTACTTGTGGATTAATTGCTGCAAAGACTTGCTCAATGACATCGTAAACATCTACTCGTGGTGGTGCATCAGTTGCTGCACGATAGTTTTCAATTCCTTCCTTAATTTTGTCTTGAACTTTTCCAACGATTCTTGCTTTTTTGTAGCTGAGCTTTGGATTCTGTCATTCTTTTGAAGAGTGGGATTTCATCTATAAAAGGTATTTTATCCTAAAACAATTGTTTTATGATATTATTCTTTATTTTATAATATTTTAAGCAATGATTTTAATAAAACCATTTCATATGTGCAATGAATCATGACCCTTAAAAAAATCGAGGCTGTATTTCCACAAGAAAAATTGGACGCAGTCTTCAATGCTCTAACAGCACTTGACATAAGCGGATTTACGTATTTTAATGTCAAGGGCAGAGGCGCCAGACCAAGAGAAATGGTGTCTTCTGGCAGAGGAGGACGTATCGAAGCTACACACAACGATAATTCCTTCGTCTACGTAGTTGTCACTGAGAGTCAGTTACCTAAAGTAATAGAAGCAATAACTACTCATGCAGGTACAGGAGCAGCTGGAGAAGGAAAGATCTTCGTATACAACGTCGAAGATGCAGTGGATATAGGAACAAAGAAACACGGCGATTCCTCACTCTAAATTTCTTTTACATATTTAATTTAATTTAAAAATATAATTCTGGTACCAGAATTAAAAATATCTTAATCTATATACATCTCTAGCAAACACAAAAGTCATGTTTTGGCCAGGAATGGGAGATCCGAGAAAACGCAAAAAAATGCTCAGATTTCTTGCAATTTCAGCAGCGGTAGGAGTTACAGTTGTCTTGGCTAGTACCATCACTGATTTCACAGGTCAAAGCACAAGATCCACTCTACCACAAATGTGTTAATGGATTGGATATTACATATCATGTATCTGCCACATTAGATATTCTGGTAGATGGTAAAAAATGGGTCAGGCCAGTTGATACAAGTACTGACATACCAAAAGACTGTGAAAGATCCATGACTTTTCTAGATGATGGAACTATCAGCGGTCAATGGACAAAGAAATATCCATTTGAGGTAGGCCAATTCTTGTGGATGTCAGGTTTTCCCATAAGAGACATGGATGAAACTAAATCAAAAATATATGCAAATGAAGTAGAATCATCTGATTTCATTCACACAATAGTACAAGATGGAGTTCATTATCAGGCAGAGTTTGTCACAAAGAATGCAGGAGCACCAACCTTTACGCCTCCACCAAAAAGCTAAGTGCAAACTAGATCTCAAGTTAGACTCTGAATAATTCAAAGTTATTTGAAAATACTCAATAGTATGAAAGAAATTAAAAATAAGAAAAAGAGTTTTGGAGTTTACCAGTATTTACCGTTGTCTGGTATCAGACCAATGCCTTCTCTTTCAAAGTGCTTGTTGAGTTCTGCGACCCATCTTTCTCTAGTGTCGCCACCAAGACCGTGCACTCTGAGCCAGAATGCAATTACTCCGAGAAGGAATACTGAGAACATGATGGTTGCGAATATGTAGACCATCACATCATAGAATAGCGGGTCATAGTTTGGACCTATCTGACCTGCAAAGTTTGACAGTATACCTACGAGCATAGTGAATATCGTGCTCATCATGATTCCAAACAATTTAGGTGCGATATATACATTTCTGTAAGAGATGAAAAATAGAGATCTAATACGAGATTAATAAAATAAGAAAAAAGAGAAGAACTAAGCTCTCTTTGCTTTTTCCGCTTGCTTTGCTTTTACGACAAAGGCAATGAAGATTCCACCGAATATTCCACCTGATATGATTGATGCACCGACTACACCGTTTGCATCAAGATATGGAGTACCTGAACCTGCGTGCGGATTATTTTGTACTGCCTGTACCTTAGCTCTTGCCAATGCTAACTCCTGTTCGAGTCCAAGACCACCACCTGGTGTGTATTGAGCTGCTGCAAATGGAGCAAATGTAGAGGCTGCGAATAGAGCCAACAGTACAGTTCCAACAATTATTGGTGTGTTCATATGAATACCTAATTGAGATTCGATTTCGTAGATATTTAACTTTTATGTAATCAACACTTGAAAGGAGTCAAGTAACATTTATGTTTCCTTAAAAAACAAGCGGTTCGTGGGTCGACTCCATTCACACAGACACGGTAAATCACATTCAACAAGGCCGATCACTCCTAGTGCACCTACATGGGTAAAACAGAGTCCAGCCGAGATTGAAGAATTGATTGTGAAATATGCAAAAGAGGGTTTGCCTCCAAGCAAGATTGGAATAAAATTACGCGATCAATATGCAATACCAATTACAAGACAAATTGTCAAAAAATCAATTACAGAGATTCTTGAACAGAAGGGAATCAAAACAGAAATGCCTGAAGACTTGAATAACTTGGTAACCAAGGCACTTGGCCTACAGAAACATTTGAAGGAGAATAAATCTGATAAAAGAAATGTCAGATCGCTTGAACTCCTAGAGGCAAAGGTTCACAGACTATCTTCATATTACAAGAAGATGGGAAAGATACCCAAAACCTGGAAATATAAGGCAGTTATTGCTCAACTCGAGTAATGGCGAAGTTAGATCAAGCATTATCTTATTTTCATGATAGAGTTTCTGATTGCATCAAAACCGGAAAAAATATTTCAGTAATCACTCATCTTGACTGTGACGGAATAACTTCTGGTAGCATTGTTACAAAATCTTTGATCAGGTCAGGTGCTAAATGTACCGTACGTACTGTCAATGAGTTCAGCAAAAACATTATTGAAAAGATGAAAAGTGATTCAAGGCAGTTTCACATAATCACAGATCTTGGAGGAGGATTTGCAAAGGATATTGACGAGGCATTAGGAGAAGACTGGATAGTAGTTGATCATCATCAGATACCAAATGAAGAATTTGACAATCAAAAAGTTATCAATGCTTGGAAATATGATGTAGATGGAGGAAAAGATGTTTCCGCAGGAGGCATGGCCTATCTTGTTTCAAAGGCACTCCATAAGGAAAACACGGATTTGGCATGGATTGCAGTTGTTGCAGCATTAGGGGATCGACAAGATCAAGGTGAAAAAAAATCATTTACAGGTATAAATTTGGAAATTGCATCGACTGCAAAGAAGAATAATCAAGTTGAAATTGATTTAGATATTTTGCTTGTTGGTAGAGAAACAAGACCATTACCAGATGCACTTGCATTTACCTCACAACCTTTCATCGAGGGACTAACTTGGAATCGTGATGCATGCCTTTCACTTTTAAATTCCTCAGGAATAAAATTAAAGGATGGTAGCAGATGGCGGGTTCCTGCAGAACTAACAGAAGATGAAAAACGTGCACTTCTTCAAACAATATCAAAATACATTTCAACTAAAAATGCAAGTGACATACTAGATGAGCTTGTAGGGTACACATACACGCTATCTGGAGAAGATAAGAGAAGTTTCCTTCGTGATGCAAGAGAGTTTTCAACGATGCTAAACTCTTGTGGCAGGATTCGCAAGGCAGGAGTCGGAATAGCAATTTGCATGGGTGACAGAACCAAGATGCTACAAGAGGGCGAAAATATTTTGGTAGAATACAGGACATTTTTGAGAACATACATGAATACACTTTCTAGCGAAAGATGGAGAATAACCGATAATGGTCATTACTTGATGGTAAATGGTGAAGGCCTAGTACCTGAAAATATGACAGGCGCCGTATCATCACTCCTTGGGGGATCACAGAAAAACACGGGAAAGATAATCATACTTAGAACAAACGGTGAAGAGGGAACAATAAAGTTCTCTTCACGTAAATCCACAGGCTGTAAATCTGAAGTAAATTTGGGATTATTAATGCGAGAATGCGCTGCAAGAGTATCAGGCGTGGGAGGAGGTCATGCTGCAGCTGCAGGTGCAAGAATTACAAAAGACAAATTGGATGAATTCCTGGATTACTTGGAAAAAAATGTCTCTAGAATGCAAAGTTCAAGTGTTTCTGAATAATCTTTCAGAAAAAAAGGCAGAATCCATAAGAAAATCTTTGGAGCCTGATAATGTAGATTTTCCAGAAAATCTTTCTTTTAAAATTGAAAAAGACAAGACATCTCTGATTTTTACATTTGAGGGTAAAGGAAATATACGAACATTGATTTCTACTATTGATGAAGTTCTTGAACAGACTCAAGTTATACTCAAAGTGACTAGTTGATGCTTGACCCAAAACTTCTTCGAGACAGTCCAGACAAGATCAGAAATATGTTGGAAGCAAGGGCTGTCAAATTTCCTCTTGATGAACTAATTGCACTAGACAAGGACAGAAGAGAATTAATTATAAAAACTGATGAGTTTAGAAAGAAAAAAAATGAAGTATCATTAGAAATTGCAAGAAAAAAGAAAGCAAAGGAAGATGCATCAGGTCTCATAGATCAAATGCAGACAGTTTCAGACAATCTTAAAAAATTAGAAGAGGACCAGATAACAATAGAAGAAAAATTCACAAAACTTTCTCTAACGGTACCCAACATGATACATGAATCAGTACCCATTGGAAAAGATGAGACTGCAAATAAAGAAATAAAAAAATGGGGTAGCATACCCGTTTTTGATTTCGAGGTAAAAGATCACATAGATTTGACACAGAGTCTAGATCTTGTAGATTTAGAGAGAGCTGCCAAGGTTTCAGGAGCAAGATTTTACTATCTCAAAAATCAACTTGTCAGATTAAACCAAGCGTTATTACAATTTGCACTTGATTTTTTGTCTGAGAAAAGTTACATCCCAATACAAACACCATTTTTGATAAACAGAGCAGCTATGGAAGGTGCCATAATTGCCCAAGACTTTGAGGATGTAATTTACAAGATTGAGAATGAAGACCTCTACCTCATAGGAACAAGCGAACATGCCGTGGCATCAATGCATTCAGATGAGATAATCGATGGTAAAAAATTACCTCTACGATATGCAGGAGTTAGTACATGTTTTAGAAAAGAAGCAGGAGCCCACGGCAGAGACCAGAAGGGAATATTTCGAGTACATCAATTTGAAAAAGTAGAACAGTTCGCATTTACAAGACCTGAAGATTCATGGAGAGAACATGAGAGAATGCTTGCAATTACAGAAGAATTTTATCAAAAAATAGAGATGCCATATAGAATAAT
>CAVQVB010000022.1:0-36123 GCA_963716995.1 uncultured Nitrososphaerota archaeon
GCTATTATCAAGCGGAGATTTGGGCAAGGTTTCTGCCAAGACATATGATCTAGAAGCATGGATGGTAGGACAGAAAAACTACAGAGAAATAGTATCCTGTTCCAATTGCCTTGATTTTCAAGCAAGAAGACTAAAAATAAGATTTAGAGACAGAACAGATGAACAACCACAGTATCTACACTCTTTGAACAGTACTCTAGTAGCAACCACAAGAACAATGGTTGCAATAATAGAAAATTTCCAGACTAAAGATGGACATATTGCAGTTCCAAAGGCATTGCAAAAATATGTAGGCTCTAGCCTCATCTAAAATGTCGTACAACTTATATTTTGGCCTCAGAAGTTCATCATAGTTGGCACGTCAAAAGACTGCAAGAGTAAAAGACAAGTGGAGAGAAAAAAAGTGGGTTACAGTACTGCTTCCTGCATCATTTGACAACAAACCAATTGCATACATTCCAGTTACTGATGATGATAGTGCAATAGGCAGAGTAATCGAGGTCACATTACATGACATACTAAAAGGAGATCCTTCCCAGCACCAATTCAAATTGTATTTCCAGGTTCACAAAATAGATGGAGAAATTGCAACTACAATTTTCAAGAGATTTGAATATGCAAAGGAGTTTCTAAGAAGTCTTGTAAGACGAGGCTCATCATTGATTAGTTTTATCGCAGATGTCAAGACCAAAGATGGATACATCTTTAGAATAAAGATAGTTGCATTGACACAGAAAAAGTTGAACACTTCAAGAAAACATGCAATCAGATTAGTCGCTCAAGAGATAATGTCAAAAACCATTCCAGAGATGACAATAGATCAATTCATCCAGGCTACAGTATTTGGAAAAATAAACTCGGATATCATGGCAGCTGTCAAGAAAATAGTTCATGTGAGACATGTTGGAATTGAAAAGGCAAAGCTCATTAGAACTGCAGAGGGCGAAATTGCTCTGTTGCAAGCCTAATAGATATAATCCATATCCCCCTACACATATCATACAACATGGCACACCAGCTAGAAGTAACAATGGAAGTAATCTTACATGCAACAGAAAACAGTAAGAAAATCTTTGATCCAATCTTTGAGTTATTTCAGATAAATGAAGATGAATTCACAACAGAAAGAACTCTTGGTCATTATGGAAATACAATATTGCTTGCCAAAACAACACTTACAAAAAAACGTGCAGAGGAATTTATCAAAAAGACCGCATCCAAGATTCCAAAGACCCAGATGAAGGAATTAATAGAAAATATAGACATGTATTTTGAGGACACTTCATTTTTTTTGAGAATAGGTAAAAATGAAATTGTACGAAAAGAAATCAGCCTACAACAAAATAATGCAATAAAAATTAAGATAAAAATGCCAGTCTACAAAAAAGACCAAATTACAAAAAAATACATAGAATTACTTACAGTTTGAATAAAATCTGCAAAGCCAGAGCATGATTTAATAATATTTATCAGCCTAAGAGAAAGGGGATGAGGTAATATTTTTGCCGCTCCAGTCTGAGCATCTGCTGTGAGGAAGCCGCGACGAACCGACCCACAAACCTTTTGATCTATTTTCATACGGTTCTTTTAAATAGAGTGGATCCTGTTTTTTCGCTGTGAAAACAGATTATGATATCATAATAGCTGGAGGAGGCTTGGCAGGAATGATTGCTGCCCAATCAGCTTCGTATTATTCTAAACAACGATTATCAATTCTAGTAATAGATAGAAACCCAGAACCTACCATAGGTAAGAAGACAATCAACGGATGGGTTTGTGGAGATGCAGTTGGAAAGAACACTGTAGACTATATGACTGAGAGGATCAAAATTGCATGGGGCAACCCTGAGATCGAACATCCAGTAAAGGGAGTAATGGCATTTTCCCCAGATAGAGAAACATCAATTCCTTTTGATGGAGACGGGTACATGCTCAACAGACAACAACTTCCTCAACGTCAGCTTCGTGATGCAAAAAAGGTTGGAGTCAACATCCAATATTCTGTAGCACTAAGAGGTTTGCAATATGATAATGGAACTGTTGTTGGAGTTGAAGGAACAAATCTAATTACAAATGAACCATTCAAAAAAACTGCAAAGATAGTGGTTGATGCTACAGGAGTTACTTCTATGTTAAGAAATGGCTTGTCCATAAGTACAAAGATTGAACGAAAGATAGACCGTGATGATTTAGAATCTACTGGAAGACATATCATGAAATTTGAACAAGGTATAGATGACAAGAAAGATTTTGATCCTGATTATTGTATTATACATCTTGATCAAGACATAGCTCCTGGAGGATACGGGTGGGTATTTCCAAAAGGAAAAAACAAGGTCAACATAGGATTAGGTGTACAACAAAAAGAATTGATAAAAAGAAATCACAGACTGGGTACACATGATGATGTTACAAAACTGATCAATGATTATGTAAAGATAAACAAAGCAATCAAGAATCCAAAGCTATCAGACGACACAATGGATTCCAACAATGTAACAGGTAACTGGCAAGTTTCTGTTAGAAGACAAAATGATTGTCTAGTTGCAAACGGATACATGCTTGTTGGAGATTCAGCATGGATGCCAAAACCACTTGATGCTGGAGGAATTGGTCCTGCAATAGTTGCAGCTACCATACTAGGTAAAAATGCAGTAAATGCAATTGAGGCCAATGATGTTAGTGAAACAGGTCTTTGGCAATATAATATTGATTTCATAAATGATTATGGATACAAAACAGCAGGTCTAGAAGTTTTCAGACGACTACTTCAGACACTTACAAATGATCAGATAAACTACGGAATGAAGCACTTTTTGTCAAAACTAGACGTAGAGGCAATTAGCAAAGGAGAGCATCCAGACTTTGGAACAGTTGGAAAACTAGGCATGCTGATAAGAGGGGCTCTTAACAAAAAGTTGGCAGATTCATTAAGATTCACTGCACAACAGAACAAAACACTAACAGATCATTATTACAACTTCCCCAAAAAGCCAGACGGTTTTGAAGATTGGCAGAAAAGACTACATCACATTTTAGACGAATCATTTGCAAAGATAGAAGTCTAGATTTAGGAAATTTTTAGGGCATTAAAACCACTTTTCTCACAATATTAAAACAAAAAGTAGAACAAAACAGGCACGAAAAAGATTATTGTTATCAACAGAGTGCCATTCAAACATTAATTCGTCTACTTAATGCCAAAATAGAAGACATTTTTAAATTAAGGATGAGACTTGGAGCAAATGTGCTTGCAGAATCATCATTATACATAGACTGGAATAATTCTTTTGAAGTTTTAGACAAGGCATATGCATCTAATCTATTTGTGCTCATAATAGGACCAAAGGGAACTGGTAAGACAACACTAGTAAGACAATTTGCCGCAAAGCGAGGGATTAATCTTGAATCAATTAATTTCAGTTTAAGAACCCGTGAAAGTCACTTGGTAGGTGCAAAAACATTAGAGAATGGAGCAATTGGATTTGAACAAGGAATTCTAGTCAAGTCCATGAAAGAGGGAAATATGCTATATCTTGATGAGATAAATTCTGCAGAAGCAGACGTGCTTCTTCGTCTTGATGAAGCATTAGATGATAGAAGACAACTAGTCCTAAAAGAATCAAGTGGAGAATTGATCAATGCTGCAAAAGGATGGTTCGTTGTTGCTACAATCAACCCATTATCGCATGTAGGTACAAAAGAGCTTCCACCTCAATTGTTAAGTAGATTTCCAATAAGACTTAGACTAGATTATCCACCAGAGGAAATTGAATTTCAAATAGTCAAACAGTATTCTTCAGGGTCTCACGAAAAAGAGATCATGCAAGGAATAAAATTGGCAAATATTTTACGACAAGCAGCTGCAGTTGAAGAGTTATACTATTCTCCAAGTTTGCGTGAAACAATAGCATTTGCAAAGATACTTGATTCAGGTATGAAAACAAGACAAGCTGCAGAGGTAGTATTTGCCAATGTATACTTACAATGGGGCAATGTAGAATTCCAAAAAGTAAATGACATCATAACATCAATGTTTGGTAGTTAATGCAATCATTACATCTACGAAATGACACGTTACTTGAGATAGCTACATTTCTTGTAAGAAGATGGTCTGAAAAAGAATCCGTCACAGTCAGCATATCGGATCAAAAAGAAGTACAGACCAAGTTGCGGGAAAACAAAGTGATGATGTTTTCATTAGAGAAATATCAGGGAACAGACTTTCAAAAGTACAGGCAGTTCAGAACAGCATTGTGGTATGAAGCAATGCGAATTAGATACTCAAATAAAATTCTCAGTAATGATCATGCATTTGGTTTTATTCTCAATACCCTTGAGACAAGAAGAATTGAGACCATAGCAAGAACGGTTTGGCAAGGGATGGATAGTGAAATTATCTTCAGATATGGTGTTTCGTGGCTTTACAGACCATTATTGAATACACTATACGGGAACACTAGAATTGTAGAAGGCTTTTCGCAATATTTCTTGCTAGGAGATATCAAAGGAGAACTTTCACCCAGCGCATTTGAGAAGGTCCAGAAAGCAAGCAAGTTAGCCATTGAGATAGTTAAAGAATCCATTGAAAAAAAATATGAAACAGATTGGCTTGAAAAAAAGGTACCAGAAATAATCAAGATTCTAGAAATTGATCCACTCTTAACCATTCCAATATCAATACCCAAAATCAGTTCTGGAATGGCACTTTCAGATCAGGAATTTGTGAAGACTTTGAACAAGATTGCAAAATATCGTGAAAATGATTTTGGTGAACTAGATCCACACAAAATTACAGAAGGTAAGGATGTCTTTGAAGAATTCAAGGTTTTACTAGAAGAATCAAAGAGAACAGAGAACAAAGGACTAAACAACGAGGTGATAGGAGTAAACATTCCCACTGCAACAAATGTAGACGAGACAAAAATTGTTGATACAGATTTAATAAATCACCTAAAAGCAAAATTCAAAGAATGGAAATCAGGCTGGAAAGAAGAGCATGTTTTTACAGGAGATGAATTTGATGAAGAATCATACATGGAAGGCCACAAGCCCTTTCTGTCAGATAGAAAAATTGCAATCAAGACCAAGATTGTGATACTTCTTGATCATTCATCCAGCATAGCAAACCAAGAGATACAGTATAAAAAAGCAACACTTGCATTATGTGAAGTCTTGGAATATTTGAAAGTAAAATTTTCTGTGTATGCATTTAACACAGAACAAAAACAAGTTATTTGTTGGTTGATAAAACCAGAAAATTTGAAATGGAATAATATTTCTGCAAAGAGGCTTGTAAAAATAAAAGCAAACGGTAGTACTCCATTAGCAGAAGTTTACAACATGTTATTACCATCTCTTCGATCAAAAAAACCAGATATATTTTTAACACTAACAGATGGCGAACCATCAGATCCTGATGCAGTTCGTTCTATAATGAGAGATTTCAAATCAATTGGAATAAAGATGGTTGCAATAGGTTGTGGGCCCGATACAGAAGATGCAATAATGATTGCAAACAATCTCAGAAGGCTAGGTTACGAACGTACTCTTGCTGTAAGCAGACTAAGTGACATTCCAAAAAGAGTTTTGAATGTATTAGGAACTAGTTGAAATGAAGTGTCTATCAGTATCGCAACCTTATGCTGATTTGATAACTAGCGGTAAAAAAACAATAGAGTTGAGAACATGGAATACAAAGTTTAGAGGTGAATTTCTGATTCATGCACCAATCAAAATCAAAGATAGTGCATGTGAGAAACTAGGTATTGACAAGTCCAGTCTTCGAACAGGAGTAATAATAGGAAAAGCTGAGATTTATGATGTAAAATCATACGAATCCATAGATACACTCAAGAATGATTATAACAAACATTTTGCAACCGAAGAATTTCTACGTCACAAATATGGATTTCTCCTTAGAAAACCACAGGCTCTCAGAGTTCCAATTCCATACAAGGGCAGTTTAGGGTTTTTTGAAGTTAAGATGCGTGCAGGATCACCATCAAACAATGACATCAAGTCAGAATTATTTGATGAAGAATACAGATACCAATGGATAGGAAAGCATTAGAATAAAATAAAGAAATTAGATTTTTATATTTGGGTTTTCTTTTTTGAGTTTTTCCCAGTCTGCAAGAAAGTTTTTCAGACCAATATCTGTTAAAGGGTGTTTTAACATTTTTCCCAGTATATCTGGCGGTAATGTTACCACATCTGCTCCAATTTTTGCAGCTTCTACTACATGCATTGGATGTCTTACACTTGCAACAAGAATTTGTGTACTAAAGTTGTAATTGTCAAAGACTTGTCGTATCTCTTTGATAAGGTTCATACCATCTTGTCCGTTGTCATCAAGTCTTCCGATAAATGGACTCACATATTTTGCACCAGCTTTTGCTGCCAATATTGCCTGGTTTACAGAGAAACAAAGTGTAACATTTACGGGAATATTCTCAGATGTCAAGATCTTACAAGCTTTTAGACCATCAGGGGTTAAAGGACATTTTACTATCACATTGTTACCATATTTTCTAAGTCGTCTACCTTCCTCTAACATTCCATCAGTTTCTAAGCTCAATACCTCCAAGCTAACATCACCTTTGATAATTTTAACAATTTCTTCCATAACTTTTTGAGGATCTCCTCCCTCTTTTGCCATCAGAGAAGGATTTGTAGTGATTCCATCTACAAGACCCATATCGTTGTACATCTTTATTGCTGAAATATTAGCAGTATCCAGAAATATCTTCATCTGGTGTGACTCCGAATAGACTTAACGGCATTAGATATATGAATTGATGTAATACCATGTTTTTCAAGTAAGAGTGGAATTTCACCATCTCTTGCAGATTCTCCAAACTGATCCTTTACTCCTATACGTTTTACAAGAACAGGATATGTTTCAGAGACTGTTTCTGCAACTGCAGAACCAAATCCTGCTAGTACATTATGTTCTTCACATGTGACTATTCCTCCTGTTTCACGGGCTGCCTTTTCTAAAATTTCAGAGTCAATCGGTTTGATGGAAAACATATCAATGACTCTACATGAAATTCCCTCTTGTTTCATAGAGTCTGCAGCTTCAAGAGCAATACTAACAGTTATCCCACATGCAACAATTGTACAATCAGATCCATCACGCAAAACAATTCCTTTACCCATCTGAAAATCTTGTTCTTTTGAATGAATTACAGGTGTTTTTGATCTTGCCAGCCTCATGTAACATGGACCATAAACTTGTGCAAAAAGTCTAGTGAGTTTTTCCACAGCTATAGTATCAGCAGGAACAAAGACCTTGAGATTTGGAATGACTCTCATTATTGCAATGTCTTCAATCTGTTGATGAGAACCTCCATCAGGACCAACACTGAGACCTCCATGAGATACAACCATTTTCACATTTAGTCCATTTTTACCGTTTCTTGAAGGATAGGCTATTGCATTGCGTATCTGGTCAACACATCTACCAGGAAGAAATGCAGCATAAGTACTTGCAAATGGAATTTTACCCTCATTTGCAAGACCGGCAGCCATAGTAACCAAGTTAGCTTCAGCAATACCAACATTGAAGAACCTATTTGGAAATTTTTTCCCAAATGGTTTTGTCTTTAATGAATCCGTAGTGTCTGCACCAACTACTACGATGTTAGGATTTTCTTCTCCTAGCTTGATGAGCGTTTCACCGTAAACAGTTCTCATATCAGCAAATTCTGTCATGCAAAACCTGCCTCCTGTGCTATCTGTAAAAGTTCAGTCTTCTTTTTACCTACCTCGTGTAGATCTATCCATTTTTTTACAAGATCACTACCACCAAGGTTGTGAGCTTTGTTAATCAAGAGTTTTCTTCTTGCATGCATTAGTTTCTTTCTAAATTCAATTATTGTAGATCGAACATCTTTTTGTCCTATTATTGCACTTCCACCGACGAATACCCTAGAACCATCCAAGAAACACGATTCTATATTTGTCAAATCCACTCCTCCATCTGCCTCAATTAGACCCTCAAATTTTCGTTCAGACAAGAATTTGGCTATTCGCTGTGTTTTTTCATGTGTAGATTCAATATATTTTTGGCCTGATTTGCCTGGGATCACTGACATTATTATTATCTGATCCAAATCTTGAATAAATTTCTCAGACCATGTAGGTAATTCAGTATCAGGATTAATTGCAAGTCCCACACTTACGGAATTTGAGCGTAGAATATCATGAATTTCTCCAAAACTTGATTCATCACAGACTTCAGCATGTACTGTAATTATGTCAGATCCTGCATCGACATAGTTCTTCACATGTTTTACTGGTTCTGTAATCATGAGATGAGTATCAAAAGGAATTGGAGTTATTGGTCTTAGTTGTTTTATTTTTTCATGATCAAATGTCTTATTTGGTACAAATACACCATCCATCACATCAAGGTGAATAAAATCTGCTCTTGCAAGAGATGCCCTCTTGACTTCGTTTTCTAAATTCAGCATGTCTCCTGCAATTATAGATGGAGATATCAAAAATTGACAATCTAATTCCAGATCAATTATTGGAGACATTTGTGGATTTGGTGCAACACCATGCCATTTTGGATTGTCTTCCATGTGTTCCACAGATTTGCCTTTTATGGTACGAGATATGATAATTGATGGAGCTCCTTTTGTTTGCAATGCAGAATTTACTGCTTTGGAGATCTGTTCTATACGATGTCCGTCTATTTCCAAGACATTCCATCCAAAAGATCTCCATTTATCGCCCACTTTCCACCTTGCAGCATTTTTCCACATCTCAGAAATATCATCACTGACAAGCTCTTCATCTAGAGGCATTACTCTTTCCGTATAGTCATCTTGTTGAATGAAGTTTCTATCCAAGAAAACTGTCAGATTATCCACTTTGTATTTAGGTGCAGTCATGGCAGCCTCCCAAACTTGTCCTTCATCAGATTCACCATCACCAATTACTGTGTAGATGTGGTGATTTTTTTCATCAATTCTTGCAGCAAGAGCCATTCCAATAGAAAAGGACAATCCCAATCCAAGTGATCCGCCACAAAACTCAACTCCAGGACACTTAAAGTCAGGATGACCTTGCAATTTGCTTCCAAATTTTCTTAGAGTCTCCATTTCCGATTTAGCAAAAAATCCAGCTACTGCAAGATTAGAAAACAAACCAGGAGAGGCATGACCTTTTGATAACACAAGTCTATCCCGGTCTTCCCAAAGAGGATTTTTTGGGTCATAGTGCAGGAATTTGAAATACATGCAACCCAGAATCTCTGCCATGGAAAAGGAACCTCCAGGATGACCCGAGCCAGCAGTAGTAATTCCTTTAATCACAAGTTTCCTCGCTTCTTTTACTTTTTTGAAAATATGATAATAATTTAGAGCCATGTCCATGCCAAAATTTGGATCTTAGAATTTCTACATGAATTCAAATTCATGTTTTTTAGCGCATTTGGAGTAAATAAAAAGTTATTTCACAAAATATTAATCCAAAGTCAACGTAGAAAAAATATGAATATAAGAGATCTTTTCCCTCTTGTTATTTATGATGACAAATGCTACCTTTGTTCTAAATTTGCAAATGTCGTACATGTCCTTGCTAAAGATAAGATCGTAATTGTTGGTCATTATTCTGACATTGGAATGAAAATAAAATCAGAGATTTTTGATCACAATTATGATTCAACCAAAATGTTCTGGTTCATGACAAAGAATACAGCATATGGTGGGAGAGCAGCAATCTTACCTCTCTTTTTCAATATTTTAACTGGCAGATCAAAAAAGCATCTAGACTATGACCCATCTTCGAACTGTAGCCAAGATTGTAAAACTCCAAAGGCATTTTTCATGAGAACTGGAAGTCTATTCTCTAACAGCAAAAAAATAGACTTAAAGTTCTAAAAACTAGTATCCTCTACTGTTTCTATCAGGCGTTCCAACATTTGGATTTCGAAATCCATGCTTTTCCATCATATGGTTTAGGAACCTAATATCATCAGAGAATTTTTCTCCGCATACACTGCAGTTACTCATAGTATCAATGATTGATCGTGATCTTTTTTAGGTTTTGTAAACATATACAGTGTATGATAGACACCCAGAAACTACACAAAATCACCTTTACCATAACACCTAACGCAAATGGCTATGTCGTAGGATGCAATGAAATACAATCATTATTCACAGATGTGTCTTCAGTTACCGAAATAGATAGAATCCTAAGAGATCTTGTATCAGAATACATCGATAACTTTCCGGATGAGGTACAAAAGCGAGGTTTTGACAAAAATACACCCATAGAAACTATATGGAATGCAACTCCCAATTCTGTTGCTTTAGAATAATAAAAGGCGCCAGCACTACTGCTTCCCAAGGGCTCTCGCACCTTAGTAGCACAGTAGCGACATTGGGTTTGACTTCCGGGTTCGGTATGGGACCGGGTCGGACCCCAACGCTGTGGCCGGCTTAGTTTCTTTGGCTTCTAATGTTATGTATTAATCTTACTTGATAGAGATATAAATTAAGAAAAGCGCAAGTACGTATGACTCATCGAGTTGCAGTACTTGACAAGGAAAATTGTCAGACCAAGAAATGCGGTCTAGAATGTATCAAATATTGTCCAGTAAACAAAATGGGTTCAGATTGTATAGTACTAAATGAAGAAACTGCCAAGGCTCAGATTGATGAAAATATTTGTAATGGATGTGGAATCTGTGTCAAGGTTTGTCCGTTTGATGCAATAACGATTGTCAATCTAGCAGAAGAGCTAAAAACAGACAAGATTCATCAGTATGGTCAAAATTCATTCAGGCTTTACAGAATCCCTAGTTTAAAGAAAGGTCAGGTCATGGGCCTTCTGGGAAGAAATGGTATAGGAAAGAGTACTGTAGTTGGCATATTATCCGGAAATCTAAAACCAAACTTGGGAAATTATGCTACCCCTCCAGAATGGAGTCAAATTTTAAAACACTTTCAAGGTACTGAGCTTAAACCACATTTTGAAAAAATAGCAAATAACGAGTTAAAGGTATCCATAAAGCCTCAACAAGTATACAACCTAGCAAAGGTATTTGATGGAAATGCAAAAGAGCTTTTGGAAAAGTATGATGAACGTGGAAGGGCACGAGATCTAATAGACCAACTTGGCTTGCAAAATTCTTTGGAAAATAAGATTACAGACTTGAGTGGAGGAGAATTACAAAGACTTGCAGTTGCAGTAACAGCATCAAGAGAATCAGATTTCTATTTCTTTGACGAACCATCATCGTATAACGATGTATTTCAGAGGATTGGAGTTGCTAGAGTAATTCAGGATCTTGCCAAGGAGGGAAAAAGCGTGATGGTAGTAGAGCATGATTTAACATTGTTAGATTATCTAAGTGATTTTATCGAGATCTTGTATGGTGAGCCTGCAGCATATGGCATAGTTGCAAACATGCTTTCTACCAAAGTTGGAATTAACGTATTCCTTGATGGTTATCTTCCAAACGAGAACGTCAGATTTAGAGATGCGGCATTCAAGTTTGATGCATCCACATCAACAGATGAATTTGTTACAATTGAGAATATCATAAATTATCCAAATCTAGAGAGAAAATTTGGAAATTTTTCTTTATCAATTGATGCAGGCAGGGTTAAGAAAAGTGAGGTTCTTGGCATTGTTGGTGCAAACGCATTAGGGAAAACAACCATGATGAAGATGATAGCAGGTGTTGAAAAGCCCGATGTTGGAAGCATAGAAAGCAAGGTAAAGATTGCTTACAAACCACAATATCTAACAAATGACTTTGACATCGAAGTAATCACTCTACTTGAGAAAGCATATGGTGGATCAATACAAGAAACCCCAGAAGAAGAAGTCATAATCAATCCTATGAAGATAAAAAAATTATACAACAAATCTGTCAAAAACTTGTCTGGTGGTGAACTTCAAAAAGTGGCAATTGGAGCATGCCTTTTACAAAAAGTTGATGTCTATGCACTTGATGAACCTTCTGCATTTCTAGATGTAGAGGATAGAATAGCAGTAGCAAAACTTATTCAAAGATATGTAAGATCTTATGGAAAATCTGCAATCATAGTTGATCACGATATTCAGCTTATGGATTTGATCTCCGATTCAATTGTCATATTCCATGGAACCCCTGGAAGAGAAGGTCATGCAACAACTCCAAAACCAAAGATAGATGGAATGAATGAATTCTTGAGATCTCTTGACATGACATATAGAAGAGATGAGACCAGCATGAGACCCAGAGTAAATAAATTGGAAAGCAGATTAGACAGAGAACAAAAACAGTCTGGAAAGTTTTACTATAGAAATTGACAAAGATGCTAAAACAGGCAGTAGCTGGGATCCTCACAGAAGCGGAGGCAGAAGAGCTTTATGGTGCATTTGATCAAATAGGAAATATCATCATACTAAGGGTCCCAGATTCTCTCCTATCCAAAAGAAAAATAATTGGCGAGGTTCTCTTAGATAAGGTAAAGACAGCAAAATCAATCTATTGCCAATCATCCCCAGTTGAAGGAGACTATAGAATAAGAAAGTTGGAGCTTCTTGCAGGAGATGACAAAACCGAAACGGAATACAAGGAACACGGTTGTAGATTCAAAGTAGATGTAGAAAAGGCATTTTTTTCACCCAGACTTTCAACAGAACGTGAAAGAATTGCAGAGACAATCAAAGATGGAGAAACTATAATCAACATGTTCGGAGGAGTTGGAATGTTTTCAATCGTAGCTGCAAAGAAGAAAAAGTGTCACGTATACAATGTAGACATTAATCCTGATGCTGCCAGGTTATGCTCTGAGAACATATTATTGAATAAACTAAAAGGAACTGTGGAATCAATAGAAGGAGATGCCGCAAAAGTGATAGAAGAAAAATTGCATGATACTGGAGATAGAATCTTAATGTTACTACCGGAAAGATCAGATGAATTTCTAGAGTCTGCCATCAAGGCTGCAAAGAAAAAAGCTGTAATACATTACTATTGTCACATCCGTGCAGAAAAAAAAGATCAAGTCTCATCATTAGCACCACAGCATTTTCTAAGCGTTGTAAATGTAAAATCTGAAATTCTGGGTGCAAAAATTGTACGACCAGTAGGTCCAAGATTTTATCAAGCAGTAGTTGATGCAGCCATATCCAAGTGATTACTTGTCATCAGTTACAAGAGATGAAGGAGATGGTCTTGAGGTTGCCATATTGTATCCAATCCAAGAAATTACTCCAAGAATTCCTCCTACTGCCATGAGTACAGAGAGCTGTAATACTATAGGGCTCCATTCAGAGAGCATCAATAGATACGCATAGAGGAAAAAACCTACAATTGCCAAGACAAATATCATTATTCCGATAGTTTGCTGTCTTGCCATAAGGCTAGAGTCTTTTTGTGACTTATTTATTTTAATCTAGTAAGCAAACTCAATTGCCATGAGATACGCATCCTCGCCGTCACGATAATATGCTTTTAGTCGTTGTTTTATGATAAATCCAAGTTTTTCATAAAGCCTCACTGCATCACTGTTACTACATCTGACTTCAAGATACAGCTCATCTGATTTTTTCAGTTTTACTCCCGCAATTGCTTCCTGAACTAGACCATCTCCAATACCTTTCCTCCTATTTTCATCTAATACAGCAACTGATACAACATGACCTTTTTTTACAAAGCCAAGTTTTTTGAAATTTGAAAAACCATATTCAATTTTACACATTATGTATCCCACAAGCTTCTTTTCCACCTCAGCTACTAGAAATGCTTCAGGTAGCTCAGCAAGTAGGCTTTCATAGAAATAGTCAGAATAGTGTTCAGGTAGTGTTTTCAGATTTATCTCCATAGTTGGAATCAAGTCAGATAGATCACATCTACGAATAATGCAATTTCCAATTTCTCGTAATGCTACCTGCATTATTATGATCTAGAATTATTAATTATTTAACTTTAAGCAAAAATAAAAGAAATAGTTACAGTAAGTGACACGCAGTAAAGCATACCATCAATTCTTGATGAAATGTATAGAGAGTGGTTCGGGCATGTTTTACCTTAGTAAGATGTGTGAACCATCAGGAATAATTGTTATCTTCTGTCTATCACCATATGTTTTAAGAACGTAATCTATTGTTTCCTTTGCGCCACTAAATGGAATCATTTCAAGTTTATCTTTTGTATAAAGATACGGCAAAATTGATACTATACCTATTCCAAATTTCTTGCGCATTTCTGTTAAGAATAGTAAATCTTCCATTCCATCTACATATTTAGAAGGATTTTTCAGTTTCTCCAAATTCATTCTCCCCTCAACATATTGTTGAATTGCCTCAGAACCCAATCCAGATTTACATTCTGCAAGAAGTATTACTAATCCCTCTTCTTTTATTGCACCTGAACAATTCCAGAGGGAGGAAAGTGATCTGCTCAGTGTCTCATTGCTTGTCTCTTTTCCAGTGCTAACAATTGCTACTCTATGTTTTTCTGTCTCATGTATTGCAAGAGAGGATAGAGATTTTGATAGTGAAAAGGTTGAGGATGGGTGACCTGTGGCAACGTCAATTATTCCTGTTTGATTTGCTACAATTTCAATAGAAGATATTTCAAATCCATCAGTAAATTTTTTTGCAACCTGCATCGTTTGTAAATCATAACCAGGGAGTGGAAGATTTCCTTCTCTTTTTTCATATGCCTCAAGCATATTGTCTTTTCCAAATCTTCGCAATAGTTTGGTGGACATGGTATTATATCCAAACAGCCCATCAAATTCCATTTCTCCAATAAAAATTAGATTAGCATTGGAAAATTGAGATGCATTAAATTCAGATATGGAAATTGTGGGATCAGAGAAAACATTTTTTACAAAATTCAAGTTTGACTTGTCTACCAAGAATTTTGGTTTTGGAAGGGATTTCTTTGTACACACATCCAATAAAATCGAAATAATTTTTTGAGTTGTTTTAGAATATTCCATTATAACAAATTCTGTCGGTTTTGACATGTCAAGAGATTCTAATTTTGACACAATCTCTGAATCGCTCAAGTTTACGCCTCCAGATTCTATCTGCTTTTCTAAATTCTCCGCTCTAACATCAAGAACAACGTCAGTAGATCCATAGCTAAGCCAAATTTCAGGCATACCATACCGAAGGGACAGTTAAAATAAATCTAGTTCGGTAAATTTTGCAGTGGATTTTGTCAAAGAATTTGCAATATTTTTGCAAAAGAGTGGTGCAATCAAGTTTGGAGACTTTAAACTTTCAAGTGGAAAAGACAGTGCATACTATATTGATCTTAGACTAGTGCCAAGTTTTCCACACCAATTCAGAAAGATGATAAAAGCTATGCAAAATTTAATATCAGAAAAAATAGGGTTAGACAGTTTTGACTATATTGCATCAGTTCCAACATCAGGGCTTGTAATAGCATCCGCTTTGGCCATAGAAACTGCAAAACCTCTGATTTACATCAGACAAAAACCAAAAGACTATGGTACTGGTAGTCTCATAGAAGGAAAAATACCAGAGGGATCAAGAGTGGTCCTAGTAGACGACGTAGGAACAACTGGTCATTCATTACTTAATGCCATTAAAGCGCTAAAAGATGCCAAAATAATAGTAGAGTCAGCATTTGTAATAGTCAATAGACTTGAAGGGGCACATGAAAATCTAGAGGCTGAAAAAGTAAAACTATATGAGATTACAGACATACTTGCAATTTCCAATATTTTACACATTGAAAATATTTTGGATGAACAAACTCTTGATAGAATCAAAAAACAAATGCATTCGTCAAAATCAAATTAGATTTACTTAGCTTTCGTAGATCATTAATTTTTTTTCTTCTAAAAGAGTATGTAGATTATGCACTGATCTGTAAACATCTGATTCTTTTTTTGCTCCAGTGCAAACAAGTTTTCCAGATGCAAATAACAGTATGACAGTTTTTGGATCAAGCATCCTATGTATCAAACCCGGAAATTGTTCTGGTTCATACATACTTCTAGGAAGGCTTCTTGCGGCTTGTTCCAAGTGTATCTTCCCACCAAGATTGGCAGAAGCAACCATATTCTGAATTACAATTACTGCGTCTTTTTTTATCTTTATTCCACCTTTTCGTAATGTCTGAACAACACTACGTACTGCTTTGATGGATTGTTCTTCAGATTTTGCTCCAGTGCAAACCATTTTTCCAGAACTAAAGATCAATGTTGCAGTCTTCGGTGATTTTATTCGAAAAACTAAACCAGGAAACTGATCAGGGTGATATTCAACATCAGGAAACGTTTGAGTTATCACATTGAGATCAATTCGTTGATCAACGGAAGCAGAAGCCACAACATTTTCTATACTTACAATAGGTTTTGTTTGAGGCATTTCGGTGCTTAAATACGCGCTTTATATATACGCTATAAAATTTTGTGCAAATATTCTTTACATAAAATTTATCAAACTATTTCCAAAAGAGAGGCAGCTCAGACAAATGCCTTCACATCATCGTGTCAGTTATAACTCTGATTCTTCATTGCGGCCAAATGAAGATAATTTGCTGCTTATTTTAAAATTAGTATATTGCAATGAAAAATTTTATTCCCATACTTTCACTTGTTATTGATCAGTGCCATATCAAAAATACCAGTAACTAAAGCTAGATGTTACAAATTGAAAGAAACCAAATAGTGGGCCCAAAGGGCTTCGATCCCTTGGCTCACCGGTTATGAGCCGGTTACTCTACCAACTGAGTTATGGGCCCTACGAAAGAGCAAATTGACATGCGCTATAAAATAGTATAGAGATTAACAGTAAGCATTGTAGCAACTGTCAAGTAAGAGATTTTGAGCAGCTACTGATTTACTAGCTATTTCTACTAGTTCATCCTCTCTTGATGCAGGAGTTTTTTCCAAGATTTTTCTCCAGAGAGCAGCATGTCGTATATCGGCTTCTGCATGAAGTCTGAAATATTCTATTGCGTCATCATCTGAGAGACCATAGAATTTTCTCAGTCCATCTATTTTTGATAAGCTGATCTTTGGTATCTCTTGTTCCAAGGCATACATTGCAGCAGCCCCACCCTCAAATGTATTCATCAAACATGAAAGATTTGAAATGGCTTGTTTTGTATAGTCAAGACCTGCATATTGTCTTAGTTCATTTTGTGATACGCCTAATGCGGCTGCAAATTTTATCCATGGTTCTATATGTTCAGATTCTTCATCCATATTTGAGGCAATTTTACTTTTAATCTCAGATGGACTATTCTCCATCACCTGTCCTACAAATGATGGAACTGATTTTACTAGTTGAAAATATTCTTTTGAATAACCACTAAGAGAGTCTATTGATAACTTACCTTCATTCCACATTACATAGAATTTGTGCTTTAACAAACTCTGATCTTCAATTATCTTGTCAATTCTTGTAATAAGAGAACTCATAATAATTATCAAATTCCAGCAATAAAAAAATCTTTGGAATGCCTTCAAAAGGATTTTATGGATATAAAATAGGATGCAATTTGGGCTCCAGTGGTGTAGACCGGTCAAGCATGTGGGACTTTCAATCCTACGACCCGGGTTCAAATTCTTCATGATGAAAATCCCGGCTGGAGCACCACCTTTCAAAAGCATTAATATTCTAACTATGGTTACGGTTGCTAGTGTAAATTCTTGGATAGAAAGAATTTTGAAATAAATCCGCTCATAAAAGACTTTGAAAATTACATAAACAAGGTTGACGATGCAATTAAACAAGAATTAGATCTATACTCTGCCTCAGAATTTTTTGAACCATTACAATATTCCCTGGAAGGCGGTAAGAGAATAAGACCACTAATTCTCATCTTATCTGCAGAAAGTGTAGGAAAATGTGATGGAAATGCATATTCTGCATCATGTGCTGTAGAGCTACTGCACACCGAGTCTGTAATTCATGACGACATTATCGATAATGAGATTCTAAGAAGAAGAAAAGATCCTTTTCACATAAAGTACGGGTATAACACTAGTATCATAACAGGAGATTTTGTCTTGGGTTTGATTTTGAATATTTCATCTCGTCTGGATAATGCAAGAATAGGAAGAGAACTTGCAATTACTGCAATGATGATGAGTGAGGGAGAAATGATTGAAACACGATTAGAGACAAGTGAAGATGTTACTTTTGATGACTATGTCAAGGTGATGGAGTACAAGACCGCTACTGCATTTGAAGCAGCTGCAAAGATTGGAGTTATATTAGGCGGAGGTACCGAGGAACAAATTTTGGCACTTGCAGAATATGGTAAGAACATGGGAATAGCATATCAAATCAGAGATGATTTACAAGATTGGAATAATGAAGACAAATTATTCAATACATTGATCAAGAAAAGTTCTGACCCACGTATTGTATTTGACAAAATGGATGTTATGCTCAATAATTATTCCAAGAAAGCAAAAACAGCATTAAGAAAAATTAATGACGGTCCATCAAGAGCAAGATTAGAAAGTCTTCTAGACTTTACTATGCTTAGTGTATAACTGGCAATCCGCTCATAATAGGAACTGCAGATTTTGCAAATTGTATAATTGGATCTGGATAGATGCCTATTCCAACTATGAAGATTATTGAGAATATCATGACTGCAATTACTGATTTTGGTTCCTTTAGTCTCTTGTTTGATTCTCCTTCTTCAAAGTACATTTTTCTAATTATCCAACCATAGTAAGCAAGTGAGAGTGCACTGTTAAGAACTCCTGCTACTGCAAGATATGGAGCCCACCACAAAGTATGACCGGCATCTATTGCAGATCCAAATAACATTAGTTTGCTCCAGAATCCATTAAGCGGTGGTACACCAGCTAGTGCAAGTAATGAAATCGTAAGACCAAGTGCAGTGATGGGCATTCTTTTGCCAAGACCTTTTATCTTTTCAATATGAGTAACACCAAGAGTTGTAACTATTCCTGCAACGGCAATGAAAGTAGATGCTTTCATTACAGAATGATTCAAGATGTGGAACAACGAGGCTTGGATTCCGATTGGTGAGATTGGCGCCACGCTAAGACCAATCAGAATGTATCCTGCTTGACCAATACTGGAATAAGCAAGCATTCTTGTAAGGTTTCTTTGTTTAATTGCAGCCAAGTTTCCTACAGTCATGGTCACAATGGCAATTACTGCAAGTGCAAATGCCCAGTGAAGATTGAGTGCTATTGCACCCATGACTATTACTCTTAGAGCTGCTGCAAAACCTGCTTTCTTTGTACCAGCTGCAAGTAATGCAGCTATGGTTGGAGGAGCACCTTCGTATGCATCAGGTAACCACATATGGAATGGGACTAGACCTATTTTGAATCCAAAGCCAGCTATGAACATACCTACAGCAAGTATTGCAAGTGGTATCATGTCAGGTCCAAGCTTTGAGAACCCAGCGATTACTTGCTCGATATTTGTAGAACCTGTTAGACCATATGCAATTGAGATTCCATAGATTATGATTCCAGAAGATAATGCGCCAAACAAGAAATATTTGATTGCAGCTTCATTTGATGAAGGATCCTTTTTGAGATATCCAGCCAAGACATATGTTGGAATACTCATGAGTTCCCATGCTATGAATAACATTACAAGATCAGTCGAGTATGCAATGAGTATCATTCCAACTGATGCAAGTAGAATTAACGAATAGTATACCGCAGGATTAGCTCTTTTACGCATATAGTTAAACGAGCCAACTGTTGTCATTATTCCGACAATCAACATTGCAATTGCAAAGAATGATCCAAACTTGTCATCAACTAGAACATTTGACGAGAAAATTGCAGACTGGGTTATATGGTTTGTAATTATTTGATAAATAACAAATCCAATTGCTGCAAGTAATGCACCAAGAGTTATGGCACCATAAACAGACGAGCCTTTTTCTTTTCTTGCTACATTAATTACTGGAATTAATACTCCTACTGCTCCAAGTATCAGAGTTAACATGATTGGTGTTGATGTAAAGTCTATCATTTTTTATCTCCTAAATTAACAACAGGAATACTACGATTAGTATACCCACTCCAAAGATGTAAAGATAAGATTGAGAAACTCCTGTCTGAGTTGCTTGCATTATTCTTGCACCACCAGCCATAGTCTTCTCTGGAACTACATTGAATCCTTCTAATACAATGTTCTCAAAGTACTTGTAGAGACCCCTGGCTACGTATAGAGGAGCTACTACAAATCCCCAATAGATCAATGCATTGAGGTACCATCTGTTCAGGAAAAATTTGTGAATAGCATAAAAGAATATGTTTGAATTTACAAATTTTACTGGATCAACAAATCTTCCAATATAGAAGACATACCCTAGTCCAAATCCAATTGCAAATGCAGCTAATGAGGCCATGAGAGCTATAGGATTAATACCTTCTAGGAAACCACCAAGCAATGGTTGTCCTCCCATTGCAACAGCGTCAACATTAGACTTTATTCCAAAGGTTGAACCCAAGTAGTTAACAAAGAGATCATGTATCTGGTGTTCAAATGTAAGACCCACTATACCCACTCCAATTGTCAATACAGCAAGTATTCCATATGGAACCCACATTGAAGGACTGGCTTCGTGTATATGATGTCCAGCTTTTTCTAATTCTTCAATATGCTTGCTTTTGTTACCAAAGAATACTAGTCCTATCATTCTAGTTGTATAGAAGGTAGTTATCATTGCAGTGACTACTGCAATTACAAATAGTGGAAGAGCCCAAGTATTACCGGATTGATAAACTGCTGCAAATATTGCATCTTTACTCCAGAAACCTGTTGTGATAAATGGAGCACCCATCAAGCCAAGACCAGCTGCCCACATGAAGACATAGGTCTTTTTCATGTATTTTCGTAGACCTCCCATATCTGTCATAAACCTAGAACCCACAATGTGTAATACAGAACCTGCAGCCATGAACAGCGATGCCTTGAACATGGCATGTGAAATCAGATGGAAGAATCCTGCGGTATAACCGTCAACAAATTGTTTTGAAAGACCTGCAACACCAAGCGCCATCATCATGTAACCTATCTGGGAACCAGTAGAATATGCAAGGACTTTTTTTATTTCAGGATGTACCATTCCTTGTGTGGCAAGAAGAAGTGCAGTTATTGCTCCAACCCATGCTATCACCTCAAAGAATTGATCCATATTGATTCCAATTGCTGCTAGTGCAAAGAATAGAGGAGCCAATCTTGCTACCAAAAATACACCAGCCTTTACCATTGTTGCAGCATGAATAAGTGCGGAAACTGCAGTAGGTCCTGTCATTGCCTCAAGTAGCCATTCATTTAATGGGAATTGTGCAGATTTTCCTATTGCACCGCCAAACAACAAGACAGCGGCTGGAATCAACAAGTGTTGTGCAGCCATGGCAGTTGCCCAGCTAGTATTTGTAGTTAATTCTCTAAATCCAAAAGTACCTGCAAATGCAAAGATTAGGAACATACCAGCCAGCATCATGATATCACCAACCTTTGTCATGATGAATGCCTTCATTCCAGAGTGAGTTGGAGAATAATAGTCCATAAGACCAAGTACATGTCGTCCTTCTGTTCCGACATAATCCTTCTTCTTGTCCTTATACCAAAATCCTACCAAGGCATATGATGCAAGGCCTACTCCTTCCCAACCAAAGAAGAGCTGCAAAAAGTTATCAGATAAAACAATAAGCTGCATTGAACCCAAGAAAAATGCCATCCAGAAAAAGAATCTAGTTAGATCCTTGTCTCCTTTCATGTATCCAGTACTGTATACGAATATCAAAAATGAAATCCAAGCAACAACATTACTCATTATTACGGCAAGCGGATCAGCTAAAACTCCAGCTTTGAGTCCAATTGATGAGATCCAAGGAATTTGGTTGTGTATCTCATGATTACTAAGAGCTGATGGAAGAAGAGTTAGGACAGAGATTGCACTTGCAAGAGCAAATGCTACTGCAACATAACCAGTTGCACGTTTAGAAGCTTTTCCAACAGCTGGTATTATCAGAGCTGCAACAAACGGTAGAATCCAAATTGCCCATACTCTAAGATCTCCCAATCCAGGAATAAAATCAAGAGGCAAAATAGTCATTTTCTAAACCCCCACCAATCCTTTCATGAAAGGAATTATTTGATTAAAGAAGATATCCGGATATATTCCAATAACAACACTAAATCCAGCCAAGACCATCATGGGGCCTGTAACATACCAATTGGCTTCTTTTGTTTTTTCTAGATTTTCTGGAAGTTTTCCAAAGAAGATTCGTTTTATCATCCATAGTACATATGCCATTGTAATTACAGTTGCAACCAAACCTAGACCAAAGGTAATCATTCTTATCATTGAGCCCTGTTGAATTGCAGTTTGGAGTGCACCAAAGAACATTGTCCATTCTGCCATGAATCCGCTAGTTGGAGGAATACCCATGAGAGTAAGGGCTCCAATCATTGCACAAACTGCTGTTATTGGCATCTTTCCTGCAAGACCTCCCATCTTGGTTATACTGCGAGTTCCAACTTGCAAAATTATTGCACCGACCATCATGAATAAAATCACTTTACCTAGACTGTGAGATACAAACATCATTTCAGAACCAGAAAGACCAAGTGCCGATGCAGAACCAATTCCAAATAAAATATAGCCCATCTGACTAATACTAGAATAAGCAAATAGTTTTCTAATGTCATCTTGCACCAGTGCCATTATTCCACCGTAGATCATAGTTACCAAGCCCCAAATGTTCAAGGCCAGAGCAAAATGCTCGTACTGAGCCGGCATTAACATTATTATCAATCTAAAGAAGCCGTATGCACCAACTCCCAACATAGCTCCAGAGGATAGTGCGTTAAGTGGAGTTGGTGAGGCTTTGTACACATGTGGTAACCACATGTGTACTACGAATGATGCCATCTTTACCGCAAGTCCAACTATGATTGCAACCGCTGCAAGTGCAAGAACATGTGGCGGTATACCATGTGTTTTGATATCTGCATAATTGAAGCTGCCAACGCTGAGACCAATTGAAAGAAAACCAAGTAAAAGAATAACAGCACCAACATGAGTCCAGAAAAAGAATAACAATGCTACTCTTCGTCTTGATTCGTATCCCCAAATTGCTAACATGAAGAATGCTGGAATAAGCATGACCTCAAAGAAGACATAAAATTCTATCAAGTTGGTTGCAAGTATGGTTCCAAGCATACCCATTGCCATTACAAGGAAGAGTGCATAGTATGCTCCAATTTGATGATTAATGTGACTTTTCAGAGAAGAAGATTCTACCATTTCAGTGCCGCCTCCTACCAGTTGTTTTTCAGAATTCATTCGTTCTTCAAACATTGTGGTAATTCTTGAAACCATGTACGGCTTTGAGAAAAGTGCCACTACTGTCGATATGAGATATATCATGATTGCAAATGGAGAAGCAAGGCCGTCAAGCAATAATCCAAATTCGCCAAATAGCTGAGTCCATTTGTAATGTTCTTCATAACCTCCTGAAAGCACTGGAGTAATGACTAGTACAGTGCAATATGCCAGCAATCCAAAACTAAACAATGCTGCTGCAGTAGGCCCAGACTTGCGTCCGATATAATATGCAACTGGAGAGAGCAATAGAGGCAATAGCAGAGCCTGTAATAGTACGAATTGCATTACCCTTTCAAGCTCCTAAAGTCTGCAATGTCAATGTTTCTGTACATTCTATACGCTACAATTACAAGTGCCAATCCGACTGCAACTTCTGCTGCTGCTATTGCAATTGAAAAGAGAGCAAATGTTTGTCCTTGACTATTTGGTATGTATCTTGAAAATGCTACCAAGTTGAGATTAGCAGAATTGATAACCATCTCTATGCCAAAAAGCATACGTATTGCATTTCGCTTTACTGCAATTCCATAGATTCCAATGGCAAGCAATGCCACTGAAACTAGAACAAAATCAATCAGCGCGTTGGCCATCTATAACATCCTCCCTTCTTGCTAGTGTCATTGCCCCAATAATTGATGATGCCAAAATTAATGCCATCACTATTAATGCAGGCGAATAATATGTTAGAAAGTCTTCTCCAATTTTTTTGTAATCTACTTCAGCGGAATTTGTATCCATTGTTTTCAAACCAGAACCGATGATTATTGTTCCTATGCTTAACATGATCACAATCATCAATGCAATACCAGCATATCTTCTGCGTTTGTCTTCGACTTTATTGAAAATAAGTTCGCGTCTTACCAACATAACTGTGAATAGTATAAGAACTGCAATTGAACCTACGTAAACTGAAAGTTGGAACATTGCTACAAATGGTGCATCTAAAAGCAAAAAGAATCCAGCAACACCAGATAATGCAAGCATCAATGCGATTGAGCCATATATCAAAGAGCGTATTTCAAGTGCTGCAATTGCAGAACCAATTGTTAGAACAGAAAGAGCTAGAAATACAGCATCAACCATGTGAAGCACCCCTGTTATCGATCTTTATTTCAACATCTTGTGAAATTTTTGGTTTTATGGCAAGTTGGGCAGGGGTGTAAATTAGAGCAGATTTTGTAAAGGAAGAAAGCTCATAGTCGTTGGTCATGTAAAGCGCATAAAATGGACATGCATCAACACACAAGCCACAGAATACACATTTGCCATAATCTATCTGTGGCATTATGGCTTTCTTGTTATGCTTCCATGTTTCATTAACCTTGACCATGCTTATGGCTTCTGCTATCCCCTCACATGCCACCGCACAAAGATTACAACCAGTACAGTGCTCGTGGAATAGTATGTGTCTTCCTCTTAATCCAGCAATTCCTACTCCAGTTTCAGGATTAAACTGAAAGCCATCGCCTACAAATTTTAATTTCTGTTCAGGATAACGTAATGTAAATCGTTTTACTGCAAGATGTTTTACACCAGAATTTAGTGCACGTATTATCCCGATTACATTACTCATTGCAATAATCCTCCCGGTCCCAAGACACCTGCGTATAGCAATCCGAGAGCTATAAAGATGTTAATGAATGCAAGACCAATTAGTTTGTACCAACCAGTGTGCAATATCATATCTATTCTAACTCTTGGGAAAACTCCACGTGGTAACAGAATCAAGAGTATGACTCCCACAGTCTTGATTACAAACCACAATGTACCGTTGAGCATTTCCTGATCAAAGAGTGGCAATCCAGGGAACTTGGCAGTTACAGGGCCAATTGTAATTCCTTGAGTGATGATATCTTGTGGGAATGGTGGCCAAACCATTGGGCCATTCCAACCACCAAGGAATAACACTACAAACAATCCTGCAAATGCATATAATTTCAAATAAGTTCCAAGTTGAATTAATCCATACATCATTCCTGAGAACTCTGTTAGCCATCCTGCAACTATCTCACTTTCTGCCTCTGGAAGATCAAATGGAACTCTTTCAAGTTCTGCTAATATTGTAATGAAAAATACTATGGCACCAATTGGAAGAAAAGTTATCCACCAAAAGTGTTCTTGCGATACAACAATGTGTGAGAGGTTCAAACTTCCAGAAAGTATTACAACTCCAAGAAGTGAAAGTATCAATGGAATTTCAAAAGCAACCATTTGATGGAGTGCCCTAAGACCACCAATGAATGTCCATTTACTATTTGCAGCCCATGCAGTAAGTACAGCAATTATTGGGAAGAAACCAATGACTGCAAATACTGCTAAAAGTCCAACGTTGGGGTTTGCAACTACCCATCCCGGAGCAACTGGAATAAGAGAAACAAATGCACCTGCAGCACCAACAAACAACAATGGACCAAGCCAGAATATTGGCTTGTCAGCTTTTGCAGGGATGATGATCTCTTTGCTCATTAGCTTAAATCCGTCGCCCATCAGTTGTAGTATTCCTTCTATTTTTCCACAATAGAGCGGACCAACTCTGAGTTGCATTTTTGCAAGGAATTTTCTTTCAACAAATATTGTTGCAGCTGCAAGTAGAGCAGCAAATCCAAATCCTGGAAATGCCATCACTTTGAAAATAGTAGTATGCATAAAGTTCTTGACAATTGGCAAAGTACGTGATGGATCTGCCATCCAAGTCATTGCCAAATAAGGTGTCATCAGTTGGTTGTTGATTACAGGCAGCTTGATGTAGAATAGTGTGATAAAGACTATTGGCAATCCAACTAGACTGAAGATCAGAATAACCCAGAATATCAGATCAAATAAGGAACCTATGAATCGGCTTAACCTAAACTGCGGTGCAATAGTGGACATTTATCTATCTGCCTCCACAGGCCAATAATTAAGACCCCAGTAGACTGCTGGCATGTTGCCTAGTTTTTCTCCTTTTAACAAATATGGCATGCAAATCAAATTTCTAAACGAACCGACACTTATCTTCACTCTATAAGGTTCTGGTCTGTTGTTAGATACAATGTAATATCCAATTGCACCTCTTCCAGATTCTACTCTACGATAAACTTCATCATTGCCTCCTTTTGGATTTGGTTTTAATTTTGTACGCACCGAGCCTGATTTTGGCATCTTTCTTAATGCATCTTTTATTATTCTACAGCTTTCAAACATCTCAAGGTAAGGCACTCGAGATCTTGCATACGAATCTCCTTCTTTCATAACTATTGTTTGAAAGTCTAGGTTTTCATAGACATCATATGGTTCTTTTTTCCTTACATCAAAATCAACACCAGATGCTCTAAGTACAGAACCAGTAGTACCAAGTCTGATAGCATCAGTTCTTGATAGTATTCCACTTCCCTCTGTTCTTGCCTTCAAGAGAGGATTTTGATAGAATATGGCTTCATATTCTTTGAGTCTTTTTTCAAAATATTCAACTTGACGTAAACATCTCTCTTCAAAGTTAGATGGTAAATCATTTCGTACTCCACCAGGTACTAGATATGCATGGGTTACTCTAGCACCAGACATTGCTTCTAAAAGATCAATGAAAAGTTCTCTGTCACCTGCAGGCCACATAAACATAGTAGAGTGACCTAAGAATATTCCGTAGATAGCTAACCAGTATAAAATATAGATACAACGATTCAGTTCTGCTGCAATAACTCGGATGTATTTTGCACGTTCTGGAACTTCAATTCCCAGTAATTCTTCCACTCCAAGACAATACGGATACAAGATATTGGAAGAATCGTGTATTACTGGTCTTTCAAGATGAGGAATGTTTTGAATATAATTTCTATATTCAGCCATTTTTTCTTCGCCTCTATGCACATAACCCGGATCAGGATCACAAGAAACAATGTAATCACCATCGACTTTGATAATTAATCTCATGTGTCCAGAACCTGGATGTTGAGGACCTACGTTAAGTGTCATTATTTTGTCATCCACTGTTTCAAGATGCATTCCCGGAGGTAGTTGTGTTGTCATTTTATCTTCCCTTTATCTTGAAATCTTTTCTAAATGGTGGTATATCTGCCCAATCCTCTGGCAAAAGTAATCGTCTCATATCAGGATGACCTTCAAAGTATACGCCAAACATTTCGAAACACTCTCTCTCATGAAATTCTACACTATAAAACACATCACGTAATGATGGAGTTCTTGTTGCATCAGAGCCCGGATTTGGAACATCTTCCCTTGGAACTCGAGTCGCAAGTGCAAAAATTTGTCTTCCAAGTTTTTCATCAGTATAAGATCCTAGATGATAAATAACTTCAATTTCACTTGAATCTGGATAGTCAACTCCGGATACAGATTCTGCGTGATCATACTTTAGTTCATCTCGTATAAATTTAGCAACATCGACTATGTCTTCTCTTTTAGTAGTTATTCTAATTCTGTCAGCTCTTACATAATCCACACGTATCTTATCTCCAAATTTTGACAAAATTTTATCTGCTAAAGATTTTTCAAATACCGGAATTGGTTTTGGTTTGACAGGAACATCAGGAGACAAGTCCAATCCTTTTTCTTCATAGAATTTTTTTGCATCACCTTTTGACATTGAATCAGACTTGATATTTTCAGAATTGTCAGAATGTTCCTCTGTAGTATCTTTAACTTCTACGTCCTTTTCGGTTCCAGAGCTCATTGTTATTTAGCCTTCGTCCGTTTTATTTTTTCTTGAAGTAACATGCATCCTTGAATTAATGTTTCAGGTCTTGGTGGACATCCAGGAACATAAACATCAACTGGAAGAATTCCATCAATTCCAGGTAGTACGTTATACGAGTCAAAGTATAATCCGCCAGTTATTGCACATGCTCCCATTGCTATGACATATTTTGGATCAGGCATTTGATCATAGACCATTCTTAATCTAGGAGCCATTTTTCTGGTGATTGTTCCCATAACAACTATGAGATCACATTGTCGGAGAGAACCAAATGCCTCAATGATACCAAACCTTTCAACATCATATCTAGGACTAGAGGCTGCACCAAATTCTACACTACAGCATGCAGTCTCAAGATGTACTGGCCACAATGAGTAGATTCTACCCCAGTTGATAGCCATATCAAATGGTTTTCCTACTGCTCTGATGAGAACATCGCCAAGCTTTCCAACTAGAACATTAGTAGCATGAGGCGCAGTATCTTGATTAAGTAGTTCTTTTAGCATTATTCTTCCCTATCCCGAGTCTTTGCGATATTCGATTTAAAAGTTACCAAATGTCTTTTCTCCCTGCTTGGTACAATGCAAAGGCAAATGCTGCAAAAATTATTGCTAGGAATCCTATTATTGGAAGAGTTGCGGACTTTGGCAAATCAAGAATGCTACTTCCCCAGGCATACAAAAAGATCGATGCAACATCAAATACAACAAACATCAAGACAAATGAATAATATTGCATCATGAAATGAGTACGTCCCTCTCCTTGTGGGACTTGGCCAGATTCCATAGGCAAAAACTTGACTGGATTAGGAGTGCGTCTTGGTGCAATCATTCTAGAAAGAATTAGGGTTGGCCCTGTTGCCACAATTGCAAATGTGAATAACAATAAGATTGGACTGAAACTACTAGCAGCTTCTCCTACCAAAGTAGCTAACAAGCCAGTCGGAGAGTATAAAAATCTATGCACATTATACGATCATAATTTTCATTGCCAACAAATTTTTCAATAATTTTGTTGAAAATTAACAATATATTCAATTTTACATATTGATCGATTTCAACCATTTAATTTCTAAAATGATTGATATATGACAATATCAAAACATACTTCATGGTAAATGTTGGACAGAAAGCACCGCCTTTTACACTAGTAGACACAGAACTAAAAATGCAAAGTCTAGACGACTTTAAAGGAAAAAAAGTAGTCCTGTCATTCTTTGTAGCTGCAAGCTCTCCCGTATGTACAAAGGAAATGTGCACTTTCAGAGACGAATGGAATCAGATATCAAAACTTGGTGCTCAAGTAATAGGAATTAGTAATGATGGTCCATTTGCAAATAAAGCATTTGCAGAATCTCAACATCTTAATTTTCCAGTACTTGGAGACTATAAGAGTCAGACAATAAGAGATTACGATATACTAATGCCTGACTTGTTGCATGTAAAAGGATACGATGCAGCAAAGAGATCTGTATTCATAGTAGATGAAACTGGAAACATAGTTTACAAATGGGTTTCAGATAATCCATTGATAGAACCAAACTATCAAGAGATCATAGACTTTCTCAAGAAATAAAGTAAAATCTCTTTTAATTTATTTTTAAAAATATTTATTCAATCTCTGCAAGTACATCATTTTTTGCAACTGATGCACCCTGTTTCATTTTTATTGATTTTACAACACCATCTTTATGAGATTTGATTGAGATTTGCATTTTCATAGATTCTAAAACACAAACTACGTCTCCTTTCTTGACATTATCTCCAGCAGCCACATTTATCGACACCACTCTGCCAGGAATCTGGCTTTTTAGATTTATTTGAGAGTCAGATGTAGAATCAGCTCCAGAGTTTTTGTAAACAATTTTGTCCATCTCAGGACGTTTGTTAAATGTTAGTTTTACACCATCTACTACAAGTGTAATTCTGCTAGTGCTGTTTTCAAGATATTTTGTAATGTGATAAACACTATCTAGCATAAACTCGACTTTATCATGAGTCATAGTTATGATTTTTAGGTCACGTTCTTTTCCTTGTATTTTTAATACAAATTCATTATTTCCAATGGATTTTACAATTTCTCCATCCAAGTTTTCACCAGTATTTTCTAGTTTGAATTTCATATCAATGCCTGTCCACTTGTGTTTTCCATCTAATGTTATGCTCTTTGCGCGGTTTTATCTTATTTTTGAGAAATTCTGAATGTATGAGTGTTGCAGCTAGTGCAGGTTCTGATTTTTCTGATGCTTCATTTTTCAGATCATTCTGTAACCTGTCAAGTATCTTGAATCTATCAAGAAAGTCTGTTGATAGGTCACCATTGATGAATTCCTTACTGTTCAATATAGTCTTGTACAGCGGTATAGCAGTTTCAACACCTTCAATGTAGAAATCAGATAATGCTAGTGTCATTCTTTGTCTAGCTTCTTCAAAGTTTTGTCCCCATGTGATAAGTTTACCCATAAGTGAATCATAGTAAGGTGATACAGTACAACCAGGATAGAGATATGTGTCCACCCGTACTCCAGGGCCTGATGGAATATCAACATCCCATATTTTTCCAGTAGATGGTGCAAAGTCAAGAAATGTATCTTCTGCATTTATTCTACATTCTATGGAACAACCATTTACTTTGAGATCTTTTTGTTTGAAAGGAATTTCTTTTCCATTTGCAATATCAATCTGTAATTTGACAAGATCAAGACCTGAAACTAGCTCAGTTACAGGATGCTCAACTTGTAATCTTGCGTTAATTTCTATAAAGTAAAAGGTTCCATCATCTAATCGTAGAAATTCTGCAGTTCCAGCATTATGATAATCAACAGCAATTGCTGCATTTACTGCTAGTTCTCCTATTTGATCACGTGTTTTTTGATCAACTACTGGAGATGGAGACATTTCAATGAGTTTTTGGTGTCTTCGTTGAATAGAGCACTCTCGTTCAAAGATATGTACTGCATTTCCATGCTTGTCACGTGCTAACTGAAGTTCAATGTGTCTTATTTTTGGAAGGAATTTTTCAACAAACAGTGCAGATTTGCCAAATGCTGCTTTGGATTCGCCAGAAGCAATCTCAAAGGCTTCTCTCAATTCTTGTTCATTATGTACTAGTCTGATTCCTCTACCTCCTCCACCAAAAACTGATTTAGCAAAACAGGATATCCAATGTCATGTGCAATGTTCAATGCTTTCTCAACTTCTTCAACAATTCCCGGACTTCCAGGCACAGTTGGAACTTTGGCTTTTATCATTGCACCTTTGCACTCCATTTTATCACCACAGAGTCTCATTGATTTACCAGAAGGTCCTATGAAATTGAGATTTTTTTTCTCACAAAGATCTGCAAAGTCTGCATTTTCAGAAAGAAATCCATATCCAGGATGAATTGCATCAGCACCAGAGCTGAATTGCAGTCTCTACTATTTTTTCCATGTTAAGATAACTCTGTGCAGGAGATGCAGGACCGATATGATATGCTTCACTAGCCATCTTGACATGTCTTGAATTTACGTCCTCATCTGAATAAACTGCCACTGATTTTATTCCTAATGCATTACATGTCTTGATGACACGTATTGCAATTTCTCCCCTGTTTGAGATTAAAATTTTCTTTATCATATCGTTCTAGAGATTAATGTTCCCATGTTTTCGTGGAATTCTTCTTTCCCTTTTATTTGCCAATGCATCCAAAGCACGAATTAGAGCTGGTCGTGTTTCAGCAGGATCAATTACAGAATCAATTGTACCATATGATGCAGCGACGTAAGGATTAGCAAATTTTTCTGTAAAATTATCAACAAGTTGTTTTTTTAATACAGCAGGATCTTTTGCAGAATCAAGTTCTTTTCTATTCATAATTCTCACAGCTGCCTCAGAACCAAGTACGGCTATCTGTGCAGTAGGCCAGGCATAATTAACATCAGTTCCCAGATTCTTGCTTGCCATTGCAATGTAGGCACCACCATAGGCTTTTCCTATGATAAGTGTAATTTTTGGCACTGTAGCTTCACAATAAGCATACAGGAGTTTACTTCCATGACGGATAATTCCAGCATGCTCCTGTTGGGTTCCAGGCATGTATCCAGGTGTATCTACTAGCGTGATAATTGGAATGCCATAACAATCACAAAATCTGATGAATCTAGATGCCTTGTTAGATGAATCAATATCTAATGCTCCTGCCAATACCATTGGTTGGTTTGCAACAATTCCTATTGTTTTACCATGAAGTCTTGCAAATCCAATTACAACGTTTGGTGCAAATAATTCATGTATCTCAAAGAACACATGGTTATCAACTATAGAAGATATGATTTCTTTCATGTCATATGGTTGTAGAGGATTTTCTGGAATTATGTTTATGAGATTGTTATCTAGTCGGTTTGGATCATCACCAGTTTCTACAATAGGTGCTTCATCGGTACTGTTCTGAGGAATATATGACAAGAGTGTCTTTACAATATCCATACAGTGATATTCATTTTTTCCCACAAAGTGTGCAACACCACTGTTTCTTCCATGCGACATTGCACCTCCAAGCTCATCAAAAGATACTTCTTCTCCAAGAACTGTCTTGACAACTTCTGGACCTGTTACAAACATGGTAGAAATCTTGTCAGCCATGATTACAAAGTCTGTCATTGCAGGCGAATATACTGCACCTCCTGCTGATGGTCCTACACTAATAGTAATTTGAGGAACTACTCCAGATGCAAGTTGATTATGATAGAATATGCTAGCAAAGCCATCAAGACTTAGTATTCCTTCTTGAATTCTTGCTCCACCTGAATCAATTATTCCAATTACTGGACATCCAACTTTTACTGCATGATCCATAATTTTTGTAATTTTCTTGGCGCCCATTTCACTTAGTGTTCCACCAAGAACTGTAAAATCATAAGCAAAAAGAAAAACTTGTTTTCCGTGTATAGTTCCATATCCTGTCACTACTCCATCTCCAAAGAATTTTTTGTTTTGCATATCAAATTCATAATAATGATGAGTTGTCATGGCATCAATTTCTGTAAAACTTCCTTCGTCAAGCAGTAGGTCAATTCGTTCTCTAGCAGTAAGCTTACCTTTCTCATGTTGACCTTGAATTCTTTCTTCTCCACCACTTTGCTCTGCCTGTCGTCTTTTATGTAAAAAATTTTTTATCTTTTCAGAGTGCATGATTCGAATTAGAGACTATTTACAACCTATATTAATTTAATCAGTTTTAACTTCTCTAATACCATCTCGGCCGCCCTTTGCATTACGGAAAACATTCATTCCAATATGATAATTTTCCCATAGTCCTTCTATAACTTGGAGTTCTTCTCTTGTAGACTGTGATTGTTTCCTTTGTGGCTTGTTCTGCCTCTGTCTTTGCAACCAAATTTCTCTTTTCCACAAGAAGATCCTCTAGTCCTACTTCATAATTGGATTCGCCATGAAAAGATGGATCTAAGGGAGTTATTTTTGTAGTAGGCTTTGTCATTTGTTTTTCAATCTCAGGGGTTAGATTTTAAGGTTTTACAGCATGTCTTGAATCTAGCCAGAATAGATCTTTATTGTTTAAGATTCAACATAGGATACCGCTTTACTACAGAAATTTGATACAGTGAGAAAGCGTCCTTTGTTTCACTACATTTCTTGCATATGCACATCTGAGAGACTTTGTCCAGATCACAGTTATCTGCAAATTCACAATCAGGACATCCAGCAGTACCGCCACAAATTATACATTTTAGTTGTTTCACTTCAGCACAAGCTTGATGCTTTACTCCTAGTCCCTTGGCCCACAGAGCTACTTCATTGACTTCAATCTTCTTATTACAAACAAGACATGTCCCAGGAAATTTCATAGGTATTGTACGCCAACTCATTTTATCAAAACCAGTTCCTTTTGTACAATTGCGTCATCAGTCTCGTTTAAATTCATTTCAATAGATTTGTTTTTTATGCAATAGAGAAGATACGGAAGATAAAAAGTTGAAAACGTACTACGTGACACATGCATTTGTTTTGCAAGACTTCCAGTCAGTCCTTTGATTGCCATACCATCCCACCTTATTCTATTAAGAGTAGGCCATGGAAGATTAAACTTGGAATATTTTATTGTCATTCCTGGTTTGTATAATTTTAATAAAATACCATCAAGATATCGTAAGAGTCGCCATTCCTGTTTTCTCATTATTTTTCCATACAACATATCAGCTTCAGACAAGACATCTAGCATTTCTTTTAACACGGTTGTAGAAAGAGAACTTGTTATTATGCTTGAGTAAAATGCGTTAATCTTTTCTCTAGGATCAATTCTCAACGAATAAAGTATTGCCTGTGCTTCTTCAGGAGATTTGGCATTGAAAAATAGATTGACAGATTCTTCTACATCATTTGTTTCATGTGACTTGTCAAGTTGAGGTTCAAATCCTCCAGATAATGCCTGAGCAGAATTCAGAATTGACCTAATATCACCACGTGAATCAATAATCATTTTTATCATGCTGCCAATTTTTATGGACATACCTTCCCGTTTCAGAATTTCTTCAATGTATAATCTCATCAATCTAGGAGGGAGTGGTTTGAGTTTTACAGTAGTTGTAACTTTTTTTATGGTTTTCATCTTATCAGACGAGTCAGAATTTGCTGCAAGAATAATTGGTATGGTAGATTCCTTTAGTATGTCAACTAGTGCATCGACACCACCAAAGTCAGACTCTTCCATGTATTCCATCTACTTCATCAATGAAGATCATTGGATTTCCAAGTACACTACGGTTACCAAGAAGTGGGTTGAGAATTTCTTGAATTTTCTGTTTACTCCTTACATCACTTGCATTCATACTAATTAGATCATAGTCAAACTGCTTTGTTCCCAATACAGCCATGGTTGTTTTCCCTATACCAGGTGGACCGACTAATAGAAGTGGTTTTGTTCCTTTGATCCATTTACCGAGCCACTTTACAAAGTACTCTTTTGCTTCTTCATTTCCAACCATCTCGAGCAGGTTCTTTGGCCTATATTTCTCAGACCACATCATATCAAATCACTTTGGAATCTTTGATTGGAATTCTTTCCATAATTTTTCTTTTGAAAGTTGGTTAAACCAATACATGTTGTAATGCTCTACAGTAAGAAAGAGAAACTCAAGAAAATCCTTGTGTGAGAAATTTTCAGGCAATAGTTCTAGAGCAAGCCTTGCCTCCCCTATGGCGGAGACAGCCGTTTGCCCGTCAACGGTCTTACGGCTGATTGTTTTGTAGAGCCGCACGGATACCTGCGGCATTGCGTCTTTTAATTTCATTGGTTAGCGCCCGTAAGTCTGAGGGGAAGAAACGCGGGTAGTCAGTGTCTGCGGTGGTGCGACCTGCTGGCCTTTTTCATTGACCACCTGCACCGTGATTGGGTCAGCTGACACGCGGTGCTGGACATGGTGCCGCCCCCAACATCGCTCGCTTCGATCAAGGCTGGCTTGTTGCGGGCCATCCCTGCTGCATACTGGCTGTCAAAGAATGCGCGGCTACGATGCCCCTCGACACGGCTCGTACCAGTCGGCAGACCCTGCCATTCGTCACCGAGCTTGCCCAACGCAGCATCGATGTCGCCATTCAGCACATCACCCAACGCACCACGACGACGGAGAAGCTCGATTGCAATCTTGTCCTAATTCCGGACTAAAATCTTTGATCCCCAGCTTCGGTGCGACTTCACCAAAGGTCGAACCGGTGATCTGGTAGCGGCCAGCGGCAGTGCTGTTGCCGTCAGCGGTAGTCAGCCCTGTTTTTCCAGGATGCTTGCTGTAGTCGGAGAACGAGCTCCCGCCTACGATGGTGTCGTAGTTGGCACCCTCTGATGCGGAAGTCGCCTCAAGGAACGCCGCCAGGCGCTGTCGCTGCATCGGGTCTTTGACATCAGCGAGAGAACCAGCAGGCACTACACCAGGCTTCCAGCCTTTCGCCACACTCCCGGAGCGTCCCAACGCATCATCAATTGCAGAGTTCATCTGCGAATTATTGCGGCACGCCCAGTTCCTTGTCGCGTTCAGCAATACGTAACCACCTTCCATCTGCTCGACCAGTACGTGCTATCC
>CAVQVB010000023.1:0-14220 GCA_963716995.1 uncultured Nitrososphaerota archaeon
AGCCAGTGTGGAATTTCCAAGAATCCTTCCATACTCTCTTTTCTTAATATTTTTAGTAATGCATTTGCTTGAGGAGTAGACAAGACTGGTTTATGAAAATGATTGTCAGTTGATATTCTTGGACATGCAACCTGAATAAAGGCATCAATTCCCTTGAGGTTGCGCAATTTGTCATCTGTAATATCTGTTATAGCAAAGAGCTGAACTTTCTTCCCAATATTCTCTAACTCTTTTTTGAACTTGAGTGCAGTAACTTTTGAAAATTGGCCTTCTTTTAATCCAATAATTATGCCAAATGTTTCTGCTTCTGCAGCCTTGTAAACTGTCAATATTGCCTTTTTCTGCAGTTTTCTTGCAAATTCGGTAACCTCTCTGACCTCATTGAAGTATGGATCGAGTACATATGTTGGTAGGTTGGTAGACAAGGCAATTCCTGCTGCGTGAAAATTACTCTGCCCTAGAAACACATTTGCCTCAACTATCTTCTTGGTCTCAGCAACTGGATAAAATTCACATCCAAACACCTGTCCATCGTTTAGCTGACCTTTTCCTTTTCCAATTTTTACTGTAATACCACTTTCTTCAAATATTTTCCTTACATTGTCAATCTCGTGTAGGTGTTGGCTATCTGTAACAAGCGAGACTGTTTTTTCCTTCATCTCTGCTGCACATTTTCTTGCAATGTTTTCAAATGGCATATCATCAAAGGCGTTTATGAGAATTATGTTGTCACCAAAACTCGTTGAGTTGATGGTATGTCCTATGTGAAACAGAATCTCTGCTCCGAGTACTTTGGCACCATTTGAATTAAGATCACAGGTTCCAAAACAACTGTCTGCTAGTACATATGCAGGAATTCCAGCTCTTGCCATTATTCTTGAGGCTGTCTCTTGGATCTTTGGTATTATTCCATCAGGACCGTTTAATGCCACTGAAACCGGTTTTCTTTTTTCTATCTCTTCGAAAATCTTTTTCTCGTCTATTACTATCAATCGCTATCGACAATTGTTTTTTTAATTTAAATCAAACGAACTGGCCACAATATTTAATATTGTACATTTCAAAGACCAAACTAATGCCTATTGCTTTTGTACTGATAAATGCAGAATTAGGAGCGGAAACTGAACTGTTAAACCAGTTAAAAAATATGCCAAGCGTGAAATACACCTATGTTTTGTATGGCGCATACGATCTGGTGGTAAAAGTAGAAGCACCAGACAATGAGACCTTGAAGAAAACCATCTCAAACAACATAAGACAACTCAAAAATGTACGTGCAACCCTTACCATGACTGTAATCGAATGAAAGAAACATCCATTCTTCATATTGGCTTTGATGACACTGATTCCAGAAAAGGGATGTGTACCACTTTTCTTGCATACAAGGTGGTAGAATATCTAAAAAAAGAAAAAGTCAAATTTCTTGATTATCCATATTTAATTCGATTTAATCCAAACGTACCATGGAAAACTCGAGGAAATGGAGCTGTTGCATTAAAACTTCAGACTGCAAAGCCTGAATTGATTAAAAAAAATATCATCAAGTATATTCAAAAGTATTCTGCTGTACAAGATGGCGCAAACCCTGGGTTAGTTTTTTATGAACATAAAGACATTCCAGAAAATTTTGCTAAATTTGGAAAGATGGCACTATATCGTCTAGTGAGTAGGAAAGAAGTAAAAAAATTCATACAAGATAATGGACTTGAAACATATCATCTTGGCAATGGCCAGGGACTGATAGGGGCAATAGGGGCAATCGGGTATGATTTTAGAGATCATACTTTTGAATTAATCTCATACCGAGATAAAACAAATCTGGGAAAAAAAAGAGAAATTCTCAAAGATAGTGTACAAAAAATGCAACAAATAACATTTCCCAAAACGTTCAACAGTTTTGATGAATCAAAGAATAGAATCTTGATTGCACCACATGGTCCTGATCCCGTACTTTTTGGTGTACGTGGCGAAGATCCTGATGCTGTGATAAAAGGTGCATCTCTTGTAAAATCAAAAGAAAAATTCTGTGGTTATATGGTATTTCGCTCAAACCAAGGTACGGGTGATCATCTACAAAATGAACTTGATGTAAAAAACCTAAAACCGTTTTCTTCTGGTTATGTAATTGGAAAAATATCTGAAAAACCTAGAACAGTTCTTGGCGGACATGTATTTTTTTCTATATCTAAGAACGAAATTACAATAAAATGTGCTGTGTACAAACCAACCAGACTTGCTACTGTTGCAGAAAAATTAATGGAAGGAGACTTGATAAAAATTGGCGGTGGCATAAGAAAATCGTCAAAAAAACATAAGCAAGTTCTAAATGTAGAATTTCTTGAGGTACTTGGCCTTCAAAAACATATGATTATGACGAATCCAACCTGTATGAAATGTAACAAACGCATGAAATCAAAGGGCAAAAACCAAGGATATCAATGCTCAAAATGTGGAAATACTGGTTTGACTAAAGTAAAACAAGAAATTCCAAGGCAAATCAGAAAACAATTCTATCTACCTGTGATCTCTGCACACAGACATCTTACACGTCCCATGCAAAGAATTGGTAAAATTAACACCAATATGGAATTTCATAATTCTAAAAGATGGTTCTCTAAAGCAAATTAAAATTGTCTTGAAGATAGCGGGGAGTAGATTTGAACTACTGACTTGCGGGTATCTCATCGGTATTGATTATGAGCCCGCCGGGATGACTTAGCCCCTTAGTCTGACTTCCCCACCCCGCTAAGTGGAGAAAAGTCTCAAGGGTGATATATACTCTTTAAACGAATTTAGAAATAATTAATAGGATTTCCAAAGTCTTTGTATCGTGGATAAAAAAACTAGAATATTCGCAATTGCTGCCGCAGTTGCAGCTTCCATTTTGATTATTACCTCACCATCAGGTTCCATTGTAATTCCAAAACCAACTACTAGTTCTTCAGGAACTGATGCAGTAAAAGTTATTGCAACAAATCTGCAAAAGCCATGGGCATTAACATTTGGTGATGGAAAAATCTTTTTTACTGAAAAAGTCGGAAGGTTACGAGTCGTAGACAATGGCACACTTGTAAACGAATCTGTAGCTGATTTCCGAGTTGCTGATATTTCTGATGCAGGTCTTCTTGGAGTAACAACACACCCAGATTTTGCACAAAATCATTTCATGTATGTTTACTATACATACAAAGAGGGAGACAAGCTATGGAACAAAGTACTGCGAATTACAGAATCTAATGACAAAATAGTTGATGCAATGGTGATACTTGATAAAATTCCTGGTGCAGAATTTGATGATGGCGGTGTAATCAAATTTGGTCCTGATAAAAAACTCTACATTGGTACAGGTGATGCAACTGATCAAAATGCTGCCCAGGATTTGACTTCACTTGCTGGAAAAATATTGAGATTAAATGATGACGGCTCTATTCCAAGCGATAATCCTATTCCAAATTCACCCATTTACTCATTTGGTCACAGAAATCCACAGGGACTGGCGTGGGATGATCAAGGAAATCTTTACGAGACTGAAGAAGGACCAACAAAAAATGATGAAATAAACCTTATAGAAAAAGACAAAAACTATGGTTGGCCAAACCAAGAATGCTCTGGTTCTGCGCAATATCAATCTGCTCTAAACTGCTATAATGTCAGCATACAGCCTTCAGGAATTGCATACTATGGTTCCGGAAAACTTGATTTCAAAAACAGTCTAATACTAGCTACTCTTCGTGGCAATATCTTGTATCAACTTCCTATTTCTAACGGAAATATAACATCACAAAAGATCATATTGGATGGACTGGGAAGAATTCGTGAGGTTGGAGTAGGACCTGATGACTATCTGTACATACTCACAGGAAATACAGATGGACAAGGATTTCCAGACAGCAAAGACGATAAACTATTGAGGATTGTTCAATAAATTGACTGATTCACCAATTCCAAAATTTCATGAAAAGACAAGAGACGAAAAACTAAAAGTGCTAGAATCCTTCTCTAATCTTTCAAAAGAAGACATCCAAATTTTAAAGGGTGAAGGAGGAATTAACTTTGATCAGGCCAATAACATGGTTGAAAACGCAATTGGAACCATGTCATATCCACTTGGAATAGCAACAAATTTCAAAATAAATGGACAAGACTATCTTATTCCAATGGTAATAGAAGAACCATCAGTAATTGCAGCAGCATCAAAAGCAGCTAAAATTGCAAGAAAACATGGAGGATTTACAATGGAGGCTGATGACTCGTACAGTATTGGTCAGGTTCAAGTTGTTAATGTTGATGTAAAATCTGCCGCCTCGAAAATAATGGAAAATTCTGAAGAGATCATTGTTCTTGCAAATTCTAAAAGTAAAACTCTTTCAAAAATGGAGAAAGGAGCAAAAACAATTTCATGTAAAGAGGTCATAACAGAGTTAGGTTCCATGCTTGTAGTTGAAATTCTAATAGATGTAGGTGATGCAATGGGAGCTAATGTAACCAATACAATGTGTGAAGCAGTTGCACCCCTAATTGAGAAAATAACTGGAGGAAGAGTAATTTTGAAAATATTATCTAATTATTCAACAAAAAGATTGGTGAAGGGTAATGCCATATTTGACAAAGAAGACTTGGGTGGAGAAGAAATTGTAAATAACATAATCTGGGCATATGAGTTTGCTGCAAATGATCCTTACAGAGCTGTTACACACAATAAAGGAATAATGAATGGAATCATAGCTGTTGCAAATTCTACTGGACAAGACACAAGAGCAATTGAGGCTGCAGCACATGCATATGCATCAAGACATGGTAAATACACATCACTCACAAAATGGAAAAAGAACAAAGATGGAAATCTAGTTGGGGAAATTGAAATACCAATGTCTGTAGGAATAGTTGGTGGAATCATAAACATCCATCCTATGATAAAGACATGCGTAAAAATTCTAGGTGTAAAATCAGCTCGGGAATTGTCTTGTATTATTGGTGCTGCAGGCCTTGCACAAAACTTTAGCGCCATAAGGGCATTATCTTCAGAAGGAATTCAAAAAGGACATATGAAATTACATGCACAAAACATAGCCACAAGTGCTGGTGTTCCACAAGAAAAAATGGTTCATGTAATAGCACAAATGACTAGAGAAGGAAATATCTCAGTAACCCGGGCAAAGGAGATTCTGGAGAATCTCTAGGCGACTAAATATATATCCAAAGAAGTTTGTTAGGACTACATTGACTATAGTAAAATTTGCAGTTCCAAAAGGCAGTATAGAAGAAGCGACTTTTAAGATACTTGAAAGATCATGGACACGTGTAGTTAGAAGAGATAGAACCTATCGTGTGATGTTAGATGATCCACAAATTGCAGTCAAGATGTTACGACCTCAAGAAATCCCGAATTTAGTATTTGCAGGTCTGTATGATGTAGGTATAACAGGAAGAGATTGGGTCAAGGAAACAAACTCTGATGTGGAAATACTTCTTGATTTAGAATATGGCAAGATAAAACTTGTAATTGCAATACCTGACTCTTATAATTTCAAATCACTAGATGATATGATCTTATCTTATGCAAAGAAGAAAAAAATATTACGAATTTCTTCTGAGTATCTAAACACAACAGCCAAATTTATCATGCAATGTAAAAACTACAAGAAACTTTATGGTTCAAAACAACCAATCATTGTAACTCCGTGGTTAAGTCAGGGTTCAAACAAGAATGTTCAGATCTTCTTATCTTTTGGTGCGACCGAAGCAAAACCTCCGGAAGATGTTGATGCTATAATAGATGTAACAGAGACTGGTACCACTCTGACACAAAATCAACTAAAAATAATTGAAACTGTGATGGAGTCATCTGCAGTATTAATTGCAAATAAAATATCGCTCAAAGACAAATCAAAACGAGAAAAAATCTACGATATAGTAACTATGTTGAGAGGCGCAGTAGAAGGAAAAAAACATCTCCACATATTCTTAAACGTAAAAGAAGAACACCTCGACAAATTACTGCATGACCTTCCTTCTCTCAAACGTCCCACAATAAGTCCTCTGAGTGAAAAAGGATGGTATGGTATCAATACAGTTATTCCAAAATCTGAATTCCATAAAATGATTCCAAAATTACGAAAAATCGCTCAAGGTCTAGTAGTACATGAGCCAAAACAAATACTGGCACTTGAGGAGATAAAACGCGATGAGGAAAGTTGATGCGAATCATAGGTGTCAAAGACATGGGTTCTATTATAGAATCTGCAAGACCCAAAACAAGTAATACAATAAGACAACAAGTATCATCCATCATATCTGATGTACAAAAGCGAAAAGATGTGGCTCTCAAGGAATATGAAACAAAATTCACTGGGGTACAAATTCGCTCTTTGAAAATTACACAACAAGAGATCAAGTCCGCATACTCAAAGGTACGAAAAGAACAGATTGCTGGAATAAAACTTGCAAAGACACGATTAGAAAAATCTGAAAATGCATTACGAAAAAAACTGCAAGATGTATCTGTAACGATTGATGGAATTGTAATAAAAAAAACATTTTTGCCAATTGATACCGTAGGGTGCTATATTCCTGGAGGAAAGGCAAGATATCCTAGCACTGTTGTCATGTCCGTTATTCCAGCAAAGGTTGCAGGTGTCAAGAAAATAATAGCGGTATCTCCCTCTAATGAGAAAGGGGAAATAGATCCATTGACGCTTGTAGCTGGAAATATTTGTGGAGTAAATGAATTCTATAGAATAGGTGGTGCACAGGCCATTGCAGCCTTGGCATATGGTACAGAGTCAATACCACAAGTAGACAAAATAGTGGGTCCAGGGGGTGCATTTGTTACCCTTGCAAAATCATTACTCAGTGAAGTGGTCTCAATTGACATGGTTGCAGGTCCTACTGAGCTTGCCATACTTGCAGATCTCACTGCAGATGCAGAACTTGTTGCACTTGATTTGATCTCTCAGGCAGAACACAGTCCAGATACCATGTGTTGTCTAATTACAAATTCCTCAAAACTAAAAGATTTGGTACTTGAATTATTGCAGAAAAAAATCAAAACAATCAAGAGATCTCCAATTGTAAAAGAGAGTCTACAAAAAAATGGATTTATTGTTATGTGTAATACGGAGCAACAAATGGTAGATTTTGCAAATAGACTTGCACCTGAACACCTTGAAATAATCACAAAAAACCCTCAGCAAGTAGCAAAGAAGATAAAATCTGCGGGACTTACACTAGTGGGAAAAAATACGCCATCATCAGCAAGTGATTATCTGTTAGGATCAAATCACATACTCCCAACCAACAGATTTGGAAGAACTAGAGGTTCGCTGAGTGTGTTGGATTACATGAAGGTGCAAACCCAAGTAGAATCTTCTGAACTTGCCTTGAAGAAAATTTCAAAATATATGCAAGCTCTAACTGACGCAGAAGGCTTGCCAAATCACTATGAAGCAGTAAGGGGGCGATTATTATGAAAAAAGATTGGTTTGAGAAGGAATTAGAAAAATATTCAAAACTTACAGGTTACAAAAAACCTGAAAAACACTCTAATGTGATAAAACTTGATTCAAATGAAAATTATGCCGTATCTCAAGAATTTCTTGAAAAAATGATAAACGAAGTCAAAGAAAATATGGATGTACGAGAATATCCTTTAGGGGGAACGGAAAGACTATCTCAGAGTATTTCAAAATATACTGGAATGCCAAAAGAGATGATTGGTGTTGGAAATGGTTCTGATCAAATAATTGATCTTTTTCTGAGTAATTTTGCTTCTAAAAATACTAAAATTTTGACATCGGATCCAACTTTTGGATTCTTTGAAGAGAGATGTAAATTATATTCCATTCCAACAATAAAAATCCCATTTGACAAAAATATGACACTCGATCTGGAAAAATTCTTGTCACACTCTAAAAAATCTAGCATTCTTTATCTTGACACTCCGAACAATCCAACTGGATTCCAGTTTGAGAAACGAGATCTTGAAAAATTGATTCGTGAATTTAAAGGTCTTGTAATCATAGATGAGGCATATGTAGAATTTTCTGATTATTCTGTTCTGGACATGACAAAGAAATTCAAGAATCTCATTGTACTTAGGACCCTGTCCAAATCATTTGGATTAGCAGGGCTCAGAGTGGGCTATTTTGTAGCCAATGCGAAGATAATTGAAACATTCACAAGAGTAATTCAATATCCGTACCCATTGAATGCCATAGCAATAGAAGTTGGTATAATGGCCTTACAACAATCAAAATATTTTGAAGACATAGCAAATCTTGTCAAGAAGGAACGTTCACGAATTATTTCCAATCTACGACAGATGAAGATATTTGAGGTGTTTGACTCGAAAGCAAATTTTGTTCTCTTTGCAGCTGGTGGTTCTAGTCAACGAATCTACAAAGCATTGATTGAACAAGGAATATCAATTAAGAATATTGGTAAGATTGGCACACATGAGGGATGTTTGAGAGTTACAGTAGGTTCACAAGATATGAATTCTAAATTCCTTACTGCTATACGGGATTTACTGAATTGATTCTGAAGGAAATTGAAGAGGGAATTATAATAGATCCTACAAAGATTGAGAAGATGAAAAATCTTGACTCTATAATATTTGATTGCGATGGAGTTCTCATAGATGTATCCAATTCATATGATTTGGCTATAAAAAAAACTGTGGATTTTGTTATCAAAGAAATGACACAAATAAACAAATCTGAATTTGTAACAACAAAAATGATAGAGGGTTTCAAAACTAGTGGAGGTTTTAATGACGAAATTGATGTGGCATATGCATTAATACTTGGTATTGTTGCAGCAAAAAAAAGAAACACTATTTTTTCTGATTTTATTCTACAAGTAATTGAGAATGCAGATCAAACTGGAATAAAATCTGTTGAAAAGTATCTGGATGTGATAAATGTTGATGTTTCTGATATTCGACAAAAATTAGCATACCCGGGTAAGAAATTTCAAAATCCACTCTCTTCCATATTTGATGAAATATTTTATGGTTCTGAATTATATGAACAATTGTACAAGAGAAAACCGCAATTTTTTCATGGTCTTGGATTGATTGAAAATGATATTGTGCTTTTGAATAAAGATCTTGTTACAAAGCTGACATCAAAGGTTTGACAAGAAAATTGCTATCGTAACAGGTCGAGGTAATTTGTCTGCAAAACATTCTCTCAAAGATTTATTCAAAGAGTTTGATCTAAACAATTCAAAATTTCTTGAGGATGAACCGCGCGAGATGGCAAAACCCAACCCTCAATCTCTCATGTCTACAATACGGGGCATGAATGCTAGTGTTTCACTATATGTTGGTGACTCCATGGAAGATTATATCATGGCGCGCAAGACTGACGAGTCTGGAATGCCTACGATATTCTGTGGTGTATATGGTACTAGCAAGGACCCTGAGGCAAAAAAATCTCTATTTGCGAACAACAATGCCGATATTATAGTCAAATCCATAGATCTAATTCCGAAGACATTAAATCTAGTCTAGGCATAAACCACTTCTCTACTCGGGGATTTTAATGAAATCTAGAAAAGCACACATCAATAGGAAAACTAAGGAAACCGAGGTACTAGTTGAGGTAAATCTGGATGGAACTGGGATGATTTCTATCAAAACGGGTTTGCCATTTCTTGATCACCTTATTACATCATTGTCAAAACATGCCATGCTTGATTTGAAACTAAATGCAAAGTCCATGGATGGAATAGATCATCACTTGATCGAGGATACTGCAATAGCACTTGGAAACGCAATGGACAAATCTCTAGGTGATAGAGCAGGAATTGTGAGGTTTGGTCATGCTTCAGTACCAATGGATGAATCTCTTGCAGAGGCATCTTTAGATCTTATCAAAAGACAATACCAGAGAATTGACTTGTCTATTAAGAGAAATCAAATAGAAGAAATATCAAAAGAAGATTTGGAACACTTTTTCCGATCACTGGCTCAAAATCTAAACATCTGTATGCACGTATCAGTAAAATATGGAGACAATGATCACCACAAGATTGAAGCTGCGATAAAGGCATTTGCAGTAGCTTGGAGAACAGCTGCAGGTTATGATGGCAAGCAAAAGGGAATACCCAGTACAAAAGGTGCTATGTAATGGTCAAAGTAGCAATATTTGACTATGGTGCAGGAAACATATTCAGTCTCAAATCATCCTTAGAAAAAAACGAAGCACAAGTAGACATTATAACTAATCTTGAAAAAATAAAAAATTATTCTGGATTACTTTTGCCTGGCGTGGGAAACTTTGATCCTGCAATAAAGAGTCTTCATACTTCAAAAATTGCATTTCAGGATTTGGTAAAGAATCAGATTCCGGTGTTAGGTATTTGTTTAGGCATGGAGATGTTCTTTGAGAAAAGTGAGGAAGGAAAACTTGGAGGACTGGGAGTTTTAGACGGCGAAGTAATTCTTCTTCCAAACAAATTCAAAATTCCACATATGGGTTGGAATAATCTTCAGATAAAAAAACCAAGTATATTGCTAGATGGAGTAAAGGAAGGTTCATGGGTTTACTTTGTTCATTCCTATAGAGTAAAACCAAAAAATGAAGAAATTATCATGGCAGATTCTGATTATGGAATAGATGTACCTGCTGTAATTGAAAGCCAAACATTGTTTGGAACACAATTTCATCCTGAAAAATCAAGTAAAGTTGGCTCTATTATGATAAAGAACTTTTTACGAGTGTGCAAAAAGTGAAGGTAATTCCTGCCATTGATATTATGGATAACAAAGTAGTGCGTCTAGTAAAGGGAGATCCAAAAAACAAGACTGTGTATAGTTCTGATCCTATTGAAATGGCAAAAAAATGGGAAAAAGCTGGTGCAGATATGCTTCATGTGGTAGATTTGGATGCTACTCTTGGAACAGGTTCAAATCTACGAACAATTCAAAAAATTACCGAATCAGTTTCCATACCTGTTGAAGCTGCTGGAGGTCTACGCACAAAAGAAATGATAGAAAATGCATTACAATTTTCTTCCAAAGTAGTTCTTGGAACTATTGCTTTTAAAAATAAAGAAATCGTAGAAGAGGTTTCAAAGAAATTTGGAAAAGAAAGAATTGTGATATCTGCAGATCAAATGGGAGGTAAAATAGTGATTAGTGGGTGGAAAGAAAGTACTGGCATAGAACTTATCCCGGGAATTGAAAGTTTTGTAAGACTTGGGTATTCTCAATTTCTTATAACTACTGTGGAAAGAGATGGAACATTACATGGCCCTGATCTTGACTCTTTACAAAAAGCATGCAATATACAAAATACAAGTGTTATCGCAAGTGGGGGAATATCTAACTTGCAAGATATTGTAAACGTAAAAAAATGTGGTGCGGCTGCAGTAATTCTTGGTAAGGCATTATATGATGGAAAGATATCCGTAGAAGAGGTTAAGACGCTAGCATGACTTTAACCAAGAGAGTAATTCCTTGTCTTGATGTTGATAATGGTAGAGTGGTAAAGGGAATGCACTTTAAATCGATAAAAGATGCAGGCGATCCTGTTTTACTTGCAGAAAAATATAGTCAAGAAGGAGCTGACGAACTAGTCTTTCTTGACATAACAGCTTCTGAACAACAACGAGAGACAATCAAAAGTCTTGTACAGAAAGTAGCTCAAGTAATTGATATTCCATTTACTGTAGGCGGTGGTGTTAAGAACTTGCAGGATGCAAGAGATATTCTTCTTAGTGGAGCTGATAAGGTTGCCATTAACACTGGTGCTGTGAAAAACCCCGAAATAATAACAAAGTTGATGGAAATTTTTGGTAAACAATGTGTGGTGATAGCGATGGATGTAAAACGTAATTATGAGATAAAAGAAGATAGACACATCTTTACATCTGATTCCAAAAAATTCTGGTTCGAAGTTTACATTTATGGTGGAAAAACTCCTACAAACCTTGATGCTATAGAGTGGGCAAAAGAGGTAGAAAGACGTGGTGCAGGTGAGGTTTTGTTAACAAGCATAGACATGGATGGAACAAAGGAGGGCTATGATGTACAACTCATTAAAGAAATAGTCAATGCTGTAAACATACCAGTTGTGGCATCAGGAGGATGCGGCAAACCAAAACATATGCTTGATGTCTTTCTACAAACCAATGTGGATGCTGCCTTGGCTGCATCAATATTTCATTACCAGACCCATTCTGTAGATAGAGTAAAAGAATATCTCAAGGAAAATGGAGTCCCTGTTCGACTATAACAGAAAAATAGGGCTCAAACAAATGGTGTTATGATGAATAAGAAGATAAATGATATTGATTTTGCAAAAAGTGATGGTCTTGTACCTGTAATTGTTCAAGATGTGCACTCTAAGGAAGTATTAACACTTGCATATGCAAATAAAGAATCGCTTGAACTCACACAAAAAACTGGTAATTCATGGTTTTGGAGCAGATCAAGAAACAAGTTATGGATGAAAGGAGAAGAATCAGGAAATGTGCAAAAAGTCAAAGAGATCTTGGTAGATTGCGATTCGGATGCAATTGTATATCTAGTGGAACCAAGTGGCCCGGCATGTCACACTGGAGACAGAGTATGTTTCCACAATGTTTTAGAAAAATAAATCTAGCATGGAGCTAATCCTTTTGGTACTGGAGCCATTCCAGAACCACTCTCTTCTCCTGGTATGAACTCATTTGTGATTTCAAATGGTATTGATTTGTAAGAAACTCCTTTGAATATTATGTTCCAATTGCCCACAAGAGATGTGGCATTGCATAATCCTAGACTTCTTTCAGTAACTGGTTTGAAAAACTGTTGAAAACTAGACTTCATTGTTCCGTTAAATGGTATCTTGGTAAATGCATCTCCTTTTGGATCTACAATATCAATTTCTCCCACATCGGTTGGTTGCAAGCCATTTACTATCATGAAAATATTTTCTCCAAGTTCGTATTGATTCTTATTGATTGAAAATGGACCTGATGCAATCCAATGCCATTGCTGTGACTCTAATTGTTTTTGTTGATAATAAGAATATGTTACGACTGCAGCTATGCCTACTACTATGATTAATGCAATTATTTTTCCAGTATGTTTCTTCTTCTTAGTTCTCTCTTTTATTTTCAATTTTCGAACTTTGTTCTGATGTTATTATTAATATTTCTTCTAATTGTAAAAAATTCATAAAATCTCTTAATTTACGAAATTTCCAAGTTGTGGACTCTTTTGTTATTAGATCTTTTTTAAAATTATGTCTAGATTTATATTAATTTTCACTTAATCTTACTGTTTTAGAAATTAAGTACCACTTAAATTAATATTAGGATTTTTTATGTACTATTTTACGAAGTTAAAACTATCTTGGGAAAAATAAAGTTTCTGCAGTGCAGAGAGTGTAAGAAAGAATATACTCCTACATTCAAGTATATCTGCGAAGACTGTTTTGGTCCTCTTGACGTACACTATGATTTTCCATCCGTAAACAAGAATACTTTTTCAAATCGTGAGCACACTTACTGGAGATATCATGAACTCTTGCCAATTGAATCAAAATCTAACATAGTAAGTATTGGGGCTGGGATGACTCCATTGATCAAGGCAGAAAAACTGGGTAAAGCACTCGGTCTTAACAATCTTTACATAAAAAATGATTCAGTGAATCCTACTTTCTCATTTAAAGACAGACCTGCAGGTGTAGCTGTATCAAAAGCAAAAGAATTTGGTTTGTCTGCAGTAGGATGTGCATCAACAGGAAACTTGGCATCAGCTACAGCAGCTCATGCCGCAAAAGGTGATTTTCCATGTTACATATTTGCACCAAGTGATATTGAACATGCAACCACAGCAGGGTGCGGAACCAGGAAGTCCCGAGTTTGCGACGGCGGTGAAGTCAGCAAAGAAAGCGATTGAGATTCGTCCTGGACTCGGCCCGGCCCACGGAGTTCTCGCAAAACTCTACCTTCAGTCAGGGCAGTATCAGCAGGCAGTCGCAGAGTGCAGGACGACGCTCCAGATCGACCCGGATGATCAATCGGCTGTCTATCACCTCATCCAGGCACTTCGCAAGTCCGAGAAAAGCAGCGAGATTCCGGAGTTGCTGAAGCGACTGGCTCTCCTGCGCCAGCAAGCCGCGACCAGGGAGCGCGAACAGTATCGCTACAAATTGATCGAGGGCGACGCTCAATCCAGGTAGGAGCAAGCACCGAGACCTGAACCGAAGGCAGGCGCGGAGGGGA